>JBEKEZ010000010.1:0-165804 GCA_050013575.1 Terriglobia bacterium | reverse complement strand
GCAAATGCAGCTGATAAGCGCGGATTTCTTCCGCCCCCAGCTTGGCGGGAGACTTGCCGAAGTGCCGGGCGAAGCGCGCGACAGCAGCGATGTAGGTGCGTTGCGTTTCAGGCGAGTAGTTGCGGAGTTGCAATTCCTCCAGCATCCGTCTTCGTAATTCGGTCATTCAAACCTCCTCTCAGAAGTTGAATAATCCGAATCGCGGTGGAATGCCAGCGGTTACCTGCCGCGCAGCGGCTTAGTACAAACACACTTGCCGTATCATATTCCGGTGGAAACCGTTCCACCTCATTAGTCGAGAGCGCCTGCAAAAAAAACTCGCCTGCACGATGGCATCGTGCAGGCGAGGCAGATCAAAGAGGGGTCGCTTCCGAGACGCCGGGATCTTAAGTGCCCCGTTCACCCGGAAACGCTATTGAGGCAGCTTTGGTTTCTGTCCGGGCCTTGTGCTTATGCCGCGCACGAACCGACATGCTTTCTCGCTTGCCGTCGCACCGTACAGAAAACGCTAAACTTTGTCGAACTCTAAACTCGAAGGCCCCTGACACTCTGCGTGCGCCACGCTGGCTAGGTTGCCGCCTTTGCTTCCCACACCAGCTTCCAGGGGCCTTCGTCTGATGCTAACAGTTTCTCCCACCGAAGCGACCTTCGCTGTGACGGCTGTCACCATCGTTGGTGACGGAAGGAATGTCGGGCACAGGACCTCGGCGCTCGGCTTCAGGCGTTGGGAGCAGGAGCCCGGTGCTGGAGGGGATTACAGAGCCTGGCAATCTTCAAGCCCCCGAGAGCCATCGCTGTGAAACACTGAAGCAGCATTGGCTTATATGTTTACTTTTCGATGATTGGCAAAGACACGCACCAGGCGTGGGTTTTTCAAGACCAATTGCTCGAGTTGCTCGGTGACTTCCGTGTGCGGCGCGGATCGGAGAAGGGCCTCGACTGCAGCCTCGGCGTGGCCGGACGCCGTTCGCACGAGCTCGAACATAAAATCATACGCGGCTGGCTGCCGGGTGAGAGCGATAGCGGAGAGGAGCACTGAACGGAACCACGGATCCCGCGCCCCGTGAAAGCGTTCGCGCAATGCCTCAAAAGCCTCGGGAGAGTGGGTGCCGGCGATGGCCAGCGCGGCCTCGCCTGCGACGTCATCCCCGGCGGCGAGGAAGCGGCTGACCCAAGGAATCGCCACCGCGCCTTCGATTGCCAGGACGCCGGTGTAACAGGCGCCGAGGATTTCCGGCTCGTCGGCGCCAAGAATCGCCCGCAGGCGGAGCAAAAGAGCAGCGGAGTGCGAGCCGACCGACTCGACGGCTCGGGCGGCCTCCAGGCGGACGGATTTGTCCTTATCTGCAAACAGCTCGGTGAGGTACCCCAGCAGCTCTCTCTCCGGCAGAGCGCGGCATCCGACCAAGGCGTGCGCGCACGTCGCCCGCAGGGCGCCGGCGGTGTCGGACTGGCCTCCCCAGACAGGCTCGAACTGGATGTGTCGCATCCCTCGTAGAAAGACCTCGGGGTCGTCACACTCCAGCGTGCTGAGCGCGCGGCTTAATGAGTGCTTGGCCCAGCACTGCGGGTCGCTTTTGACAGGGTCGATGAAGAAGCGGTCGAAGGCCGCCAGCAGTTCAGGCATCAGCTCGGCCCGGCGGAATTCTCGAACCAGATCAGCCGCCTTCCCGACCACATAATTATTGCGATGAGCCAGCGCCTTGCGTAATGGCTCGATGGATGCCTCAGCCGTCTCGTGACGCAACGCGTCGAGCGCAGCGAGTTGATCTTCAAAGCTCCGCTTGCCGGCCATCCCTCGCAGTGTAACCCAAACGCGTGGCGCGGCTCTATGCTTGTAGCGCGAAGCTGGGTTTTTGGCGTTGAGGGTCCTCCAGCTTCGCGCGTGAACGATGTAGAGCAGCGGCAGAGCCTGACCTGAAGACCCGATGGGGCCGCACGACGGGCCCCGCGATACTCCCTCCGACTGACAGCGGTCGCGATCTAAGTTCTGTAGCCAATCCTGCTTACCTTATGTAAGCTCATGCGTCGAACTGAGTGTGGGGACGGTACGAGCGACTCAGTGATGGATGGCTGCTTGAGTCTTGCCGGTGACATTCCCGTCGAGCGAGCATCCCTGGCGGGAGAAAACGAGGGCGCCCTCATCCGCCGGGCGCAACACGGCGATCGTGCCGCGTTCGACGCGCTGGTCCGCCTGTATGACCAGCACGTGCTGCGGCTGGTTCTGAAAGTGGTCCAGTCGCCGGATGAGGCGCGGGATTTGTACCAAGAGGCATTTTTGAAAATTTACCGGTCGCTGACGCGCTTTCGCTTCGAGTCGCGCTTTTCCACCTGGCTCTACCGCGTGGTGATGAACGTCTGCTTCGACTATCTTCGCCGGCAAAAGGCGCGCGACGAGGTTCAGGGCGTCGCAGACGAAGACAGCGACACGGATTTCTTCCATACGATTGCGGACAACCAGCCGGGGCGCGACCCGGACCGCACGCTGCGGGCGGGAGAGATTCGGCGGCGCATCGAGCGGGCGCTGGCGCGCCTCGGCCCGCGAGAGAGAATGGTGTTTGAGCTGCGGCATTTCCAAGGCCTGAAGTTGCGCGCCATCGGCGAACTCTGCGGGACAAGTGAAGAGACGGCCAAGAATTCGCTCTTCCGCGCCACGCAGAAGTTGCGCCTCGAATTGGCCGACTTGGTTTAGAACATGGGAAAACTGGAAATTGGAAAATGGAAACTGGAAAATGGGCGCGGGGATGAAGAGAGCGTGAAAAAATGTTGAAAAATAAGGTTCGAAGCCACCAAGTTGTTGAAAATAAAGAAAGTCAATCTGGAACGAACCCAAGAACGAAGCCAACTTTTCAATGGAGTGATCCCTGCTTGCGCGGGGATGACCGCGGAGCGGCGCCTTATTGGAATGGGGATGCGGAACGAATCTGGAATGTGTTTTGTTTTCTAGAGGATACAATTTACAGTGCCGTCACTATTCCCGATTCGATAGGCACTGGCAAGGCAGTTGGAGGAAGTTTCCTTAACTCGCCACATGCCACTTGCCACTGTTTATTGGAGAAAGACCATGAATTGTTCAGAGTTTGACGAGAGCCTTCCGCTCTATCTTTATGACGAACTGCCGGAGGAGCAGCGCGCCGGCTTCGAAACGCATCTGGCCGCCTGTGGGCAGTGCCGTGCGCGGTTGGAGGAAACGCAGCGGCTGCACCGCGTGCTGAGTGCGCGCCCTTCACCCGAGCCCTCGCCGGAGCTGCTCGTCCACTGCCGCGCGGCGCTCGAAGAGGCTTTGGACCGAGAATTGGCCGGCGTCAGTTGGAGGAGCCTGCTCGAACAATGGGCCTCGACTCTGCGCGCGATCTCGCGCTTGCCTGCGGCTGCTGCTTTGGCGCTCGTGGTCTTCGGTTTCACTCTCGGCTGGTCGCTCCGGCCGCGTGCTGTCTTCCCACCAGGCAGAGCCGGCAATATGACCCAGTCTTCGGTCAGCGGCGACGAAAGCGACCTCAGCAACATGCGCATCAACGCCATCAGCCAAGTGGCCCCGAGTCCGCAGAACGGAGAAGTCCGCATTACCGTCAACGCTGAACGGCAGATGACGCTCCAGGGTTCCCTCGACGACCCTCACATTCGCGAGGTGCTCGTCCAGGCGGTGAAGGGTTACGACAATCCGGGAATTCGGCACGACAGCATGGAAGTGCTTGCCCGGCAGGCGGACAACCCTGCGGTGCGCTCGGCCCTGCTTTATGCGATTCAAAACGATCCGAACACCGGCGTGCGCTTGGACGCCCTGAACGCTGCTGCCGAGAGGATGGAATGGTGCCCGGAATTGCGGCAGGCATTGCTGCATGCCGTCGAACATGACCGGAACGCGGGAGTTCGTGTGACCGCCATCGATTTGCTGGTGGGTCACGCGGATCAGACAACGCTGCCGGAACTGGAGCGATTGGCCACGAGCGACCCAGATCGGTATGTCCGGCTGAAGTCAGTCGCCGCCATCCGCAAGCTGCAAGGCTATTAGTGGTAGCGCCGATCCCGCCAGGCGGGAGCGGCACTTTCCGATCCAGCAAGGGGCGGGATCGGCGCTACAGAGGTGGAAAGGAAAGATGGTGCGATTTCGTTCTCTGTTTTTTCTTGGGTTTGTGATCGCGGTGGCCAGCCGGCCGATGGCCGGCCTCGATGAGGTCTACGTGAAGCGGGGTGAGCCGCAGCGTGAGGGGCGCTCGTGGGTGGAGCGCGCGGACTGCGGCGCGTCGGTGCAGCCTGGGGCGCGATTGGTGCTGCGCGCCGATTTCGGTTCGGTCAAAGTGAGCCCGGGAGCTAATGATCGAGTCGACTGCCACGTCCGCTTGCGTGTCTTCAAATCGTCCCAGGAAGAAGCCCGGCAGTTCTTCCGCAGAATCGAATTGTCCGCACACCGGCTCGAAGGGGGCGGGCTCGCGATCATCGAGAGGTACCCGGGCGGACATCAACGGGGAGAATGGTCAGCGGCCGAGTTTGATTTTTCCGTACCTCAGCGCTTCAATCTCGATTTGGAAACACGAGGCGGCGATGTGGAAGTGGCCAGCCTGGACGGCGAGCTGCACGCGGTTACGGCCGGAGGCCACGTCCGAACCGGTGACGTGAGCGGACCGGTGCGGATTGAGACTGCGGGCGGCGACATCGATTTGGGTAATATCGGGCAGCGACTCGTCGCGCAGACCGCCGGGGGCGGCATTCGCGTCGGGAACATCAAAGGCGACGCCACGCTTGAAACCAGCGGGGGAGTTATTTTCTCGGGCATGATCGACGGCGCGGTGCGAGCGGACACGTCCGGCGGAGATATCGTGCTGCGCGGCGCCTCTGGCCCTGTCATTGCCGAAACGGCGGGCGGTCAAATCCAAATCGGCCAGTGCGGCGCGACCGTCCATGCCGAAACCGCCGGGGGCAGCATTCGTCTCAATGGCGCGAAGGGCGCGGTAATAGTGGAGACCGCCGGCGGGAGTATTGACCTGCTTAAAATGGAGGGCGCCGTTCGCGCCGTCAATTCGGCCGGCCGGATCCTGGAGGAAATCGAGGCCAACCGCCAGAGCTTCGCCGCGTCCCACCTGGAAACCTCGGTGGGCGATGTTCAAGTTTTTATTCCTCCCGATCTGCCTTTGAATATCGACGCGCTGATCGAGGAATCCGGGGGCCACAAGATTGTTTCCGATTTTCCTCTGCACTTGTTTGCCGAGGGCGAAGAGGATACGGGGCTCGGGCCGAAGCGCGGCGAGGGCGCTCTGAACGGCGGCGGCAAGGTGCTGCGCATTCGAACCGTCATGGGCAACATCGAGATCCATAAGATCGACGCGCGCTTCCTCGAGCAAATCAAGCAGCGCCAGGAAGCTTTTTGGAAACACTGGGAAGAAGAGCAGAAGGCCCATAAGCAGAAGTGCGAGGAGTCAAACTCGGAGCCGGAGTAAGCGCTTGGAATTATGAATGATGAATTCTGAGTTATAAATTCGGAACCGACACGGCCAATGCCAACCGGTTTCATAATTCATAATTTAGAATTCATAATTTCTCGTTCCGGCCACCACGCAGTTCATTCTCAGGAAGAGGAGAGAATTATGAGACGAACACTCATGGCAGTATGGATTGGCATCACTGCTTTCGCGTTGGTTGGCGCAGCAGTTTACGCGGCCCAAAGGGACGACCGCGGCGAGGAGCACCGGGTGCGAACGATGACGCTGGTGAACCCCGGCGAGGGGCGGGCCCGGCTCGGAGTGAGACTCACCGACGTTAACGCCGACAAGGCGCGCGAGCTGAAACTCCCCGGCGAATCCGGCGCGCTGGTTACGAAGGTCGAGTCCGATAGCCCGGCCGCTAAAGCGGGCCTCGAAGCCAACGACGTGATTCTCGAGTTCGACGGAGAACGCGTGCGCAGTGTGGCCGAGCTGCGCCGGCTGGTGGGCGATACACCGCCCGATCGAACCGTGTCCGTGAAAATCAGCCGCGGCGGCCAAGTACGCACTCTTAACGTTAAGCTGGAACCGGCAACAGCCGAGTCGTTCACACCCGAGGTCACCATCCCGGAATTCGAGATGCCCGAAGTTCACGTGCCCAACTTCAACTTTGATTTCTTCCTCACGGGTCCACGTCTCGGGATTTCGGCCCAAGAGCTTACACCGCAGTTGGCGCAATACTTCGGCGTTGCTCAGGGCAAAGGCGTCCTGGTGGAGGAAGTGGAATCCGGCAGCGCGGCGGAGAAGGCCGGGCTGAAAGCCGGCGATTGTATCGTGCGCGTCGGAGACACCAAGATCGAGTCGGTCGACGACCTGCACCGCGCACTGAGAGAGAAGTCAGACGAGAAGCGCGAAGTGAATCTCACCATCGTTCGGGACCGGCACGAACAGACTCTAAGAGTCGAACTCGAGGCATCGCCGGGCCCCGTCTTGCGACATCGTATCGCGCGCGATGAATACATGCGCCTCGATCCGGCGGAGATGTCTCACTTGAGGACCGAGTTGCTGGCCCAGCGGGCCGCTTTGCGTGAAGCCCGTCTGGCGCTGGAGAAGCAACGCCACAGCTTGATGCAAGAAAGGCGCCAGATGCTCCACGAGCTGCGGCGCGAGTTCGGCAGGATGCGCCTGGAGACCAGCAGTTGGGTTGTCGATTAGAAAACAATTGACACGCTTAGGCATTCCCGTATAAATTAGTGCTTCGTTCTATGAATCGCTCACTCACACATCACCACCACCATTTCAGCTTTACGGTGACGTGTCAGTGGGCTGCGTGAGTCGCACAGAAGATAGAGAGTTTCAAAGGCCCACTGACACGATAGGTCAGGGGCCTTTTTTGTTTTGATCGGCAGTGCAGAACACGCGGCGACCGGCACGGCGCCGCCACAGGTGAGTCTATGGAGCTCAACTTCGAGAATGGCCTCATCCCGGCCATCATTCAAGACCGGCACTCGGGCAAGGTTTTGATGCTTGGGTTTATGAACCTTGCCGCCTTCGAGCAGACGCGGAAGACTGGGACGGTGACCTTCTTCAGCCGGAAGCGGCAAAAGCTTTGGGTGAAGGGTGAGACGTCGGGACACTATTTACGCGTGCGCGAGGTTCGAATCGATTGCGATGCGGACGCGATTCTGATCCAGGTTGACCTCACGGGACCCGGGTGCTGCCACATGGGCTACAAATCCTGCTTCTTCCGCAAAATCACCTCGAGCGGCGAGGAGCTGATCGCCGCGCGGGAGTTTGATCCTGACGAGGTCTACGGCAAGGACCAAAAGGAGAGTCAAACATGACCTTGAAGTTGGGCATACCCAAAGGCAGCCTTCAGGAGGCGTCACTCCAGCTTTTTCGGCGCGCGGGATACGACATCACCGTAAACCCGCGCTCCTACTTCCCCTCGATCGACGACGAGGAGATCTCCTGCATGCTGATTCGCGCCCAGGAAATGGCGCGCTATGTCGAAGACGGCATCCTGGACGCCGGCCTGACGGGCAAGGATTGGATTCTGGAAAATGAGGCGAACGTGCGCGAGGTCGCTGACCTGATTTATGCCAAGGCGACCTTTGGCAAAGTCCGCTGGGTGCTGGCCGTCCCGGAGAGCTCCCCCTGCCAGAGCGCCAAGGATCTTCAAGACAAGATTGTGGCGACCGAACTGGTGAAGGTGACCCAGAGCTACTTGGCCCGGAACGGCGTCAAGGCCAAAGTGGAATTCTCCTGGGGAGCGACTGAAGTTAAACCACCCGTGCTGGCTGACGCGATCGTTGAAATCACGGAAACCGGCTCTTCGCTGCGCGCCAATGGACTGCGCATCGTCGATACGGTGCTCGAATCGAACACTAAGTTCATCGCCAATCACGCGGCTTGGGACACCGTGACGAAGCGGATGAAAATGGAAACTCTGGTGATGCTTTTGCAGGGCGCCATCGACGCATCCGGTAAGGTCGGTCTGATGCTCAACGTCCGGCGGGCGGACTTGGACGGCGTGCTAGCCGTGTTGCCGGCGTTGAAACGTCCGACCATTTCGAATTTGAGTGAGCCGGATTGGGTGGCCGTCAATACGGTCATTGAAGAAAAAACGGTGCGGGAAATCATTCCGCGGCTGAAAGCCGCCAACGCGCAGGGAATCGTCGAATATCCGCTCAACAAGATTGTGATGTAGATGATGAGAATCATTCGCAGCACGAACCACGTCGCACTCGATCACCTATTCCAGGCCCGGGGGGCACGCCGGGAAGAAACGGAGCTCACGGTCCGCAACATTGTCGATGACGTGCGTCGCGCGGGCGACGAAGCCTTGATCCGCTATGCGAGGAAGTTTGATCACACCGACCTTCGCCAAGAGCCCTTC
This sequence comes from Terriglobia bacterium, assembly GCA_050013575.1. Taxonomy (GTDB): domain Bacteria; phylum Acidobacteriota; class Terriglobia; order UBA7540; family UBA7540; genus DASYXZ01. Next base: position 157,488 of record JBEKEZ010000010.1, on the reverse strand, counting down.
ACGGTCTCCTCAGAAGAGATCAGCGACGCATACCGCCGGGTGCCTTCCGGTTTCCTCCGGGTGCTGAGACTCGCCGCGCGCAACATCCGCGCCGTCGCGCGCCGCCAGATTCCGCGTCCGTGGCAGATCGAAACGCAGCCGGGTGTCAAGGTGCGGCAGATTGTCCGCCCGCTCGAGCGCGTGGCCTGCTACATCCCGGGCGGCCGTTTCTCCCTGCCCTCCACCGTTTTGATGGGCGTGATCCCCGCGCAGGTGGCGGGCGTCCCAGAAATCATCGTCACATCGCCACGGCCCGCGCCCGCCGTGCTGGTGGCAGCAGACATGCTGGGCGTCACGAAAATCTTCAGGTTGGGCGGAGCGCAGGCCATTGCCGCGTTTGCCTACGGGACAAGAAGCGTTCCGCGCGTCGACAAAATTGTGGGTCCGGGAAACCGCTACGTTGCCGCCGCCAAGAAGCTCGTAGCGCAGGACTGCGAGATTGATTTCGTCGCCGGCCCGACGGAGCTGGTAGTGGTCGGGGCGCGCGGGAGCCCGCATTGGATCGCCGCCGATCTTGTCGCCCAGGCTGAACACGACCCGGACGCTGTGGCCGTCTTCATCACACCGTCGCGCCGCATGGCAACGCAGGTCCAGAAGGTCGCCGAGAAAATGGTGCGCCGGCTCGATCTCCCTGTCGCAGAGGAATCGTTGATGTGCCGGGGCGCGATCATCCTGACGCGCGACATTTCTGAGGCCGTGGAGCTTGCCAACCGGTTTGCGCCCGAGCATCTGACGCTGCTCGATGGGGCGGACAAGCTGATCGGCCGGATTCGATCCGCCGGCTCGATTTTCCTCGGTGATTACAGTGCGGTCGCGGCGGGAGATTATGCTTCGGGAACCAATCACATTCTTCCCACCGGCGGAGTGGCGCGGTTTCGCGGCGGCTTGAGCGCGGCAGACTTCGTTAAGGCCATCTCTGTGCAGCGGCTTACACGGCGCGGCCTCGCCGGCCTTGGTGATGCGATTGTGACTCTGGCGATGACCGAGGGGCTGAAGGCTCACGCGCATTCGGTGGAAGCCAGATTTCACAGGAACGGAGACAATCCCCGCGTCCCCACATCGAGTAGTGCGCAGAAGGGGTCCTGAAGAGGTACTTGACAGAGTATGTCCAGCTATGTTATAAGATTGCTGTATCGGGCTAGGCGGCTTTCCCGCATGGAGGTAGCCACCTCGGGGGTACTGCGAGAAACCTGCAAACACGACAGATAACCTGCCGCTGCCTGGACCGCGAAATTTTCGATTGCTGATTGGCGATTGCCGATTGGGTTAGGGCAAGGGCGTCGCTCTCGCCAAGGGGACAAGCTGTGAAGCGACTGAAATCATGTCGCGGGCGCCGCGTGTCTGCCGTTAGATGTCCGTTGCACGCCGCACGTGTCTCGCCGTCGAAGGCGACGTACTTCGGGCGGTGGAGTATGGGCGGTCTACAACTAGCCACAAAAGGCCAGAACCGCCCTGCGGCAGTCAACTGCATAAAACTGCATAAAAGTGCACATTTCGAAGCGGGAAGGGGGTACCCCCCTATGTTTTTTTGCGGAACGAACCCAAGAAGTTCATTAGAATCAACAAAAGTGTCTGGAACGAACCCGAGATTTGTGCGTTTTTTGGTAAAACACGAACCCAAGAAGTCCTTTAGAATCAGTAGGGCTTGGGTTCGAACCCACGAGATTGAGGAACGAACCCGAGGCTTGAATTGCCGATTTTCGATTGCTGAATGCCGATTGCCGTTGGACAAAACAGAGGCCGGAAATTGGAAAATGGAAACTAGAAAATGGAAATTGTAAACTGGAGGCCAATTTCTAAATTCCAATTTCCGTCGTCTCCAATCGGCAATCAGCAATCATCAATCAAAAATCGTCCAGAGCGTGGAGAAGATTGATGTTGCGACCGCGGAAGGCGATTGAACGCCTGCAAAAATATCGGCCGCCGCTTGAGGGCCGTGGCGGCAAACTGCGCCTCGACTTCAACGAGAATACGATTGGCTGCGCGCCGGCGGTGGTCCGCGCACTGCGCCGCGGCCTCAATGGCGAAGGGCTCACGCGCTACCCGGAGTATGCCGAGTGCCGCGAAATCCTGGCGGACTATTTTAGCGTTGCGAAAGAAGAGCTTCTGCTGACCAACGGCACGGACGATGCCATCAAACTCATCTGCGATACGTTTGTGGATAGCGGCGACGTTTTGTTGCAGCCCGCTCCGACTTTCCCGGTTTACAAGTTTTTTCATAGTGTGGCAGGCGGGCGCGTGGTGAGCGTCCCCTACGGCGAAGACTTCCGCTTCCCTTTAGGAAAGATCCTTGCCGCCCTCAAAAAGCGCGTGCGTTGGTTGGCGCTGGCCAATCCCAACAATCCCACCGGAACAATGATGGCGCCCAAGGACCTGAAGACCATTCTGCGAGCGGCTCCGAACACCGTTGTCTTGGTGGACGAGGCCTATTTTGATTTCTCCGGCCAGACCGTACTCCCCTGGATTCGGAAATACAAGAACCTTATCGTGACTCGAACCTTCTCGAAGGCTTTTGGGCTGGCCGCTTTGCGAATGGGGTGCATGTTTGCGAACGCCGAACTCGCTGAGCTCTTGCACCGCAGCCAAAATCCGTTTGCGGTGAACTCGTTCGCCATGGCCGCAGCGTGCGAGGCGATTCGGCACGAGGCCTACGTGCGCAAGTACGCGGACGAAGTACGGGGCAACCGTGCCGAATTCTGCCGGCTGCTTGAAGCCCTGGGCATCCCCTTCGTGCCCAGCTCCGCCAACTTTGTTTTGACTCGCGTGGGCGAACACGCGCCGGACATCGCGCGACGGTTGCGCGAGAACGGCATCCTGGTTCGCGACTGGAGCTACGACCCACACTTGCGCGGCTATGTCCGCATCACCATCGGCACGACCGCGCAAACGCGGCGGTTGGTCGCGGAACTGCGGCGCATGGAACATTTGCTGGACGGCCGCGAAGGCCCGCGAGCGTGGAGAGATTTCGTAATCTATTCTTCGACTGGATGGTTTGCATGAAAAGGCGCGTCGCCAGCCTGCATCGCAAGACGACTGAAACCGACATTCGGGCGCGGCTGGCACTCGACGGCCGTGGGCGATACGCGATTTCAACCGGCATCCGCTTTCTCGATCACATGCTGGAGTTGTTTGCCCGGCATGGCGGATTCGATCTGGACCTCACAGCGCGAGGCGACCTCGACGTGGACCAGCACCACACGGTGGAAGACGTCGGGATCGTGCTGGGGCAGGCAGTGCGCGAGGCGCTCGGCGACAAGAAGGGGATCAATCGCGCCGGCTATTTTGTGATGCCCATGGACGAAACCCTGGCCATCGCCGCGATTGACTTGAGCGGGCGCCCGTACCTGGTGATCAAAGCTCCGATCAAGGTGCAGCGTGTCGGCGATCTTCAAACTGAGCTGTTGGAAGATTTCTTCCACGGCTTCGCCACCAGCGCCGGCGCCAACGTTCATCTGAAAGTGCTTTACGGTCGCTCCAGCCATCACGCTGTTGAAGCATTATTCAAGGCGTTCGCGCGCGCTTTGCGCTATGCGTGCTCGCGCGACACGCGGCTGAAACGCCTGCTGCCGAGTACCAAGGGACTTTTATGATTGGACTCATCGATTACGGCGGCGGCAACGTGGGCTCCGTATTGAAGGCCGTCGAGTATCTCGGCCATGCGGCGCGGCCCGTCGATCGGCCGGAGCTTTTGACAAGCGCCACCAAGATCATTCTTCCCGGCCAGGGACATTTTGGCGCAATGATGAGCGCCCTCGGCCAGCGCGGCTTGCTCGCGCCTTTGCGAGAAATGTTGACACGGGGAACGCCCTACCTGGGAATCTGTCTGGGCCTTCAGGCGCTCTACGAAGCGAGCGACGAAGCTCCGGAAGCTCCTGGCCTCGGTCTTTTGCCCGGTCGAGTCAAGCGCTTCGAGGGCGTCTTCAAAGTCCCGCACGTCGGGTGGAACCAATTGGAAGTTCAGCAAGAGTCCAGACTTCTCCAGGGAATTCCTCACTCAAGTTTCGTTTACTACTGCCACTCGTATTATGGCCCGGTCACGGAGCAGAGCGTGGCCGTGACTGAGTACGGACAGCGCTATGCCGCGGCCGTCGAGATTGGCCCATTGTGGGCGGTGCAATTCCATCCTGAAAAGTCAAGTGAGGTTGGATTGCGAGTGCTAAAGAATTTTCTGGATGGTTGAGATCGTCCTTTGTCCTTCGTCATATGTCCTTTGTCCATTGCGAAGAGGTGCACCTGGACAACCAACTAAGGACTAAGGACAAAGAATAAGGGACATTTTTGTGTTTGCTAAACGCATCATTCCTTGCCTGGACTGCAAAGACGGACGAGTGGTGAAGGGGGTCCAGTTCGTCGACCTGCGCGATGCGGGAGATCCCGGCGAGCTCGCCGCGATGTACGACCGCGAGGGCGCCGATGAGTTGGTGATGCTGGATATTTCCGCCTCGCGCGAGGGGCGGGCTACCTTGATGGAAACGGTCAACCAAGTGGCTCGCCGGCTGTTCATTCCGCTCGCCGTCGGTGGAGGTGTTCGGACTCTCGACGACGCTCGCCGCCTTCTTTCCGCCGGCGCTGATAAAGTCGCGGTCAACACCGCGGCCGTCGAGAGGCCCGACGTCATCAGCGAGATCGCCGCGCACTTCGGGCGACAGGCGGTGGTGGTGGCGATCGATGCAAAACGCCCTCGAGACTTGGCAGTAAAAGAAATTCACGGGGTCACCGACAGCGTCAGTTTCACAAGCGAAGGCGTCTGGACCCATTTCAAACCCGCCCCCACAGCACCGCCGTGGAAGGTGCTCACGTACGGGGGGACGCGCGAGACGGACTTCCGCGCCCTGGAGTGGGCGGCGCGAGCGGAATCACTCGGTGCGGGCGAGATTCTGCTGACCTCGATGGACGCGGATGGAACGCAGCGCGGCTTCGATTGCGAGCTGACTGCGGCCATCGCCAGGTCCGTGCATATCCCCGTAATCGCCTCGGGCGGCGCCGGCAGCCCGGAGCACTTTGCAGAAGTATTTCTTTGTGGCGCGGCGGACGCCGCCCTGGCGGCCTCCATCTTTCATTTCGGGCAGCACACACTCGGCAACCTCAAACGATTCCTCGCGACGCGAGGTGTACCCGTTCGGTTGGTTGGTAATCGCTCGGACGCAGTTGAAAGTCGTGGGTCGAGAGTTGAAAGCTAAAAAAGCCAGGCTCTTACTTTCGACTCTCGACTGTCGACTCTGGACTGCCCTCTCATGGTCATTCCTTGTATCGATTTGATGGGCCGCAAAGTTGTCCAGCTCGTTCAGGGCAATCCGAAGCAGAAAGCCCTGGAATTGCCGGACGCCGTGGCGGTGCTCGAAAAGTTCCGTGACTTCGCCGAGGTCCAGGTGATCGATCTCGATGCTGCCATGGGGCGTGAAGGCCAGCCGGACATCGTGCGCGACCTCTGCGCGCGCAAGACTTGCCGGGTGGGTGGCGGCATTCGCAGCGTGGCACGCGCGGGGGCGATGATCGACAGCGGCGCGCACAAAGTGATCGTGGGAAGCGCTGCCTTCGACTCGCACGGAATCAACCTCGCATTCCTTCAGGAGCTCGCTCGAGCTGTGTTGCAGGAGAAGCTGATGATCGCGGTCGACTGCCTGGGGGACCGCGTCGCCATTCATGGCTGGCGCGAAGTGTTGCCCCTGACTGCCGCTGAGGCGCTGCCGCAACTCGAGCCTTATTGCTCCGAGTTTCTTTGCACTTGCATTGACGTGGAAGGAAAACTTCAGGGAACGAATCTCGACTGGTTTCGAAAACTGCGGATCGTGACCCAGTTGCCGATCACCGCAGCGGGCGGCATCACGACGGAGGAGGAAATCCGGGCGCTCGACGAACTCGGCATGCACGCCGCGCTCGGCATGGCGATCTATCGCAGGGTTTTTCCGGAACTGTTTAGATCAGTCGATAGTTGATAGTCGATAGTTGATAGTCGACAGTCGAAGGCCGTCCCAGGTTCTTCGACAATCCGCTATGAACTATGGACTATTGACTATGAACTTCGATTCACTCCACATAAATTCGCGGGACGCGTTTGCCGATGGAACAAAGAACTTCATAAGGGACTGTACCGATCTGCTGCGCGACGTCCAAGGCGCTGATGGAGGAATCTCCGGATTCGCCGATCAGGATCACCTCGTCACCCACCGCCACACCCGGAATGTCCGTGACGTCGAGAAGCGTCAGGTCCATGCTGATGTTGCCGGCGATGCGGGCGCGCAGCCCGCGGACTATGGCCTGCCCTCGATTCGAGAGCGCACGGCTCAAACCGTCGGCATAGCCGACGGGCACCGTGGCAATGCGCGAGGGCCGGCGGGCGTGAAATGCGGCGCCATAGCCCAGGGGCGTGCCGCTCGGCACGTCTTTCAGGTAGACCACGCGGGACTTGAAAGTGAGAACGGACTCGAAGACCGGGAGGTCAGGCGGTTTCACGCCGGGTGGGTAGAGGATGGGCAAGTGGTATCCGTAGAGGAGGGCGCCAATCCTCACCAGGTTCTCGGGAATATCGCGACGCGTCAGCAGCGCCGCCGCGTTCGAGACGTGCACCCACGCGGGATGGACTTCGAGAGAGTGTAAGGTTTCGAGAGCCCGGTGAAAGCGGGCCAACTGTTCCTCGGTCTGCGTCGCCACCATGTCTTCGGCGGAGGCGAGATGCGTGAGCAGGCCCGTCAATCGCAAGCCTTCGAGTTCGCGATAGTGCCCCACGAAAGAAACCAGGCGGTCGGGCGGCAACCCCAGGCGGCCCATGCCGGTGTCCACCTTGAGATGAAACTCGATAGGCCGACCAAGGCGGTGGGCACACTCGGCGTATGTGTTCAAGCGCGCGGTAGATGACACCGAAGGTGTTAACTGATATTGAATCAGGTGCGCCGGGTCGCTCATGTAAAGACCGCCCAGCAGGAGCACCGGCTGAGTGATACCCGCGTCGCGCAGCTCGACGGCCTCCTCGACCGTGGCGGTCCCAAACCAATCGACACCGCAGTTGGCCAAACACTTGGCAACGGCCACGGCGCCGTGGCCGTAAGCGTTGGCCTTGATCACCGCCATCACTTTGCGATGGCCGGCCAGCGCGCGGACGCGCTCGAAATTGCGCCGAAGCCTGGAGAAGGAAATTTCAACCCAAGTGGGGCGAAGAAGCTTGTCGGCGGGCGAGTTCACGACGCTGTCCACCTCGAAACCGCCGAAGAACCGATTTCCGGCGAGGGCCGACCTAGCGACGCTCGGGCCGAGGACGGTGCGCATCGCGGGTGCTGAGTCATTTAACTTTCGTCCATTTCGGTCCCGCGATCGGCAACATTTTCAAACCGGACGTAGGGCTTGAGGAAAACAAGCTTGAAGCGGCCAGTGGGGCCGTTGCGCTGCTTGCCGACGTTGAGCTCCACCACGCCGCCCGTATTGTCGCCGTCCGACTCTTCGGAGGCGCTGGCCCGATGAATGAAAATCACAACATCCGCGTCCTGTTCGATCGAGCCGGAATCGCGCAGGTCGGCGAGTTGGGGCTCGCGGCCCTTTCCAGCTTCCGGGGCGCGGCTCAATTGCGATAGCGCAATCACCGGCACGTGCAGCTCCTTGGCAATGCTCTTCAGTCCCCGAGAAATGTAGGAAACTTCCTGATTGCGATTTTCGAATCGCCCATGGCCGGTCGCTAACTGGAGATAGTCAACGATCAAGAGGTCAAGCCCTTTCTCAGCCTTCAGGCGCCGCGCTTTGGCGCGAATTTGCATAATGCTCAGCGCGGGAGAGTCATCGATGAGGAGCGGCGCCACCACCAGTCGCCCCATCGCCCGCCTCATTTTTTCCCAGTCCTCTTTGCTGGTGAAACCGGTACGGAGCTTGTGACTGTTGATGCGCGCCTCGGAGCAGAGCAGCCGCGCAAGGAGCGACTCTTTGCTCATTTCCAGCGAGAACACGCCGACCACTTTCTTGTTCTCGATCGCAGCATAAGACGCAATGTTCAGCGCCAGCGCAGTTTTGCCCAGCGAAGGGCGCGCAGCGATGATGATCAATTCCCCGGGCTGAAGTCCCGAGGTCAGGTAATCGAGCTCCACAAAGCCGGTTGCGATACCCTGAGCGCGCAAGCCGCGATCGAAGAGTTTGTCAATGTTTTCGAAGCTGGCTTCGACGATCCCTTTGACGTCCAGGAAACCGGATTGAACCTTTTCGCCGGCGATCTCGAAAATTTCGCTTTGCGCGAGGTCGAGTAGCGTGTCGGGGTCCTCAACACCCTCGAAGCAGCGCGCGATGGTGTTGTTCGCGGCGTTGATGAGCTGGCGAAGTATGGACTTCTCTTTGACGATGCGCGAGTATTCGTTGACCGCAGAATAGTTGCCGATGGGCACGCCGTCGGTGAGCGAAGCCAGGTAGCTCGCGCCACCAATTTTCTCCAGCAACTCTTCCTTTTGCAGCTCATCGATCAGGGTGACGACGTTAATCGTGTGGCTCTTCTCCGAGAGTTCGACCATTTTCCCAAACGTCACGCGATTGGCTTCCGAGAAAAAATCGTTCCGGCCCACAATCCCCACAACATGATTCAGCGCCTCATTGTCGAGAATCACCGAGCCGAGCAGCGCGCGTTCGGCCTCCAGGTTGTGGGGCGCTTTGAGTTCGGCGAGAGGAGTTGTGGCCATCGGGAAAAAACTTGTGAGAGCGAAATTTTCCGGAGAGGCGATTATACCAGTTGAGTCAAATGTTTTGATGCCGCGGGCCACGGAGAAGTTCTCGCCGCAGCGGGTTCCTAAATAACGTGCGATTTCGCTGCCGAGAAAACGCCATGGCACGCGGCCGCAGGATTATCCCGCCGCGGGCGGGGCCTGCGGCTCGGCCTCGCTTTCGACTTTCACTTTGATGGTGGCGGTGACCTCGCGATGGAGTTTCACCGGCACGTCATATTCGCCCAAAACTTTGAGGGGATTATCGAGCTGGATCTTGCGCTTGTCGATTTTGTAGCCCTGCGCCGCCAAGCCCTCGGCCACGTCGATGGCCGTGACGGAGCCAAAGAGGGTCCCCTGCTCGCCCGCTTTACGCTTGATGGCGACGGCCACGCCTTCCATCAGCTTGGCCAAGTCTTCGGCGTCGGCCTTTTCCTTGGCTTCTTGTTTCAGGAAGCGGACTCGTTGCTGGTCTACCCATTTCCGATTCTGTGGGTTGGCCTCCAAGGCGATTTTTTTCGGCAGAAGATAATTGCGGCCGTAGCCGTCAGCCACTTTGACGATTTGCCCGCGATTCCCGAGCTTGTCGATATCCTGAAGCAGGATAACATCCATGTTTTGGCCCTCAGCTTTCAGCGGTCAGCCCTAAGCGCTCTGGCGCTCTCCACGGTATTAACCGCCCACAATTCTCAGTTTGTCAGACCTTCAGTTCGTCAGTGATTCAGTTCAGCGATTCCTCGGTTCACTGACGAACTGACTCACTGACAGACTGGCCTACTTCCCCGTTTGACGGCTGAACGCTCTGCCGTCACACTTCCGCGGCGAACGGCAGAAGCGCGATGTTGCGAGCGCGCTTGATGGCTGTGGTCAGTTCGTGCTGATGAGACGAGCATGTGCCGGTGAGCCGGCGAGGCAGAATCTTCCCGCGTTCGGCCACGAACTGCCCGATCAGCTTGACGTCCTTGTAGTCGATGACGTCGACCTTCTCATCGCAAAACTTGCAGACCTTGCGGCGCCGGAAGTATTGTTTTCGAGGTCCCCCGGGAGGGCCTCCGCCCTCTCGTCTCGGGCCTGAGGATGGCCGTCCGCCGCTTCTCGATCTCCCTGTTGGTGCTGCCATGTTCGATCGCTCCTTTATCCTTGAGGCTGTTGTTGCTCCTCCGATTGCTGCGTCGAGGCTAGGGCCGGAGGGACCGCGGGCGGTGCGGGTGCGGCCGGTTTGGGTTTGGGCCGCTTGGCCTCGCGAATCGCGCGTTGCGCCTTGAGCTTTTCGGCGCGTTTCTGCTCCTCGTCGATTCGCACGGCTAGGAATTTAATCACTGCGTCGGTCACGCCGAGACGTCGTTCCAGTTCTTTTACTGTGTCGCCTGTCCCTTCGAGGACGAAGAGGACGTAGAAGCCCTCCTGGTGTCGGCCGACCCGATAAGCGAGCCTGCGGCGTCCCATTTTCTCGGTCTTTTCGATTTTTCCGCCCGCGCCAGCCACTACGCCTTCCATTTGCGTGATGAGCTTGTTCAGATCTTCCTCTTCCACATCCGGCCGGACAATAAAGATCACTTCGTATTTACGCATAGAACCTCATTGCTCAGTTGGTGAAATCCGCCGATTAAAGCGGTTCATTGCTTTCTCTACGCCTTCCTTCAATACCACGCGGACAGCCTCGGCCGCCTGCTCGACCATGTCCTCCACCGTTTTCAAGTCAGCCTTTCTGAAACGGCTCAGTACGTACGAAACCCGGTCCGCAACAGGAGGATCCGGTTGCGCGCCCATGCGCACTCGCACAAATTCGTCCGTTCCCAGGGCGCCGATAATCGACTTCATTCCGTTATGGCCGCCGGCGCTTCCCCGGGGTCGCACTCGGACCGTCCCCAGGTGAAGATTCACTTCATCAACCAGCACGATCAGGTCAGTTGCCGGCAGGTTGTACTTCGCGAGCAACCGAGCCACGGACAAACCGCTCAGGTTCATGAAGGTTTCCGGCTTGGCGAGCACGACCCGAATTCCCTCGAACTCTGTAGAAGCCGTGAGTGCCTGCGCCTCACGCCGCGCCAGGTCTACGCCGCCGTTCTCAGCCAAGCGATCCACCGCCATGAAACCCAAGTTGTGCGGCGTCAGGTAGTACTCGTACCCGGGGTTGCCGAGACCCACGATCAGTTTCAAGCCGCCCCTTCCATTTGCCGATTTTCGATGGTCGATTGCCGATTCAAGGTCATCGAATCGTCGTCGCTCTTACTGCGTTCGCCCAGCAATCGAAAATCGACAATCGGCAATCGAAAATCAAGCCTCCTTCTTGCCTTCTTTCTTCGATTCGCGCTTGCCTTCTTTCTTGCCCTCTTCGGTCTCTTCTTCGGCTCCCTCTTCCGTCTCCGCCTTGCCCTTGCGGATTACCTCGGGTTCGGCTGGCGCAGCTTCCGCCACTTCGGCAGCGGGTTTCTCCTCCTCCGCCTTCAACGCCACCACGTGTGCCACCACGCGGGCCGGGTCCGTCAAGACTTTCACCCTGGGGCCCAGCGGCAGGTCGGACACCCGGAGATTCTTGCCGATCGTGAGCTCGGTTACGTCCACGGTGACATGTTCCGGAATATCGTCGGGAAGGCACTCCAGTTCCACCTCGCGCAGCATAAACTCAAAGATTCCCCCTTGAACCTTCACGCCCTTCGCTTCGCCCGTGACGTGGATCGGCACTTTGAGCCGCAGCTTGGTATCCCTGGCGACTCGCACCAAATCGACGTGCAGCAATTCGCCATCGACCGGGTCCAGCATCCAGTCACGCAGCATGACGCGGGCCGGAGCCTTACCCTTGATTTCCAAAGTGAAGATGGAGTTGTGCCCAGCCTCGGACTCGAGAATCTGAAGAATCTTGCGCGGCTCAATCGCCAAGGGGATCGCCGGACCCTGGTCTCCATAGACAATAGCAGGAATGCGCCCGGACCTCCGCAAGCGCCGGGCGGCGTTCTTGCCAAATTCCTCCCGGGTTTCCGCACCAACTGTTAATGCCTCGCTCATGGCCTATCGCTCCTCACTCCATCTGTCCGCTGTCAGTTGAGTGGTCCGCTGCAAAGACCTATGTTCCACTCGCCACGGCAACTGACAACGGACGACAGACAGCTTGTCGCATCAGATAAATAGCTTGCTCACCGATGTCTCTTGGTGGATGGACCTTATGGCTTGCGCCAGCAAAGGACCCACACTCAGCGTCTTAATCATCTTGCATTTCTGCCCCTGGGACGAAAGCGGAATCGAATTGGTGACCACCAATTGCTCGAGTGACGAATGGGAAATCTTGTTCACGGCGTCGTCCGCGAAGACTCCGTGAGTACAACAAGCAAAGACGGTCCGTGCACCTTGGTCCCGCAAGGCTTTCGCGCCACGCACCAGCGTGCCGCCGGTATCGATCATGTCATCCACGATCAAGCACGTTTTGCCCTTGACGTCGCCGATCACGTTCATGACCTCGACGACGGTGGCGTCTTCGCGGCGCTTGTCGATGATGGCCAGGGGAACCCTCAGCCTCTTCGCAAAAGCCCGTGCCCGCTCCACGCCGCCCGGGTCGGGAGAAACCACCACTACGTCTTTCAACTTGAGCTTGCGGAAATAGTCCACGGTGACCGGTGTGGCGAAGAGGTGGTCCACGGGAATGTTGAAATATCCTTGAATTTGGCTGGCATGAAGGTCCAGGGTCAACACGCGTTCCGCGCCCGCCGACGTCAGGAGGTCCGCTACCAGCTTGGAAGAGATCGGCACGCGCGGCCGGTCCTTCCGGTCTTGCCGTGCGTATCCGTAATACGGCATGACGGCCGTAATGCGGTTCGCCGAAGCGCGGCGGAACGCGTCGAGCATGATCAGCAGTTCCACCAGGTTTTCATTCACCGGAGTGCAAGTCGGCTGAATGATGAAGACGTCGGCGCCCCGAACGTTTTCCAGGATCTGGATCCTGACTTCGCCGTCGGGAAAGCGATCGACGTTGGCGCGGCCCAGCGGCACGCCGAGATGCTTTGCGATTTCATGGGCCAGAGCCGGGTGCGCATTTCCGGTGAAGACCTTTAGCGAATGTGGCTGCTTCCCCATCGTTTCATCCTCGACAGTCATGCGATACGGACTCGACGCTGTGTGGCCGAGCGCCGCTCGGCCCTGCGTCTTCACATGCAAACCTTGGCTGGGAGGCCTGGATTCGAACCAGAGTTCCATGCTCCAAAGGCATGTGTCCTGCCACTGGACGACCTCCCAAAAAGTCAGAAACTAGAAATCAGAAATTAGAAACTGGACATTTCTGATTTCTAATTTTTGATTTCTAATTCTCGCTCGTATTCCTCCCGAAGCAAAGTCATGCTCTTGAAAATCTGCCAACCGGCAGGCAGGAATTTCGAAGCGCGAACCAGTTTGGGAGCGGAGTCAAAGACGGCGAAGACGGCTGAACCACTACCCGTCAGGCAGGCTGTTTCGGCTCCGGCCTGGATGAGCTGGGATTTCACACGCGCCAGCTCTGGCCACCTCGCGAAAACGACGTGCTCAAAATCGCTTTCGGCCGGTCCCCACGCTTCCAGGGAAAATCGTGGCCACGCACCAACATCATCCATCCTAGAGCTTCTAACGGTTCTTGTCAACCGCAAACGCTGGCCCAGCTCGCGGTAAGCCTCCGCGCTAGAAATGGAGAAGCCGGGAAAAACCACCAGGCAGGGGCGTCGCGGCAAGTCCCAAAGCGGATAGACTTCTTCGCCGTGGCCGCAGCCGAGAACGCGTCCGCCCCACAAGAAGAGTGGGACGTCGGAGCCCAAACGCGCCGCAAGCCGGTGCTGGGTGTGCGCATCCATTCGATTCCCCGTGAGGCGCTCGAGGCCCAAGAGTGTCGCCGCGGCGTCACTGCTTCCGCCCCCCAGGCCCGCGCCCGCGGGGATGTGCTTCTCCAGAGTAACTTCGATCCCTCGACGATCATCTCGGGCTTGCCGCCAAAGTTTGCAGGCTTGGTAGACGAGATTGCGGTGCCCGGCTGGAATTGCGGGATCGGAGCATTGGAGACGAATCGCCTGGCTCGTTTTAGATAGCCTGAGGGTCAGACGATCGTGCAGCGAGATGGTCTGATAAACCGTGAGAATTTCGTGATAGCCATCGGGCCGCAGGCCACGCACCTTCAGTCCTAGATTGATTTTAGCGAAAGCGCGAAGACGAAGCAGTGAACTCAAGGGGTGGGTATATTATCTCGGCGAAGTAGCGACTGGCTAGCAAAAGCTATCCGCCGTCAGCGATCAGCAAACATTCCCCGCACCAGTGGTCGTTGACAACTGAAAGCTGAGAGCTGACCGCTCCACTTGCCACTATTTCCTTTTGGCCAGACTCTCTTTGAGCTCGTCAAGTTCTTTGCGCAGCTTGGCGGCTTCATCCGCGTCGAAGTCACTGCCGAGAGTGCTCGGCCACTCTTTCAGGGCCTGTTCCCACTGCCGCTGCGCTTCCACCTTTTTGCCCAATCGAACGTACAGATGCCCCAGGTGTTCCTGCACGGTCGGGTCATTGGTGATCAAATGCGCGGCCTTCACGAGCGGCCCCTCGGCCAGATCGAAGCGGTTCATCTTGTAGTACGCCCATCCGAGGCTATCGAGATAGGCTCCGTTGTTCGGCTCAGCCTGGAGGGCTTTCTGGATGTATTTCACGGACTCCTCCAGCCGCACCCCGCGGTCGGCGAGCATGTAACCGAGATAGTTGCACGCCTGAGCGTTGAGAGGATCCACCGCCAGAACTTTCTTGAACTGTTCCTCGGCCTGATCGTATTTTTTCTCCCGCTCGTAGATCGAGCCCAACATGAAGCGCGCCATTTCCTGGTCTTCAGGTTTCGGACTGAGAGCCAGAGCTTTGTTGGTGACCTCCTCGGCCTCGGGATAACGCTTGGCCTGCAAATAAACCTGGGTCATGGTCAAATAATCGTCGCTATCGCTGGGGCCTCCCGTCAGCAGCGCCTTAAGTTGCTGGATGGCCTCGTCCACATGTCCCTGTTCGCCCATCAGCGAAGCGCGGAGGCGGCGCAGCGGGCGGTCGTCAGGAAATTTCTGGACTGCCGCATCGGCTTGCTGGATGGCCTTCTGGGGCTGGCGGCTGAGGCGCAGCGTCTCAATAATCAAGCCCTCGCCCCGGGGCGCCTCCTCCTTGCCCAGGGTCTCAACTTGCTGGAACGCCGCGATGGCCTGGTCCCATTTTTCCTGCGACCGGTAAATCAGACCGAGCCGTTCCAGAAAGACGGCGCGGTTTCTCGCCTCGTCCTTGCTGTATTGTCCCTGCGGCTTTTCGGACTGCTTGATCAAACTTTGGAGGATCTGAATGGCTTTGTCCTCGTTCCCTAAAGTATCCTCGAGAACCGCCTGCTGGTAAGGGATCTCCACGCTGTCGGGCAACAGTGTTTTGGCCCGCTCCAATTCCTGCCGCGCGGGCTCGTATCGCCCGTCCAGTTCGTCGAGCTGCGCCAAGTTGAGGTAGCTCTGGCCGTCTTCCGGATCCGCCTTGAGCAGGCTTTGATACTCTTGGCGTGCGAGTTCGGTCTTGCCGCTTTCCTTCAAGGTACCGGCGTAGACACGACGAATATCCTGATTGTCGGGGTCTCGTGCCAGAGCTTTCTGAAAAGTCTCGATGGATTTGTCGAAATCACGAGATTGGCTGTAGGCTTCCGCGAGCATGGCAAGCAATGGGCCATCCATGTCACTATCCGGAATCCTGGTGAGCAGGTCGATTGCCTGCGCGTAGTCGCCCTGATCGGTATACAGTTGCGCCAGATTGGAAATCGCATTCCGGGAAGTCGGATCAGAATTCAGAATCTTCTTGAACGCCTCTTCAGCCTTGGCGGGTTGGTTGTTCAGTTTGTAGAGGCGGCCCAGGATGACGAACGAATCGGTGTCGGACGGGTTCAGGCGCGCCAAAGTCTCAAAGTGTGTGACGGCCTTTTGCAGACTCTCTTTGCCGGCGGCATTCGCCTGGGCCTCGCCCAGGGTGCGCAGATAGATGTGGCCGAGCAGCCGGTGGGCGTCTTCCTGGTCGGGGTTGACCTTGAGGACAGCCTCGGCCTCTTGAACGGCGTCACTAATGCGACTGATTCGCCAGTAGAGGTCCGCTAATTCGACTCTCAGGAAGAGCGAACCGGGATCGGCCTCCATCGCCAGCTTGTACTCAGAAACGGCCTTGTCGACGAAGTCCGTGCGGTTGTAGATGCCAGCCAACTCTTTGTAACGCCTGGCCAGCATGTAGTGATAATACGCCGCCGTGTGGTCGGGCGCCGAAGCCGTTGCTTGACTCTGAGGCGCGGAGGCTTCCTGGGCGCTCGTCTGAGCGCTCAGCAACGCCAGCGTTCCCATCAAGAAAATTATGATTGCTGTGAGAAACTTGTTGCTCAATTCTCGCATTTTGCCTTCTCTCTCGCGCCCGACTCGCATTCACCAGTATGACACGAAAAGCTCGTACTGAGAAATCAGAAGCGAGAAGCTGGAAGTTCGAAGAAGAACATCAAGGCCCGAACTGGAGAAGCCGTGATTCTAGCTTCCGACTTTTGGCGTCCGCTTCATAAGAGTCCATAATGAGCCGCGAAGTTGCTTCTCGACTCAGCAGGGCTTGCCAATGGGACGCCTGCGGGCTACCCTCCAAGTAGCAGTTGGATCAAAAAGATGGAGATTGGAAATCACAAGCTCAAGAGTGACCGTGAGGAACGAGTTTCTGACTTCTAATTTCTAGTTTCTAATTTCTATGATGAGGGTCTTGGGCGTAATTCCGGCGCATTTAGAGTCGCAGCGATTGTCTCGCAAGCTGCTCCGGCCGATCTGCGGCCGGCCGATGATCGTTTGGGTTTACGAGCATTCGCGCCGGGCCGCGTGCCTGGACGGACTGCTCGTCGCCACCGATTCGACCGAGATTTTCGATTACTGCCGAAGTTCAAATATCCCCGTGCAGATGACTTCGGCTGCGCACCGTTCCGGCACGGATCGCATTGTGGAGGTGATGTCGCGCGAGAGAGCTGAGGTCTACGTGAACATTCAGGGAGACGAGCCGATGATCACCGCCGAGCATATTGAGCTGTTGCTTCGGCCGTTCGCCGGTGCGCCAGGCACGCAAGTTTCGACGCTGAAAGTGGCGATCTCGCCGGAGGAGGCGCGCGATCCGAACAACGTGAAAGTGGTCACAGACCACAAAGGGAGCGCGCTTTATTTTTCTCGGGCTTTGATTCCCCACGATCGCGACGGCGCAGGCAGCGCGCGATATTACAAACACCTCGGGCTGTACGCCTACACCGCTCCGGCCCTGGAAAAATTTCACACGTTTCCGCCGTCGGCGCTGGAACAAGTGGAAAAACTGGAGCAACTGCGATTCCTCGAAAACAACGTGCCCATCATGGTTGTGGAAACTACTCAGGACACCATCGGAGTTGACACCGAAGAGGATTTGCAGAAAGTGGAAAAGTATTTCCGGGAATTAGGAGTTAGGGATTAGGGAAGACGTCCGTTGTCTGTTGTCAGTGGTCCGTTGTGCATCGAATCGCATCACTTGGTGCCGGCAACGGACTACGGACAACTGACATACTCTGTGCAATCTGTGCAATCTGCGGATTCGACGAGGTGCATCCATGGCCAACGCACTCCAGGACAAAGTAGCTGTAATCACCGGCGGCACGCGCGGCATCGGTTACAGCATTGCAGAAGCGCTGCTCGCGGAAGGCGGCAAGGTCTTCACCTGTGGGCGTGACCCGAAGGTGTTGGAATCGGCGCTCGAACGCCTGGGCCGGTCCGCGTCGAAGGACCGCGTGGCGGGCATCGCCGCCGACGTTCGCCGCTACGAAGACTGCCGCAAAGTGGTGCACGGCGCCGCCGAGCGATTTGGCGGGGTCGATGTTCTGGTGAACAATGCCGGAATTGGAGTCTTCAAGCCCGTCGATCAGTTGACTCCCGAAGAGTGGGACGCGACAATCGAGACGAATCTTTCCGGCACCTTCTACTGCTGCCGCGAGGCCATTCCGCTGATGCGCCGGCGCGGCGGAGGCTACATCTTTAATATTTCGAGCCTTGCCGGAATCAATCCCTTTGCTGGCGGAAGCGCTTACAACGCCTCCAAATTCGGCTTGAACGGCTTCAGCGAGGCCATCATGCAAGATGTCCGCTACGATGGCATCCGGGTGAGCTACATTATGCCGGGCAGCGTGGCCACGGATTTTGCGGGCACGCCGGGCTCGCGGGGGCGCGAAACCTGGAAGCTGACGGGCGAGGACATCGCCAAAGCCGTCGTCGATCTCTATAAGTTTCCCGCCAGCGCCTTGGCTAGCCGCATTGAAATGCGACCTTCGCAGCCGCCAAGGAAGAAATGAAGGTAGGCCCGCAGTTCACTGCTTGCCCTTCATCCGCTGCCACGTGAGACCGAATTTCACTCGACCTATGTGGGCCAGCAGAGCGTCGTAGGCGCTCCTAGCCAGATCGCCCGTGAAGCCAGAAGGTGAGTTCAAGATAAGGCATCAGGCACAAGACCTTGGCCCCGGTTTCACTCAGGTGCCGGGGGATTCGAAGGTTCGAGCAACGCTTAGGCGGACCACCCAAGGCGAACGGCAGGGTGCTGCACGCCGGCGTCCCGGATCGGATATGGTGAAACCTGATTTGCCTCGTGCGCGTCTGATATAAAATGTACGGTTTTTGGCGTCGGGGATGTTGCACAGCGCCTGAGGACTGGGGATTGGCGAAGTTCACCGTGAAGGGAGGAAACGCTTCATCTATCGGCTGTAAGGCCCGTCCATACGGGCTAGCGGACTTAGGACGGAGGATTCAGATGACAGGGAATAGGCTTAGAATGTCAGGTGAATCCGCCCAGCATGGTATTATGGACACCTTTCAATCGGCATGTTCGCGAGTGGCTGCGATCGTTCCGCCTGCATGAATCACGTCCACTGAGGCAATAATCACAAGGATCACTATGGCTGACACTTCTGGACCAAAAACTTTGAACGGCGGGCGCTTCCCGGAACTGGAAGAGGTAACACCCCTTCCGGAGCCGCCTGGCAGTGTGCCGCCAGCACGCGGGCGTGGAATCTGGCTGGCGCTGCTCATTATTGCTTGCGTGGCTGTCGGAGCCTATTTCCTGTGGCCGAGGCAACCGGCCACGAGTCGCAGCGATCCCCGCTCGGCAAGCGCCGGAAAAGCGGGCAGAGGCTTGGGTGCGATGCCAGTGGTCGCGGCGAAAGCGCGCAAGGGTGATATCGGCGTGTACATCACCGGCCTGGGCGCGGTGACGCCGATTTACACGGTCACGATAAAGAGCCGCGTTGACGGCCAGTTGATGAAGGTCCTTTATAACGAGGGTGATGTTGTTCACCAGGGCGACACGCTGGTGGAAATTGACCCGCGGCCCTACCAAGTGATGTTGGAGCAGGCCGAAGGTCAACTGGCCAAGGACCAGGCGGCCCTCGACAACGCGCGAGTCGATCTGAAACGGTACCAAACGCTGGTGACTCAAAACGCGGTCCCGGAACAGCAGGTTGCGACGCAGCAAGCGACCGTGGACCAAGACATCGGCGCCGTCAAGAGCGATCAAGCCAACATTGACAGCGCCAAGCTGGACCTCGTCTACTGTCACATCAACGCTCCCATCACCGGCCGCATTGGTCTGCGGTTGGTCGATCCAGGAAACATCGTCCACGCCAGCGACGCCAACGGCCTTCTGGTGATCACCCAGATCCAGCCGATCAGCGTCATTTTCACCATTGCGGAGGATCAGCTTCCCGCCGTGATAGCCAAGATGCGAGCCGGCCAGCGGCTGGCGGTGGAGGCCGACGACCATAATGGCAAGAAGCTGAGCCAAGGTTACCTGGCGACCGTCGACAACCAGATCGATCCCAGCACCGGCACGATCAGGCTAAGGGCCATTTTCGACAACGAGGACAATGCGCTGTTTCCCAATGAGTTTATCAACTATCGCTTGCTGGTAGAGGAGAAGAAGGACGTCACCCTGCTGGCCAACGCGGCGATTCAGCGCAGCTCCCAATCGACCTACGTCTGGTTGGTGAAGCCGGACTCCACCGTCACTGTGCGCCAGATCACCGTGGGCACGCAGGAAGGCAGCGACGCGGAGGTTGCCTCCGGTCTCTCTCCGGGAGACACGGTGGTGATGACCGGGGTCGACAAACTCCAGGAGGGAAGCAAGGTTGTCGTGCATTTTGAAAATAGCACCGCTGGGGGGGCAAGCTAATGAGCCCGTCCCGGACCTTTATTCTCCGGCCGGTGGCCACCTCTCTCTTGATGGCGGGTATTGTGCTTGCCGGCGCCGTGGGCTGGTTGGAACTACCAGTCTCGGCGCTGCCGGAGGTCGACTATCCCACCATTCAAGTGATTACGTTCTATCCTGGCGCCAGCCCGGACGTGATGGCGACTTCCGTTACCGCTCCCCTTGAGCGTCAATTCGGCCAGGTACCCGGCCTGCAACAGATGACCTCCACCAGCTCTGACGGCTGCTCGGTCATCACCCTGCAATTCAACCTCAGCCTGAATATTGACGTCGCCGAGCAGGAAGTGCAGCAGTCGATCAACGCTTCGGGCACGTACCTCCCCCCGGACCTTCCGAGTCCGCCGATCTATAGCAAGAGCAACCCCGCCGACGCGCCCATCCTGACGCTGGCCTTGAGTTCGAAGGAGCTTCCACTCTCCAAGGTTGAGGATCTGGCGGATACGCGGTTGGCGCCGAAAATCTCGCAGTTGCCCGGGGTCGGCCTGGTCTCGATCAGCGGCGGGCAGAAACCCGCGGTTCGGATCCGCGCGAATCCCACTCAACTGGCGTCCTACGGCCTCAATCTGGAGGACCTTCGCAACGCGCTCGTCGCGGCCAACGTCGACCAGGCGAAGGGCAACTTCGACGGCGCGCACCAGGCCTACCAGATCGGCGCCAACGACCAGTTGCTTTCGTCGGCCGACTATGCCCCGCTCATCATCGCTTACCGCAACGGCGCTCCCGTCAAGTTAACCGATGTGGCCACCGTCACCGACGACGCCGAAAACGTCCGCCAAGCGGCGTGGATGAACGAGGTGCCTGCCGTAATCGTCAACATCCAACGGCAGCCGGGCGCGAACATCATCAGCGTGGTCGACCGCATCACCAAACTGCTTCCCCAGCTCACGTCGTCGATGCCGTCCTCGGTCGACGTCAAGATCCTCACGGACCGGACCAGCACCATTCGAGCGTCGGTGCACGACGTGGAGTTCACGTTGGTGCTGACCGTCGCCCTGGTGGTGATGGTGATCTTCCTCTTCCTTCGCAACCTCTCGGCCACCGTCATTCCCAGCATTGCCGTTCCGCTCTCCCTGGTCGGCACGTTCGGCGTCATGTACCTGCTCGGTTACAGCCTGAATAACCTGAGCCTGATGGCCTTGACCATTTCCACCGGCTTCGTGGTGGACGATGCCATCGTGATGATCGAGAACATCACCCGTTACATCGAAGAAGGCGAGCCTCCACTTCAGGCGGCGCTCAAGGGTTCGGCGCAAATTGGCTTCACGATTATTTCGCTGACCGTCTCCCTGATTGCGGTGCTCATTCCGCTGCTTTTCATGGGCGATATTGTCGGCCGGCTCTTCCGTGAATTCGCCGTCACCCTGGCCGTTACCATCCTGGTCTCCGCCATCGTTTCGCTCACCCTGACGCCGATGATGTGCTCCAAGCTCCTGAAGCACCGGCGTGCCGAAGAGACAACGCGGCTTTATCGGGCGACGGAACAGGCGTGGAATTCCATGCTGGCGCTCTACGATAGAACCCTTCAGTTTGTGCTCCGCCGTCAGGTGGAGACCTTGGTGGTTGCGGTCGCCACGCTGGTTGGGACTATTCTCCTCTACATTTACGTTCCCAAGGGTTTCTTCCCCATTCAGGACACCGGCGTCATCCAGGGTGTCTCGGAAGCGGCCCAGACTGTTTCCTTCCCGGAAATGGCGCAAGAACAGCAAGCGCTGGCGAAGATCATCCTAACCGACCCCGCCGTCGCGAGCCTCTCTTCCTTCATCGGCATCGATGGGACGAACACCACCCTCAACAGTGGGCGTATTCTCATTAACCTGAAGCCCCTGGCGGAGAGAAAGATCAACGCCAGCGACGTCATTCGCCGCCTCCAGCCGGAGTTGGCCCAGGTGCCGGGCATCACTCTATTCATGCAGCCGGTGCAGGATATTACGATCGATGACCGAGTCAGCCGCACGCAATTCCAGTACACGCTCGAAGATCCGAGCGCGGCCGAGTTGAACGAATTCGCCCCCAAAATGCTTGCCGAACTGCAGAAGCGGCCTGAGTTGCGCGACGTGGCCAGCGATCGACAGGTGGGCGGCCTTCAGGCCCGGCTGGTGTTCGATCGCCAGACGGCCATGCGCCTTGGGATCACACCCTCGACGATCGATCAAACGCTTTACGACGCCTACGGCCAGCGGCAAGTGTCGACCATTTTTACCCAATTGAATCAATATCATGTGGTCTTGGAAGTGAAGTCCGACTATCAGAATAATCCGCTGGACCTGCGGGATCTCTTCATCCGGACCGGCGCCGGAAGCTCCAGCGGCTCCGCAGGCTTGGTCGCCGGTGGATCGGCCGCCAACCAGTTGTACGGGCCGACCAGTTCGCTTACGGCTGCCACCACGAGCCTGTCTTCCAGTACCTCGTCTTCCGCCACGTCGACTTCCACCGCTTCGGATAACGCCTTTGGCGGCAGTGCCATTGCTTCTGCCTTGGCGTTCCCCAATGGGGGCCAGGTGCCGCTGGCGGCCTTCACGCACTTGGAGGAGAGGAGCGCTCCCATCACCGTGAACCACCAGGGTCAATTCCCGGTGGTGACGCTCTCTTTCAATCTGGCTCCCGAAGCCTCCCTGGGCGAGGCCATCAAGGCGGTTAACCAGGTCAAGGATGAGATCGGCATGCCGCCCAGCATGCAAGCGGCATTTCAAGGTACGGCCGCCTCCTTCCAGGCCTCCTTGGCCAGCGAGCCGCTGCTGATTCTGGCGGCAATCATTACCGTCTACATTGTGTTGGGCGTCTTGTACGAAAGCTACATCCACCCCGTCACCATCATCTCCACGCTGCCGTCGGCGGGGGTCGGCGCGCTGCTCGCCCTCATCATTTGCCGCAACGATTTCAGCGTCATCGCCTTGATCGGGATCGTGCTGCTCATCGGAATCGTCAAGAAGAACGCCATCATGATGATCGACTTCGCCCTGGACGCCGAGCGCAAGGAAGGCATGACGCCGGTCAATGCCATATATCAGGCGTGCTTGCTGCGTTTTCGCCCCATCATGATGACCACCATGGCGGCGCTGCTGGGCGGCGTCCCGCTGGCGTTAGGTACGGGAACGGGCTCGGAACTGCGCCGGCCGCTGGGGATCACCATTGTCGGCGGCCTGCTTTTGAGCCAATTGCTCACGCTCTACACCACGCCGGTGATCTATATCTGGTTCGATCGCCTGGCCCAGCGATTTTCCCGGGAGAGTGAGGGGAGCTCGGGTACCGAGTTGATACCAGCAGAATAGTTTACATTAAGTCATCAGGCTCTTAAAGAAGGGTAAAGAAATTAGAAAGTAGAAGTCATAAAAGAAAAACAGTCTTGGTTCTGATTTCTGCTTTCTAATTTCTGATTTGACCATGAATTTTTCCGAGCCGTTCATTCGCAGGCCGATTGCTACCACGCTCATCATGGTCGCCATCGCGCTGGCTGGCGCCGTGGCCTTTCGATTGCTGCCCGTGTCACCGCTGCCCCAGGTGGACTTTCCCACCATCTCGGTGAACGCGGGCTTGCCGGGCGCAAGTCCTGAGACCATGGCTTCGGCGGTCGCCACCCCGCTGGAGCGCCAATTCACCCGCATTGCGTCGGTTACCGAGATGACTTCGTCCAGCAGTCTGGGCTCGACCAGCATTACCCTGCAATTCGATCTCAACCGCGACATCAATGCCGCGGCGCGCGACGTGCAGGCAGCCATCAACGCGGCCCGGGGTTATCTTCCCACCAATCTTCCCAATAATCCGACCTACCGGAAAGTGAATCCTGCGGATTCACCCATCTTCATGCTGGCACTCACCTCCGACGTGCTCTCCAAAAGCCAGATCTACGATGCCGCCTCCTCGATCATGGCGCAGAAACTGGCGCAGGTGAGCGGCGTGGGCCAGGTGATCGTGGGCGGAGGCGCGCTGCCGGGGGTCCGGGTCGAGTTGAATCCCAACGCCCTGAACAAGTATGGCATCGGCCTGGAGCAGGTGCGGGGAGTGTTGGGTTCCGCCAATGCCAATACGCCGAAAGGGCACTTCTCCGACGGCCACCACATGTGGGAAGTGGGGGCCAACGACCAGTTGTTGAAGGCCATTGACTACCAACCCCTGATCATTGCTTACCGTAATGGCTCGGCGGTCCGGGTCTCCGACGTCGGTCTGGCGCGGGACGCCCCGGAAGACGTTCGCAACGCTGGCTATGCCAACGGCAAGCCCTCGGTTCTGGTGATCATTTTCCGCCAACCCAACGCCAACATCATCGATACCGTGGACGGCATCCGTGCCACGCTCCCGCAGCTCAAGGCCGCTATTCCCCAAACGATCGACATGCGGGTGGCCATGGATCAGACCCTGACCATCCGCGCCTCCGTCGCGAACGTCGAACAAACGTTGATCATCTCGGTGATCCTGGTGATCCTGGTGGTCTTCTTTTTCCTCCGCAACCCGCGCACCACCTTGATCCCCAGCGTTGCCGTTCCCGTGTCGCTGATCGGGACCTTCGGCGTGATGTATTTGTTGAGCTACAGCCTCGACAATCTGTCGTTAATGGCCCTGACCATCTCCACCGGCTTCGTGGTGGACGACGCCATCGTGGTGATCGAAAACATTTCCCGTTACTTGGAACAGGGCATGCGCCCGTTCCAGGCGGCCATGAAGGGAGCCCAGGAAATCGGCTCCACCGTGCTGACCATCAGCATTTCGCTGGTGGCGGTGTTCATTCCCTTGCTGCTGATGGGGGGAATTGTAGGCCGTCTGTTCCGCGAGTTCGCCGTGACCCTTTCGGTGGCGATCCTGGTCTCGATGGCGGTTTCGCTCAGTGCGACTCCGTGCATGTGCGCGCACCTGCTGAAGCAGCACGAGTCACATGGCTGGTTGTATCGTCTCAGCGAACGCGGTTTCAACGCGGTGGTGGGTGCTTACGGCCGAACGCTGGCCAAAGTGCTTCGCTATCCCCAGATCACTCTGGCGGTGCTCGTGGTCACGATTGGGCTTAACGTTTTTCTTTATATTTATGTCCCCAAAGGTTTCTTCCCACAGCAAGATAATGGACGAATCATGGGCGCCATCCAAGCCGACCAGGACACCTCGTTTCAAGCCATGGACAAGGTCCTCCAGCAAATCGTTAAGATCGTCCATGACGATCCGGCGGTAGACACAGTGATGGGGTTTACTGGGTCTGGGAGCTCCGCGCGCATGTTCCTCTCCCTGAAGCCCCCCGGACAACGGGACCTCCCCACCGCGCCCGCCGCAAAAAGAAACATCACGGCTGACCAGATCATCGCCCGCCTGCGGCCCAAACTGGCGCGGGTACCCGGCGCCACGCTTTACCTTCAGGCCGCGCAAGACGTGCGCGTGGGCGGACGCTTCGGCGCCTCCCAGTATCAATACACCATGCGGGGTGACAACTTACAGGACCTCACGGATTATTCTCCCCGCATGCTCGCCGAGTTGAGAACCATTCCGAGTATTGCGGACGTGAACAGCGACCAGCAGGACCGCGGGTTGCAGGCTTACGTAACCTACGATCGCGATACGGCGGCGCGCTTCGGCATCTCGTCCCAGTTGATTGACTCCACGCTCTACGACGCTTTCGGCCAGCGGCAGGTCTCCACCATGTACACGCCCCTGAATCAGTACCACGTGGTGATGGAGGTGGCGCCGAAGTATTGGCAGGACCCGCAGATTTTGAGCCAGGTCTATGTGCGCTCCCCGAACGGAGGAGAAGTTCCCCTGAACGCCATCAGCCGCGCTACGACGGTCACCGCGCCGTTGTCGGTCAATCATCAGGGCCTGGCGCCGGCGGTGACCGTCTCTTTCAACCTGCAACCGGGCGTCGCCCTGGGCGACGCCGTAGTGGCCATCAACGCGGCCGCCGGCAAGGTGGGCCTTCCGTCGACCATTCACACCGGATTTGCCGGGACGGCGCAGGCCTACCAGGATTCGCTGGGCAGCGAGCCCTTGCTGATTGCGGCAGCGCTGCTGACGGTTTACCTCGTGCTGGGTATTCTTTACGAGAGCTACGTTCATCCGGTGACCATTCTCTCCACGCTGCTCTCAGCCGGTGTGGGCGCCTTGCTGGCGCTCCTGATCACTCACACCGAACTCAGCGTCATCGGTGTGATCGGAATCATCCTGCTGATCGGGCTGGTGAAGAAGAACGGCATCCTGGTGGTCGATTTTGCCATTTCCGCCGAGCGAAACGAAGGCATGAGTTCGCACGACGCCGTCTACAAAGCTTGCTTGCTGCGCTTCCGCCCGATTCTGATGACCACCTTCGCCGCGATGCTGGGTGCCGTGCCCCTGGCGATTGGCACGGGTACCGGGTCGGAGTTGCGTCGCCCACTGGGAATCGCGATCATCGGGGGCTTGGCCGTAAGCCAGTTGCTCACTTTGTTCACGACGCCGGTGGTGTATCTCTACTTTGACCGGCTCCAGAATTGGCGGGCCCGCGCGCGACGCGAAAGCCGTCGCGGGGAGAGCACGCCACTCGGGTCGGAGGCTTGAGAAGAGCACGGAGTACGGGGTCCGTAAAATGAAAAGCATTTCAAATGGGAAATGGATGATGGTAAATGACAAATGGTCACGCCATTTTCCATTTCACATTTCCCATGATCCATTTGCCATTTTTCTGTTGTCTGCCTTCTGCTTTCTGCTGTCTGCCTGCGTCGTCGGCCCGAAATATCAACGGCCCTCGGCACCGGTCCCTGCGGCTTATAAGGAACTCCCGCCGGAACCATCATCCGAATGGAAGCAAGCTCAGCCCAGTGATGAGCTGAGCAAAGGCAAATGGTGGGAAATCTACAACGATCCGGAGCTCAACGCGCTGGAGGAGCAAGTCAACATCTCCAACCAGAACGTGCTGGCGGCGGAGGCTCAGTTTCGCGAGGCCAAGGCCGCAGTCCGAATCGCGCGCTCGGGGCTGTTTCCGACACTCAGCGGAAGCGTATCCATCGTGAACTCCCAATCCAAGGTTCAGGGGACCCCTGTCAATAGCACTTCCTACGACTTGCCGGCGGACGCATCTTGGCAGCCTGACCTTTGGGGAAACATTCGCCGCGGCGTTACGGTGAGCGTAGCGACAGCCCAGGCTAGCGCCGCGCAGTTGGAAAACGCCCGCCTGTCGTTCCAGGCGGAGCTTGCGCAAGACTACTTTCAACTGCGGGGCACGGACGGCGACTATGACCTGCTGGACCGGACGGTAAAGTCCTATCAGGATTATTTGCAACTAACCCAGAACCGGTTTAACGCCGGCGTCGCCTCGGGAGCCGATGTGGCCCAGGCGCAAACCCAATTGGACCTTGCCCGCGCGCAATTGGTCGACCTGGAGGTCACGCGCACGCAGTTGGAACACGCGATTGCGATCCTGGTGGGCAAGCCGCCGGTGGCTGTCACCGTAAGTCACGCGCCGATCACGGCCCAGCAGCCCCCGCCGGTTCCCGTGGGAGTTCCTTCCACATTGCTGGAACGGCGCCCCGATATCGCCGCCGCCGAGCGGCAGATGGCCGCGGTCAACGAGCAGATCGGAATCGCGAAAGCGGCGTTCTATCCGACGCTCACGCTCAGCGCGGCGGCGGGGTTGGAAAGCTCGGGCTTCACCACCTGGATACAGTGGCCTAGCCGCTTCTGGTCAGTGGGCCCGCAGTTGGCGGAGACGCTCTTTGATGCCGGACGGCGCCGCGCCCAGGTGGCGCAGGCGCGGGCCGCCTACGATGCCACCATCGCCAGCTACCGGCAGACGGTCCTCACCGGCTTCCAGCAGGTGGAGGATAACCTCTCGGCGTTGCGGGTGCTCGATAAGGAAGCCAGCGTGGAGAGCGACGCGGTGAATGCCGCCGAGTTGGCGCTGCGTATCTCCACCGACCAATACAAAGCGGGGACAGTCAGCTACCTCCAGGTGATCATCTCGCAGACGGCCGCTTTCCAGGCCGAGAAATCGGCCGTGGACATCCTCACCCGCCGCATGGTCGCGAGCGTGCTGCTGGTTGAAGCTCTGGGAGGCGGATGGAACTCTTCATCGCTGCCGAGCGCAACCGCGGTGGCAGGCAAGTAGGCACAAAGGCTTAAAGCCGTTCGACCTCCAAGGCAACTCTTGGGCGCGAGCGCAGTGAGCTTACCTGGCAACGGTCCCAAGGAGTAATCTGTGGTTTTGACTGAAGACCTCTCGTCAAGTGGGGCTGGCTGGCATGACTGACCTTCGACCTTTAACAGTGGGGCGCAGGTGTCCGCGTCCTCTCGCATCCAGCCTGATACTCTGCGTGCTCTGGGCGATGGCGGCCACTTGTCTCGGGTATGAGGTACCTCATTCTCTAACCTTAAGACAGTCCGCCTCATCAGCCGCATGGGACCAAGGTGGCGCGACTGCTGATTTCGATGGCGATGGCCGCCCTGACCTCGCCATCGTCAGAGCGGAGGGTCAGGGCGCTAAAGGCTTTTCGTACCGAGTCGAGCTTCAACTCAGCACCCGCCGCGACTTGAGTTTTTTCCCCGTATCAGCGGCTCCCGGTGGACTCCATATTGTCCCCCGCGATGTGAACGGCGACGGCGAGTTGGATCTGGTGATTACCAGCGCCTGGTCGCGCGCTCCGGTCGGGGTCTGGATCAACGACGGTCACGGCGTCTTCACCCAAGGTGATGCGGCGGTCTACCCCACAGCCATCTGGAGTGAGAGTCCCGGCATATATTCGCAAACCCAGCGTGAGACCTTTGCGGTAGCCGTCCCTCAGTCGTATCGGTTTTGTATTGATTCCTCCCTTGAGTCTCATCTCTCTAGCGATGTAGTCGTCGAGCGTCTGGCCTTTCTACCCGCATCCACGAGTCCCCACACGGTTGCCGTGAGCCGGCCGCAGACCAGGGCTCCGCCTCGTGCACACCTTCAACAATCAAGCTAAGCAGAGCGACCCGGGCTGCATCGGCGCTTGATGAGCGCCGACCGGCGTCACAGATCGTTGCTACAACCATCGAACCGAAGCAAGAGCGAGGGTAGGCAGCCCTTAAGCGGCTCACGCGCCCCAGAGACACGAGCAGCTTCTCCCGCGTCGGCGGGATCGGCATGACAAGATGGGGAATTACCAAGGTCTTGTCAGAGCCGCACTCCCCGCGAATTACGATGTCGCAGGCGAACTCGTCTGCACGCCGCTACGACTGAACAGAGAGGGATCATACTCATGCTCAAGTATCGCCATAAGGCAACGATTCCAGTTCACGCCACGCACTTCTTCAAGCATTTCTGTATTGGGCTTCTCCTGGCGGGATGCCTAGGGCACAACCTGTTCGCACAGACGGCCTACACCTGGCAGCAACTTAAGGAGAAATTCGAGGCCACAAACCCGACCTTGAAGGCCGCGCACCTCAACATTGAGGAATCACGGGCCGAGGAGATCACCGCCTATTTGCGGCCGAATCCCGAATTCTCGATCAGCGCGGATCAAATTGGTCACAACACGACCTCCAACCCGTTCAAAGAGATGCTCAACGCCGTCTCAGTCAGTTATTTGCACGAGCGGCAGCACAAGCGGGAGTTGCGGCGTGACAGCGCCAAGGAATCCACCGCCGTCACCGAATCGACGTACTTGGATCAGGAACGCGGTCTGCTTTTCAATCTGCGAAGCGCTTTTGTCCAGTTGTTGCAGGCGAAGGCCGTGCTCCAGAACGCGAAAGAGAACTTGGATTACTGGGACCGAGAGCTTGCGGTCAATCGAAAGCGGTTCAACGCGGGAGACCTCGCTCAGGTGGATCTGAACCGTTTGGAGCTACAGCGGGCGCAATTCGAAGCAGATTTCGAAACCGCGACGGTAAATCTTCGAACTAGCAAGATCCAACTCCTGACGTTGCTGAACGATCGGACGCCCATCGATCAGTTTGACGTTACCGGACCGTACGACTTCCAAGAGCAACTCATGCCGCTTGAGGAGCTTCGGAATATTGCGCTGGCGTCACGACCGGACTTGAAGGCAGCCATGCAGTCGGTGGACCTGGCGAAGATCAACCACCAGCTTGCCATCGCGAACGGATCGACGGACCCGACCTTTGGTCTCGATATGGCCGCTCCTTCCCTTACCAGCAACTACCTGAGTTGGCCTTTCCCGCTCTTTGAATATGTCGGCGTCAATGTGAGTGTTCCGCTGCGGATCTTCGACAAAAACCAAGGCGAGAAGCTGCGCACGCAAATAGACATCGGCCGCAACGAGCGATTACGAGAGGCCGCACAGGCCTCGGTCTTCAGCGATGTCGATTCCGCGTATTGGACGCTGATCCAAGCTTTGAATCTCCTGAAGCCATACAAGGCAAAGTATCTGCCGCTGGCCGAGGACAACCGCAACAGGATTTCGATTTCCTTTCAGAACGGAGGCGCGTCTTTGCTCGATTTCTTGGACGCGGAGAAAGCTTATCGGGACACTCGGGTGGCGTACTTGAACCTGATTGGTTCCTACTTGACGGCTGCGGCCCAGATGAACATGGCCGCCGGTCGGGAGGTTATGCAATGAATCGCTTACTTCTCTTCGAAGCAACTCTGTGCGTGGGTTTGAGCCTTTTCGTCACCGGGTGCGCGCGGAAGGGCACAGCCCAAGCCAACCAGACGGCGGACACGGGTCCGGTTCCCACCAAGGTAGAGCCCGATATGGATTCGAGCAACTTCAAGGTGGACCACTCGGAGCAGTTTCCGCTGGCCACGGCGGGTGAACACATCGCAGCGCCGGAGCTGAATGTAACCGGCGTCGTCAATCCAGACGTGTCGCAGCAGGCCCCCGTACCCTCGCTCGCCACCGGGCGGGTGGTTGAAATCAGTGCCAGGCTTGGCGACGAAGTGAAAAAGGGTCAGCTTTTGTTCAAAGTGCGAAGCAGTGACATCGCGGGCGCCTATTCTGACTATCGCAAGGCTGTCAAGAACGAACAACTCGCTAAAATACAGCTCGATCGCGCCAAGCTTCTCTATGACGATGGTGCCATTCCCAAGAGCCAACTCGAAGCCGCTCAGAACGCCGAGGATAATGCCGTCGTCGATGTGGAGACTACGACTGAGCATCTCCATCTTCTTGGCTCCGATCCAGACCATCCTTCGGGCATCGTCGAGGTCTACGCACCGGTTTCCGGAGTAATCACCGACCAGCAGATTACGAACTCGTCAGGGGTCCAAGCTCTGACGCCGCCGAACCCGTTCACAATCTCCGACCTGTCGCATGTCTGGATTATCTGCGACGTCTACGAGAACAACCTTTCTTTTGTTCGTCTCGGCGAGTATGCAGACGTTCATTTGAGCGCTTACCCGGACCTTATTCTCAAGGGCCGGATCGGGAATATCGGTGCGATCCTCGATCCCAACCTGCGCACCGCCAAGGTTCGCCTGGAAGTTCACAACCCGGGGATGTTGCGGCTTGGCATGTTCGTGACTGCGACGTTCTTCGGACCCAAGAAAGTATCCCACGCCACCGTTCCGGCGACCGCGGTGCTGCACTTGCACGATCGCGATTGGGTCTACGCGCCGATGGAGGGCGGAAGATTTCGCCGCATCGAGGTCGCCGCTGGAAAGATGCTGCCCGGCAATTTGCAGGAAGTCATGTCGGGCATCCAGCCCGGTCAACAGGTGGTGGCTGACGCACTGGCTCTCCAATCCACGGTGGAGCAGTAGAAGGGAAGTTCGTCGGGGCGTCAGTATTTCAGTTGGCCAGGCTCTGACAGACTAACTCACTGACCCACTGAGGAACTTTTTCGATGCGCATGCCCCGTTGTACGGAGGATAAGAAATGATTCGCGCAGTCGTCGACTTCGCCCTGAATAAGCGCCTGCTGGTGCTGGCGGCTGCCCTCCTCCTGTTTGGCTGGGGCATTGTTTCGTTCCATCGTCTTCCCGTCGAAGCGTACCCTGATGTGGCGGACAATTACGTTGAAATCATCACCCAGTGGCCGGGCATCTCGGCGGAACAAATCGAACAACAGGTCACGATTCCGCTTGAAACCGTGATGAACGGCATCCCTCACGTCGTGCATCTGCGGTCTTTCTCTCTCTTCGGGCTCTCCGACCTGAAGCTGATCTTCGATGACGAGGAGGAAAACTTCGGGGATCGAGAGAGAGTTTTGGAGCGGCTCTCGCAGGTCACCTTGCCGCCGGGCGTCGTGCCAACAATGGGCACCGATTGGAGTCCGGTCGGCCAAATCTACTTCTTCACGCTGCACTGCACCAATCCCCAGTATGACGTGATGGAATTGAAGTCGATCGAAGACTGGGTGGTCGAGAAGAATCTCAAGGCCGTTCCCGACATCGTCGATGTGGCGAGCTTCGGTGGACCCACGCGCGAATATCAGGTTCGCGTCGATCCGGACAAGCTCGTCGCTTACGGCCTCAGCCTCGCGCAAGTGGAACAGCAACTCACCAATAACAATGCGAATGCGGGCGGCAGCTTCATTGAAGCCGGCTTGCAGCAGATCAACGTTCGGGAAGTCGGACTCGTCAGAAACGTGCACGATATCGAAAACACCGTGATCATGACGAAGAGCGGCACGCCACTCCGCGTGAAGGATATCGCGGTGGTGGCACAAGGTCCCAAGATCCGGCTCGGCCAGTTCGCGCGGGCAATTCACCGCGAGGACGGAAAGATCATCGACAACGATGATGTGGTTTCCGCGTGGGTGCCGATGCGGAAAGGCGCCGATGCCGATACGGCGCTGGAAGGACTCCACAAGAAAGTGACGGAACTGAACGACCGTCTTCTGCCTCCCGGCGTAAAGATCGTTCCGTTCATCGACCGCAGTGCTCTCGTTCACTTCACGACCCACACCGTCATTCACAACCTCACCGAGGGCTTCATTTTGGTGACGATTGTTCTGCTCCTCTTCCTGGGCAATGCCCGGGGCGCGCTCATCGTGGCCCTGACGATTCCGTTTTCGCTGTTGTTTGCGTCCATTTGTCTGGACCTGAGAAGAATTCCGGCCAACCTGCTCTCGCTCGGAGCTCTCGATTTTGGGATGGTTGTGGACGGTACGGTCGTGATGGTCGAAAACATCATTCGCCACATCGGCCACAAGAATCATGTGGCCAAGTCCGTGCCGGATAGAATTCGCGCCGCCGCTCACGAAGTGCAAAGGCCCGTCTTCTACGCCATCATCATTATCATCACGGCCTATCTGCCGATCTTTACGCTCCAGCGGGTCGAAGGCCGCCTCTTCCGGCCCATGGCCTGGACCGTCGCGTTTGCCCTGCTGGGCGCGGTCATTTTCTCGATCACGATCGCGCCCGTGCTGGCCAGCTTTCTTTTCCGCAACGAGGTCAGCGACTGGCACAATCCCGTGCTCACCTGGTTGACGAAACGTTATGAGCGGGATCTGCGCTGGTCAATCCAGCATCGTTGGGTGATGGTCGCCATCTCAGCGGTCGCCCTGTCCGGCAGTATTTACCTCGTGACCAGCGATGTGATTGGATCGGAATTTCTGCCCCATTTGGATGAAGGCGACCTCTGGGTGCGTGGGACGCTCGCGCCCAGCACCGGGCCGAGTGAAAGCATCCGGCTGGCGAATCAGGTCCGAGTGCTCCTGGCCTCTTTCCCCGAGGTCAGAGAGACCACCAGCCAAGTGGGACGGCCCGATGACGGAACCGACACGACGGGCTTCTTCAACACCGAATACTTCGTCGGCCTGAAACCCAAGGAACAGTGGCGCCCCGTCTTTCACCAAAATAAGGAAGAGCTGATCGCCGCCATGGATCGCGAGCTGGAGAAGATCCCCGGGGTCGTCTGGGGCTTTTCTCAGCCCATCGAAGACAACATGGAGGAGGCGGTGAGCGGCGTCAAAGGCGAGCTGGCCACGAAGATCTACGGCGATGACCTGCAAACTTTGGAAGACAAGGCTAACCAGATTGTTGACGTTATGCGTGGCGTCAAGGGAATTGAGGACCTCGGGGTCTTTCGTGTCCTTGGCCAGCCGAATTTGAACGTGACGGTGGATCGCCAGCAAGCCGCCCGCTACCAGATCAACGTGGCAGACGTACAGGACGCCATCCAGACCGCTGTCGGCGGCAACGCCCTGACCCAGGTCTTGCAAGGCGAGGCGCGCTACGACCTGGTGATGCGTTATCTGCCGCAGTATCGCGACAAAAAGGAAGCGATCGAGAACATTCGCCTGCTGTCGCCCGCCGGCGAAAGAGTTTCGCTCGCCCAGCTCTCGAAAATCGAAGAACGGGATGGTGCTTCGGAAATTTATCGCGAGGGAAACCAGCGGTATGTCGCCATCAAGTATAGCGTGCGCGGCCGCGACTTGGGCGGCGCGGTCGAAGAGGCGATGAAGAAGGTCAGCGCGCAAGTGCAATTGCCCCGCGGGTATCGCATCGATTGGGAGGGAGAGTACGAAAGCCAGAAGCGCGCCGAGGCTCGACTTATCGTCATTGTGCCTCTGACGGTCTTCTTCATCTTCATGATCATCTATGCGGCTTTCGGCTCGGCCAAGTGGGCCTGCTTGAATCTGGTGAATATGATCGTGGCGCCCCTTGGAGGTCTTCTGGCACTCTTGGTGACGGGGACGCATCTTAGCGTTTCATCGGGCGTAGGGTTCATGGCTTTGTTCGGCGTTTCGGTTCAGATCGGCGTCATCATGGTGGTCTACATCAATCAACTGCGCGCGAGAGGCCGGACGATTGAAGATGCGGCGGTGGAAGGTGCCGTCCGCCGGCTCAGGCCAATCATGATGACCATGCTGGTGGCCACTCTGGGCCTTTTGCCGGCTGCGCTCTCCCACGACATTGGATCGGACTCGCAGCGGCCCTTTGCCATCGTTATTGTGGGCGGATTGATCGCTGACTTGCTGATGAGCATCTTTCTGCTGCCCACTTTTTATGTGTGGTGGGCGCGGCCTACCGACCCTCTGCCCAAACCGGAGGAAGCGAAGAGCGTGTACGAGTAAGGAAGGGCAATGGCAGGTGGCGAGTGGCAAGATAAAAGCAGTCAGCCGTCAGCTATCAGCATGCCTTCCCGACTGTGTGCTAAAAGCTGATGGCTGACCGCTGAGGGCTCCTTACGCCACTGCCCGCTCGTATTTGCAGGATTCGTTCGGGCAGTAGCGAATGAGGCCGGATTTCTTGCTGACTTTTTCGAGAAGCAACGGCGAGCCGCAATCGGGGCACGGCTCGGCGACGGGCTTGTCCCAGGCGGTGAACTTGCAGTCGGGATAGCGGCTGCAACCGTAGAAAGTCTTGCCGCGTTTCGTGCGGCGCACCACCAGTTCGCCCGTGCAGCCCTTTTCCGGGCAAGCAATCCCAAGCGTCTGGCGTTTGACGAACTTGCACTTCGGATAATTGCTGCACGCGATGAACTCGCCGAACCGCCCGTGTTTCTTCACCAGGTGATTGCCGCATTCCGGGCACTTCTCTTCCAGTGGCACGTCGGCCACGGCGGTGGCTGAGCCTTCCTTCATAACAATCTTCTTAGTATTTCGACATTCAGGATAACCCGTACAAGCCAAGAAGAATCCAAAGCGGCCTCGTTTCACAGCCATAGGCTTGCCGCACTTCTCGCAAGCCTGTTCGGGCACTTCGGGGGCGGCCGGGGCAGCGGGCGCTGAGACGCCGTACTTGGCCGCCACTTCCGACGTCACGTCGCGCGTGCCGTCGCAGTCCGGATATCCCGTGCAGGCCAGGAACTGGCCATTGCGCCCCAGACGGATGTTCATGGGCTTGCCGCACTTCTCGCATTTTTCTTCAGTGGGAACACCCTCGCCTTTGATGTCTTCCATTTCGCGCTCGGCCATTCGCAGGTCTTTTTTGAACTTCTTGTAGAACTCGTCGAGGGCATCCGTCCACGTCATCTTGCCCTCTTCAACCTCGTCCAACTCTTCTTCCATGCGCGCCGTGTAAGCCACGTCGAAGATGTCGCTGAAGTTTTTCACCAGGAGATCGCTCACCACCACGCCAAGATGGGTGGGATAGAAACGTCCCTGCGTTTTTTCCACGTAGGCGCGGTTCTGAATGACGGAAAGAATGCTGGCATAGGTCGAGGGCCGGCCGATGCCTTTCTCTTCCAGCGCCTTCACGAGTGTCGCCTCGTTGTAACGCGGCGGTGGTTCGGTGAAGTGTTGCTCGGGGAGAATCTTGTGGAGCTTCAGATGCTCGCCCTGGTCCACCGCGGGAAGGCGGTGTTTCAGCTCCTCGTCCTCTTCCATTTCCACCTTTTCGTCCTTGCCCTCCTCATAGACGGCGCGGAACCCGTTGAATTTTTCCACCGACCCCGTGGCGCGCAGCAAGTAGTCGCCGGCCGCAATGTCAATCGTCGTCTGATCGAAAATCGCCGGGTTCATTTGCGAAGCCACAAACCGCTGCCAGATGAGACGGTAAAGCTTGTATTCGTCGGCGCCGAGAAAACGCTTGACGGACTCCGGCGAGTGATCGACGGCGGTGGGGCGAATCGCCTCATGAGCATCCTGCGCGCCTTTCTTGCTCCTGTAACGAATGGCTTCGGCGGGAAGATAGGCATCACCAAAACTCCGGCGGACATACTGACGCACGGCCTGCAACGCGCTGTCAGCAACGCGAGTGGAATCCGTGCGCATGTAAGTGATCAGGCCGACGGAGCCTTCGCTTCCGAGCTCCACGCCTTCGTAGAGCCGCTGCGCCAGCATCATGGTTTTCTTGGTGGAGAAGTGCAATTTTCGTACTGCTTCCTGCTGGAGCTTGCTGGTGATGAACGGCGGAACCGGATATTTTTTCTTTTCTCGTGTGGTAACCGACTGCACGACCAAGGGCGTTTTGTGCAGCGCCGCCACGTGCTGATCCGCCGCAGCCTGATTAGGTATCTCCAAATCCTTGCCTTGGAACTTCGCCAATCGCGCGTCAAACGGGGGCGGGTTCTTGCCTTCGACGCGGGCGGCGATGGTCCAATATTCCTGCTTTTTGAAAGCCTGAATCTCGCGTTCCCGCTCGACGATCAAGCGCAGCGCCACGGTCTGCACCCGGCCGGCCGATAGGCCGCGCTTCACTTTGTCCCACAGCAGCGGGCTGACCTGATAACCGACGAGGCGGTCGAGAATCCTGCGGGCTTGCTGGGCGTCAACCAGATGCGAGTCAATCTCGCCGGGACGCTCGAAGGCTTCGCGGATGGCGTCGCGAGTAATCTCGTTAAACAGCACGCGGTGAAATTTTCGATTTTTCCCGTCCAGTAACTCGCGCAAGTGGGCGCAGATCGCTTCGCCCTCCCGGTCCGGGTCAGCGGCGAGATAGACGGCCTGCGCTTTCCCGGCGGCGGCTTTTAGTTCCTGAATGATGTTCTTTCTGGAGGGAATCGGAACGTAAGTCGGCCTGAAGTCGTCCTCGATATCCACGCCCAGGTCTCTCTTGGGCAAATCCATGACGTGCCCCATCGAAGCCTTCACGGCGTAGTCCGAGCCCAGATATTTATTGATCGTTCTCGCCTTAGCCGGCGATTCGACGATGACCAGTATTTTTGCCATAAGAAAAAGTCAAAAGTTGACAGTTCACAGTCGACAGCAGCTGGAGAGCCGCAGTACAGCGACCGCCCCTATGAAACTCGAGATGAACAGCCTTGAACTCAACGCTCCTTCCTTTATACCTTGCAGCCACGGCCTTTGAACTGTCAACTATTGACTGTCAACTGTCGACTGCGCTTCTTACAGCTTACGAATAAAATTCTTCCCCGGCAACTGCCGGATCAATCCGGCCATTTCGAGTTCGAGCAGCGCGACGAGCACGCGAGGTTGGGGAAGCTTCGCGGCGCCGAAAACGGAATCCACGAACATCGCCTCGTCCGCGCGCAGTGCTTCGAACACGGTCTTTTGATCCGGACCTAAAGACGTTTCAAAGAGCGAAGCAGTTTGCGCCGCTGCTTGGGATGTCTCGTCGGGCGGCATGAGTTGCATTCGGATAGAGGCCGGGAATTCCTCGATGACATCCACCCACTGATCCACCAGCTTGGCGCCTTGCTTGATCAGGTGGTTCGGCCCAAAACTTTGCGCCGAGGTGATGTTGCCGGGCACGGCGAACACCTCGCGGTTCTGCTCGAGCGCCAGGCGCGCCGTGATCAGCGAGCCGCTGTACTCCGCCGCCTCGACAATGACCACGCCGAGCGCCAGGCCGCTGATGATTCGGTTGCGAATGGGAAAATTCTGCGGCGTCGGCCCCGTTCCCTGGGGGAATTCGGAAATCATCGCGCCCGATTCCATGATCTTTTTCGCCAACGATTTGTTTTCGCCCGGATAAATCACGTCGATGCCGGATCCAAGGACAGCCACGGTTTTCCCGCCGCCCTCCAAAGCACCGCGATGCGATGCCGAGTCGATGCCGCGCGCGAGGCCACTGACAATCACGAGCCCGCGCTGCGCGAGGTCGGAAGCCAGCCGGTGCGCCACCGAGCTTCCGTAAGCCGACGGACGACGCGTCCCGACCACGGCCACCGCGTGCTGGGAGAGCACGCTCACGTCGCCGCAAACGTAAAGCACCAGAGGCGGGTCCGTGATTTGCCTGAGTAACGGTGGGTACGTGTCGCTCGCCAGCGTCAGAATCACGCAGCCCAATTTCGTCGCCGTCTCCAACTCCTTTTCGGCTTCTTTCAATCCGGCTTGACGAAAAATCGCCTGCGCTACTGGAGCCGTGAGCCCGCAGCTTTCGAGTTCCGTCAGCGACGCCACGTAGGCGGCTTGCGGCGACCCGAAGTGCTCAATCAGCTTGTGGGCGCTTCGCACTCCCAAGCCCTCGACGTGGGCAAAGGCCAGCCAATAGGGAAGGGTTTCGTCTGCCAAGTGAGCTCAATTCGCCCCGCCGAGGACATGACCCGGAGGGCACTTGCCTTCGCCTTAACATACGCAGAGATTGTGGCAAGGCGCAAGAAAAAAGTTTGTGAAGAAGCCGGCAGTTGTCGAGCGTTGCGGTACGAGCGCCCGTGGCCCATCAACCGCCGATGCTTTCAGTGGGCCGAATGTCGTATGATCGACTGCGCCGCAAACGGGGTCAAATCAGACCAGCAGGTGATGAAGATGCGACACGCCACCACTTTATCAGCATCTCTCACACCTTCCAACAACCCATCCACAAGCCAACGGTCGGAAAATCACTGACCGCTCCTACGAGCTGCAGGCACAACCATCCCGTCAAGATCGGCGCGTGGTAGTCGTGTTCGCTCATCGCTTGCTGCTGTCCTTCCAGTTTCGAATTTCCAGTTTCCAGTTTCGATCTTTATGCAAGATCAATCGGTCGAGCCTTGGAGTCGAGCGCGCCGGCGGGCAAATCGAGAAGCCGGGCGAGGGTGGGCGCGACCTGGGTCAGCAGAATTCTGCCAAGGTTCTTGCCTTTCTTTATTCCTGGTCCGACCGCCACGAAGCAGGCTTCAAGGCCGGGAGCGGAGGGCAACTGGCCGTGAGTGCCGCGGTCCTCAACCGCGTCGCGGACGAGGGGACCATAGATGCGGTCAGAGAAGAAGAAGCCCGGGGCGGCATCCAGGATGATTGCGGCGTCGGGGTCGGCGCCCAGTTTCCGGAGCTGTTTCCGGCCCAGGACTTCGGCCACTGCGCCTGTCCGGGCAATCCTCTCCACGGCCGCCGTGAGTGCTCGCCACTCTTGCTTCGTCGGAGGCTTCAGCCAGTAGATGGCAAATGAGCCGCCGGCGTGGATGGCCCCCAGTTTCTTGAGCACGAGCTCGCCAGTTTTCGTGCAGCCGAAAAGTCCCTCGTCCCAGAGCGCAATTTGCGGCGACACTTCTTTTTCAACCGGAACAAAGCCGTGGTCGGAAACAACAACGAAATTCACTTCAGCGCCGATCGCCTTTTGGACCTGTGCGATTTCCTCGTCGGATTGCTCGAGCGCCCGCATTGCCTCTTTCGACAAAGGACCAAAGTGATGCGAAGCGCTGTCGTAGCCGACGAGGTGAAGTAACAAGAGATCGGGATGATGACACCGCCAAAGGTGCAAAGCCGCCTCGGTGCGCAAGTGGTCGTGCGTCGTGTCCGGGGGAAGGGCCGGTAAAGCTGCCCGCACCTCCTCGAATAATCCAGGAGTTGAATTCTGTGCCGCGGCCTCGAAACTCTGGTAGGGATCCGGAGCGAGGGGATCCCAAATCTCCGGGAGGTTGTAGTCGATGGCCGCCCCCGCGCTCACCGGCCAACCGACTGACGCCGTCTTCAGCCCGGCGGCGCGCGCCGCGTCCCAAAGAGCGGGCACGCGAATGGCCCGCGCGAACCAATGCCATGGCCTTGCCGCCGCGCTCGGGTCGCGCGAATCCAAGTGGCTGTAGATGCCGTGCACTCTCGGGTACACTCCGGTCGCGAGCGTGGCGTGCGCGGGATAGGTTGTGGAAGGATAAACGCTCTCCACCGCCGAGGCGCTCGCGCCCGATTTCAGCAATCGCCGCAACGTGGGGATTTTCAGATTGAAGTGGCGAGGCCGGCGCACGAGGTCCGGCCGCAGCCCGTCGATAGACATCACCACCAAAGCGCGAGCTGGACGTTTTCGAGGTTTTCTCACCCGGCGCTTAGGGATTGGCGATTTGCGATGGGCGGATTGCGATTGCCCGGAATCAGAGATCGCCGTGCGCAAGTGACTATTCATCTGTGTTCTATTTCTACCTGCGATTGCACGATATCAGAAGTGGCCCATCAAAACTCACTAATCAGAAATCACAAATCGCCAATGATCTACCGCGCCTCAATCTGAATCGACCCGCCGCTGGTGTGCATTCGAAGTTCCGCGCCGCCCGAGCCCAACGTGCCGTGGAGGTTTGAAGCTGATACGTGGCCCACCACGGTGATCGGCAGGTCTGTTTTGACGCCGCCTCCCGAGGCCGAGGCATCCAGGGTGAGATTGACCTTGGGATCCACCGCCACGCGCATCGAGCCGCCGGAAGTCTCCAGTTCTCCGCCCTTGTCGTTGCCTCGATCGAAGCGCACGTCGACCGATCCGCCGGAAGTTTTGGCGATCACCCGGCCGCCGGCGTCCTCGATGTGGATGGAGCCGCCGGAGGTATCAGCATCGATGTCGCCGTCGACGCGCGACATGTGAATAGGGCCGCCGCTGGTGTGGCCGCGAAGCGAGCCGCTAATCGCGTTCGCTTCAATACTTCCGCCGGATGTTTCCACCCTCGCGTTCCCCGTCAGCTCGCGCAGTGAGATCGAGCCGCCGGACGTTTCCGCCCTCAGCTCTCCTGAAAGATCAGAAACCTCCATCGAGCCCCCCGAAGTTTTCAAATCGGAGTCGCCCTTGATGCTATAAACCTTCACGCTGCCGCCGCCCGTTCTCATTTCGAGCTGTGTCGCGGTCGGCACCCGGATTTCGAAATGCAGCGAGAGATTGTGGGGCCAGCCATGGAAGGTCTTTCGCGCCGTGACGCGCGCCGTGCCCGCTCCCTCCTCGAAGTTGAATTTGAACAGGCTCTCCAGGTCGTCGCGGTTCGACGTAATCACGACCTTGGCGCCGGATTCCTTGGTGCCGGTGACGGTCACGCTTCCGGCATCCGAGTCGAGCACAAACCGGCCTCCCGGATTCAGCTTCAAAGTTCTCTGGATCTCGCGATCGGCCTTGGCAGGAATAGCCAGAACCGCCAGACTCAAGAGAACACCAACCATCTGCAATTCAACACGCCGCTTGGTCATTTTTTTCTCTCCATCGTAGGGCCGGGGCTCGCCCTGGCCTTACATTGCAATGAAATCTCTGCGCTATTAGACGACGAGATTTGTTCCGCGTGAGCATCTGATCGGGCCAGTTGCTCTGCGATTCCGCTCAATCACCAATCACAAATCACCAATCGCAAATGGTCTAGTCGCCCTCGCGATATATAAACACGCCGCCCATGCGAACCCTGATGTCGATGTCCTGCCTGCCGCCTTCATTCCAGTAGGCAATCGTCTTCTGAAGGCCGGCGGCGTCCTGGTCGAGACCGCTAAGATCACTCTGAACGTACCCTAGCACGGTGTGGGCGCGAAGAGAACGAAGGTCGTAGACGGACGGCACGTCAATCTCCACGTCGCCGTAGTTGACGCGCATCTCCACGCGGCCGACGATGCCGGCCACCCGCACGTCGCCATCGACGCATTTCAGCCGCAGGTTTGAGTCGTAAGGCATCCGAACTCGGAAATTGACCGTCAGCTTTGACTCGTTGCGGAACGGCCGCAGCAACGAACGCGGAGGATAGAGCGTGATGAGCCGGACTTCTTTATCGCCTCCTTCGAGTCGAACGCGGAGCTGGTCGTAAAGCGGCTTGGCCTTTGCCTCGGACTTGGCCCGCACTACCTTCTCGGCTTCGACTTCCACCCGAGGCTCGTCCCAACCTTCGATGTGCAGGTCGCCGACCCGTACATCAATCACCAGCGTGCCGGACGCAAACAACCGCGCCGAATAGTGCGAAATCTGACTGAACTCGTCAGCGTGAGCGGCCTGCGCAAAACAAAAGGCAAGAAGAAAGGGTAAAAGAGACTTCTCGAGTTTGATGCAAGCCTTGCTTCTCATTATCTGGCGCCGCTTCCAACTTGATCGTACTGCGTAAGGCCGCCCGAAACAACCTTGACCTCGGTTCCAATGCCGTCGCGGTTGCTCCGCACCCCAACAGCCTTTACGAGAATCGAGTGGCTTTTGTTCTTGCGATTGTGGCGGAGCCGGTCGGGCGAGTCACCGATGTTGGTCACCACGATTTCCAAATCGCCGTCGTTGTCGTAATCCGCCGCGGAGTCCCGCAAGGCGGGATGCAAGCCGGTGAACAAGAACCGGATATGAGGTCCCGCAGGGCGGGAGCGAGCGCGCCGGGTTCCGCGAAGCCCATTTCCATCAAGGGCGCAGAGCGTAGATTCGGCGGCGATGCACGGAAGGCGGTCGAGCTTACCTTAGGAGGTCTGCCGTAGGTCACGAATCCGTGACTGAGGGTGATGCGAATCACCCTGACCCTGCGGTAGAAGTCAGCAGAGGGCGTAGTATCCCGCCTCGCGGGAGAAGGCCCGAACGGTGTCGAAAGACTTGAAGGGAAGGGCCAGTAAGCAGCGCAACGGCAACACACCATGCGGCGATTAATGGTGCGGCATTTCGGTAGCGGGTCAATTTGACGTAGAGGCGACTCGAAGACCCTGCTTCGGAAGTATAATTCGGCCACCATGACCGACCTGGCACGATTTCTTACCGGCGGTGCGGGATTTTTCCTTCTGATCGTCATCCCTCTCCTCTTCTATCTGAAGAGGCGAGCCCAGACGGAGAAGCGGATCGTATTGTACATACTCGCAATTTGGATCCTCTGGTTCCTACCTTATGCCCCAATCCACGAGGGCTCTCATTTCCTCGGCGGTCACTTCGCCGGCATGCACCTCAAGTCCCACCAGTTCATCCCCCGATTTTGGAGGGGAGACTTCGTGAATGGCTATGTCGATTGGGAGAATGGCGAACCAGGGCAGATCCTTTTGAGCTCTCAGGCTCCCTATGCGATAGACGGTTTGATCGTTCTGCTCGGCTTCTTTCTGTTTCGGTGGCGGACCGCCTTCACTCCCTTTCTTGGTGCCCTCATTCTGGCGCTGACCTTTCTCCGCACCGTTTATGATGTTGCCGTCAACTACGCGGCTGACACGGTCCTCGGCGGGAATGGCGATTTCCGATTTCTGCTGAACGGCTACCCACGTCCTGCCGTTCACATCTGCGCATGGGCGCTGATGCTCCTGGCAGCTTGGGGCGCGGTGCGTGAGATCGCGAAAGCTCAGCCAAATAAAGAAATTCCCTCGGCTAATTAGCAAGCGTAGCGCCCCGATGCATCGGGGCGGTTCTTCCTCAGATTGGCGCTTTGGAATCCAAGGGCAAACTCGTTGGGGGGACAGATGCAGCCGGAACCGCGGAGGTGCGCCTTTCAGACCTCCCGCTCGACGGCAACACGCCATTCGGCGACTAATGGTGCGGCATCTCCATGGCGAGCGCAGAAATCAAATGGCTGTGATCGCGAAGTTCCTGCCTTTCCCTTCGGGAAGTCGCAGACCGCAAAAATCAGCGGTCTGCGCCAGCCGGCCTCTGCGATATCTTTGAACGTATCAGCTCGCACCCGCAGAGCCGACTTGCCGACTTGCTCCCTAATCGATGGATTGCTGAAAACGGGCGATGAC
Organism: Terriglobia bacterium; assembly: GCA_050013575.1. Classification (GTDB taxonomy): domain Bacteria; phylum Acidobacteriota; class Terriglobia; order UBA7540; family UBA7540; genus DASYXZ01. The sequence continues at coordinate 113,504 of JBEKEZ010000010.1, read as the reverse complement.
AGCCTCCTGACCTTCTTTCCCGCCATTCTGTGCCGCGCACAGAGGCTCTCGATTATGATATCTTGGTGTCCCACCCAAGGAGGCGGTTATGCCCTCTCGCCTAGTCCTCGCCTTGGCGTTTCTCATTGCGACCTCTGCCCTCGCCCAAGGCGCGACCAAGCTGACCGCTGCTCCCGTGGCAGAACTTCAGCCTGCGTCCCCGGAATGGCGGAGTCCCGAAGTGCCGGGCCAGGCGAATACCACAGCACCCGCACCGGTGGGGCCGCGAAGTCTTTCCGAGGCGGAAGCGGACTTAAAACAAGGTCAGCTCACCATTTGGGTTCCTAGGACTTATGTGCGAGGAACGCAGAGCCTCCCCTCTGCCGAGCGTTACTACGATTACTCGTGGGAGGGTCTTCAACGGGAGTTCAGAGCCGATTTCCCTAATTTTGATTTGCGCTTCCAGGAACTGGACCTCGCCGAGTTTATTCGGGCAATGCACTCTTTTCCACCGGACGTGAACTTTCCGGATGTGGCGTTTGTAGACAACTACGGCGAGCTTCGACCGTTGCTAAAGCAAAACGCCGTGGTGCAAATGTGGGCCCAATCACGCTTGCAGTATAGAGGGTGGTGGGTGGTTTTTCGTCAAGCGAGGAACTTCGCGGCCGGCGAGTCGTTCCTCCTTTGGGCGTCCCAACGACCTCATTGGACGCCCTGGAGCGTGAGCACGAATACCATCGATCCGGCGGACGTTACGGCCGTTCAAGAGCTTTCGCAACAAGCCGTCCGGGATTTCACGAACGCGAACGCCCAATCGCTCGAATCGATCATGGATCCCGAAGCGGCCGCTTTCGAGGCTTTCGAACGTGAAAGGATCCACACGCTCCTGAGCGTCGAACCCCTTGCAACCTTCGGCAATTCACGACTGGCCTTTGTTTTATTAGCCGCCGTCGGCGAAGGCGACCAGAGTTTTGGGCTGACTCATTTCGGGGTGTTTCTCAGAAACACCGGGACTCATTGGAAGGTCTGGTTCTTTTTGCGGGACCGGCCGCTCCCCGATCTTGAGCAGGTCTTGCAATCGTTTGACCGCCTCGGCCTGGAAGAAGCCGGGGCTCAAATTACGCCTAAGGTAATGTTACTCGCCCCCGCCGATCACGCGCAGTTACAGCGCTTCCCGCGGCCTGAAATCGAGTGGTCGACAGTTGACGCTCCGTTGGCGACTTACGTTGTTGAGTCTCAATTTAGCATCCGTAACCTTGGGAAAGAATTCTGGGGCCCGAGCGAGATCGAACTCGTTTCACCTGTTTCCGTGGGGCCTTCGATCCGCATGCAAGCGCCCTTTGGCGGAGGTGAGGACCCCCATCGCTGGAGGGTTTGGGCCATCAGCAAAGCTGGAATTGTATCCACCAGCGAATGGCGCGTCATGAACTTCACCAACGCTCCCAAGCCTGCCCAGAAGGCGAGCGCGCCGGTGGAGATTCCCGGCGTCGCCAGAGTGAGTGCGCCTGCGGAGGTTCCCGCGGTCGCCGTTGACCCTCCGTGCATGGAGTGGGTCGAGGCTGCCGAGCGCGGTCAGGCTATGATCGCACCACACATCACCATCCGTTACAACCCCCGCGCGCCGGGTGCGCGCTTGGTATCCGCCCAATCACTGACTCTGGTTGTTGCCAGCCAGAAGGGGATTGGGTTTGATACCGTCAAGATTCCGATGACGCGCGTGGCAGGCGGTACTTGGCAGGCGGAATACACGCCGGAGCGGAACTTCATCCCCGGCTACGCCATCTTCTTTTTTGAAGATGAGGAGAACACTATCGATAGCCATGGCGGGCAATACTGGGACATCCTGAATTGCGACCGGGGAGAACCAGACCCGTTTTCAGTGGGTGCGCAGGCCTCGACTTACGAAGGACGGTTGCTCGCGCCCGGCATCCAGCGAACGCCGCATTTGGCGCGGGCGCTGGACATCCTCAGAGACGATCTCAAGCGCTACCCCGGCCATTACAGGCAGGACGACTACTTCATCTGGACTTACGAGCTGAAGTTAGGAGCCGACAGTCCTTCTGCGTATGAGCAGGTGGGTCTCGAATTGGACGCCTTCATCTCGGATCACGGTACTGACTCTTTCGCCATGCAGCAGCTTGCCGCCTTTATCGGACCCCATCAGCAAAAACTGCCCTCCAGTGTTGTTCAACGGTTTCGCCAGGCGGTCGCGGCGCTTCCCGGGACGGAAACAGCACCCCAGGTCAACTCGCAGCTGGATTACTGGTTGTTGTCGTCGGAGGTAAATTGCCAGAAAAAGGCCCAGGGTTACCTCGCTTTTGCCGCCAAATATCCTCAGAGCTCTTATACAGCCGGCGCGTATCAGGCCGCCTTCGATTGCGAAGTCGAAATGAAGGATATTGCCGGCGCAGAGTCAGTGTTCGAAAAATTGGCTGCGTTGGATCGAGAGCGCCCGGATCCGCTGCTCACGATGGCGCAGTTCTACATCGACCAGAAGACCAAGGTCGATCGCGCCGTAAAGCTGCTCGACACCGCGGATACGATTTTGTTGAAGAACCAAGCGCGCTACGCGAGCGACCTTTTTCATAGGGAGCGAGGCAGGATTGAGTTTCTTCGCGGCCAAGGCTGCTTGTTGCTTGATGACCTGCCGCGCGCTCGTGCCGATCTTGAGGACGCCGCCAAGGCGGCGCCCGACAAGCCTAATGTACTTTGCGCGCTCGGTCAGGTTCGCGAAAAAATGGGTGACCTGGCCCCAGCCCTCGAGGCCTACCTGTCCGCCGCCAGTGCGCCGTATCAGGATAGCGCTGCGCCCCTGGAGGCGTACGAGCGCTTGTTTGTCGCGCAGCATCTGGGCACGCGGGACGACGCCGAGCAGAAGCTCTTGGCGCGAATCGCTGCCAGGGCTCAGAGCGCGGCTGCCGAGTACACTCCCATCCCGCTGGATCGCCCGGCGCCCAAGTTTACTTTCACCGACCTGGCCGGGAAAACCTTCGACGATGGGGCGGCGCAAGGCAAGCCCACCGTTTTGAGCTTCTGGTCTATCTGGTGCACGGTTTGCGTTCCCGAACTGCCGACCCTCCAGGATTTCCAAAGACAGCATTCCGGCCTAAACTTCCTGTCGGTGGCGATCCTGGCGAAGCCAGAAGATGTGAAGTCATTCTTGTCGAGCCACAAGCTCAATACGCTGCGCGTTGCCATCAGGAACGATTGGCCACCGGAATTTGGGGTGAGCGAGCTTCCCACTACCATCGTGATGGACCGCTTCGGGCACATCCAGTTCGTTCACGTTGGCCAGCTTTCCGATGTTGCCGCCGTCCTTGGTAAGGACCTGGACGCGCTCGAAACCCGCAACTGAGCTGCTCTTTCTGCGCCTGCCAGAACCGCATCCATTCGCTGCGCAGGATGACAGAGGTATGTGGCACCGAGTCCTTCCCGACGTGCGAAACCTCCCAAAGGGTTCACCGGACGCTTACCGATGGCCCACGAGATGATCTCTGTGCCCGCCCTCGCACTGAGCGACTCGTCGGTCGCCCACAAATGATCGGTGACCCCCGCCATCGCCGGGGTCATCCTGCGTGTGCCATGAACCCTGCCGAAGTTGTAGTGCGCGAAGTACAGCCAGGGGGCCCCCGTGAGGTTTTCGATTTTTTTTGAGAAGGCCTTCATCAGACGCGACAGCCATCGTCGAGCGACAGCCCTGTTTCATGACCTGTCAGCCGCTGGAGGATCGGACCGTTCTCGACGAGGAGCGCAAAGCTGCTTTAGATCAAAACCCCCAAACTCACGCACTGGGGGATCCCGCTTGCCCTGCGCGGCGAGCAGTGTTCAGAGTAGATGAATTGTCTCAAGAACCGGTCATCTCCTGCCGCTCAGCCGCGGGAGAGCGCGGCTTTGATCCGTTCCGGTGTCATAGGCAATTGCAGAAGCCGCGCGCCGGTGGCATCAAACACGGCATTGGCGATCAAAGCACCCATACAGATGATGGCCGGCTCTCCGCCGCCTTGAGCGGGTGAGTCTTTCGCGTCAATGATTACCGTCTCGATTTCCGGCAACCAGGAGAAATGTGGAATGGTGTAAGTGTCGAAATTGGAGTCGTGAATTTCGCCGCCGGTAAATCGAACCTCCTCACTCAAGGCATATCCCAGGCCCATGGTAATGGCGCCTTCCATTTGCAGGCGGGCCCCCTCGGGATTGACGCACAATCCCATCTCTTGAGCGCAGACGACCCGCTTAACCCGGACGCTCCCGGTGTTCTTGTCCACTTCCACCTCTGCCATGTGGGCCACGTAGGTGCCCGCATCAATCCCACAGGCGACTCCATAGCCGCGCCCGCTTGGAGCTTTAGCCGGTGACCAGCCGAATTTCTCCGCCACCGCCTGCAAGACGCGCCGCACCTTCGGGTCCTGCAAATTCTTCAGCCGGAACTCGACGGGGTCCATACCGGCCTTGGAGGCCAGCATGTCAATGTGGGACTCCCGGGCGAAGGTATTGGTGTTGTTGCCGGGAGCACGCCAGGGCCCCGTCGCAAACGGGTGCGAGCCGGGAGCGGCCGTCCAGCCGGAACCGTATGTTACGGTCCGATGATGAGGGATATTGTAGAACTGCTGCGCTCCTCTCTCGCCGGCGAAATACACGCCGTAATCCCAGAAAGAAATCAGTCCGGATTCGGTGATTCCCGCCTTGATCTTGACGACTGCCGCGGGACGAAACGTGTCGTAGAAGAACTCTTCGGCCCTCGTCCAGCCCACCTTTACGGGCCTTCCGGCCAGCTTGGCCAGCCTCACGGCCTCCAGAGCTTGCTGGTTGTTGCTCTTCCCGCCAAAACCTCCACCCACAAAGGGGGTAATGACCCGGACATTCTGAGAAGGAAAGCCCAGTAAGGATGCCGCCGCATCTTTCAGAGCGAAGGGCGTTTGTGTGGAGGCCCATACGGTGGCCTTATCTCCCTCGATTTTCGCCAGAGCCGTATGCGGCTCCACGGGAGCATGAGATACGTAACTGTTCAGATATTTCTCTTCCACGAGGAAGCGGGCGGCCTTCTGCCCTTCGTCGAGGTTTCCGCCCTCGGCGACCGTCTGGCCTTGGGGCGCGACTTTGAGCAGGTGATCAAAAATCGTCTTGTCATCCGTGTACGGGGCTGGCCGATCATATTGAGACTTGATTCTCGTGAGGGCTTCCTGAGCTACGTCGGGATACTGATGAAGGACGGCGATCAGGTCTCCATCCTGAACCACCTGGACACCTTCGACTTCTCGAGCCCCGGCGGTGTCCGCGCTGATAAGCTTGGCGCCGTGAGCCGGGGGCCTCAGAATCTTAGCGAAAAGCATGCCGGGTTCCGTCATATCTCCGGCGAATTTGGCTTTGCCCGTGACCTTCTCGATGCTGTCCCTTCTCAAGGTCGGTTTTCCGATGATGGTGAAGTCGGACGACGTCTCGAGTGCCGCGCCCTTCACATGCCGTAAGATTTTCTTTCCCTTGGCGAGTTCCGCGTAGGTGATTTTCTTCTGCCCTGCGTCCTCATAAACGACGCCCTCTCTGGTCTTGAGGCGCTCTTTCGCGACTTGCAGGTATTCCGCGGCCAACTCTACGAGCACGGCCTTCGCCTCGGCCGCGGCGGCTCGGAACGCCGGACCGAAGGAGCGGGTGGTCATGGAGCCGAACGTTCCCCGGTCCCAAGGACAGAGGTCGGTATCGCCCAGCACCATGCTCACTGAATCAAGGGGAACAGCGAGTTCGTCGGCCAGCATTTGGGCGAGAGAGGTGATGACTCCCTGGCCCATCTCGATTTTTCCGCTGAAACCGGTCACGCGGCCGTCTTCCCCGATCCTGAGGAATGCGTTGAAATCTTGGGGGAGTTCCTGACCCCCACCGCGGCGGCGCTCCTGAAATGCCGACGAGTCGGGAATTGTGAAGACGACAATGATGCCACCGCCCACCAGTTTCAGGAACTGTCTTCGATCCAGCGGCAGGGCCGGACTCGCTGCCTTGAGGTCAGAGAAATCAAGTGCCAGGGATTCTTCATAAAGGGTACGGGGGTTGCCGTCATCACTTTTCATCTTTGAACTCCTCCCATCTCTTTCGCGGCGGCCTGGATGGCTTGCACGATCCGCGTATGGGCTCCGCAGCGGCACAGGTTGCCGTCCATATGCTCGATAATCTGGCGGCGCGACGGCTGGGGAGTGTTGAGCAGCAAACTGTAAGCATTCATGATCATCCCTGGAGTGCAGTACCCGCACTGAAGGGCATCCTGATCGACGAAGGCTTTCTGCAAGGGACGAAGCTCGCCGTTCCTCGCCAAGCCTTCAATGGTAGTGACCTCCTTGCCCGCCACGGCTTTCACTTCGAGTTGACACGAGCGCATGGCTTTGTGACCGACAAGCACCGTGCACGCTCCGCAAAGCCCTTCTCCGCAACCGTACTTGGCCCCGGTCAGGCCCAGGTCATATCGTAGGACCCACAGAAGAGCGCGGCTGGGATCAACTTCAAGACTCACAGCCTTCCCGTTGAGATTGAATCCGATGGTCTCTTTCATGCGGAAACCTCCCTGAACTTCTCCATGTGGATGGCGAGGGTGCCTGGGGCAGGACATTCCTGTTGCTATCGGCTGCCTGCCAAAAACTCCGCCCGGCTTGAAATCAGTGATATTGGTTCGCTCCCACTGCCGGGCTTCCCACTCCCATGTTCACGCTATCCATTTTCTGGGCGCTCTGCGCTCCGGCTTCCAAACCCGGAGGCGGCGTTGCAGTTGGAGATTCTTGCCCTGCGACACCGGATCAACGTGCATCGAAGGTCGCAGCGTGGGCGCGTTCGGCTCACTGAGGTGGGCCGGCTCTTGTGGGCAGGGTCGCTCGCAGTGTGGTTGCGCTCACAGCTCGACCGCTTCGCTTCGAAGTCTCCCCGAACCGCGAGGCAAAGTCTGTGACCTCAGTCACGCTCCATGGGCTCAAGCGGCGCTTGGTGTGCAAACGGTGCACCTGTCACAGCCAAATACTCGATCGACCACAAAGAGCCGCTCGTGCATAGGGGCATCAAAGGGTCAAGGGAGTTACAGAGCGGGCGTGGGCTCCAGATTTGATCGCGGCGCGAACTTGCCAGGTTTCAGGGAAAAGCCACAGGGTCAGAGGGCGGACCCTGCGTTGCAAGACCGGCTGAGCAAAAATCAATCTGACGCTGTAATTCTGATTGCGTCAGCCGACGGAAGAAGAATCTCGGCCGGACAGAATCAAGCAACTACAGAGAGCCTGCGCCATCCCGGCAGGGGGGACTCCTCGGATCCGATTTGAGGTGCGATGCGATCGCACCATATGCAACTAGGCTTGGCGGCGGGCCTGGTGGGGGCAGAATGGCTTCCCCGTATTATTTATGATATATTAGTATGTAAGTAATACTGCTGGCCATTCGGCCTCCCGATGTAACTATTGAAACTTTTGAAACTATTGAAACTTATTTTTCTATCTGCTGGAAATAAAGAGCTTGCGCAAAAATAAAATTTGCAGAGATTTGCGATTTTGGGAAAAGTGTGGCATTTTGCCCCACCGATTCCATTTTTTGTAGACCCCGATTTTTGAAAGCCGCGCAAATTTCTCCTCGACGGATTCAGCGTCTCTCAAGTAGAATGGCTTGTTCGTCTCATGGACAAATCCCACACAGGAAGAGTCTGGAGAGCTTCCGCGTTCCTCGCGGTGCTCACAATCGTGGCCTGCGGTTTTGGCTGCCGGCGCACGGTGCCGACGAAACCGGTGACCGAGCAAGTGGTGGTGCTCGGGTTCGACGGCGCGGATCCGAATCTGCTTTCCAAGTGGATGTCCGAGGGGAAGCTTCCCAACTTCGCGCGCCTGTCGCAGACGGGAACGTTCCATCCTCTGGGCACCACGAACCCGCCGGAGTCGCCAGTGGCTTGGGCCACGTTTGCGACAGGTCTGAATCCGGGCGGCACTGGCATCTTCGACTTCCTGAAGCGCGACCCCAAAACTTATCTGCCGGAACTGTCGCTCGTCTCGCGCGAACCGGCCAAGTTTCTTTTCGGCAGCATTCCAATCGCGCGGCCCAAAGTGACCAACGATCGAAGCGGTGTGCCGTTTTACAAGGCGGTCGCGGATGCGGGCTTCAAGACCACCGTCATTCGGATGCCGCTCGAGTTCCCGCCCACGCCATTGCCGGGCGGCAAGCTGCTGGCGGGTCTCGGCACACCCGACATTCGCGGAACCTGGGGAACGTTTTTCTATTTCGGCTCGGACCTCACTCAGTGGGACGTGGGCGATACGGAATTCGGTGGCAAGCTCGTCAGGCTGGAGGTTAATGACAACCTGGCGAATTCCACCATCGAAGGGCCTACCGATCCCACTTCGAAAACTCACCAGCGCATCTCCGTGCCCATCGACTTCAAGGTGGCGCTCGAAGGCAACGCCGTCACCATTAATCTCCAAGGACACTCCGAGACCGTCCAGGAGCGGCATTGGAGCGAGTGGTTTCGGGTGAAGTTCCGCATCACCGCGTTTCTGTCGGTGCACGCCATTTGCCGATTCTACGTGCTCCAGGTCGCGCCGGATTTGCGGCTCTACATGTCGCCGCTCAATCTTGATCCAGAAGATTCACCGCTCGCCGTCTCCTCGCCGGACGGTTACAGCGCGCAGCTAGTGAAAGAGTTCGGCCTCTATAAGACGGTGGGCTGGTGGCACGACACTTGGGCTCTCAACGAGGAGAAAATCGACGAGGGCGTGTTCCTGGAAGACTTGATGCGCACCGACCAGATGCAGGCTGACCTGACGCTCGACGAATTGAAGTCTGACCCGCCCAGCTTGCTGGTTTCCGTCTTTACCGGAACCGACAGCGCTTCGCACATGTTCTTTCGCCTGATGGATCCTCAGCACCCGCGCTACGACCCGGAGCTTGCGAAACTCTATGGCGACGCGGTCCTGCGCGTCTACCAGCACATGGACCAAGTCGTGGGCGACGTGCTCGCCGCCATGAAACCGGGCGGAACGCTCATCATTGTTTCGGACCACGGTTTTCACACGTGGCGGCGCGGCTTCAACACCAACACGTGGCTGGTGGAAAACGGCTACATGGTTCTGAAAAATCCGAATGCCAAGGAGAAGACGTTCAACCTCGACCAGCTCTTCGGCCAAGGCAGCTTTTTCCCCAACGTCGATTGGAGCAGGACGCGCGCCTACGCTCTCGGCCTCGGGCAGATTTATCTGAATCTGCGCGGCCGCGAAAAGGAAGGCATTCTGGATACCGGCCCCGAAACGGATAAGTTGCTGGAAGAAATTCGTGGCAAGCTGATGGCGTTCAGAGACCCCGACAACGGCGACCCCGTCCTCGAGCACGTTTACCTTGGGCGAGACATCTTTCATGGGGCGCGCATGTCGGAAGCCCCTGAATTGCAACTCGATTTTCAGGATGGGTACCGAACTTCCTGGCAGACTTCACTCGGCGCCATCCCGGCAGGCATCGTTGTCGCCAACATGAAAAAATGGAGCGGCGACCACTGCGCTTCGGATCCCAGCGACACCTCTGGGATCTTCCTTTCCAATCGGCGAGTCCTATCGCCGACCCCGAGCATCCAGGATATCGCCCCCACGGTTCTCTCCCTGCTCCACGTCACCCCTGTCGGCGCGCTCGACGGCCACGCTCTGGACGTGGCTACAACACAGGCAAGCCGTTAGAGGCGCCTTTCGCCTCCCGCGTTGAAATACCGTTTAATGGATTTGGTATACGGTGTTTCATATGGCTTAGCCCCTGACCACTGGCCACTGCCGTTCAGCGAGAGATTTCCCGCCTTAGCTGCTTTGCCAGTTTTTCGATTTCTTTCAGTTCCTGTTCCAGGTCGCCGGGATGTTGCCCCTGGGTGAAGTGTTCGATCTGCGCCGGGATTGACTGAGCGCGTTTAGCCAGATCCTTGGCCTCAGACTTGAGCTTGTCGGGATCCGCGCGCGGCACAATAGGTTTCAGTTGCGGCGGCACATTTGCGGGGTCTTGAAGTTTCTCAGCTTCTCTCACGCCCGGCCGTACCGGCCTTTGCTGACCGGTGACCAAAAAAGGAATCAACAGGGCCGCGAAAAGAAACGGAACGGTCATCCTACTCATAGATTACCTCCGGAGTAGGCCGATGACTTCACGCCAAGGGCTCATGCTGCTGTGAAACCAGAGTAGGCCGCCGGACAACGAACTGCAAGATCGGATTTCTCGCACTTCGCTGATCGGTATTTGCCGCTCTGCGCTGAGGTGAGCTAAGACAGGCCGTGGGCAACCTGATGCGAACGTCTCTCGCCGAAGACGGGCAGTCGAGGCCATTCACATTTTGCGCTGACACCATTCACATTTTGCTTGACAATCGGCTTCGAACCTACTACATATAGTGCTGCCAACGACGCTTGCCTACAATATGTGGCTGGCGCTGGCGACATCAAGAAAGCTCCGCTCTCTCTGGAGGAGGGAACAATGGCTGCAAAGAAGAAAACGAAAAAGAAACGGTAAGTCTCGAGGACCCCAAAGTTTCCTCGTTTCCCTAGGCCCGCTCCCCCGAGCGGGCCTTTTTTTTCAGAAAAGCACGCATCATCTCACGCTGAGCGGACATCTCGCTTCGCTCAGCATGACAGGTTCCGAGGCTTTTTCATCGCCTGCTACGTGAATTTCACTTGCACATCCTCGCGGTCGGCTTCGGCGGCCTGGAAGAGGGCATGGGGCTGGAGGTGCATGAACCCGGCAACAATGTTGGCGGGTATCTGGGCAATGCGGATGTTGTAGTCGTTCACGTCCTGGTTGTAGGTGCTGCGCTGGCCTGCGATCTTGGTCTCAAGCTCCGTGATCCGGCCCTGGAGTTGCATGAAATTGGTGTTGGCTTTCAGATCGGGATATTTTTCTGCCACGGCGAAGAGAGTTTTCAAAGCGCCGGTGATCATATTATCCGCCTGGGCTTTTTCGCCCGGCGTGGTGGCACGGGTGTAAGCGTTTCGAGCTTCGACAACCTTTTGCAGTGTCTCCTGTTCGTACTTCATGTAGCCTTTGCAGGTCTCGATCAGCTTGGGCAGTTCATCGTGCCGCTGCTTCAGAATCACATCAATGTTGGAGAATGACCGGTCAATGTCATTCTTGAGCGTCACCAGGGTGTTGTAGATCCCGACGAAATATCCGATGATGGCAACCACGATGACAACGAAAATCACCAGCACGATGAGTGGGATTAACATTGCAGCCTCCCGTTCTTAAAGAAAGTAGGTAGCATGTAGTAGGTAGTATAGGGGATTCCCCACCTACGACCTACCTTTCAAGTCAGCTTGACTTCAACGTCCTGCCGGTCTTCGTCCGACACTTTGAACATGTCCTTGTGTTTCAGGCTCATCATGCTGGCCACGAAGACGTCGGGCAGTTGCTGGATGCGGATGTTGTAAGTGTTCACATCGTCGTTAAAGAACTCACGGCGGTCGGCGATTTTCTCTTCGAGCTCGGTAATCCGGCCCTGAAGCTGCATAAAATTGTTATCGGCCTTCAAGTCCGGATAATTCTCCGACACCGCGAACAAAGTCTTTAAGGCCCCGCTCAGCAGATTATCCGCCTGGGCCTTTTCAGGGATGGAGCTCGCCTTCGAGTAGGCGTTGCGCGCCTCGACCACGAGTTGAAACGTTTTCTGCTCGTACTGCATGTAGCCCTTGCAGGTCTCGATGAGCTTGGGCAGCTCGTCGTGCCGCTGCTTGAGGAGAACGTCGATGTTGGCCCACGCCTTGTCGATGTCGTTCCGCAACCGCACCAAGCTGTTGTAGATGGTGACGAAGTAGATAAACAGACCCACGACCACCAGGAAGATGACCAGTCCGATCAGAACCGTTACGCCCATTGTCGAAGACCTCGAGTTGAGCAAAACTGGATGGAATCAGATTGTGCGACCCGCCGATGCTACATGCGCCGAAGCAAAAAGTCCAGGCGCGAGATGCGCCTTGCGCTGCGCCCGGCTCACAGCCAGCCAAGCCGCGCCAGCAGAACCGCCAGACAAATCACCGCCAAGGCGCCTCCGCCGAAGATGTGCAGGGCCGCTTGATTGCGAAGCCTTGACTCAACGTTTTTCTCGCTTCGCCAAGAAATCAGAAAGGTAGGCTCATTTTCGCCTTTCTGGATAAGGTTCCGGTCGTGCTCTTCGGCCGCCGACGGATTCTCAACGCAAGTTCCGGTCACATCGTACCAGTGATCGCGGATAATGCAGTATTCGGTGAAACGATACCGGCGAGAGGAACCGCCGCCCAATCTTAGATTGAGCCCGCTCCCGGTGGAGATACCACCCAGCATGCTCGACAGCGAAACTCCCCCGCCCGTGGCCAGCGATTCGGCATAGCTGATGAGCGCTGCTTCATCGACAAACGCCCCGGAGGGCAGCACGGGATTCTTTGCCCCGCCGAACAGCGTTTTCAAGCCGCCCGTCGAAAAGCCGCCCGTCTCGCGCTTGCACGTTTGCATCAGATCGTATTCCGCGCGGTTCGCATCCACCAGCACCTTGCCCGTCGCATCCGCGAGATAAAACGGCACACCTCCTGCGTCGGCTTTGTAGTGGCGCCACGAGCCGTTGCCGCGCGAATCGCGCTCGTACCTTTCGATATCGACCTTATAGAAGTAGCAGGGCGTCTGCGTGACGGGACTGTTGGTTTGTTTTTCGCCCTCCGCTTTGCCGTGAATGTGCACCAAGCCCATGGCAATGCTGCGGATCGGCACCTCGGGAGTGTCCTCCAGAATGCGATACTCGCGGTAAATCTTGAAACCTCGGAAGAATGAGACAAGTCCAAATCCGAACCCTATGACTAACCAAATTTCAACATTGGATGCGCTCAACATGGGCCAGAGGAAATTCGCACCTCATGCTACTCAAGGCATGACGGAAAGTCCAGCCTCGCCGCTCGGGCCCACCCAGTGCCCGCAGGTTTGAAAAAGTCCCATAGGGTGTTAACATTGAGGTGGGCCTGGAGGACTTAGACATTGAAGACTAAACGCACCCACATTGTTATTTCCGCGGAACTGGCAGGCGAGATCGAACGGGTAGTAGGCAGACGTGGCCGCAGCAACTTCCTGGCTCAGGCAGCGAGACGCGAATTGAAACGCCTCCGTTTGCTGAAGGCCCTGGAGAGCGCTGCCGGCTCGTGGAAAGATAGGGACCATCCTGAGCTGAAGAAGGGCGCCGCGAAGTGGGTGGACAGCCTTCGAAGTGAAGACGGACAGCGTTTCCAAGGACTGATCGCGCGCTCCAGCCGATGACCACCTATCTCCTCGATACCAGCGTCATCGTTGATGCCCTGAACGGCAAGCGTGGCCGTCACGCACTGCTCAAGCAACTTGTCGAGGAAGGCCACCTCCTTGCCTGCTCTTCGATCCAGGTCACCGAGGTGTACGCGGGCCTGAGATCCCATGAAGAGACCACGACCGAGGAGTTACTGCGGAGCCTTGAATACTATGAGGTCACCTGGGAGATTGCTCGTCTGGCCGGAATCTTAAGGCGCGATTACGGGCGACGCGGAGTAACGCTTGCCCTCGCCGACGTCACCATCGCCGCCGTCGCTCTCGCGCACGGCCTTGCCTTGATCACAGACAACGTGAAACATTACCCCATGAAAGATTTGCAGCTTCGCCTGCTCACTTAGCTCCTCGCGCCCTCAATGTTTTACCAAAATGCTCAACTTCAGTATGATGAGGAGCCGTCAGCTATGAGCATCCATCTGTCCGTAGCGAATGGGGCAGGGCTGGCCCCGTTCAAGATGAAGATAGCTGGACGCTTTAGGCTAATCGTCGAGACCTGAAGGCTCAACGATGCATCCTTTTCGAATTCTCGAGCACACGGCGGATATTGGTTTCGAGGCCTTCGGCGCGACGCGCAAAGAGGTTTTCGCCAACGCGGCGCGCGCGCTGCAAAGCTTGATGGTGGATTTGGAGTCGATCGCGCCGCTCCAGGAAACGAAAATTCAGGTGGAGGGATCGAACGCCAAAAACCTGCTGGTCAACTGGTTGAGCGAAATCCTCTACCAGATCGACGCCGAAGGCCGATTGTTTCATAATTTCGACGTGAGAGTTGTGGGAGAAACGTCGGTTACGGCGAGCGCACGCGGTGAGCCCTTCGCCCGCGGCCGGCACCAAGTGAAACTGCAAGTGAAGGCGATCACTTACCACCAGCTCGATTTGAATGAGACGTCCATGGGCTGGCGCGCCCAGGTGTATGTGGACATTTAGAAAAGACGTCCTTAGTCAATGGTCCTTCGTCCTTTGCTGGAAGCGCCGCGCGCAGATATCGGCTCTGATCACACTCCTTTTCCCTCGCCGCAAAGGACAAAGGACAAGGGACGAAGGACCGAGGCAGACCTTGTCGTGTTTGGTGGCGATAGTCACTGCCTTCTGCCTTCTGCCTACAGCTTTCTGTTTTTCTTCCGGGCTCTACGAAGTGATCGAAGTCAAGCCACACGTTTTCCTCTGGGAGCCCGAGGACATCATCTATCAAACCGGCGATCCTCAATTCAACCGCGCTACGGCCGCAGGCTTCATCATCACCTCCGAGGGCGTGGTCGTGGTGAATACGACGAATAACCCGCTCAACGCCCGCGATCTGCTGTACGAAATTCGCGAACGGACGAGTCTGCCAGTGAAGTACGTCATCAACACGGATTGGCGGGGAGATCACATGCTCGGCAACGAGGTCTTTGTGGACCTCGAAGCGACGATGCTTGCGGCCTCCGTCGCGAAAGTCAAAATGCAGGAATACGGGCGCGACCTCGATCGCCGCATGAACGAGGACTCTCGCATACAGGCGCGGATGAGGGGCATCCACTTCTCGCTCCCCAACCAGACCTTTGACCAACAGATGGCCCTTCGGCCCGGCGGCGTGGACATCAGGTTGCTGGACGTCGGCAAAGGCGCGCTGGCAGGTACCGCGGTCGTATATTTGCCCGACGCCAAAGTTCTCTTTCTCGGTGGTCTCTACAACCTGGGCGTTATTCCTCGCTGGGGCTTGAGCGATATCCGTGCCTGGATCGACACCCTGCGGCAAGTGGAAAGCATAGGTGCGGAGACCTTCGTCCCTGACCAGGGGCCGCCTGGCGACAAAGGTGATCTCACTGAGTTCCGCGAGTTTCTGGAGTGGGTGGCGGAGCAGACGGAGCCATCCGTGTTGCTGTGGAAGCCGTGCTCAAGGGCCCCTTCGGCCAGGATGGTCAAGGCGCAAGAATAAGTGATGGCTCGGCAGCGTTCAACCGCAGCGCGGTCGAGCAGAGGCGCTCCGCGACATTGGTTATTTCAATTCAGGAGAATTTCAATGGTCGGAAACGGTTCTTTCGGACTTTCGCGAAGAGAGGTGTGTTTACTCTTGCCTGCGCTCGCGGCTTCGGCGGCCGGCGCGGCGGAAGTGGCCGCGTTGCCGGGCAAGGTCTATCTCTTTGAAACCCTTCCGGTCCGCAAGAACGGCGAGAACAGTTTCCGGCCGATTTTGCAGGGGACCAATCATTCCGGGTTTCCCATCGAGCTCCATGAAACCGATCTGGCGCCGGGCAGCAGCCCTCACCCGCCGCACCATCATGTGCATGAGGAACTGTTTATGATCCGGGAAGGAACCCTCGAGGTCACGATGGAGGGCAAGACTTCGCGCATCGGCGCCGGCTCTGCCGCCTACGTGGCGTCCAACCAAGAGCATGGCTTTCGCAACCCCGGTCCCGGCCATGCGCAGTATTTTGTTTTTGCGCTGGGAGCGCAGGCAAGCAGTTGAGGTCTTACCAGGTGCTTGTCTTCTGCAAGGAACCGTCGACCACGGACAACAGACGTCTTATTACGTCTCGAGTACCTTCCGGCAATACTCATAGCACTTCTTGACTTCGGCAACTGTGTCGAGGCCCTTGATTTCCTCGCCGTACTCATATTCGATGTTGGCGGGGATTTTCCACTGGTTGTCGCGCAACAGCCGCAGCACGGCGATGATGGGTGTGTCACCTTCTCCGAACGGCAAGTTGGCGCCGTGGTTTTTCTTGCGGTCCTTGATGTGGAGAGTCACGATGCGGTCGTGATGTTCGCGAAGGTACTCGACCGGATCGCCGCCTGCCGCGGTGAAGTGGCCGATGTCCAGGTTCACGCCGATGTAATCGGACGCGCCCTGCATGGCGCGGGCGAAAGTATCGGCGGTCGAGAACTCATCCGGATCGCGCGTGTTGTCGTGGCCGTGGAAGCCGACCATGATCTTGTATTTTTGAGCGTACCGGTCCACCCGGGGCGCGACGCTCACCTGCGATGAGGCGGTGATGTACTTGACTCCCAATGCCTGCGCCATTTGGAAGCCTCGATCAATGTCCTCGTCTTCCATGCGTTTGTTGAAGCTGAAGTTGTAGGCGTAGAGCAGCACGCCGGCGCGGTCGAACTTCTCCCGAATTTCGTGGAAGTAGCTCATCGGCACGGTGCGCCGCCACTGCCGCATTTCTTGCCACTTCACGTTCTCGGGTCTGACGTGTCCTTCGAACAGCTCACACTCGCCCAGACCCACGGTTTTGAAAGCTTCAATGCAAGCGTCCAGCGGCCGGTCGCGAAACGAGTAGCTCTGCGCGCCGATCTGCACACCCCTCACTACTGAGTCTATCGTTTCCGCCGCTGCCCCTCGCGGACGCGCAACCAGCAGGCCCGCGCCTCCTGCCACCATCAGCCTTCCTGCGTCCCGACGTGAAATCAGATCCATAGATCGTCCTCCTCGCTCCTCGGGCCAGCACCTCTCGATTATTTTCAGGCAGCGTTTTGTCGAGTCTTTTTACTACCGATGCGCCTCTTATGGCAAGCGACTTCTCGACTCTGGCCGCCCGCCCCAACATTCCTCATGGCCGAATACACGGGGCGGCGGTACACTTGACGCCGATGGAAATGTCGCAACTCGAAAAGATCGATGACTATCGCTGGCGAGTGCCGCGCGGTACCAAAGACGGCATGCTGACGGACGCGGTGGTCTACGCCGACGAACGCCTGCTCAAAGATATCTTGCGCGACCAATCGCTCGAGCAGGCGATCAACGTGGCCATGCTGCCCGGAATCGTCGGCTCGTCCCTCGCCATGCCGGACATCCATCAAGGCTACGGCTTTCCCATCGGCGGCGTCGCAGCGACGCTCCCTGATGAGGGCGGCGTGGTCTCGCCGGGTGGGGTTGGGTTCGACATCAATTGTGGCGTGCGATTGCTCGCCAGCACGCTGACGCTGGAAGAAGTCCGGCCGAAGATTCGCGAACTCGTCAACCAACTCTTTCGCGACATTCCTTCCGGCGCGGGGCGAGGCGGACAAATTCGCATCTCCTATCAGGACCTCGATAAAGTCTTGGAGCACGGCGCTGCCTGGATGGTCGAGCACGATTACGGCCGGCCCGAGGATCTGAGCGTGTGCGAGGAGAGCGGCGCCATCGATGGCGCGGATCCGAGCGGCGTCAGCGATCGCGCCAAGAAGCGCGGCCTGCCGCAAATCGGAACCCTCGGCTCCGGCAATCATTTTCTGGAGGTGCAGTACGTCGAGCGGATCTTCGAGCCGGAAATAGCCCAATGCTTGGGACTTTACGAAAATGAGATCGTGGTGCTTGTCCACTCCGGCTCACGCGGCCTCGGACATCAGGTCTGCACGGATTATTTGCGCGACATGGATGAAAGCATGCGCCGCTACGACATTCATCTGCCGGATCGCCAACTGGCGTGCGTCCCGGTGCATTCGAAGGAAGGCCAGGATTATCTCGGTGCCATGCGAGCTTCGGCCAATTTTGCCTGGGCTAACCGGCAGGGCATCACCCATTTCACCCGCGGGGCCTTCAAGCGCATTTTCGGCGAGAAGGAAGAACTTCGGGTGATTTATGACGTTTGCCACAACATCGCCAAACTCGAGCGGCACAAAGTGGGCGATCGCGAGCGTAAAGTGATGGTGCATCGCAAAGGCGCGACGCGAGCTTTTCCCGCGAGCCGTCCCGAAGTCCCCGAGGCCTACAAGTCCTGCGGCCAGCCTGTGCTCATCCCGGGCTCGATGGGGACGGCTTCTTATGTGCTCGTCGGCGCTGAGGGGGCAATGCAGCAGACCTTTGGGACCACTTGCCACGGCGCGGGCCGGGTGATGAGCCGCACCGCGGCGCGCAAGTCCGAGCACGCGGCCAACGCCAAGCAGCGCCTCGAAGACCAAGGCATCATCGTTCGTTCCGAGACGCGCGACGGCATTACCGAGGAAATTCCCGAGGCTTATAAAGACGTGGACGCGGTCATCAACGTGGTCCACAATGCGGGCTTGTCAAAACGGGTGGCGCGATTGAAGCCGATCGGAGTGATCAAGGGCTAGCCCGACGGAGGAGAGCGCGGCTGCCGTCACTTCTCTTCTTCTTCCTCTCCCATTTGCTCCATGAGGTAATTCTCAAGCCCCAGGTCCTTAATCAAGCTGAGCTGCGTTTCCAGGAAATCGACGTGTTCTTCCTCGTCCTGGAGCAGGATCTTCATCAGATCTGCGCTCGCATTGTCGCCGGCCTTGATGCAAGTGGCAATCGCATGGTTATAGTCGGCCACCGCGCCGACCTCGAGGTCGAGGTCGTTTTGCAGTTGCTGCTTCACGTCCTTGCCGATATTCA
Source organism: Terriglobia bacterium (assembly GCA_050013575.1). GTDB lineage: Bacteria > Acidobacteriota > Terriglobia > UBA7540 > UBA7540 > DASYXZ01. The sequence continues at coordinate 94,945 of JBEKEZ010000010.1, read as the reverse complement.
GCTTTGGGACGTCACCTACATTGGGAGTGCCTTCAAGAAAGAGGATACGCTCGGTGAGAACTTCGGCGTGCTTCATTTCGCCAATGGACTGCTTCTTGATCAGTTCGCTCAGCCGCTCGTAGCCCCAGTTCTCGCACATCTCGGCGTGGAGGAAGTATTGAAGAATGGCGCCCAACTCCTCCTTTAATGCTTTGGACAGGACTGCCAGCACTTCAGTTTTACCCTTCATGACTTTTCGTCTCCTTCGTGGATATTGAGACTATCGTACTTTTGACTGGACTTCCAGAAATCATTCCGTACCGACCCCCTCAGAACAACGTGCGGCGCTTCGCCGCCGCGCCGTGGGGGGCCAGCCTTTGCTTAACGCCGATAGACCCAGGCGGCGCTCTCTTTCTTCTCTCGCACGTGGTCGATCAAGTCGCTAACGCTTTTGGCGAGTTGAGCGACTTCGCCCTGGCCCTCCACATCAAACTCGATTCCGTAGTCCCCTGCCGCGGCGTAGTCAACGGCTTCTTTGAGATCGACCAGAGGCTTCACCACTTGGCGGGGCAGCAGGAAGCTCACCAGTACGCTCAAAATGATGGTGAGGCCGGAAACAACGATCAGCACCCATTCCGCGCGGTGAATGATCCGTCGAGCCTGGTCCTGATCATAGAGCACCCGGCCCCAACTTCGGCTCTCGAGATCCGAAGCCAGGAGCCGCACATTGTCGCTCGATGATTGCAAATCCACCATCGCCTGGCGCAGTGTGGGGTCTTCGGACTCCGAGGCGGCGGCAATCTGAAGGTCGAACGAACCCACCTGCGTGCGAAGATCGTCAATCAGCCGGCCGCGGCTCTCACGCCGGTCTCGCCTCAACAGATCATCCAATTTCCTTTCGTAGATCTCGACGGCGCTCTGGATCCGCTCGATAGGCGCCTGTCCGGATTCACCCAGGGGCGCCACGGCTCGCTCGAGCTGCTCGCGGTGCAGCTTGACTTGGTTGAGCATTTTCTGGGTGGCAGGTGCCTCGCTGGGTTCAAGGGCGCTGATCGTACCGATCAGTTGATCCAATCGGTCCAGCGCTTCGCGGTTGGCCTGGAGCTTGGCCGGGTCGTGCGACAGAAAATAGTCTTGCTCGGCGCGCCTCGCATCCGCCATCTCAACCGAGGCCCGCTCCGCCATGGTGGCCACCGGCGCATCCACGTTTACGATGCCATCCACGATCCAGCCCATTCGGAAAAGGTAGTAAATGGCCAGAAAAATGACCGGCACCAGAATCAGCCGGACGATGCCGAGGCTGTAAACCACGCGGCGCCGCAACGAGACGCCGGGAGCGAAGACACGCAAACGCTTTCCTTTTCGCCAGCTCATTAGACCCCCTCAGTAAATTCGACACGATTCCCGACGCAAAAGGATCAAGAAGCCCTCCAGGAGCTCACCCGCACGATAGGGCGAATGTTACCCCAAAACCTTGGAAATTGGAAACTGGAAATGGGAAAACACTTGAAATTGGAAGTTAGAAACTGGAAATGAAATATCGAAGTTAGACCTACGACGCTAACAACCCGGTCTTTCCGCTTTCTAGTTTCCATTTTCCAATTTCCGGTTTCCGCCCTGTGAACTTTGTCGTCCCTCAGCACGTATAATAGAAAAGAGGCAAGATGCGAAAAGAGGTGTAACCATGTTTTGTCCCCAGTGCGGCAGAGAGTACACCGAAAAAGTCAATTATTGTTGCCATTGCGGTGCGGCCTTGTTTGCCCCGGCGCCTGCGCAAAAAAAGCTCACTCGCAGCCGAAGCGACGTGAAAATCGCCGGCGTTTGTGGCGGTCTGGCGAAGTACCTGGATATGGACCCCACGCTGGTGCGTCTGGTCTGGGTGATGCTCGCCATTTTCGTGGGCTGGGGAGTGGTTGGCTACATCATCGCGTGGATTGTACTGCCGGAGGATCCCGAGCTACTGCCGGCTTCCACTCTTGCGCCATCGCCAACACCGCACCCTGCGGCCAGCCATTAAGCCGCAATGCTCGCGGTTGAAAAAACTCGCGGCGCGAATTGCAGCTCCGTTCTCAACACTACTCACTCCTCTTTGGCGCACAGCCTCGATGCCCACTTATCCGGCACCTCTTCCTATTGCGCTTGCCATCATAAGCGTGTATAAATACCGTCCCGTCGATTGACAGTTTGTCGGTTGCAGGGTTTCAACGGTGGAAACTCGTTTCGTTCGAAAATCCAATTGGAATCGGAGGAGGTCGTATGAAAAAGACTTTGCTAGCTGTTGCTGTCGCGTTAGCACTCGCTTTTACTGTGATATTGCCCATGAACACGCCAGCCCGTGCAACTGGTGCGCCCAGTCCCGCGGCCCAGGAGAGGGAGCGTGGCGAGCGTCATCCGGAAATCCGCGCTGCCATCCGGCATCTCGAACAAGCCAAGGAAGCCCTGGAAAAAGCCCAACACGACTTCAAGGGACATCGCGCCAAGGCCCTCGAGCACACCAACCAGGCGCTTGAGGAATGCCATAAGGCCCTCGAAGTCGGTGAGTAACAGAAAGCCGAACGAAGGACCAGGCAATCTGCTCGGCTCCGAGTCGACAAAGGGGGAGAGGCGAACGATACTCTCCCCTTTCCTTGTTCCTTCTCTTCACCCATGCTAGTTCAACCCGAGTAACAAACGTTGCAGCGCTTTCGCCTGGCGCGGATTCTTGCGCAGCATCAAGCGCCGCAGGCGGGCGAATTCATCGCGATCGATTTTCTGGACAGTGCCCCGCCCGCGATGCGGAGTGAAGGCCAGAATGTGTTCGAGGTCGGGGTTTCTTGTGAGCGGATTGTCGAACCGCACTGCTTCTCGCGGCGGGCAAAAATCCACCAGCGACCCCATGCCGACGTCGCGCCCATCCGATGCCGCGCGCGCCACGCCGACCACGCGTTTGCGGTCGGTCTCGTAGCAAAGAAAGAGATCGCCTTTCTTCACTTCTTCCCGGAGATATCGCAGGCTCGAAGCGCTACGAATCCAGCCCTCATCTCCCATTTCGTAAGCGCCGCGCGCCCGCGAACGGAAGTAACAGTCAAATTCCCAGCCGCGCTTCGTGTTGATCTTGAAAACCCACACATTCATTGAGTCACTTATTCATTGAGTCATTGGGTCATTGCCCTTGAAGTTCGAGAGTGTGCTGCCGATACCGGAAAGGGGAGAAGCGACCGATCTCTTCAATGAATCAATGGCTCAATGATTCGATGGCTTAATTCTTCACTCAATTTCCACGACTCTCGCCGCGCGCACCGCGGGGATGGCGCGAATCTCGGCCAGCACCGCGTCCGGAACTGGATTATCGACATTTACCAAGCCCAGCGCTTCGTGCGTTTGCGGATTACGGCCTAAAGCAAAGTTTGCAATATTTACATTAGAATTACCTAGAAGTGTTCCAACGCGCCCAATCACACCGGGCACGTCCTGGTTACGGATGAACAGAATCGTCCCGCGCAGGGGCGCCTCAATATCGATGTCGTTGATGCCCAAAAGGCGCGGTGCGCCGCCCGGGCCGACCATGCCCAGCGCGGAAGCCGGGCCCGCTTCCGTGCGCAGGGCGATCCCCAGCGAGTTGAGGAAGGCGGCGCGCCGGGCGCTGCGCAGCTCGATCACCTCCAGCCCTCGCGCCTGCGCCAGCGTGCCCGCGTTCACCAGGTTCGCCCGCTCGGAGAGAACCTGGTTCAGGATTCCCTTCAGCACCGCGTTCCTCACCAGGTGAGTGTTGAGCTCCGCCAAGCCGCCGTCGTAGCTGATGCGCACCTCCTCGGCGTGTTCGCCCGCGATCTGGGCCAGAAATGCGCCGAGCTTTTCGCCCAACGCCAGATACGGCTCGAGCTTCTTGTATTCCTCCGGCGAAATCGAAGGCATATTCACGGCGTTGCGCGCCACGCCCTGGACCAGATAATCGCGAACCTGCTCGGCGATGCGGATGCCGACAATTTCCTGCGCCTCTTCCGTCGATCCGGCGATGTGCGGCGTGGCGATCACATTCGGGTGCGCCGCGAGCGCGCTGCCGACGGGCGGCTCAGTTTCGAAAACGTCCAGCCCGGCGCCCGCCAACTGCCCGCTCTCCAGCGCCGCGAGCAAATCGTTTTCGTTCACCAGCTCGCCGCGCGCGCAGTTAATCAGGCGCGCCCCCGGCTTCACCTTGGCTAGCATCTTGGCGTTGATGAGATGGTGCGTCTCAGGAGTGAGGCTGGCGTGCAAGCTGATGAAATCGCTCGCGCCCAGCAGCTCTTCCAGGCTGACGAGCTTCACGTTCTGCTCGCGCGCCACGAGTGGCGAGACGTAAGGGTCATACGCCAGGACGTTCATCTGCAACCCTTCGGCCAGCCGTGCCACTTCCATCCCGATCTTCCCCAAGCCGACCAGGCCCAGCGTTTTCGAGCGCACCTCAATGCCTTGCAGCTTTTTCTTTTCCCACTTGCCCTGCTTGATGGAGCTGTTGGCCTGCGGAAGGTGTCGCGCCAATGACAGCATCAGCGCCACGGTGTGCTCGGCCACGCTGGTGGCGTTGCCCCCGGGCGTGTTCATCACCACGATGCCGCGTTTCGTCGCCGCATCGAGGTCGACGTTGTCGACTCCCACGCCGGCGCGGCCGATGGCGCGCAGCCGCGGTGCGGCCTCCATCAGCTCGGCCGTCGCCTTGGTCGCGCTGCGAACGATGAGCGCATCCGCATCGCGAATTTCTGTGAGAAGCGCGCTGCGACCGGCATCGCCTGCTCCTTTCCCGCCATGTGCGGCCACTGCGGATGCGCCTCGGGCGAGATCCACCACTTCCCACGAATGCTCCGCGCGCAGAAGCTCCAACGCGCGTTCTGAAATGTTGTCAGCAACTAGTATTTTCATGAATGCAAGCACCGTTCGGGTCGAGAGTCACAGTAGCACAGGCACTCTTGCCTGTGCTTGCTGATAGAATCCGTTAGCCTTGGGCACAGGCAAGAGTGCCTGTGCCACCTGCCGCACTAACCTTGTTTCCGTTCAAACTCTCGCATGAACGAAACGAGAGCCTCGACCCCCTCCAGGGGCATGCCATTGTAAATCGAAGCGCGGACTCCGCCCACGTCGCGATACCCCTTCAGGGCATAAAGGCCTTCCCTTCCAGCTTCCTTCAAGAACATCTCCAGCGCCTCGGGCGTTGGAAGATCGAAAGTGACATTCATGGTGGAACGGTGCGCCTTTTCAACCAATGGCTTGTAAAAGCGCGAGCTGTCCAGAAAATCGTACAGTAACTGGGCCTTTTGATTGTTACGCCGTTCCATTTCGCGCACTCCACCGAGGTCTCTGATCCAACGCATAACCTCGCGCGCAAAGTAGATGTTGAACGTGCTCGGCGTGTTCATAAGCGACTGTCCCTTGTCCACTGCCGCGTAGTTGAGCAGGGGCGGGGTTCCCGGAAGTGCGTGACCCAAGAGGTCTTTCCGAACCACTACCAGAGCGGTTCCGGCTGGTCCCAGATTTTTCTGAAAACTCGCATAGACCAGCCCAAAGAGGGAATAATCCATTACTCGCGACAGAATTTCTGACGTCGCGTCCCCCACCAGCGGCAGGTCGCCAGTAACAGGGAACTCGCTCCATCGAGTCCCGTAGGCGGTGTTGTTTGTAGTGATGTGAAGATACGACGTATCCTTTGGAATGCGCTCCAGGTGCAGTTCGGGAATCCGAACGAATTTGTCATCCCTGCTGCTTGCGACGACTTCAATTGTTCCATAGGGGCCGGCGTCCTTGATTGCGGTAGCCGAAAAAACACCCGTTTCGACATAGGCCGCCTTGCGCGGCGCCTTCAGGGCAATCAGATTCATCGGAACGGCAGCAAACTGCATTCGCGCCCCGCCATGGACAAAGAGGATAGAGTAGTTTTCAGGCAGCGATACCAGCTCCCGGAAAAGAGCGCTCGCCTCTTCCACCACGCTCATAAAGTCCTTGGATCGATGGCTGATCTCAACGATGGATGCGCCAACTCCCCCATAGTTCAGGAATTCTTCCTGAGCGTGGACCATGACCTCATAAGGGAGCATCGCCGGGCCTGGGCTGAAGTTGAATACCTGGCGGCTGTCGCGGGGCGAAGACTGCTGTGGCTGTCGCACGAAATCATCCTTGATAACTACGGGCATTGGTTCCGTCCCTCACTTATCCTTCAAAAGATGTGCCTTGGCCAACTCATGGCAAAAGCACCTCAAGTCAAACGCCTAATCGCTGCAAAATCAGCAGTTACGTTGCGGTCGAAGGCTCTTGGGTTCGTTCCTCGAGAATCTTGGGTTCGAACCCAACCCTGACTGATTCTAAAGTACTTCTTGGGTTCGTATTTCGTCAAAAATCGCACAAATCTCGGGTTCGTTCCAGAATGTTTTGTTGATTCTAAACAACTTCTTGGGTTCGTTCCTCATTTTTTTGATAGGGGGGTACCCCCCTGTGTCTTTCATTCTTCCGATTTCGGTTGCCTGGAATTCGGTATTGCGAGCCTGGGAATCGCTCAGGGCGGCGGACCGGGCCATCATCTAAAGGGGTCGCATACGTCCAGACAAACCTCCCGCGCGGCCACGCTCCCCCTTGAACCCGTCTCCTGTGGCAGGTCACCTTTTCATGGCCGGAAAAGTTCACCTAATGAATACTATGGTAGCCGTAGTTTGTCAAGGGGCGAACGACGGAAGACGGGCCTCACGGAAAGCTGACAATGCGTCGCCTGTGACAGGCTCAAAACTGTCACAGACAGAGGGGCACTAAGCGGAAGAACGGCGCGAAGTGACTCGGCGCCACGCGGACCCGGAACTAGTTGGTGTCCTCTTTGCCGTGCCTGACGTTGACGAGCTCGATGCGCGTCCCGTCCCATTCGCTCTTCAGGGCTGTGACTTTCACGAAGTCCTTGCGCTTGATCTCGAAAACCGTTTTTCCCTCTTTATCCTTACCGATGAAGTTGCCCTCTTCGTCGCCCCAATGGCCCGGGTCGAACTCGACAGTGCTCTTGGGCGTGAACTTGCCCACCTCGGAGGTCAGGCGTTCCTGATAGAAGTCCCTGACCTTGTCAAAGGCATCCGAGGAATGAAATTTCCCCACCACAATATGTAACGCGGCCTCTGTGCCGAATCGCATGTTCACGGTGGCACCCTCGTGGTCGGAGGCGGACTTTGCGCCGGGATAAATCGGCAAGCCTAGAGACGCTTCCGTCACACCGCCATTCTTATTCACCTCGATGTCGCCAAACGGCGTCTTGATAGAGACTTCCTTCTTGTCGCCTCCCTGATCGTTCACGTGCACCTTCACGCCGCGGGCGAGAATCCGAAATCCGACCCAAATCCCAAAGAGAGAAACCACTACGATGAACCCCAGCACCAAAAGCGCAATCGCCACCGCCGAACTGCCGGATTGGGGAGGAGGTGGCGGAGCCGGGGGTCTGGGAGGTAGAGGGGTCGTAGCCATAAATCGCTCCTTAGCTCGACATCATATTGAGATTGTGGAGGAAGCGCGAAGGTCGAGCCTATTTCGAATCATCTTCCGCGCCCTCGACACGCACCAAATCGATTTCCGTGCCGCCCTCAACGCTCTTCAGGCTCACGTACCGTTGCCGCGATTTGTGTTTCAGCTCGAAGACCGTGCTCCCGTCGTCAGACTTCTCGGTGAACTTCGTGACTTCCTTACCCAAGCGTTTCTTGTAGAACTCCGCGATTTTCGGCACCGCGTCCGGCGATTTGAACTTCGCCACCACAAAACGAATGGGAACCTTGCCCGCTATGGCCAGATTCACATCGAGACCACCGCTCTCGTCACTGTCCTTGAGCAGTTTGGCGCCAGGATAAATCGGCAAACCCAGGTGCGAAGGGTCAGGCTCCGTCGTCGCTTCGAACGAGCCGCCCGGCGTCTTGACGCTGATTTGCTTCTTCTCTTGTTTCTCAGCGCTGGCCGTGGCAGCAAAAACGGCGAACACTAAGACCAGCACGGCGACTGATCGCGCCAATACTTGCCGCACGGACAGTTCTGCACGCATGGGAGCTCCTTCACTAGAGTATACGCTCCGCCAAGGCCGCAAGTTCCGTGCCAGCCGCTCGTCCCGACCGCGGGCATTCTCGCGCGCACCTATTTGTACGCCGGAATCCCCGTCACCCGCTCGCCGATGATGAGCGTGTGGATGTTGTGGGTCCCTTCGTAGGTGAAGACTGATTCCAGGTTGCACATATGGCGAAAGATAGGATATTCGTCGGCCACGCCGTTGGCGCCCAGGATGTCTCGTCCGGCGCGAGCGATATCGAGCGCGATCTTCACATTATTTCGCTTCAGCATGGAAACGTGCGCGAAGTCGGCTCGGCCTTCGTCCTTTAGCCTCCCCACCTGAAGAGCCAGGAGCTGCGCCTTGGTAATCTCGGTGATCATGTCGGCAAACTTGGCCTGCACGAGCTGGTGCGAGGCGATGGGTTTGTCGTCAAACTGCTTGCGCGTCTTGGCGTACTCCAAGGCCTCGTTGTAACACGCCATCGCCGCGCCAATTGCGCCCCAGCCAATCCCGTACCGGGCTTGTGTGAGGCAACTGAGCGGGGCGGCCATGCCCTTCGCCTTCGGCAGCATGTTCCGCGCCGGCACGCCCACGTCCTGGAGCGATAGGCTGCTGGTCACCGAAGCCCGCAGAGACATTTTTCCTTTGATGTCCTTGGAAGTGAATCCCGGCGTGCCGCGCTCGACCAAGAATCCGCGAATGCCATCCTCGGCGCGCGCCCAGATTACCGCCACGTCGGCGATGGTCCCTGACGTGATCCAGGTTTTCTCGCCGTTCAAAATGTAATGGTCGCCGTCCTTTTTGGCACGGGTGCGCATGCCCGCAGGGTTCGAGCCGAAGTCGGGTTCCGTCAGTCCAAAGCATCCGATGGCCTTGCCTTGCTGGAGCGCGGGCAGCCAGCTTTCTTTTTGCTCTTCCGATCCGTATTCGTTGATCGGATACATCACCAGCGCGCCTTGCACGGAAACGAAACTGCGCAAGCCGCTGTCGCCGCGTTCCAGCTCCTGCATGATGAGGCCGTATTCCACGTTCGACATGCCCGCGCAGCCGTAGCCTTGCATGTTGGCGCCGTAGAAGCCCAGCTCAGCCATCACCGGCACCAGGTGCATGGGAAACTTTCCGTCCCGGCTCCATTCCTCGATGTGCGGATTGACTTCCTTTTCCACAAACTCGCGCACCGTCTGCCGCACCAATCTTTCCTGGTCGCTGAATTGCTCGTCGATTTCCATGTAATCCACGCCGCGAAATGGGAACATTCGGATCTCCGTTTAATCGGTGAGATGAATGCCTGATGCGTCCTTTGTCCGTGGTCCTTTGACCCTTGTACAGAAACAACGGCCTGTGAAGAGGGGACAAAGGACAAGGGACAAATGACAAAGGACAGCTGTTACATTTACTTGACCATGCTAGCACTGAGCCAGGACAAACTTCGCATATAATCTGAATATGTCCGACGAACGCGAGCGCCTGACGGCGATGGTGAAAGCGGCGGGTTGAGCGGCCAAGTTGAGTCCAAGTATTTTGGACTCGTTGCTGCACAAGCTGCCGAAGCAGACCGACCCGAATGTGTTGATCGGTTACGAGACCGGCGACGACGCCGGAGTGTATCGTCTCTCGGACGATTTGGCGCTGGTCCAGACCGTGGATTTTTTCACGCCTATCGTCGATGACCCTTACACCTTCGGACAAATCGCCGCGGCGAATTCGCTCAGCGACGTCTACGCCATGGGCGGGCGGCCGATTTCGGCGCTTTCGATCGTGGGCTTTCCGCAATCGGGACGCGACATTTCGATTCTCGAGCGCATCGTTCAGGGGGGCGCGGCCAAAATGCAGGAAGCGGGCTGCGCGGTAATCGGCGGGCACTCGATTGGCGACGAAGAAATCAAGTTCGGATACGCCGTCACCGGCCTCATCGATCCCCGGCGCGTGCTTTCGAACGCCGGCGCCCGGCCCGGCGACCGCTTGGTCCTCACCAAGCGCATTGGTACCGGCATCATCGCAACCGCGCTCAAGAAGAATGCCGCAAGCGACGCGGCCCTTCGCGCCGCCATCGAATCCATGTCCACGCTCAACCGCGCCGCCAGCGAGACGGCGCTGAAATTTGCTGTGCATTCGGCCACGGACATCACCGGCTTCGGCCTGCTGGGCCACGCGCGCGGAATGGCGGTGGCAAGCTCGGTCAGTCTCATCCTGAACCATCGCAGGATTGAGTTCTTGCCGGATGCCCTCGGCTACTCGCGCCAGGGATTCCTGCCCGGCGGGCTGAAGCGAAATAGCGAATTCGTCAGCGGGTGCGTGGAGTTCACCGGTAACATTCCGGAAGAGGTGCGCAATCTCCTTTACGACCCTCAGACCTCCGGCGGGCTGCTTCTGGCTGTGAACGCAAAGGAAGCGGTGGCTCTTCTGGACACTCTGCGGGAAAATGGAGTGACGGCGCAGGAAGTAGGCGAGGTGGTCGAGAAAACAAAACCGCTGCTGCGCGTGGAGTGAGCCTGATGGAATGGGCAGCGAACCATTTCGGCTTGGCTTGGGTCGCGCTCTGCGTCTGCCTTGCCATTCACGTGGCGGACGAAGCGTTGACCGATTTCCTTTCCGTTTATAATCCCAACGTGCTGGCGATCCGCAAGCGGGTCCCTTTCCTGCCTATCCCGACTTTCACTCTCAAATCCTTTCTCGGACTTTTGATCTCTGCGGTGGTGGTGCTATTGGCGCTTTCGCCCTTTGCCTTTCGCGGCGACCGATGGATGGTTCCGCTCTCCTATGTGTTCGGAGTCGTAATGTTCATGAACGGATTGTGGCACATCATCAGTTCGATTTACATGCGTCGATGGATGCCGGGCGTCTATTCGTCGCCGTTGCTGCTGGCCGTGTCCGCCTGGTTGTTGGCGGCAGCCCGAACACATTGAAGCTGTGACCCTTATCACTGCATTGGGGCACGCCCCAGGTGTACAAGCATGGGTGCACCGAGGAACGGCTGCGCCTTGACCCACGCAGTGTGGTGAGGCGCGGTCCTGTGGACTTTCAGGAAGGGGCGGCTTATGGAAACGCGGAAACCTCATCGCAAGAAGGAAGATTACAAGCTCCGCACCCACTTGATCCACGGGAATTACGACAGCAAGAAGTGGGATTACAACCATCACGTTGTGCCGCCGGTTTCGCACTCGACGACCTTCCGCCTCAGCTCTCTCGAGCGCGGCGCGAAGGGCTTTGTGCAGTTTGCTTCCGCGGAAGAAGCGCTGAGCGGCCACATCCCGATCTATATCTACGACCGGATGGATGAACCCACGCGAGGGATGCTGGAAGAAAATCTGGCGTATGCCGAAGGCGGCGAGATTTGTGTGACCTTTGCTACCGGCATGGCGGCGATAAGCGCGGCGCTGGGCACGGCGCTGCGACAGGGCCAGGAGGTGCTGGCGCACGAGATCGTCTATGGCTGCACTTACAGCCAGATGACCAACTGGCTGCCGAGGTTCGGCGTTCGGGCGCGCTTCGCCAATTTCCTGAAGCCGGAATTGCTTGCAGAACAAATCACCCCTGCCACGCGCGTGCTCTATTTCGAGACGCCCATCAATCCCACGCTCGAGCTGATTGACATCGCGGCCATCCGCGCCGTAGCCGAAGGGGCAAATGCGAAGCGCGAGGCGCAAGACCGGCTGCTGGTGATTGTGGACAACACGTTTGCCACGCCCTACTGCCAGCGGCCGCTCCACCTGGGCGCGGACATCGTGGCCGAGAGCCTCACCAAGGCCATCGGTGGTTTTGGCACCGACATGGGCGGCGCCGTCGTCACGTCCTCGCAGTGGTACAACCACGTCATGCTTTACCGCAAAGATTTCGGAGGCGTGCTCTCTCCGCGCAGCGCCTGGGGAGTTCTGGTTTACGGCCTTCCCACGCTCGCCGCACGCATGACCAATATGCAGAAGACCGCGCTGCGTGTGGCGGAGTTCCTCTTGAAGCATCCCAAGGTGGCGTCGGTCAGCTATCCCGGCGCCGATGGTTTCCGGCAGAAGGAACTCGCCCGCCGGCAGATGGTCAGTCCTGAGGGCAAGTTTGCGCCCGGCAGCATGCTGTACTTTGAGTTGAAGGGGGCCGACAGCAAGCCATCAACGGCGGAGAAGTTGGTGGACTACCTCGCCGAGCACGCCTACTCCATCACCCTGGCCGTCAGCCTGGGCCAAATCAAGACGCTCATCGAGCATCCGTTTTCCATGACGCACTCGGCTCTGCCCGATGATCGGAAACGCGCCATCGGCATGCACCCCGAAGGCATTCGGCTGTCCATCGGTCTGGAGGATTGGCACGACATCATTCGCGATCTCGAACTGGCGCTGGAGAAAGTTTGAGCGGAACGGTCAGCCCGCCCTTCGACGGCTCATCTCAATACCAAGCTGGAGGCTCACGTGACCACCACAACGCGACACGACATTGACGATTTCCTGGGGCGGAAACGGCTGGCATTAGTCGGGGTCTCGAGGAACGCGAAGGACTTCAGCCGGGGACTGTTTCTCGAACTGTGCCGGCGCGGGTATGACGTGGTGCCGGTCAATCCGCTCATCCAAGAGGTGGACGGCTTCCACTGCTTCTCACGCTTACAGGATGTGACGCCGCCCGTGGCGGGCGCGCTGGTGATGACTCCGCCGGAGAAAAGCGAGCAGGTGGTTCGCGACTGCGCCGAGGCAGGGATCGAACGAGTCTGGCTGCATCGCGGCGCGGGAACCGGCGCAGTCAGCAAAGCGGCGGTGGACTTTTGCCGCGAGCGCGGTCTACGCCTGATCGAAGGCCACTGTCCCTACATGTTCTTGCCCGAGACATCGTTCTTTCACCGGCTGCACGGTTTCTTCTTGAAACTTTCCCGCAGGTATCCGGCACGGCATCACTGAGCCGTAACGCGACCCGATTCGATGAAGCGATCTATACCAACACCAACGGGCTAACCGCCGCAAAGGCAGCCATGCGGTTCAACTCCGCCGGCGAGCAGCCTCTACCCGACGCCCACTCCGACCATCCACCCAGGCAGTTCAACGATTTGGATCATCAGTATCCGATGAAACCGCCGAGCCACTAGCGGACAGTCGCAACAAAACGCGGTCACGCGCGCCGCTGCCTGTGCAGTGCGGCCGATGCCAGGTCTATTTCGTCGTCGCCGGCTTGCCCTCCGCGTCCAGGATGACAACCTCTCCGAGGTTCAGGTCGCGCACGCCGGCCTCGATCTTTGATAAATCGCCGACCAGCAGCAGCGTGGCGCCGCTCGGCGCAGCATATTTCTTGGCAGCGGCGTTGACAGATTCAAGGCTAGCCTTCTGCAGCTCGTCAGGCTCTTTCTGGAGTTCCACCATGGGAAGTCCGACGACCCACAGGTTAGTGATCTGGTCGGCCACGCGTCCCATCGATTCGAATTGTTGCGCGTAACCGCGCACTCGCTCGTGCTTGGCGTCGGTGAGCTCGGTCTCAGAAACCGGTTTCTCTCCGGCAATGAATTTCAACTCCTTTGAGAACTCGACCGCTGATTCTTTGGTCTTGTTGGTTTGGACTCCGCCCGCCGCTCTCCACATTCCGTACTTTGAGTACGGGAATGGGAAGGAGAAGACACCATAAGAGTAACCGTGCTGCTCGCGGAGGTTTGTACCCAGGCGGGCACCTGCGGCTCCGCCCCACACTGCGTTGGCGAGACTCAACGCGTAGAAGTCCGAGGCAGCGCGAGCCGGCCCCGGTAGGATCTCAGCGACGAAGGTTTGGGCGGCATCGGGACGATTCACCATCACCACTTTGCCCGGCGCGACAGGATGGGGCGCCGGAATCGCCACCGCCGGAGGAGCGCCGCCCGACCACGAGCCGAAATCGCGTTTCGCCAGTTCGGCAGCTTCGGCAAGTGAAACGTTTCCGACAAAGATCAGCGCCGAGCCCCCAGGTTTCCAATAGGTGTCATGAAATTTCGCCAGATCTTCGGCCGTGAGCTTCCCGACGCTGGAAGTGAACCCGCTCGAGGGATGGCCGTAGGGATGGTTGCGGCCAAACGCGAGCATGCGGCCCACTCGCTGGCCAATGGCGTTGGGGTTGTTCTCGGCCTGGGAGAGCTCGTCGAGGCGCTTTTTCTTCTCCCGATCAACTTCATCCTGCGGGAAGCTGGGATTGCGTGCGACGTCGGCAAGGAGGGCGACCGCGGGAGCCAAGTTTCTCTGGAGGACTTCGAACCCTAGAGTTGAAGACTCCGGGTCGGCGCTGCTCCCGATGGATGTCCCAAGATCCCCAAGCGCATCGTCAATCTCCAGGGCCTTCTTCGTCTTCGTTCCTCGCTTGATGGTCTCGACTTCGAGGCTCGCCAGTCCTTCTTGGCCTGAGGGATCGTCGACGCTTCCGGCGCGGGTGACGAAGGTGACCGCGACCTTCGGCAAGTCTTTGCGCCCCACGACGAGCACCTGCATGCCGTTGTCGAGTGTCGCGGATTTCACCTCGGGCGCCGCAAACGGCCGGTCGGCCCCGAGCGCTGGCGCCTGCGTGCGGTCAATCGAGGCTTTCGCTTCCCGCTGGGAAGTTTCGGGATGGAACCGCACCAGGACGCGGTTGCGCGTGTCGAGCCACTGGGCCACCGTCTGTCGCAGATCGTCGGCGGAAACGGCGCGATGACGCTGAACATCGGCGGCGAACTTGTCGGGGTCGCCCAGGAAAGTGTTGTACGTGTTTAGCAAGTCAGCCTTGCCACCGAAGCCGCCAATGCGCTCGAGACCCGTAACGTACCCGAACTCCCACTTCGTTTTCGCCCGACTCAGTTCGGCGGGGGTGGGCCCTTCCTTCGCCAGGCGCGCGATCTCCTCGGTGACGGTCTGCTCGACCTGGGGGAGCGAGGCCCCTGGCCGCGCGGTCGCCCAAATCATGAATCCCCCGGCGATCTCCTCGGAGTTCTGGAACGAAACCACGTCTGAGCAGAGCTGCTTATCGTAAACCAGAGTTTTGTTCAGACGGGACGACAGCCCATCGGTCAAGATCAAAGATGCGAGCTCCAGTTCCGCATCGCCCGGATCAAAAAAAGCCGGGGTGGGCCAGGCGAAGTAGGTCCGCTCCTGGGGGACATGGTCTTTTACTTCAATCACCTTCTCGGCGCTGAGAGTCGGGACCCAGTGCTTGGGGCGATCGAGCGCCGGCCCGGGAGGGATCGGGGCATAATATTTCTGCACCAGGCGCTTCGCCTCAGCCGGGTCGAAGTCACCGGTGATGGCGAGCGACAGGTTGTTCGGAGTGTAGTAAGTCTTGAAGAAGTCGATGACGTCGTCGACGCTCGCGGCAGTCAAGTCCTCGTGGCTGCCGATCACCGTGTGCGCGTAAGGATGCGCGTATGGGTAGAGGTTTTCCTGGATCAACATGAACCAGCGGCCATACGGCTGGTTTTCGAGTCCCTGCCGCCGCTCGTTCTTCACAATGTCGCGCTCGTTATCCAGCTTCTCCTTGGTCAACACGTCGGTGAGCGTCGCCAGGCGGTCCGATTCGAGCCAGAGAACGTATTCGAGACTGCCCGAGGGCACCGACTCGAAGTAATTCGTGCGGTCCTCGCTCGTCGTCCCGTTTACGCCGCCTTCAAAGAGATTTGCTCCCGCCTTTTCGATAAAGCTGAAGTATTTGGCGTTGGCGTCCTTGGAGCCTTCGAACATCATGTGCTCGAAGAGGTGCGCGAATCCGCTGCGCCCAATGCGCTCGTTCTTTGAGCCCACGTGATACCAATTGTTGACGTGCACCATCGGAAGTTTGTGGTCAACGTGCAGGATCACCTGGAGGCCGTTGGGCAAGGTATATTTTTCAAACTCGATTTTGGGCACGTCCGACGCCGTGGCAGCAGCTTGGCCCTCTTGGGGCGCGGCTTGGGGACGGCTGGGCCTGGCTTCAAAAACCAGCGCAAAGAAGATCAACAACATCCAGAAGAGTTTTGTTCGGCGATACACGGTTCGAGTCCTCCTTTGAATCACGTTGCGCGTATTCTACTCCAGCTTGGGGCTTCGCTCGCGTCTGAAACAGTTAGACGCCCCACAGCGGGATTGGTGAGGGAGGGAGCATCAGAGGCGGGAGTTGGAGAAGTTCCCGCGCGCGGAGCCGGCGCCAACCCGAATCCCCGGGCACCCGGCGCCTTGTCCTTGTTCTTTGCCGGATTGCGTCAAATCCGCTCTCACGCTAAGATGGAGCGGCATGAAAAAAGAAATACCTGCCCAGTTGGTTGTAGGTCTTTCCATCCTTCTCGTCGGCGGAGCCCTCATCGGAGTCGAGTACGTTTGGGTGCGATTGGCGCCGGTCCACAAGGCGCGCGTGGCCGACGAGACTTTGAAATCGCTTCCTTTTCATAGCGACGCCCTAGGGATTGACATGCAAGTGGCGGCAGGATTTTATGGCAAGGTCGAGAGCTTTCCAGGTGGCACGAAGATATATAAGCCTCAATTCTTCGGCGCGGCGCCTTCCATTACGATCACGTCCGAACCCAACCCTGATCACTCAACAGAATTCTCTCCTCAGGATTTGGCTGTCTGGGAAACCGACGGCGTCACCAAAAACATTCCGCGTTACCACTTCGACGTGACGAAGATCAACGATCGGAATGCGGTCATGATCCGGCAGTTGACAACCCGCGGCATGCTTCTAACCGCGCGCGTGATCTCGCCCGAACATACGGTCGTCGCGGCATGCTCGACCGGCGGCGGCGACCAAGCACTGCTGCTGGAAGCGTGCGATGAGAGTCTGCACTCGATCAAACTCATCGGGTCTCAGCCACCGGCCAATACCTCGCCGCAACTGGAGGAGGTTGCCGCACCTCCAAAGCCAGCGCCCAAATGATGGTCGCAAGCTTCCCAACGTAGACCCTAGAACTGCGGGTGTCTTCTGGTAGACTTGTGCCGCCAGGGCACGGGTTCTTGCCTGTTGGATTCAGGAATACGGGAGATTCGGATGGCCAAGTGGGAGCTCATCGAAGGGAGCATCGCCACACCTCGCGGCTTTCGAGCCGCGGCGGTGGCGGCGGGAATCAAGAAAGTGCCGAGTGCACTCGACCTGGCGCTGATTGTTTCCGACGCTCCGGACACGGCTGCAGCAGGGATGTTCACCACGAACATCGCCGCTGCGGCGCCGGTCGGCCTTTGCCGTCGTCACCTTGCAGCAAGCCGTGGAAGGGCGCGCGCCGTCATCGTCAACTCCGGAAACGCCAACGCGTGTACCGGCCGCGACGGGTCTCATGCCGCTCTTATCACTGCGCGCGAAGTGGCGAAACTTCTCGCGTTCGCGCCGCAGCAGGTGCTGGTGGCCTCGACTGGCGTCATCGGAGTGCCGCTCAAAGTTGAGCAGATTCTTCGCCAACTGCCCATCCTCAAAGAGAGCCTGTCGGTCGAGAACGCCTCCTCCGTCGCGCGCGCCATCATGACTACCGATACGGTTCCCAAATCCGTAGTGCTGCGGGGCAAAATCCAGGGCAAGACCGTCCACGTGGCGGGCATCGCCAAGGGCGCGGGCATGATTCACCCCCGAATGGCGACCATGCTCAGCTTTATCACCACGGACGCCGCCGTCGCGCCCCATGCCCTTCGAACCATGCTGCGCGAAGCTGTTCGCGTGTCGTTCAATGCAATCTCCGTGGATGGGGATACCTCCACGAATGACACTGTGGTTTTGCTCGCCAGCGGTTTATCCGGCGCCCAGGTGCATCGGAACGCCGGCAGCGGCAAGCATTTTCGCGCCGGACTCACTGAGCTCTGCCAGGCGCTGGCCAGGATGATCGCGAAAGATGGCGAGGGCGCCCAGAAGTTGGTGACCATCGAGGTTCGCGGGGCGAGGAGAGCCTCCGACGCCGAACGAATCGCCCGCGCCATCGCCAACTCGCCGCTGGTCAAGACTGCTATCGCCGGAAGCGATCCCAATTGGGGACGCATCATCTGCGCGGCGGGGAATTCGGGCGTGAGGTTCGATCCCGCCAAGGTGGAGATTCGGGTGAATGACTTTGTGCTCTGCCGAAAAGGTCTGGATACGGGGTTTGACGAGACAGCCGCCAAGCGCGAACTCGACGCGAAAGAATTGACCGTGCGGCTCGACCTGCGCCTGGGCCAAGCTTCAGCACGCATGTGGACTTGCGATCTCACGCACGGCTATATCGATATCAACGCGTCCTACCGGACCTGACGAATGGCGCGGGCGCGGAATCGTCCGGGCGCCCTCTGCTATAATTGTGAGCTTTCTCCTATTCGCATGTTCACTCGGAGCTGATAGATTCGGCCTCTGTGGTTTTGGCGGAGAAGGGCCATCGTGTCTGGGATTATCGGTTACATCGGGAACAAGCGCGTGGTGCCAGTGCTGCTGGAGGGCTTGCAGCGGCTGCATTATCGCGGCTACGACTCGGCCGGCTTGGCTGTGATACAAGACGATCACTTGGAGATCCGGCGCGCCACCGGCAAACTGCGTAACCTCCAGGAAGCGATTCGCCTGAATCCGCTCGACGGCACTTACGGCATCGGGCACACGCGCTGGGCCACGCACGGCGCGCCCACGGAAGAGAATGCCCACCCCCACCGTGATTGCCATTCGACGGTCGTGGTCGTGCATAACGGCATCATTGAAAACTACCTCGAGCTGAAGAAGGTTCTGGAAAACGAGGGTCACAAGTTCTCGACCGAGACAGACACTGAGGTGATCGCCCACCTCATCGAGAAGCACCTCCACGGACAGGCAGCGCGCGCGGCGAGCCAGGGTGCGGCAACCGAGAAGCAGCTCAATCTCGAAGAAGCAGTGCGGGCTGCCGTCCACGAGCTGACGGGCGTTTTTGCGCTCGCCATCATTTCCACTCGGGATCCTCACAAGATCGTCGCCGTGCGGCGCGGGCCTCCGGCGGTGATCGGCCTGGGCAAAGACGAATACTTTGTGGCCAGCGACGTCCCGGCCATCCTCTATCACACTCATGACCTTATGTTTCTTGCCGACGGCGACCTCGCGGTCCTCACGCCGCTCGGCGTGACCCTCACGGACTTCGACGGCAACAGTGTCTCGCGCCGCGTTCAACACATCACCTGGGATCCGGTCCTCGCGGAAAAGGGCGGCTTCCGGCATTTCATGGCGAAAGAGATCTATGAACAACCGCGCGCCGTGCGCGACACGACGCTGGGCCGGTTCTCGCCAGAGACCGGCCAGGTTTGGCTCGAAGAGATGGAAATCACTGAGGACGATTTCCTCGCTTTTCGGGACATCAAAATCGTCGGCGCCGGAACCTCACGCCACGCGGGCCTGGTGGGCCAAATCATGATCCAGCGCCTGGCTCGTGTGCCAGTGGAAGTGGACTACGCTTCCGAGTTTCGCTATCGCGATCCGCTGGTGGATTCTAAGACCTTGACGGTGCTCCTCACCCAATCGGGTGAGACGGCTGACACGCTCGCCGGGCAGCGTGAGGCGCAGGCCAAGGGTTCGAAGACCCTTGCCATCTGCAATGTGCTCGGCAGCATGGTGCCGCGCGAGGCGAACGGTGTAATCTATACCCACGCGGGTCCGGAAATCGCCGTGAGCTCGACAAAAACTTTCACTGCGGAGCTTGCGGCGCTCTATCTTTTCGCGATCCACCTTGGAGAAATTCGCGGCGCTTTACCTGCCGCCGACGCACGGCCGCTGCTCGCCGACCTCGCGGCGCTGCCGCGACAGATGGAGTCCGTGCTACTGAGAGAGAATGAGTGCGAAGAACTGGCAGGTCACTTCTATCGCTCGCCTGCTTTCCATTTCCTCGGTCGCGGTGTCCACTTTCCCGTGGCGCTGGAGGGCGCGCTGAAGATGAAGAAAGTCTCCTACATCCATGCCGAGGGATACCCGGCGGGCGAAATGAAACACGGTCCCACCGCCTTGATCGCCGACGGACTGCCGGTGGTGGTGATTGCCACGTGCGATTGGAAAGCGGCGGACTCCAGGGTGCGCTACGAGCGCACCGTGTGGAACATTAAAGAGGCGCGGGCGCGCGGCGCCACGATCCTTGCGCTCGTCACAGAGGGCGACCAGGAAGTGACCGAAATGGCGGATCACGTGTTCACGCTGCCGCCCACGAACGAATTGCTTTCGCCGATTCTGGAGGTGATTCCGCTCCAGTTGCTCGCTTATCACATCGGCGTCTTGCGCGGCTGTGACGTGGATCAGCCGAGGAATCTGGCAAAGTCCGTGACGGTGGAGTAAGTGTCAGCTTTTGTGGTTCAGCCATCAGCCGAGAAGTGCCTCAAAATCTTCCCTACCCAAAGCTGAGGGCTTGTGATATGAAACTCGTCTACTCCGACCAATACGATCTGAATCTCGGCCATCACGTCTTCCCCTCGGTCAAATACAAACTGACTAAGGAGAAGCTGCTGCGTGACGGAGTGGTGAAGCCCGAGGACATCATCGAGCCCGCGCCGGCTTCCGATGAAGACGTGGCGCTGGTCCACACCCAAGATTACATCCGCAAGCTCAGGACCGGCACGCTCAGCTACGTGGAAATCCTGCGGCTCGAAGTTCCCTACTCTCCGGAACTCGTGCGCGCCGTGTGGCTGTGCGCGGGCGGCTCGATTCTCGCCGGGCGGGAAGCGCTTCGCAATGCCGCGGCCGTCAACCTCGGCGGAGGGTTTCACCACGCCTTCCCCGACCACGGCGAGGGATTCTGTGTGATTCACGACGTCGCCATCGCCATCCGCAGCCTGCAAAAGGACCAAGCCATCCGGCGCGCCATGACCGTGGACTGCGACGTGCATCACGGCAACGGCACCTCGGCCATATTCGCCGCGGACCCCAGCGTCTTCACCTTCTCGATCCACCAGGAGAGAAATTATCCCTATCCCAAGCCGCCCAGCTCGCTCGACATCAATTTGCACGACGGCGTTGAGGACGAAGAGTATTTGGCTGAGCTCGAACACGGACTGGACCAATCGCTCGCCAAATTTCAACCGGATTTGATTTTCTATCTCGCCGGCGCCGATCCTTACCGTGAAGACCAGTTGGGCGGACTCAAACTCAGCCTGCACGGTCTGGAGCTGCGAGACCGAATGGTGTTCGAAAAAGCGCGAGCGAAAAACATCCCTGTGGCGGTGACCTTGGCGGGCGGCTATGCGTGGCGAGTGAATGACACGATCCTAATCCACTGCAACACGATTCGCATTGCGAAGGAATTTGCTTCCTAGCTCGGCGTTTGCCTGCTGTAGGAAAGGCGCCGCTGGCCCCGGGGTTCCGCTTCTCCATCCCCGCTCTTGGTCGTGCGCAGCTCGCCTATAGTTCCAGGACCATTCGCAGTGCTTCCTCAATGCCAAGGAGATCGCTTGCCGAAAGCTCTCCCATTCGACGCTCAATCCGTTCCTTGGCAACAGCCCGAATCTGATCGACCACGGCAACAGCCGGCTTCCCAGCACAGGTGACGGGTACCAACAGTGGCGGCGCGGCTTGAGGGGTGGTCGACAACGGAACGACCACAACAGTGCGCCGATGCTGATTTAAGATATTTGTTCCGACGACCACGCACGGCCGAGTCTTTCTGATTTCGGAGCCGCGAGTAGGATCCAAACGCACCCACCACACTTCACCGCGAGTTGGAGTCATCCCAAGGCTCCGCGATTCCGTCCGACAAAAGGTCAAATTCCCGCTCTACGTTGCGAACCTCACGGCTGCGATTGGCGATGTCGCACGCACGCGCCAGAAGCCGGTCTCGCTCCTTCAATTTCCACGCCAGAGCCTCAGCAACATAGCGCGAACGCTGGCGCGCGGGCACGCGCCGCACGAATTGCGTAACCAGCGTTTCGGGAAGACTGAATGTTACCTTTTGGCTTGCCATAACACCATACTACCATACTCGCCTAGCGATGGGAGCGAACGCGACCGACTACAAGAGTTTCTTCAAATCCTTCCACCCAATCACAACGATGTGATTGTCTTCGATCGCCTTCTTGAACTCGGGACTGGTCATAGCGTTGAAGTCGCGCTGGCGCCACGCGGCGCCGTAGTCGGGATGATCGACCGTGATGGCGCGAAGTTCCGAGTCATCATATCCAAGATGCACGATCAAGTAGTGAAGCCCCGGCTTGAGGGAGTTGAGAGCAGTTGCATACGATGGGGTCCATTGTTCCGGGCGAACGTTTGGGCCGAAGATGACGACCGAATCGAAGACGATATCGCTTGGCGCGAGCATCGAGAGCATTTTCTTCGCGCCCGGATCCGCAAAGCGAACGGCGAGAAACGGCAACTTGTATTCGTGGGCCACCTTCACGAGCGCAGCGTAGAATTCAGGTTTCGCGGCCAGAGTTCCCATGTGCATGTCGAGATGCGTAGGGCGAATGCCCATTCTCATCGCCAACTCAACTTGAGCACGGATCTCGCGTTCCACGTCGGCTGGCGTCGCGTGGCTGACGACTGGCGGCACATCAGGGTAGAAATAGCCATCAGGCGCAATCAGGCTCGGAACCTGATCCTTCGGCGCCACCGGGCCCCAGCGATAGTTCTTCCACTCGCTGGTCAACGTCAAGTGAAGCCCAAGATCCGCATCCGGATGCGCCTTGGCGTAATCCGCGACCTCGGTCAGCCACGGGCACGGCACCATCACGCTCGCCGAACTCACGGCCTTGGCATCCAGCGCGGCGAAGCTCGCCGCGTCCACTGAATGCGCCACGGCCAAATCGTCGGCATGGATAATCACCAGCTTGGCATCGCCGGGATAACCGAGCCGCTCGGCGATGGTTTTCTCCTGCGCGCGAGTGGTGCGAGTGGCCATCAGTAACGAGAAGAGAGCCAGCAAAGCAAAGCGCACAAGGTCGAATGGTTTTTGCATCAGCCGGCCAGTTGAACCAAATGAGTGTTGAGCGAACCGCTGCGATATCCTTCGAGGTCGAGCGTGACAAAAGTAAATCCCAGCGCCTTGAAAATTTCGACGAACTTGCGCGCCATTTCAGGTGTGAGCGCCCGCGGCAACTCTTCCGCCGAGATTTCGAGCCTCACCAATTGATCGTGATAGCGGACGCGGAATTGCCGGAAGCCCAACTCGCGCAACGCCTCTTCGCCCTTTTCGACCACCGCTAATCGTTCCGGCGTGACCTCAATCCCGTAGGCGATGCGCGAAGAAAGACAAGCGGATGCGGGGCGGTTCCATACGGGCAGGCCAGCGCGGCGGGCAAGCTCTCGGATCTCGGCTTTGGTCAGACCGGCGTCGAGCAACGGAGTCAGCACCTTGTGCTCGCGCGCGGCGCGCTGGCCGGGGCGCCAATCGCCCTGGTCGTCCACGTTCACGCCGTAGGCGATGGCGGCAAAGCCCCGCCTCGCGGCCAACTCGTCGAGCTTGTCGAAGAGTTCGTCCTTGCAGAAATAGCAGCGGTCGGGATTATTGGCGCGATAGGCCGGGTTTGAAAGCTCGTCGGTCTCGATGAACTCGTGACGGAAGTTGAGACGCGCCACACAGGCCTCGGCTTCCTGACGGTCGCGAGCGGGGTAACTGGAGCTCAGCGCTGTGACCGCCAGCATTCGCTCGCCCAAAGCGCGGTGCGCCGCATAAGCCAGATAGGCCGAGTCCACGCCGCCCGAGTAGGCAACGATGAGTGAAGGCTGTTGGCCGAGTCGCTTCTCCATTCGCTCTTGTTTGGTTTCCAGTTCGCCCATACGGATTGCCACGGACCCGACTGGGTACATTTACCAGTCCAAGCCCCGGCGGCGAGCGCGCACAGCTGCAGGAGTATTCTCAGCCACCCGCTGAGGTGCCCGAACGCCTCTCACAAGGCGCGCTTGAACTTCGGGCTTTAGGGTCAAGCCGACATTCGGGTCCGTCAGCAACTCGCGCAGCTTTTCCTCAATCACTTGCCCAACAACTTCCTTGAACCCTTCGATGGTCAGGTCTTTGACTAGTTCAGTTATTTGAGCTGGCACTAGTGTTTATACCCGCAGAACGAATTGCTCCGGCGTTGCGGGGCTACGCGTGTTGTAAACGGCGTCTAGCCGCTACAAAACGAATCTCGATCCGTTGATTCAGGGCTTCCGCGATACGCTGGAGCATCGTTAGTGAATGACCCTCGTAATCTGCATCCTCGAGCCTCGCAATGACGGGCTGCCGGGTGCCAACCAGCGCGGCTAATTCTCTTTGGGAGAGTCCGGCTCGAGTTCTAGCATCATAAATCATTTGCGCCACTTGCAAGTTGATCTTGGCTTCTTCGATGTCGGCCTGAACTCTGGCGTCATCGCCCGTGACGCGTTTCAGGATTTCTAAAGCGTCTCTAGTCTTCCGCATCTGTAACCTCTTCCGCATAGCTATGGAGCTGCGGGCTGTTCTCGAAAATGATCTTGCGCCGAAGCGCTCTCTCAAGGTCTGCATGGGGGACCTTGTCCGTCTTGGTCAACGCATGGGCTAGGATCACCGTATTTTGTCCGTCAAAGAAATACAGAATGCGATAATTCACACGCCCCTGCTTGGCTCGCAGCTCATAGATTCCATCGCGAAGAAAGTCTGCCGCCGGGCGACGCAACTCGTGACCGTACGCTGCTAACCTTTCGATAATCGCCACGCACTTCGAATACGCTTTTGAGTCCCCACGCCTAAGATCTTTCAGCCACTCCAGCACGGGAACCTGCCCTGGGGCCTCCTGGTAAAAGACCAACTCCGTTTGTGGCAATCGACCCTCTTGAAGAATATAACAATATTGTTATCGGGTCAAGCTTTCACTGGATCACCGTTCCCTGCGTGGGCTCGCCTCCGCCGTTGCCGTTGGTCTCACTGCTCACCAGGCAGGCGGCGGCGAGCTGGTCGCCCTGTTCCAGATTGATCAGCCGGACGCCCTGCGCCGAGCGGCCGCTTTCGCGGATCGTACTCGAATCCAGGCGTGCGATTTTGCCTTGTTGCGAGATGAGCATCACTTCCGAGTCTTCGGTCACGCTCAGCACGCCCACGACTTTACCATTGCGCTCAACGGTTTTCACGTTGATCACGCCTTTGCCGGCGCGAGACTGGAGGCGGTACTCCGTAATGGCGGTGCGTTTGCCGTAGCCTTTCTCGGTGACGGAAAGGATGAGCTCCTTTTCGCCCACGATCTCCATGCCAATGATGTAGTCCCCTTTGTCTAGGTCCATTCCATACACGCCGTAGGCGGCACGGCCCATGTCGCGCACATCCGACTCGGGAAATCGGATGGCCATACCTTCGTGAGAAGCCAGGAAAATCGTTTGGCGGCCGTTGGTGAGTTTGGCGCCAATCAGCTCATCGCCTTCCTCGACCTTCATGGCGATGATGCCACGCGAGTTGGGATTGGAGAATTCGGCCAACCGCGTTTTCTTGATAATGCCTTGCCGTGTGGCCAGCATGATGTAACCTTCGGCGGCATACGTCTCGCTGTCGGCGGTGATGTCTTTGGGCTCATCGGGCAATTCGGCCACCGCCACCAGCGCCGCCGCCTTTTCACCCTTGGCGAGGTTCACCAGGTTCAGGATGTGTTTGCCTTTTCCCGCGGCGCCCACGTCTGGAATCTCGTAAACTTTCAGCCAGTAGAGCTTGCCGGTGTTGGTGAATACCAGAATGTAGCTGTGCGTGTTGGCGATGAAGAGTTGCTCGACAAAATCTTCCTCGCGCGTCTTCATGCCCATGCGCCCCTTGCCGCCGCGCGCCTGCTGGCGGTAGGTGGAGAGCGCCGTCCGCTTGACGAAGCCGGAGTGCGACACGGTGATCACCACGTCTTCGTCGGCGATCAGGTCTTCGAGCTTGATCTCCGCCTGCTCCTCGATGATCTCCGTGCGGCGAACGTCGCCGTACTTTTTCTGGACTTCTTTCAGCTCATCGACGATGACCTTCTTCAAGACTTTGTCGCTGGCCAGGATTTCCTTATACTCGGCAATTTTTTTCAGCAGCTCGTCATATTCTTCCTGAATCTTGTCGCGCTCGAGAGCGGTCAGCCTCTGCAATTGCAGTTCGAGGATGGCCTGCGCCTGGCTCTCCGTGAACTCGAAGCGCGCTACTAAGCCCTCACGCGCATCCTTGGGAGTTTTCGAAGCACGTATGAGCTTGATGATGGCATCAAGCTGGGAAAGCGCCTTCAAGAAGCCCAGCAGGATGTGCGCGCGCTCCTCCGCCTTCCTCAGGTCATAGGCGGTGCGCCGGCGGACCACGGTGACGCGATGGTCGATGAACAACTGGAGCGCGTCAATCAGCGAAAGCGTGCGCGGCTGGCCGTTGACGATCGCCAGCAGGATCATTCCGAACGATTCCTGGAGCTGGGTGTGCTTGTAGAGGTTATTCAGAATGACTTCCGGCTGCTCGCCGCGGCGCAACTCCACCACGATGCGCATGCCGTCGCGGTCCGACTCGTCGCGAACGTCAGAAATGCCTTCGATTTTCTTGTCCTGCACCAGCGCCGCGATGCGCTCGATGATTTTGGCCTTGTTCACCTGGTAGGGGATTGCGGTGATGACGATCTGCTGCTTTTCCTTGGTCGGATGCTCAATGGCGGCTTTGGCGCGCATCGTGAATTGGCCGCGGCCCGTCTGGTAGGCCGCCTTGATCCCGGTCTTGCCGTAGATGTAAGCGCCGGTGGGAAAATCGGGACCGGGAACAAGGGTGAGAATTTCTTCGAGACCCGCGCTGGGTTTCGAAACCAGCAAGATGGTTGCGTCAATGATTTCGGTGAGATTGTGTGGGGGAATCTTCGTCGCCATCCCCACCGCGATGCCCTCCGAGCCGTTGATTAAAAGGTTCGGAGTTTTCGTCGGTAGAACGGTCGGCTCCCCAAGGCTCTCGTCAAAATTGGGGGTGAATTCAACCGTCTCCTTCTCGATGTCGGCGAGCATTTCCTCCGCCAGGCGCGAGAGCCGCGCTTCGGTATAACGCATGGCCGCGGGTGGGTCGTCATCCACCGAGCCGAAGTTCCCCTGGCCGTCGATCAGGGGATAACGCATGTTGAAATCCTGCGCCATGCGCACCAGCGCGTCGTAGACCGGCACGTCGCCGTGCGGGTGATATTTCCCCAGAACTTCGCCGACAATTTTTGCGGACTTGCGGTAAGGCTTGCCGGAGGTCAGCCCGAGTTCGTACATCCCGTAGAGAATTCGGCGATGCACGGGCTTCAACCCGTCGCGGACGTCGGGCAGCGCTCGCCCGACGATCACGCTCATCGCGTAGGCGAGATACGAGCCCTTCATCTCCTCTTCAATGTTTACCGGCACGTTGCGCGACGGTTGGACTGTTTCCTGGTCACCCATGAATCGCTTTCCCTTTCGGCCTCACGGTGTTCGGCAAGGTAGGTCTTAACACACAATCTTATCATGCCCACCGGACTTCCTGGCCCGGAAACGCCTCGCAGTCCTGCTGTAGGCCCGCCCCAAGCGCAGCGGCACACTTGCGGACGAACGAGCGGAGACGGGCAGGCATCCCAGTGAGCATTGCGCTCGCCCTAGACGCGGCGGTGTAAAGCCGATTGTATTACTCTGCCTCAGCAAAGGGATCTGCCAGGGAGGGCCGCAGAGCTTGAAGATCGCGAACTCTGCGCCCCTTTCATCTGTGCTTCTCGGCCACGGCTCGCGCCGCGTCAATGAGCCTCGAAACTTCCTGCTCTGTTGTATAGCACGCGCAGCGCTTGCGTTCCACCCGGCCCGTCGAAATACGCCACCGGCCAGCCGTTGTGGCGGCGTTCAGGCGCCGGGAAATGTGCCCGGATCTCTTCGATTGACGCGACAGCCGTTCCGGCTTGGTGTCTGGCGACAGGCATTTTTCATTCTCCGTAGCGATGTGCTGTTTTCCCACGTCCCGGCTCTTATCTCTGTTATCAACAAGTTTAAAATCGGATGTTACGCTTAATGGAATCTCTAACCCTCCAAAAAGCCGCAGATCAAAGCCATTCGAAGCCATTGAAGATCTTCAAGAATGGCTCCGTATTTAGTTTCCTTCCAAAACAATGTGTTGTTTTTTCAACCGCTTAGTGCTTCCAACCTCTCTTTCGCGCTCCGGTCTCGGAGATTGGCTTCGAACCTAAAATTTGGCTTCGTTCCAAAGCGACTTTGTTTGTTTTCAGCAAGATGGTGGCTTCGAACCGCGTTTTTCCACATTTATTGCGGCGCTCTCCTCGTCCATTGCTGTTTCGCCCTCTCCCCACCTGCTACACGCTCTGTTAACCCTAAGCATTTTTTCAAATACCTTTATAAACATAGAGAGCGTTCCGGACACCAATTGCAGCTTGCCCCTGGCCCCCGTGGGACCACTTGGCAGCGTTCTTTGGACTTTGAGTTTCGGTTCTTTCGTGTTTCTCGGATGGCGCGGCGGACACTGGACCTCGTTTTCTTTCTTCTTCCGCAGGTGGGAGCGCGGAGAAGAGCACAACTACAAATGGCACCTAATACTGAACTAAGTATACATTATCGATTTTGTTTGTCAAGACCTAAATTCGATAAACCCCAACCACGCGAAGGCCCGGTCTTCATTCTGGCTCCTGACTTCTGACTCCTGCATTTGCGGTGTCGTTTCTTGGCCTTGAAGTAAATGGGGGCGAATGGGAATGCCGCGCGCCCTCTAGGTATGACCTGCCCGTCATAGTCCTGATTCTGGATGTTCGGTCCTATGACTAAATGTCGAGGTTCTTTACTTCCAGCGCGTTTTCTTCGATGAAGTGACGGCGCGGTTCGACGACGTCGCCCATGAGGATGGTGAAGATGGAATCGGCTTCCACCTGGTCTTCCACGCGGACCTGAAGGAGGGTGCGGGTTTCGGCGTCCATGGTAGTTTGCCAAAGCTGCTCGGGATTCATTTCGCCCAGGCCCTTGAAGCGCTGGACTGTAAAGGCTTTTTTGCCGAGGTTCATGACGTGTTCGAGCAATTCTTCGCGCCCCTCGATGGTTTGCCGATCGCCGTTGGAGACGATGACGAACGGTGGCTTGTCGTAGGTGCGGACGCGGCGATGAAGGTCCAGCAGACGGCGGTAATCCGCCGTGGAGACCAATTCCCAATCGATCACGCGCTCGCCCAGGCTTTCGCTCGAGTAGGACAGTGTGTAAAGGTTGTGCTCCTCATCGAGCTTGATGGTAGTCTTGAAGCCTTCCGCCTTCAGCTCCTTGGCCACATGCTCGAGCTTGACTTGGTCTTCCAGCTCCATCTTCTTGCCGAGCTCGGCCTTTAGCATGGCGTCGACGGGGCGCGCGTCGCCAATCCGTTTTTCCAGTTTGTCGAAGAGCTCAACATACTCAGCCAGCGCCATGAGGAAATTGGTGAGCTCGCCGCCCTCGAGACGCGCCTTCTGCTTGCCATCCCCGAGCTCGACGGCGTGATCTTCGGTGGCGCGCCGCATCACCTCGCGCCGAAATTCCTTCTCGTCGCGAATGTATTTCAGGCTCTTACCTTTCTTAATGAGGTAAAGCGGCGGCTGGGCGATGTAGACGTTCCCGCGCTCGACGAGCTCGTTCATTTGCCGGTAAAAGAATGTGAGCAGAAGAGCGCGAATGTGCGAGCCATCCACGTCGGCGTCCGTCATGATAATTATCTTAGAATAGCGCAGTTTAGTTATATCGAAATCTTCTTTCCCGATGCCGGTGCCGAGCGCGGTGATGAGGGAGCGAATTTCCTCGTGGCCGAGCATCTTATCGAAGCGCGCCTTCTCGACATTCAGGATTTTGCCCCTCAAGGGCAGGATGGCCTGGTAGCGGCGGTCGCGGCCCTGCTTGGCCGAGCCGCCAGCGGACTCACCTTCTACAAGGAACAGTTCGCAGCGGTCGGGGTCTCTTTCCTGGCAGTCGGCGAGCTTGCCGGGCAAGCCGCCGGAATCGAGCGCGCCCTTGCGCCGCGTCAATTCGCGAGCTTTTCGCGCCGCCTCGCGGGCCCGCGAGGCGTCAATCGCCTTGGCGCAGATCTTGCGCCCCATAGTGGGATTCTTCTCGAAATTCTCCATCAACTTCTCGTACACAAAACTCGCCACCGTGCTCTGAATGTCGCTGTTGAGTTTGCCTTTCGTCTGACCCTCGAACTGCGGCTGAGGCAGCTTCACGCTGATCACGCCCACCAGACCTTCGCGTACGTCTTCACCTTGCAGGTTCTCTTTCACGTCCTTAAACAGGCCCTGGTTCTGTCCGAACTGATTGATGGCGCGGGTCAGCGCCGAGCGGAAGCCGGAGAGATGTGTGCCGCCGTCGACCGTGTTGATGTTGTTCGCAAAGGAGAACACCGTCTCGACGTAGCCGTCGTTATATTGCAGCGCGAATTCCATGTGGACGTCGTCGCGCTCCGCTTCGCCGAAAATGGGCGTGGCGTGCAAAACTTCCTTATTCTTGTTCAGGTGTTTGATGAACTCGGAAATTCCGCCCGTGTAGTGGAATTCCGCCTGCTTGTTGCTCCGCTCGTCCTTCAAGCGGATGGTGAGCCCTTTGTTCAAGAACGACAATTCGCGCAGGCGCTGGGCGAGTGTGTCGTAATTGAATTCGATGGAATCGAAGATCTTGGAGTCCGGCAGAAAAGTGACCTTCGTGCCGCGCCGCTCGGTTTTGCCTGCCCTTTTGAGAGGCGCGACCGGTTTGCCGCGCTCGTAGGTTTGCTCCCAAGTGTAGCGCGTTGGGTCCTTGCCGCTTTCCCGCCAGATTTCGAGGTCAAGTGATTCGGAGAGCGCGTTGACGACGGAGACGCCAACGCCGTGCAGGCCGCCGGAGACTTTGTAACTCTGGGTGTCGAACTTCCCGCCCGCATGAAGCACGGTCATCACGACCTCGGCGGCGGAGCGGCCCTCTTCCTTGTGCAGGTCGACAGGGATGCCGCGCCCGTTATCGATCACGGTCACGGAATTGTCAGAATGGACCGCGACATCGATCTTGTCGCACTCGCCGGCCAGAGCTTCATCGACGGCGTTGTCTACCACTTCCCACACCAAGTGATGCAAGCCCATCTGGCCAGTCGAGCCGATGTACATCGCGGGCCGCTTGCGCACCGCCTCCAAGTCGCCCAGCACCTTGATGCTCGCCGCGTCGTAGCTCGAACTGCCGCTGTCCCCTGCCTTTTTCTTTTCTGCTTCCGCCACTTACTTTCTGTCCTCCTTGCAGCAACAGTCTCTAGCCCCGATGATCGGGATTAGGGTTTCGGGGTTTGGGATTCGCGAACCCCGAATCCCGAACCCCGCGGGGCACGAACCGCGGCTACAACAGCACTTCAGACCAAAAGACCGACAGAAAGCCTAAACCTCTGTCGGTCTCATGGGGCCCTGAATTTTCAGCTGCCACTCTCAATTGCGCCAAGCCCTCTAAGTATCAGATGCGCATGGGCATCACGACGTAGCGGTAACGGTAGGCTTGCTCGTCTCCGGGCCGAAACTGGCCCGCGCTCTGTTCATCCTTTAATTCCAGTCTGACCTTGCCGCCCTCTCCCAGCACATTGAGAAAATCGAGCAAGTACTGATAATCAAAACCAATCTGCATAGCGTCTCCCGCGTACTGAGCGTCGAGGGTCTCGTGGGCTTCACCGTACTCGCCGCTCGAGGAGAAAACCTCAGCCTTGTCCTTGTCGAGTTGAAGGCGAATAGCGCGGGAACGCTCATCGGCGAGCAGAGCCACGCGACGAATTGCCGAGGTGATTGAATCCTTGTCGATATCGACGATCTTTTTGTTTTCGCGGGGCAAAACCGCCTCGTAGTTCGGGAACTGGCCGGTCAACATGCGCGAAATCAGGAGCCGGTCTCCCACCGTAAAGAAAAGATGGCTCTCGTCCTTGGCGAATTGGACCGGCACTGCCTCTTCAGTGTCACCCAGCAGGCGCTCCAGTTCAGCCATCGCCTTTTTGGGAATTAAAACTCGAAGCTCATTGGAGAGGCCGGTCACCGGAGTTTCCTTCTCTACCAAGGCTAAGCGGTGACCGTCGGTAGCCACCATTGCAGCGCTCTCTGGTTTCAATAACAGAAGAGCTCCGTTCAGTGTGTACCGTGACTCTTCGCTCGAGATCGCGAAAATGGTCTTGCGAATCATGCTGGTGAAAACGCTGGAGGGGGTCGCCGCCAATGGCTTGGGTGCTGCCGGCAAGACCGGAAAACTATCTTTAGCCATTCCGACCAGCTTGAATGAGGAACGCTCACAGGTGATCTGCACCCAGTGGTTTTCCAAAAGCTTAAACTTGATCTCTGCATCGGGCAGGGAACGAACAATCTCTATAAGGCGCTTAGCTGGAACGGTTCCTGACCCTTCCTTTTTCACTTGGGCCGGACAGCTACACCGAATTCCAAGCTCCAGATCCGTGGCGCTGATTCGAAGCCCTGCATCGCTAACTTCCAGAAGCAGGTTCGAAAGAATTGGAATCGTCGTTTTTCGTTCCACAACTCCCTGAGTCAGATTCAGCTCTTTGATGATCTCCGACTTCTTTGATGAGAATTCCATAGTTTTAATATCCTATCCAAATTATATCAGTAGTAGGGCCTGTGTGTTTGTGGAAAAGAGCAAAGACTTTTGAAACCACGGCAGTTGATAAAACAAGGTGTGTAGATTGCAGAATCCGCAGTGGTGGATTCTTATGCCCATTTGCGCCGCTTGAAACAATCCACAGGATTTGCGGGGAGCTTTCCTCTTGAAATCGCCTTAAGCTCAACGGAGACTTTCGCTGAGCTTGTTGATAATCCTGTTCAAATCCTTGTCCGTCGTGCGTTGCAGGCCGATTTTATTGATCGAGTGCAAGACCGTGGTGTGGTGCTTGCCCCCGAACTCTCTGCCGATCTGGGGCAATGAGGCGGTCGTCAATTCCTTGGCCAGGAACATCGCAATTTGCCTGGGATGAGCGACGCGGCGGCTATTGTTGCGCGCTTTGAGTTGTGAGATCGTCAGGCCGAATTCCTGGCCCACGGCGCGCTGAATGAGCTCGATCGAGACGCGCCGCTCCTGAAGATCGACCAAGTTCTTGAGAACCTGCTGAGCCACCGCCAGTGAAATCTCGGCGCCGGTGAGCGACGAATAGGCAATCAGGCGAACCAGCGCGCCTTCCAGATCGCGGATGCTGGACTTCATCTTACTGGCAATGAAAAGTTGCACGGCTTCGGGCAGGACCACGCCCATAGACTTTGCTTTTTCAGCGAGGATTGCCTGCCGCGTTTCGAGGTCGGGCGGCTGAAGGTCCGCCGTCAAACCCCAGGCAAAACGCGACCGCAGCCTCTCCTCCAACCCCGGGATTTCCTTGGGCGTGCAGTCGCTTGAAATAACGACCTGCCTCTGCGCGTCGTAGAGAGCGTTGAAAGTGTGGAAGAACTCTTCCTGAGTGCGCTCTTTGCCGGCGATAAACTGGATGTCGTCAATCAGCAAGACGTCCACGTTCCGGTATTTGTCCCGGAAGGAGCTCATGCGGTTATAGTGCAACGAACTGATAAGCTCGTTCGTGAACTTTTCAGAAGAGACGTACGCCAGGCGCGTTTCCTTCGAGCGGCTCTTAATCAGGTGGCCCACCGCCTGCATCAGGTGGGTCTTTCCGAGCCCCACTCCTCCGTAGAGGAAAAGGGGATTGTAGGTTTTCGACGGGTTCAGGGCGACCGCGTGGGCTGCGGCGTGCGCGAACTGATTGCACGAGCCCACGACGAAGGTGTCAAACGTGTAGCGCGGGATCAGTTCGTGATCCACCGATTCAAAATCGAGCTTCTGCTGCAACCCTTTGAGCTTTCCGTCCTCAGAAACTTTTCTCGCCGCGCTTTCCTCGAACACGAATTCGATCTTGCGCGCGCCAAGCTGGAGGCGCTCCAGAGCCTCCTGGATGAACGCCCCATACTGGTCCTGAATCCAGTCCTGAAACTCACGGTTGGGAACGCGCACCGCGAGCGTGTCGTTGGTCAGGTGGTCAAAACTGGTCGGCCCGAGCCAAGTCTGGTAACTCTGGGTATTCACTTTTGTCTTGAGGTAGTCCAGGACTTCCAGCCATGCGTTCATGATGGTCGCTCAATGAGGGCAGATAATTTATCGTACCGGAGAAATGCTGACGCCGCCCCCGCAAGGAAGCGCTTCCCCGCCTGTCGGACAAGCGCCACGCAGGCTTCACTCACGCCCCCGGCAGCCTCACTGAGGCCGCGTCAGAAACAGGGACGAGCAGCCCGTTTCTGGCGCATTCGCTATCACCGTTTCATGTGTTCGTGAGATGAACCCAAGGCGCAGGGCTTTCTTTCCAGAAATTTCTCCGTTCGGAACGAACACTATAACACAGAAAACTTCTGCAAGCTAATTCGCAGGATGAAATTTTCTCCCGCGCGTTGTCGGAGATTCTTTTCGGCGCGCGGCGGGTCGCGCCTCGACCTTCAAGAAAATTCTGCCGGAAATTCTGTTACAGTAGTCACGGGCCCGTGGGTCCTTCCTGAATCTGGAATCGGACAAAACTCGCTCGTCCTTGAGGGGTTGGAACATGCGAAAAGTTGTCCTGCTGCGGCACGGGGAAAGCGTCTGGAACAAGGAGAACCTTTTCACGGGCTGGACCGACGTCGATTTGTCAGAGAAGGGCATCGCCGAGGCTAAGGAAGCCGGTCGCGTCCTGAAAGAACAAGGTTATGTCTTCGACATCGCTTACACTTCCGTCTTGAAGCGGGCTATCCGCACGCTCTGGCTCGTGCTGGACGAGATGGATCTCATGTGGATCCCCGTCGTCCGGGACTGGCGCTTGAACGAGCGCCACTACGGCGCGCTTCAGGGCTTCAACAAGGCCGAGACCGCGGCCAAATACGGCGAACAGCAAGTGAAGGTCTGGCGGCGGAGCTACGACATTCGGCCGCCGGCGCTCGAGGAAAGCGATTCTCGCTACCCGGGCCACGATCCGCGTTACAAGGGCTTGACCAACGACCAGCTTCCTCTCACCGAGTGTTTGAAGGACACGGTGGCGCGCTTTTTGCCGTCCTGGCTGGAAGTGATAGCGCCCGACGTTCGTTCCGGCAGGCGGATCCTGATCGCTGCACACGGGAACAGCCTGCGCGCGCTTGTAAAGTATTTGGATAACATCCCTGATCAGGATATAGTAGAACTGAATATACCCACAGGGATGCCCCTCGTCTACGAGTTGGATGACAACCTAAGGCCTCTCCAGCACTACTATCTGGGCGATCCGGAAAGCGTCAAGAAGGCCATGGAAGCGGTCGCCAGCCAGGGGAAGGCGAAAAAAGCGGAGTGATTGCTCACAGCGGTTTAGCGTCACATAGTGCCTGCGCGGCGCTTGGCACGCAACTTCTCCTTTAATAGCCGCTTGAAATGTCGCGCCCTGTCGCGCGTCGGCTTGCCGGGCCGAATGCCAAGCGATGCGTACACTTCCCGTGAGCTGGGGACTTCCCGTTTTTCCATTGCGGACGCCTCGAATCTAGCTGTCTGAATCGTTTTGTTGGCACTTCACCGCCGCCTTGCCCAGGAATTCCGCCGCGTCGCCCAGCTCTTCCTCGATGCGGAGAAGCTGATTGTATTTGGCAATGCGGTCGGTGCGGCTGGCAGAGCCGGTCTTGATTTGTCCCGTCCCGAGGCCCACCGCGAAGTCAGCGATGAAGGCGTCCTCGGTTTCGCCCGACCGATGCGACACCACGGAGGTGTAGCCGTGCCGCCGCGCCAGCTCGATGGCGGCGATGGTTTCCGTCACGGTCCCTATCTGGTTGAGCTTGATCAAAATAGAATTGGCCACGCCGTCCTCGATTCCCCGCTTGAGTCTTTCGGTGTTGGTCACAAAAAGATCGTCGCCGACCAATTGCACTTTGTCACCCAACTCGTCGGTGAGGATCTTCCATCCTTCCCAGTCATCCTGTGCCAGTCCGTCTTCGATCGAAATAAACGGGTACTGCTTCACCCAGTCCGCGTAGAGCTTCACCATTTCCTCGGCCGTCTTGCGCGACTTGTCCGACTTAAAGAAGAAATATTTGCCATCCTGGTACATCTCGCTCGAGGCTGGGTCCAGCGCCAGGCACACATCGTGGCCGGGTGAAAATCCGGCCTTCTCGATGGCCTCCAGGATGAGCTCCACGGCTTCCTCGTTGGATTTCAAGCTGGGCGCGAAGCCACCCTCGTCGCCCACCGAGGTGTTGTAGCCGCGGTCCTTCAAAACTTTCTTCAGCGTGTGGAAGGTCTCGACGCCCATGCGAAGGGCCTCGGAAAAAGTCTCCGGGCCGACGGGCATGATCATGAACTCCTGAAAGTCAACGGTATTGTCGGCGTGCACTCCACCGTTCAAGATATTCATCATGGGGACTGGAAGGCGGCGCGCGTGCAGGCCTCCGAGATAGCGATAAAGAGGCATGCCCGCCGACCGCGCTGCGGCCCGGCAGACCGCCATCGAAACCGCCAGGATGGCGTTCGCGCCCAGCTTACCTTTGTTTTCCGTTCCATCGAGTGCGATCATCAGCCCGTCGACTCTCGATTGCTCGCTGGCGTCGCGCCCGCCCAACTCGCGGGCGAGAACAGTGTTGATAGCCTCAACGGCGTGCAAAACGCCCTTGCCCATGTAGCGTTTCTTGTCGCCGTCGCGCAACTCGATGGCTTCGTGTTCTCCCGTTGATGCTCCGGAAGGGACGATGGCTCGGCCAAACGCCCCGTCGCGCAGCCGGACGTCCGCTTCGACAGTCGGGTTGCCCCGCGAGTCGAGCACTTCGCGGCCTACTACAAGATCGATCTCTGCCATATGCCTTGCTCCTTATGTTTGGTTTTTCGCAACGAGAGTGTAGCACAGACGGAGAGTGGCTGTGGCTGACGGATCGGGTCATTGTGAGATGGGCCATCGGCCATTGAAGGCCTTGGTCTTTCAATGGCTCAATCGCGCCATCACTCCATCGCCCAATGTCATCACTCCGGTTCCTCGAACATCCTCTGCTCGTCGACGACCACGACGATGCCGCTCTCGGAGATGTGATATTTCTTGCGGTCTTCTTCCAGGTTGTATCCGATTTCGGTGTGCTCGGGGATGTGGATATGGCGGTCGATGATGGCGCGGCGAATGCGCGAGTATCGGCCGACATCGACGTGGGAGAAAAGGATGGAGCTTTCCACTTCCGTGTAGCTGTTCACGCGCACGTCCGGCGAAATCACGCTGCGGGTCACGCGCCCGCCGGAGATGATCGACCCCATCGAGACCATGGAATCGATGGCCACGCCCATGCGGTGGCCCTCCTGGGCGAAAACGAATTTGGCGGGCGGATATTGCCGCTGGTAAGTGCGAATCGGCCACTCGTGGTCGTATAAATTGAAGACGGGCGAGACCTGCACCAGGTCCATGTTGGCCTCATAATAGGCCTCGATGTTGCCGATGTCCCGCCAGTACATCGCCTCCTTCTTGTTTTCGTCGACGAAGTTGTAAGAGAAAACCCGGTGCTTTTCGATGAGGCGAGGCACCACGTCGTAGCCGAAATCGTGCCGCGAGCTGGGATCTTCTGCGTCAGCTATCAGCGCCTCGATCAGCAAGTCGCGGTTGAAGACATAGATGCCCATCGAACTGTCGGACTTGGACGGGTTCTTCCGCGACGGCTTTGGAGAAGTGGGCTTTTCCACCCAGCCCACGATTCGCCCTGCGGAATCGACCTCGCATACTCCGAAGCGACTGGCTTCCGAAAGGTCGACCTCAATCGTCCCGATCGTGACGTCCGCGCCCGCGTCCACGTGTTGCTTCAACATCAATCCATAATTCATTTTATATACGTGGTCGCCGTAAAGGACGAGAACGTATTTGCAAGGCTCGCTGCCGATCGAGTACAGGTTCTGAAACACGGAGTCCGCCGTCCCCTGGTACCACGTTTCGCCCACCCGCTTCATGGGCGAAAGAACGTAAATGAACTCTCCGAGCTCGTGCGCCACCACGGTCCAGCCTTCGCGGATGTGACGGTTGAGGGAAAGGGCCTTGTACTGCGTCAGCACGAAGATTCTCCGCAGCCTGGAATTGATGCAGTTGGAAAGCGTCAGGTCGATGATCCGGTAGATTCCGCCGAACGGCACAGCGGGCTTGGCGCGGTCGCGCGTCAGCGGCATCAGGCGCTCACCTTGACCTCCCGCCAGAATGACCACCAGCGTGTCGGCGACCATGGCCTATTCACCTCCCAAGCAGCGAGAGCAGGCAGAGCAGAAGGCAGAGAGCAGAACGCAGAGAGCAGAACGCACAAGGCAGTACACAGAATCCCTCTGGCTCTGCGGTGATTTTACTGCCTTCTGCCTGGTGCCCACTGCCTACTGCTCTCTGCCCTTCCGCGGCTGGCTATTATAGCAGAGCGTCAAGAGCCACGTCGGATGTCGTTCGATGCTAATATTAAATTGTGCGACGCGGAACGTTCTCTCTTGTTTCGTCAGGGAAGCTGAAATGGCTCGAGGGCGCGAGCTTGGCGCGCCGGCGGTGGCTGCTGCACGCCTTCAGCACGCGCGCCGGAGGGATCAGCCGCGTGGCATCGGGTTCTGCCTCAGCATTGAACCTGGGCTTCATCGAGACGGACAAGCGAACCAACGTGGAGAAGAACCGCGGTCGGTTCTTCCGCGCGCTGGGGGCCGAAGATTGGCCGCTCGCCGGACTGCGGCAGATTCACTCCTCGAATATATTCCTTGTGGTCAAAAGTTCTCAGGGCGGGCTTGAATATCGGCCCTCCGGCTATTATCCCCCGCGCGCGCCGGATCACACGCCGCCCCAAGGCGACGCTCTGCTGACCCATGAGCCCGGGGTTTTGCTTTCCGTTCGTTCCGCTGACTGCTTGCCGGTTCTTCTGGCGGACGTCCGCCGCCGCGCGGTGGCCGCCGTTCATGCCGGATGGCGAGGGGCGCTGGCGGGCATCATCGAAAAGGCCGTAGGGGAGATGGTTCGCATTTTCGGGTCCAGCCCAAGCGATCTCGTGGCGGCGATCGGGCCTTCGATCCGAGCCTGTTGCTACGAAGTGGGCGACGAAGTGGTGAGCGCCTTCTGCGGCCGCTATCCGAATGGAGAAGAGTTTTTTCGCTCGGCGCCGCAGGACAAAGCGGAGACAGAAATCGCCCGTCGTCATCCGCTGCTTTTCTTATCCAAGCAGCCGCCCGGCCACGGGCCAGACTCGACCGGCAAGAAACATCTCGATCTGGTCGCCGTGGCGCGCTATCAATTGCGCCGAGCCGGCCTCAGCCCAACCCATATCGCGGTCGCGGATTATTGCACCGCGTGCCGCACCGACCTCTTTTTTTCTCATCGCAGGGAGGGCAGCGGCACAGGCCGCACGATGGCGGTCATTGGAATTGAGCCACTGGATAATTGAGTGATTGCGTGATCGGGCGATTGGGTGATTGTAGAAAAATTCAAGCCGGTATTGGCCGCAGTAGCCGCATCGCCAGTTTCTTATTCGGCCAGTCGCTCAACCACCCAATCGCCAAATCACCCAATGTTGGCGAGGCTCAATTGGCCGCAAGCGCCCATGATGTCCTGGCCGCGTGAGACGCGGATGAATGCCGGGACGCCGCGCTCCATGAGCAATTGCTGAAAGGCCAGCACGCGCTCCAACCGTGGCGCGCGGTAAGGGAGCTCCGGTCCGGCGTTGTAAGGGATCAGGTTGATCTTCCCGGATATGCCGCGCAGCAGGTCTGCCACGCGCGCCGCATCGGCGTCGGCATCATTCACACCCGCCAACAAGACGTACTCAAACGTCAGGCGCTCGCGCGGGCGCAACGGGTACTCGCGGCAGGCGCGCATCAGTTCCCGCAGAGGATATTTCCGGTTGATGGGCATGATGGCGGTCCGCTGCTCTTCACTCGAGGCATTGAGCGACACGGCAAGGCGCGGCCGCACGGGCTCGCGCGCCAAATCTTCGATGCGCGGAACGATTCCCGCTGTGGAGATGCAAATGCGTCGCAGCGCCAGCGCCATTCCGGCGGAGTCCGCGAGAATTTCGACCGCCTTCATTACCGGGCCGTAATTCAACAGCGGCTCGCCCATGCCCATGAAAACCACGTTTAGCCGCGCCCGGCGGGGAATATGTTGCGCGGCGGCGAGGGCCAACACTTGCCCGACAATCTCGCCCGCCGTCAGGTTCCGCTTCACGCCCAGAAGGCCCGTGAAACAAAAGCGGCAGTCCACAGCGCAGCCGACTTGGCTGGAAATGCAGAGCGTGGTGCGGTCTTCTTCCGGCATGTAGACCGCTTCGATTTCCTCGCCGTCTTCGAGCCCCAGCAGATACCGGATCGACCCGTCGCGCGAACGAAACTCGCGCTCGATGGTTGGATAGCGCACCGCATAGTGCTCCGACAGATGCTCGCGGAATTTCGCGTGCAGGTTGGTAAGCGCCGCAAAATCGCGTTCGCGCCGCGCGTAGATTCCCTGATAAATCTGCCGGCCGCGAAACCGCGCCTGGCCGCAGTCCACCGCAAGCTGCTCGAGCTCGCTGCGAGTCAGGCCCAGAAGATTCTTGTCGTGCGCCAGTGTCGCGGGCATGTGATTCTCCATGCCAATGTTAGCACTGGAGTTCGCTGAGCGAATACAATACGGCGGCTGAGCAGTCGTTTCGGGTGGGGCGTCGCCGGTGACCGCCAACGTCCAAATGGAACTTTCGATGAAGGAGAATCTGCCTTGAATTTCCGTGCCACAGATTTCGAATTCCGGTATCGCTTCTTTTTCATTGTGGGGATTTTCTGGCTGGGATTCGGTACCTATGCCTTGGGCGACATCAACGTGTCTGTCGCGTTGGCGAGCAGGATTCTGGGGCCCGGCGTTGGCCCCGACTCGCCCCGCCTTGAGCATTCGGTGCGACTCATGTTTGCCTTGGGCTCATTCGCTGTCGCCCTGGGAGCGCTGATCCGTTCGTGGGCGGAGGCCTACCTCCACAGTTCCGTGGTGCACGACAAGGAATTGCATTCCTCCCGTCTCGTTGCCGACGGGCCGTACCGGTATGTGCGCAACCCGCTCTATCTGGGAAATATTCTGCTGGCGCTGGGAGTCGGCCTGATGGCCAGCCGCGCGGGTTTTGTCGTACTGGTGCTCGGAATGACCCTCTTTGTTTACCGTCTGATTCTCCGCGAGGAAGCCGGCCTTCTGGAGTCGCAGGGGGAGAGCTTCCGCAGATTCCGGGAGAGCGTGCCTCGGCTCCTGCCTGCCTTGCGGCCACGCGTCCCGGCAGGCGAGGCTCGGCCAGACTGGGTGGATGGCTTCGTTGGCGAGACCTGCATGTGGAGCGTCGCCGTCGCCGAGGCGGTGTTTGCGGCGACCCTGCGGCTCGCCTACTTCTGGATCATTCTCGGCTCCGGGTTTAGCGTTTATTATTTGCAGAATTACCTACGGCGGCCCCGCCGGTCCTCGTAGAGACGGCTTTGCACCGCCATTCGGGGATGGCGATCCCGCTAGGCGGGATCGCCCTTACGCTCAGCGGGATTCCGCCGGGACGGACGCAGTCCGCCCGTAACCGTTGTGGGGTCTGGTCGGCGGATTAAACGGCCGGCACGGGTTCCGGTTCTCGAATGATTTCAGACGCGGGAAGGGCGTGGGCGAGGCGGCTGCGGCGAGTTTCAGCCAGGGTCTCGGGCTTCCTAAGAAATCGAATTACCGCGGCTGCCTGGGCTCGAGAACCAAGAGGTGAGTCGTTCCGCTCTCCACCGCGGCGTCGCTGAAGAGCATGGGAAAACTGCGGCCGTTGTACCAAGCGTCGAACTGATCCTTGTAATAGGGGCTGAGGAATTCTTCCGATTCGCCCAGGGTGATGTTCTCGACTGAAGCGTCGAAATTGGAAAAATCAACCACCATTCGCATCGAAGGGCCAAGCGTGGGTGTAGTTTGCTTCACCGTGGAACCTGTGCCGGCCTGCGGAACCGGGCCGATATTCAAAAAACGCCCGAAGAGCGGAATGTTGTTGCTCAGGCGATGCTGAAAGGTGAGAGGAATCGTTTTGCCCCATTGCCAATCGTCGTGGCGATGCGAGCCCACCAGCGCGGGAATTCGCTGCACGGCATCCTCCAGGCTCGCCATCAAAGTGGCGTTGAAATCCGCGTCACCGGGCGGCAGCCAGCGAGTCCATTGGTGTTCCAAGACGGTTTGAAGAAAAATCGTGCTCATCGGCCACCGATATCCCGAAAGATCGTCGCCCAATTTCGGCTGGACGATTCTGTCCAGCAAAGCGTGGCGAGTGACTTCCGAGACCAGCGTGGCCGCGGAGTCGGCGCGAGCCTCGCCGTCCCAATTGCCGAGCAGGGTCAAGGCGTATTGCGCGTCGGCGCTCGCCGGCGGGCGAGTGTGACTCGCCGCCAGCAGTTGCTTGGCCAGCCACTCATCCTGGAGCGTGTGAATGTCCGTCTGAATGCGAAGCATGTCCGGCACGGTGAGGCTATTTTTTGATTCGAGGAGCTGGAAGATGCGTGCGGTGCGATACGACGCGTCCCAATTGTGGGTGATGAAGTAAGGATAATCATCGGGCACGACGCGGCCGTTCGCCGTGGCAATGATGCCGCCGGGAGGATTGTAGGCGTGCGGCAGGCTCTCAAAAGGAATGTAGCCAGTCCAATCGTGGTCGTCGGTCGAGCCGATGGAAGGAAAGGTGCCGTCATCACTGGCGCGGATCGGAACCCATCCGGCGGCGTAGAAGCCGATGTTTCCGTCCACGTCGGCGTAGACGAAATTCTGCATCGGGCCGGTGAAATCGCGCAGCGCGTCCGTGAACTGTGGCCAGTTCTCGGCGCGGTCGATCTTCAGGAAAGGAAAGCGAACGGCGTGCGGCTGGAGCGTCGTCCACTGGAGCGCTAGGTCGCGGTTGCCCTCGTGGGAAATCACCGGCCCGTGGCGAGTGGTCTTGACGGTGAGCCGCAGGTCGCGTTGGTTGTGGACCTTGATCACCTCATCGCGCACCTCGGCATCCACCCAGACGCCGTTGTGCAAATACTTGTTGGGCTCGCTGAGGTTGAAACTCTCGGAATAGAGGTCCTGAACGTCTGGCGCGGTGTTGGTCATTCCCCAAGCAATTCGTTGGTTGTGACCAATCACCACCAGCGGCAGGCCGGGAAGGCTCACTCCGGAGACATTGAGGTCCGGCGCTTGCAGATGGATCATGTACCAGACGCTGGGCACGCTGTGGCTGAGATGAGGATCGTTCGCCAGTAGCGGCTTGCCGGATTGCGTGTGCGCTCCGCTCACCACCCAATTGTTGCTGCCTGGGATGGAATCAGGAGGCAGAACACCAAAGCCCGCAGCCGCGAGCACATTCCCGTACGCTGGCGCTGCAGGATGGAATCCGCCGTCATTCCCGCGTAGGCGGGAATCCATTTGGATCTGGCCCGCCGCTTTCGCGGGGACGATCCCGCCCTGCGGGACCACTTGCTCCCGCCAAGCGGGACCACTCGCCACTGTCCCCATGGACTCAGCCACGGGATGGTCGAGCGGTGAGTGGTCAGGAAAAAGATCGGCGTAGAGCTCGGGAGAGAGCTTGCTGCGGATTCGCTCGCGCATCAACTTGTCGGGCCAAGTAGTGCTGAGGAACTTGCTCATGTTGAGTGCGACACCGAGACAATCGATTTCCTGCCAAGGGCGCGGCTGGTAGCGCACCAGGCGGAACTCGATGGGAAGACGGTCACGGTGAGTGGAAATGAATTCGTTGACCCCGTTTGCGTAAGCGGCGAGCAGGCGCCGGGAGTCGGGATCCATCTCCTGCACCGCACGCTCAGCGGCTTGGCGAAATCCCAGGGGGCGATTCTCAACATCGAACCTCAGCGCTGCCTCGCCAAAGACCTCGGCAAGCTCGCCAAACGCCAGCCGACGGCTCAGGTCCATCTGCCACAGGCGGTCTTGCGCGGTCACGTAGCCTTGAGCAAACATCAAGTCGTCGAGCGACTTCGCACGAAGATGCGGTACGCCTCGAGCGTCGCGCTTGACTTCCACGCGGGCTTGCAGGCCGGAAACGCCAATGGAGCCGTCGAGCTGCGCCAGCGCTTTGCGGCATTGCGAGTATCCCCACCACACGGCTCCCGCCGCCAACACCACAAGCAGAACGATCAGGAAAAGCAGACCGCGAACAAGAAATCGCCACCATCGAGCACGGCGCGGAAGCGCCTGTGCGGTTGCGTGTTCCCGAGGCTGAGCACCAGTTGCCATTTCGAGCGAGAAGGCCAGATCGTGGAAGGAATCTGACGACCTGACTCGCGGATGGTACTACAAAAAGCAGAAGGCAGAAAGCAGGAGGCAGAAGGCAGAAGGCAGAAAGCAGAAGGCAAATCCTGCTCGAAGAAATCGTCGGCCCGCGTGCCCAACTTGGCCCACAAAGCTTCTGGACGCATGCCGCATTGCTCAACGAGGCCGGAATTGCGAGCCTCCTCTTTGGACTGGGCGGCGCCGGTCTGCATTCAACCGTGGAGTAAGTCAACTTGGAAGACGTCGCGCTGTGCGCAAAGACATTGATCGAATGCGCCCGAGAGTTTTGCAACTCCTGACGAGTTTGCCGCCTTTTCCCGCCGTCGCGGGCCACCCGTGAGTGACCTTCAGATCAGAAAGCCATTTTGAAGAACCGGTGCCAGACCTGCTAACTTTTTTGAGGGAAGAACGTCTACCCTAGAGAAGACTTTTCATGGTAGAATGCCTACCATCATGAACAAGGATACCGCAGACCGGATGGAACTGTTGCAAGGCACGTTGGACATGCTGATTCTGCGCACGCTCGTCCTCGGCCCCGCGCACGGCCATGAGATCGCCAAGCACATCCAGCGCACGACGGACCAGGTGCTCCAGGTTGAGCACGGCTCACTTTATCCGGCCCTGCATCGGCTGGAGCACAA
The DNA here is from genome assembly GCA_050013575.1 of Terriglobia bacterium. Taxonomy (GTDB): domain Bacteria; phylum Acidobacteriota; class Terriglobia; order UBA7540; family UBA7540; genus DASYXZ01. The sequence continues at coordinate 50,364 of JBEKEZ010000010.1, read as the reverse complement.
GGGCTGGGTGGTTTCCAAGTGGGAGACAGCCAAGGACCGGAATCGGCAGTTCAAGTATTACCGCTTGACGCCGGCGGGTAAGCGGCAGCTCTCGCGCGAAGAGTCGAAATGGAAACTGCTCGTGGCGGCCATCTCGCGAGTGATGGCGCCAGTCAGGAGTTAGGAATTAGGGATTAGGAATCAGGGACCTGCAGCGATGAACGTCTGGCGCAATTGGAGAGACAAGCAGCAGAGTCGCGAAGCAGATTTGCAGAGAGAACTTCGTGCGGATCTCGAGCTTGAAGCTGAAGAGCAGCGAGAGGCCGGCGTGGCGGCGGAAGAGGCCGGGTACGCTGCCCAGCGCGCCTTTGGCAATCGGACTCTGGTGGAGGAGGAAATACGCGAAATGTGGGCCTGGACATGGTTCAAGCAACTTGGGCAAGACATTGGTTACGCGTTTCGCACTTTGCGCAAGAATGCGGGATTCACCATTGTGGCGGCGCTCTCACTCGCGCTCGGCATTGGCGGTAACGCCGCGATGTTCAGCCTGGTCGATGGCGTTCTTCTTCGGTCGCTTCAGTATTCCGAGCCTGACCGGCTAGTGAGAATCACAGGGTATTACCCCACGGGGGGATTCGTTGCCTTGCAGGAGTTGAGCCGGACCATGGAGGTCGCCTCCTATTCCGACAAACCCGAGAACGGTGCCGACTTCAACCTCACCGGACAAGGTGAGGCGCTGCATCTCACCGGCAGCCTCGTCTCCGCGAATATCTTTTCCCTGCTGGGCGCGGGTGCGAAGTTGGGGCGCACGTTTCAGCCGGGAGAGGATCGCGCCGGGGCGGACCGACTCGTGATCCTCAGCCACGCCCTCTGGCGCAACAAATTTGAGAGCGACCCCAGCGTGATCGGCCGAGTCGTCAAAATCAATGGAGTGGGTCGGCGCGTGATCGGCGTGATGCCGCCCGATTTCAGTTTTCTGGTTCCCGGGACTCAACTTTGGGTGCCGCTGCACATCGATCCAACCAACCCAGATGAGAATTGGGGACATGGCTTCAAGCCCGTGGTTGGCAGGTTGCGTCCCGGAGCGACCTTGTCACAAGCTCAAAACGAGATTCGAAGCATGATCCCCGCGATCATCCCCATGTTTCCGTATCCCATGGCGCGAAGTTGGAACGCCGACGCCACCGTTCTCCCCTTGCAGCAGGATTTGGTGGGCAATGTCCGCGCAAAATTGCTGGTGTTGCTGGGCGCAGTCGGCATCGTGCTGTTGATCGCGTGTGTGAATGTGGCGAGCCTGTTGCTTTCGCTTGCGGCTTCCCGGCGCAGGGAAATCGCGCTGCGGGCTGCGCTGGGCGCCGCGCGGGGACGAATCGTGAGGCAACTCTTGACAGAAAGTGTGGTGCTCGCTTTGGCGGGCGGCGCGCTGGGCCTCGGCCTGGCTTTCGGCGCGCTCTCGGCGTTGAAGACCTTCCTGCCGGCGGACACACCTCGCCTCGCCGAGGCCGGAATGGACTGGCGCGTCCTTGCTTTCGTGACGGGGCTCTCCGTCCTCACCGGCCTTGCCTTTGGCCTTGCGCCGGCGCTCAGGGCTTCGAAATCGGACTTGGCGGAGTCCGTGAAGGCCGGCGGACAGCGAACCTCTGACGCGGCAGGCATCAACCTGCGCAGCTCGTTGATCGTGGGTGGGGTGGCGCTGGCGGTCGTGTTGGTTGTTGGCGCCGGACTTCTGATCAAGACCCTCTGGCGATTAATGCAAGTGAATCCCGGCTTTCAAGGCGAACACGTTCTCACCGTGCGCGTCACGCCTGACCAGTCCTCTTGCGAGCAGCGCTCGACGTGCGTGGCGCTCTATGACGAGTTATTGCGCAGGGCAGGCGAGATGGCCGGAGTCTCCGAGGTGGCGGCAGCCAACACGGTTCCGTTAAGCGGCGAAGTGCCCTACGTGGTAGTAGAGATGGAAGACCACCCGTTGAAAGAGGGGAAGGCTCTGGCCCCCTTGCTCTGGGCCGGAGCCATCACCCCCGAGTACTTCCAGCTGATGGGGATTCCACTGCTGACGGGCAGAGAGTTCAGCGATTCTGATAGTGAAAAATCTACCGGGGTCGTCATCGTGAGCACGGCCACGGCGCGGCATTTTTGGCCGGGCGAAAACCCCATCGGCAAACACATCCGATTGGTCTGGGATAAAGATTGGCGAACCGTCGTGGGCGTCGCTGGAGACGTGCGCCAATTCAATCTCGCCGACAAGCCTCTGGACTGGGTCCAAGGGGCCGTCTACATGCCCTACGCCCAATCCGTGGACGCCAACCAGAAGCTTCCCACGGCCATGTACCTCATTGCTCGAACCTCGGCGGAGTCGGCGCACTTCGGCCGCGACATCCGCGGCTTAGTCTCGAGCGTGAACCCGAATGTTCCGGTCGGCGAGGTCCGCGGCTTGGAAGCGATCGTCTCGAATTCGGCCTCACAGTCGCGCTCCATGATGTGGCTCTTCGTGGCCTTTGCTGGCACGGCTCTGGTGCTGGCCGCGATCGGCACGTACGGAGTGGTTTCCTACTCCACCGCGCGGCGGACGTACGAGATCGGGATTCGCGTCGCGCTCGGCGCGAGCTCAAGCAATATCTTCGGTCTGATCCTCGGCCAAAGCCTGCGACTGGTTTTGACCGGCCTGGCAATTGGCGTGATTGCGTCGTTGTGCTTGGCTCGCTTGCTCACCCAGTTCCTCTTCGGCGTCGCTGCCACCGATCCGTTCACGTTCCTGGCGGTCAGCGCCCTCCTGACTTGCGTCGCGCTTTTGGCTGGCTTCATTCCGGCGCGCCGAGCTGCGAGCCTCAATCCGGTGACGGCCCTGCGTGTGGAGTAACCTCCCTCAAATAGTGGCACGGGCTTCCAGCCCGTGGGCCGTGCATGGGTCGCTCGTGAGTTTGAGAAGCCACGGGCAAGATGCCCGTGCCACTAAGAATGGAGGTATAATCCCCGCAAATTGCAGGGAGGACTCATGACCAACGATTCGGAAATAACCCGCCGGGATTTTTTGAAGTCAAGCGCCAAGACCGGCGCCGGTCTGGCGGCGCTCAGCGGCATCACCTTCATCACTCGTCCGGAAAAAGTCTTCGGCGCCAACGATCGCGTTCGTGTTGCCATCTGCGGCCTGCGTGGGCAGGGGTTCGAGCACGTGAAGGAATACTCGAAAATGCCACACGCCGAAATCGCCGCCGTCTGCGATATCGACGAAAACATGATGAACAAACGCCTATCGGACATGGACAAGATGGGAGTCCCCAAGCCGACAACCTATATCGACGTGCGCAAGCTGCTGGAGGACAAATCCATTGATGCCGTCTCTATCGCCGTGCCGAATCATTGGCATTCGCTGATGGCTATCTGGGCGTGCCAGGCGGGCAAGGACGTTTATTGCGAAAAACCCTGCTCGCACAACTGGTGGGAAGGCCGGCAACTGGTGCGCGCCGCGAAAAAGTACGATCGCATCGTCCAACACGGAACCAACAGCCGTTCCGGCGAAGGGATCCGGGAAGGCATTCAAAAAATACGCGACGGCTTGATTGGTGAGGTCTATCTTTCCCGCGGCCTCTGCTACAAGTGGCGCGATACGATCGGCCGCAAACCCGAGGAACCCGTGCCTGCCGGCGTCCACTACGATCTTTGGACCGGCCCCGCGCCCATGAAACCCTTCACCCAAAACCGGTTCCACTATAACTGGCACTGGATTTGGGACACGGGCAACGGCGACATCGGCAATCAGGGCATCCATGAAATGGACGTGGCGCGCTGGGGGCTGGGCGTGGGATTTCCCACCAAGGCCTCGGCCATCGGCGGCCACTTCATGTTTGACGATGACCAGCAGACACCTAACACGCTGAATTGCGCCTTCGAGTTCGAGACGCCGGACGGCAAGCGCAAGATGCTGGAGTTCGAAGTACGGCACTGGATCACGAACCAAGAAGCGGAGATCGGCAGCGGTGCGTTTGGCAGCGCCGGGCCGCCACCCGCGGGATTGACCCCTGCTGCGCCCAAGCCCTCGCAGAAAGCGCCAGCACAACATCGCCTGGGTCCGGGCGCGGGAACCCACAACACCATCGGCAATATTTTCTACGGCTCGAACGGCTACCTTGCGATGGACGGCTACGATTCCTATAGGTCCTGGCTGGGCGATGATCATGAACCGGGACCATCGGGGAAAGGCGCCGGAAACAACTGGGCGAACTTCATCGAGTGCGTCCGCAGCCGCAAGAAGGAAAATCTAAACGCGCCCATCGAGGAAGGCCATATGTCTTGCACGCTGGTTCACCTGGCCAATGCTTCGTATCGCCTCGGCCGCTCGCTCAAGTTCGACCCTGCCAACGAACAAGTGATGGGCGACGACAAGGCCAATCAACTGCTGCGCGATGGCGACCGCGGCTACCGCGAGCCGTTCGTGGTGCCGGAAGAGGTGTAGAAATGAAAACTGATTTCCAGCCGCTTGTTCGGGCTGCGCTCGCTTTACTGTTTGCTCTCCTGATCGCCATCGATCCGGCGCTCGGCTGGGGGCCGGAGGGGCACAGCGCGGTGGCGAGGATCGCGGCGAAAAATCTGACGCCCGAGGCGCGCGACAAGATTCAGGCGCTCCTGACCCCGCACGAAACTCTGGCAGTGATATCGAGCTGGGCCGACGACGTCCGTAACGATCATCCAGAAACAGGCCCTTGGCACTACATTGATATTCCATTGGCGGCGTCGGCCATCGATATGACCCGCGAGTGTCCGAGCGGCAATTGCGTGGTTCGAAAGATTGAGGAGTTCGAATCCGTGCTCAAGAACAAGTCCGCTGACCCCGCCATGCGGCGCGAGGCGCTGGAGTTTGTGGTCCATTTCGTCGGCGATTTGCACCAACCCCTGCACTCGGCGGATAACAACGACCAGGGCGGTAACAAAGTGCAAGTGATCTTCTTCGGCCAGCCCGGCAATTTGCATTCGGTGTGGGACGGCGGCATTATCCGGCGCGAGAAGCAGTGGGGCGACCAGCTCGCGTCGACGCTCGAGCTGCGCATCACGCCGGAACAGAAGAAGGCCTGGGCGCACGGGTCAGTCGAGGATTGGGCTCTTGAATCCCACGCTTTGGCGGTCAAGGTGGTCTATGGCAAGCTGCCCCCGGGAGCTCTGCCGAACCTCTCAGACGACTACGCCACCGCCATGCTTCCTGTTGTGGAGGAGCAAATCGAAAAGGCGGGCATCCGGCTGGCTCACTTATTGAATGAAGCGCTTCGGAATTGAAGATGGCCGATGGCCGGCCGAAACATGAAGCGCGGCCGGTGGACTCTGGAGCGAAGATGGCTGTCGACCGACGAGATTTCTTGAAGCGTTCGGGAAGCTGGGCTGTGGGTGTGGTTGGCTGGAACTCCGCAGTCGGTGCCATTGCCTCGGCCACGCTGCCCAACCCCATCGGTTACGCCACAATTTCCTGGCCACGAAGCCAGTTCACGCACGCTCTCGACACCATCGCGAGCCTCGGGTTCAAAGGCGTGCAATTGCTCGGCTGGGTGCGCGACGATTATCCGGGAGGGAAATTCGGCGAACTCAAGGACCGACTGAACGGGCTCAGACTTTCGCCGGTGGCACTTTCGTGTTGGGGAGTGAAGCTCGACCCAGCCCAAGTGACGGACCAATCGGCCAAGATTCGCGATTTCGCGGAATTTCAAAGTGGCCTCGGCGGGTTGTTTTTGCAGGTGACGGACGATGGCCGTCCGGGCGGGCAATATTCGCCCACCCAGATCAAAGCGTTGGGAGAGCAGATGAGCGCGTTGGGCAAGCTCGCTACAGATTCGGGCGTCGCGCTGGGCTATCATCCCCACTTCAATTCGCTGGGCGAAACGCGGGAAGGGATGGCGCGCATCCTCGACGCGACTGACCCGCGTTACGTGAAATTGATCGCCGACGTGGGGCACATTCTATTGGGGGGATCGGACCCGGCGGAAGTGATTCGCACCTACCATGAGCGGCTTATCATGATGCACTTCAAAGACGTGCGAAAAGACATCGCCGCGCTCGCCGAGAAAGACCGAGGCTTGGTGCGCAAGGGCCAGTACGCTTTTTGCGAAATCGGCGAGGGCGCGGTGAATTTTCCTGCCGTCCTTCAGGCGCTTCGCGACGTTCAGTTTTCCGGGTGGATCGTGATCGAACTGGACAATTTCGAGCTGCCGCCCGGCGGCCCCGACGAAGCCGCCCGGCGGAACAAAGCGAACGTCGAGAAACTCGGACTCGGCGTCATTGGGTGATCTTGCGATTGGGTGATTGTGTGATTGTTCTAAAAGACCTCAGTTGTCCGTCGTCAGTTGTACGTTGCAACACAGAATAGGTATTAAGGTCGAGGGCCGCCGACCGCAGACGTCTTACGGCCAATCACTCAATCGCCAAACCGCTCAATCACTCAATCTCCAGCCACTTGCCACCCGCCATTCGGCAGTCCATACATTGGAACTTTAGAACCATCATCGGTGTCAATATGAGCGAAAGTTGGATTGAGTGATTGCACGATTTGGCGATTGTGCGATTGAGGAGCTGCGCTTTTTCAATCACTCAATCACCAAATCACTCAATCACGCAATGAGGGAGGTCGAGCCATGTTTGACGCAACCTTGCTTGACTCATCGCCTGCTCGCACGCCGGTATTGACCCTTCGCCACTGGGAGGCCGCGCTGCTGGTGGCAGTGCTGGGCTGGGTGGCCGGTTATTTCGTTCTTCCCCTGCTTACCGTCACGACGCCCAAGAGCCGGGTCGTCGAGTCGGTTCTTCTCGGCGTCGGCTTAATGTTCTATGAACTGATGCTCTTCTACGTGCTGGCCGATGCGCGCCGGCTCGGGTTCAGCGTGGGGAAGTGGTCCGCGATTCTGCTGGCGCTCAACGTGGTTGGGTTTGTGGCGTACCTGATTTACGCGGCCATCAAGACGGGCGACTGGAAGCGCGCGGCGCTGCCACTGGCCTACATTTTGGAAATGGTTATTGTGTGTGGTCTGGTGCTGTTTCCCCTGATTCGCATGGAGGCTCTGCCCAACCTGCGGTGGATTACGACCGAAACTTTCCCTCCTCCTCCTCCGCCTGGCCCACCTCCGGGCCGCGCGCCCCACGTCAGGACGATTAGGCACTCGCCGCCGCAATCACCATCCATCGTCACCGCGCCAACGATCATTCCGCCTCACATCACTATCATTCGCGAGGAGCCTCCTGAGCCGCCGGCGATTGGCCCTGGCAATTGGGTCGTGGGCGGTCTTAATCAGCCTGGGGGAGGTGGGCGAGATGGCGTCCTGAATAGCATTTTAAGGGACACCAATACTCCTCCACCACCGCCACTGCCAGCGAGACAGCCTGCGACACGCCGAATTCACATCTCGGTTATCGAGCAGGCCAAGTTGCTCTTTCACCCCGATCCCGAATATCCGCCTCTGGCCAAGATGGCACGGATCCAAGGTACGGTCAGGATGGAAGCAGTCATCAGCAAAGACGGAACGATTCAGGACTTAAAAGCCCTTTCAGGCCACCCACTACTCATGAGGGCTGCCATGGACGCGGTAGCCCGTTGGCGATACCAGCCAACACTGCTGAATGGCGAGCCGGTCGAGGTGGTCACCGAAGTCGAGGTGAAATTCATTCTCGGCGAGTGATAATCTTATGGGGCATGGGTCGTCATTCACTCGTCGATTTTCTCGACAACTTTCGTGGCCACGGCTCCAAGATTGCCTGTGTCCACAGGCGCGGCTACCGGCTGGCGCGATGGTCTTATCGCGACATCGCTGAAACCGCGAGCCAATTCGCGCGGGAGTTGGAAGCGCGCAGCGTTGCGAAAGGCGACCGCGTTCTGATTTGGGGAGAAAACTGCGCGGAGTGGGTCGCCGCCTTCTGGGGATGCGCGCTGCGGGGCGCTGTAGCGGTTCCTGTGGACTTCATTGCCGCACCTGAGTTCGCCGAGCGCGTGGCGCGGCAAGTGAACGCAAAACTCCTGGTGTGCTCGAGGGAACTGCGGCGGCCCGGCCCGTGGTTGCCGGCTGCATTCCTGGACTCCCTGCGCGAGCTTCTTGCCCAGCGCCCGCACGAGCCGTACCGGGGACCCGCCCTAGCACGAGACGACACGCTCGAGATTGTCTTCACTTCGGGAACCACGTCCGAACCCAAAGGCGTGGTGATCTCGCACGCCAACGTGCTGGCAAATCTCGAGTCGCTCGAGAGCGAAATCGCAAAGTACCGTGATATCGAGCGCTTGTTCCGCCCCATTCGATTCTTGAACCTGGTTCCGCTCAGCCATGTTCTCGGACAATTCATGGGAATGTTTGTACCGCCCTTGCTCGCCGGGACGGTGATTTTCCAGGACACACTCAATCCTTCAGAGGTGATTCGCAACATCAAGCGCCAGCGTGTGACGGTGCTGGTTGCCGTGCCGCGATTGCTGGAAACGCTCAAGGAGCAGGTCGAGCGCGACTGTGAGGCCGCGGGCCGCCCAGGCGAATTCCGCCAAAGGCTTCGAGCGACCGAGGGAAAGCATTTCGTCAGGCGCTGTTGGCATTTTCGCGACATTCATTCCAAATTCGGCTGGAAATTTTGGGCGCTTATTTCCGGGGGAGCCGCGCTCGATTCGCAAATCGAGGATTTCTGGCGGCGGCTGGGCTTCGCCATGATTCAGGGCTACGGCATGACGGAAACCACAGCGCTCGTCAGCGTGAACCATCCCTTTAGGCTGGGCAAAGGTTCGGTGGGAAAGGCGCTGCCGGGACTCGAGATCCAATTGGCCGCGGACGGCGAGATTCTGGTGCGCGGTGACAACGTGTCTGCGGGCTACTGGCAGGGCGGCGAACTAAGGCCCGCGCCCGACGCCGCCGGAAGCAAAGACGGATGGTTCCGAACCGGCGATCTCGGTGAATTGGATGCCGAAGGCAATCTCTACTTCAAAGGCCGCAAGAAAGACGTGATTGTCACGCCCGAAGGGATGAAGATCTATCCCGAAGATCTGGAGGCAGCCTTGCGCCGCGAGCCTGAGGTGCGTGACTGCATCGTGGTCGGCGTGGCGCGCGGGGGGAATGCCGAGCCGTGCGCGGTGCTGGTGCTACGCGGCCGGCGCGGTGATCCTGAGGCGGTCGTTCAACGCGCCAATGAATCGCTCGCCGAGTACCAGCGCATCCGCCGCTGGCTGGTCTGGCCCGATCAAGACTTTCCGCGCGCTTCAACGCAAAAGCCGCGAGCCCAGTTGATACGGGAGTTTGTCCAGTCTCAATTCGGGGAGGCGAGCGGCGGGCGTGTGGCGGCCGCCGCCGCCGGCGGAACAATCGGGACGCTTGCTGAGTTGATCGCCCGCGTCACGGGCCGCCCCGTGGGCCGCCTCGAGCCCGGCGCCAACCTGGCCGTAGATTTGAATCTCAGCTCCATCGATCGGGTGGAACTGCTGAGCGCCCTTGAAGACCGCTACCAAGCCGATCTCAATGAAACGGATTTTGCCGCGGCCACTACGGTCGGCGAACTGGAGGATATCCTGCGGCGGCCACCAGCTCGGGCCGGCGATTATCGATATCCTCGCTGGGCGCAGCACTGGCCAATCACATGGGTTCGACTGGCGGTGTATTACCTTCTCTCGTGGCCGGCGACGCTGTTGCTAGGCTATCCGCGTACTCGAGGCCGCGAGAATCTCCGGGGCGTGAATGGGCCGCTCCTGATCGTCTCCAACCACGTGACGAGCGTTGATATCGGTTTCATCCTGGCGGCGTTGCCGGCGAGATTGCGCCACCGAGTGGCGGTGGCCATGCTGGGGGAGTTGCTCCGCTCCATGCGCCATCCTCCGGCCACTCTCGGAATCTTCAGGCGTTGGCTTGAAAGGATCGAGTACGCCCTCGTGGTCGCTCTTTTCAACGCGTTTCCTTTGCCGCAACAGTCCGGGTATCGAGAGAGTTTCGAATTTGCGGGCGAGTTGGCGGACCGCGGCTACAACGTGGTGGTGTTTCCCGAAGGGAGGCGGACCGAGGATGGAAAGCTCGGGCCTTTCCGTGCCGGAATCGGATTGATGGCCGCGAAACTGGATCTGCCTGTCGTTCCCATCCGAATTGACGGACTCTTTGAGCTGAAACGAGCCGGCAAAAGAATGACGCGGCCCTTTAAGGTCACGGTCACCATCGGTGCGCTAGTGCGGTTCGATCGCGGCGACGACCCCGAATCGATCGCCCGCGAACTGGAGCGCCGCGTGGCTTCGCTGAGTGAGCTGAGCGAGAAGGGCTCGAACCCGAAGGCCTGAGCGCCGATGCCTGGAAGCTGACGTGGGCAGGCTCGCCGTCAGATCTTCGGGCAGTACGAAAGGATGCTGCTATTGATCAGACCACGGGTATGTGAGACTCTTTGCGGGCACCGGATTCGCGAAGCGATCGTTCACCCGCTGCCCTACCACATTGGCCATGTATTGGAGGATGGATGTAAGATTCACCAGCGCGCGTTCCTCGCGCAGCCGCAACGCGTGCCGAACGACCATGAAAAAATGGACGAGGCGGAAGTAGAGCATCAGCAATCGTACGTCCCACGAATAACGTTGTTGATGCCCGGCGGAGTGCTTCAGTAGATAGGTGAGCGCCAGAAAATCGCACTCCAAACTCTGCCGGACCCGGGTAAAATCCACCGGCCCGTCAGAGTCCTCCAGGAACTTTAGCACCCAGGGGAATTCGAGACGATTGGCGTTGACGATCGATTGAAAGTATTCTCGATCGAACTTCCTTCGCAGGATGGTTTGACAGGTGGCCTGGAAGTAGAACAGGAACACAGCGGTGGACAGGATGAGAATGAGCGATGCTACAAACATGTTTGGCCTCGACTTAACCGGCTGCGACTTATGGACAAACCCACCTCCAACTACTTGGAGCCGCCAGCATGCCCAAGCGCGGGCATCCAAGCTAGAGCATTGATTTGAGAGCACGCGAGCACCCAAATCTCTCTAAAAAATTAGCCATTTATTTTCAGCTCGTTGGGTGAGAAAATGGAGAAAACAGGCTCGAGCAGCTCGTCCGCTAGCGATACAATTGTAACGTTTCCGGACATTGTCGATGTGGACTCTCGGACTAACCCAAGTTCGTCACGGAGCGGGGTAAACATTGGCTAAGCTCCTCAGAATCAGTCAGCCGGTCGCTGAGTTTACACTACATTCGAAATTCAAATCGAGACGTTCGGGGAGGTTCATTGCCAGGAGAGCGAGCAGGGAGTTTTGCTCCGGTGAGGGCGTGGTGACGCGGCGAAGCCCGATCTCGCGCCCGTCGGTGGTGGGCAGGAGGACGTCAGCACTGTGCACGCCGGCCAGCAGGGCCAGGGCTCGGGCGGGCGTCATGGGGTTGTTCTTGCCTTGCAGGAGGTGTTTCAACGTCACCCAGAGCGCGCAGCCGAGGAAAGCCACCAAGATGTGAGCCTTCACCCAGCGCTCCAGTTGATGGAACAGAGGACGGATCGATGGCTCGCTCTTCAGGACTCGAAAAGCAGTTTCCGCCTCGGTGAGTTGGAGGTACTTTTTCCAAAGCTCTTCGGCCGTCTCACCTTGAAGATTGGTCCGCAGCAGGTAGGCGCCCTCGCGGGCGTCACGCCAAGCTCGGCGCTCTTCGATCCGTTTCCATTCCGCCACCGGGTGGCCATCCCACTCGCCCACGCTCATTTCGTACAGGTCCGCCACGCGCGGATGGCGCGCCTGGATCTTGCCCAATCGCCGCTCGATTTTCGAATGATTCTTCAGCCGCCCCTTTTCCACCTGCTGCTGAAGGTTCCCCAGCGCTTTCTCCAGGCGCTGAGAGAAGCTGCTGCGGATGGTTTTTTCTTTGGCCCGTCGCGCCTGCGATCGACACAACACATACGTCTCCCTGCCGCCGGGGACGCTCACCAATTTCGCCTCCACGTCCTCGCGCACCTGCATCCATCCGCTTTCCAGCAGTGCCCGTTCCACTGCTTTCAATTGGGCCCGCGGCGTGCCCACCAGATAGTGTCCCTAGTGCTTTCGCAGCGACTCCAAATTCTCTTCGCTGACCACGCCGCGGTCGAACCCCCCCACCCGCAATACGTGGGGCCCCCTCACCCGTCGCGCCCGACCGTACTTGTGCTCCACCATCCGCATCACCGCCTCCACCGTGGTCACATCGCGGCGGTTGCCGTTGAAGGTTTCATAACTGAAGGGGAAGCCTTCCGCGTTGATCCCGCCAAGCGGGACGATCACTACCTGCTTGCAGTCCGGGCGATGATCCCGCGAATAGCCGCGCCGCATCATCGGGTTCTTTCCCGCTTCTCCTTCCATGTAACTGCTGGTCAGGTCGTAAAGCAGGACGTCGAACTCGGCTGCGAACAACTCGCCATACCGCTGGCGCAGATGCTGTTCCAGTTGGGTCTTGCTGCGGCTTCTCTCTTTGTTCTCATGCTATCCCATCTGGCCGCCCGACAGCCGGCAATGTACAGAAGCAGGATGTATTGTTAAGACGAATTCTGCATCGGGCCCATTGCTCAGCCGGTTAGAGCAGCGGACTCACAGTCCGTTGGTCTCAGGCTCGAGTCCTAGCGGGCCCACTTTGCGCGGACAACAGCCACTCGGCAGTCAGCAATAGCCAGTCTTCCTTCTCGCGCGCAACTATTTCTCGCAAGAACACTCAAGCCATGAAGCGACGTCGTCCTTCAAGTTCGCTGCGAGGTATCCGCGCTAGCGATGACTTGCTGGTGCACTTCCCTTCCTCAATTGGGCCACAACTGGGAAGATGCAAGAGTTCTCCGCCCTACCCAGCGAGCCGCTCCCCGCCGCTTGCCTCAAGCCGTGGTAAAATAGACCGATAAGCTTGAACGGGGGAATTGCCTGTCCTGGGGAAACCCGGGATGGGGAGGTCGCGTCAAGACGTGAACGACCGCTCCTCGCTATTTTATTGAATCGACACCTAGATGGATGACGCCCGCCGCAGAAGCGCTCGAGTGATGTTAGCTCTGCCCATTCGAGTGCGCGGCATGTCCACAGAAAACAAGTTTTTTGACGAATCGACACAAACCATCCTGATCAGTCAGCACGGGTGCATGACTCGGATCAAAAATCTTGTGGAGCTGGACTCAGAGGTACACGTGGTGAGCACGAAGAACGATGTCGCAGGCACCTTCAGCGTCGTTTGGGTGAATACCACGGACCGCGAGGGGTTCTACCATCTCGGCCTTCAACTCCTCCAGGCGGAAGGCGACATGTGGGGCATTCGCTTTCCCGCTACCCCCAGCGCGGAGGATGAGTCATCTGCCCACGCATGGCTGGAGTGCACCCGTTGTCAGCGAAGACATTTGGCGTCGGTTCCCCTGAGTGAAATGGAGTTCTTGGGCCGCGGCGTTCTTGTCGCCCGCGCTTGCGACAAGTGCAAGGCCACCACACCGTGGGCTTTTGCAGAAGAGGATCAGACCACGCCGGCAACCTCTTTGCCCGAAGCCTCTCACGTCGCGCCGCTGCCGCCAGGAGTCTTGTTATCTGCGTTTGAACCTGTTTACGAGACGCCATCGGCAACCAGCAACAGCCCGGAGCGTCGCAGGGGGCCAAACGATCGCGGCAAGGGCCGTGCACCGATCAAATTGCGCATCAAAATAATCCGGGACATCTACGGCACCGCGATCGAAGATGTGTGCGATACGATCAATGTCTCCCGCAACGGCGCGTGTTTTCTGACCAGCCACAATTACTATCTGGGCGAAACGGTGAAGGCCATTCTGCCGTATGAGGAAGGTGGGGTTAACCTGCCGGTGCTCGGGAAAGTCGTGCGAAAGGACCAGCCCAAAGGATCAATTGATCACCTCGTCGCCGTTCAGATGGAACAGGCCGTTTACCTTCCCGGCGTGGAAGAGCCGGCTGCGCCTGCTCCGGTGGAAAAGAAGCGAGTGGAGAAACGGGACCGGTCACGCGTCCCTTTGAAATTTCCCATCAAGGTGATCCGGCAGATTCAGGGCAAGACCGTGGAAGACTTGGGAGAGACGATTAATATTTCTCGCACCGGAGCCTACTTCCAAACTCCCCAAAGCTACGATGCGGGTGAAACCGTGCAGGTGATTATGCCCTACAAGCCGGGCGACGTTGCCATTCCCGTCCCAGCCCGCGTGGTGCGCCAGGATCCCATGAAGGGTTCGGTCAATCATGCGGTAGCGATTCGAATGGGAGAGACGGAAAGATCCAAGTAGACCACAGTTGCCCGAGACTTTGAATGCCGAGGATTCTATGAAATTGAGATTCGGACGCTGCTCGCGAATAATGACAGCCTGGCTTCCCCTGCTGGCGTGGCTGACGTCGACCTGCACAACGGCCGCTTTCGGTCAACTTCATCGAGCGCCCCTTGCCTCGCAAGACGAATCGATGAACTTCACCCTCCAGGGCAAAATCACGAAGCTGGAGGCCCAGAGATTTGTTGTTTCGACTCAAGAGAATATCATTTTTTATGTGCGTCACAATGATAAGACTGAGATCAAAAATGAAGATGGATCCGCCGCTTCAACGAAGGACCTCAAGCTGGGGTGTAACGTGAGAGTCGAGGGCGATCTCACCGAGAGCGGCGAGATTGTGGCTAAGAAGATCCAAATTCAGCACGAGCAGGGCCCGAAATCTGCTCCCCGTTAGCACTTGCCTGCCCCGCCCGAAACCTCACGTTGAGGTTTTGAAATCGAGAACTTCCAACGGCTTTCCCTTGCCTGCTTCGATCGCCCGCCGATATACGAAGCCGGCCGAAGCGACGTCCCACAGGGCGATGCCACACGATTTGAAGATCGTGATTTCGTCGTTCGACCGCCGGCCGGAGTGCGCGCCCGCCACAATTTCCGAGAGCTGGACGATGCCGCTCCAATCGCGTTGGAGAGCGGCAAGCCCCTGGATCAGATCGCCCGCCTCTTGCTTGGCCTGCTCGAGCGAATCGACGGCAATCACACCGGCGCGAGCCAGAATCACGTCGTCCAACTCACGGCGTTTCGCCATGTTGGCGCCGACGGCATTCACGTGCGTTCCGGGCCGGAGCGCTGCACCAGAAACGACGGGCTGGCTTGACGTCGTAGCCGTGATGACAATGTCGCCAAACCGGGCGGCGGACTCGGCGCTCTCGGCTGGCTCGACGGTGATCCCAAGCGCTTGACTCATCTCGCGGCAGAAAGCGCGGCGTGTCGCCTCGTTGCGGCTGTAAACTCTCACTGCGGTCAGTTTGCGGATCAGCGCGACTCCTTCAAGCTGGGTGCGCGCCTGGCGTCCCGCGCCAATCAGGCCCACGCGCGACGCGTCAGGGCGAGCCAAGAACTTCGTAGCCACGCCGCTGGCAGCGCCGGTTCGAATCCGCCCCAGGTGGTCCGCCTCGATCAGAGCGAGTAGATCCCCGCTCTCGGTGTCGAAAAGCAACACGACGAACCGCAAGGCCTGGCGCGAAACCGTGTAGATTTTCAATCCCATCAGATTTTCTTCCGGTAGCGCAGCCGCCATGTAGTGCAGCGAGGTGTGCGGCAGAAGGATTCGCGCCCGCGAGCGGTTGGTCGCCTGGCCCGCATGTTGCGCGCGGAAGCTGGCCTCCACCCGCTCGAGAGCCCGGTCCATCGGCAAAAGTTCTTGAACGTCAGCTTCGGAAAGGAAAAGTGGCATGGTGGATCCGCCGCTCAGGATGACAGGTACTTCCGCTTCGCTCGCTGCATGAAAGAACTTCCAGCCGGATCAATGCGCCAGCCCGAGCCGTTCAGCGTAGACATCGCGGGCCGCGATGACTTCCTGGATCAAGCCCTTGCGCATCGTCACCAACTTCGACGCTTCGCGGCGTGCACGGAGGTTGCGGACCAGGGGACGCGACCGGTTTCGGAGCAACCACAAATAGCGCCAGAGGTACAGCCCCGACGGGAAAAGCGTCAGCGCGTAGTAGCCCGCGACGATCCTTCCCCACCCATAGGCACAGAGCAGAATTTGGACGGTGTAGCAAGCGACCACAACCAGCGCTCGTCCGGACCATTTCGCGGTGACGTTCTTGTCGGCGTCCTTCGAGAGCAGGCCGGCGCGATAGAGGATAAGGCAAGCTACGAGATGGTTGACGAAGCCATACAATGCCACGGGTAGCCCCAGCGCGCTCTCCGTCCAGCCGGCGAGCTTGCGCCACTGCGTCTTGATCCACTCGCCGGACTGCTCCAACTCCAGCCGGCTGAGCGAACAACGCCGGTTGGCTTTTCGATATGCCTCCAGAAGGTCGCGGAGGGCGACGAGTTGGCCGGGATGCAAGCTATTGAGTTGTTCCACCCATTCCGCGATGAATCGGCTCAATGCGAAGCCCTCCATTTTCTGCTTCCAATTCGGCCGCGCCACCCAAGCCTCGAGGAGGTCGGCGCGGAAAATTTCCTCAAGGTCAGTGAGAAAATGATTGACATCGCCAGCTTGAAGACGAAAAACATTCTGCCGACAAGCCTCCTCCATCGCCACCGCGAGCACGCGCGCCTGCTCGGACATGTTTCCGCCCCTGGCGAGATACTCCCTCGGAATGAGTGGCGCCCCGATATGGATCAGCAGCTCGCTTGAGTAGAGCTGCGCCACTGGCAGAAACAAGTGGATGGGAAGAATTTCGAGCCCTAAGTGCCCGGACGCGCGCGCCTCCGCTCTTATCGCGACCACCGCAGGGGTCGGAGAAAAGTGCGGCACCTCGCCCGGCTTGGCCATCTGTTCTTCCACAAAAAGCAAGACCGCACGGCCCTTGGCCAAAGCATCGCAGGCAAGCCCGATCGCGCCGGGAGATCCATCGCCGGCCGGTTCGTAGAGAACTATTCCAAGAAGCCAGCCCAGTAAACCGCGCGCCGGACCGCGCAGTAATGGACGTGGCAGGAAGCAGTGCACTTGTCTCTTGAGAGCCGCGATCAGCAGCAGCGCATCCAGAAAGCTGGCGGGATGGCTGACGAGGAGCAGGGCTGCGCCGGACTCAGGCGCCGCCTGGGGGTTTAGCACACGAATTCTCCGAAAGAAAACGCCGATCCAGATTCCCACCAAGGCGCGCACTAGCCTGTACCGAAACGACACTCTCGGAAGTTGTCCCGTCGCGAAATCGCTCTCCGCCACAATCTTCCTCCTCGAGTTGTCAAAGCCACTGCCGCAGACTTGCGGCACGCCCCGGCATCATCGCCGGTGTTTCGAGCGGGTCACAGGACGCGCCGGAATCGCATCGCTCTCCCAACCTTCCACAAAGCCGAGCGGGCGCACGATGGTATCAAACATCCCGTAAACCCTTTGGATTTTCCTGCCGTGATGGTCCAGCATTCGCAAGCGGAAATACGGTGTGTCTCCGACGAGCGTGGTGCGAATGGGAAAGTAACCATCAACGTCACTCTCGGCGTAGGCAGTGGCGTAGGCCTGTTTCTTGATCCACCAAGTGAAGACGCGAATGTGATTGAAGTCAAATTCCTGCATTCCGATGCGGTCGGCTACAAGATACTCTGGAACTTTCCGACCGTTGTCATCCACGGTCTTGAGCACCACCCAAGCCACAGTATTGACCCCCTGGGCATAGGATTCGATTTCAGTCGGTATGTCGAGCGCGACGAACCTGCCAAGCACCCAGCCTCCGTGCGATCCGGATCGAACGAGATACCATGCGTCACGAACGGTTGCAGCACCTGATGCCCCCTCGCCAGCCTCCGGGGACGTGGCGGTATCGGAATTTTCGGCAGGGCGCTTGACGAGCCGGCGCCCGAACACCTCGACCTGGTCATTCGGATGAAGAACGGTCAATTGGGGTGACTGGCGAGAGGGTTCGAGGCGGACGTTGACCTCGCCCGAGACATGTCCCCTTGCCTGGACCTGACTCGCTTCCATCTCGCGGATCAGTTGTTGACCTCGATCGTAGGTTTGAGAATCGAGCAGGTCCTTCAGTTCAATCCAGCCCGATTTTCCGTCGACAAGACGGATGTGCGCCCAACTGCGTGTCCGGCTGAGCACTTCCACCCTATCTCCGTTTCTCACCTCTTCCACGTCGAGCCGGATTTCGGCCGGCGTGTCGACCACCACTGCCGTAAGAGGCAGCACATAGGCTATTTCCAGCGGCACATGATGCGCAGGGACGTAAACAAAGTGGTAGTAAGCGAAGCCCGCCACAAAAATGAACACGATAACAACAAAAATTTTGAGCTTAATAAAACCACCTCATCCCAAGAGGACAGGAATTAGGAATTAGGATTTAGGAATTAGGCAGCAGGCGGTGACTGGCCTAATCGTTTCGTGGCTCGTTGTCTGTCGCAGGTCGCAGCGACCTGGGTGGACGCATTGCGTTGCCTCCTGTTTTCTACGATGCCCAATGTTCCTGGTCACTAATTCCTAATCCCTAACCCCTAATTCTTGCTTTTTATTTTACACTATTTGCTCTGGCCGGCGCGGTGCGCTCCGCTTCAATGCCGAATCGAGAAAGCATGGGCAAGATGCCCATGCCACGGCGCCACTTTGAGGAACGATTGGATTCCCACACGAAGATCGAAAAGCTCTTCATTCCAGGTCCTTCCGGCGCTCTCGAAGCGCTGCTCGAATGGAACGCCAGAGCTCCCGCCGTGGCTCTCTGCGCGCTGGTTTGTCACCCTCATCCAGTCTTTGGCGGCACGATGCACCACAAGGTGGTATTTCGCGCCACCAAGGCCGCTCTCCAGGCCGGGCTTGCGGTGCTCCGCTTCAACTTCCGCGGTGCCGGCAAAAGCGAGGGTGAATTCGGAGAGGGGATCGGCGAGCGAGATGACGCGCGCGCGGCGCTGGATTTTCTCGGGACGAGATTCCCCAAAACACCTGTTGTCATCATCGGCTTTTCTTTTGGTGCCTGGGTCGGGATGGCGGTTGGCGCCGATGACCCGCGCGTGGTCGCGCTGGTAGGCTTGGGGCTTCCAGGTGGGCCGGAAGACTTCGCTTTCATACGCGACACTCGAAAGCCCAAGCTCATCATTCAAGGCACTCAAGACATCTACGGACCGTACCCGGAGATTGAAACAGTTTTCAATTCGCTTCAGGAACCCAAGCGCTTGCATTGGCTGGAAGGAGCCGATCACTTTTTTTCCGGTCGGCTTGATGAGGTGCAGAAGGTCATCCGAGACTTCCTGCAACAAATCGCGAAGAACTGGGATTAGGGACCAAGGCTCGGCCACTCTGATTGAATTGGATCTCAGAAGGGTGCACTATCGATCTTGGGGACTTGCACGAGACGGAGGTGAACTGATGGCCGGAGTCGAAGAACCAGAGCCTGAGGCGCTCTACTGCCCCACGTGCGAACGCGAAGTCGATGACCCGCTGGTCTGCGGGGATTGCGCCGCCGTCATCTGCCGCCGATGCGGCACGCCTCTCGAAAAAGTGGATGAATTGGGCATTGGCTAAAGAGGGCCGCGGTCCGTTACTGGAATTGAGCCATTGAGTCATTGGGCCATTGGGTGATTGAAAAACGGCAGCAATGATTCAATGGCCCAATGATTTAAATGTCGCAAGGTTGACGACGGACAACGGACTCCTCTTCCTCATTCCTGATCGCTGTTCTTCAATATCCCGCCAATTCCTCCGCGGCGCGAACGATATCCGGAATCTGAGGAAGAACGGCGTCTTCGAGATGAGGGTGGTAAGGAACGTAGACGTCTTTCCCCGCCAGGCGGCGGACGGGCGCATCGAGAAACTCGAATAGTTCGTCAGCCACGCGAGCGGCGATTTCCGCGCCATAGCCCCACGAAATGCTATCTTCGTGCAGCACCAGCACGCGGCTGGTTTTCTTCACCGAAGCCGCGATCAGCTCCCAATCGTAAGGCTGAAGCGATCGCAGATCGAGAATTTCCGCTTGCACGCCTTCCTGGGCAAGCTGCTTGGCGGCTTGCGCGGCCCGCACCACGAGCGACCCATAAGTCACAATCGTTAGGTCCGCCCCCTCGCGCACCAGCTTCGCTTTGCCAAACGGGATCATGTAATCCGGCCCAGGGTAGGGGCTGCGATTGTGCGTTTGCCGGTAGAGATGCTTAGGCTCGAGAAAGAGCACGGGATCGTCCGATCGGATTGCGGTGCGCAACAGGCCGTTCGCGTCCAGCGCGGTCGAGGGCATCACCACACGCAAGCCGGGTAAGTGAGTAAAAATGGATTCGCCGGACTGGCTGTGGTAAATCGCGCCGCCCGATAAATATCCGCCGATCGGCACGCGAATCACGATGGGCGCCGCAAAGGCGTTCAAGGAGCGCCATCGCATAACAGCGAGTTCGTCGCGAATTTGCATCATCGCCGGCCAGATGTAATCGAAGAACTGAATCTCGACCACGGGCTTCAGACCGCGAATGGCCAGCCCAATGGCGCGCCCCACGATGGCGGCTTCCGCCAAGGGCACGTCGTAGCAGCGGGCCGTGCCGAACTGGCGTTGCAGCCCGTGCGTCACCTTGAAGACGCCGCCCTTGCCCTTGACCTTGCCCAAATCATCTTCGTGACCGCAATCCGCCACGTCCTCGCCGAACACTACCACACGCGGATCGCGCGCCATCTCGTCGCGAAGACACGCGTTGAGCGCATCAACCATGGTCCGAGGCTCACCCTGAAACTTGGGGGGGTGATCGAAGTGCTCGCTCGTCGGATCGACCGTGGGTGAATACAGGTAGAGCCCCACGGTTTCAGGTTTCGGCGGCTCGGCGGCCAGCGCCTGGTCCACGGCGTCGCGGATTTCGCGGTCCACGCTCGCTTCAATCTCTTTCAGCTCTTTGTCGGTCGCCCAACGCTCGGCCGTCAAGAGCTTGGCTAGGCGCGGCAGCGGATCGCGCTTCGCTTCTTCTTGACGGATCTCCGGCGATTTGTAAAGCCGTTCGTCATCCGAAAGTGAGTGCGAGTAAGGGCGTATGACGTGCGCGTGGATCAGCGCCGGCCCACGCCGTGCGCGAACGTGGTCGACCGCCATTTCCGCCGTCTCATGACTTTCGAGAAAATCCGTGCCGTCGCATTCCACCGTCAAAAGGTTGGGAAAGTTTCTCACCAGCGCCGAAATGCTTCCGCCCGTCGTCTGCAAGTCCACGGGCACCGAGATCGCGTAACCATTGTCCTCCACCATGTAGAGGACGGGCAGCTTTCGGTTCGATGCCCAGTTGAGTGATTCCCAGAATTCGCCTTCACTCGACGCTCCCTCGCCGAAGGAAACGTAAACCACTTCATCCGAGTGGAAACTTCGGGCGATCTCCGCCGCTTCCCGAATGCGGGAATAATACTGGTTGGCTTCTGCCGCGCCCACAGCATGCAGAATTTGCATGCCGGTGGGACTCGATTGCGAAACAATGTTCAGTGCCTTCGACGACCAGTGCGAAGGCATTTGCCGGCCGCCCGAGCTGGGATCGTCCTTCGATCCCACGGCGCCCAGCAACATATCCAGCGGCGTCATTCCGAGCTGTAGGCAGAGCGCACGGTCGCGATAGTAAGGAAAAAACCAGTCGTAGCCAGGCTTCAGGCACAGCGCGGCCGCGACGTTGATCGCTTCGTGCCCCACACCGTTGATCTGAAAATAGATGCGGTTCTGACGCTTGAGCTGGATTTCCTTGTCGTCCAGCCGCCGTGAGAGAAGCATCGTGCGGTAGGCGCGGAGCAGAGCATCGCCGGAAAGCTTCGCAGTTTTTTGCACCTGATTGGTCAGAGTGGCCATCAAGCCTCGCGGAAAGGTCGTGGCGCAGAGTCAATGCGCCCGGATTTTTCTAATCCTCGGTCGACGAGCAGACACAAAAAGAGGCGAGGCCTCCGAGACATCGTAGCCCTCGCCCTTGGTTTCCATCGCGTCGCAACGCCGGCTATTGCGAAGCACTTTTATTATTAAGTCGCCGAAAGGATAAAGTCAATCTCACTGAGCAAGTCTGCCGATCGCTCCCGGTAGGTCCAGCTTACCTCCTGAACAGGTTTTCGAAGGCCTTGCGCGGGTCGTCGGGCCGCGAGGACTCCGGCGACGTCTGCTTCTCCACTGTCATGCGCGGTGCGTAGAACGTGCAACTATTCTTGGCGTCTTTCCTCGGGACCCTTTCGGGAATCGGCTGGGTGCATTCCCATCGGGCTGAGGTATCAAAATAGGCGCACTGCTTGCAGCTATGGAGTTCGAAGCCGCAGCGCGGGCATTTCCCAGACGGGTCGAAATCCGCGGGCAGAATCGTGCCGCACCCTCCGCAGCGTGAAACCGAGTGGCTCCCCGGCAGCAGCGGAGTCTTCGGGCCGATTCGCTCCGGCTTCGGACCCCGAGGCTGCCCCGACGGCCGCTCTTGCCGCTCCCGGTCAGAATCCTGGTAACCGCGTTGCCGATATTTTCTGTCACTCATGGATACCTCTCCTGACTGAGCGAGAATTCCTCAAACGCCGAGTGGCTCCGTCTTACTTCGTGACGTGGTGGCGCTCCAGAATCGAATCCATCGCGGGCCGTCCGACGCTTTTTTGAGAATGCACCAAGGGCCAGCTTACGTCAAGCGCGAGGCAGCGAGAGGCAACGGATTTGTCCCCTGTCCGCTAATCGTGTAGAATGACTGCGGGTTCAATTTACAGGTTGCACCCGCAGGAGCATTGGTCGCCGCATCCGGCGAGCAGCGTCGGCCTGGCAGAAGGCCGGCATTCCGGGCAAGCGACGTAGCATGTCTCATCTTCTCGACGCACTGAATTCCCAACAACGCCAGGCAGTGGAAGCGATCGAAGGCCCGCTGCTGATTCTGGCCGGAGCCGGCAGCGGCAAGACGCGCGTCATCACCTATCGCATCGCTTATCTCATCGAAGGTTGCGGCGTTGCGCCTGAATCGATTCTGGCCGTGACGTTCACCAACAAAGCCGCCCACCAGATGAAATCTCGTGTGGCCTCGCTCATCTCGCGCTCCCTTCAGACTTGGCCGCACATCTCCACCTTCCATTCGTTCTGTGTGCGCGTGCTGCGGCGCGACATCGACCGGCTCGGGTACACGCGGGATTTTTCCGTCTACGACGAAGACGACCAGCAGCGCGTGGTGAAATTGTGCGTGGAGGAACTCGGGCTGAGCGAACAGATCGCCTCGCCACGCGCCGCACTGGGCCGAATCAGCTACGCGAAAAACCACAGCCTGACTGCCGAGGATATGTATCGCCAGGCCGTGGACGTCGAAACGGAGAAGCTGTCCTCGGTCTTCCAGCGCTACGAGCAGAAGCTGCGCGCCTCGAACGCCCTCGATTTCGACGATTTGCTGCTGAAAGCGGCCGAACTCCTGGATGCCGCGCCTTCCGTGCGCGATCATTACAACGAACGCTTCCGCTTTATCCTGGTGGATGAATACCAAGATACGAACCGCACCCAATACCGCTTGATCCGCCAGCTCACGCGAGCCCATTCCAATCTTTGCGTCGTGGGCGATGAGGACCAATCGATTTACCGCTGGCGGGGCGCTGATATTGAGAACATCCTGAGTTTCGAAAAAGATTTCCCTCAGACGCGGGAGATTCGCTTGGAGCAGAACTATCGCTCCACGCAGATGATTCTCGATGCGGCCACCGCGGTGGTGAGCCGCAATTTCGCCCGCAAAGGAAAAGTTTTGTGGACCGACAAAGGGTCCGGCGAGCGCATCCGAGTGGTCGAGGCGGAGGATGCTGAGGAAGAAGGTTTGTTCGTGGCGAACGAGACCGCCACTGCTCTGTGCGAAAATGACGCACAGACCGTGGGCGTGCTGTATCGAACCAACGCGCAATCGCGCGTGTTTGAAGAGGCGCTGCGCCGCTTGGGCGTCGACTACCGCCTGGTGGGCGGAGTCAGCTTCTACGAGCGCGCCGAGATTAAGGACGCGTTGGCTTATGCCCGGCTGGCCGGCAATCGGCGCGATGACAGCGCCTTCATCCGCATCATCAACACTCCCTCTCGCGGGATTGGTGACGTGAAGCTTGACGCTCTTCGCGAGTCGGCACGCCGCCGAAAGCTGAGCCTTTGGGAAACGCTCGAGCTGGAACTCACCGAGAAGCGCATGGCCCCGGCAGCACTCAAGGCGTTTGAGGGCTTCGCCCAAATCGTGCGCGCGCTGGTTGAGGATCGCGAACGCTTGCTGATGAGTGAATTCTTCAAAAGCATTCTCGAGCGGTCGAGAATGCTCGAAGCCCTCCGTGCAGAAAACGATCTCGAAGCTCAGGGCCGGATCGAAAACCTCCAGGAACTGATCACCGCAGCCGCTGAAGCCGAGGAGAGTGGTGAAACGCTGCCGCAGTTTCTGGACCACGCCGCGCTGGTCTCCGAGACCGACAACTACGACGAACGCGCCCGCGTCACGCTGATGACTTTGCACAGCGCCAAGGGCCTGGAATTCTCCGCTGTATTTCTGGTGGGCTTTGAAGAAGGACTGTTTCCGCACAAGCTGTGCACGCAGGACCAAGCCTCGTTGGAGGAAGAACGGCGGCTGTGCTATGTCGGGATGACGCGCGCCCGCGACCGCCTGATCATTTCCTGGGCGCGCTCGCGGCGCAATTTCGGAAGGGAAGCCTTCGAGGGAACGCGTCCGTCGCGATTTCTGCGCGAGATCCCGGCCGAGCTTGTTGAGATTTCAAGTCCGGGCGCACTGGACCAGAAAGCGCGCACATCGTGGAGAAACTCTGTGAATTCTGTGGAGGGCGTGGGAGAGTTTCTCGCCGCCCGACGCGCGAGAAACAGGCAGGCGGGATTCGGCAGGCTTAAATTCGAGCAGCCTGCTCCTCACCGCCGGCGCTGGAAGCTTGGGAGCACCGTACGTCACCCCAAGTACGGCCTGGGGACCGTCCTCGAGTGTGACGGCGACGACGAGGACGCAAAGTTGGTGGTCAGCTTTCCAGGCTACGGAACGAAGAAGCTGGTGGAGCGATACGCTTCGCTCGAAAAAGTATAAATGAGGCAGGACCTGGGCTTGCCTCGGCACTGGCAGGTTGAAGATCCGGCCCAACGGCCGGCCTTGCATTACTCGGTATCTTGGAGGAGGAACGACGTCACTCATCATGAACACAAAAAGCATCAAAGACCGTGCAGAGCGGAAGAAACTGAAGCGCGCCGCGCGCAAGAAGCAGCCGCCTCGGCCCAAGCAAACCGAGCCGCGGGGGTCGTTAAAGCCCAAGGTCAAGAAAAAGGGGCCGGGCCTCGCCGCGCGGAAGTAGTGGGAAGAGAGGCGCGTAGTTCAATCACCCGGAGGTGACGAGCCGCTTGCCATCACCCTTGCTTCGCTGCAAGAGTATCGACAAACTATTGGCGGAGGCCGACGAGCCCGAGCACCGGTTGCGGAAGTCGCTCGGGCCGTGGTCGCTCACGGCGCTCGGCATCGGAGCGATCATCGGTACCGGCATCTTTATTCTCACCGGGACGGCCGCCGCCGGCCAAGTGCTCGAATTCCATTCCATCCTCAAAGCGCCGCTGCTTGACATTATCGTCCACGGCGGCCATGCGGTGGGCACCGCGGGCCGGCCGGGCGCCGGCCCTGGCATCGCGTTGTCGTTTTTTCTAGTGGCGATCGCCTGCGCGCTGGCTGGCCTGTGTTATGCCGAACTCGCCTCCATGATTCCCATTGCCGGCAGCGCGTACACGTACACCTACGCGACCATCGGCGAACTCGTCGCCTGGATCATAGGGTGGGACCTCATCCTCGAATACGCAGTCAGCAACATGGCTGTGGCCGTCGGGTTTTCGGCTTACGTCGACAGCCTGCTCCAGGGATTCGGCCTCCACCTGCCGCGCGGCATCATGCAGCCGATCTTCGCAGACGGGCAGCGGACAGGTGCTTACTTCAACCTGCCGGGCTTTCTTATCGTCATGGTCCTCACGGTTCTGCTAGTGAGAGGCATCCGAGAGAGTGCGGAAGCGAACAACGTGATGGTAGGGATCAAGATCGTGGCCATTTTGATCTTCATCTTCGCGGCATCGCGATTTATCCACCCGGCGAACTGGAAGCCTTTCATGCCCAATGGTTGGCAAGGCGTCCTGACGGGCGGCGCCATCGTTTTCTTCACTTACATCGGCTTCGATTCCGTTTCCACGGCCGCGGAGGAAACTCGCAACCCACAAAAAGATGTGCCTTTCGGAATCATCGCTTCGCTGATCGTCTGCACGATATTGTATTGCTCCGTTGCTGTAATTCTGACAGGCATTCAACCATGGAAGACCCTCAATAACGCTGCCCCGGTGGCCAATGCTCTCATGGCCATCGGGCTCCCCGGGGTCGAACGGTGGGTGACGCTGGGAGCGTTGACGGGCATGATCAGCTCGCTCCTGGTTTTTCAGTTGGGCCAGGCGCGGGTGTGGTTTGCGATGTCGCGCGATGGCTTGCTGCCTCGCGTTTTTTCCGACGTGCATCCCCGATTTCGCACGCCGCACGTCAGCACCTGGGTGGCGGGCTTTGTGGTTGCCATTCCCGCCGGCATCTTTGACGTGCCGACCCTCGCCGACCTCTCGAACATCGGAACGCTGTTTGCATTTATTCTTGTGTCGCTGGGCGTCCTCGTGCTGCGCAGAAAACAGCCGGAGCGTCGCCGCGCCTTCCGCGCACCCTGGGTTCCGGTTCTTCCGATCGCCGCGATTACGTGCTGCTTGATCTTGATGGCGAGCTTGCCGCTGGAAAGCTGGCTGCGCCTGTTTGTGTGGCTGGTGATTGGCTTGGTGATTTACTTCACTTACAGCCGTCATCACAGCGAATTTGGGCGCGAGCCTCGTGACCTGGCTGTCCCCGTCACCGCGATTCAAGCCGAAATAGAGTGATCGCAGAAATGGATGCCAGCTTTCAATGAGATTTGCGATAGATTCCTGCAACTAGGGCTCAACTTCCGATAAAATGGCAACGAAATGAACGCACGGGGTTTTGGGTCCGCCTTCATGGCCAACAGAGTTTCGAGATGTGGCGAGTTCGCGCTGCACCTGGTCGTGGGGCTCGGCCTAATTCTTACGACGCCCCCCTCAGCGTTCGCTTGGGGACCAACCGCGCACCGCCTGGCGAATCGTTGGGCGATTGCGACACTACCTCCCGAGCTGCGTGGCTTCTTCGAAGCCAATCGCCAGTTTCTGATCGATCATGCCAACGACCCTGATGCCTGGATGGCGAAGGACACTTTCGAACGCAAGCGGCACTACATCTACCTCGACAAGTACGGTATCTTTCCGTACTTGAATCTGCCTCACTCTTACAAGGCCGCGACCGAGCAATACTTCAAGATCCGCATCAATCGGGACGGCCTGCTGCCCTGGAATATCGGTGACTACAGCTTGCGGTTGACCAACGCCTTCAAGACGCAGGACTGGGAGCAAGTGAAACTGGTTGCGGCAGCCCTGGGACATTACGTCGCCGATGCGGAGGACCCGCTTCATACCACTCAGAATTACGATGGCCAACTGACGAAGCAAGCAGGACTGGCCGATCGCTTCGAGATTCGCTTGATCGACCGCTTCTCCAACTTCTTCATCGTCGCGCCCCAGGACGCGGCCAAGATCGATGACCCGACAGAATACGCATTTCAAATGGTGCTGGAATCCAACACCTGGGTCGACCACATCATTTTGGAAGACCGGCGAGCGCTCGAAGGTCTCGACTCCTACAGCGAAGATTACCTCGATCGGTTCTACGCCCAGGTGGGCTCAACCGCGATGAAAAAGATTAATGATGCCGCGCACGACATCGGCTCGTATTGGTACACGGCGTGGGTGAACGCCGGCCGGCCCGCTTTGCCTGGAAAATGAACTGTCCGTTGGAAGGTAATGGAAACGGGAAAATAGAAAATAGAAACTCATCTCCAGTTTCCAATTTCCAGTTTCCATTTTCCTCACGCAATGAACATCCCGCCCTTTCAGTCGTTTGTCAGGCGTTTGCCCAAAGTAGAACTCCACCTTCACCTGGAGGGTAGCGTACGGCCCGAGACTCTGCGCGAGCTTTCGCGAGCCAAAGGCCGCCTGCACGACGAGACCGAGGACTGGATCGGCCAGCGCGAGCGCACGCACTTTCTCTATCAGAATTCGCGGGACTTTCTTGAAGCTTTCAAGCTCGTGACCCTGCTGCTGGAGTCGCCCCAGGACTACGCGCTGGTTCTGACGCGCCTCTGCGAAGAGTTGGCGGCGCAAAATGTGAGGTACGCGGAGGTCACGCTTTCCGCTGGCGTGATTCTTTGGAAGAAGCAGCCGGTCGACGCCATCTTCGAAGCCCTCGTCGCTGCGGTGAACAAGGCCGAAGCCCGGCTCGGCGTTCGCGTCCGATGGATCTTCGACGCTATTCGCCACTTCGGCGCCGAACACGCGTGGCAGGTGCTGGAGTGGGCGAAGCGTTTTCGCTCCCAAGGCGTGGCCGCTCTCGGAATCGGCGGCGATGAAAATCGAGGGCCCGCCGAGCTATTCACCGACGTCTATCGCGCTGCACGCGACAATGGTCTCCACGTGACCGCCCACGCCGGCGAGAGCGCTGGGCCGGAGAGTATTCGCGCTGCCGTGGAGTTGCTCGGCGCCGAACGAATCGGCCACGGGCTAACCGCCGCCCGCGATCCTGCGGTCATGGCTCTGCTGCGCGAACGCCAGATTCCGCTGGAGGTCTGCCCCACCAGCAATGTCTCGACCGGGCTGGTGTCGAGCCTTCGAGACCATCCCTTGCCGCAATTCTTGGAGGAGAATCTGATCGTCACCCTGAATTCCGACGATCCCGGCATGTTCAGGACGAACTTGGAGCGCGAATTCTTGCTGGCCGCCAACCAGTTCTCGCTGTCACATCAGCAACTGGCGAAGATCGCGGAGAATGCCATCCGCGCATCTTTCCTGCCCGAAGCTGAGAAGCAAGCGCTCATGGCGGAGCTTGCGGCCGCCACCGAGAGCTGACAACCAGAGTTCTACCTCGAGGGCGCCGGGGATGAGGGGGCCGCTCTGGAAGCCAGCAGCTCGCGCAGCTTTTCTTCCACCTGCTGCTGGAAGGATGCCGGGTCGACGCCTTCGGTTCGGAAGACGATCCGCCCTTGCCGGTCGAAGATCAGGATGGTGGGCAGGGCGCTCACCTCCAGCAGACGGTCTAGGCCATCTGCGTATGCTACAGGGATTTTCCATTGCTCTTCCCGCACGTAGCCCGCCACGCCGCCGCGCTCCGCATCCACATTGACGGCCAGGAATGACGGCTCTGCCTGGCCCTGAAAGTCGTTGAGAACGCGCTCCACCATTCTCCCCGCCAGCCGGCACGGCCCGCACCAGGTGGCCCAGAAATCCATCAGCATCACTTTGCCGCGATAGTCCGCGAGGCGCACGGGCGTCCCGTCCAGGCGGTGCAGGACGAACTGAAACGGGTCGTGAATTTCGGCGTTGAGGCCGGAAGAGGCCGAGACGCGCTCTTGGAGCGCGCGATTCAGTTCATCATACCGGGCTAGTATCAAATCGCCCAGTCCCTTCTCGGTTTTGTATTTTGACGTGTAAACATCGCCAAGCTTCTTTCTCAATTCCTCGCGGTGCTCGGGATCGACGCTCCTTTCGGGAAACGCAAAGGCGGTCGCGTAATATTCGAGAGCGCGGTCGCCGTCGCCCTTCTTCGCTGCCAGGTCGCCCAACCGCTCTGCCACCGGTGCAGAGGGATAGGCCGCATAGCTCTTTTCGTAATCGGCAAAGGCCTTGTCGTTTTCCGCCGCTTTCGCGTAAAGCTTGCCCCGCATCAAGTAACCGTTGGCGCGCACCAGAGAAATGGTTTCTTGCCACTGCTCCGGAGACATATGATTGGGCGTGGGCTCCGTCGCATCCTTCTCCCCGACGTCGATGAATTGCGTGGCGTAAGTAATAGCCTTGGCGCGGCCCGCCGCATCGTTCTGGCGGTCGAGCAATTCAACCAGAGAGGAGAGCAGGGCGGGGTCCCGAGGGTGAATCTCCAGCAACTCTTCGGCGTAATGAATAGCGTCGCGAGGGTCGTTGGCCTGAATGGCTTGCCGATAGATTAAACGCAGGATCTGTTCGCGCCGCGGGCTGCCTGGAAACCGGTGCAGAAAATTCTCCAGGTTCTTGATCAAGACCTGCGGGTCGCGATGCGCTGCATCCACGGCTTGCTCGAGCACCGCGTCTTCGGCCTGAGTCGGTGTAGAGGACGCTGCTTGCGTCGGCTTCTGCTTCTCCTCGCCACGCTGAGGCGTGGAAGCGGCCGAAGTGGTCGCCGCTTGCTGTCCGCGCGCCAGGAGCAGATTTGCGGCCAGAAGAGCCGGACCCCAGAGAGTTACGACCAGACGAAAGCGCGCCCGTCGGAAGCTGCGGGAAATCGGCCTGGCGTCTCTTTTTCCGGCGCACACCATCTTTCCTAATCTAGGGACAAGCTGAGATCGGGTCAAGCGGATACTGATACGCTGATGGCCGTCAGCGTAAGGCAGCAGGTCGCCCACCATGGCATCGAAAATGGAAATGGGTGATGAGAGAACGCAATCGGGCCTCCGCCTACGGCTGACCGCCTTCAGCCATCTGCCTACTGCTTTCTGCCTTCTGTTCTCCGCTGGCTGGTATAATGCGGTGCGCTCGAGAGGGAACTGAATGACATCGAAAATTCGGGCAGTTTTTTTTGACGCGGGCAATACCCTGATTTATCCGCGTCTCGAAGTGCTGGTGGAAGATTTGGCCGTGCAAGGGTATCCCGCGACGGTGGAAGATTTTTTTGCTGCCGAACGCGCCGGCAAAGCCAAACTCGACGACTGGTTGTGGCCGCAGATTCGAAAGGGGGAATTGCCGCCCACCATCGATCAGTACTACTGGGGCGAGTGTCTAGCCGCGCTCATGGGGCGACTTCGCGTTCCTCAAGAGGAGCGTGGACGGCTGATGCTGCGGGTCGCGGACGGATTTCGGCAGATCACGCTCTGGTCACGCGTGATGCCCGACACGCCGCCCTATCTCGAAGCACTGCGCGGACGGGGCTACTTCATGGGCGTCATCTCGAACTCGATCGGCACCATGGAGGAACAACTGGGGCGCGTGGACCTGGCTCGGTACTTCGACACGGTCCTTGACTCCGCCATCGTCGGGGTCGAGAAGCCCAACCCTGGGATTTTTCAACTGGCACTCGAGCGGGCGCGAGTGGCACCAGCCGAGGCCATCTTCATTGGCGACACCAATGCCACGGATATGGGCGGCGCCCAGCTCAGCGGCTTGCATGGTGTGCTCATCGATCGCGTCGGCGCGTATCCGAATCCTGAAGCTCCCCGCATCACCTCGCTGCCGGAGCTGGAGCCGATTCTGGAAAAACTTTCCGGGTCAGCTTACCAGTAGCGCCGGGCTTTAGCCCGGCATGCCGCCCTAAAGGGTGGCGCTAAAATTCTGGAAAGACTGTCGGGGTCAGCGTGACCGGGCGGACGGCCTCAAGCATGGCGACACTCAGCGAGAAACTGAAAGCCTGTGGCGTAGTGGGCGCAGGAGGCGCAGGGTTCCCGACCTACGTCAAGGCGGCAAGCAAAGTCGAGTACGTGATTGCCAACGGCGCCGAGTGCGAGCCGCTGCTCCACAAGGACGCGGAATTGATGGCCCACTCGCCGGCGGAGATTCTATCCGGCATGAAGCTGATGATGTCGGCCACCGGGGCGCAGCGTGGCAAGTTCGGCGTGAAGCAAAAGAATGCAGAGGCGATTGAGGCCATCCAGGCGCAACTCGGCGATGCCGCGATTGACCTTGTGATGCTTGGGGATTTTTATCCTTCCGGGGATGAATTCGAGCTCGTCCCTGCGGCCACGGGCCGGCTGGTGCCGCCCGGTGGAATTCCGCTGCAAGTAGGTTGCGTTGTCTCCAACGTCGAGACCCTCTACAACGTGCACCAAGCCGAGCGCGGCGTTCCCGTAACCCAAAAGTTCCTGACAGTTTGCGGTGCGGTGCGCGAGCCCAAATCGTTTTGGGCGGCGATTGGCACGCGGTTCCGCGATCTGCTGCCACTGGCAGGTGGCGCCGCGCGCGAGCCTTTCGGCATTTTCGTCAGCGGCATCATGATGGGCACGCTCAGCTTCGATCTCGACGATGTGGTCACCAAGACCACCAGCGGCCTTATCATCCTGCCGCGAGACCACTATCTGATTTCGCGCAAGGAACGCCCGCTCGCCGCGATGCACCGGATCGGCCGCTCTGCCTGCGACCAGTGCAGCTACTGCACGGAGTTCTGCCCGCGCTACTTGTTGGGCTACGAAGTGATGCCGCACAAGGTGATGCGCAGCTTGGCGTTTTCGCTCAGTGGCGCGAAGCTGTGGAACCAGTCGGCGGAACTCTGCTGCGCTTGCGGGCTATGTACGCTCTACGCCTGCCCGGAAGACTTGTACCCAAAAGAGGCGTGTGATCAGGCGAAGCGCGATATGCGGGCGGAAGGCATCAAGTTCGTGCAGAAAAAAGAAGTGGAGATCCACCCCATGAAGGAGGGCCGGCGCGTGCCGCTCTCCATGCTGCGCAAGCGGCTCAAGATCGAAGAGTACGAGCGTGACGCGCCGTATGCGGACGTTGACCTCCAACCGCGTTCAGTGAAGCTCAAGCTCGCTGGGCTGCCGGGCGCGCCGGCGCGGCCCGTGGTCAGCGCCGGACAGCGCGTGAAGGCCGGAGAGCTGGTAGCCAGCGTGCGCGATCAAGAACTGGGCGCGAACGTCCACGCCAGCATCGACGGCACGGTCAAGGCAGTCTCCAATGAATTTGTAGAGATCGGTCGGCAAAGCTTTTAGCAATCAGCGATCAGCTTTCAGCGAGACAGCCGCACAAGTTCTTGCTGAAAGCTGATAGCTGACCGCTGACGGCTCCTTGCCCACGTCGGAGGAATCCAATGGCCCTGAATTCATTTGGACTCATTGAGCTCACCAGCATCGCGGCGGGATATGAGGTTTGCGATGCCATGCTGAAGGCTGCGGCCGTCCGGCTGCTGCTCTCTCGAAGCATCTGCTCCGGAAAGTACATGGTGCTGGTGTGCGGCGATGTGGCGGCGGTCACGGCCAGCGTCGAGGCCGGATCGCGTGTTGGCCGGCATTCCCTCATTGACAGCTTTGTGATTCCCAACATTCATGAATCCGTTGCGCCGGCCATCAGTGGCACGAATAGGGTCGATGTGCTCGAGGCGCTGGGCATCATCGAGTCCTTTTCCGTGGCCTCGCTGATCGAAGCCGCCGACGCCGCAGTGAAAACCGCCGCCGTAAAACTCATTGAGATTCGGTTGGCAATGGCGCTGGGCGGGAAGGCGTTCGTCACACTGACGGGCAGCGTGGCCGCGGTCCGAAGCGCGGTGGATGCGGGAGCCGCCGTGGTCGCCGCCAAGGGGCTGCTCACCAACAAGGTGGTCATCGCCCAGCCCCGGCCTGAGCTGATGTCCGAGATGATTTGACCTCTGGAGTGCGGCCCTCAACGTCAATCTAACAGTCTCGTCCTGATTTCCTCTAGCCGGTTCCAGATTTCAATTTTCGAGTTTGCAGTTTCCGCTCTAGTGATTGGGCATTCCGATGACTGTTAAGGCGGGAACATTCGCAACGGTTTTCAGAGCCTGGTCACGCATCGCCAGATCGTGATAGATCTTCCCGGCGATCTCGGCGGCGTGAGGACCATACATTGACCTTCCGCCCCGCAGCAACACAACCACCGCGTACTTCGGACTTTGCTGCCCCGAGTACGAGACGAACCAACCCAGGCGCGCTCCGTTCTCACTGCAAGTGCCGGTCTTCCCGAAGATGTCAACTTCAGGGTCGTAGGCGTAATGGCCTGTGCCGTACAGAACGGCCGCAGCCATGCCATCTCTGACCTCCTGGAAATAGGGAGCAAGGAAGTCGAGTTGGCGCCGCACTTTGGGCTGAAACTGAGAAACCTCCTCCGGAGTGCGGGGATACTGGAGCTCATAAAGGGTTCCGCCGTTGGCGATGGCGGAAACCAGTGCGGTCATCTGCAAGGGCGTGACGTCAAAAGTTAATCCGTCGTATGCGAGCATACCCACGCCCCCCTGCTTCGGAGGCTCAGCCGGAAAGTGGCCGACGCTTTCACCTGGGATGTCGGCGCCAGCCTTTTCGCCCAAACCAAAAAGGTGGGCATACTCCGTCAACCGGTCAAAGCCCAGCATCTGCCCGACCTTAGAGAAGTACGTATTGCTCGAGTGCGCCAGAGCCTGCGTGAGGTTGAAATAGCGGCCATAGGCGCGAAGCCTAGGCTCGGCACGCACCGTGGTGTCCGGGGTGATCAGCCCTTCCTTGAGAGCCGCCACGGCGACAATGGGCTTCATGGTCGAGCATGGCGTGAAGGCACCTTCGGTGGCCAACTTCTGGTTAACGACGGAGAGGATGCGCCCGTTGTTGGGGTCGGCCACAACAACGCTCCCATTCCATTTTCCGAGCGCCGCAACCGCGGCGGCGCGAACGGCAGCATCGTCGCCGGCCGGGTTGTCATCCGCGCCAGGATCGCCGTACGAACTGATATGCCAGGGGTTGTAACGTGCTCTTCGGCGGTTGGACCTGGTATGCGCTGCGCTGGCGTGAGCGGGGTGCTTCGAAGAAGGGCGAGCGGACTTCCGCAACGACGTATAAGTTGCACCAGAAACAGTCTTTGCTCCGAACAGCAGGAAAACTAGGGCTGCGAGAACTGTAATTTTTTTTGCCAAAAGGCTGTTGGAACCTCCTTAGGTTCGGGTTGATCTAGCGGCGCCTTCGCGCCCCTGGCATGGGCCATCGAAGGGGCAAAAATCTGCCGCGCGCCAAGCGACTCCCAAACTCACGAGAGCAAGCTTTGACGACGCGATCACAACATGGACGATCGTTGCTTACTTTTTGCCGCGGCCTGCGGCCCCGCTCTCCACACTGACCGGTTCGGGCAGCGCGGGGAGATTCAGTAGCTTACGAAGGTCAGTTTCAAGCTTCGACCGAACATCCGCATGGTCGCGAAGGAATTGCTTGGCGTTCTCGCGACCCTGCCCGATGCGCTCACCACCGTAAGAAAACCAAGCGCCGCTTTTTTCCAGAAGGTTCTTTTCGGCGGCCAAGTCAACCAAGTCGCCCTCTTTTGAAATCCCCTCGCCATACATTATATCAAACTCGGCCTCACGAAAGGGAGCGGAGATTTTATTTTTGACGATCTTTACTTTGGTCCGGTTACCGACCGCCCGGTCGCCGTCCTTGATGGAGGCGATGCGCCGGATGTCGATTCGGATAGTAGAGTAGAACTTCAGGGCCCGCCCGCCGGTCGTGGTCTCGGGATTGCCGAACATCACACCTATTTTTTCCCGGATCTGATTGATGAAGATCAAGCAGGTTTTGGACTTGGAAACGACCGCAGTAAGCTTGCGCAGGGCCTGAGACATCAGCCGCGCCTGCAGGCCGGGAAGCGAATCCCCCATATCGCCGTCGAGCTCGGCCTTGGGCACCAGCGCCGCCACCGAATCGATCACCAGAACGTCCACGGCGTTCGAGCGAACAAGAGCCTCGGTGATTTCGAGCGCTTGTTCCCCGAAGTCGGGCTGGGAGACCAGCAAGTTGTCGACGTCTACACCCAGGCGTTTGGCGTAGGCGGCGTCCAGCGCGTGCTCCGCGTCCACAAAGGCGGCCATGCCGCCACGGCGTTGCGCCTCCGCGATGATGTGCAAAGCGATCGTGGTTTTGCCGCTCGATTCTGGGCCGAAAATCTCGATCACCCGTCCGCGCGGAATTCCGCCCACGCCCAAGGCCGCGTCGAAGGAGAGCGCGCCGGTGGGAATCACTTCAACCGGCACGAGCGCTTCCTTCGAGCCGAGCCGCATGATCGAGCCTGGGCCGAATTGCTTGTGAATCTGCATCAGGGCGAGATCCAAAGACTTGTTCTTCTCAGTTCGTTCTTCCGGCATTCGGACTACCTCGTTGGTGTTGACCTCTTCGAGTCGCGCCCCGGGCTGGGCCACCGAGTGCGCAAATCATACTACGAAATGAATGGACCGAGTTGTTTATTTTGGCGGGTCAGAATGCCGGCCAATCGAAGATCATCTCCCGTCAAGACGATGTTCCGCGCTCTCGTATCCAAGCCTAGCGATTCATTTCACCGTGGGGCGAGCTTTCTCCTGAGAATACTCGTAGAACCCTCGGCCCGACTTGCGTCCCAGCCAGCCTGCGTTCACCATCTTTTCCAGCAGAGGGCAAGGCCGATACTTCGAATCGCTGAAGCCCGCGTAAAGGACTTTCATGATGTCCAGGCAAACGTCGAGCCCGATGAAGTCCGCGAGTTCGAGCGGCCCCATGGGATGGTTCATCCCCAATTTCATCACGCCATCAACTGCCGCCGGCTCCGCTACGCCCTCCATCACCGCGTAAATGGCTTCGTTGATCATCGGTATCAGCACGCGGTTCGAGACAAAGCCCGGAAAATCGTTCACGCGCAGTGGTGTTTTGTCGAGCGATTTGGCCAACTCCTCCGCGCTGGTGATGGTTTCGGGAGACGTTTGGATGCCGGGAACGATCTCGACCAGTTTCATCACCGGAACGGGATTGAAGAAGTGTAAGCCGACGAATTGCTCCGGGCGGCCGGTGTGTGCGGCGAGCTTGGTGATCGAAATCGACGACGTGTTGCTGGCGAAAATGACTTCAGGCCGCACTGCTCGAACTACAGGCTCGAGGGCGCGAAAGACTCCGACCTTGGCCTCAAAATTCTCCGTCACCGCTTCGATGACGAAATCGGCCGGCGCCAGGTCCGCTATTTGCGTTGTGGTCTTCAGCCGTGCGAGTACCTGATCTTTCTGTTCCGCCGTCAGCCGGCCTTTCTCCACGTCTCGTCCCAAGCCGCGACTGATTTTCTCCGTCGCTTTCGCCAGGAGTTCCTTCGTCACGTCGTGCAGCGATACCGCGTAGCCATGGCGGACGAGCACCTGCGCAATGCCGTGGCCCATGGTGCCGGCACCGACGACAACAACGGTTTTGATTGACTGATTGAGTGTTGATGTCATGACGCAATCCTCCCAACGGTTGGTCTCAGGAGCAAATCATCGGGCCATTCGGCCAACATCTCGAATAGCGCTGCGATCACCTAACTTCCCCTTTCAACTGCCAGCGCCACCGCATTGCCCCCGCCCAAGCATAGTGCTGCAATGCCGCGCTTCGCATTGCGACGCATCATCTCATACAGCAGGGTCACCAAAATGCGCGCGCCCGATGCTCCGATGGGATGGCCAAGCGCGACGGCGCCGCCATTGACGTTGGTGATGTTGGGATCGAGACCGAGCTCTTGAATCACCGCCAGCGCCTGGACTGCGAACGCCTCATTCAATTCGAACAGGTCCACATCCTCGCGTTTCCATTCAAGTTTTTGAAGCAACGAGCGCACCGCCTCGACGGGTGCCATCATCACCCAGCGCGGCTCAACGCCGCTCACCGCCTGCCCTTCGATGCGTGCTAGCGGCTTCTTGCCGAGCTTGTCCGCTGTGTAGGCGGAAGTCACCACCAGCGCCGCCGCGCCATCGTTGGTGCCCGGGGCGTTGGCCGCGGTCACTGTGCCGTCTTTCATGAACGCCGGCTTCAGCTTGGCCAGAGCTTCGAGCGAAGTATCGGCGCGCGGCGATTCATCCACGGCGAATCGAATCGGCTCGCCCTTCTTCTGTGGGATTTCGACGGGAACGATTTGGTCCTGGAACCGGCCGTTCTTGATGGCGTCGATGGCTCGCCGGTGGCTCTCCACGGCGTACGCGTCCTGCCGCTCGCGAGTGATCTTATACTTTTCGGCCACCAACTCGGCGGTCATTCCCATGTGAAAGTCCTCGTACGGGTCCCAGAGGCCGTCTTGAATCATGGAATCGAGGACTTTGCCGTGGCCGAGCCGCAAGCCCACGCGAAGCTGTGGCAAGAGGTAGGGGCAGTTGCTCATGGATTCCATGCCGCCAGCCAAGACGATCTCCGCGTTCTCCGTCTGGATGGCTTGTGCCGCCAGAGCCACCGCTTTCAGCCCGGAGCCGCAGACCTTGTTGATGGTCATGGCGGCAACGCGAGGGTCGAGCCCGCCTTTCAGTCCGGCCTGCCGGGCGGGATTCTGCCCGAGCCCCGCCGAGACCACGTTGCCCATGATGATTTCGTCCACCTGCTTGGGTTCAATGCCGGCGCGAAGCACCGCCTCGCGCACCACGCGAGCGCCCAGGTCAACGGCCGACAACGAACTGAGCGATCCCTGAAACTTTCCGATTGCAGTCCGAACGGCGGAGATAATGACGGCTTCACGCATGTTTTTTCACCCGCGGCGATTATAGGCGCCGGATTTTTGGCAAGTCAAGGAACGTGTCACAACCTGGTGCAAGAATGACCTTCCGCAGGAAGAGCGGGAAGATCCTATCAGATCAGCAGACTATAGCTGCCTACCTGACCAGCTTGCGAAATCGCTGCTTGACCGGTGTGACTGCGGCTGCTAAAGTCGCCGTTCTCGTTCTAACCGTCGGGCTAGCCGCCAAGTGGCGAGGTGAGTTCGCCGCTGTGCGCGTCAAGTCGCATTGAGACCCAGCCAAGCAACGGGAGGGCCGCTTCCTATGAGCGCAGACGCGAACAGTCCTAAGACCGAGAGTTCCTCCTCAGCGAAAATCAACCGCCAGACGTACAAGCTGCCTGAAAACCTGGCCGCGACCGTGAAAACGACTCTCGCCGACTGGCAGAGGAACGGCAAGGTTGCGAAACTCTGGCAGCGTGACGCATCGCTCTGGACGGGCACGGACGAAAGCAAGTGGCTCGGCTGGCTCGACATCGCCGAAGACGAACTCGCGCACATTGAGCGGCTGAAGGATGTCGCGGCAGAGGTGAAAGCTGCGGGCTTGAAGCACGCCCTGCTGCTTGGCATGGGCGGGTCGAGTCTGTGCCCCGAAGTTATGCGGCTCACCTTCGGCAAAATCGCTGGCTATCCCGAGCTCCACGTTCTCGACTCCACCGACCCCGCGCAGATTCGAACCATTGAAAACCGAATCGATCCTGGCAGCACGATATTCATCGTCTCCAGCAAGTCGGGCAGCACCCTGGAACCGAACATCTTCAAGCAGTATTTCTTCGAGTGCGCGAAGCGAGCGGTCGGTGGGAGGGAGGTTGGCAATCGGTTTATCGCCATCACCGATCCGGGTTCGAAAATGCAACAAGTGGCTGAGAGCGACAAATTTCGCCACATCTTCTACGGCCTGCCATCGATCGGCGGCCGCTACTCGGCGCTCTCGGATTTTGGCATGGTGCCCGCGGCCATCATGGGCGTCGATGTTGCCAGGTTCCTCAGCCTGACGGTTGAGATGGTCCACGCCTGCGGCGCGACCGTTCCAGCCGAGGACAACCCCGGCGTGGTGCTGGGCACGATTCTGGGCGTGTTGGGCGCGCAAGGGCGCAACAAGGTCACCATCATCACTTCGCCGGGCATTTCCGATCTCGGCGCGTGGCTCGAGCAGTTGTTGGCTGAATCCACAGGAAAAGCCGGCAAGGGATTGATCCCGGTGGACCGCGAGCGGCTTGCGCCGCCGGCCGTCTACGGCGATGATCGCGTCTTTGCTTATCTGCGCCTCGAATCCGCGCCTGACACCGCGCAGGACAAAGCTGTTGAGGCGCTGGAGCGCGCCGGCCAACCTGTGGTGCGCATTGCGGTGTCCGAGCCCTACTATCTGGGCCAGGAACTCTTCCGCTGGGAAATTGCCACGGCGGTCGCGGGCTCGATTCTGGGAATCAACACCTTCAATCAACCCGACGTGGAAGCAAGCAAGATCGCGACAAAGAAACTGACGACAGAGTACGAGCAGACCGGCAAACTTCCGCTCGAGACGCCCATACTTGAGTCGGAGGGATTCAAGCTGTTCGCCGACGCGAAAAACGCCGAAGCATTGAAAAGCGCGGCGGGCGGTGAGCAGTCGCTCCGCGGTTATCTCAAGGCCCATCTCGGTCGGTTGGCGGCAGGAGACTATTTCGCCGTGCTTGCCTACATCGAGATGACCGACGCGCACGAAAGAGCGCTTCAAGTCGTCCGTCACGCGGTTCGTGACGCCAAACGGGTGGCCACGTGTCTCGGTTTCGGGCCGCGCTTTCTACACTCCACCGGCCAGGCGTACAAGGGCGGGCCAAATAGCGGCGTGTTCTTGCAGGTGACGTGCGAAGATCGCCCTGATCTGTCGGTGCCGGGACAGAAATATACCTTCGGCGTGGTGAAAGCAGCACAGGCTCGCGGTGACTTCGAGGTCCTGGCGGATCGCGGACGGCGAGCGCTGCGCGTGCATCTTGGCGCGGACGTGGACGCGGCGCTGAAGCGGCTTTCTTCCGCAGTTGTCGCAGCGCTTTAAGGGAGTGGCTGGAAACTGGAAATTGGAAACTGGGAGGCGGCTAGTGCCGTTCCAACTATTTCGACCTAGCTTCTCGGGGCCGTCCGGATTATGGGGCGAAACAGAACGTGTTGAACATAGGTCTAATAAGTTGGAACGGCACTAGTTTCTAATTTCCAGTTTCCATTTTCCAATTTCCAGTTTCCCTCTCGTCAATTCCAGGCAAGGAGCAATCACATGCAACTGGGAATGATTGGTCTGGGCAGGATGGGCGCGAACATGGTCCGTCGCTTGATGCGCGGCGGCCATCAATGCGTGGTGTTCGATCAAAGCCCTGACAGCGTCAAGAAATCAGCGAGCGAGGGCGCGACGGGAGCGGACTCTCTTGAGGATTTCGTGAAAAAGCTCTCGCCGCCGCGCGCCGCGTGGCTGATGGTTCCGGCCGCGGTCGTCGACAGCACGCTAGGCGAGCTCGCGCCCTTGATGCAATCCGGCGACATCATCATCGACGGCGGAAATTCCTATTACATTGACGATATCCGCCGGGCGAAGGAGCTCGAGCCGCGCGGCATCAAGTATGTCGACGTCGGCACCAGCGGCGGCGTGTGGGGACTCGAGCGCGGGTACTGCCAGATGATCGGTGGGCCGAAGGATGTGGTCGAGCATCTCGGCCCCATCTTCAAGACGCTGGCGCCGGGGCGCGGCAGCCTGCCCCGGACGCCGGGACGAGAGAAAGCCGCGGGTACGGCCGAGGACGGGTACCTCCACTGCGGGCCGTCCGGGGCCGGGCACTTCGTCAAGATGGTACACAACGGAATCGAATACGGTTTGATGGCCGCCTACGCCGAGGGCCTGAATGTTTTGAAGCACGCGAGTGCGGGAAAACGCGATCACTTAAAGGACGCCGAAACCACGCCGCTGCGAAACCCTGAGCATTTCCAGTTCGATTTCAATTTGGCAGACATCACCGAGGTATGGCGGCGCGGAAGCGTGGTCGCTTCCTGGTTGCTGGACTTGACTGCCGCGTCTCTTCTCGAGCAGCCTGACCTGGCGAAGTTCTCAGGCCACGTGTCCGACTCCGGCGAAGGACGATGGACGATTCTGGCGGCCATCGAATCGACGGCGCCGGCGCCGGTTCTCACCGCAGCCCTTTATCAGCGGTTCACCTCGCGCG
Source organism: Terriglobia bacterium (assembly GCA_050013575.1). Classification (GTDB taxonomy): domain Bacteria; phylum Acidobacteriota; class Terriglobia; order UBA7540; family UBA7540; genus DASYXZ01. The sequence continues at coordinate 9,116 of JBEKEZ010000010.1, read as the reverse complement.
GCGAAGATGAATTCGCAGCGAAAGTACTGTCGGCGATGCGGTATCAATTCGGCGGCCACGTGGAAAGAGGAAAGGGATAGTAAGATTTGCGATTTCTGATTTGCGATTTGTGATTTCCGATTTCGATTCGGATTCCCGGCTGCGCGATGGTGACAATCACCAATCACCAATCGCAAATACCCAGTAAACGATTATGGCGACAGACCAGATTCTTGTAATCGACGTCGGCGGCACGCACGTGAAACTGCTAGCGACGGGGCGCTCCCAGCCTGTGAAGATCCCGTCCGGTCCGAAGATGACGCCCAAAGCCATGGTGAGCGCCGTTCGCAAAGCCACGGCCGGTTGGAAGTACTCGGCCGTGTCGATCGGCTATCCGGGGCCGGTGATGCACGGAAGGCCGGTGAGTGAGCCGGCGAACCTCGGTCGCGGCTGGGTCGGCTTCGATTTCAAGAAGGCTTTCGGGCATCCGGTCAAGGTGAGGAACGACGCCGCCCTGCAAGCGCTGGGCAGCTACAAAGGCGGGCGAATGCTTTTTCTCGGCCTGGGCACAGGTCTCGGCTCAGCGCTGATCGCCGATGGCATTCTCGAACCGATGGAGCTGGCGCACCTGCCCTACAAGAAAAAAACCTATGAGGACTACGTCGGCCTGCGTGGATTGAAGCGCTTTGGTAAGAAGAGATGGCGCGCCGAGGTGACCGAGGTCGTGAGGGAATTGAAGAAGGCGACGGAGGCTGACTACGTTGTGCTTGGTGGAGGCAACGCAAAGCTGATTAAGAAACTACCCCCTGGCGCGCGACGCGGCGATAACACGAACACCTTTCGGGGTGGATTCCGCCTGTGGCAAACAGCAAAAGGCTCTGCCGCTCGTCTTGGGAGCAGAACTGTCGCCAGACCCGTCAGCAGGAAGCCGCCCCCGCTCAACGCCGATATCCAACTTTTGCCAAGCTCCGAAGCCTTGTATCGAGCCGCGGCCGCCGAGTTTGTGAAGGCAGCGGATGAAGCCGTGCGGGCGAAAGGGTTGTTTACGGTGGCGCTTTCCGGCGGATCAACGCCGGCCGGAATGTATTCGCTGCTCGCCAGCGATCCTGCGTTTCGTGACCAAGTGCAGTGGGGAAAGGCCTACTTCTTCTGGGGCGACGAGCGCCTCGTGCCGCCCGATCATAAGGACAGCAACTATCGCATGGCCCACGAAACCCTCTTATCCAAGGTCGGTGTGCCCACCGACCACGTGTTCCGAATCAAGGCAGAACACGAAAACGCAGGCGCCGCAGCCGACGAGTACGAGAAAACCTTGCGCGACTTTTTCAAACTGAAGAAGGGTCAATTCCCTCGCTTCGACCTCGTTCTATTGGGCATGGGCATGGAGGGCCACACGGCTTCGTTGTTTCCCGGCACGGGCGCGTTGCACGAAGAAAATCGGCTGGTGGTTTCAACCTGGATCGGCAAACTCCTGACCGACCGCATCACGCTGACCCCGCCGGTGCTCAACAACGCCGCCCGCGTCGTGTTCCTGATTCAAGGTGAAGAAAAAGCGCCGGCTCTCAAGGCGGTGCTCGAGGGCCCGTACGAGCCGGACCAACTGCCGGCGCAGCTCATCCGCCCGCGTCGCGGCAAGCTGTTGTGGTTGATCGAGCAGTCGGCCGGCCGCCTGCTCAACGTGTCGACTCAGCCGAAGACCGAGTGATAGTCTGCCTCGCTATGCCAATCTCCAAAACAGTTTTCTTGTTCGATGTTGACAACACGCTGCTCGACAACGACCGGGTGACGGAGGACCTGAGGCGTCATCTCGAATCGCAAGTTGGGCTGGAGCGCGCCCATCATTACTGGGAGATATTTGAAAACCTCCGAGCCGAGCTGGGTTACGCGGACTATCTGGGCGCGTTGCAACGTTATCGAATCGAAGACCCGCACGACCCGAACCTGTTCGCGGTTTCCTACTTTCTGCTGGGGTATCCCTTCGCGAACCGGCTCTTCCCCGGCTCGATTGACGCGGTGGAGCACGCCCAACGATATGGCACCGCCGTGATTCTTACGGATGGCGACGTCGTCTTTCAGCCGCACAAAGTCTATCGGTCGGGACTTTACGAAGTCTTCGGCGGCAAGGTCCTGATCTACGTCCACAAAGAACAAGAGCTCGACCACATCGCGCAGCTCTATCCGGCGGAGCGCTACGTCGTGTTGGACGACAAGCTCCGAATCCTCAGCGCCATCAAGGATGTGTGGAACGCCCGCGTCACGACGGTCTTCGTGCGGCAAGGGCACTATGCTCTTGATCCGACTGTTTCAACCAAGTATCCCGCCCCCGACATCACCCTCGATCGAATTGGTGATTTTGTGGGCTGGGGTCTCGCCCGGCTGATGTGAGCGAGCGCACCCGCGCTTCCAGTCATTCCCGCGCATCTGGGAATCCATGCATCAAAAGCTCACCCAGGCTCCACGATGCGGATTTGTGAGGGTTTGTTCAGGCCGCCGAACGCACGCGACGCGGGCGGCGATTGTTCGATTTCACTTCGACAAATTCGGGCCTAAACTGGTATCCCAACGCGCGGGCGATACGAACGACCGTCGCCAACTCAACGTTCTTGGCAGACCTCTCAATGGCTGATATCTTGGAGGCGCTCATGCCGGCTCGCGCCGCGAGTTGCGTCTGACTCAATCGGCGTTTTGCCCGCATTCGAGCAATCTCCGCTCCAAGACGCAGATTTGCAAGCTCGCTCTCGACCAGATCCTTCATCTTCGGATCTTCCATCTGCCGTCTATAGTAAAGACTCCAGCGGGTCGCCATGGTTCATTTCCTCCGTTGCAGCATTTGCGTGTGGGCTGCCATCCGTCGTTCTGCAGTTAAGAGTTCCGACTCCGGCAGTTTTTCGCTTGTCTTGACGAATCCATGCAACAAGACGAAAGTCCTACGGGCATCGGCAAAGTAAAGAAGGCGCAATCGAGTCTTGGCGAGCCGCGTTCTGAGCTCCCTCAGACGTCCTCGCACCTGTGAGGAATATGGAAAAGGCAAGCTCGCTCCCTGCTCCTCCAGCAATTTGATCAACGCCAGGGCTTTGGCCCGGTGCGGCTTCGGCAGGCTGTCCAAAAAGCTCTCGACCGGCACACTCCCGTCGCCCCCCTGATAGAACTCCACCGGCCATGCCATCGCCCTATACGGTATACCTTAAAAGGCACAAAGTCAAATACGAAGGCAACCGCCGCGCTCCGAATGACATGACCTGCGATCAGTAGATAATCTCCATTCCGGTGTCAAGCGACCGATGCTGCAATCCGGCGACGTGCCCGAAGATGGGAGAGCTCACGTTGTTGAAGACGTCGCGAGGGTTCAGGTGGTTGGTGAGATTCAGGATGGTGAGATAGCCGCGGAACCTATGGCTTTTGAAAAGGGAAAAAGGCAGATTGAACTCCCGGCCCAGCTTTAGATCCAGGGCAAGAAACGTGGGCAGTCGCAGGCTATTGGGCCTGCCGACGTAATTCTGCAAGACGTCCACGGCGGAATACGGAAACCCGGTATGAACATCGAACAGAGGGCCGGCCTCAATCCTCCACACGTGCGTCTTGATACGACCCCAAGTAATCAGCCGGTCGGGAACGTCAGACGGCAAGATGCCATAGAGATCCGGCCGAATCACCGGTTGTTCGAACGGCACGTAGATTTCGTCCAGCGAGTTCAAATCGCCGCGCCCCAGGCTGTGGACGTAGGAAATGTTGAGCTGCATGCCTTCCCTCGGGATGAGGCGAAGCGTCGATTCAAACTCGTGGTACCGCGAGTTCCCCGCGCTGGCCAGAAGCAGTGCCGCGTTGGCCGCTCCCGATTGGACCGGATCCAGAATATATCCGTGCAGGTTTTGGCTGGAAAGGTACGTGAGCCGCAACACCACGTGAGGGCGAAACTCGTGGTCCGCTTCCAGGCTCCAGGTCAAGTTGAAGGGACCGCTCTTGGGGCCGGCCGCATCGAGGCTAACGACTGAGCCGCTCGTGCCGTTTTCCAGGTAACCATTACGGAACACGATGGGCGTTCCCAGCGGGCTTCCTTGATTGTCGAAGAGTTGCACGGTGCGCGCCGGGTTTTGTGTGAAGTGGCCGGTCAAGAGCGGCGTGTTTTCATAAAAGATTCCGACCCCGGCCCGCAGAACAGTCCTACCCCTGGTTCCCGGCGAAAAGGCGATGCCGGCCCGGGGCGCGAACGAAGTTGGCCTTCCCAGGGTTTGTCCGGTGAAGCGCAACCCCGCGTCCATCGCAAGGTGTTCGTGGGGAGTCCAGTGGTCCTGGGCGAAGAGGGCAATCATCGTGGCTGAGGCAGCCAGCCTGCCGTATCCCGAGAAGTCAATTTGTTCGGCAGTGGTGCCATCCTCTCGTAGAACGCGAATGCGATGCGAGTAACTGGTTCCGGAATAAGCCCGGCGAAGGAACTCGGCGCCCAGCGTAAGTTCGTGCTGGCCGTGCCACTGACGCGCCGGCAATTGGAACGCCTGGGTGGCCTCTTCCTGGTCGCTGATTCTGTCGTACGAGTTGAAAAAGTTCCCGCCCCATCCTTCCGGGTTCACCAGCATGTCCTGGGAGCCCTGGCCGGAAGCGTTGCTTTCGAAGTGCGTGAACTGGAAGAGCGTGGTCGAAACCAAGCCGGAGTTCGAAAGGCGCCGATCCATCGCACCGACCGAGAAACCGCTTTGCCCGTAGTCCGAGGAAGCCGTTTGAGGGACCAGGGAATTGATGTTGGCGAATTGCCTTCGAAGTGGAAAGACCAGCGCGTTGGCGGTAATGAGATGCTGCGGATTAACAATGTACTGAAAAGTGGTGAGCGAGTCCAGATCCTGCGTCTTAATCTCGTTGTGCGGCCACGGCTGTCCGCGCACGGGCTGTTTGTCGATATCGTAGGCAAGCGATTCGGAAAAGTTCAGACGCTTTGAGACGATCGGCCCGGTGAGGAAAACGCGAGGATTGAAGTCCGCGATGCCCACCAAGCTTCCTGCTTCGATGCGCGGATTCGGAGTCGGGTTTTGGATCTCATAGCGCCACTTGTCGGAAGGGACTCGTGTGTGAATGCTGGCGAGCCCGCCGGCAAATCCTCCGTACTGAGCTTGATAAGTGGTCTTATTCACTTGGAGAGACTCGATGGCGATGCTGGGGACATCGATCGAAAAACTGCCCGTGACCGGGTCAGCCGCCTCGGCGGAGTCGAGCAACAGCAGGCTTTGGCCTTCGGCAACTCCCTTAATATTGATTCTGCCGTTCGGAGTGCGGATTACACCCGGGATCGTGGGCAGCGCAGCTTTGAATTTCTGTTCGGTGAGAGGCAAGGCCTTAAGCTCAACGGCGCGGAGTTGGGCCGGGGGCGCTGTCTGTTGGGGAGAAATCTCGGGAATTTTCTCCTGCACGTTGACGGTCTGCCGTACCACAATCTCTTGGGGCAGGGCGATTTCGAGCAAGGCCGGCATTTGAGCATCGACCTGTACCCCGGCGTGGGATATCGGTTGGTAACCCTCGGCCGCGCAGGCGATGTCGTAACGGCCGGGTTGGAGTCCGGGAAATTCGAATTCCCCCTTTCGATCCGTTTTGACCGCGAGTCCCTCCGCGGGCAGGAGGCCGCCGGAGAGCGTACAGAGTGCTTCAGGGATTGCCTGGTTCTGTTCGTTGACAACCTCGCCCTTTAGCGTGTAGGTGTCACTTGAGGGGGACGCCAGAGGCCGCACTGGTGGCATAAGAAATATCGAAACCGAAAAGGCAGCCACGACGCCCCATCGGCACTTCGTTCTCCCCATCATCATTCGAACTTTCACGCTGCGAGCTCACCCGGCCGCGCGGCTTGTCGGTGTTCAGCGCCGCTGACATCTGCTGGAAATTCGAAAGTGGAAACTGGTCCTGTTCTGTTTTCGAGTTTCCAGTTTCTCGTTTCAAAGCTTGAGAAGGACCATCGGTTTGAAGATAAAAGACGCTCCGTCTATTGTCAATCTTGAGAGGCGAGAACCGAGGACAGCATGTGGTGCTGGAAATTTTGGCGGCGAAGGACTAGAATGAGGCCGCGAGTCCGTTGATGCCGCAAACCAAATCCGAAACTCCTGTCGCGATCACTGGCGCCACCACTAGCTTGAGGATCATCGCCGCAGCGATCGTTCTTGCTTGCCTCTATTTTGCCAGCACTCTGGTGGTGACGCTGATCTGCGGAGTCTTCATCGCCATGGTTTTGGAGCCCGGCGTTCGGGCGATGGAACAATTCCGGATTCCGCGGTGGGTGGGGTCGCTGGTGATGATGCTCGCCACGCTGGCGGCGATGTATCTCATCATGTATTTAATCTACACACGCGTAGTCGTTTTTGTGGATCGTCTGCCGGAGTTCGCGGAGCGCTTGAAACAAGTGGTCGCTCATTTCCAGGTGACCATCAAGAGCATCCGCTTGAGTGCCGCCAGCTTGCTCCCACCTTCACCGGAGACCAGCGCGCCGACGGTTCGGCTCCAGCAGGAAGATCCGTGGCTGGAATTTGCGTGGCGGGGACTGGGATCGGTGTACGGGTACGTGGCGGCCGTGGCCCTGATACCGATTCTGGTGTTCTTCATGCTGGCTTCCAAGTACCAGCTTTGGGTGACCACGATGAACCTGTTTCCGATTGAGCGGCGCATGCGAGTGGAGAGCGTCATCGATGGCATCACGGGCATGGTGCGGCAGTACGTGCTCGGCAACGCACTGGTCGGCTTGGCTTCCGCCTTCATCATTTGTCCGATCTTCGCCATCATCGGTCTTCCGTATGCGCTGCTCATGGGAATCGTGGCGGCGTTTCTGGGCTTGGTGCCCTACCTGGGTGTGGTGTTGGGTCTGGTGCCTCCTCTCTTGGTCGCTCTCGTTGATCCGGATTACAAGGACGCGTTCCCCTTTGTGGTCATCGCTGTCACAGTCGTGGTAATGCATTTCGTGGCCTTGAATATCCTCACGCCCAAACTGGTGGGCCGTCGCGTGAAACTCAATCCAGTGACCGTGACCGTGGCCATGATGTTCTGGGGTTGGCTCTGGGGAGGAATCGGCTTGGTGTTGGCGGTGCCCATCACCGCAGCCGTCAAAGCTATCTGCGACAACATCGACTCGCTCCGTCCCTACGGCGCGTGGCTGGGCGAAGGGTGATGGTAGGGAACTTCAATCACCCTACTGATTCTTGCGGCTACAAAAAATGGAATCGGTGGGGCAAAATGCCACACTTTTCCCAAAATCGCAAATTTCTGCAAATTTTATTTTCGCGCAAGTCATTTATTTTCAGCAGATAGAAAAATTAGTCTCAAAAGTTTCAATAGTTTCAATAGTTTCATTCGGAGGCCGGAAATTGGCGTATTTTACTATAATACTAACCCATAGTAAGTAAACATCATCTGCCGTCGCCCCCACCCGAAGTCTCTGCTGACCAAGCTGGAGCGCATAGCCTCTATCTACGACGCCCGGTATTTGCCCGCCTCCCCGGGCGGATTTTGGCGCGTTCTGGAGGGGGACAGCGGCCAGAGGACAGCCCCGCCGCCCGGACTGCCTGTCGGCCGCCCCCCTGGCATCGATCCGGCACCCGCCAGATCAGCACCCTCGTCCGCAACTTTCGCAGCTCGCAAAAGCTTGTTCACCTACAGCATTCCGTGTTGACAGGTCTGTTCCTTTCGCTGTGCAGGCTCCGTGCCCTCCGTGTCGAGATCTTTTCTTTGGGTTGTGGCCGCGGTCCGCAATCGCTGGGTATATGCCCGCCTGGCCAAATCCCAGGAATCAGCAATAATTTAGATAGGTGCTTTTTCGTGCGGAGCGGGTACTATTAGGGCGCAACCCCGGCGGGAGAAGAATTCATCGGGATGACCAGGAGAACCAACATGCCCAGGAAAACAGGAATCGCAGTCGTCTCAGGCGCAACCGGAGCCCAGCAGGAAGAAGCTGAAGGCCTGCTGGTGAGCGTAGCTCGCGCCGTCGGTTCGACGCTTGGCGCGGCGGCAGGGAAGGCAGGCGAAGCCGCGGAGGACTTGATGACATTATCGAAAGCCGCGCAAAAGCGTGCCTTGGGTGCGGCGCGCGCGGCCCGAAAGCAGGCGAACAAGACGGTGCGCGAGCTGGTGGGTGGCAGCAAGAAAAGCGAGAAGAAACCACGACCGCGAAAGCGACAGGCCAAGAAAAGCTCCGCTCGGAGCAAGTAATGTCAGGAATCGTTTCTGCATCGTTTTAGCAGTCTGATGAGAGAGTCTTACGACGATGTCATCCCTTCTGGCTGGTCAGAGCCTGCCCCGAGCCCATTCGCTTCGCTCAGGGTAAACTCCGCGAATGGGGCAGCCTCTGAGCCCTTCGCTTGTCATTCCGATCCCGCAGAGCGGGAGAGGAATCTCGCCCTGTCTACTCACGGTAAACTCCGCGAAGAAATCTGCCTTATTCGTCTTCTCGGGCGGCATTAAGTAAGTGCCAACCGACCAGTGACCAGTGGCGGGTTGAAGGGAAACGTTCTTTCTCTTGCCACTTACCCCCGCCCCGTTCCCGGACCGAAGGTCCGAGGCGGGCACTAACCGCTTGCCACTGACTCGCGTGGCTTCAGAAACCAGGACAGATACGTCGCCGCGATTCTAACCTCTCACGCCGCATACATTTCGTAGTGAAGCCGTGAGAAGATCAAAAGCCTCTCGCAAAGACGCCAAGCGCCCAAAGACCCGCAAAGAAGAATTACAGCGTGGGTGCAACTCTCGTTCTCTTGGACCCCAATGTTCGCAAGGCCTTTCGTAGTAGGGGGATCCCGCCACGCGGGACCGTCCCCTCGGTGTCCATTGCCGCCGAACCGGAAGGGTAGGGCAAGCCCTACCCGTACCCGCTCATCGCGTTGCGCAAAGTGGGAAGCTACAAGCCGGCGTAGCGCCGACCTTTAGGTCGGCACCGAAAGGCGCCTGAGGTCTGATGACCCGAAGGTAGGCACGGTCAATTCGTCTTTGGAATTGACTGTAGGTTCATCATCGAAGGAAAAGCCCACGCTCGAAAGGGCAGTGACCGTGGCTAGGATGTGTAATCTTTTGGGCAGTTGAGAGGTGAGGGTCGCCGTCGGCGCTGTGGGAATGTGGAAATCCGGCGACTTTTGCCGGATTTCCAAGCGCGGTGGAAAAGTCAGCCGTTCAGACTTTTC
>JBEKEZ010000009.1:0-168718 GCA_050013575.1 Terriglobia bacterium | reverse complement strand
TTTGGGCGCTATTGAGATTGTCCCCTGCGGAGCCCATTTTCGAGAGGGCTCCGGCACCCAAACCGGCGCCCATGCCCGCCGCTCCTGCCGTGGCGAGGTTGCCAGTGCCGCGGCCCAGCGCGCCCGTCACACCGCCGGTGGTGCCGCCACCGCCGGGCGGCGCGCCGTGCAATCCTTCCTGAACGTCAGTGGTATTGGTTTGCTGCGTGATCTGGTTGGACGACAGGGTGATGGCTCCGGTGGGCGGGAAGCCGCGCAGCACCCGAGTCGACTGGCCGGTATGAAGCAACACATGGCCGGTAACGTTGGGGTCGACGTTGCTCACGTCCACATCGTCTTGGATCGAGGTCACATCGGTTTCATTCCGGCTGACCACGTTGGCCTGAAGTGTTGTTCCCACCACCCCGATGACGGCGGTGGGAGTGGTGGCGGTGAACTTGCCGCCCGCTTTAACCACCTCCGCCCTCACCTTGCCGGCGGCAATTTCGATCTGGGTTTGGTGGCTGGTGGCGTCGTGGCTTTTGATGGTCATCTGCGAGCCGGCCCCCACAAAAAGCTCCGAGCCGTCGGTCAGTTTGATTCGCACCCGCCCTTTGGCCACTGTGTGAACCGTATCCTGCCAGTAGACGTTATCATTGAGGTTCAGGGGAAGATTGGTTTGTGCGCCGCGATCGACCTCCCCTTTCGGCATTTCGCCCGTCACGCTGCCGGCCAGTTGTCCCCCCGCCTGGGGAAGGCCGTGTTCCAGCCGCACGGTCTTGCCGCTGCGCACCATCACTGGCGCGCCTGCGCCATGGATCTCCGCCTCACCTTTATCCGCGATCACCACCGCCGAGGCGTTCACCGCGGCAATGCGACAGATGCTGGGATAGTCGCCGCCGCCGCGCACCAGGACAAACGCTCCCGGAAGGTTGACGCGGGCCGGTTCAGCGCGGTTGGTCCGCACCACGACGGCGCCCTTGACCAGGGTCATAGCGGCCGGGCTTCCCGTCGCCGCCAGCGCCAGCTCGGTGTTCTCCACCAAGATGGCCGCCGTGCCGCGCAGGTTGAGATAGGCGCCCGAAGCCACGCCGGTGGACACCACGTCGCCCGCGAACACCGCCTCTTTGGCGATCACCGGCTGATGGTCCACCAGCACGTTGCCTTTGGCGCCCACGATCGAGCCCACCACTTCCGCTCGTGACAATTTGCCCGCCCCGAACCCATTCCCTGCCAACCATAAAGTTGTCCCTACTATGATGGCCATACCCCGAGGGTTTAGCATTTCGAGCCTCCTTCGTCTTGTGAAGTGGCGAGTGGCAAGCAACGGCAACGGGGTTCGGGATTCGGGGTTTGGGGTTCGGGTAAGAAGGGGACCTAGCCGTACTTCTGCGAAACCCGAACTCCGAAACCCGAATTCCTCCTCACTTTCTGCCTTCTGCTACTCCCCACTCCCTATTCCCTATTCCCACTCCCTACTCAGTGCACGGTCAATTGCAGCGTGCTGTTGTGGACGATCTGAAGATCGGTGCCCGCCACGTTATAGGTGGCGGTGACGATCAGATTGTAGCTGCCCGCGGGCGTGGCGTTGGAGACGGAAGACTGCGGCGCCATCCCGCCGCCGCACGCCGCCCAGGTCGCCACCATGGCCACCATCAGTCCCGCCGCCATCATGGCCAGGCGCAGGCGGACCGGGCGCCATGGCCGAGCCTTGACGTAGGCTAGCGCGCTGGCCAGCAACGCCAGAATCACCAGCCCCAGCGGCCCGCTCGGAGTCCCCCCGGGAACGCGCCAAGGGCCTCGCGGCGGCACGAGCGACCGAGCCGTGGTGGTTACGGTGACGGTTAAATTCGCCGGGTTGGTGTCCGTGAAGGTCACCGACGGCGGCGAAACATTGCACGTGGCTCCCTGCGGCGCGCCCGTGCAGGCGAGCGAGATCGACCCTCGCAAGCCGTTCTGCGGCGCCAGGGCCAGGGCAAAGGTCGCGGACTGCCCGGCCGAGATACTCTGGCTCGACGGCGCCGAAGTCAGGATGAAGTCCAGGAATTTAACCGAGAGATTGGTCAACAGGTGCTCGAGCGCGGCATCGCCGTGCACTTGGAAGGAAAGCCCTCCGCCCGTGACCGCCTTCAAGTTACTCAGCGTCAGCGTGCTCGGCTGGCCGGCGGTGACCGTCGCCGGACTAAACGTGCAGGTGGCCGGATTCTGATTGGTGCAGGAGAGTTGCACCGTGCCCACCGCACTGCACGCCTGATGCGCCACGGTGAACGTGGTCGTGTCCATCCCGCGCGGCACCGAGGACGAAGGCGAGTTCGAGCCCAGGAAGCAGGGCGCCAAGCCATTCCCCGCCAGCGCCACGGTGTTCGGACTGTTCGCCGCGTTCGAGGTTATGGTAAGAGTTCCGGTCTGCGCGCCGACCGTCGTCGGTGCGAAAGTGACGGTCACGACACAACTGTTTCCCGGCGCCAGCGATGCCGGACACGTATTGGTCTCAGTGAACTGCCCGCTGACCGTGATGCTTGAGATCGTCACCGGCGCCGAGCCCGTGCTCGTGAGCGTCACCGTCCCTGGCTGGCACGTCTGGTTCACGTGCGTGTCGGGCAATTGCAAGCTGTTGGTCGAAAGTGTGACGGCTGCACCGCTGATCCCCGTGCCCGTCAGAGTGATGCTTTGCGGGCTACCCGAGGCGTCGTCGGTGATCGTCACCGCGCCGGTCCGCGTGCCCGTGGCCGTGGGCGTGAAGGTCACAGGGATGCGGCAACTAGCGCCTGCCCCCAGCGTTGAACCGATGAGCAATTGACAGGCGATCGGCCCAGGTGTGCCTGGAAGCGCCACAGCAAAATCACCGGGGTTCGCTCCGGTAACAGTAATGCTACTGATGGCCAACGCTGCGCTGCCCGTGTTGGTGAGTGTAACGGTCTGCGCCGCGCTGGTAGTTCCCACGATCTGGTTCGCGAACGTGAGGCTGGTGGGCAACAGTGAAACCACCGGAGTAACGCCTGTCCCGCTCAGCGAAATGGTCTGCGGAGTGTTCGAGGCGTTGTCGGTAATCGTCACCGTTCCGGTCCTGGTGCCCGTCGCGGTAGGCGTAAAGGTCACGGAGATCGTGCAATTGCCTCCGGCCGCGACGGAAGTACCACAAGTGTTGGTCTGAGCGAAATCACCGCTGGCCACAATGCTGGTGATGGTCAAAGTCGCGGCTCCGCTGTTTGTGAGTGTTACGGTTTGCGCGGCGCTGGCGGTTCCCACGATTTGATTCGCAAATGTCAAGGAGGCGGGCAGGAGTGATACTGCCGGGGCAACGCCAGTTCCGCTGAGCGAAATCGTCTGGGGACTGTCGGAGGCGTTGTCCGTAATCGTCACCGCGCCGGTCCTGGCGCCGGTTGCGGTAGGCGTAAACGTTACGGAAATGGTGCAATTGCCGCCGGCTGTGACGGTAGAGCCGCAGTTGTTCGTCTGCGCAAAATCACCGCTCGCCACGATGCTGGTGATCGTGAGATCGGCGGTCCCGGTGTTGCTCAGAGTGACGGTCTGCGCCGCGCTCGTAGTTCCCACAAGCTGGTTCGCAAAAGTGAGACTCGTCTGCCCCAGCGAGACCACCGGGGCAATGCCAATCCCGGTCAGGCTCACACTCTGCGGGCTGCCGGTGGCATTGTCGGTGAAGGTAAGCGTCGCAGTGCGGCTTCCCGTCGCGGCAGGCGTAAAGGAAACGCTGACCGAGCATGTGTCGCCGGGGGCCACGCTCGCGCCCGTGCAAGTATCGGCGGTCTTGGCGAAGTCGGCGGCATTGGTTCCTGTTATGGTAACGCTGCTGGTGGTCAACGGCGCGGTGCCGGTATTGGTTACAGTCACCGTTTGCGCCGCCGAGGTGGAGCCCACTAGCTCAGTACCAAAATCCAGAGCTGTTGTGGAGAGCGTGGCAAGCGTCGCCTGTAGGAAGAAGGAAACTGTGTTGTCCTGGAAGTTGGGGACGCCAACGTCCAGCCGGCCATCGCCGTTGAGATCGCCGATCGCGGCCCAAGTAGGCACGTGAGCGGTAGGAGTATCGTTGCGGGCCTGGAAGGTGCCATCGCCGTTGCCCAGCATGACGGAGACCGTGTTGTCTCCTTCATTGGCTACCACCAAGTCCAGTTTGCCATCACCGTTGATGTCGCCCGTGGCCACAGAACGCGGGGAGAGTCCAGTGGCTGGCGTCGAGCTGAGGGCGAAGTTGCCTTGCGAATTCAGCAGCACGGTGACGCTGTTATCGACCATGTTGGCCACAGCCAGATCCGGAACGCCATCGCCATTGAAGTCGCCCGCCACAAGAGAGGAAGGACCATTGCCAGTACTGATGAGGGAGCCCACGGTAAACTGTCCGTTTCCTTGCCCCTGTAGGATGTAGACCCCATTGTCAGTGTAGCTGGCCACGGCCAAATCGAGAATGCCGTCGCCATTGAAATCGCCTGCCACGAGTGATGTGGGCTGGTTGATACAGCACAAGTCGCCATAGCCCGAAGCTAGCAGCTTGGCGTCAGCATCCGCTTGGCTCGCCGCCGCCGTGGCCGCTTCTGGGAGCTCGTTCTTCGCCTTCGGGTGATCGGCGGTCGAGAATCCCGATCCCACGCCCGGGGCCGTAAATTTCATGATGTTCGCATACTCCTCCTGCGACCAGGGGTGCGTCGCCGCACCCGCGCCGAGCGGGGCTCCCGCCGCCGTCGGCATCATCGCGATCGTCTTCCCTTTCGCCACTTCCGTGGTTCGCCCCGCCCCTTCCACTCGTAGCGTTCCTTCCTTGCCCTCGGCGTAGTCTTTCCGGGTGGAGGTGCTGCCTGGTGCTCCCGCACTGGCCCCGATTGGGCTGCCCCCGCCATTGCCGAACCGGGAGAAGGTGCCGTCACCATTGCCAACGAGTAGAGTAATCGTGCCGTCACTGAAGTTGGCCACTGCCAAGTCGAGGATGCCATCCCCATTGAAATCACCTACGGCAATGGACTCGGGCTGGCTGCCGACATCGAATTCGGTCTCGGGAGCGAAAGTGCCATCACCATTACCGAGCAGAATTGAAACCGTGCCGGCGCTGTAGCCGTAGCAATAAAAATCGCTTCCGCAAGAGTTGACTACCGCCAGGTCGAGGTTCCCGTCGCCATTGAAGTCGCCTACGGCGGCGGCCACAGGGCCATAGTCTACGCTCGGAGAGGACTGAAGGGCGAATCCGCCCGCGCCATCGCCGAGCAAAACTGAGACTGTGCCAGGCGAAAGGCAGGTGAGGTCGGAGCCGCAACTGTTTACGACTACAGCGTCCAGTTTCCCGTCGTTATTAAAATCGCCGAACACCACCGCCTGCGGTTCGTTGTCCGTGCTCAAGTCAGCGCGAGTGAATAAGAACGAAGCCGTAGGAGTGGTGACCTGGAACGCGACCGGGTTGGACACTCCAACTTCCGGGCTAACGCTGGGATTGACTACCGTGACCACGGCGGTGCCCGGCGCCGCGATATCCGCTGCCGTGATGGAAGCTGTCAGCCGGTTTCCGCTGACGAATGTAGTGCTGCGTGGGCTGCCATTCCAGTTCACCACCGAACCAGCGACGAAGTTCGCGCCATTCACCGTGAGCGTGAATGCAGATCCGCCGGGAGCGGCGCTGGCCGGCGAGAAGGCTTGGGAAACGAATGGAACAGGGTTTGCGCCTGCGCCGGTGAGACTGATGGCTTGAGGCGAGCCGCCACTGCTGTTATCGGTTATGTTAACTGTGGCCGAACGGGGGCCGAGGGCCGACGGCGTGAAAACGATGTTGACCAAGCAGTTGCCGCCAGCCGCAAGACTGAATCCACTTGCAGGACAGGTGCTGTCCGCGGCAACACTGAAATCACCGGCGTTTGCACCCGTGATGCTGATGCTTCCGACCAGCGATGCGTTGCCGATGTTGGATAAATTCGCGGCGTTTTCCGGACCACTGGCGCCGGGGGATTGGTTTGCAAACGCCAAGCTGGTGGGTGAAACTACGGCCCAGGCAGTACCGGGGGCGAAAACTCCGGTGCCTGTCAAGGTGACAATCGCCGGGCTGCTGCCGGCGTTGCTGGCGATGCTGACTGAGGCCGTTTCAGAGGCAGGTGGGAAGGACGGTGTGTAAGTCACATCGATGGTGCAACTCGCTCCGTACGCCAGCGTCCCACCGCCGTAGGGGCAGGAGGTCCCGGTAGTGGCAAGCGTGAAGCTGGTCGCGTTAGCTCCCGAAATGCTGACGCTTGAAATGTTCAACGGTATGGACTCGCCGCCGGAATTGGTCACGGTCGAGGAGAGAACGCCGCTGGTGGTGCCCAAAATCTGATTGCCGAAGCTCAAGCTCGTAGGCGACACCATAGCCACGGGCGCCTGTAGCAGGACGGAAACCGAATCACTGCTCTCATTGGCCACGGCAAGGTCGAGCCGCCCATCGCCGTTGAAGTCCCCCACCGCCACGGAGTATGGGCTGTAGCCAGTAGCTGGAGACTGAGCGCTGGCACTAAAGGTGCCATCGCCATTTCCCAGCAGAATGGTCAAGGTGTCGGTGCCGTAATTCGAATTCGCGATCGCCAAGTCCAACTTCCCATCGCCGTTGAAGTCTCCCAGCGCCACCGAATTCGGGTTGGCGCCCGTGGCGGGGGAGGCAGCGGGCGTGAAGGTCCCATCCCCGTTCCCCAGCAGAATAGTCACGGTGCTGCTGTAATAGTTCGCGACCGCCAAGTCCAGCTTCCCGTCGCCATTGAAGTCCCCTACCGATACGGACACTGGCCCGGAACCCGTTGCTGGAGATGCGGCGGGCGTGAATTCCCCATCGCCCTTCCCCAACAAAATGGTGACGGTGTCGCTGCCTTCATTCGCAACCGCCAAGTCCAATTTCCCGTCGCCGTTGAAGTCCCCCACCGCGACGGACCATGGGTAGGTGCCCGTGGCTGGAGATTGGGCGGTCGGCGTGAAGGTCCCATCCCCGTTCCCCAGCAAAATGGTTAGGTTGTTGCTGCCTTCGTTTGCAACCGCTAAGTCCAAATTCCCATCGCCGTTGAAGTCCCCCACCGCCACGGAGTATGGGCTGTAGCCGGTAGCTGGAGACTGAGCGCCGGAAGTGAAGGTGCCATCTCCGTTGCCCAGCAAAATCGTCACCGTGTCGCTGCCGAGGTTGGCCACCGCCAAGTCCAGCTTCCCATCGCCGTTGAAGTCCCCCACTGCCACGGAATACGGGTTGCTCCCAGTATACAGATAGGCGCCGGCCGTGAAGGTCCCATCCCCGTTCCCCAGTAGAATGGTCACGTAGTAACTGCCATAGTTCGCGACCGCCAAGTCCGGCTTACCGTCGCCGTTGAAATCACCCACTGCCACCGACACTGGATAGTACCCCACGCCAATGGGCGAGTTAGGCGCGTTGCCGAAGAAAACAGGTGACGCAGCATTCGCGATCGGGAAATAGACAACATTCGAGGTGCCGGATGTGGGGTTACTGACAGTGACGGCAGACGTCCCGGCGGCGGCGATGTCAGCGGCGTTGATAGTGGCGGTGAGCTGCTTGTTGCTGACGAAGGTGGTTGTCCGGGGGCTGCTATTCCAGTTCACAGTCGCGCCAGAGAGGAATCCGGTACCATTGACCGTGAGTGTGAACCCCGTACCACCCGGCGCCACGCTAATGGGCACGAGAGGTTGGTTGATCAGTGGCACTGGAGTGGAGCCTACGCCAAGGCCGGTTCCAGTGAGGCTGATAGTTTGTTGCGGCCCAGTCACGCTGTTGTCATTGACGTTAACGACCGCCAAGCGGCTGCCGGCGGCCGAGGGCGTGAAAATAACATCGATGGTGCAAGTCGCGGCTGGGTTAAGAAGCCCGCCCGTGTATGGGCAAGACGACCCAGTGGTGGTCAAAGTGAAATCGCCACTATTCAGGCCCGCGATGCTGATGCTGCTCAGGGTGAGAGCGGTATTGCCGAAGTTGGTTAATGTCACGGATTGGCTCGAACTCGGGACTCCGATGCTTTCGTTGGGGAAGTTCAAGCTTGAAGGGGAGAGGCTCGCCAGGGGGCTGGGGCTCGTTCCCGTTCCCGTGAGTGTGAAGCTTTGGGGGCTGTCGCCGGCATTGTCCGTGATGGTGACCGCGGCCGTTTCACTGCCAGGAGGAAGAACAGACGGTGTAAAAGTCACGTCGATGGTGCAAGTCTGATTCAGCGCCACCGTTCCGCCATTGTACGGGCACGATGTGCCGGTGGTGGCCAAGGCGAAGTCGTTGCTGTTCGTCCCACTGATCGTGATACTGCTAATGCTCAAGGATGGTGAGGGTGCGCTGCCCGTATTGGCCAAAATGGCCGACATGACAGCACTGGTGGTGTACATCGTTTGAGCAGGGAAAGTGAGCGGAGTAGAAGAGAGCGTAACCGCGGGTCCCTGTAAGAGAATCGTCACCATCCCGTCATAGGTGTCGTCAGCGACGGCGATATCGAGCCTGCCGTCGCGGTTGAAGTCAGCCAGCGCCAGGGCGGCAGGACTGTAACCGGTCGTCGGTGTCGCCACCTTGGTGAACGCGCCACCGCCGGTCCCCAGCAGAATGGAAACGGTAGAGTCGTACGCATTGGCGACCGCCAAATCGGGGATGTTATCCCCGTTCAAGTCACCTATCGCCACATCGCTAGGGCTAGAGCCTACCTGGATGCCCGATACATCGGTATTGAAGGTACCGTCTCCGTGACCGGCCAGGACAAAGACCACGTTTTGGCATTGGTCGGTGATGGCCAAGTCCAGGATTCCATCGGCGTTCAGGTCGCCCGCCGCGATCGCGAGTGGACACTCACCGATAGAGAACGGCGACTGCGGCGCCTGGGCGAATGTGCCGTCGCCATAGCCGAGCAGAACTGAGACACTGCCGTCTTCGGGATTTGGCACAGCGATGTCGAGCAACCCGTCGCGGTTGAAGTCTCCCACCGCCAAACGCGAAGCGTAGCGTCCGACCGCGGGCGAGGCAGCGAGAGTAAATGTGCCGTCGCCGTTGCCGACCAAAACGGAGATCGAGCCAGCCGCACAATCGCCGGTGTTGCCACATTGGTTGACTACCGCCATATCGAGCTTGCCGTCGCCGTTGAAGTCTCCAACCGCAATGCCATAGGGGCTAAATCCGGTGTCGGGCAGAGAGGCGGCGGTAAACGTTCCGTCTCCAATCCCGAGGAAAACGGAAACCACCCCAGCCTGCCGGCAGGTAATCTCCGAGCATTGGTCCACCACGGCCAAGTCGAGTTTTCCATCACCGTTGAAGTCCCCGACCGCCGCTCCTTGCGGGAAGTAACTGGTGGTGAGAGTAGTCTTCAACGTGAATGTGCCGTCGCCATTGCCGAGCAGAATCGACACCGAGCCGATGGGCGCGTCCTCACACGAGGAGCTGGAGCCACAATAGTTGACCACGGCGAGATCGGGAATGCCGTCGCCGTTGAAGTCTCCCGCCACGACCCAAACCGGGAGCTCTTCTACAGCAATATCTGTCCTACCGGTTCCGATCGAGGTGGTGGGAGCAGTGATGAGAAAGTACGCGACATTCGAGGTGCCGCCACCAGGAGTCGGGTTCACCACGGTGACCGAGGCCGTGCCAGCGACCGCGATGTCTGTGGCGTTGATGGCCGCCGACAACTGACTGCTGCTGACAAACGTGGTGGCCCTGGGGCTCCCATTCCAATTGACGGTTGCAGCGGAGGCAAAGCCCGTGCCGTTCACGGTGAGAGTGAATGCGGCTCCGCCCGGTACCGCGACGGCAGGAACCAACGGCTGGTTGACCAGCGGAACTGGGTTCGACACCCCGTCGCCGAAGGCTGCGAGCGAGGCGAGCTCCAGGAAAACGCAAACGGCAAGAGCTTGAACCGCGCGCCGACGTGAACGTTCCAAGAAGAGAAAGTTATTCCGCCAAAGCACGATGACCTCCCCGGACATATGAATTCTGTCTGAATGAGAGCTGCCGCTAATCGCCCATAGATACGACTCCGCTTACCAAAAGTCAAGCCAACTTTTTGGGGAGCGGGGAACAATGTGCAAAGTTTTTCGCTCGGCGGGTCGGCCACCGCAAGAGGCTATGGTTGTTGGGTAATAACAATTACCTGACTGATTTGAGAAACGCAGTTGCAATTTCGGATAGTAAGTCAGTGCGCCCAATAAGAGCAACGAAGACCTCGGTCAGGGCGGGGGGTGACGCTGCCGCCTTGCAAGGCCCTCGAGGGCTGCCAGCCTTCGCGAGGCTCGGATGAGTCAACAGAAGAGCCAGCGGCGAGAAGAGAATTCCAAGGTCCATATACTTACGATGTATTAGTATATAAATAATATGCGGCCAATTTCTGCCCGCGAACGTAACTAATGCAACTTTTGAAACTTTTGAAACTAATTTTTTTATCTGTTGGAAATAATGAACTTGCGCAAAAATAAAATTTGCAGAAATTTGCGATTTTGGGAAAAGTGTGGCATTTTGCCCCACCGATTCCATTTTTTGTAGGGCCTCAAAATTTTAATAGTTCCCAATAATCTTCCCACGCTGCTTCCTTTTGACGCCGCGATTCATCCCGGATTTCGAAGTTAGTGATTCACCCTTGTGTTCTAACCCGTCAAATTGACCACGAATTCCAGAACCCTCCGCAGGCGTTCCGCCCCACAGAGTTCGGGTCACTGGATTCCCTGTGGCCACCGGGTGCTGGGAAGCCCCGATCTGCGCCGTCTCCATCACCAATACCGAGTGGAGGAGTCAGCGACATAAGAGCTGAACGTAAATTCCCAACAATAAGATTTGTTGCTGCCCACCCGTGCGCGATAGCTTGAATCATCGAGCTGATGAAAGTCTGTGACTACTGTCACCATCAGGTGTGACGCGACGACAGAGCCTCGGGCCGGTCAATTCCCCCGCTGTTCACCCGCGATGCGGTGGGTTAGGACGGCTACGCTTTCGATACCAAGCGGCGTGTGTCGCGAAAATGAGGTCGGAGCGCGAACTGCCAATGTAGCTGGTCGACCTTGCTGAGAAACTGAGCGAGTCTTGGTCGGGGCGCGCGGATTTGAACCGCGGACCTCTTGCGCCCAAGTTCTGAGTATATCCAAAGCAAGAATACGCCAAAGTGGCGTTCGGCCCTGTAAACATGCGCCCTAGGGGCACATTGTCTGCCTGACTCCTGATTCAAGCATACTCCAGCAGGCGGCAGCTTATTCGATGGGTTACGTCACAAAGCACGTCACAATCCTCGTCGGTGCCCGCCCCGTACTCGACCTTGAGTTGTGCGGCTTTTCCTCAACACCTCAACCGATGCCTGAACGGCAGGTCTGCAGTGGGAAATCTGCATGTTACCCACGAAATGGAGTTCACCTCAAGACATGCTTCGAGCGCGGAGATCGATTTCGTAAATGGCAGCGACGGTCACGCGCTTAACCGCGACGAGGGCGACGTGATGTTCGGAGGATAAACCGGACTAGCTTCCTCGGTGTAGCGGCAATTGGATGGGCCTCTCACCATTGACGAGGCCACCTAAGTATTCCGTTGGATTGATGCAGGGGTTCCGAAGGTATTACCCTACGGTCGTCGGCGACTCTTGGCGGCGGACAAATGGCGCGATTTAACGCGGTTACTTGAAGAAGATGTACCTATTTTGATTGCGGAGATAGAACGTCTGCACCGGGAATTGGCCGAAACGAAGCACGGCGAACGGAGGCCTCAGTGTACGTCGCCAGTAGTTCCCCAGCCTCCCTCCAGGGATCGCAGCGAGAACGAGTTGTTAACCTCGCAGGAGTTTGCGCGCGCGATAGGCGTCACAGTAGCTTGCGTCCGGAGGTGGAGGCTAGAGCGAAGGATCAGAGTGGTCCAGATAGGTCGCTTGGTGCGGGTACCTCGCACTGAGGTCCACCGGCTTATTGATGAGGGCACAATTCCAGTGCGGCCCGCTCGGAGCCAGCCCTAACAGCCCGGCGGACCACCCCACTGCCCTCGACGTCTCCGACGCCAACGTCTACTGCATTCGTTCTTAGCTTAAGCTCAGCACAGCTACAGATGATCCATTTCGCCCTTGACAGGCCCGACAAATTATGGTACAGGTATGTTCTGTGAACGGATACTCTACGGCGCAGATGGCGCGGCTACTCAAGATTGGACGCCAAACGCTGCACCGCTGGATTAAGGATCGGCCCTCGCTGGCTCCACGGAAGAGCACAGTGGGCGGTGTTGTCATCCGCCTTTGGACCGACCGTGATGTGGAGAGAGTTCGGAAGTACAAGCAGGAAAACTACCGCAAGGGTCGAGGGCGCAAGCCTAAGCGCAAGCGGTAGGCAAAAAGCGGGACGCGCCGGTGCTACCAACACCGAACGCGCCCCTGACCAAAGTCGCCTTTGGGGAGGCAACCGTCGCTAACATCGAGAGTAACACTCCATCTGTTCCATCTCCAATTTCCTCAGATTCGAATCGGACCGTTAGAGCGGGTCTGTATGCTCTGGTAAGCACACATAACGGGCAGAACCCTGAAGTCCAACTTGCCGAACTACGCTCCTACTGTGAACGCCAAGGTTGGAAAGTGGCCGACGAGTATATCGACGCAGGGGTGAGCGGGGCCAAGGAGCAACGGCCGGCACTGAATAAGCTTCTGACAGACTGCCGGAAGCGCTTCATGGATGCCGTGGTCGTTTGCCGTTCCGACCGCTTTGCTCGCAGCCTCCGCGAACTGGTGAATGCCTTAGAGGAGTTTCGTGCTTTGGGAGTCGAATTTGTCTCCTTACATGAGGGCGTAGACACGTCCACACCGAATGGCCGACTGATCTTTGGGATCTTCGCCAGCATCGCGGAGTTTGAACGGGAGTTGATACGGGATCGCGTGCGCTCCGGGATTGCCCATGCGAGGGCCGAAGGCAAAAGGCTCGGCAGGCCGCGGGTCATCGTGGACGCTGCCAATGTGGCAGCCATGCGCTCCCAGGGTCAATCGTGGAATGAAATTTCAGCGACGCTGCGCATCGGGCGAGGAACAGCGCAGCGGGCCTTTCACAGCTTGCACCCAGATTCCGCATCAGCAACTTGCTGAACTCTTGGGCGAAGTGAGATTCGCGAGCGGCACGAGCAGAGAAAGATCGCTGCCTCGTTAGTGAGCCAGATCTTGATTAAGGCTCCAGGCATTCCCGCCACGGTCAACGAAGGGTACACTCCGGGTTCGAACGAGAGTTTACTAAGTTCGAACTTGAAGGCCCGCACCGCTTCTGTTATCACCTTCGCATGGACATCGGACAAAAGCTTCACGAACTGCGTATGGCAAAGAGCTTCTCCCAAGGCGACATCGAGAAGCGTACAGGACTGCTGCGCTGCTACGTCTCGCGAGTGGAAAACGGGCACACTGTTCCGAACCTCGAGACGCTACGGAAATGGTCAGCGGCGCTGGATGTCGAGATGCACCAGCTCTTTTTCGAAGGCGAAGGCAAGCCTCAGGCTGCGTCTCAAAAGGAAGCAAGCGAACTTGGTCGCCAGGAACGCCGCCTAGTCGAAGCCTTTAAGAACCTCGATAACAAGGATAGAGAATTTGCGGTGGCCTTGGTGCGAAAGATGTTAAAAGCGAATAGAGCCGCAAAGCGATCCGGCTAGGCGCCAAATGGCGCGCCATCCCAGATTTCGCAATGGGCCGCCGAAGATAGCAATCCTCTCACATTCGAGGACATCGCCGCTGACCCATTCTGTGCGACACCAGAGCGGTCCTTCAGTGGTGCCTCACAGCCTTATAAACGCCAGGCACTGGTTTCTTCAGTTTGTCTTTGCCCCGGCTGACAGATACTTGTCATCAACCCCAGCCCAGTTGG
This sequence comes from Terriglobia bacterium, assembly GCA_050013575.1. Classification (GTDB taxonomy): domain Bacteria; phylum Acidobacteriota; class Terriglobia; order UBA7540; family UBA7540; genus DASYXZ01. The sequence goes on along the minus strand of JBEKEZ010000009.1, from coordinate 154,960 downwards.
ATATCGAGAGGACGACGCCGTAGAAACAATCATTGACCGCGTGCAGAGTCTGCATGTAACTGGTATCAAGCGCAGGGCCCACCCATTACTTCTGAGTCGCCGACGATGCAGGAGTTTAGGGACTTCGGTCTACACAACGGCGTAAGTGAGTACTTGACGGTTGTGGGCTGCGGCGACAAGAACGGGCCAAATTTGGGCAGCGCGCTCGACTTTCGTCATGCCAGCCTTCCCTCCCGCCGTCTAACGCTCGGCATCAGCCGCGGCGGAGGCCGTCGGCTGCATCGTCTTGTTAGCCCCTTCCATCAGGTTTCGATTGGAGCGTTGACCACTAGGACGAGTCGAAGGTCGGTGACGCCCATTTCCAAACAACCGAGTGCTCCCTTCCGACGGAAACGTCCTGTCTAGGGCCGCATGAGTCAATCGTCAACTCTTTTCCTCCCCGGTTCGGAGAGACATCCAGGGCCGCACGTGCTCCTCGCCGTGGTGCTTGTATACATATAGAATCCCTGCGTCCAATTGGATTGGAAACCGAGCGAAACGCTCCTTCAGTGGAACGATGTTATGGCGGTGAAAACGCTTGGTTGGTGAAAAACTAGAACAAAGTCGGTACTGCCACTCGCTGGTCAGCGGTCGCAACTCGATCTCGTATAAGGCGCAGAGCGGCTTCTCCCCACGCAAGGCCCGGATGAAGCCGCCCTTGAAATGTTGGCAATACGAGCAGTCGGGATGACCTTTTCCATTCGGCATCGTGTATCAACCGTCTAGGTTTTGTTGCCAAAGCTTAGAATACGACGTCCAGCAAGGCGTACGTATCGGGCTAACTCTTGTTTAGGCTGACCTCCATAAGACCCTTCCAGGTCGGCATAACGAGAAAGCGCCAATGCCGAGTGCGCAGGACTTCTACCACGCGGTCGTAGAGCCTCAGAGTCGGCTCGCCAGGGAGCAGCCCCAGCGGTGATGGACGATCGGCCGGGGAGTTATTCACGACGCCTAGCCTCTCAGCCATCCTCGGATAGGTGAATGGGTGACTTGATTAGACAACCACTTTACCTGCGATGCAAGTCCAAAATGTCGTGTATCGGGGCCACTCGTTTCATCGTCCTTGGACATTGCGAGAAACCACTTTGTCACCAGCAATGCCACAATAAACCCTCCTAAGGGCCGGTATGCCTACTGAGTAGGCTCACTTAGACCTGCAGTCGGCTTACCACAGATTGAGCCGAAGAGGCAGAATATGAAACGGTGGCCAAGGCTGTCTGCTCGACCTTTCTTGACAGCGAAGCACGATGAATAGGATAAGAAAGGGTACGTTCACCGTGGAATATCGTACCGGTTCCTCATCCACGACCGCGACAGCATTTACTCTTTCGAGCTCGATGCGGCACCGAAGTCAATGGGGCTGAGCATCTTGAAAACGCCATTCCGGGCGCCCCAGGCGAACGCTTTCTGCGAACGCCTAGTCGGAAGCATTCGCCGGGAGAGTCTGGATTTCCTGATTCCGCTGAATGAGAGACACCTGCGGGGAATTCTCAAGGAGTGGGTGGCTCATTACAACCGAGGCCGCCCACATTCCAGCCTGGGGCCAGGCATTCCTCAACCGTCAGGAGGCATTCCGGCTGCACAACTTTCAGGTCATCGTATTCCGTATGGTCAGCGAGTGGCAAAAAGTCCTGTTCTGGGCGGTCTGCATCACGAACACCGACTCGAGAAGGTCGCAGCATGAAACGTGGGCGGAAATTCAGAAGGGCGAGATTTCTTGCGGAGCACAGGGCGACGACGGGAGTGTTGGACGCGGAACCATCTTCCATCGCGCCCCGTTTGCCCTCCCGAAGGATTGAGCGGGCCGCCTCCTATTGGCCGCAGCTCATTCGCTCTTAGACTTAGAATTGCCGCATCATTGTGGCTACGGGATAGAGATTCGCGGCGAGCAAGAATAGCAACAGGAGACAGTGGGGAGCGTAGGCGGCCCAGGGGGCGCAACGCGCTTGACGCGGCGCCAGCCGAAAACCCACATATAAGGAGACGGCAGCGCCCAAGGCCAAAACCGCGACTTCTATCCAGAAGACGGTGGGCCAGGGTAGCCATGCCGCACGGTTGTTGCCTGGAAACCAGCCCACCATCGCCGCCAAGGCAAAGGGTACCGTTCGCGACCAAGTCAACAAACGATCAAGACCGTGCGCCAAGTGGGCGGCCAACGCCAATGGAATGACCGCGTACCCGGAGAAGGAAAAATTCCGCTTGAGCTCCGCGGGGCTTACACTTCCAGCGAGCGCCTGGGAGGCAAAGCTTGCCAACAGTAATCCCAAGAGCGGAGCGGCAATGAACATCGCCAGCAGTGCGGCATACACGAACGGAAATGAACCGTAGGGATCGAGGTGTAGCGCGGCGCTAGCCGCCGCAACCAAGCGGTTCCACCCACCCGCCAGCGCAAACTGCTCGATCAGCACCGCGCCAGCGACCATCGCTGCCAGGGCTGCGTCGAAGAGGCGCGGTTGTTGGATGCTCCACAACTCTGCAGCCGGCTTCCGGGTCGAAACGCGGATCGCATCGCGCGGGCAGTTCTTCACGCAATTTGCGCAGAGCTCGCATGTCCCGGAATCGCCCTTCCCGGAAGCTAGGACGATTGCGCTTTGAAAGCGGACCAGACCCATACCGGCTTGGCACAAGTAACGAGTGGTCGCCTAGTCTTCATCGACGATTCCGCAGGGGCAATCCGAAGTTCTGGCCGAGCGACGGCGGATTCGGAAGTTACTTCCGTGTGCGCGACGATACATCCGCTGAACGGGATCGGCAAACGGACGAAACTGACCTGCCCCCCGAAAACTGGACCAGTGAAAATGAGAGTCCTTCCAGGGTATAAACGGGAACCTCCATGGTCTCGCCAAGGTCCCGCGCGGCCTCAAAGAAGGGAACCGTGGGCATATCATTAGGTTCCCATTGCTGGAAGTCGAGATGGCCGGAGGCAGCAGCCCAGAAGACATTCCCTCGCCGGGCGAAAGGTTCTAGAGCGGATTCCCAGGTTTCCTGTGGCCCGCATCGAACGTAGGGCCGGGGCTTGCCCCGGCCTCCCGGATAGGCCAAATGAGGCCGACGCAAGCGTCGGCGCTACAAAACCTCTTCCCTCACATCTGAACGCTGGCATTCAGCCGCAGGTCGCGCGACGATGTGCCGACGCTGACTGTCCGCTGGCCGCTCGCCGTGACCCACTTGCTGGCCGCCGTGGACCAATCTTGCAACTGCCGCGGCGCAACGTGAAGCGTGACGGTTTTGTTGTGGCCCGCGGGAATTGAAACGCGGTCGAAAGCCGCCAGGGACCGCACCGGGAATTGGACGCCCGAGGGAATCACTCTCGGCGCGCCCAGGTAAACTTGGGGCACTTCGTCGCTCTCCATGCCGCCCGTGTTCCTGATGGTGAACTTCACGTCCAGTCCGCCGTCGGAAGTCTTCCGCACCTGCAAGCCGGAATAGGAAAACGTGGTGTAGCTGACGCCGTGGCCAAACGGGAAGAGCGGCTCGGTCCTTTGCCTGTCGAACCAACGATAGCCCACGTCCACGCCCTCGCTGAAAGTCGTCTTGCCACCCACGCCCTTGTGCGACCGCTCCGGGTGCTTGGGATCGGTGGCCGCGTAGTCTTGCAGGCGCTTCGCCCAAGTGACCGGCAAGCGTCCGGCCGGGCTGGTTTTGCCCAGCAGGAGGTTGGCCGTGGACCATCCACCCTCATCGCCCGGCCACCACATCTCCAACACTGCTTTCACCTTGTCAATCCATGGAAGCGCCACGGGCTGGCTGGTGTTGAGCACCACGATGGTGTTGGGATTGAAGGCGGCGATTTCGTCCACCAGCTTGTTCTGCTCGCCCGGCAGTCCAAACACCGGGTGGAGACAAGTCCAGAGGAAAACGACTGCAACCTTTGCGTTTTTGGCTGCCGCAATCGCTGCTTCATGGTCGGCCTGTCGCTGCTCGGGCGTGTACCAGTTCAGGCGCACCTGCACCGCCGCGTTTGAGCTGTCAGGGCTGATTTTCACTTCAATCGCGTGCGCTCCGGCGGTGAGATGAATCGATCGGCGCACGTTGTCCAGTCCGTCGGTAGTAGGCACAGCGTTGTCTTGATTGGCTTGAAGAATGTCACCGTGCACGCCGCCCTGGAAGGCGCCCGTCCCGGCCCGCCGCTTGCCGTCAATGGAGAGGTTGGCGTTCGTGCCCAGTGCCTGTAAGCAAAGCCAGTAATCGCCGTCGTGCGGAACGGTGAGAGCTCCTTTCCACGTCGCGGTCGAGTTGGCCGGCAGCGCATTGCCGCTCTTGACGGTGAAGTTTAATTCCGGGTCAATTTGCCCGGAGCCGCTGCTTGCGCCGCTATCAATCCGTTCCAGACCCGGCTGGCCGTCGTGGCTCAGCGCGTTGGCGGGAATGGTTATGCCGGTCATGTCATCATCCACAGCGAAATGAATATTCGAATTGCCGGAGATCTTCTTCATCGCCTCCAGCGGCCCCACTTGCCGCTCCGGCAGGCCAACCGATCGCTCGCCGCTGATGCCGATGGCCATCACCTGGCCCGCGCCAGGTCCGATCAGCACTACCGAATCCAGATCGGCGGCCTTCAGCGGCAGCGCGCCGCCCTCATTCTTCAGCAGAACCGCCGCATCCTCGCCGGTCTTCTCGATGATCTTCGCGTTCGCAGCGATGGACTGCTCGGTCACTTCGTGCTTCGATTGGCCGTCGAGATAGCCGAATTGCTTGATTTCGTACAAAACGTGTCCGGCCGCTCGGGTGATGGCAGCCTCATTCACCGTGCCATCCTTCAAAGCGTCGGGCATTTTCTTGGGATCTTCCTTTCGTCCGAAGTCGCTGAAATCGAAGGGCTCAGGACGGGGCTCTTCGGGGATAACCCCAAAGAACATTTCTGAAATGTCCTCGGCAAACTGCTGCTGGGGCGGCGGGGGAGGCGGAACGGGCTCCGAGTCAAAGAAGGAGGGAATCGGGAAACCTCCCGGCGCCGGCGGGCCGGGCATCTCCATGTCCAGGCCCGCATTGATGAATTTCACCGCGTGCGTCGCTCCCCAGTCCGAAGTGACGAATCCCTTGAAGCCGATCTGGTCGCGCAGAATTTTGGTGAGCGTGGAATCATTTCCGCAGGCGAATGTTCCGTTCAGGCGATTGTAAGAACACATGATGGAAGAAACGCCCGCCCGCACCGCGGCGTCGAACGGCGCCACGTAAACCTCGTGCAGAGCTTGATCGTCCACGAACACATTGTCGGAGTCCGTGTCATAGGCCACGTAGTGCTTCACCTGGGCCATCACGTGCTGCGACTGAATGCCGCGAATTTCCGCCGCGCCCATCTGGCCACTCAGGAAGGGGTCTTCGCCGAAGGTGTTGTAGCCGCGCTCGAATTCGAGATCGCGGTCGATGTTCACGAAGGGCTGCAAGGAGACGTCAATGCCGAGCGCGCGCGCCTCGCGGCCGATCACCACACCATTTGCCTCCGCATCCTTCACGCTGAAGGTTGCCGCCACGCCCATGGTGGCGGTCTCCGCCTGCGAAGGATGCCGCGTGAGCACGCCGGGCGGCCCGTCGGCAAAGCGCAGGCCGGGAATGTTCAAGCGCGGAATCCCGCCCAAATAGCCCGCCTGGCCCTGATAGGCCACCGCGTCTTCGCTCGTACCGTGGATGAGCGTCATTTTTTCTTCCAGCGTCATCTGGCTCAGCATCTTGTCCACGCGCGCGTCGCCGGTCACCACCGGGACGCCTTGCTGCGCCATCGCCAATCCTGCGGCGAGCGCAAAAACCATTGCTATCACCCACGCGGCCCCTATCACCGCGCGCCCTGCTGTTGCCCGTCGAATCTGTTTCACACTAACCCCCGATGCCGCACGTTGCGGCGAACAATCTTTTGTCCGGAACTCCTTCTTTAGAATCGTGACTGCAATATACACCCGATGAGCTAGGTGGGAACTATGATATTGCGTTCCGAGCGCGCGATGTGTCTTTGATGGTTTAAACCACCGAGGTTCGCGGTGCTGTCTACCCACTCAGTGCAGGTTCCGAGACGAGGACGGCGGCACGTGGCCAGTGTTCATCCGAGATTGTAGCGACGCGTACTCGCAAGAAATCCTGCCAGCTTCTGAGCCGCAATGGCGCCCGAATCGTGCCGCGGACCACCTGCCCAAAAACCTCACTCTGCTGCCCGCCGCAAGTGGTTGATCCTGTGATGTAAGTTTGCGTAGATTGCCGGGCCCAAAATCAGGTGATTTTGGGCTGTCCGAACCAAGAGTCCCAGCGTTAATCGTTTCTTGCGCTTAGGGGCGACTCGTCTGCTAGGTTTTTGGGCAGGGCTCTTAAAGCCGCTCCAAGCAATTCCTCACTCTGTGCCGTGCGTAGAGGAGTTTGGCTACGCGGTTCGCCACGGCAAGCAGTTGCGTTAACGTAGACCTTCCCGAATTGCTTGAGGCAACCTGTGACAAGAAGCCAGGCTAGTTCAAGTCTTGAGCCAATCGGTCCTTCTCGCAACAGTACCGATCAGCCAGAAATTTCTCGATGTCCTCTCTGCGGTACCGCACCATTTTCTCAGTCTTGAGGAAGGGCGGACTCAAAAGGGACCAATTACACGAGTCTCAGGGGAGCCAGGTTTGAGGGCCTCATCGGCGGGGACACGGTAAAACTCTATATCAAAGTCTACAGATTCTTGTTGTCGTTCGGTCATGATCTGTAGACAGCCACCAACTCGCCGATTTCCGCTCGGGCTCCTGCCGAGCTGGCATCCACGGCACGGTTTAGGTGCCGTGGGCTTGTCCGTCAGGCGCTATACGATTCCGACAAATACGCGCGGCCAGGATTGACCGTGACAAACAAGATTCGGTCCGAGAGGCGCCGGCGATCCACATGCGACATGCCACCATCTTAGCGCCCGCTCCTTCCCCAAGAATTTACGAGACACAATTCGTCCGGTGGCTGCCCGCTCGTCACGCACGGCGCCTGCCAATCATCAGGCTTGAAGGTCCCGGCAGCCGGAGGTGTCGAACGTCGCCGAAACCGGCTTCTCGCAGCCATGCGGCGTATTCACCCTCGCTGTAGCTGCTGCCGGCTCGTGTGCCGACGAGCATGTTCAGGGAAAACAGAGCGGCGAATTTCGGCGCTGTCTTGTCGGGCTCGAGAATGAAATCCTGAACCACGATTCGGCCTTTCGGAGCAAGCCCCGCGAAGCAGCGACGAATTAGCTCCCGGTTTTCTTCGGGATCGAGCATGTGGCAGATCGCGGAGACCAGAACCAAGTCATAACCCTCTCCGAGCTCGTTCGTCCGCAGGTCGCCGGCGCGCGTCCGGATGCGGCCGGCAAGCCCGGCGTCCTGAATGTGGCTTTCGGCGATGGGCAAAACCGTCGGCAAATCCAAGATCTCTGCCTGAAGTTCCGCGCTCGCTCGGGCAAAGGCGATGGAGTAAGCGGCCGACCCGCCACCCACGTCGAGCATTCGGCGCACACCCTCGACACCCACGGCCTGGACCACCAGAGGCGCGCGCTCGGCGGCGTTGCGATGCATGGCGGCGATGAAAGCGCGCGCCCACTCCTCCCCGCGCTCGCTCATCTCCTGATAGGTGACGGAAGTTCCGGCTCGCACACATTCCGTCAAGGTAGACCATCGGCGCCAGGTGTGCACCGTGTGGAGTGTGGCCAGACGAGCATCGTCGCGCGAGCCCGCGACGAAATACCGACTCGCCGCCGGACTGTTGCGGAAGATCCCTTCCTGCTTCGAGAGGAGTCCCATCGCGACGAGCGCGTTCATTAGCATTTCAGTGGCGCGAGGGTCGGCTTGGATCCGGCCTGCCACCTCGGCCGCGGCCGCGCCGTGGCCCACCGCGGTGAAGATGTCGAGTTCCACCGCGGTGAGGATGACTCGGCTCTCTTGATAGCCTCGAACCATTTGCACCCATTCGTCGGGCAGTGCGCCGGCTTGGTCCTTGGCCCGCAAAGCCGCCCGCATCTTGTCCCGGTTCGACGCAATCTCATGGCGCAAAGCCTCTTCGTCGGTGTTCGCCAGCCGCGCAACCACCCGGCCTTCCTGGAAATGCTCCCGAACAATCTGCGAGACGTCTTCGGGCGCGACGGCGGAGTACCAGACACCCTCGGGATAAACCACCATGTTCGGGCCGCGCTCGCATAGCCCGAACGAGCCGCACACGGTGATCTGAACTCCGTTGTCCAATCCGCGCGCCGCGACCTCTCTGCGAAGGGCATCGATCACCTTCTCCGACCCTCGCCCCGAGCAGCACGGCACGCCCTCCGGCTTCTTCTGATCGCAAACGAAAACATGAAGACGAAACGGTTCCATCGCTCACCTCCGCTTGTCATAGCATACCTCGGCAGACCTAACCGCAGGACTTAATCCAGAATTTCCATTATCGACCTCCAGCCCGACCGATAACATACACTTGACCGCCGCTGAACGCGCTCGTCAGTCGGGTTTGCAGTGCCGCGTGCTTCCACGGGCCGCGCAAGGGTTCATTTTGGACTCTACTGGGGACCCCAAGGGATTGGCGAGTCAGCCGACGCTGTGTGGAAGAAATTGCAGAGGGATCAGGTGGAAGTATTCGGAGTCCGGGCCGTGGAGATATCACCATCGGAAATGGAAACAAACTCTCAGGAGAGGGATGTGCCAGAGGTCATCATTCCACCTCCAGCGCCGATCCCAGCAATGGTGACACAACTCCTCATGTTCGGTAGTTCACTTGAAAGTGTGCCCAAGCGTAGAGCCTCGCGCAGGCCATCGAGTCCCGCCACGACGTCAGATCAGCTGGGATTGTTCCACAGCTAAGGGTGAGGCGAGCCGCGCCCGGCGATCTCATTTTCCAGTCGATTAGACCGGGCTCCCGCAGCCTTCATGGCGCGCAAGAGGCTATCCTTTAGGCCGAAATCTTCTCGATGCAGTCAAATTCTGGCTGCAAGGGTTCAAGCAGCGATCCCCGCGGGGACAAATGTTCACGGCCCGCCTCGCCATGCTTCGTGACGCGGGGCACCTCAACAACCGGCGATCTCAGACCTTCCACACTGCTTCCCAAGACGCTGCGCTGGGGGTTACGAGAAGCATTTCACCCTGCGGGCGGGCGTCCGCGCCAGTGATTTTCGCGAAGCGCCAGCCGCTTCCCAGCGTTGCGGGTAGTTGGACATTCGCCGGAACCGGTCCGGAGCCGCGACCGAACTTCAAACGCCAGCCCTCGTGGCGATCGAGCGGTTCGAGGCTCAGGTCAACTCGGCCGAAGCGTGTGGGTGACTGAACAACGCTCAGGGGTTCGCCGCTGGCCAGCTCAAAATCACCAACTCCCGCGAGCAGGCGCAGATCCCGGCCGTCCTCGAGCGCCAGCATGTGGCGCAAGTAGAGCACGCACTCCGCGCTCGCCCAATTGTGGGGCATGTCGCCGATGTAGTCCGCCGTCAGGCTCCCCCGCAAGGGTTGCTCCTCGCGCCAACAATAGAGCGGCGAAGCGTGATTCAGAAACCCGGTGAACGTCGAGCGCGCCCAGTCGGCAACGCCGGCCCACAGGTAGACATGCGCCACGAATCCCGCGTTGTAATTCCAAACTCCCCCGTGCGGAAGCCAACCGGTTTCCGCTGGAATATCTTCCTGCGTGCAGGCTTGCATCAGGCGAATATGACCTTGCACAATCGGATCGTTCTTATCGAATACCAGCCCTGGATAGATCGCATGGGACAGCGCCCACTGCGCACCCTGCGGTCTCGGCCGGTCCCATTCTTCCGGAACGGACCACAAGGGGTCTTCCCTCACCAGCATCGGCAAGTAGTCGAAGCCGTCGGCGTGCCGCCGCATCTCCTGGCGAGCAGCCGCAAAAAACGCCGCGCGCAATTCCTTATAAAACGGCTTTGCGCCGCCGGGGTCCGGTAGGCCCAGCCGGTCCGTCGCTTCCGTCAGGGCCTTCAATCCTGCGAGAACCCACAGGGTGTTGGTGAACTCGGAGTGGATACCTCCCAGTCCGCCGTCGCCAAAACCGGGCGCCAGCAGGCCGTACCGACCGTTGGTGCTGCCATCGCCCTTGGCTTTGTCGCGAAGGCTAACGAGAAACTTCACGGCCCGCACCGCATTGGGCTGCATCGAGCGGAAATAGCTCCAGTCCTCGCCCAGTTCGGCCTGCCGCACCAGAGTGAACAGAGCAATCCCCGTGTCCTTCCAGTGCTCGCGTCCGCCTCCCGCAAACACTCCACCACTCGCCTCTTGACGCTGCCAGGTGGCTTCCAGTCCCTCTTGCGCCAGTGCGTCATAGCCAAGGTAGCGGGCGGCCTCGAGAAGGAAGTGGCCGTCCACCACCCATAGGCCGCGGTAAACCGTGGGCCCCACCTGAAACGTCAGCTTGCCGGCTTTCACTTCGCGGGCCTGCTGAATGTTGCGCGCGCAGGCCACTAGAAATTCTCCGTGCGGGCCGGGAAATTGCATCGACACCTTGCCGTCAAAGGGTTTCCAGTTCAGCCAGTGGTCGCGCGCCTCGGCCAACAAGCGGTCTGGGGCGGCGAGGCCGTCCTTCAGCTTGTCAACGTCCTGACCTTCCTGCGGAAACCGCAGGAAACAGCGGACCGGTCTGCCCTCGGTTGCCACGGCGGCTTGAATTGGATACGACCACTGGAACCCCCCAACCTGGGGTTGCGAGAAAGGCACATTACTGATCAGAAATGGCGCGGCCTTTTCCTGGTCGAGGCGCAGGATCGTCGCTTCAGGAGTCGCATGAGCTTTCATTTCGCGCTTCGTCTTTAGAATCACCAGCGGGACCACCACGAGTGAGTGAGCCGTGCGCGGTTCGATTTCCAGAATCACGTTGTCCACGCGACCCTCGCCCTCCCGCCGCGTCGCGAAGGTGGTGATGTGCAGAAAAGCTTCGGGACGGTCCAGTCGAGTATGAATGATAGGAACACCCGGAGCTTCCAGACGCTGCCAGCTCACTTGGTTGGTTTCCATCCCCAGTAGGGAGAATTCCACCACTTCAGGAAAGTAAGCGATCCCGCCACCTTGGCCCGGGTGGCCGTAGCGCAGCTCGCCGTGCTCGCCAATCAGGCTCTTGTGAGGATCGTCCGGGTAGCAGTAAGTCGTTTGCCAGGAGAGGGGGGAGTAGCGAAAGTCGATTGCGGTCGAGGGGCTCTGATTCTCAAGGTTGGGAATTTCGCTCTCCGTCGCTATCGAAGCCATGCTTGCGCCGATGGTCGAGAATTTCGAGGTGCCCGCGGTGGCGGCCGTCCCCAGCCCAACGGTTACATCCTGGAGAAACTTACGCCTTGTTGATTCGCTCACGGGTCGTTCTCCTGTAGACCGGAATTTCCACTATCGACCTCCGGCCCGACCGATAACATACACTTGACCGCCGCTGATCGCAATTGTCAGTCGGGTCTGCAGTGCAAGGTGCTTCCGCGGGTCGCGCAAGGGGTCATTTTGGCCTCTAATTAATGAGAACTAGTTGGGTTAACCGTGGCCGTTCAGAAATCCCTCAAGCGCCTCGCTGCTTGCCGATGACTTCCCCACACGCCCATTTGCGGTCTAAGATGGCACCGATCGGCGGTGGCCCTTTCAGAAAAACGGAGTGGCACTATTGCACCCTCTCCCTTGAGCCAGAAACTGCCCTTTTTCGCGGCGAGCGCAGTGCGAAGACGCTGTCTGGGAGCGAAAGAGTTATCCACCAGGCGATACGTAATCTGAACCCCCTGTGGGCAGTTCTCCAAACCTAGCTTAGTCAGGAAGTCGATCGGAAGTCCTTTGTCGTGGGCGAGGTCCTGGACTGTAATGGGATGCCGTCCTCGCGGGCCGCCGGCAGAGTTGGGCAGCAGCCCGTGTTCACTCAGCCACTTCGTGACCGCTGGCTTGTCATTCGGATCGAGCCTCGCAAGGAAAGCCGCCAACGCCCACGCATTGCCGTATGCCCCGCACGGGCCACACATCCAGCAGTTTTTCTTCTGGTTGATCTTGAGGCTCGGATCGTGGTCGTCGTGGTTCCGGCAGCGATAGAAAAGTTCTTGCCCGTTTTGTTTGACCTTCGGCCCGCAAGCCTTAGACAAGCCGGAGATGCCCGAAAATCTTGGGAGGGTGACCTCACAAACCGCTTGCGTGATTTCTTCTCGGCGAAGCGGCTTAATCAAATCACGGCGGATGATATTCGCCAATTTCAGGCACAACGCCTCGGAAATGGGAAACACCCGAGCACCGTCAACCACGAGGTTAAAGCCCTGTTTCGACTTTTGAAGCGCGCGAAGCTCCTCAGCCGTTTGCGGGATGATATACGGCTGTTACCGGTGAAGGAAGAACCTAAGTCCATACTCACAGAAGCGGAAAAACAGCGACTATGGGAAACCGCTTCGAAACGGCCAGAATGGATGGTCGCTTATTGTGCGGCTTTGATAACCGCGAATACCTCCATGCGGCCGGTGGAGCTACGGCGACTTTTGTGGAGTGATTTGAATCCCTTTGACCGACTTGTGACCGTCCGGCGGTCGAAGACGGAAGCTGGCACCCGAGTTATCCCGCTAAACGATCTCGCATGGTCCGCATTCGCTGCGATGAAACAACGGGCTGATTCTCTTGGGACCTACGCGCCGGAGCATTACGTATTTCATCGAGAGTGGCCCGCAATCGACCCGAAGCACCCTATGAGTGGCTGGCGGACCGCCTGGCGCTCGCTGCGAGAGGCGGCGGCAAAGGGGAAATACTGAGAGGGGAATCGACCCCATGCCCCGGCTGGCGACGTTCCGCTACTACGATTTGCGGCACCAGTGCATGACCGAGATGCTGGAATCGGGAGTGCCCGAGGGTGTAATTCGGGAAGTGGCGGGACACATCGACCCGAACATGACCCGGCACTGCTCACACCCAAGGATTGCTGCCCGTCGCGCGGCTCTGGAAACGCTCATGACCAGCAAAACGAGTAAGTTCGAAGGGGGTTATGCCACAAAGTACGTCACAAATCAGCTTCCGGCAGCAAGTCTGCCTTCGTAAGCTATTGCAGTAATTGGTCGGGGCGCGCGGATTCGAACCGCGGACCTCTTGCGCCCAAGGCAAGCGCGCTACCAGGCTGCGCCACGCCCCGACTGCGGAATTATGAATGATGAATGGAAGTGAGAAGTTAGAAGCGAGAATCTAAGAGTCGAGGGACCTGCTGTCGCGCTTCTAGTTTCTAACTCCTGGCTTCTCGCTTCGATCTTTGACCGATCATTGATCGTTCATCATTCATCGCTTAAGCTATTTTGGCACGCATTGGGGTGTTCGTGCAATCCCACTTGGGAACGGGCGACCACCCGATGACAAGTCGAAACCCGCTTCCATTATCCTCATTCATCCTTCAGCGTTCATCATTCATCCTTCAAAGTAAAACGCCTTGCGCACTGGAAGCGACTTCATGCAAACTTAATAGCGGAAGTGAATGCGGGCTGGTGTCCGCCTGGGACTTCAAATCCTGCGGGTCTGCCTATGGTGGACCGGTCGGTTCGATTCCGACACACTTCCGCCAAGACTACGCTAGAGCGACGGGATTCGGGGTTCGGATTTCGGGATTCGCAGAGTGGTCTTTGAAGCGCAGCTTCCGAAATCTCAATTTTCGCTCCCGAAGAGTATGGCTTCTCGCCGCAAACTCAAGCCCTTTCGCGCCTCAAAAGAGGTGAAGCGCCGCGCCCGCATCATTGTGGGCACGCCCCCGCCTGTCCGCCGCGAAGAAGCTCCCAAACTCAAATCGCCCAAGCACAAAAAGCGCGACCTCCAGCGCGAAGCGGAAATCCTATAACCGGCGAACACAAATCCATTCGTCTCCAGCGCTGAAGTACCGATTTCTAATTTCCAGTTTCTAATTTCTAAGAGCGGCTTGACCAAGCCTAGTTCTTGGACCCTCAGCCCGGTTTGTACGCAGGCACTTGCTCCTTCGGTTTGAAGAGTTCGGCGGGCTTGACCTTGAGGTGGCGAACGAATGACTGCCTGATTTCGAGCAGGTCTGACTTGCTGAAACCGTCGCCCGAAATCTCCACATGGCCGTCCGGTGCGATGAGGACGAGAGTGGGAACGTGGGTCAGGCCATACGCGCTCGACGTCTCGTAAGGCTCTTCGTCAATCAGCATGGGAAACGTCACGCCGAATTCCTTGGCGAAGCGCTCGGTGTATTGCGCGTTATCCTGCGAGATGCCCCAAATCTGAATGCCCTCGGCACCGGCCGCGCGGAACTGCTGGAACATGCGTTCCACGAAAGGAAAAGTGTACTGGCAAACCGGGCACGATACCTTGAAGAACGCCGCAAGCACCGGCCCGTGAGTGAGGGCGGTCTCCAAAGAGAATTTCTTGCGGTCGGTTGCGGTCAGCTTGATCGGCGGCGCCTTCCTGCGTGGAGCTACGGCTGCCATTACGATTTCCTCCTCTCACCTCGTCTTCATTTTATCAAATTCTCCATGAAGGACAGTGGCCAGTTGCACGCGGCTGGTGGAGAGGGATTCGGGTTTCTGGATTCGGCTTTCGCTGAAGTGTTCCCGTGCTCGTTTTTTCTGCGAATCCCGAATCCCGTCGGTTCACTCACTTGCCACATGCCACTCGCCACTGTTATCTGCGCAGCTCGCGCAGCATCTCCTGGGCTGCGATCAGAATTGGGTCCCAGACGGTCGAGAAGGGCGGCGCGTAACTCAAATCCAGTTCGCTCACTTGCTCGACGGTCATGCGCGCGTGCAATGCCGTCGCCAGGACGTCGATCCTTTTTGCGACGCCCGCCGTGCCCACCATCTGCGCCCCGAGCAAACGGCCGGATGCGCCGTCCGCCACCAATTTCACCAGGATGTCTACTCCGCCCAAATATCGCGCGTGCTCGGCGGCCTGGACCGACGCGGCGCGCGCGGGGAATCCTGCTTCCCTGGCCTGGGTCAGGCTGAGGCCGGTCCGCGCCATCTCGAGTGTAAAGACCTTAACCGCCGCCGTGCCGACAATCCCCGCAAAACGCGCGCGGCCTCCGGCGGCGTTCTCCCCTGCCACCCGGCCCTGCTTGTTGGCCGTGGTGCCAAGAGGCAAATAAGCAGGACGTCCAGTCACCCGGCACATCGCTTCCGCGCAGTCGCCCGCGGCATAGACCGCTGCGGCGCTCGTTTCCATGCGATCGGTCACGGCGATCGCCCCGGTAACACCCAATTGGATGCCCGCCTCCTCGGCAAGTTTCACCCTCGGCCGAACGCCGGTCGCCAGGATGACAACATCAACTTCAGTCTCGCCATTTTCCCAGGCTACCCGTCGCACGCGGGCACTGCGGTCGCCAAGCAGCGCCGCCAGGGGGGCCTGGCTGACGAGCCGGACGCCATGGTCGGCAAGTTCCTTCCCGATGCGCGCCGCCAGGTCTTCATCCACGGCCTCGAAGAGGCCGGCGGAGCGCTCGAGCATGGTCACGCGAAGGCCGCGGGTCACCAGCGCGTCCGCCATTTCCAGGCCGATGTATCCGCCGCCTATGATCACGGCGTGCTGAGAGCGCTGTGTCTCGAGATGGCGTCCGAGAGCGAGCGTAGATTGAAGATCGTTAACGTGAAAGACGCCGCCGAGATCAATTCCGGGCACAGCGGGCCGCGCCGGCTCGGCGCCGGTGGCCAGCACCAAGCGGTCGTAACGAACCTCGTCGAGATCGCCGCCGCCCGGCGGGATGACGGTCACGCGCCGGCTGCCCGGCGAGATTTCCGCCACCTCGTGGCCGGTCAACACCTGAATGTTGCGACTGTCCCTGAAGAATTCCGGCGAGTAGACGCGCAACGCGTCCGCTTCTCGAACCGCTCCCGCAATCAAGTGGGGCAAGCCGCACGCGGAATAAGAAATGTCCGGCCCCTTTTCATAAACGATAATTTCGAGGTGCGGATTGACGCGCCGCGCCCGGCTCGCCGCACTGAGCCCCGCGGCCACTCCGCCCACAACGATAAGTCGCTCTGAAGCCATAATCGCAGGATAACTTATACCATCTGGAATTAGGAATTGGGAATTAGGAATCAGTGGCAAGGGGCAAGTGGCGAGTGGCAAGCATATCATCCTGAGCGCGGCGAAGGATCTCTCTTGCCCTTGCTCTCGCGCGGCGGCAACACTCGCCATTGCGTTCAAGCCTCGGCGCAGCAAGTGTATCGTTCGCATGCCTACCGCATCCAATCGCGCATGAAACTCCTCTCCATCAACGTCGCTCTCCCGCGCACGGTGGTCGAACACGGACGCCGCGTCGAGACCGGGATTTTCAAACAGCCCGTGCGCGGCCCGGTGAAAGTCACAAGACTGAACATCGAGGGCGACCGCCAAGCCGACCTCTCGGTGCATGGCGGCGCCAACAAAGCGGTGTATGCCTACTCCTGGAAAAACGTCGAGTACTGGAGAGAATTTCTCCAGCGCGACGATCTCGGCCCGGGCTCATTCGGCGAAAATCTTACAGTCGACGAGTTGCCTGACACAGATATCTCCATCGGTGATGTGTTGGAGGTCGGCACGGCGCGATTTCAGGTAACCCAGCCGCGCTTCCCCTGCTACAAACTCGGCATCGCGTTGCGACGGCCCGATATGGTCAAGACCTTCGAGGAAGGCGGCCGGAATGGCTTCTACCTGCGCGTTCTCCAGGAGGGAACGATCCAATCTGGCGACGAAATCAAACACATCGCAAACTCCGACCCGGAGACCATTACCATCGCGGAGTTTGCAAATATCTATCGGGCGCGAAATGCTACTGGCCGGAAGGTTTCTTCCTCCGAGCTCGCCCGTATTCTCGGTTTGGCCCCTGGTTGACCTCAGGTCCCCAACTAATCCCCACATGGCGCTACGCAACCGCTCCGACAGCACTCAGACGCTGGTTAACGATGCGCCAGAAGGTTTTCACTGCGTCGGGTTTGCTGTCAAAAAAGTCCTCGAAAAACCCGGGACCGTTGAGCGGCGGGGGATAGGCGTACCGCTCACCTTCTTCACCGTACTCACTGACCCAATCCCCCGGCTCACGGGCGTCGAGTACCTCGAAGATTCCGCGAGGGTAGAGATATGGCCGGCCGGCGTCATTCAGAATTCGATAATCGTCACCTTCGATTCCTATGACGACGTAGAGCTGCCCCAGTGTCAGGTCTGGATACCGTGCACTTCTCCGCCGCAGTTTGATGATCATCGCTGCTTAATCCGTTTCTGTTTTATTTCGACCTTCCCGATGCCGGGATGCTCATACCAATGATACTCGAAGCGCTCGCCCTTGATCTCGAACGGCGGGCTGCTCTTTTTCACCCACTTTGACGGCCTGCCCCCGTAACTGGCCAGCAGAATATCGAGACGACGAATCCGCTTTCCTTTGGCAATGACCCGGGCCTGCGCCAGCATCTGGCGACTGAGCTTCAAAATCGTTGCACCTTCTTAGCAGCATTCGCCACCGTCGTGAACTCTGCCGCCAGGGAATTCCATTCAAATCAGAAACTAGAAATCAGAAACTAGAAATCAGAAATTAGAAAGCCGAAGAACTCTGCGGCCGATCTGGCATTCTGATTTCTGATTTCTGATTTCTAGTTTTGATTCATCATTCAGCATTCATCATCGTTACGTCACGATGTCTTCCCCGCCGTCCACGCGGATGACGTTTCCGGTCATCCACTGAGTTTTGTCACTCATGAGGGCGGCGATGGCGGAAGCGACGTCTTGGGGAGTGGTCAATCTCCCGCCGGGGTTTCTCATTTTGGCAAACTCGGCGAGCTTCTCGATGCCGGGGATTTTGCTTGAACCCGGCGTAATGGTGACGCCAGCCTGAATGGCGTTGGCGGTGATGCCATGCGGCATCAATTCATATGCCAACTGGCGGATGTGCGATTCGAGCACCGCCTTGGCGGCCGACACGGCGCCGTAATTGGGGATCACGCTGTGCCCGCCGGCGCTGGTCATGGCATAGATGCGCGATCCCGAGCCCAGCATTTGGCGGCGCATCAGCTCCTGCACCCAGTAAACCAGGTTGCTCCCCATCACGTCGAGGGTCATTTCCATCTGCGGCTGCGACACTTCGCCTTCATGGTCTTCAGAAACGTACGGCAGCAGTGTTCCGAACGCCACCGAGTGCAAGAACACCTTCACAAAATGCTCGCCGCCGATTTGCTTCCAGTGCTCCTGCATCTGGTTCAGGACTTCGGCCCGCTTGGCTACGTCCGCGGCATTGATGTTAAAAAAGAGAACGTCGCGACCTGCCGCCCGGACGTTTTCGATGACCTCGTTGACGTGGGGCATGGCGGAGCGGCGATCAAAGTGAACGCCAAAAATGTTCAGGCCCGAGCGCGCCAGCTCCAGCGTCGCTGCTTCACCAAATCCGCTCGACGAGCCGACGATCAGGGCCCACGGCGTTCGCCCGACAGTCTCCGCCATTCTTTTTTCCTCATCGTTCATTTGGGTTTTTCCGCGCGCTCCTTGAATTCCCGTTCGACCTCGGCGCCCAGGCCGGGCAGCGCCTGACTCAGGAGTTGATCAGTCGCCGCGCTCAAAGCATTCACGACGCCGTCCACGCCCTTTTCGTCAATTGAGCGTTCCACCTCGCGCCGGTCGGACCATGCTGTTTTGTGGTCGTCCGTACGCACCAATCTCAATTCCAGCGCCACCCGCACCTTGCCGCCCGGCGCGTAGTCCAGCTCCTCGAAATTCAATAAGCGGCCTCTGAGGAGGAAGTCGGCCGGCTCATGAGTCGGCGACGACCGCACGTGGGCGAAGACCGCCATCTCCTGCACGCGCCGCTTCGTCATTTCGGCAACCACCGCAGCGGGATCCGGGCTCCAACGGTGATATTCGTAGTAGCCGAACCGGGTCGGTGATTCGTAATAAAGGACACGATCGTCGCGCAGGTTCTCAGAAGCGGGGAACGTTTCGATTTCCAGGATCAAACCCGTCTTCGAGTCTGCCGCGGGGGCGAGCGCTGGAAACTTCAGTGTGTAGTAGCGCGTGGGCGGGATACCGCCTCCGCATCCGCACATGAATACTGCCGCCCAGCCGAGAGCAATCGCGGCACGCAGTGCGAGACTATAATCCGGGGTGTTCCACTTTGATTTTGCGATCTTCACGGTTCACATACTCCATCTGGATTCGGAAGCGGCGGCCCGGGACATTCTGTCCGAGCTTTTCGCCCCACTCAATGATGACGACCGCGGGCTGGGCAAAGATTTCGTCGAGTCCGAGCGTTGCCAGTTCCTGAGTCGTCTCAATGCGGTAGAGATCTACATGATACGCTTTTCTGTCCGTTCCGTACTCGTGCACCAGGGTGAACGAGGGGCTGGTTACTTCGTCTTCGCTCCCCAATCCCAAGCCCGCGACAATGCCCTTGGTCAATGTCGTCTTGCCGCTCCCCAGCTCACCCTCGAGCAGCACGACACATGGCGGCTCAAGTTCTCGGGCCAGCGCGCGCCCGAAGGCCATAGTTTCCGAGGCCGAATGCGTCACAGTCTCAGCTTTCTTGACCTTCGAATAATCATCTCCCATAGAGAAAAGTCAAAAGTTAAATGTCAAAAGTCAAAACTGGAAGGTGCGCCCGCCGTTTAGCTCTCAACATTTGACCTTTGACTTTTAACTTTTGACTTTTTCCCCCGTCCGTCAGCCTCCCCCTCCTTCTTCGTTCGCAGTTTTTTCTTTTGCCATTCCTTTCGTCGTGGCCACTGCCTTCGAAAGTATGGCCAGGAGCTGATTCGATTCGTCGATAATGGCAGTGAGTCGCCGCGGAGCTAAGAGCCGGGCGCGCGACGTAAGCCGGAGCCAGTAGTTCGACTCGCGAAGCTCCTTCAGACCGACTTGGAGCTTGTGGACAAAGTCCACTCGCGATTCGGCCCCTCTTGCCTCCTCATAATGGGCGCCAACACACGTGCCACTTCGAAGAAGCTCGTCAGCAACTCTTCTGCCGGGCATTGTCTTGGGCATTGACTCAACTACCTTTATAATTCGCACCGCATACTCCAACAAACGTTCTCGCAAATCCCTTGGGGCGTCCTTCGTTTCCACTTGTTGCCTTTGACTTTTGACTTGTTACCTTTTCCCGTCCGTCTTCTTTACTTTTGCCTTTTGACCTTTGACCTTTGACTTTCTTCGACTGTCCGCCGGGCCTTCGGCAGCATCTCCAGCAGATCGCCGGCAATCATCGACGCCTCACCCAATTCCCGGGCCGCAAAATCGCCAGCCAAGCCGTGCAAGTATACCCCAGCGGCCACGACTTCGGCGAAGGAGCGGGACGGATATTGTGCCAGAAGTCCCGCGATCACACCCGTCAAAACGTCGCCGGTGCCGCCCGTGGCCATCCCCGGATTGCCTGTCGGATTCACGCTGACCTGGCCGTTGGGCGCCGCCACGAGCGTCCGATAGCCCTTGAGAACTAAAATCGCTTTATGGTCGACGGCGAATTTTCGCGCGACTTCGATTCTTTGTTTCTGAACCTCCGAGGTTGGCCGTTCGATCAAGCGCGCCATCTCGCCCGGATGTGGCGTCAGCACGATCTCGGGCGACGACGAACGTCCGGCGCGAAAAGTCTTCATGCAGCCGGCGAAGGCGTTGAGTCCGTCAGCGTCAAGGACGATGGGAATTTTGGCTTCGTTCACGATCGTCCTGATCAGCTCCGCGGTCTCCGGGACGGTGCCAAGGCCCGGCCCCAGGGCCAACACTGTTTTGTCTTCTAACAGTTTTTCCAAACGTCCGTAGTCCAAAGCGCGGAGCGAGACCGTGCCGGCCTCGGTTTCGGGCAGCGGCTCGGTCATGAACTCCATTCCGAGGCTGGCGACGATGGGCAGCGCGCTCTTGGCAGTCGCTACAGTCACCAGGCCGGCGCCCGCGCGCAGTGCCGCCTTCGCCGCCATGGCCGCTGCTCCTGTCTTCCCGACCGAGCCAGCCAAAATCAAAACTCGCCCGAAGTCACCTTTGTGAGCTGCACGCTCGCGCGGCGCCGCAAGCCACGCTAAATCCTCCCGCGTCGTCAGGTTCAAGAAAAGTTCGGGATCGTTGTTCAGCGCTTCGGCAGGCGTCCCAATAGACTTCACCACCCAGTCGCCCATCCGCTCGCAGGCGGGCGGAAAAACGTGGGCCATCTTCGGCGCCGTGAAAGTCACCGTGGCATCGGCGCGAATGAAGTCTCCAATCAAATCACCGCTGTCGGCGTTGATGCCGGACGGAAGATCCACCGCCACCACCCGCACACCAGCGAAACTCGCGTTGAGGTCACGAATCACGTCACACAGGAACCCCTGAACCGGCCGAGACAATCCCGTGCCAAGGATGGCGTCGACGAGCAAGGTGATGTTCTCACGGTTTCCCTTCTGCGCCTGCCAAGCCTTCAGATCCAAAGCGACATCGGGCGCCCCAGAGGCCGACAAGCGTTCATAGTTAGTCGCCGCGTCACTCTTGAGGCTGACGGGATCCGCCAGGAGCACAACGCGAGGCGCGAGGCCCTGCTCGCGTAGCAGCCGCGCCACCACGAGACCGTCGCCACCGTTATTGCCGCGCCCGCAAACGACCGCTATCCGGTGAGTTTCAAGCGGGCCAAAACGCTCGACCAGGAATTCCACCACGCCCCGCCCGGCGTTTTCCATCAGGGTAAGGCTGGGGACTCCGAACTTCTCCGTCGTCACCCTGTCAATGCGCTGCATCTGTACTGCGGTGAGAATCTTCATTTTCAAGTATTTCAGTAAGTCAGTATTTCAGTTTGTCAGTGGGGCGGACTGACCGACTGACATTCTGAAATACTGACGCACTTGATTCTGATTCCTGACTTCTGGATCCTGACTCCTTCTTCAAAGCATCCACCCTCCGCTCACATTCAGCACCTGCCCGGTGATAAAGGAGGCTTCTTCGGAAGCAAAGAATCTGACCGCCGCCGCCACATCCTGGGCCGTGGCTGGATGCCCGACCGGAAAGCGAGCATCGGCGACGCGGTTCGCTTCCTCTCGAGTGAGTTCCTTATCGTCGATGATGGCCGGGTTTACGACATTCACGGTGATGCCGCTTCGAGCTTCCTCGAGCGCCAGCGACCGGCTGAAGGCTACCAAGCCGGCCTTCGCCGCCGAAAACGCCGAGATTTTGGCCTGACCGAAGCCACGCTCCGCGCCCACCGCGCCAAGGTTGATCATTCTTCCCCAGCGTTGGCGGCGCATGGCGGGCAAGGCATATTTCGAGGTGTAGAAAACACTCGACAGGTTAGAAGCGAGAATCGCTTGCCATTCCTCCGGCGTTAAATCAAACACAGGCTTCCACTCGAAATCCCCGACGTTGTTAACCAGAATATCCAGCCGCCCGAAGTGGTTGACCACGCCAGCGATCATCTCTTTCACCCGAGCAGGGTCAGTGACATCGGAAGGGACCGCAAGGCCCTCTGTGCCGACGGCGCGCAGCTCATTCACGACCTTTTGTGCGCCCAGCTTGTCCGTGCGGTAGCACACCGCCACGCGAGCCCCGGCGCGTCCCAGGCTGAGGGCAATCTCTTTTCCAATTCCACGCGCGGCGCCCGTCACCAGAGCCACGCGATGCTTCTGACGCAATGTTCTCAGCTCCTCTGAATTTCTCGTTTCAGTACGGCCCAGTCTAGCAAGATTTGCGATTTCTGATTGGTGATTTGTGATTTAAATTCCCCCCACCATGCGGGACGGGAATGACAAGCACAAACCGCCAATCACAAATCGGAAATCACCAATCACAAATCAGGAGTCGGAAATCACCAATCGCAAATCAGAAATCGCAAATCCCTCACACGGCGCGAGCGACGACCAACGTCATGTCGTCCTGCAATTCCGGGCTGCCTGTCCAATCGCCGACGGCCCCGTACAGTTCCGCCACCAGGTCCGCGGGAGCGCTCTGAGCGGCCCGCTGCGCCACTTCCAGCAGCCGGGCTTCGCCGAACTCTTCACCATAGCTGTTTTCGGGCTCGGTCATTCCGTCCGTGTATGCCAGGATCATGTCACCCGGTTCCAGTTGGACAACGGCCTGTTCGTAGGTCGCGAGTCCCATCAGTCCCACCACCGTCCCGCCGGCCGTCAAGCGCTCGACTTTGCCGCGATGAAAATAGAAGGGCGGCGGATGGCCGGCGTTGGTGTAAATCAGTCTTCGCGTCACGCTGTCATAGGCTGCGTAGAAAAACGTCGCGTATTTCTCCTGCGGAGTGCTGGCGAAGAGCTGACGGTTCAAGCGGCCTACAACGTCGGCAGAGGACATCGAAACAGTATCGGAAGTTTTCCCCGGCGCGAGCCCATTATAGAATTGGGAGTGCAGCGCCGACTGAATGGACGCCATCAGCAACGCGGCGGAGATGCCTTTGCCGCTGATGTCACCCACCACCAGATCTACGCGGCTGTCGCTTAATCGCAAAAAGTCGTAATAGTCTCCGCTCACCACTCGCGCTGGTTTGCAGGCGCCGTACAACCGAAGACCAGGAACCTCAGGCACCTCCTGAGGAAACAACTGACTCTGAACTTCTCGCGCGATCTCGAGCTCACCTTCCAATCGTGTCTTTTCGAGCGACTCGCGCAGCAGGCGCTCCACGGACGCCGTCATGCCGTCAAACGATTCGCCCAAGGCGCTCAACTGATCGCGCGCGAGCATGGCGATTCGGTAGGAAAAGTCGCCGACCTTCACCCGCTCGGTGGCCCTGTGCAGCTTGTCCACGGTGGCCGTGATGGAGCGCGTCAGTTGAACCCCGATCACCAAGGCGAAAAGTTCGAGCACCAGGAATGTGACGGCCACTGTGGCGAACAGCCACACGTAAACCAGGGAGAGCTGACCCAGCGTGGCCAGGAACTTCCGGTCGAGAGTGAGCATGCGCGACGTCATGTAGATGATGCCGGCCGTCGGTTCGTCACGCCTCTCCGTGCCGCCCCAAATAACGGGATCCAGGGTGGAAGCGCCGACTACCTGAAGATCTAGGCGGTTCATCGGCGCCGGCGCTCGAATCGATTTGGACTGCACCCTCACCGTCATCTCTGTCTTTTTCTGGCCAGTGTCCAGCACGAGATGAGTCGGTTGTGCGGGAGTTTGTGGGACGTGTGCGGGTGTTTCGCGTAGCGGAAGCAGCAGGCCCACGGGCCCAACATCTGCGCCCACCGAGTCCAGCAACTCCGGTGTGATGGGCTGCGACAAGATAATGGTTAGTTCACCGGCGGGCGTCCGTGAACGGTCAACCGCCCGCAACAGAATCTCATCCTGATCCAGAACAATGCCGGCAAAGTTCCGCTTTTCCAACCACTCGGGGATGGTCACCGGGCTGGCGATAGGCGTGCCATCGATGCGGAAGGCGCGCGCGAGCCCATCCGTCTGCAGAGTGACTTCCAGGGCAGGATAAGCCTCTTGATGGTGGTGCAGCTCGGACACAAAGAATTTCTGCAAGTGATCGAGTTGCCGGGCGGCGGTCGGCTGGCCGGTCAAGTGCGCCTCATGCGCCACGACCTGCGCCAGCTCCTGTAACTCGTCGACATGGCTGCTCACCTTGAGCGCCACCAAGTAAGCCCCGAACTGTCCGCTGATGATGTATGCGCCCAATCCCACCAGTAATAGGATCAGCAGAATCGGCACGACGGCGATGAAGAAGTAGGTGACGATCAGCCGCCGCCGAACACGCCACAGTACGCGCTGCCGGATGTACCTGCTCAGGCGCCTCAGGTAATGAACGACGATGACGATGGCAGCAACCCAAAATACGAACCAAAGTATTCCGGGCGCTCCCGCAGTGAAGGCGTCCACCACGCGCAAGGCGGCGCCATAGGCCGCGACCCAAACAGCAAAGCGCGCCATCCGGCGGGTTCGATATTCATTGCGGAGGGACTCGAGAAGCACAAACTAGAATACCAGCGGTCGATGCGATACGCCAGCGGGCAGCGATGAGGAGCACCGAATTCCTCGCTGCTGACGCGCCGAACGGGGAGGCCGCCGGGGCCCATCTTCCGCATGTTGTTAGGCACATTCGTCGAAGAGATCTACCGCGCCCGGACGTAAGAGGCTGTGATCCGCGACCCGCTAAATATCATCCTGCTCGATACGAATGTTTTCTCTTACCTGATGGAGCCGGGCGACCCGCAACCCGCTGGCTGACGCTTATCCGGCGGCCGAAACGTATACCAACGGATTTCGCCGCGGTTCAACCGACACCCTCCCAACCTTCAGCGTCCCACGCCAGCGGCTCCTCGTCCCTCGAGAACTCCTCATCTCGGGGAGGCACGGCGCGGTAGGCGTCACGATCGTCCGCAGCCGGCCGTGTGCTGATCAATCGAAGCAGGCGGAGACGCTCCTGGGATGACAGACAGTCAACCAAGGGGAAAATATCTTCAGCACTCAGAGGTTTTGGCATCAGACCTATTCTACCGGACGATGGGGAGCGCGGACTGTTGTCATTGGCCTCTGAGGATCATGCGGCTGACGATGTAAAAAGGTGGTTGAAAGTGTCACCTCGCCGACTTATAATTAGAAGTTCAAGAATCGGGATCCCGCCAGAGCGGAGAAACGAATGCCCGGAAAAAAGAAATTGTCCAACCGCCAGTTTGCGCGTCGCTTTGCGGACATCGCCGAGCAGGCGCTTGGCAAGCTCCCAGCCGACGAGCAGGAGAAAAGAATCGCCGCCTTCGAGCGGGCGGTGTCTAAAATTTCCCGCGACGGGAATTCCAGAGTTTCACGCACGCATCAAACTCCTTCGATCGCTCTTCATACCCGAGCTCGCGAATAGCCTCCATAAATTCTTCCTTCGTGCAGTTGCTGTCGGCAAGCTGCGCGGCGGCGCGCTGGATTCGCCTCTTCCTCTCGACGGTCATCAGCTTCTTCGGCTGCCGCCGCCCCTCGGCTCGCTCCTTCCGCCATCAAGTCTTGAATGTCCCGGTCATCTTCCATTGCGTCCATTGAAGCGATTTGGCGTAGTCATGTCAAATGGAATAAAGGTATCCCGCTTTCTTCCCCAGGGGGGAATAAAGCTGATCAGCGAGGTAGCGCGGACCTGCGGGTTTCAGGTCCGCGGTTCCTCCCGCCGCGTCAGAGAGCCGCAGACCCGAACCACGCGGGTCTGCGCTACGCTTGCTTGACCCACTGAAAAGCAGATTCTGTTAAGCATCGGACGCTTACGTACGGCCGGACCGCATGTGTCTGCTGTAGCCGAGTCGCGAGCGTGACCATATCATTAAATCCCTGGCCGACGAGGCCGAAAGTCTTACCGTCCTGGCTGAAGACCCTTCCCGCCTCCTTTCCCCGATAGTCTCCGAGGCCGATTTCGATTTCGCCGATTATGTCCTTCTCGGTCAGGTTGGCACGCGGGTCAATGCCCGGTTGGAACGGCAGCTGGCGCTGGTCCACTGGGACAGCAGACACGAGGGATAGCAGCGCCTCCCCTTTTTCATCAAAATTCTTTGCAGCATCCGGATGAATTTGAAGCGTAAAGGGAGTACCCATGCGGTACCTCCAACTAGAACAGGCCTTGCCGCGTGTTCACGCCCCACTGCCAAGTACCCTCGACAGCCATAATCTGGGCAAGGCATTCTCGGCCGCATTTCTCTTTGAACAGCACGTTGTAGGTGGCGCTGGAGTTGAAGGGCGGGTCGAGATAGATCAAGTCAACGCTGGCGTCTTCGACGTAATCGCGGAGAATTTTAAGGTTGTCGCCGAAGTAAAGCTTATTCTTGGCTTCCATTACCGCACAGCATAGCACACCGACTGCCCGAAATTGGAAAATCGAAACTCGAAAATCGGTTGCAGTGGGGCGCGTGGCACAGGCTCTCAGCCTGTGCGGTGCACAGCCAAGAGAGGGGGCCCCGAGCACCGGGGCTGTGCCACCTCGATCTCAACGTTTGGCGACCAGCTTCAAATCAAGCCCATGCCCAGCGCATCGGCATAGCGCATTTAGGTCTGAACGTTGAGGGCATGCCCGATGCCGCGACACCCATCACGCGGCTCGCAGATTCGAGGCATTCGCAAGCACTCCCGCTCGGCGGGATCGCGTACCTCAAGAAACAGAGGTCTACGGCAGCCCGCGATGCGCCAGATTGAGACTTCCAGCGTCTTGAGAACGGGCGGGGAATTCTTTTTACCCCTTCTGTCCGACGCCGGCCGGTCCGGTGGCCCGAATGGCCTTTTGCACGTGGCTATGGTGCCGGCCGTAGCCGAAGTAAACCACCATTCCGATCACCAGCCAGATGATGAGGCGCAGCCAGGTGTCAAGCGGCAAGCTAGCCATCAATCCAGCGGAAATCAAAATGCCCAGGATCGGAACCACCGGCACCCACGGCGTCTTGAAGGCACGAGGCATGTCGGGACGCTTTCGACGCAGCACCCAAACTCCGGCGCATACGATGACAAACGCAAGCAACGTGCCGATGCTGACCAATTCACCGAGCACCGAAATCGGAATCAGCGCCGCGAATACGGCCACGAAGAGACCGACGAGAATGCTCGAAATGTACGGGGTGCGGAAGCGGGGATGAATCCGGCTCGCCCATTCGGGCAACAATCCATCGTGCGACATGGAAAAAAAGACGCGCGACTGGCCGAGCAACATCACCAGCATCACCGTGCCCAGCCCGAAAATGGCACCGACCTTTACCAAAAAGCTTCCCCAACGCACTCCCGGGACCGCATCGATTCCAACCGCCACAGGATCCGAGACGTTGAGCGACGTATACGAAACGACGCCGGTGAGCAAACCGGACACCAGAATATAGAGTATGGTACAGATAATAAGCGAGCCGAGGATACCGATCGGCATATCCTTTCTGGGATTCTTGGATTCCTGAGCCGCGGTGGAGACCGCATCGAATCCGATATAAGCGAAGAAGATCACAGCGGCCCCGCGGGCGATGCCGGACCAGCCATAGTGTCCAAATGTGCCGGCGTTAGGAGGGATGAACGGATGCCAATTCGCTGAGAAATGTTCAGGGTTTCGGAGAAAGAACAAGCCCGCCACTGCGATGAACACCAGCACAATGGAAACCTTCACCATGACCACCGCGGAGTTCAAGTTGGCGGATTCCTTAATGCCTATCACCAGGACAGTGGTCACCCCAACGATGGCGAGGAACGCCAACAAGTCAAGATAGGCGGTCATGTGCGGAAGCGTCGCGGGATCGATCCCTTTCGCCGCCAGTGTGTCTTTGACCCGAGCGAAGTGTTCCCAATGGTTATTGAAAAACACGAGAGGCTCTCCGTGCGCGCTCGCAAATTGCGGCGGGATTCGGATGCCAAAGTCCTGTAAGAAACTGAGCATGTAGCCGCTCCATCCTGAGGCGACGGTGGCGGCCCCAAACGCATACTCAAGAATCAAGTCCCATCCGATGATCCAGGCGAAGAGCTCGCCCAGGGTGGCATAACCATAAGTGTAAGCCGAACCGGCGATCGGAATCAGCGAAGCAAACTCCGCGTAACAGAGGCCGGCGAAGGCACACGCCGCGCCGGCGAGTACGAAGGAGAGCACAATGGCCGGGCCCGCGTATTTGGCGGCAGCAGCCCCGGTGAGCACGAAGATACCGGCTCCAATGATGGCGCCGATACCCAACGAGATCAGATTGACCGGGCCCAGGGCTCGCCGCAGCGTCGTCTCCCCAGTCTCTCCCGTCTCTTCCATGATCGTGTCGAGCGACTTGGTTGCAAACAGATTGCCCATTCTTTCCTCCTATTGTGCCAGCCGGACCTTGCGGCTCAAGTAGTGCCGCCCCTTCAGGCGACGCTGTGCGACCTCGCGAAGAGCCGGGCCGGAGTTGCTAGTGCCGTTCCAACTTAATAAGGCTATGCGTTACGCTTCCATTTTGCACCGGATCGGCTCGCCCCGTTCCTTCGGTAAGAAGGAACGGGGCTCGCCATCGGGCTTACGCAGATTAGTCCCCGAAAGTTGGAACGGCACTAGTTTTGGTTCGCCAACACACGGCGCCGACGCCACAGAAAGTAAATCGGAACACCGACGGCCACAATCGAAAGCCCAGTCACGCTGCGCACCGCCTTATGCGTCAACAGAGCCCATTCCACGAACAGCGCGAAGACAATGTACAGCGCCGGCAACGCCGGATAGCCGATGGCGCGATAAGGCCGGGGCGCGTCGGGCCGAGTTCTCCGCAGCCAGAACAATCCGGCGATGGTCAGAATGTAGAACAGCATCACCGCAAAAATCACATAGTCGAGCAATTCGTTGTAAGTCCCGCTCAAGGTCAGCATCGCGGCCCACACGGCCTGCACCATCAGAGAAACTGCGGGCGTGTGAAACTTCGGATTCACCCGGCCGACGCTGGAAAAAAACAATCCGTCCTTTGACATCGCATAGTAGACGCGCGCCCCGGTGAGGATCAGGCCGTTCATGCATCCAAACGTCGAAATCATAATGGCGGCGGCCATCAATCCTTCCCCTCTGGCTCCGAAGATCACTTGCATCGCCGCCGTGGCCACCCGGTCTTCCGCCGCATATTGGATTCCGCGCTCCAAGGGCCCCGAGCCGCCGGGCGTTCCGTAGAACGGCAACACCTGGACGTAGATCCAATTGCAGGCAAAGTACAGCACGCAGATGGTGAGCGTGCCCAGGGCCAGCGCCAAGGGGAGGTTCCGTTTGGGATTTACCACCTCAGCTCCTGTGAACGTCACATTGTTCCAGGCATCGGATGAGAACAGCGGCCCCACCAAGGCCACGGAAACAATGGTCAGGGTCGCCAGGTCCCAGTGCGATCCCTGCCAGAAGCCTTGGGAATTCGTTTGGCTGGCCGCGTGCGAGCTTCCCCACCACAAGCCGACGAAGACCAGCGCCAGGAGCGCTCCGACCTTGAGCGTGGTGAAAACGTTCTGAACCGAGGCGCCGGTGCGCACTCCGAAAATGTTGAGCACGCTCAGGAAGAACACGCCCAATATAGCAACCAACTGCTGGGAGGAAAACGTCAGCGCCGTGGCGTGACCGAAGAGGTTTACGGTGCCGAGATCGACCAGAATGTTCTGAGCCGAAACCCAGGGCATAAAGACGCCCAGGAACTTTCCGAAAGCCACGGCGACGGCAGCGATGGTTCCGGTCTGAATCACCAGGAACATCGTCCAGCCGTAGAGAAATCCGAAGAGCGGGCCGAAGGCTTCCCTCAGATAAACGTACTGCCCGCCGGCCTTGGGCATCATCGCGGCGAGCTCCCCGTAGGTGACGGCCGCAGTGACCGTCATCAGTCCGCTGAGCACCCAAGTGAGAAGCAACAGGCCGGGTGACTTCACTTGGCGGGAAATGTCGGCGGCGACGATGAATATTCCGGAGCCGATCATCGAGCCCATGACGATGGTGGTGGCGTCGAAGAGGCCGAGGCTCGCTCGAAGCTCAGAACCGCCAACCGAATTGCCGATTTGAGTGGCGCTGGATGCGGGCATCTGAAGGAATTATGAATTATAGATCATGAATGACCAGCTTTGATAAAGCAGTGTCTCCATCCCCGCGGTTCAGCGTGACGGCGTAGCGGCGAATTCGCCTCGCCAACTGGCAGCGTAAAGCCGCCTCCTGAGCCAGTACTTTCTCGTCAAATGTTCTCGATCTTCCTGATTTCGAGGCGGATTCAGAATGCCTACCGACCGGTTGGACTGTGAGCTGCCCCCTACGGAGAGAGACGAGCGGTCAGGAATTCCGGCGGAACGAGCTATCACAGAATCTCCCTCAGGTACTCTCGCGCTCGCGAGCCAATGTCCGCCGCTCCGATCAAGTCGCTGATGACCGCGACCGAATCCGCGCCGGCGTCGATCGCGGCGCAGGCATTCTCCACGGTCATTCCTCCGATGGCAACGAGTGGCTTGCGCGTTGCCTCCCGAGCCTGGCGCAGCCCTTCGAGGCCGACCACGGCGTCAGGCCGCTCTTTGCTGCGCGTGGGGAAAATGGGACCGAAGGCCACGTAGTCAGCGGAAGATTTGTCGGCCTCCATCACCTGCGCCAGATTGTGAGTTGAGTAACCGACGCACTTGCCCGGATTGAGCACGCGGCGAGCCAGTTCGACGGGCAGGTCCTCCTGACCCAGATGGACACCGTCCGCATCCACAGCCCGCGCGATGTCGGCGCGGTCGTTCACAATGAAAATGCCGTTCGCCTGCTGCACGCGTGAGGCCATCTCGCTGCTATTTTGAAAAAGCTCGCGGGATGAGGCTTGTTTGTCGCGATACTGGATCAACTTGACGCCCGCCGAAAGGAGATCGTCCAAAACCGCGGCGATCCCGCGCGGCGGGACCGTGTGCGCGGGGTCGATTATGGCATAGAGACGCGGAATAGAGAAACCCATAAGCCCAATCCGCCCGGCGGCGGGATCATACGTCGCCGTTCGGAACGAAGCGCGTGAGAAAGCGGGTGTCGAAGCGACCGGCGCGAAAGTCTGGGTCGGCCATGATTTTTTCGTGGATGGGGATGGAGGTTGAAATGCCTTCGACTACGAACATTTCAAGGGCGCGCGCCATCCGGCGAATAGCTTCCTCACGGTCGTCACCGTGGACGATCAACTTGGCGATCAACGAATCATAGTAGGGCGGCACGACGCCCTCCGCAAAGGCGGCAGTATCCACACGCACGCCCGTCGCGCCCGGCACGTGAAAACCCGTAATCTTGCCGGCCGAGGGCGCGAAGGTTGCCGGATCCTCGGCGCAAATCCTGCACTCGATAGCGTGGCCGCGGAGATTCACCGTCTCGCCTGGGATCGGAATATGTTCCCCGGCGGCAATCAGAATCTGCTTCTTCACCAAGTCCAATCCCGTCACCATCTCCGTGACCGGGTGCTCCACCTGAATCCGCGTGTTCATTTCCAGGAAATAGAGCTGGCGGTTCTCATCCATCAGAAACTCGACCGTGCCGGCGTTGGTGTAGCCGATCTCTTTAAGAGCGGCAACCACCTGATGACCCACTCGCTTCCGCGTGGCGGCGTCGATTTGAGTGGAGGGCGATTCTTCCAGCAGCTTCTGGTGACGCCGCTGGATGGTGCACTCGCGCTCGCCCAGGTGCACCACTTTGCCGTAGTGGTCGCCCAATACCTGGAACTCAATGTGGCGCGGCGAAGTGATGTATTTCTCCAGGTACACGTCCGGAGTGCCAAAGGCGGCAGCCGCTTCGCTCTGCGCGGCGTGAAGAGCAGGCATCAAGTCTTCGCGGGTGGAGACGACGCGCATTCCTCGCCCTCCGCCTCCGGCCACGGCCTTGACCATAACGGGATAGCCGATTTTCTTTGCGGCTTCCAAGGCCTGCGCCTCAGACTGGACCACGCCGTCGGACCCGGGCAACACGGGCAGGCCCAACTCCGCCATGGCCTTCCGGGCTTTGTCCTTGTCACCCATCAGCCGAATGGCGTCAGGGCGCGGTCCAATGAAAGTTATTTTGGACGTTTCGCAGACCTCGGCAAAATTGGCGCTCTCGGCCAGGAATCCATAGCCAGGATGAATGGCCTCGGCATTGGTGATCTCAGCGGCGGAGATGATGCTGGCAATATTCAGGTAACTGTCCGAGCTTTTGGGGGGACCGATGCAAACCGCCTCGTCGGCAAAGCGCACGGGTAGAGAGTACCGGTCAGCCTCCGAATAGACGGCGACGGTGGAAATGTCCAGCTCTTTGCAGGCGCAGATTACGCGTAAGGCGATTTCGCCACGGTTGGCGATCAGTATTTTCTTGAACATTGCAGTGGCAAATAAAAAGTGGCAAGTGGCATGTGGCAAGTGGCGTGTGGCGTGTCGCAAAGAATGTCAAATGGGTCATGGGAAAGGGAAAATAGAAAATGGCAAGACCGTTGTTGCGCATGCTGCTTGCGCTCTGGGACATTTCCCATTTCACATTTGCCCTTTGCCATTTGAAATTGTTTTTTCCCGGCCACTGTTACTTGCCCCTGCCCAGTTTTCGTCGTGCCACTCGCCACTTGCCACATGCCACTAGCTTTTCTTGTGCGACGGCCGGATGGCGAACAAGTTCTGCCCGTACTCCACTGGCTGGCCGTTTTCGACGTAGATCCGCACGATCTCTCCCGCCACCTCCGACTCAATTTCGTTCATCAGCTTCATGGCCTCAACAATGCACAAGACCTGCCCGATGTGCACCTCGTCGCCCACGTTGACGAAAGGGGGCGCGTTGGGCGCCGGCGACGCGAAGAAAGTCCCGACAATAGGCGACTTGACGACGAAGAGATCTTCCTTGGATTCCGTCGTCGTAGGCTCCGCCGCCGGCGTGACCGGCGGGACTGTATCAACCACCGGCTGCGGAGGGTTCGACGGTGTGACAGCAAAACCGCTTTCGTGCGGAGGAGAAGGAAAGAAAGAGTTCGCACGGGTTTCCCCCCGCTTGATCCTGATCTTAACGGGGCCTTTTTCCCATTCGAATTCGGTAACCTCCCGCTTAATCAGAACATCAAGCAGTTCCTGGATGTCCCCAAGGTCCCACCCCGGGGCCTGCGGGTCCTTTCTAGTGTTGCGCTTCTTCCCTGGCATCGGTTGAACTCCGAAAAACAGTCTATGGTTGATAGTTCATAGTTGATAGTCAACAGCCGACAGTCAGAAGTTGGAGTCAGATTCAACTATCGCCTATCAACTACGAAACAATCCAGCGGTCCATGGACGCGGGCGTAAGGATCTCCGGGCCATCGTCGCCCACCAATACCGTATCCTCCAGCCGGATACCCCCCACGCCCTCCAGGTAAACGCCCGGTTCAGCCGTCACCACTGAGCCCGCTCTCAGCCGGGTCTTTTCCGTTTTGGCCAAGCGAGGCTTCTCGTGAATATCGAGACCCACACCGTGGCCGGTGCTATGAGTGAAGTATTTTGCCAACCCACGCCGCTCCAGGACACGCCGCGCCGCCGAATCAACCTCGCAGCACCTGACACCCGGCCGCAGAGCCTCTACGGCCCTCCGTTGCGCTCCCAAGACGGCTTTATAGAGCATGACGGTGCGGGCGCTCGGTTTGCCGAGAAACAGCGTACGCGTCATGTCAGCGGCGTAGCCGGAAAGTATAGCACCCAGGTCGAAGATAACCAATTCGCTTTTCCCCAGTGTCTTGTTGGAGGCGCGGGCGTGCGGGTAGGCGGCACGCGGGCCTGAGGCCACGATGGTTTCGAATGCTGCCCCATCCGCGCCTTTCCGGCGCATACGGTATTCGATCTCTGCCGCCAAATCGCATTCCCTGATCCCAGGCCTGACTTCCCCGACAGTCTCATCGAAAACCTCGACCGTTACGCGGGCAGCTCGGCGAATCAGGGCAATTTCTCCGTCATCCTTGACCAAGCGGAGATCTTCGACAAGACCTGAGGTCGCCTCAAAACGGACCTTACCGCGACCTTCATGCTCCAGGGCGCGAAGCTGGCTGCACGTGACGTGGTCGCCTTCAAATCCCACTCGCTTCGCTTTCTTTTTTCCCAGCCACCGCGCCACGGCTTTGAGGAGCCCGCCGCGTTCTTCGATGACTTCAACCCCTCGCGCGTCTTGTTGTGCCTGCAAGGTGTACCGCGGATCGACCCAGAGAACGGCCTCGGACTCGCCCAGAACGGCCACCCCAGCGCTGCCCCGAAAACCAGTGAGATAAAACACATTGCGCGGGTCGGTGACCACGAGGAAACTCAGCTTTCGTTTCCCTAGACTGGCTCGCAGCCTGGCCCGCCTGCTTTCGGGAGGATTCGAATCAACGGCCGGTTTTATGCCCATAAACAAAAAGGAGGAGACATCCGTCTCCTCCCACCAAGAGTATCCTCGTTCAGCTCAGAATCTCGACCCCAACGCTATCCCGGAAGTATCTTGGGAGTGACAAAGAAGAGCAATTCGTTGTCGTCGGAAATTCGGGTAGTATTCTTGAACAGGTGGCCGAGGATGGGAATGTCTCCTATCCAGGGCACGTAGTTCGCCGTCTTGTTCTCGGATTTAACCGTGATTCCGCCGAAGACCACCGTGCCGCCATCCGGAACCAGTACTTGGGTCGTCGCGTTCTGAGTGTTGATACTGGGTCCCGCAGTCGTCAGTAGGGTACCGACCGTGGAATTATCCACCTTGATGTTCAAGAATACGTTGCCGTCCGCGGTCACTTGAGGCGTTACTTGCAATTGCAGGGCAGCATTCACCATTTGTACGGTTACCGTAAGGTTGATGGACGTCTGGATCGGAATCTGGACGCCCTGGAGAACCGTGCCCTGGACGTTGTTCTGAGTGATGATCATGGGGTTCGAAATCGTCTTTGCGTCCGCCTTCGTTTCCGCGGCCGAAATCATGGCGTTGATGAAATAGCGTGACGCCTGATTGTTGATCACAAACGCTCCAAAGCCGCTGACATTGGTTTGGCCCAGCGTGACGCGAGGGGTGGTGGCTGAGGATGATGCTGTCGGGATGTTCCCCTGCGCGGAGGCGCCGGTCCCGGTGGCTCCTCCGGTTACCGTGGAGCCAGAAGGATTCACGGTTCCATAATTGAGCGCACTGAAGAGGTCGCGCTCGAAGTGTTTCGTGGCGACGATGATTCGCGCCTCAATCGAGACTTGCTTCGACTTGGTATCTAGTTTTTCGATGAATGCCGAGACAACCGGAATCTGCGCCGCCGTATCGGTAACGATCACGGTGTTAGTGCGGGCATCCACCACAGCAGTCCCGCGCTTGCTCAGAGCTCCGCCCCCGGCTACGGTTTTCAGAAGGGTCACGATGTCCCCCGCTTTGGCATAGCTCACCGGAATAAAGCGAGTCACAACAGGCTGCGCCTCCTCACGGGCCGCCGTTAACTTGGTGACGACTTCCTGCTCAGCGGTTAGGGTTTCCAGCTTGGAGATGCGTAATACGTTGCCTTCGAGTGATTTGCCCAGGCTGTTGTCCTTTAGCACGATGTCCAGGGCCTGGTCCCAGGGCACGTTATCAAGGACCATGGTGACGGTGCCCGTTACATTGGGATCGATCATAATGTTGAGCCCGCTGATCTCGTGGATCAACCGGAAGAAATCCTTCAGGTCAACATCCTTCAAGTTGAGCGAGATAGGCTCACCACTGTAATGGGGCTGTTCTGCGGCGGGCGCGGCGCTCGCCGCCTGCGCTCCGGGAACGTCATTGGGGGATGTCTCAACCTTGGCGGGCATCGAATCGGCGATCACCTTGGCAGCGTGGGCAGCCGCTACCGCTTCGGGAGCCGGTTCGGCAGGCCTGGGGCTGGGCGCTGCGACGGCTTCCTGCGCTCCCTTACCCGCCGGGAGGGTGTTCTGATAATCGGCTTTCGCAATGCTCACGGGCTGAACCTCAGCCGCGCCGGTGTTGACTTTGGCGGGTTCCGGCGGCGCCGCGGTCTGCTGCCCGGTCGTCGCCGATGAAGACTCCGAGTGCTTAGGCTGCACAACTTCCTTGACGAGCTTTGCTCCTTCTGCCTTCGATGCAGGCAACATCGACGCACTCACCGCCGGCGGCGCTGGGTGGCTGGCGGCCATGCGTGCTTTGAGTTCGATTCGAACTCCGCCCGACCGAGCGTGAACGTCGAAAACGGGGTCGCCAGCGAGATCCACAACCACCCGAACGACGGCGGGGTTGCTGGCCTGGAACTGGCCTATACGAACGCCACTCGCCAACGGAGAGGGTACAGAGAAGGCGCTTTGATGAAAGGCCTTGCGCGCCCCATCAAGATCCACCACCAGACGCCGTGGATTCTCGAGCCGTAACACACGATAATTCGTCGGTTTCGACGTGTCGACGTCCACATGGACCTCGCCATCCGGACCCGCGCTGACGAAAAGCGCGGAAACTTCCGCCGGGCCACTCGATGGCTTGGAAGGTGTCGACTTTTCGGGCACGCTGGCCGTGTCCGCGGGCGCCGGGCGTGCTGGCGCTGGCTCCATCGGCTCCGCCGCAGCAGAAGCTGTCGGTGTATGGTCCCCGAAAGTGACCACGAGACCGTCGGCAAGGCGCTCAACTTGGTACGCTTCGTGATGCTTCATTTCCACGTGCACGCGAACGACGGGCTGATGGGCGGCATCGATAAACTGAACCAGGCGATAACCGGTCAGGAGTCCCCCGGACCATTCACCGTTCTTGGCAATTTGATCCGCCTTAGCGCCAGTCAAGTCGATAAAGAGGGTATCGGGAGTGGCGAGGAGCGTCTTGTAGGTATAGTCGCCGTCAATGCGCAATCGCAGTTGGCTGGCCGAGCCCGATGGCGACACCGCGATGGCTCTCAGAGTAGCGGGGGGCGCCGGGGCCGCTGCCCCGTTCTGGGCGACAGCGCAAAGCAACGCCAGTATCAGTCCTCTCATCGCCAAAGATGGAAAGTCTCTTCTTTTCATTTTTTCTCTCCAGGGGCCGGAGCCAATTGTCGGATCACCTCACGAGACTGCAACTTGCCTGTCGGGTCGTGAAAATCTTCCCTGAAATAGACGGAGTCCGGCGTTATCCTGGTGATAGCGCCGTTATAGAGCTGGTCATTCTCGTGCAGGAAATAAGCGCGATTGGCTGGGTTGGCTAAAACCGCGATCATCTTGGGATTGGTGGCGCCGACGCGAACTATCCCCTCCAACTTCAACTGGTCGATAATCAATCCCTTCGCTCCCGGCGGCAACGGTCCTGTTGGTTCTTCGAAGGCTTGGTTACCCTGAACCGCAATCATCGGCTTTGGGAGGTTGAACGGATCCCGCAGATTCCCTTCGGCAGGCTTCGCCACTGGCTCGGCGACCGTTTCTTTTTCCTTGGCGGCCCGCTTCGGGGGCTGTTTAACCGCCTTCTGAGCAAGAGCCTTGGCCGCCGCCTCGCCTTGAGGCGCCGCCGCGGCGCGACCTACCCCTGCATTACCCTGGCCGATGAGGGGCAAGTACAGAAAAATGCTCGCGAGGATTCTTCTCGATGTGCGTGTGTGCATGATTCTTGTCATACGCCTCGGTCCTGCCTATCTCTTCGGGGCGGCCGCAGCCCCTTGCGTACCCAGCTTGTTGAAGTAGGTGACCAGCACGCAGTCAGCGCCGACGCTCTCGCTGGGCGCGACTTCATAGGAGCCCAGGCCGCCGCCGCTCGGGGTGCCCAGCTTGATGTCCGTCACACTGACGATTCGCTGCTCGTGAGCGAGCCGATCAAAGTAATTGACGAGCCCCCAATAGGTCCCGTCCAACCGGACCTTAAAGGGCTCCTCCACGTAATAGTCCTTGGGGACGAGAGGTTGAGGAAGAAAGGTGCGCACATGAACGCCTGCCTCGGTCCCGGTCCTGAAAACCATCTGCATAAATTCGTCTGTGGCTTGCTCGTCCGGCACAATTGAGCGCAAGGTCTCTAATTCTGTTTGGAGCTGTGAGATCCTGTTCTTGTATTCCGTCTGTTTCTGCTCAAACGCCTGGTTTATCTTGTTCTCCGCCGTCAATTTCTTAACCTGGCTATCCAAGTCCGCGCGCTGGTCCGCAAGAGGGTAAACATAAAGATAGGACAGGACTCCGACCACGATCAGCGGCACGAGACCTATGAGGCCGGCTTGCGCGGCGGGCGGGAAATCCTTAAAGCTTTTGGCCATCGATGCTTCCTTCTCTCAAAACCCTTCGTGCGCCACTACCCTCCGCTCCTCTGGCCGCGTGACGTTGCCGGAGCGGCTGGGTTCTCGGTGGAACTCTGCTTGTAGACGCAATCCAGGCTGAATTTAAAGCTCACACGACTTGCTCGGTCGTCTTGATATGACTGTCGCAATTGGACATCGACAAAGTTTCCGGACTTTACCAGCGCGGCGAGGAAATTGGCAATGGCCTCCGTCGAGTTCGCCACGCCCTCAATAGCCAGCCGATCTCCCTTCGGTGCTACGGTCAGCAGGTAGAGATCATTCGAGCGGTCGACTAGTACCCCTAGAGTGTGCATTAATTCCACGGGCCCGACTCGGCTGCTTTGAAGGAGGTGGATAGTGTCGAGGCGAAGCTGTAGTTGTTGGAGTTGCTGCTCGTAACGGGCGTTTTGCTCCTTGATGCCAGCCAACCGCGCCTGCTCCGCCTTCGCCTTTTGAAGGTTGAGATTCAGGGTGTCGATTTGCCTGGTCATGTACCAATAGACAAATCCCGCGATCAGGGCCAGGACAACCAGAAACGCTCCGGGAAGAATGATGGCCTCGGGCGCCAATCCCGCAGAGGGTTCTGCCGCTCGCGCGACAGGTTTGGGAGCTCCCAAGAGATTGATTTTGATCATACAGTGTCAAAGCTCCTCAGTGCCAGCCCG
This sequence comes from Terriglobia bacterium, assembly GCA_050013575.1. Lineage (GTDB taxonomy): Bacteria > Acidobacteriota > Terriglobia > UBA7540 > UBA7540 > DASYXZ01. The sequence continues at coordinate 115,918 of JBEKEZ010000009.1, read as the reverse complement.
ACGGCAACCGTCATCCGGGGCGCAATGTCTTCGATATAGCTGGCATCAAACTTCGACGGATTGATCTGCACCTTATTGAAAGGGTTCAGAATCTCCACGGGAATCTTGAACTCTTCTTTCAGCAAGTCGGTCAATCCTTCAATCCTCGCCGTACCGCCCGCCACATAAATCTGTTGGATGTTTTCCGTGGAAGCCGTCTGACGAAAGAAATCGAAGGTCTTCTGTATTTCTAGGAGCAGAATCTCTGAAACCGAACGAATGTGGGGCCCCTTCTGGTCGGGACTTATGTTCGGCACCTCCAGACCCTGCTTCAACTTCTCCGCGTCTTCGAAACTCAGGTCCAGCTCCTTCTGTAGCGTATCGGTATATTGATTGCCCCCGACCGATACGTCGCGAGTAAAGAGCGGAACCCCTCCCCGCACGATGTTGATGTTCATGATGCTGGCACCGACGTTGAGCAAGGCCACCATAAGGTCAGGGGGCGGATCGTAGCTATGCTCAAACGCGTTCTGGAGCGCGAAAGCGTCAATGTCCACGATGGCCGCCGTCTTGGCGGACTGACTGAGGACGTTGGTGTGATTCAAGATCTTTTCACGTTTCACGGCCACCAGCATGACGTCGAAGCCCCCGCCCGACATCGCCGGGCCAAGGATCTGATAATCCTTGAAAACGTCGGCGAGATCGAAGGGAATATGCTGTTGCGCTTCGTATTCTATGGCGTTGGCGACCTCTTCTTCGTTAGCGGCGCTCACGGTAATCTTCTTTACGATCACCGAGTGACCGGAAACCGCCGTGGCCACTTCTCTGGTCTTTATCTTGTGCTCAGAGAAGATCTTCTCAATCGCCGTGGAAACCGAAAGGGCATCCATGATGGCGCCGTCCACAACCGTGTCCTGGCCCAGGGTTTCCATGCCCACGTTAGCCAACTCGAGGACATCGCCCTTTTTCTTCAGCTCGACAGCCTTCACCGAGCTGGAGCCGATGTCTAATCCAACCAAAGGCTTAGATTTCGCCCGCCCAAACATGCTCGTTGCTCCCTACCGCACCATTATGCGGCCTCTACGGTCGGTACGCTCCTCGTTGCGCGTGCTTTGCTTGTCCATCCAACGGTCGAGCACCGTCTTCTTGAACTTCCATCGGTTGCCCAGCTTGAAGGCCGGAATCCTGTCTTCCGAAACATACTTATAGAGTGTCTCACGTGAGACTCCCAAGTATTGCGAAGCCTCCCGGATGTCCATCACTTCTCTCGTCTCTGCCATCCTGCCGACCTTGCCCAGCCAGATTCAACCAAAACACTGGTGGCCGGGAAATCCTTCGCGGAGCCCGTTGAAGTGCCCCGCGAATCGGGCTCACTGCTGGGCTTATACGCGCACCGACTTTGGCTTGTCAAGTGTTTTTTTAGGGTTTTCTTCGTGTGCTTTGCGTAGGGGAATGGAGATTATGGGGGTTTCTTCCCGTTTTCACCTAGATATGGTGTCCTGGTCCGCCTATACCCCTATATATGTGCCCAAAATAATTTCGAGATGGTCCGTCTTTGGGGGTGTTTTACCCCTCTTTCAGTCGGCAGCTCCCGTTTTTTAGGGCTGCCTATTCGTATCGCAGAGCTTCGATGGGGTCGAGCCTCGCGGCCTTCCCCGCGGGCTAGTATCCGAAGAAGATGCCGACGATGGTCGAGAAGACTACGGCAGTCGAGCGAGCCAGCGGAGAAATGAAGTGAGGCCAACCCAGCAATGTCGCCAAGCTCCTGGAGAGTGCGACGGCCACAAAGATTCCGAACACACCACCTGCCATGCTTAACACTACCGCGCCTCGACGGACTCTATGCTACTCTGGAGTCTGCGTATTTTCCAGATTCAAAGCGACGAGAGGTTACCCCATGCGCACCAAGTCGTCTGACAAACTGCGGCACCAAATCACTCGGGCGGTCGTCGCCGTGTTGCTAGCGGCGCTCACCTCAATTATCGTCGCCGCGCGAGATACCGCGCTGCAATATCAGAAACCGCCCAAGGCCATCCTCGATGTGCTGAACGCGCCGATCACACCTGAGGTGCGCGTCAATCCAACCTGGGACGTGGCGCTCTTTTGCACGCCCGTGCTTTATCCTCCCATCTCCGACCTTGCTCAGCCGATGCTTCGGTTGGCCGGGGTGCGCATCAACCCGGCCAACAACGGCGCGCACAACCCGCCGCGCTTCACGGGGTTCGTGTTGAAGCGCATTGCCGACGGCCACGAGACAAACGTCGCGTTGCCCGCCAGCGGCTCCCTGAGCGCGCCCATGTGGTCTCCCGACGGCAAGCGTTTCGCCTTCACCAACTCCACCAACACAGCGGTCGAGTTGTGGGTCGGTGACGCGCGCACCGGCGCTGCTCACGCCATCTCCGGCCTGCGACTGAACGCTGCCCTCGGCCCGCCTTGCGAGTGGATGCCCGACAGCCAATCGCTCCTTTGTCTGACGGTGCCCGACGGCCGCGGCGAGCCGCCCAAGCCTCCGGCCGTACCGAGTGGCCCGCACATCGAAGAGAGCTTCGGCAAGGCGGCGCCACAACCCACCTTCGAGGACTTGCTGCAAAATGCGTTCGACGAGAAACTCTTCGACTACTACGCGACGGCACAGCTCCAGTTGGTCAGCGTGGCGGCGCACAAGCTCGGCTCGAAACTCACGGTCACTGTCGAGCGCGCCACTCACGTGGGAAGGCCGGCGATATTCAGCAACGTCGCTCCCGCGCCCGACGGCCAGCACATCCTGGTGGAGCGCGTGCACCTGCCTTATTCCTATTTGGTCACGTTTCGCGAGTTCCCGCGCGAAGTGGAAATCTGGGACCGGGCCGGCCGCGTCGTCTACACGGTGGCCAGCCTGCCGCTCGAAGAGAACACGCCGCTGGGCGGCGTGGAGTTGGGCCCGCGCAATTTCTCCTGGCAGGCCACCGCCCCCGCAACGCTCGTGTGGGCTGAGGCGCTGGATCGCGGAAACCCGCGCAACAAAGTCACGCCTCGGGACAAGGTGATGTGGCTTGATATGTCGGGGCTCAGCGCCAGCAATCCCGGCCGAGCGCCGCTCGGCCCTACAACCGGCGCGGCGCCGCCCCAACCCACGGAATTGCTGAAGACTGAAGAGCGCTTCGCCGGCATTCAGTGGGGCGAGCGCGGCGACTTCGCCGTGGTGCGCGACTACGTTCGCAACCAGCAGCGTCGCCGCGCCTACTTCTTCAATCCCAAAGATCCGTCGACCACGCCGCGCTTGGTTTGGGACCTGAGCGTATCCGACCGCTACAAGGACCCAGGACAACCGGTGATGCGCGTGCTGCCCAATGGCCAGCGGGCCATTCTTCAGGACGGCGACAACATCTATCTTGAAGGCCCAGGCGGCTCCCCCGAGGGCGATCGGCCGTTCTTTGACCGGTTCAACACCAAGACGCTCGAGAGCCAGCGGCTCTTTCGCTGCGACGACAAGAGTTACGAAAGCGTTGCGGCCGTTCTGGCTCCCGACGCGACAAAATTCCTGACGCGCCGCGAAACGCCAACCGAGCCGCCCAACTACTTCATTCGCACCGCGGCGGGCGGCAACGTGGCGTTCACCGAGTTCCCCAACCCCACGCCGCAATTGCTCGGCATCCAGAAACAGATCGTGACGTACAAGCGCCCCGACGGCGTGGGCCTTTCCATGACCCTCTATCTGCCGCCCGACTACAAGCCCGGCGAGCGCCGCCCGGCGGTGATGTGGGCTTATCCGTTCGAGTTCACCAGCGCCGATTTGGCCTCGCAAGTCAGCGGCTCAGCCAATCGCTTCACGGCTTTTCGCGGGCCGTCGGAACTTTTCTTTCTTCTCGATGGCTACGTGGTGCTCGACAACGCGTCCATGCCGGTGGTCGGCGATCCTGAGACCATGAACAACACCTACGTCGAGCAGACCGTCGCCGATGCCAAGGCCGCCATCGACAAGGCAGCGGAAATGGGCGTGATCGATCCGCATCGCGTCGGCGTCGGCGGCCACAGCTATGGCGCTTTCATGACCGCCAACCTGCTGGCCCATTCCGACCTCTTTCGCGCCGGCATCGCGCGCAGCGGCGCCTACAACCGCACGCTCACTCCCTTCACCTTCCAGAGCGAGCGTCGCACGCTTTGGGAAGCGCCCGACGTCTACTTGAAGATGTCGCCATTCATGTTCGCCGACAAGCTCAAGGCACCGATTCTTCTGATTCACGGTGAGGCGGACAACAATTCGGGGACGTTTCCCGTCCAGTCAGAGCGCATGTACCGCGCCCTGAAGGGCAATGGTGGGTCGGTCCGCTACGTTACGCTGCCCAATGAAGCCCACGGCTACGCGGCGCGGGAATCGGTCGAGCATGTGCTGTGGGAAATGTTGCGCTGGTTCGATAAGTACGTGAAGAACCCGCCGCCTGGCCGCTAGTGCCGTTCCAACTTATTAGACCTATGTTCAACACCTACGTCCTGTTTCGCCCCATAATCGGGACGGCCCCGAGAAGCTAGGTCGAAATAGTTGGAACGGCACTAGCCTCTAGCCACGCGTCACTTGCTTTTGTATGATTCCTTGGCGTGAACATGATTCTCAACGACGTTGAAACCCGGGTGCTGGGATCGCTGATCGAAAAGGAAATCACGACGCCGGAATACTATCCTCTTTCCTTGAACGCTCTGGTGAACGCGTGTAACCAGAAATCCAATCGCGATCCGGTGATGAATTTGGACGAAGAGACGGTCCGGCAGGCGTTGGACGACCTGAACCAAAAAGGATTGGCGGGAGCGAGCAGCCACGCAGACAGCCGCGTGACCAAGTACGAGCATCGGCTTCAGGAAGTCTTCAATTTCACGCGGCCCGAGACCGCCATCCTGTGCGTGCTCTTGTTGCGTGGTCACCAGACTCCGGGCGAGCTGCGCGGACGCGCCGAACGCATGCATCGCTTTGACGACCTGAGCCAGGTGGAGTCCACGTTGCACCGCCTGATCGAGCACGATCCTCCGCTGGTGAAAATACTGCCCCGGCAACCCGGCACTAAGGAGTCGCGTTACGCACACTTGTTTTCAGGCGATGTGGCGGAAGCGGTTTCTCAAACGCCAGCCGCCCCGGCAGAAACCGGCCAGGCCACATTAGAACATCCTCTCTCCGGCGCGACGGAAGTTGGCCGCACCGACACGGCACGAATGGCTCGACTGGAGGATGAGGTCGCCCGCCTTCGCCAAGAGGTTGCAGAGTTGAAGCAACAGCTCGAGAGCTTTCGAAATCAGTTTGAGTGAAGAACTGTAGGGCCGGGGCTTGCCCCGGCCCTTTGGGTTGCACCGCCAGGGCCGGAAGTCGGGGCTTGCCTTGACCGTTTGGGTTTAGACCGTCAGTGCGGGAAGGCCGGGGCAAGCCCCGGCCCTACAACCGCCGGATTTGGAAATAAGCATGTCTGGAAGTCTCGCGAGGACGTCGAAGCACATTCTGCTTCTTCTAGTCTTGGCTCCGGCGCTGCTGGTTGCGCTTGCGCCCGCATCGATTTCACGCAGCCAGGACATCAACCCGAACCTGCTTGATCATCGCTGGAAGGCGCAGTGGATTACGTGTCCTGGCGGGCCGAGACGGGAATTCGGCGTATTCCATTTTCGAAAAGCCTTTTCGCTCGATTCCCTTCCCCAACATTTCGTGATCCACGCGAGCGCCGACCAGCGCTATCAACTCTTCGTGAACGGCGTTCGCGTGCTCGAAGGGCCGGCGCGCGGCGACCTCGACCACTGGCGCTACGAAACAGCGGACATCGCGTCGCATTTGCATCCCGGCAAGAATTTGCTGGCCGCGGTGGTGTGGAACTTCGCCGAGCTGGCTCCCATGGCGCAGATGAGCACCGAGACCGGACTGATTGTTCAAGGCGATGGCGACGCCGAATCCACCGTGAATTCGGACACGAGCTGGAAATCGGTGCGCGACACCGCAATCGAAATGATTCCAGTGGGGGCGAAGACCGACTACAGCTACACAGTCATCGGGCCGGGCGAAAAGGTGGACGGCACGCGCTATCCCTGGGGCTGGGAGAAACCCGACTTTGGCGACTCCGAGTGGCAGCAGGCCGAAACCATAACCGTCGGCGGGCCGCGCGGCATTCAGGACAGCCCGTCCCGATGGATGTTGGTCCCGCGCAGTATTCCCTCGATGGAGGAACATCCCGAGCGCTTCGTGCGCCTCGTTCGCACTCAGGGTGTCGAGGCAGCTCTGGGATTCTTGCTGGGCCAGGCGCCGGTGACCGTTCCTCCGAACACACGCGCCACAATTCTTCTCGATCAGACTTTTCTCACCACCGGCTATCCCGAACTCTTGACGAGCGGCGGACGGAATGCAGAAATCACGGTGACTTACGCTGAATCGCTTTGGAAAGGGCAAGAGAAAGGCAACCGCGACGAGACCGATGGCAAAGCCATCAAAGGTTATCAGGACACATTCATTGCCGACGGGGGTGAGCATCGCCTGTTTCGCCCGCTCTGGTGGCGCACGTTCCGCTATCTCCAGCTCGATATTGAAACTCGTGCCGAGCCGTTAGTCATCGAAGATTTCCGGTCGACCTTCACGGCCTATCCGTTCCAGGGCCGCGCCCAATTCGAGAGTGACGATCCTACCCTGCAAAAAATCTGGGAAGTCGGTTGGCGCACGGCAGGGCTGTGCGCGCACGAGACCTACATGGATTGTCCCTACTACGAGCAGCTTCAGTACGCCGGCGACACGCGCATCCAAGCGCTGGTTTCGCTCTACATGACGGGCGACGACCGCCTGGTGAAGAACGCCATCGAATTGCTCAACGAATCGCGCACGCCTGACGGCCTGACGCAAAGCCGCTATCCATCACACCTGCCGCAATACATTCCGCCGTTTTCGCTACTTTGGATCGGCATGATGCACGACCTGTGGTGGTATCACGGCGACGCCGATTTTCTGCGACAGTTCCAGCCTGGCATGCGCGACGTGCTGGGATGGTTTGAGGCGCGCCTCGTGCCGGGGCATCGGGGCCTGGCGCCATCCGGCCTCCTAGGGAAACTCGAGTGGTGGGATTTTGTCGACTGGACTAAAGACTTTGAAGACGGCGTGCCGCCTCAGGACGGCAACGGCCAATCCTCCATCTTGAGTTTGCAGTTTGCTCTGGCCTTGAAGGACGCCGCCGAGATGGAATCCGGCTTTGGAAGCGCGGAGCGGGCCGCGCACGATCGGGCCGTGGCGGCGAATATCGTGGAGACGGTGAGAAAGACCTGTTGGGACCCAGGGCGCGGGCTGATCGCCGATACTCCGTCACGAAAGCATTTCAGCCAACACGCCAACATTCTCGCCGTGCTGGCCAACGCTGTGCCGCCGGCGGAACAAAAGGCCGTCATGGAGAAGGTTCTGCGCGAAACATCTTTGACTCAGTGCTCTTACTATTTTCGGTTTTATTTGTTTCGCGCCATGAAGAAGGCCGGCTTGGGCGACGAATATCTGAGTCAGCTTGGTCCCTGGAGGGAAATGCTCAAGCTGGGCCTCACCACCTGGGCCGAAACCCCCGAGCCGACCCGCTCGGACTGCCACGCCTGGAGCGCGCATCCGAATTTCGATTTGCTCGCCACGGTGGCCGGCATCGAATCCGCCGCGCCCGGATTTGCGAAAGTGCAAATCACTCCCCACCTTGGTCCGCTCAAGCGCCTTCAAGCAACGCTGCCTCATCCCTTGGGCGAAATCTCTGTTTCTTACGTCCAGCGGGGCGGCAAGCTAACCGCAGACGTTACCCTGCCGGCCAAGCTCAGCGGATCCTTTTCGTGGCGAGGGAAAAGCGTGCCACTCCACAGCGGAAGCCAACATCTCGATTTCGAATCGTCGGAATAACCCATGGCCCAGCTCATTGATTTCGAAGGTCGCAGCATCCGGCTGAATCAAGAACGCTGGCAGCACATTTCCGAGCACCCTGAAATGGCAAACCTGCGAAGTGTGGTGGAGGAGACGTTGCGTTTGCCCGAATTCGTTGTAAAATCCTTGAGTGATGAACGGGCGCGGCTCTATTACCGCTATTACCATCGCACCGTGGTGGGCGGCAAGTATTGTTGCGTGGTTGTGGTCGAGGGCCTTCGGGACGCGTTCGTGGTGACCGCGTACCTGACCGACCGCATCAAGAGAGGCGAAATCCTATGGCGCAGAGAACCGTAAGGATGTGGTTTGATCCCGAAGGGGATTTCCTGGAAGTCACTTTTGAGCAGAAGCCGGGCTACTTCCGTGAGACCGAAAACGACCATGTGATGGAAAAAGTCGATGAGGATGGCAACGTCATCGGATTTTCAGTACTCCGCGTCAGCTCTCTCAACAAAACTCCACTCGAAGTCGCGCTGACCTGACCCACAAATTACGAATTCTAAATTATGAATTATGAATGAGAGAAACGATGTCAGCCGTCCGTCGTTCGGGCTTGACGCGCGTGAGGATGTCCGCCTCACACCGCGCCCGGTCTTCGTTTATAATTCAGAATTCATAATTTCGCCAGGCATTCCTTCCCGCAGTCTACCGGCCGGTCCTTCAGCAGCGAGCAACGCTTGATGTCAGTGAACTTGAGGTTGCCGAATTCCGCCTCGCGCTGGTCCACCAGGACGTCGGCCCCGAGTTTCAGCTCCGGGCACTGAACGGTGCGAGTTCTCAAGCCCGGACCCCACTCCCAAATGGCATAAGCCGTAACCAGCAGGAACGCCAGTGCCACGAGCATGGCAAGCACAAATTGAGAGGTCATTGGAAAACCCCCTTTTGAATGATGAGCGATGAATGATGAATGATGAATGAAAAAAAAGAGCCTGCCATCATCATTCAGCATTCATCATTCCAGTTGCGCCAGCACTTCCGACGCGGCGATCTGTTTCGGCCGCATCTTCCAACTGAAATACGGTCGCGCGACGGCCTTGAGTGCGCGAACTTTCAAGTTGTAGAGCTTCGATGGCCAGCCGGTGGGCGCGAGGTATCGGGTGTCGCCCGGCTGAACCACCAGGCTCACTTCGATGTTGGGCGTCACGTCGACGGGAATGTTGTTCTTCCGGCAAGCCTCGTAAACGTGGCGGAAAACGACCAGCATGTCCTCATAGCGAGGTGACGGCCAGTCTTGCAGGTCAGCGCCCTTGGTAGGTCGGAAGATGCACACCGTGGGAAACGCGCCCACGCTCGTGATGTAATCAATCGCCTTGAGAGTCCACTCGAGCGGCTCGATTCCGGCAATGATTTCTCCCGAACACGTTCCCTTCCCCAGCGCCTTCGACGTGTATTCGAGGGCGCGGAAGAACGCCTCCTGGCCGATGTATTTTTGCTTTCCGGGACAAATTTCGGCGAAGGTCTTAGGGTCATGAAACTCGTAGCAAAAGCTGAAGTGATTGGCGCCCAAATCGATCAAGCGGTCGTACTTCCACGTGTCGCGCACCGGGCAGGCCTGCACTCCAATCAAGCTGCCCACGCGCGATTTCACGGCCTTGACGTAAGGAGCGACCACGTCCAGATCGCGATTCGTCTTGTAACCGGAATTGAAGTGCACGAAGGTGACGCCGGACTCCTGCTTGGCAGCGCGCGCCACTTCGACCACGTCCTCGATGTCTTTCACTTCCGCCTCGTTGACACCCACATTGAGGCCGGTAGTGCAAAACCGACAATTCATTCGCGGCGAGTGCGCCCAGAAGCCGCAAGCATTCGAGATGTAAATGCCAAGATAGGTGCCCTGTAGAACGCCGACCTTTCGCATCTCAGTGCCGCGCGACGTAATCTCCGAATACCAGGCAGGCTCAGTCGGAATGCGGACTGAATACCGAGCCCCGGTGCGATCGTCAACCACGATATAGGCTGGCCCCTCGCGCTCCAACCGGTAACAGGAGTGTTGGACGAAGTCCTCCACCACCGGAACGTTCATCCAGATGTCCTTGAGCGGCCCGGGGATGATGAGTTCGAGGCCGTCGCCGAGACCGGCGCGCGTTCTGGAAAGCGGGCGCCCATCTTCGTCCAAGGTGCACGATTCACCGATCCGGATGCCTTTACAAAACAGGTCGATCTCGAGTTCGCAGGGGTTCAGCATAGCGGCTTTGCCATTCCCTCTCTCGGCCGAAGCACCCTGGGGCGCACGGCTCGCTTCGCTTCGGGTCACAGACGCCATTCTGTATACCACGCTAGGCCAAGTCCGGAGCCAGCGCAGTGACTTTCGTCACAACCGGATGTGACGGACTGTCGGCGCGGCGGTCAATGCCCGCCCTTCAATGCTCAAGCAGCGCTGCCACTCAGTACCAGCGGTCTTGGGAGTCGCGATTTCCCGGCTGGGCGGCGGGCTTAGACGGAGTATCGGGCCCCCTATTCAATCTGCTTCATGCAGGCGGAGCCAGGAAACCTGATCTGTGCTTGTTGCCGTGCTACCTAATTCGTGGTGAGTGGGCGGGATGGGTTCGACGCATTCCCACATCCGGATTGACGGTGGAGGGGGAATATACATTCCGCTAAAGTGCAAACCTTTGCCGATGTGTCTGCCAGCGGAGACTGGGCTGCGAACATCATGTCCTTTAGAATCAGCGAGATTCTCTATCCGGCGCTTTGGCACTAGACATGCAGTAACAGCAATCGGTTCTTGGTGGAAGCTGAAGATCCCTGGCAGATCGGATCAGATGCTCCCAAACTCGCTGTGCAAGAAAAGGAGAATTACATGAGTAAATCTGTGGCGCGAGGAGTTGTTGTATTCTTCGTGCTTTGTTTGGCAATGTTCGTCGTATCTAGTACGGCCAGTGCGTCAAGCGTTGGAGTGAACAACGCTGGCGGACATAAAACCTCTGGCCCGTCCAATCATGCCACCCTGCAAGGATTCGGCTCGGGCAGTTCATCCCCGGCCGATGTCAACGTCAACGTACCATTCCCCACCGCCGGTGATGCTTACTGCAGCTTCACTAATGGCTGCGGAACCATTCCGTCCGGCGGCCAGACTGCCTATCAGTGGACCGCTGGTGACTACGTGCTTTCAAGCGTTTTCACCGGTACCGGCATCACGTCGGCCACAGACCTCACCGCCGACTGGATCTTCCAGGATTACCTTGGAACTCCAGACGGATCAGGGCAGTCCACCCAACAGTGGAACGTCTACGTGAACGGCGTAGAGGTTGCCTACACCATCCTCCCAGATTGCAATTACTGCGGCAGCTACTACACGGTGGGAGGAGGGGTGACCTTTTCTGACATCGCACCCGTGGACGGCGGTTACCAGATCGCATTGGTGTTGCAGAACACCACTCCTGACCAATGGGGCTCGGTCGCTTGGGCAGATGGCGGAATCACCGGCCTATCCGGGACAGCCACTCCTGAGCCTAGCGCCCTGATGCTCTTGGGCACAGGCTTGGTTGGTCTGGCTGGCGCGGTTCGGCGCAAGCTGAGCTAAACGCTGTAAGCCTACCGACAGATTACACTTAGGGAGCCGGAGCGCAAGCTCCGGCTTTCTTTTTTTTCCCTCGTTCACTGGCGCCATTTCTGCGCAACCCAAAGAACTCCACCTGGAACGTGTTCGAGATTTCGCCTCCGCGCGACTATCACCAAACCGCCCGGCACTTTTCCGCCCACCAGCATCGCATGTCACCAGATTCTCTGGTACTCTCCATCGCGCTATGTAGGGCCGATCCCGCAGGGCGGGAAGCCGGTCTGGGCCGGGGCAAGCCCGCCCTTGGGGAGCTAAAATTTTTCGCTTGACAATTAACGTTAGCTGTAGTATTCAGTATATGATCTTTTCCGGCCATGAAGGGGCAACCCCCACTGCTGGGCGGGTTTGACGAGGAGCGTGGCCGCGCGGAGGTTCCTGTGTGCCTGCGCCAATCCTCGACCACCCAGTTCGATGCCTGCCGCAGCCTCGACATTCGAAAATCGAAATTGCAGACTGGAAATTCGAGAGTGGAAGATGGAATACCCAGGCTCGACACCTCAGCTTGGAAAAAGGGAAACTCCAAACTTCAGAATCGGACATGGGAACTCGAGATATTGCTTTCAAACCCAGAATCCTATGTCAGTAAGGGCGGCCTGGGGAGCGCTCCCGCAGGGCGTGAGAGAGTGGCGAAACTGAGGATGGGGAACGAAGCCGGAATGTCTTTTATTTTCTGTGAGATGGCCTTTGCGGTTCTCCCTCCTATTCCGGATTCGGGAAGACAGAATGCCGTGGATGGCAGAGAGCGAAATGAGAAAGCAAACCCAACCAAACCCATTGAGGCTAAGATTTTTGGAATCAGCGAGATGAGTGACTTGGAGGCAAAGCAAACCCATGGATGTTAACTGGCCTAGTTTCAGGTTCTTAGAGAGAAAAAAGGCCGATTTTTAGAGAAATATGAACGGTGCACGGCTCACTATTCCCGATTTGGCCTGAATCGGTGGCTGGTGACGAGTGGTTGATGGCTAGCGCAGTAGCAGCAGACAGCAGACGGAATCGAGTGTCAAAGGACTACCCCGATGCCTAGAAGAAAAGCAAACGGAAAGCCCAGAGGACGGCGGAACTTTCTTAAGACAGTGGCGCTGGGCGCTGGCGGGTTCGCTGTGCCGGGAACCGCCGGCCTCAGCCAGACCCAAGGCCGAGCGCCGGCCGGCCCAACAGTACGGTCCGCGCTTCAGTTTCCTCGCGTCTTCACTGGCCGGCAACTGGCGATGATTTCATTTCCGTTGGGCGGAGTGGGCGCGGGCAGCATCGGCCTGGGCGGGCGCGGCCAGCTCCGCGACTGGCAGATTTTCAACCGGCCGCAGAAAGGGAATTCCCCCAGTTATTGCTTTGCTTCCATCTGGGCGCAAGGCGGCAAAGCAGGCAGACGCAAGCCGGTGGCGCGCGTCCTCGAGGCGCGATTTATGCCGCCTTACGAGGGCTCGTCCGGTCTCGGTTCTGATAATGTGCCGGGCCTGCCGCGCCTGGCGTCCGCGAAATTCACCGGCGCGTTCCCGCTGGCGCAAATCGACTTTGAAGACGCCGACCTTCCCGTCGAAGTTTCGCTCGAAGCGTTCACGCCGTTCATCCCGCTCGACGCGGATGAATCCGGCTTGCCCGTCGCGGTGCTGCGCTATCGCGTGAAGAATCCGGGCGCGGCGAACGCCAAAGTTTCGATCGCCATGTCGATTGACAACCCGGTGGGCGCAGGTGACAAGGCCTCGGGCCGCACCAACGATTACCGGAAGGGCGCGAGCGGGACAAATCTCGAAGGGCTGTTCATGCGCAATCCCTTCCTGCCCTCCGCCGATCCGCTGGCAGGCAGTTTTGCGCTGGCGGTGCTCGACACCGCCGGCAGCGAAGTCACTTATCTCCAAGGCTGGCCGAGTGCGCAATGGTGGGAAGGCCCGCTGCTCTTCTGGGATGATTTTGCGAGCGATGGCCGGCTCGGCGAAGTAGCACCTCAGGGCGCACAAAAAAGCACTGTAGGTTCCGTGTGTCTCGGCCGCGAGATTGCGCCGCGCCAGACTGCGAGTTTCACGTTTCTGGTGAGCTGGCATTTTCCCAACCGCACGCCGGAGCGCTGCGGCTGGCACTCGGCCAAGGGCCACGAGCGCGACGTGGTTGGGAATTTTTACTGCACGCGCTTTGCGGACGCGTGGCAGGCGACGGAATATACAGCCACTCATCTCACGCCGCTCGAAGCGCGCACTCGAGCGTTCGTGACCGCGATGGAGAAGAGCACGCTGCCGGATGCCGTCCGCGACGCGGCCACCGCCAATCTCTCGACGCTGGTTTCACCGACTTGCTTCCGCACCGCCGATGGACACTTCCACGGATTCGAAGGCTGCAACGATGATGGCGGATGCTGCTTCGGAAGCTGCACGCACGTGTGGAACTACGAATCGACCGTGGCCAGTCTATTCCCTGCCCTCTCGCATTTGCTGCGCGAGCGGCAGTTCGGATATCTGACCGACGAAGACGGTCGAATGGACTTTCGGGAAATTCTTCCCAACGGCATCGAGCGGTGGGGCTTCGCCGCCGCCGACGGACAAATGGGCACGGTGATGAAGCTCTATTACGACTGGCGACTCTCGGGCGACACGGAATGGCTGAAGCGCTTGTGGCCGACCGCGAAGCGCGCTTTGGAGTTCGCCTGGGTGCGCGGCGGCTGGGACGCCAATCGCGACGGCGTGATGGAAGGCGTGCAGCACAACACCTACGACGTGGAGTTCATCGGACCCAACCCGCTTTGCGGCATCTGGTATCTGGGCGCGTTGCGTGCAGGCGAAGAGATGGCTAGCGCCGTTGGGGACTCGGCCTCGGCTGAGGAATATCGCCGGCTTTTCCTCGAGGGCAGCCGGTGGATCGACACGAACCTTTTTAACGGCGAGTACTACATTCAAAAGATCGGGGCCGTGAGGGCTGAGGATATTGCAAAGGGTCTGCGCCCCGGCATGGGCACGAGCGACACGGAGCATCCCACTTTTCAGCTCGGCGACGGTTGCCTCGTTGACCAGTTGCTGGGCCAATACGCGGCGCAAGTGGCGGGGCTGGGCCTGCTGCTCGACGCGGCGAAGATGCGCAAAGCGCTTCAGTCCATCTATAAGTACAACTTCAAGCGCTCGCTCAGTGAGCACGCTTCCGTGCAGCGCACCTATGCCTTGAACGACGAAGCCGGACTGGTGGTCTGCGACTACGGGCGCGGCACACGGCCCGAGGTCCCGTTTCCGTACTTCGCCGAGGTGTGGACGGGCCTCGAGTATTCAACCGCGGCCCTCATGCTCTATATGGGCATGACGCGCGAGGGCCTGGAAGTGATCGAGTCAGCGCGGCGACGCTTCGATGGCGAGCGAAGAGACCCGTGGAATGAGCCGGAATGCGGCCACCACTACGCTCGCGCCATGGCAGCATGGGCCGCAGTGCTTGCTCTGAGCGGCTTCCGTTACCACGGCGCGGAGAAGAATGTGTCCGTCCAGCCGCGAGTCCGGCCGGAAGAGTTCTTCTCGTTCTGGTCGACCGGAGCGGCGTGGGGGACTTTCTCCCATTCCGGCACCAACGGCGGACCGCAGAGCAAGCTGGCCTTTGCGCTTTCAGTCACGAGCGGCAGTCTTCCCATTCGATCAATCACCTTAGTCCCGCAGGCCGGGAGCGGCATCAAGCGCGCTTCTGCGGTGAAACTCGGCGAGCGCTCGCTCAAGCACGAACTTCGCCGGAGTGGAAATCAAGCCACGCTGGCCCTTGCAGAAGAAATCTTCCTGAAGGCCGGCGACCAACTTACGGTTGTGCTGTGATTCGAGGCGCCGGCGGCACCATCAGGATTAAGACCTCGCCGACCTCCACGCGGGGCTTGAACCTCGAGCCCTGCCGTCCCCGAACAGATCGATGATTGGAAGCCGGGCAACCCATCGGCGTCCAGCAGCCATCGTATGCGACGGCAGATTTTCGACGATTTCATTCCAATTGCCCCTGTGAAGTGCGGGCAGAGAGAAGGAGTTCATAATGTTCTCAGACCTTTTGCGCAAGTCTGTTTACTCAATCAGCGCTTTTCTGGCAGGCTCAGTGTTATTGGCCGCAGCCTCCCACCCGACTCCGAACGGACGGCCCGTTTCCCAATCCCAATCGCACGACTTCCAGAAGGAAGCTTCCAATCTCCTTCAACAAATTAAAGCAGATGCCGTGACGGTCAGCAAGCTGGCGGACGAGCTGCACACTTACTCCTACCAACCTAATGAGATCGACTTTCGCTTCCAAGGGAGCTTGCTCAACGACGCGCGCGACCAAGTCAACCAGATGGACGAAATGCTCACCCGCCTGCGCACCATCCGGCGAGTCACGATGCCGTGGCAGCAGAAGGCAATCGATCGCGTGACGCCCGCGATGGTCGAATTGACCGATTCGACTCAGTCGGCCACCGACTTCTTGAACGGCCACCAAGACTATCCTTTTTCGCCAAGCTACCTGGCCGATTCCACGAACATGTATAAGGAAGCGAGCCGCATTGCGCGTTCTGTGGGAAGGTTTGAAAAGTACGCTGCCGCAGACCGCGAAGTCCGGGAGCTAAGGCCGCAACTGGGGATGCCCGCCAAGGCCGGCTCCTGAGAATAGCCCCACTAAATCGATCAAACTCGTTCTTGTTCCTCTGCGTTGTCCGTCTGACGCCGAATCAAGCTCAGTGCCCTCGCTCTTCAGCGAGTGCGGACCGACCTCTCCCCCGGGAGGCGGGTCATCAGTTCTTGCGAGGCGGGGGTGCAAAACCGAAGGGAGATCGTCTGGTCAGGTCAGAAACGAGAGCGTTTTTCATTGACTCGAAAATGTCGACATCACTGGCTCAATGAGCGACAGCTCCTTAATTCTCGGGAGGTGACGTATGAGGTCGACCATATCGACCGGCGGGGAAGGCGGGCGACTCGCGCCTGGCCTCGAAGCCACAGTGCTCATTGTGGATGAAGATCCAGAGGCCCTGGACTACTACGCGTCGGTCCTTTGGCGGAATGGGTACCTGGTTCAGACCTGCGGTTCCTACGAAGAAAGTATGAGACTCTTACAACCGGGGCTCTACAGCCTGGTTGTCGTCGGCCAGGGAACTTGGCGGTTCGAAGGCCGCGCCGTGCTTGAGCATTCGAAGAAGATAGACTGGAATCGCCCCGTCCTGGTGCTGGCGCGCTGCCTTGACATGAACTGTTACATTGAAGCAATTCAGATGGGGGCTGAAGACTATTTCGCAGGTGCGCTCCCGGCCTCGGAGATCGTGCAGGCGGTCAGCAGGTATGTGCACCCGATCAATCCGAAGGGCTCAGGGACGCCCGGCTCCGCCTGATGCACGGTGAGATCGGAGAATTCTACCACCTGACTCGACCGGCGCCAGGCGCTCCACGCAACCGAGTGCAGGCGACTCAGTGTTGCTGTGGCGACGACAAGTCGCCGCGACCTTTCCAGGTCGATGGCGCCGTTGCGGGTCACGACTGAGGGATAGTGTCGCTCGGGCCCGCTTCGGGCGCCTGAGCCATCTTCTGTTTGAAGCGCCAGAGGAGCCTCATCGTGATGAGGTTCAGCACGCTGAGGATGATGGCGACGTCGTATCTTCCCTCCGCCACGGCAGCGCCGCCCACTCCGGTGCTCCAAATGCTCGCAGCAGCGGCGGTGCCCTTCACGGTCGCGCCTTCCTTCAAAATCGCGCCGCCGCCAACAAAGCCAATGCCGGTAATGAGGCCTTGCAACACGCGCGACTGCGCCGCTGTGTCACCCGGGAAGGCAATGAGCAGGTATCCGCAGCTCGCCTTCGCCACAATGGGAAAGGTGCGCACGCCTACGGTATGCGCCTCCCTTTCGCGCTCCCAGCCGATGGGCAGCGTCAGCAAATAAGCTAGAACGATTTTCCCCAAGCTGGTCGCCACAGGCCCTCAGTCGAGCATGAGAAAAGCAAAGGCCGACATCGGATGTTTCCTCCGCTGCCGATTTTAACGCGGCAAGTCGGCGAATGGTTGATTTTCGATTGCCGATTTACGTCATTGCGTGATTGGGTGATTGAGCGATTGGGTGATTGGAATTTCACTTTGAAGGTGCGGGAATGAGAACCGTTTTCTCAGTCGCTAGCCAAGCCGCATACGATTTCAATGGCCTGTTTGATATCCTCTGGGTCAACTCGGGATAAGCGGAGATGATCTCAGATTTTTCATTCCGCTCGCAGCGCTTCGACGGGATTCACCGAGGCCGCGCGGCGGGAAGGCACAAAGCTCGCGAGTGCGGATGTGGCGACCAGGCCGAGGGACACCGCGACGTAAGTCAGGGGATCGACTGGGCGCACCTTGAAGAGCAGTGAAGTCATGAGGCGCATCACCGCGAATGCTGCGCCCAGGCCGCAGGCTACGCCGACGAGCGTCAGTACCAGTCCGTCACGAACGAACATGCGCGTCACGGATTGCTGCTGCGCTCCGAGTGCCATGCGGATGCCGATCTCGCGCCGTCGCTGCGAGACCGAATACGCAATGACGCCGTAAAGGCCCACGGTGCCGAGCAGCAGGGCCATGCCCGCGGCCGTAGCGAGCATCACCAGCGTGAAGGAAGTCCTCGCCATGGATTTCTTGTAGTAGTAATCCAGCGTGTGAACGTCGGCGAGCGGGAGATTCGCGTCGACGGACCACACCACCTGCCGCACTTCTTTCATCAAGCTCTCCGAGCCGGCTCGCGGGGTTCGGAAAGCGAAAGCCATGTCGCGGCGCACCAGCGGTTCTTCGTCCCAGAATTTGCGAATCATCATGGGCCAATAGACTGTCGGCATCGCTGGCTTATCCAATCCGGCGTCGCGAACATCCGCCACCACGCCGACGATTTCGCTCCAGTCATTGTCGGGAGCGACGCGGATTTGCTTGCCCATCGCGCCGGCGGCGTCGTGCCAGTAGTCCCGCGCGAAAGCTTCAGAGATGATGGCCACGGGGCGCTTCTCAAAAACATCCGTCCACGTGAGGTCGCGGCCGGCCACCAACGGAGTGCCGAGGGTTCGGAACGATCCCGGGGATATGAACTTAAACCGGCGAAGAGGAGCAAGCTGACCTTCGGCGTAAGTCCGGTCCTGGGCATAGACGGGATCGAAACTGCCGTTTCCGTCCATGGGAACTCCGGAGCTGACACCAACTGACGACACGCCCGGAATGGCCTCGATCTTTCGCAGAATTTGTTCCTGCATGTGCGCCACGCGCTCGTTGTCCTTCACGTCCGCTTCGGGGATGGTCAACCGAACTGTCTGGACTGCCGCCGGCGCGGCGAACCCAGGTTCGACATGCGTTAAAGCGCGGAAGGTCCGGACCATGAGACCCGAGGAGACCAACAGGACGAGCGCCAGCGCCACCTGGACGACCACCAGCGCCTGGCGAGCGCGATGCCGCTCACGGCTTTCGCTGAGCCCGCGGCCGCCTTCGCGCAGCCCCGTGCCCAGATGCAATCCCCGATGTTTCAGCATCGGAACGCACGCAAAAAGCGCGCTCGAAAACAGCGAGGCGATCAAGGTGAACAGCAGCACGTGCGAGTCGATCCCGATCTCATTGAGGCGAGGCAGGCCTGCGGGCGCCATCGCTACCAGGACCCGCAACGCGCCGTAAGCAAGCGCCAATCCCAGGACGCTGCCCGCAATCCCCAGCGCAAAGCATTCGATCAGGAATTCCCCGGCCAGCCGGCGCCAAGTCGCGCCCAGCGACGCCCGAATAGCCAGCTCCTGCTGGCGGCCTTCGGCGCGCACCAAAAGCAAATTGGCTACATTGGCGCAGGCAATCAGCAGCACAATGCCGATGGTCCCCATCAGCACCCATAAAGCCTTGCCGACATCTCCGATCACGTCCTGCCGAAGCGATCTGACGTTGGGGATGAGGCGGACTTGCTCAAAGATCTTCACGCTGAAACCGGGCGGCGCGGGAAAACTGCGGAAAACAATGGGAAGCATCCGCTCCACGTCAGCATTGGATTGCGCCAGAGTGACTCCGGGCTTAAGACGGGCAACAGCTTGATAACTGAAATTGCCGAGAACGGTCTTGTTGCGGTCAAATGCAAAGGGCAAGATCAGCGAAGGGTCCGGCATGTCCATAAACGCGAAGCCCTTCGGCATCACGCCAATGATCTGCCGAGGCTTTCCATCC
Source organism: Terriglobia bacterium (assembly GCA_050013575.1). Lineage (GTDB taxonomy): Bacteria > Acidobacteriota > Terriglobia > UBA7540 > UBA7540 > DASYXZ01. The sequence continues at coordinate 96,393 of JBEKEZ010000009.1, read as the reverse complement.
ACCGTGATATTTCGCCCCACGATGGCCGGGTCGCCGCCGAACTTGCGCTGCCAATATCCATAGGTCAGCATCACGGTGTCGGGGCTGCCGGGAGAATCATCCGCGTGGCTGAACCAACGCCCGAGGGTGGGCGGCACGCCCAGAATAGGTAGCGTGCCGTCGGTCACTACCAACGATTGCACGTGCTCCGGCTCGCCGACGCCGGTCACATTGACGGCATCACCGGTGTAGAGGCCGATGTCCTGGAAGCTGCGGTTCTGCTCGCGGTAGATGAAATAATTGGATGACCCCAACGGCAACTGGGGAATATTGATGGCAGGCGCAGAGTGCCATACGCCTACTAACTCATCCGGATGAGGATAAGGCAAAGGCTTCAGCAGGACACCTTCAAGCACGCTGAAGACCGCGGTGTTCGCTCCCACGCCGACCGCGATCGTCACGAGCGTGACCACGGTGAACATCGGAGCGCGGCTGAGCCGGCGCAAAACCTGTTTGAGCTGATCCTTGAACCATCCCATGATGTGCCCTCCCCGCCGTATGACAACGAAGCAGTCTTCCCGTGGCGGCTAGCGTGTGTGACGCACGAAACCTTCAATTGTCAGTACGTGACTCAGCGGAGGAAGTTCCGTGAGATTTTGCCGGCGCTCGGAGACCGCCGCTACAGCCTACTTCGGGACTGCGTCCACGAGTTTTCGGATGGAAGGAACGAGCATGAGCAACAGCTCGGCGCGCGGCTTGGCGACGCGGTCGAGCAGGGCGGTCTGCTCTGTCACCCAAGATTGGGGCGCGGGCTTGCCGGAGTCCAGATAATCAAGCGCTTCGAGGCCGGCCTTGGCCAAAGCGCCAAGGTCATCGGCCAGGGGCGCGTCTTCCTGAAGGAGAGGGGAGTGCTGGACGAGCGGAGGAAGATTGTTGGCCACATCGCGCCACACGGCGAGCTGCCTGCGGATTTGCGGTTCGTTCGTCCGCCAATCACTGACCAAGGCCGCGAAGTCGCGCGCCGTGTCGCTCTCCGGCCGTGCCACGTCCACCAGCCGGTTATACGGGGTAAAGCTGGTGTAATCGCGCGCCTCGCCGCGTGCGTACTCCTTGACAGGCTCAACGACGTCAGCCAAGACCTTCAGATCATCAATCGGTTGGTAGTCGGCAAGGCGCTCGAGCATCTTGGCATAGCTCGAGCGATGCGTCAGGCCCAGCCACTCCAGCCTTTGGCTTTCGACGGCGAGGCGCCGATACATCGAGTCCACATCCTTCACAGATTCGGGGGACCAATACCGTTCCGCGATCGCGGCGGTGCGCGGCCAGATGCGGGAATCAACATTCTCAGGCGTCACGTATTCAGACCACATTGTCGCCTCGCCGCCCAGGATGCGTGTTTTCTCCTCGGGAGTCAGGATGGCCGTCGCGCCCTCCAGCGGATCGACGGCGTAATGCTGCGAAGCCGGATACATCAAATCAATGTAGTAGCCGTTTGAGAGAATCCCCATGGTGCCCTGGCGCGCCGCCGCGGCCAATGATTCCGGTCCACGCCAGGATTGAATGACGATATCCTTCGGCGCTCCCGGGTGCAGGACCTCGTCCCATCCGATGGTTTTCTTCCCGTGCTTTTGCACAAGGGCCTGAACGCGCTGGCTGAAATAAGCCTGCAACTCGTCGTTGCTCTTCATTCCGCGCTCCCGCACGAAAGCTTGGATGCGCGGATTATTTTTCCACTGGACGCCGTTCACCTCGTCGCCGCCGATATGAAAATACTCGTCGGGGAACAGCGCCGCCATCTCGCCGATGAAGGCATCGAGGAATTTGTAGACTTCCTCGCGCGTCGGATCCATCGCCGGGTCGAAAACTCCCCAATGGCGCTCGATCTCGTAAGGGCCGGGCGCGCTCGCCAGTTCCGGATAACCCACAAACCACGCGGTCGAGTGCCCCGGCATGTCAAACTCAGGATAAACCCGGATGCCTCGGTCACGCGCGTAGGCGATGATCTCTTTCACCTCGTCCTGCGTGTAGTAGTGCCCGTCGGAGCCGAGCTCGTGCAGTTTCGGAAACACCTTGCTTTCGATGCGGAAGCCCTGGTTCTCCGAGAGGTGCCAATGGAAGACGTTCAACTTCACGGCAGCCATTCCGTCGAGGTTGCGCTTGATCACTTCGATGGGCATCCAGTGGCGGCAGGAGTCAATCATCAATCCGCGCCAGACGAAGCGAGGGCGGTCACTGATGCGCATCTCAGGCGCAGCGAATCCTTGCGCGTCCAGGCTTACAAGCTGGAGAAAAGTCTCCATCCCGCGCATCGCGCCCACCGGCGTCCGGGCCGCGATTCGCGCTTGTTGTGGCGTGACTTCGAGAGTGTAGCTCTCATCTTCCCGGATTGATTGTACGGCTTCACCGGCCCGCTCGCATTGAATCACCAGCGTCGCTCTTACGGGGTCCGGTTCGATTCCTTCGCCCAGCGGTATTCCGGTCTGCGTGGACAAGCGCCTGACCATTCGAACCGCGGCGCCCTGTAATCGCGGCTCCTGCCTGAGGACGCGAATGACTTCGGCTTGCGATCGCGGGTCGCGATAATCCGCGAATGCCACGCGAAACGCCCCGTCAATCACCAGCCGCCCTGAGCCCACGGATAACTCCGCAGGCTGAGGCATCAAGTTCAATTCGGTGTTTTGAGCTCTCAACATCGCGCTGGCGCCCAGAATAACGAATACCGAGAATACTCTTGCGATTGACACGCGCATAGCGGCTCTCCGTCCTTGGTTAACCCCGATCCCGAAGTTGCGAGCGGGCAAGCGCCGGCCCTACGGCCAAAGCCGCAGGGTCGCGTCCCCAACCCGGCCTCCGGCTTCCTGCTTCGGGATCGGGGTTAAAGAAGCTTGTTGTTGATGAAGCCGGGGCCATTATAGACGGAGCGGGGCGGCTTTGCAGCGATTTCAACACAAGAGGATTGAGCCACTGTAAGATCGGGCCATTCAGCCATTAGGCGCGCCAACGGTTGGGCCTTACTTAAGCCTTTTCACCTAGTGCCGTTGCAACTTCTCTCGGCTAAAACGGGTCATCCACAGCGCAAGCCTGGTCAGCGAGATGCAGGTGGAGTAGATTGCCGAATTAAGTTGGAACGGCACTAGCCGTTTCCCGTTAACCGTCTGCCCCCGCTTCCCCTTCCACGCCGCCTTTTCGCGGCCCGTCTTATTGCCTTCTCCCTCCCTAGATCACGATCTCTGCATGCTCCCGATCACTCTATCTACGCGGCTACAGCATGAAAAGCGCGGAAGATTCTTCTTTCGGTTGTATAATCAAGCGAAAGGGGCGAATCATATGAGAGACGTAGCCATCATGGGTGCTGGCATGACGCCGTGCCGTTCCCGTTGGGTTGAGAAAACCTTCTGGGAATTGGCACAAATGGGTGTGAGTGAGGCGGTGCACGACGCCGGAATCAAGATCCAGGAAGTGGAAGCCGGCGTGGCAGGAATTTACAACGACATCTTCGAGTTTCAAGCGATCCCCGAAAGCGGCTTCCAAGGCATCGTGGGGCTTCAGAACAAGCCCTTGATGAGGGTGTCGAACGGCGGCGCGACCGGGGCTTACGCCATGCTGGCGGGTTACAACATGATTGCCAGCGGGCAATATGATCTCATGCTCGTCCTCGGTGTGGAAAAGGCGCTGGATTGTTATGACTTCGAAGCCGAGAGCGCGACCCCGGCCGTGGTCCAGACCATCGGTTATTCATGGGATCCGTGGTTCGAGCGTCCGCTGGGGGCGCATGCCTCCGAGAGCTACGCGGAGGTCATCCAGGCCTATATGGATGAGCATCCCGGAGACCTGGCTCCCCTGGCGCGCGCCAAGATCGTAGAACTGTTCTGCGAGCACGCGCAAAACAATCCCTACGCGCAGAGACTAGGTGAGAAAGTAACCGCGGAGCAGGTGCTGCACTCACGCTACGTGGTTTACCCCATTAGGGCTCTCGAGACTTGTGTGTACACCGAGGGCGCCTGCGCCTTGATTTTTGCTTCCGGGGAAATGGCGCAAAAGATCAAGGAGCGCACCGGCCGGGAACCCATTTGGATCACGGGCGTGGGGGCGGCGAATGAACCCTATTTCGTTGGGAACGACATCACGCGCTATAAAGTCCTGCATCGTATCTACTCGGATCACGTCGCAACCAAAAAGGCGCTCGAGCAAGCGCGCCTTACCATTGACGATATCCAGGTGATTGAGTTGCACGATGCGTTTATTCCTCAAGCCATGATCACGCTGGCCGAAATGGGCGTGGTGCCGTTGGGCCGTGCCAATGACCTGGTCGAGAAAGGGATCATCATGCAGGGTGGAAAGCTTCTGGTGAATCCTTCGGGTGGGCTGGTGTTTGGCGGCCACTTCGTGGGAGGGTCCAATATGATGTCCACCTGGAGCGTGATGCGGGAACTGCGAGCCAAGAACCTCGAACATGGCTTGATTCACGGGACCGGCGCGTCGCTTTCGATGTACGGTGTGGCGATCGTGCTGGAAAGGAGAGCCTGAGCATGCCGAGAAAAAAGAAAGTGCCGGTGATCTCAACCCGGATGCTTCCCCAGGCCGGGATTACGGAAGTCAAAACGAAAGAGGGCAAATTCCTTCTGCGAAATGACGTGATGTTTACCGCCATGAAGCACACCCAGGGGGAATTCTCTGATTTCTTTCGATCCATTCGAGACGAGGGCAAGCTGTTCGGGCACCGGTGTCCCGGATGCCAGCACCTGATTGTCCCCCCCTTCATGAAGCGTTGCCCAAGCTGCGATTTCGTCGAGATGAGCAAGGAGTACGTGAAGGATGTGGGGGTGATGGCGGCCACTCCCGTGATCACGGTCTTTGCCCCCAGCCGTTTCAAGGGCGAGGTGCCTTTTGGCACCGGCCGGGTATTTCTCGAAACTCTCGACGGCAAGCTCAGCGATACGGCCATGCTCCTCAGGGTTCGAACCACTCGCGGAACGATACGGCCCGGAATTTACGGTAAAGGAACACCAGTCAAGATCGCGTTCCGCGACGAGAGACAAGGCGAGATGAATGATCTTTTTGCGGTGCCGCAGTCCGAACTGACGGCGGAGCAAGTTGCCAGGAGTCCCTTGCTCGAAAGCGAGATCGAGTGGGGGAAGCTCGCCGGGATGGAATTGGGCGAGCCCACTCTAGAGCGCCGGGAAGCCTTGAAGGAAGTCAAAACCCGTTTCCAAAAGCTGGGCGAAATGGTCTCGCAAAGCCCCCGCGCCACGGCCAACCTGGCCGCCTGGCGTCGAACCGTCACCGTTCAGACCGGGGGCGGAGCTTTCAGCTTTGTTGTGGAGAAGAAAAAGTTGAGGGTGCAGGACGAGACAGCCGAGAAAGCGGATTTGGTGGTCACCGTGGCCGAACCCTCCGTGCTTCTCGCCTGGCTGCGCGATAGTACCGAAGGGATGGCGGAAGGATTCGGAAGCCCGGCGTTGACGGACTTGGTGATTGACGGGACGCTGGTGCTCGATAAACCGGAATTGGAAACGATTACGCGCCTGGATCGCGTTCCGCGATCTCTTCGCCGAGACCAAATCGTGAGTGGAACCGGCAGGTCTTGATCCCGCTGACGAGCCTTTGCCCTCCCCCAGCAACGAAGTCTGGCCGTTAAGCTTGTCTCTTCACATCGCCTTCGGTGCTCTATTCCAGTGCCGTGTCGTCCCGCGTCACGGGACCGCCCTTTTCTTTACGATGGGTTCTTCTTCGTCACGGCGCGGCTACTTGATAAAGCAGTGAGAAGTGGCGAGTGGCAAGTGACCAGTGTCGGATGAAAGAAGAGTTTCTTCTTGCCACTAATCACTCTCCCCTGCTCTACTGACCGCCCTCGGCCCACGGATAACTCCACCGGCTGAGGCATCAAGTTCAATTCGGTGTTTTGTCCATTCAACATCGGCGCCCCTAACAAAATCGAGGCCATAACCGACAGCACTGAAATGACTGTTCGCATGGAGGTAATCTTGTCCTTTTCTTCTGACCCCTGGCTCCTGCCGCCTGACTCCTCAGTATGGGATCTCCACCGTCTGATTCACGGTTGACATCCGGCTCGATTCTGCATCCCTGACGACGACCCGCATGAAGTAGGTTCCAACCTTGACATTGAGGTTGGCCCTCAAGAAAACTCCCGTGTGCTCCACCTGCTTCAAGGTGCGGTCGAGCAAGCGCATTTCATACTTTGTCTCAGAGCGCGCGAGGTAATTCCCATCGCTGTCGAAAAGCGCGGCGTCCAAGGTCATGTTGCCCAGATGGCGGTCCTGTGCCTTCTGGAAATGAATCGAGCTCATGTCAACGTGGGCCACCACGGAGAGTTTCGCATTCAGGCTGTCGGTCTTGAAAAAGCGCGTGCTGACGTCCACGGGCAGCTCGCGAATTTCATTGCGAGAGAAAATGGCTTCTTCGATTTCATCCTTGGCCTGAGTCGCCGCATCCTCAGCTTTTCTGGGCGCGTAATACCCGAGGCGAGCCTGAAGGGTGAGCTTGGAGGGATTCGCCAGCGTTACTTTGAGTTTGTGAAATGCTCCATCGTATTTCAGGTTCTGCGGCGAAAAGGTGAGCACGTAGCTCGCTTCCGGAAGTCCGCCCGTACGGCGAAAGCCCGCGTCGTAGTCGTTGCTGTCGTGAAAGTAGACGCCGCCCGTCCCAGAAGCCAGCGAAGCAAGCACGCCAGTCTGCGCCAGCATGCTCTCCGAATGGATTTGCGACTTCAGGCCGGCCAACCGGAGATCTCCGGAAACGCGCTGGCTGGCGTCGCCGAGAGGAAGGTCAACATACAGCCCGCGAGCGTCAAGCGTGTTGATCACCACACCTGAGCGCAAGGCGCGATCAATCACCTCTTGCAACTCAAAGGTCTCTGTGTCGGTAAAAAATCCCGGCGAGAGAAAGACAACGCTGCGCTGGCCGGGCTGCGTTGCCATTCGCCGCGCCAGCGATTCCAGCGACTGGAAGACATACCGAGACGAAAACTCCACGTCCGTCAGGATCTGCCGGGATTCGGTCTCGAGGTAGTTGGCATCCTGTTGGGAGCAATGCGTCTGGCCTCCGCAGCACTCCACAAGCGCATCTGCCTGTGCGACCTGAATGGCCGTGGGATCGTGCAGCTCGGAGATCTGGTAGGCTTGATACTCGGCAATCTCCGGACAGTTGCCCTGCGATGCCGGCATGGGATGCTGCCGAATCCGGAGAAGCACGTCGTGCAGTTTGTCGTGATCGGCGGTGAAGTCAAGGTGGCTGTCTCCGGACGCGGTGAAGAGGGCAACGCGGTCTGCGGGTTGAAGATTGCTCGAGATGTAGCGGACGGCGGCGTCGCGCGTGCGGACCAGATCCTCAAAAGAAATATGGATGTCATCAAAGAATAGCGCCACAAAACGGTCTGGCATCACCACGGGGTGTTCGGCTTCGGGCCCGGCCGCTGGGGGCGGTTGGGTAGCGGAACCCGCAGTTGCGGGATTAGTCTTGGCTTCAGGAGATTCGACGCTAAAGCCGGTGATATCCTGCGCCTTGCCGTTGTCGAGGAGCCGAAAGTCTCCTTTACGCAGCCCGGTGACAGCCTTGCCACTCGCGTCTCGCACTACCACGCGCACGACGACCAAATTTCTTTCGGCATGGATTTTGAATGTAGATTCACTGGTTGTTGTTTCGTCCGAGTGCGCTGTCGGCTTTGGCTCTTGGGTCAAAGCCGGGACACATGTCGCGATGACAACAAAAAAGATGACGATCCGCGCCGTTCCGAGCGGAGCCCTATTCATTGTGCTGCCTCCGGCCGAGGGACTGATCTTTGCCTGGCGAGTGGGCTGTGGAGCTAGGGCACTCGTGGCGCCGTCTATACTCTACTCCATAGACGGTCGTACATGCAGGCGGGTTGCACGACAAAGATTGAGCCCTCAGTACGGTATTTCCACCGTGCTATTCACCGTGGACATGCGACCGGAGTCTGAGTCCCTCACCACGACGCGCATCAGGTAGGTTCCGACTTTTACGTCGATGGTGCCCCTCAAAACGACCCCGCTTTGCCCAACCTGCTTGAGCGTCCTGTCAAGAAGACGCAGACCGGCCTCCGTTTGCGTACCAGTCACGTAATTGCCATCGCTATCGAAAAGCACGGCGACGAGGGTGATGTTGTCCACATTGCGGTCCGATTCCTTTCGGAACTGAACCGAGCTCACGTCGACGTGCGCCACCACGGAGAGTTTCGCATTCAGGCTGTCGGTCTTGAAAAAGCGCGTGTTGACGTCCACGGGCAGCTCGCGAATTTCATTGCGATCAAAGACAGCTTCATCGATCTCATCCTTGGCCCGAGTCGCCGCGTCCTCCGCCTTGCGTGGAGCGTAGTATCCCAGGCGAGCTTGAAGCGTGAACTTGGAGGGATTCGCCAGCGTCACTTTCAACTTGTGGAACGATCCATCGAACTTGAGACTCAGGGGCGAAAAGGTGAGCACGTAGCTCGCCTCCGGAAGTCCGCCGGTGCGGCGAAAGCCCGCGTCGTAGTCATTGCTGTCGTGGAAGTAGACGCCGCCCGTGCCCGCGGCCAGCGAAGCCAGCACACCGCTCTGGGCCAGCACACTCTCAGTGTGAATGCCGACCTTCAGGCCTGCCACGGCGGGATCTCCAGGGCTCCGCTGGCTGGCGTCGCCGCCGGGAATATCAGTGTACAGTCCGCGCGCATCGAGCGTATTGACCACGACGCCCGCGCGCAGCGCACGTTCGATCACTTGCTGCAAATCAAAGGTTTCCGTGCTGGTGAAAAATCCCGGCGAGAGAAACACAACACTGCGTTGGCCGGGCAATGCCGTCATGCGTCGGCATAGCGATTCCATTGACTGGAAAACATACCGGGACGAAAATTCCAGGCTGCCCATCATACCCCGCGCCTGCGTCTCGAGATACTCGACCTGCTGAAACGAACACTGGAAGCTAGCGCCCGCCGGTAAATTGGCTGGCGGGGCCGGACAGCACTCGACCAACGCGTCCGCTTGCGCCACCCGAATCGCAGTCGGGTCTTGCTGCTCGGCGATTAGGTAAGCCTGGTACTCGGTCATCTCCGGACAGCCACCTGCGGTTGTCGGCATGGGATGTTGGCGAATTCGAAGCAGCGCATCATGAAGTTTGTCGCGGTCGGCACTGAAATCAAGTTGAGTGTCGCCAGACGCGGTGAAAAGGCCGACCCGGTCGGCAGGCTGTAGATTGCTCGAAATGTAGTGGTCGGCGGCGTCGCGTGTGCGGACCAGATCCTCAAAAGCAATATGAACGTCATCGAAGAAAAGGGCCACGAAACGCTCGGGCATCACCACAGCATGCCCGGCTTCCGTCGCCGTGGCCGGGCGCGCTTGCGTACCGGATGCCGCGGGTGCGGGATTGGCTTTGGCTTCAGGCGATTCGACGCTAAAATCGGAAATGGATTGTGGCTTTCCATTGTCGAAGAGTCGAAAGTCTTCTTTGCGAAGGCCACTCACGGCCTTGCCGCCCGAATCTCGGACGACGACCCGCACCACCACGAGGTTTCGCTCCGCGCGGATCTTAAAGGTGGATTCGCTGCCGACCGTCTCGGCGGTTTGCGCCGGTGTTGATTCCTGAGCCGCGGCGCAGAGGTTGGTCGCGACCACGGCGAGCAAGATGACCATCAGGGCTGCGCTGGGCCGAGTCCTATGCATTGTTCCGCCTCCCGACTGAAGTGCCGCTCTCTTGGTAGCGAATTGGCGTTGGCCGCTGGATACCGGTAGGCCTTCTATACTCTATAGACGGTCGGCGGGGCGAGCGGGTTGCGCGACAAAAGTTGCCAGCGCTGTTCGGCCCATGGCGGCCGTCACAAACCAGTGTGAGCGGGGGCACTGACTTCTCTGCGCTTTGGGTCACAATTTGAGTGCCAGAGATCGTGACTGACGAAGAGGTGCGCCATGAAACCCAGAGTCTTGTGGTCACTCTTGATAGTGGGCCTTGCGATAGCCGCCCCTGGGTCAGACCAAAAGTCAGCGCTCAAGCACGGTCTGCCCCCTGGCGCCACACCTGCGCAAATCGGGCTGCCCTACCCGCATAAGTACAACATCTCACCTGAACAAAAAGAGAGGAAGAACCCCGTCCGCTTCACTGACCTGTCTGTCGACCGCGGCAAAAAGCTGTTCCTGAACCACTGCGCCATGTGCCACGGAAACAACGGCGATGGCAAAGGCGAGTTGGTGCCGGTTTTTGACATTCACCCGCCCGACTTTACCAAGGCCGGCGTCCTCGACAAGCGAACCGACGGCGAACTCTTTGCCATCGTCGGCGCGGGCTCGGAGAAAATGCCCAGCCATCGCACGCTGCTGGAGGAAAAACAGGTTTGGGACATCGTGAATTTCCTCCGCATGGTGGGAGGCAAAAACCCCGGCAAGGCGACGGTGGAGGATCGAAAGACCGCCGCTATTCCGTTCCCGAAGTTCAATTGATGAGGACGCGGCAATGGGGTATGGGAAATGGCAAATGGGAAATGGCAAATGTGAAAGCTGCGCCGCCCCCACGCGGCATGTGCCATTTAACATTTCCCATTTGCCATTTGAAATTCTGGTGGCCTTCGCCTCATGCCCAATTCAAAACCACCTTGCCGCACTGGCCGGTGTCCATCACCTCAAATCCCTTGCGAAAGTCGGGGTAGTCGAAGCGGTGAGTGATGATTCGCCGGATATCCAGCCCGGATTGGAGCATCACCGTCATCTTATACCAAGTTTCATACATCTCGCGGCCGTATATACCCTTAATAGTTAGCATGTTGAATATGACGGTGTGCCAGTCAATGGACATCTCGCGCTCGGGAATGCCCAGCACGGCGATCTTGGCCCCGTGACTCATGTTGGCCAGCATCTCGCGAAAGGCCGAGCTGTTGCCCGACATTTCCAGTCCCACGTCAAAACCCTCGGCCATGCCCAGTTTCTTTTGCGCGTCGGCCAATCTCATTTCTTGGGCATGCACGGCCAGCGTGACGCCCACCTTTTCGGCCAGCGCCAGCCGATAGGGGTTGACGTCGGTGATCACGACGAAGCGCGCGCCGGCGTGGCGAACGACGGCCGCCGCCATCAGGCCGATGGGGCCTGCGCCCGTAATCAACACATCTTCGCCCAGCACGGGAAACGACAGCGCGGTGTGCACGGCATTGCCGAAGGGATCGAAGATCGCCGCCACGTCCTGGTCAATGGAGGAATGATGCCGCCAGATGTTGGTCATGGGCAGCACAATGTATTCCGCGAAGGCTCCGGGCCGGTTAACGCCCACCCCGGCGCTGTGGGCGCACAAATGCCGCCGCCCCGCCAGGCAGTTGCGGCAGCGCCCGCACACCACGTGTCCTTCGCCGCTCACAATGTCGCCGGGAACAAAATCCAAAACGTTGGAGCCGACTTCCACGATTTCACCCACGAACTCGTGGCCGATGGTCAATGGAACCGGAATCGTCTTCTGCGCCCATTCGTCCCATCGAAAGATGTGCAGGTCCGTGCCGCAGATGCCGGTGCGATGCACCTTGATGAGCACATCGTTGATTCCCACCTTGGGGACCTCGACGTCCTCAATCCACAAGCCAGGCTCGGATTTGCTTTTTACCAGAGCTTTCATCCGACGCACCTTTCCTTCCTGCCCGCTTTATTTGCCATCGGGGTTCGGGATTGGGGGTTCGGGATTCGCAAATCTCCGATCCGCGCTCCCCTCTGCAGGTCCCGAACCCCTAACCCCGAATCCCGAACCCCGCTAAAGATCTTTTCCCCACGCCGCTCGCATCGTCTCCCTATCCATTTCCAATGCCAGCGCCATGCCGCCCAACACTCCGGCATTTTCTCCGAGCTGCGCCGGAACAATATACTCGTCGATGCGCTCGATGATTTCGGGCACTTGGATGTAGCGGTTGAGGAGCTCGACCGTCTTGCGGCGCACCAGGGGAAACAGGCCCGCTTGCTGCATAACTCCGCCGCCCAGGACAATCCTTTGGGGCGACAGCGCGCAAATCAGATTGTTCACCCCGAGCGCGAGGTAGTGCGCCTCAAGTTCCCAGGCGTGATGATCCTCCGGCAGATGCTGCCCTTTCCCTCCCCATCGAGCCTCGATGGCGGGCCCGGCCGCCAGGCCTTCCCAACAGTCGCCGTGAAACGGGCAAGCCCCAGCGAAGGGATCGGCTTCGCGGTCGTGCGGCACGCGCATGTGTCCCATTTCCGGGTGAAGCACGCCGTGCATCAAGCGCCCGCCCACCAGACCGCCGCCGCCGATGCCCGTCCCCACCGTCACGTAGACGAACGTGTCCACGTCACGCGCCGCGCCCCAATGGTGTTCACCCAGCGCCGCGGCGTTGACATCGGTATCGAACGCCACCGGCAGGCTCAAGGCGCGACCCACGGCGCCTGCCAGGTCGACATTTTGCCAGCCGGGTTTCGGACTCGTCGTGATGTAACCAAAGTGCGGCGAGCGCGGGTTCACGTCAATCGGGCCGAACGATGCGATGCCGATGGCGGCCAGCCGCTCGCGACTGTCCTGCTCGGTGAAAAAGGCCACTACTTGGCCAATCGTTTCTTCCGGCGATGTGGTGGGGAATGCGACCCGCATTCGCAAGTCATCAGGCCCCGTGCCCACCGCGCATACGAACTTCGTCCCGCCCGCTTCTACTGCGCCGAATAGAGCCATGAGCAAAATCCTTAGTGGCAAGAACCAATAAGAAGCCGTCAGTAGTCAGCCGTCAGCTTTCAGCAAGCACTTCGCTCCGACACAGCCTGCTGACGGCTGATGGCTGATTGCTGACCGCCCTGCTTTCCACTTCCCACTTGCCAGTGCTTTTCTCGACCCGCATCTATGAACCAAGCGAGCAGCAGAGTCAAGAGTTTTTTGTCGGATTTCTCTCCCGCCTGTGCCGTCCAACCTTCCCATTTCGGCTCCCTCTGGCAAAGGAGAAGCTTTCATCCCAGCGCGGCCTTTGGCCGCAACCAAAACCGAGATTCTTCGCTACGCTGCTCCCGCCCTGCTCTTAACGCTGTCATTCCGATCCCGCCGGGCGGGAGAGGAATCTCGCCCTGTCGCTCAGGGTAAACCGCGCGAAGCACCCTTGTCATTTGCTTTGTTTGTCATCCCTTCCCGTTGGTCAGAGCCTGCCCTGAACGCAGCGAACGGGGCAAGCTCTGAGAGAAATGAAGGGGTGACATAAAAGAGGCACTCACGGTGACAGGGTGACGAGGCCTTTTGCAACGCAGCGCGCCCCGGCGCTGGAATTCAGCACCGGAGGTGTGCTGACCACACAAGCCGCGGACCTCGGCGACAGGGGTCCGCGCTACGCTTGCTCATGAATTGAAGTGAGCAGTGTTAACCAAACCAAAGGTCAATGTTGCGGAGACGGAGCAATCCCTCAAGGAATAAAATGATGTATAGTAGCTGTCCGATGATTCCCAGCGTCGCTGTGGCAAGGCAAGTTCTGGTGCAGGACGAATGTCGGTGCATAACGAACTCCGGACTGCGAACGAAATAAGCATCACCGCATCCGGCATAACGGAGGAGTTCTGTGGCAAGAAAAGACTTTCAAATCGCGCTGCCAGGCGAACGGACCAATGCTGCCGGGAAGCCGGTCAGCAACAAGCTACTTCTGTCGATTCCCGACAGCGAATACCACGCCATCCGTCCTCACCTGGAATTTCTCAGCCTGCCTCACCATCGCACCCTTTACGAACCAAACCGTCCCCTGGAGTTTGTATATTTCCCCAATTCGGGCATGGTATCGCTTGTAATTGAGACAGAAGATGGAAGAACCGTTGAAGTAGGTGAGGTGGGGAAGGAAGGGTTTGCAGGGATCCCGGCGGCGGTTGGCATGAAAAAGAGCCAGGTGCGCGAGATCGGACAAATCAGCGGAAATGGATTCAGGATGAGAGCGGGCGCCTTGCAAAGCCTTTTTGTTTCTATTCCACAGTTTCAACTGATGCTGACTCGCTATGCGGTAGTTCAGGGATTGCAAATCGCTCAAACTGCCGCGTGTAATCGGCTTCACAATATAGAGCAGCGGTTCGCGCGCTGGCTGCTGATCACTCAGGACAGAGTGGATTCCCCAAAGTTCGCCATTACTCAGGATTTCCTGGCGACGATGTTAGGGACGGACCGGCCCACGGTAAACTTGACAGCCGGCGTTTTGCAGAAGAAAAAGATTATTGTGCACACTCGCGGTGTAGTGCAGATTCTGAGCCGCGCGAAACTCCAAACCTGTGCCTGCGAGTGTTACGAAGCTATCCAATTGGACAGATTTGGCGAAGGACCCTTGCGTCAAGGAAAGACTTTCGAGACGCGAACCCATCGGATGGAGAGCTGAATGCTGCCGAAAAGCCGATAATCAACGGAATCCTGGTGCCGAACCCCGACGGCGAGTGCAGCGCCACCCGCCCCTATTTGGAATTTCCCAGCTTGCTATTCCGATCCACCCCTCGCGAACTTAAGTGAACAGCCGGAGTTTGTCCATTCTCCGAACGCAGTTTGAGTGTCTCGGTCGCCGTGGGAGAGGTAAAAACGGCTGAAGCAGACCTCCGATCAAACTGCAAATCAGTGTTCGATAGCCGACAGACAGAAACCATCCCCGAAGCGTATATTACAAATTGCCGAAGGGTCTGAGTGAAGGTCTGAAAATCCAAGTTAATACCTTGGCGTCCAGTTCCGCCACTCGGCTCAACTCGAAGCGGGACGCAAAGTTTTTTCAGCCCCTCAGGACGGGCCCGGCCAGAAAACTGATTACCTTTGATACTAAGGGCTCGCCTTCAGCAAGCAGGAGGATGCAGATACGGTGCGTAATAAAAGCCAGCCTGAGGTTATTATCGCCAGTAAGAAAAAACAGCCTATTGATTGGGAAGGGCTCATCGCTGCATTTAACGGTGGGACCAAATATACTGAGTACGGCGCGAACCGCACCATCTTCTCTCAGGGAGATCCTGCGGATTCCGTGTTCTATATCCGAAAAGGTAAGGTGAAAATCCCGGTTACTTCCAGCCAGGGGAAAGAAGCGATTGTGGCCATCCTGGCCGATGGTGATTTTTTCGGCGAGGGATGCCTGGCCGGACAGGTCTTGCGCATTTCATCGGCCTATACCCTTACCGATTGTTCTCTGGTAGGAATTGATAAGGTGCTGATGGCGCGCATGCTCCATGAACGGCACGGCGTCTCGGAGTTGTTCGTCACTCATTTGCTTTCCCGCAGCATCCGGTTCGAAGGGGATCTGGTGGATCAGCTTTTCAACTCCAGCGAGAAGCGCCTGGCTCGGATTCTGTTGTTGCTGGCTCATTTTGGCAAGGAGAGTAAATCCGAGGCTGTACAGCCCAGGATCAATCACGAAGACCTGGCTCAGATGGTCGGCACCACCCGGTCGCGGATCAGCCACTTCATGAACAAGTTCAGGGAGCTGGGTTTTGTCGATTACGCGGACCACGGCGGGTTGACGGTCAATAGCGGCCTTCTGGGCGTCGTCCTGCACGACTAGCGCGGATGTCTGACCAGCGGATTGGGACGACGCTCGGAGGCCGGTTCCGGGCTTCGAAGTCTGGCTTTGGAGCCCTTGGCTCCCCGAAGGAATCTCGCTCTGACGCTTAGGATAAACTCCGCGAAGCACCCCCCGCATTTCTAAATGAAAAGGACCTCTCGTCCACAGAACGGACGCAGAGCCTGCCCCATTCGCTGCGCTCAGGGCAACCTCTGAGAGAAACGAAGGGGTGACATAAAAGAGGTACTCATGGTGACAGAGTGACGAGGCCCTTTGCAACCCAACGCGACACGGCGCTAGAAGACAGCACCGGAGATGTGAGGGCCAAACTTGATTGCTGGCTGGCGTGGGTCACTCAGGCCGGAGGTCGATAGCAAGAAATCCGCGGTAGTTAAGGGCCAGCGTAAATGTCACCGTCTGACCCGTCGCGACTGTGAATTTCTGCTTTGCGGGGATGCACTTCACTTCCTGAGAAAGCGCGTCGCTCTGCAACCACGCCTCGAATCGTGAAGTAAACAGTTTTACGCGTGCAGTGAATCGGCGTGGCTTCCCCGCATCAGCGACGACCCTGACGACGCCAGACCTCATCGGATGCCCGGTGGACTCGTCATCTAGCTGGCCAAAATACTTCGCAGCCTCGCTATATTTGCCGAGTTGGCATGCGGCGAAGCCTAGGTCGAACAAGAGACCACAATCCCCCCTTGTCCCTTCGAGTTGGTATCTTCGCGTCAAGAGCCCCCACCATCCCTGCCAATCGTCGGGGTTCATTTTCAAATGCAGTCGGGATGCGAGACGTAAGCAAGGAAGGTGGTTCGGGGCGACTTCCAGTGCGGCAGTGACGATGGAGTATGCTGACCGTATGTCGTAACCATCGGTGTACAATCCGGCCTCGAGTCGAGCTTGTAGGTATTGACCGGCAACGTCTCCCTCCCGGGCCAAATCTATAAGCATGTCCTTCAGACCCGGGATCGTTCCCAGTAACTGTACTATCTTTGCTTCGATTTCCTGCAATGAAGCCTTCTCATCTTCGGCAACGTTACCGTCGGACTCGTCCAATACCTGCAGGGCTCCGGCAAGCAGCTGAAGGCGTGTTCCTCCACTGGAGTTTCTCGCGCGGCTGTATAGCATCCACGCCTCTGAGTAGTAGGGATATGCGTTGGGAAAAAAGCCACTTCGAGCCGAGCGAAAATACTCGACTGCATGCTCGAACTGCTTTTGCGCCCTTGATGCCTGGCCGAGCTTCTCAAGCTGTAGCCCATGGCGAGCGGAGACCACGCCCATCGAGTTATACAGGTGCTGACGCGAAGCGCTCTTAAAGTGAGTAAGCTCATGCGTGTCATCGAGGACAGCCATCGCCTCGCGGAGAAATCGTTCGGCGCCTTCGAAATCCTCGCTCTCCCGTAGCAATAGGGCAAAATGGTGCAGGGTCACGCTGTCATGCATTCCAGCAGTGAACGCAGCTTCGAACACCGGCTTTAGATCGGCCAGCGCTATATACGGCTGTGCACCGCCTTTTCCACTCAAACGGATGAGGAGCGTTCGGATACTCTCAACCTCGTTGGCGTTCTGGGGAAGCAGCGAGCCGACGATGCCAGTCAAGTCGGGCAGCCACGCGAACGGGTCCCCGTAGGCATAGAGGATGACTTGCTCCGCGACCATTCGACTCCGCGCACGAAACCTAATGGTATCAGGGCTCGCCTGGTCGTCAATTATGACCCCGATGCTGGCAGGGTCGTACACCGAGTCGATAAATTCTTCGTACGAGCAAGCCAACGACCGGGCTAACAGCTCGAGGTCTAAGGGAATCCCAAATTGATAGAAGATTGACACATGGCGGTAGGCCCGCTTGGCGAGTGGCATTAACCTATCGAATTCACTTCTGATCGACTGAGATATCGGGGGACGGGTCGGTTCAGCAAGGTAATAGAGCGTAGTTTGGAAGGAGTTCTGATATTCTCGGTTGACTTGATCGACCCAGTAGCTGTCGTCATGGGGCGAGAGCAGTACACCCAAGGACCTAAGGTGCCGAACGAGAGAGGCGGGCTCGTCTCTTTCTCGGGCTAGATCATCCGGCAATGGAATTGTGCTCACAGGCTTGAATGGATGCTCACTTTGCGCCACTTTCCATTCATTTTCCCGCGCTAGAGCCAATATGACCGCCAAGATACCCCGTGACACTAAGAACTGGGATAGCCGCCTGAGGTCTTGCAGCTTTGTGGCAGCCTCATCGACGACTATCACGATCGGGAGGCGGCTGGGCGTGCCAGGTACGGCAGCTACGGCTGCTGCTAGACCCCGTGCGAAGCTGTCAACGACCAATGAATCGAGTTGCTCTCGCTCGGGCCGCAGCAGGATGCAAGGTAAGCCCTCATCCTTGTACAGCCCGTGGACTGCCACCCGAGCCAACATTGTTTTGCCCGAGCCAGCAGGGCCCGTGACCAGAACGACAGGCACCTCGCGCTCCAGCGGTCTTCTTAGCTGCTTCACGAGCTCGCTACGTAGGTCTTGCAACGCAGGTCTCCGGAAAGCCCAGCCGCGAGCCACGCCGATCCAAGGATCGGTCTTGCCTTCCAGGAAATCTCGTTTTTCTTTCGTTTCGTCGTCCAGGTGTCGCGCACCTGTAGCGTCATGCACGAAGTCAAACTGTCGGAGGTACATCTTCACATCGGCCTCGGGGATATCGACGGGAATGCCGGCCACCGTAACCGTTAGAGCGGGAGCACGGGCCGCCTCGCCCTCCACGGCAGGCTCTTCCAGGACTTTTGATATGAACTGCTCAAATGTCATCGCCAAGGGCAGCACCCTCCGCTGGCGCAACATCTGTTCCGTCGCTGGGTCGCATGTGGGCAGAAGCGCCCACGCCCACGGGAGGCGCTCCAAGCCAACCTCTTCAACCACCTCGTCTATGATGTCCCGGCCCAAGCGATCCCGAAAACTGTATCCGACATAGACAATCGTTCCGTCTTTTACAAAATCATAAAGTAACTTAAAGAGGCCGCCGCGCTTCCGAAGTTTTCTGTTGTAGTCGGTCCTTGATAGAACCATTCGTGAATCTTCGTCCGAACCGTCGACCGAGCCCATCAGCTTGAAAAGGCGCAGGACATCCAGATAGTCCGACTGGGTACGCGAAAAGTCCCTGCCGAGAACCGGTTCGCATCGCTGGAGGCGATCTGGAGTAACTCGATACGCGGTCTCGACTAGATCGTCAAAATTGGTCGTGAAAATGGCCTGCCATCTATTGCGGCCCAGCTGCAAGTGTGCAGCAGAGGGCTGAACGTCCAACTTCTTGCGAATGAAATCCTCGACGGCACTCCGGTCGATGCCTGGAGTGTCCAGTACAGCGCTACAGACGTCCATCAGATCCGGTGAAGTCTGGGGCAAAGGAGCGAGGAACTCCTGATGAACCATTTGCGACAGTTGGTCGCCGGACGGAGCATTAGCGCCGGAAGACGCGCCCGCGCCAAGAAACAAAACTGACCTGCCCTGACGGATCTTCTTAAGCATTCTCAGTTGCTGAGGGTCCATTTGCTCATCGCTCCTGACGGGCGGCACGCAGTCGCGCTCTCCGCGATGGCTAGCCCAAAAAGTATATAGCTCTTGTGCGGCTAGCGACTATATACGCCGGAGGCAGAGAAAGCGCAAGATAAAATGATGAACGCGGGCTGGCGCGGACCCCGGCCGTGTGGGGTCTTCGATTTCCCGAAAGGAAAGGCAGCGGGTTGCGCAGAGTCTCGCTTGCCAGAAACTCTGCGGGTCTTCGGCGTTTCGAAGCAAAGGTGCCGCAGACTTCGAAGCGGCCGAGCTGTTTGCCATCCGCTCTCAGTCCGACGCGTCAGTTTGTTCGGCAGCCTCGTCCGGTCCTCTAATCGCCTTGCCCAAGTATGACTCAAATATAGCGTTGAGCTGACATCCCACTGTCTGAGTGCGTCTAAGCACTCGCCACCTTTCCGGCTCTGGTAACTCGGAACTCGCTGCTAGCCACTCCCGCGGGAATCCGAGTTCCTCAACCGCGTCGTCGAACGATTTGCCCATCTGGCGGAAATGATCTTCCGTATAATACCACCTGTCATCTAACTTATAACGAAACTTCTCAAACGCGTCGTAGACCAAGCTGACTAAGTTGGTGAAGTGGGTTTTGCAGATCGACAGAACATCCTCGCTCGGCACGTTTGGGATGTCAGGAATGGGCATGAAGAAATATTGCGTCACACGATTGCCCTCCCTATCGATGAAGCTTGTGCCTCCATGGACGACGGTGTCTCCGATATGAATCGAAACGTTCCTGTAACGGCTAAAAAACTGTGCAAGCGGGTTCTTTCCTAACAACTGCATTCGGGGCGCGTACCACGCCTTAAACCCAGCGACCCCATTGATGACAGCCTGCATGGAGAGCGTAATACTCCGGCAAGCTGAGACGAAAGCATCAACGAAGCACTGCGCTGCGAAGAAGTTGAGGTCGCATTCCGCAATTTGTTCGAGGAAGAACCGCGCCTGCTCAACCTTGTATTCGACGATGCTTATTGAGCGGACCATAGACCTGTTGTCCTCGCGTGCGGCGCATACATGGCGTTTCTGCGATCTGCACAGTTGGGGGAGTGTCACTGCATCCTCAGACCCAAAGGGTTTTGAGGGCAGTGCCCACGCGCTCAAACTCCTTGTCGCTCGTGACCAAGGTTGCCTTCCTGGCTTGGGCGAGGGCGGCGGCGAAGCAATCCGCGTAGGGCAGGTTGTGCTCCGCCTTGAGACGGGCGGCCAGCTTGCCGAGTTCCGTGTCAACGCCGACAATCTCAATGGGAAGCTGGGCGATCTCCTGGAGCTTGCCCGCCGCCGCTTTTTCCCCGCGCGCGCGCCAGACCGAGTAATAGACTTCGCCCCAGTTGACCACTGACATCGCGAGCGGCTGCTTTGTTTGCGCCGCCTTCGCCAGCAGCTCTTCGACCTTGTCGGCCCCGGCGCGGTCCTCGAAAAACGTCATGAGGGCGCTCGCATCCAGAACGTAGGTTTTCATAGCGTCCGCTCGCGCTTGCGCTCCTCAAGCAGGGCGGCGAGCGCTGAGGGCTCCCCTTTGAGCGACCCCCGCAGGCCGCGAATGAATTCGCGGGTGACGGGCTGAACGATTAAATGCCCGTCATCTTCTACAAAGGTGACCATCGTCCCCTTCTTGATTCCAAATCGCCGGCGCAGGCGAGCGGGAATGACGAGCTGTCCCTTGGTGGTGACGACACTGGTTTCGATCTTCATTTGGCACCCACGATACGCTATATCCTACTTCTCTGATTTATGTAAGTCAAGCTTTTTTGTTCTTACCTCAGGGTGAACTTCGCGAGAGATTCTTTTCATTTGCTCTTTGTTTCTCATCCTCATCCCGTTTGCTGTCATTCCGAGGCCGCGACGGCGGCCGAGGAATCTCGCTCTGTCGCTCAGGTAGACCCCGCGAAGCACCCTTTTCATTGGCTTTGTTTGTCATGCCGATCCCGTTCGCTGTCATTCCGAGGCCGCGACGGCGGCCGAGGAATCTCGCCCTGTCGCTCAGAGCCCGCCCCGAGCCTGCCAAGGGGTAAACTACGCGAAGAAGCCTTTTCATTTGCCCCTTGTTTCTCATCCTGATCTCGTTTGCTGTCATTCCGAGGCCGCGACAGCGGCCGAGGAATCTCGCTCTGTCGCTCAGAGCCTGCGCCGAGCCTGCCGAGGGGGTAAACTCCGCGAAGGATCATTTTCATTTGAGTCAGGATAGACGACGCGAAGGACCCTTTTCATTTCATGGAACCTTGGTAGCGATTAGGAAACCGCGCGCCAGACTGAGTAACGAACCTCGCCCCAGTGCCGTTCCAACTCTTCTCCGCTAAAACGGGTCATCCAGGGCGCAAGCCTGGTCAGCGAGATACAGGTGGAGTAGATTGCCGAATTAAGTTGGAACGGCACTAGTTGACCACCGACATCGCGAGTGGGCGCTTGGCCTCCGCCGCCTTGGCCAGCAGTTCTTCGACCTTGTCGGCCCCCGGACGGTCCTCGAAAAACGTCATGAGGGCGCTGGCATCCAGAACGTAGGCTTTCATTGCAAGGCCCGTAGGCGGTAGGTGGAATGCGGCATGCGGCGAGACACCTTCCCCCGCTGTTGGGATTCGAGTTTCGGTGTTTGGTGCCGAGTTTCGAATTTCCATTTTCGAGTTTCCGTGTTTAGCCGAATTTCGAATTTCCAGTTTCGAATTTCCATTTTCCAATTTCGAGTTTCGGCTTTCGTCATAGCTGGCGCGCCGCGCCGCGAGCGGCTCTCGTGCTTTCTGCATTCGACTGCGATGAACCGAGACATTGGGACAATCTCGGGCAGAAATGCCTGCTGCCTCGCGCCTGTCACCACTGCGTTCGGAGTCAACCAGGCTGGCGAAACCATGAATCCCCTAGTGCCGTTCCAACTATTTCGACCTAGCTTCTCGGGGCCGTCCCGATTATGGGGCGGGACAGAACGTACGTGTTGAACATAGGTCTAATAAGTTGGAACGGCACTAAGCGACATCGTCAGCGAGCGGCATCTCACAATGACCTGACATCACAACAAAGCCTGCGGCGGAACTTCGTGCGGGTGGGGGCGGTTGGGGATGTTCTGAACAATCACAACTGCTCTTCTTGGGGTGCATCGCCGGGCAGGCACCAGTCGTGGTCAATCGCTATGAGCGCGGTGCGTGACCGTGAGCGGTCTCGGGGTGGTGGCGGCGAGAACTTCCTTTGGGCACCGCCTGAGCGGGGTGCGTGACCGTGTGCGGTCTCGTGGTGGCGGCGGTGAGAACTTCCTTTGGGCACCGCGAAGAGGCGGTCGAGTGGATGACGGCCAGCCAACAGCAGGGGCGCCAGCCTTCCATGACTGAAATGGGCTGGCAGGAGCGCCAGTTGCGGGAGGAGGGTTTCTGCCCGAAATATACTATCAATGTATTAATGTAATGATTATCACAGTCAATTTTCGCCCGGCCGATGTAACTATTGAAACTTTTGAAACTTTTGAAACTAATTTTTCTAACTAACGCAAATAATAGGGTTGCGCAAAAAATAAATTTGCAGAAATTTGCGATTTTGGGAAAAGTGTGGCATTTTGCCCCACCACTTCCATTTTTCATAGAGGGTTGAGATTTTCATATTCCAAAATCGTGCGCCACCTCATCTCACTGCCAGATACGCATAGCGAATCAAGAACAGCGCGGTCAGAATCCAGATGAGCGGACTGATCTCGCGGTGGCGGCCGGCACCGAGCTTCACCAGCGTGTAGCCGATCAGCCCGAGGCTCAATCCGGTGGCCACGCTGAAGGTGAGCGGCGTGGCGAGAATAGTGAGGAAGGCGGGGAAAGCTTCAGTGAAATCCTCCCACTCGACGCGTGCCACGCTTTGGCACATGATCGCTCCCACCAGTATCAACACCGGCGCCGTGGCGTAGCCGGGAATGGCGGCGACCAGCGGCGAGAAGAATAGCGCCGCGAGAAAGAGGGCCGCGATCAGCAGATTGCCCAGCCCCGTGCGCGCGCCGGCCGCGACGCCCGCCGCGCTTTCAATGTAGCTCGTCACCGTCGAGGTTCCCGTCGCCGCGCCGAAGATGGTGCCGACCGCGTCCGCCATCAGGGCTCGCCCGGCGCGCGGCAGTGTGCCGTCTTTCATAAACCCGCCCTGCTCGCACACGCCCACCAGCGTGCCGACATTGTCGAACAGGTCCACGAAGAAGAACGCGAACACAAGTTCCGCCAAGCCGAGGTGGGCGGCGGCGGCCAGATCCAATTTCAGCAGCGTGCTCGAAGGATGCGGCCACGCCACCACGTGCTGCGGCCACTGGCCGAGCCCGCAGACGATTCCGGCGAGCGTGGTTGCGAAAATGCCCAGCAGAATCGCGCCGCCAACGCGCCGCGCCATGAGCACGGCGGTGAGCACCAGCCCAAGGGTGGTCAATTGCACCTGGCGATCGGAAAAGCTGCCCAGTGTCACCAAAGTCTCTGGCTGCGCCACCACCAGCTTGGCGTTCTTCAGGCCGACGAAGGCAATGAACAGCCCGATGCCCGCCGCGGTCGAGTGCTTGAGGCAGGCCGGAATAGAGTTCACGATCTGTTCGCGCACTCGCGTCAAAGTGAGCAGCAAGAAGAGCACGCCGGAAAGAAATACCACGCCCAGCGCCGTGGTCCACGGCACGCCGCGCCCGACCACAATCGAATAAGTGAAGTAGGCGTTCAGCGACATGCCGGGGGCGAGCGCGATGGGATAATTCGCCCAAAGCCCCATCACCAGCGTTGCCGCTGCGGAGGAAATACAAGTGGCGAAGAGCACGCCCTCGATGGGCATTCCGGCGTCGGCGAGGATGCGCGGGTTGACCACGATGATGTAAGCCATGGTCATGAACGTGGTCAGCCCGGCCAGCAGCTCGCGCCGCACTGTGGTGTGATTTTCTTTCAGTTGGAAAAGGCGCTCGAGCAATGGTTATCCTCAGTTGTTTCGCGACATGGCCGCGACAGTATAAGCCGCACGCTCCGGCGGGAGCAACGGGAGAGGATCGAGAAAAATCAAGGTGTGAAAAGAGCTCGGGCGTGCCAGCAGTCTGCCGGCACGCCCGGAAGTAAAATCACGGCAAGGTAAGAAGCAACTACGGGCCGATTGTCAGGCTGACCGTCGCGGTCACCTGATTGGGGACCGGCAAAGACTGGTCAGTTACGGTTATGGTGAAGGTATATGGACCCGCGGCGCCGACGCCTGCCGAGTAAAGCATACCGTCGGGCGTCATGGTAATTCCCAGACTGGCCAGGCTATTAGGATCCGACGGATCCTCTGTAAACGTGTAGCCCTGGGTCAGGCCCTCCGCAACGATGGAGGAGAAATAGGGCTTGCCGGCTTTGGCCGGGGGCAAAGTAGTAGTCGTAATGTGCAGTGAAGGATTGGGGGTGTGTTCGACGCCTTGCGGCCCGGTTACGGTGGGCGTGCCAAACTCGGCGGCGCCCGAAGAAGTCGCCGGCAGAAACGGCAGGATCCTATTCGCCGCAGAAAGTGTGGTGAAGCCGTAGACTCCGTCCGAGCGGAAGGCAATGTCGATGGGAGCCCCGCTCGTGTCTGGATTGGGGACCACGGCCGTACCAATCGCGAACGAGGGCACCCCGCTGGCGTCGGTCGAGAGCTGGATGGGGAGAAGTTGCGAGTGGCCACCAACGTCGCTGCAAGCCAGCCACAGCCACTGGGCGTCGATCGTGGCGCGCATGTCTTCAGGGTGATCGCAAGCTGGCGAGGTTGTCGTCGTGTCAACGAATGTTACGAGGTTGTCCCGGCCGAAATATCCGTCCCCGATGGCAATCAGCGCGACATCAGCCAGTCCGGCCGCGGTCTCGCTCACCGCCGCCCACTGCCCGTCCGGGGAGATTTCAATAAACTTCTGAACCGCGGTCCTGACGGTGATGCAATTATCAAGATTCGGGAGCTGCGCGGGAGCGATCTGCGCCAGGAAGGTGGCACTTGTTGGCTCCGCGTCGAAGATGCAGACCTCGTCGCCTCCCGGCCTCACTACATAGCCGCGTGTCTGGCGCACTCCGCCCACCAAGCGAGTGGGGGTGATTTTCAAGTCCGAGGCGCCGTTGCCGAGATAGGGACCTCCGGTGAAAGAAATGAATCCATCCAGCGTGCCGAAGTTCGGGCTGGCTGGGTCGCCATCGATGACGGCAATGTTGTCCGATCCCGGGTTCGCTACGTACGCCCACACGCTGTCCGGCGTGTAGTGGCTATTGTCGGGCGCAAACTTTGGTCCTATGGCGATATCCGCGGTGTCGCCGGGGGAACTAGGGAGTCCGGGAACTGTCTTTACGACGATGGGGGGCGACAGGGTGTTGTTAATGATAAACACTTTGTGGGAGCCTGGGTCCGCAACGAACACATACGTCCCGTTTGGGGAAGCGGCCGCACGAGTTGGCGTGCTTCCGCCCGCCGGCGCGATGGAGGTGATCAAACTGAAGCCGTTATTCGAGGTGTCGAATACATCGATCGCGTTGTTCGTGGCGTCGACGTAGAGCGCTGAGGTCAGAACGTTGACGGTGTAGCTCTGCGGCGTCGGGCAAGTCCCGGCGGTTGTACAAGAGGGTGTGGTGGCGTTGCCGTTGTCAATGACAGAAATGGTGACACCCTCGTTCAAGCCGGCGATGGTCGGCGTTCCCGCGAAAGCCGCGTTGCCGGGCTGAGCAACCGATGCCCCAGAGAAGTTGACTCCCGTCACGTTGTTGCTAGTCGCCGTCCAGGTGAACATCGCCTGGGCGCTGGCCGGGTTGCCGGTTCCACCGCACGCGCCGGACGATTGGCAAGTGAATAGCACGCTGTATGGCTCGAGAAGTTGGCCGTTGCTGAGCGCGCCAGGGGTATTTTGGATCACAATCTCAGGGTCGACGGTGAGTAAATCGCTGCGCGTGCTTCCCGGGTCAGTGGTGGTGTTGGCCTTCGGCGTTGCGGAGTTGCCTCCGTCGGAAACGATCACCGTGCCCGTGCTGGTTCCGCCGGTTACCGCGGCTCCACCACTATTGCACGTCAGAGTGACGGCGGAATCTGAGCTCGAGGAGTATTGGTTACTGTTACACGCCTGGAAGGGAGCAGGGAAAGCGGAAGCCGCGATGGTCACCGTCGGCACGCCTTCGTTCGACGACACCGTGTAAGTGAGGTCCTGGGTGCCCCCGCCGGCGATGCCATAGGGTCGGCCGGCGACGGCGTCCGGAATCTGATACGCTAAAGTTAGCGGATTCTGGACGTAAGGGGTAGGCGGATTGACGCTCAATTGGTTATTCACTTGGAGGTTCGCGGCTGTGGACACCAGCGTGCCAATGGGCGTGGAGACGTTGGGCATGTCATTGGCGGTCACGCTCAGGCTGGTGTACGTGCCCTGTGTTGCAGTCACCACGGCTGAGGAGCAGATGTCCGTGTCATTTGGCGACTGGGCGCAAGTGACCCAATTAAGCGGAAAATTGTTTTGCGTGAAGGTATAAGGGCTCAAGCCGCTCCCTGACGCAACCGTAAACGTCAAAGGAAGGCAAGTGCCGGGGGCCACGGTGCATCCGCTGCCCTGCCCGTAGGCACGGTTGATCACCGCAATCGGATATGGCGTTGCGGGCTGCGCCGAATACGTCATCTCGGGGTGGATTACGACGGAGAGCGCATTCGAAGTCACCGAGTTGCTCGGAGTGGTGGCGTTGGCGGTGTCCGCGAAGGTCACACTCAGACCATTGTAAGTGTTGGGTGTAGTCCCGACGCCGCCGGAAGTGCAGGTGACGGTGGTGGCCGGACTTTGAACGCAATTCACAAAATTGGTGGGGAAATTATTCGCGGTGAAACCGTAGCCGCCCAGCCCGCTCCCGGTTTGAATTTGATAGACAGGGGCCACACACGTGCCACCACTACCCGAGCAGTTGCCACCCAGGCCATAGTTGCGCGTGACCACAGCATCGGCAAGACTCGCCGGCTGCTGAACAAAAACCATCTCCAGGTTCACGGTGATCGTGTCTATCCGCTGCGAATGTGGGTCGGTTCCCGGCGTGGCAGGTGGCACCGCCGAGTTGGCCGCGTCAACGGCAGTTACGGTGCCGGCGCTGGTAGTGCCCGCGACAGGGTTGCCCGCGCTGTCGCAGTTCAATTGGGTGCCGAGCGTCTGCGTGCATGTGATGGGTGCGGGGAAACCCGAACCGGTCATCGTGATGGCGCCCACGCCTTCGGTGGGACTGGTGGAGGGAACCGTGTAAATGAGATCGGTGAGAGCCGGCCCTCCGTAAGTTCGTCCCGTGACGGCGTTAGGTGGCGGGGATAAATTCAGGTTTACGGTGATTTGAGGGTGAATGGTCAAGCTGGTCGTGCCCGAGCCGGGAGGCACTGTGCTATCGGACGCCGGAACCTGGAAGGTAGGCGGGACGGCGGGATTGCCTCCGTCGTCGGCCTGCACCTGGAAGAGGTAAGTGGGAACCGTCCCGCCTACCTGGTTGGCCGTGAGTTGTACTGTAGCGGCCGGCGTCGACGTGCCTTGTCCGCAGCTCGTGCTAATGCCTCCAAAGCCATTGGGCAATGCGCCCGCACTGATGCACCACAAGTAGGCCCCTGAGCTTGCTAAGCCTCCCGTAGCCGAATAAGTCGGCGCGCCGGCATTCGAGTTTTTGACCCCATAGGAACGGTTCAGCGCCCCATCCAGCAGGGCTGCGCTGGGATTGGCGTTGGTCAATTGCGCGACACTTGCTGCGAGCACGGGGTGAATCAGCAGGCCCGTTGGCCCGACGACGGAGGAAGTGTTCGAGGCCTGGCTTCCCGGCGTGGTGGTATTTCCGGGATCGTCCAACTGCAGGGTGAAGCTATAGGGATTCGGATTCGCTGGTCCTGTGACATTGGTGGAAGTCAGAGTGAGCGTATCAATAACCGTGGGTGCCGTGCACGCGCCCGGGGGAGTGAATCCGCCCGGCAAAGATCCGGCTTTCAGACACCATTCATAGGTTCCTGTTCCGAGACCGCCGCTTGCGGTGTAGGTTGGTGTCGCGAGCGGCGCAACGCCGTAACTGCGTCCAACAACGCCATCGATCAAGTTGCCGTAGGGATTTGCGTTGGTCGCTTGCGTCGCGGTCGCCGCCAGCGCCGCGTCCACCTTAATGTTGTAACTCGCGTTGCCGCTCGTGTCCTTCGCGATTGTGTTCTGGGGCGTCGCCGTGTTGCCCTTGTCCGACACAGAAATGCTGAAGTTGTATGGTCCGGGCGTCGCGGTCATAGCCTGGTTTCCGCTGTCGCATGTGATCGAGACGCTCGTAATTCCCGTCTGGCTAGCGCCGAGATTCGGGCAAGTTATTGGGGCGGGAAACGCTCCACCGCTCAACCAAATAATCAACCCTTTAAGACCAATGGCCGCGTTCATCAATCCACCCTGAGCGGTGTAAACGATCGAGGTCTTGGCAGGCGCGCCGTAGGTGCGGCCATCGACTCCGTCCGGGAAATTGTTGGCAGACGTGAAGCTGGGCGTAGTGGCACTGAAGGTGATCTCAGGGTTTACGTTCAGAGTCAGAGCTGTGCCACCGTTGCTGGTGGTCGTCGTGATTGTATTACTCGGTACAGCGCAATTGGCTTGCGATGCCAGACTGCATTGAGTCGGGAATGAGGGATCGTAGATGGGGTTGTCCGTGGCTGACACGGTGACTGGAATCTTGCCGACCTGGTTTGAAAGGGCTGCGCTGCTGACCAGGCATTGTGTGCCTTTTGTTGCATTGTCTGGATTCGTGACCAGGTTCAGAGTGCCGGCAGTGATCGCACACGCGCTAACGGGGCCGTTCCCGCTGGGAGGTGTACCGCTTGGAGTAGTAACGGGCGGCGTTGTGCTCGACAAACTTGTCGGCTCAGGCGCACACGGAGTGACGGCGCATGTTGCTGCTGAGAGGACATTGGCTGGACTTCCGTACGAGCGTCCCACCACACCGTCCGGGAATGGAATAGCGCCCGGCGCGCCGGTGCCGGTATTAGTTACGAAGCTGAACTCGGGGCGGATAGTCAGAATCAAAGTTTGGGAAAGGGTCTTTGGAGGGACGGCAATGTCCGTGGCCGATACGCTGAAACTGTACGCCTTCGCCGCCGCCGCTGACGTCATACTGAGAATGCATTGATCGTTGGTGCCACGCGTAGCCGGACTGGTCGGCTTGCCGGCGCCGGGTGCTACCACCATTCCCGAGGGAAAAGAGCCGGAAAGGGTGCACGCGCTAACGGAGTCTTGACCGAAGCTGAGAAATATCGTCGATGAGTTCGTTACCATCGCCGCGGTGTAAGAGCGGCCCGCGACGGCGTCGGGCAGGGTCGTGGTGGTGATGGCAAAGGACCCGCCGCCTCCGCCTGGGGGAAGATTCCCTGGTAAGGTTGCCGTTCCCGCCCCGCAGCCACTCAGGCCGATCGCTGTTGCCACCAACATCCCTAAGATTGCGAATTGCGGCCCGCTCAATCCGTACAGAAACTCAGGACTGGAAATCCGTGGATATGGCCGTCGAATTGTGCGCATTGCGTCCTCCCCATGCTACATTCGTGTTAGCTTCTCTGAACAGATTGGCGGGATTATAAGCCGAGGCGGTTTGTGGTTGTCAAGGGAAAATCTTCAGGGGCTCGCCAAACTTTAGTCTTCTCCACTCCTCGATCCAGGGGAGATGACCATAAGCCTAGTCGTCGAGGCTAGGTCGCAAGAGTCTGCGGCGGCGGGGGTGATGACCCGTGGCCACTCAGCCGACGACCCGAATAGGCCCCCGAGGCCTCCCGGGCGAGGGGAGCGCTTCGTCGAACGTTCATTATTCTTCTCGGCTTGGGAATCTCTAACGGGAAGCTCCGATGGTGGAATATCACGTCCCCGGCGGCGGCTTTGCGCCTTCGTCGCGCACGGCGGGATGAGTGTGCTTGTCGAGCCGAGACAAGAAGTATTCACGCCAAGCCGCTACGAGCGCCCAGGCTGGCGAAAAAACGCCGACTTTCTCCGCCTCCTTTCTGGTGCCCGCGGCGGACGCACGGAGCCAAGCCGGGCCATGCCCTTCGACGGCGCCAGCGAAAAGACTTCGCGAAAATCACCTTGACAACAATGGCCTGGGTTTGATACGAAGTCCGCAGCGGGAGGCGAACTCCTGCTGCGGCAGCCCAGAAAAGTTGAAGCATGGCCGAGGGCGGAGATTGCGGATTGAGTGTTGGCTATCGGAGCGACCCACGCCGCCGCGCATCGAGGGAGGACGATCATGTTTCGAGACCGGATCGGTTTGTATGTCATTCGAGTGGGATTGGTGGCTAGCCTCTGTCTGTCTCTCAAGGCGCAGACCATCAGCGGCATTATCACGGGAAAGGTGCTTGACCCGAGTGGGGCTGGAACCTCGGCCATCATCACCGCCACCAACGGCGAAACCGGTAAGAGTTACACGGCGCAGGCCGGAGAGGATGGGAATTACCGTCTGATCGAAGTGCCTCCCGGTGATTACACCGTTAAAGCTGAATCGCTCGGTCTCCAGACCCTGGTATACCAGCACGTTCGAGTGGACGTGAATCGGACCACACCCCAGGATTTCCAGCTCGCCGTGGCCACCCAAGCCGTCACCGTGAACGTCAAGGCGTCGACAGCGCCCTTCACCGATACGTCGGCGCCGACCCTGAGAACGGATTTCAATGACACGGATATCCGGCAGATGCCGATTCTCACCCGCGACGTCAACAATCTGGCTCTGTTGTCGCCGGGCGTCGTCGATGTTCGTACTTATAGTTTCGGCAGCACGCTGGTGCCCTTCTCCACCAACGGGTCGCGCGGTCGTGACAATAATTTCATCATCGACAGCGTGAGTAACAATGAGCCCTTGCTGGGCGGCGCCGCCACGCAGTTTACCAACACCGATGTTTTTGACGAGTACACCGTGCTGACGAATCAAGTCAAGGCCGAATTCGGCCGCAACAGCGGCGCGACGATCACCGCGATCACCAAGGCAGGCTACGAGCACCCGCACGGGTCGCTGTTTTGGTTTGGCCAGAATCAGAGCTTCAACGCCATGACTCAGGCAGAGCACCAGGCGCTCCTCTCGAGCCCGGCGAATACTTACGAAAACGTGGGCGGCTTCACCCTCGGCGGTCCGCTCCGGGAGAAACTACTCTATTTTATCTCTTATCAGTGGGACGGAGCACTCAATGACCTCTCCTCAGTTTTTCCCGTGTTGAATACCCTGCCCACCGTTGATGGGCTAACGGCCCTTCAGGGTCTTCCGTCAAACCCGGCATTAGCGGCGCTGTTAAATACGCCTACGGTTACCCAGGTGCCCGGTGCCGCATCACAGTGCTTCGGTTCGGTTCCAACCCTACCTGGAGCTCAGAACGGCCGGGCGCTAAACCCATGCTTTCCGCCTTTTGCCGTACCGGTGACGACGGCGAATGGAGCCCAAACGGTGCCCTACGGCGTCTATCTGATCCCCAACGGCAACGTGTTCAATCAGCATGACCATCAGGCCTCCGGCCGGCTCGACTATCGAATCTCGGATACCGACGACGTTTTCGGACGGTATCTCTTTGATGACCTCCGCACCCCGCGCTCGGCGCTCAACCCAGCCGGAGAAGCGGCTTTCAGCTCTTTGGGACTGCTTTCCTACTGGCGGGATTTTTATCACCAGCGCACCCAGAGCCTGCTCTTAAACGAGCGCCACCAATGGGTGAAGGCCCTGAACGAGCTGCGCGGTTCCTATGTGCGCATTTTCCAAAACGACGGAGCCCTGAAAGCCGCACCGTCAGTGACGGACGGGCAAGCCTCCGCCACGGTGGCCGATTACTTTGGCGCTTTCGGCGCTTTCTCGGGTAATTTCCCCGCTGCCGGGACCGCGTTCACCCTGGGCACCGACACCCGACCGAATCGCACCGCCAGCAATATTGCGGAGGTCCAAGACAATTTCTCCTATACCCACGGAAACAAGAGCTTCAAGTTCGGCGGAGACTTCATCCGAACGCAAACCAATGTCCTGAACGTTCCGGAAGACTTGGGCCACTATTTTTACTCGAGCCAATTCTGGGTTGCGCCGGGCGCGTTTTCGAACATCCTATCCACGCAATGCGCGGCCATTAACGGTCTGAGCCAATTTGTGAACGAGGGGAACGCGATGTGCAGCCCGGGCAATTCAGACTCCAAAAAGGGCCCGGTGTATGCGCCCGTGGCCTCGAACGCAGGCTGGATGTACCAGCGAATTCCCGATCTCCTCGTCGATAATGCGGGCAAGGTCATCGGCCAGGGCCCGGAGGAATTGCCCATTCGGGAATTCGATGAGTTCGTGTTTGGCCAGGTGGATTGGCGAGTGCACCCCAATCTTACGCTGAATTTGGGCCTTCGCTATGAGAACTTTGGCCAGCCCATTAACAGTCTGGGGCTGCTGAATCCTGCGGCGCCGCGCGTGGCCAACGACAATAAGAACTTCGGTCCCCGGATTGGTTTTGCTTGGTCGCCCTGGGACTGGCACAACACCGTATTTCGCGGCGGATACGGCATTATGTACGACCCGATGGTGCTGAACATTCCGCTGGCCATTTGGCAAAGCGGCCCCATATCTCCGCTGGTCCAGTACTTCTCTAATGTGACTTTGGCTGGAGACACGACCTCTAAGAACGCGGTGACGCCGAGCGGGACCTTTCCCGCCATTCCCTTCACCATCGCCGATCTGCAAAACGCCTTTCTAGCTCCCGGTTGCGATGTGTGGCACGGCAACCCTTGGGTGCCGGTCATTGATTGTTCGGACCAAGTCACCGCGGACCCGCACCTCAGGAATCCCTATCTCCAAACTTGGTCGTTCAGCATCCAGCATTCGGTGACCCCCAACCTCCTGTGGGAAGTGGCTTATGTCGGCAATCGGGGCAGCAAGAATTACCAGCGCATCGATACCAATCCTTTCCAAGGATACGACACCACGCCAGATTTTAGCGGTCCTGGCACACCCTCGTGCTTGGCGACGCCGGACACGCCGTCGGATGCGTGCCTGAATGACCGGCTGAATCCCGGCAGGGGCGACATTCAAGCCTTTACCAACGGCGGAGTTTCAACCTACAACGCCCTTCAACTGAGCGTGACCCGACGCACGGCAGCAAAGCCTTGGGGAAATTTGGCACTAACGGCTGGCTACACACTGAGTCACATGATTGACAATTCCAGCGAGGCTTTCAGCTCAGCGGCCGTACCTATCCTTCAGCCCAGCTCATTCCTCGAGAGCCTCTTGTCCGCCTCGGACCAGAAACTGGTGGAGGTGTCCACTCCGCTCCCACAGGACTCCACGAATCTGGCTGCGGAAAAGGCCAACTCCTCCTACGACCACCGCCACCGTGTGGCGGTCAGCTTCATTTATCAGTTCCCGTCCGCCAGCCGCTGGAAGAGTTTTCTGAACGGCTGGCAGATTAACGGCGTCGAGCAATTCCAGACCGGCCAGCCCTTCAGCGCGTTGAATGGGAGCCCGCTGGGAGCTTGTGCGGACGCCAACGGCACCGGCATTCTCACGAACGATCGGCCGGCGATTGGTAATAACGACGCCCCGGCCGGTTCGGTAGCATTGGTGGACGACAAGACCTGCCGATCCATCGATGCCGTCACTCAAATATCCAATGGAGACCAGATTAGTCCATCCAGCACGGGGTATATCGATCTCAACGGAAACCCCATCGATCCCCGCACCGCGCATTTTGTGCAAGTGCCCTTGGGCGTCAGAGCAGGCCAACCCTTTATGGCGCCCGTCTATCCGTCCGGATTTTCGAGTTCCAGTTCGGTCGGCCAGGAGACTTTCATTGCCGGCAGCGCGGGACGCAACACACTGTTCGGTCCCAACACCCAGGAGCTTGATCTCGCCTTGTACAAGAATTTTGCGGTGGGTGAGCATCGGTCGGTGCAATTCAGATGGGAAGTCTATGATGTGCTGAATCATCCGAATCCCGGTTATCCCATCGGCAATGTGTTCGCGGCGCGGGCCGAGCAGACGTTTGGATACGCCTTCTCAACGCGCTCGACCCCGGCTGGGGTGACTGGTCTGACGCCGGAGAACTCGATCGACGCTTTCACATTGACCGGCGGAAAATCTGTTTACAATTTCTTGAGCACTCAATACATGAACACCAGCAACCGCCGGATGCAGTTTGGCATCCATTTCATATTTTGAGTCTGAATACTCCGCCATCGATTCCTGCAAGGCGGGGTGCACGATTGCGGCGCTCATGGTTCCTCACCGCGAGCGCCGCAGCTTTTGTTTTACCGCTCTAGCCGCGCGTCACCCTATGCCAGCCTTCCTAGGGTGCACCCCTGTTGAAAGCCTCGGTTTCCGGAGTTATTTAACGGATTCCCTCAGGTGCGGAAGTACAGGCCGAAGTCAGGCGATTGTGATTGGAATCCGGGGCGCGAATCTAGGTGACAGGATCACATTACTTAACGGTGACGTTTACCATGACTTGTGCGCGTGCGGGATGGTTATTGACAGTAGGGCTGGAGAATTTCCATCCGGGCGCGGCTGCGATCAGCTCACATGCCTGCTGCCCGCCTGACGTGCAACGGTACAGCTTCTCGACGGAGCCATCCTGAGTTACATTCAGGACCATGCTTAGCTTGGTTCCACTCGGCACATTGACACTGGAGAGATCCAGCTTGCCGTCAAACTTGAAGCCCGCGTCGAGGAGATTCTGCTGGTAAGTTTTGCTCGACTCAAATGGAGCGGTCAGCTTGGTGTGCGGCTGTGGTACCAGACTGACTTCCGCGCGCAAAGTCGAGGGCTGCTGGGCCTGTGGCTTGGGCTGCTCCGGCTTGGGTTGCTCCGGCTTCGGCTGTTCAGGTACCTGTGCAACTGTCGGCTTATTCAGTTTCGTAAGCTGAGGTTCGATCTTATTCACGGCATAATCCCTCGCGCCTTGGCCGCGGGGGCCCGCCCGTCCAGCCAAGCCCATCAGTTGATCGTGCACTGACTGCAACGTTTTCGCATCGTCCCAGGCGTTGGTCGCCTGATCTTTCAGATCCCCGAGCTCACCAGAGTACTTCAGCTGGATCTTGCTTTGAAGGTCAGAGGCCGACCCGCCGAGCTGCCCCACTTTTTGCGCAGCCGCATCCGCATCGGCGTACTTTCCGAAGTTCAGCGCCGCGTCAAAGTCGCGCGTCGCTGCATCGAGCTGCTGCTTGTTGGCCACAGCGGAAGCCGCCGCCGCAGCGTCGTCTTCTCGTTTCTTGATCTTGCCCAGGTAATCCTGAGAGTCGGCTTTCCATGGAGTGTTTTGCGCCACCAGCTCCTGGAACATTGGCTTCGCGCCCTCGTTGTCCTTGGAGTTGTACCGATTCACTGCCTCTTCAAACTTTTTCTGCTGTTCCACTAAGGTGTCAAGCTTGCTTAATTGGGTCTGGGCCTGGGCCGCCAATTTGGAACTGGGCTTTTCGGCCAGTGGTTTGAACGCCGCTTGCGCGCCCCTGTAATCGTGAGCGCGCAACAAGCTTGTTCCGCGATTGTAAGCGTTTTGGTCCGCCTGGTCTTCTGTCAACCCATGCGACAGATCCATGGCGTGTTGCTTCCCAGCCTCAGCCTGGGTCTTCAAATCAGCGTCGAGTTGCTCGGCTTTTTCGTAATAGCCCTGAGCCCCGTTATAGTCCTTGGCATTAACTGCCCCTTCGGCCTTCGTGAAGTCACCTTTGGCCTCGTCGATCTGGGCTTGAACGTGAACCGCTGCCGCCTTCGCATCGTCCTGCAGCGGCGATGATTGCTGGGCGAGATCGCTCCAGCTCTTCAACGCCTGGTCAAGCTGGTGCTGACTCTCAAAATCCTGCGCGCCTTTTTGCAGGTGCAGTTGCGATTCAGAAGCAGTCGGCGGGCCCGGAGGCGGCTTCGGGCCGGACATCATCTTCCACGCCACGATTGCGCCGACAATCAGAACAACCGCCGCGGCCCCGGCGATCATGGGCATCTTGGACGCGGCCGGTTTTGGGACGGGCACTGGAACCGGAACGGCCTTGGCGCGCGCGGGCTCGGCAGCCGGTTTGGGCCGGGGCGGCGCGGGCGGAGGCGGTTCGACCTTGGGTGTCGGGACACTGACCGGTCCAGCAGCGCGCTTCTCCGGCGGTACTGGCTCGGAGGGCGGAACAATTTTCGGCCGAACCGGAATTTCCGGAACGGGTGGAGCGACTGGGGCCGGCAAGCCCATTGAGGCGGCCCCGCCCGGGAAGTCTGCAGCGGCCGGTCCGCCAGCAACCGGGACCGCTCCCTCGCTCGGAGCGCTCGGTGGTGCTACCGGCGCACCCCCTTGGCCAGGCACGGTTGCGGTGAGCGGCGCGGCTCCTTGCGCACCCGCGCTTTCCGGGAGGCTCGGCACTTGCAACGTGCTCCTGAGGTCCGCGGACGCGGCCGCCGGAGCGGGAACTCCGCCTCGGCGCTTGACTTCGCGCGGGCGCTCCTTCTGCTTCTGCAATTGCTCTTGCAGTTGGCGCTGTGCCTCGGCCCGCCGTGCTTCCCCCGCCAGGCGCCCCTGGTCGGCTTTGCGTTTCTGCTCTTCCCGCTCGCGCGCCTCTCGTTCTTTGCGGTCCTGTTCGATAGCCGTCTGAACGCCGGCCAGCATGCTTTCGATTTCGGGGTTGCCAGGCGACTCTCGCCACGCGGCTTCCGCTTTGCGAAGGGCTTCCTGAAGCTTGCCGTCACTCACCAGACGGTTCACGTCCAACTGGAGAGTCCGCAGGCGGAGCTCAACATCGTGTTCTTTCTCGGTCTGCGCCCGCTCCATGAGGCTTGTGACTTCCACGCGGTCCGGGAATTCCTTTTGCAGACGCCCGGCGCGCAGAAGCGCTGGATCGAATTCGCCTGATTCGATGAGCGTTTGAATCGCGGCCAATTCTTCTCCGAACCGGCGCTCCCGCTCCGCCACCTCGTGTTTGGACTTGGCGTCTTCGTAGAGCTGGGTAAATTGCGCCTCTTGCGGAAACTCAATGCACATGTTTTCCGCTTGCTCGACGGCCAGCTTGAGGTCGCCTTTCCACAGCATCGTTTGGATCTTGTCCACTTCGGCTTGCAGGAAGCGGCGCTTTTCAAGCCCTTTGCGCGCCGTCTCGGCGAGCGCCACCAATTCCTGTTGGTCGGGATGCTCCTCGAGCGCCGCCGCGATGAAGCTGAGAGCCTCCTCGTAGCGCTCCTGGGTCACCATGTTATTCGCTTCCCAAGTGAGCTCGCGCAGGTGGACGCGCTTCTCGCGCGCCGTGCGCTCTTGCGCGATTTGGGCCAGGAGGTTTTCCGCGACAGGATTCTTCGCGTCGAGTGCGAGCACGTTCCGCAACTGGACCTCGGCTCCTGTCAGGTCGCCGTCCTTGTAAGCGTTGCGCCCGGCCGCCAGGGCTTTGCGAATCTCGGCGCCGCGCTGCATCTCAAGGCGCGCCTTCTCGATCAACTCTTTGGCTTGCCCGTGTTGCGAATCCAGCCTGAGGACGTGTTCCAGGGAGCTGATCGCCGCGGAGTACTCGCCCTGCTTGAGGTGCACCTCGCCTTCCGTCAAGTACTGCCGCACCTGGGAAGTCGATTCCAGCTTCTTGATCTCGGACTTCACCCGAGCCATGAGCTCGCGCGCCGTGGAGTTGCTGCTGTCCATCATCAGCGCGTTGCGCAAGACCTCTTGCGCCTGGGAGAGGTCCCCTCGGGACATTAACGATTGTCCCTGCCCGACCATTTCCTCCACCAGCGTGTGCTGGAGCGCCTGCTCGATCGGCTCCAACTCGATCACCAAATCATCGAGCGACTGGAAGCGCTCGTCCGCTTGCTTGCGCAAGCACTTGCTCACCATGTTTTCGAGTTCGGGAGGAATTCCGTCGGCGACTTGGCTGAGCGGCACCGGCTCTTTGTTCAGAATCTGGTTGATGACGGTTCCGATGTTCGTGCCATCGAACGGCTTCCGATAGGCGAGGAACTCGTACATCACGATCCCAACCGAGAAGATGTCGGAGCGAGCATCGACGTGCTGCCCGTCCACTTGCTCGGGCGAGGCGTACTGGATCGTGCCCATGAAAATGCCGGTCTTGGTCATGGTCGTGGATTCCATGTGCACGATCCCGAAGTCCACCACCTTGACCTTGCCTTCGTTATTGACCAGGATGTTCGCGGGCTTAACGTCGCGATGAACCAGGCCGTGCCGGTGGGCATAATCCAGCCCCTTGCAAAACTGAGAAATGATTTGGAGTTTGCGGGCCAGCGGCATGGGCGCCCGGCGGGCAATCGCTTTCTCGAGGCTCTCACCCTCGATGAACTGCATGGCGATGAAAGGCTGGCCCGAGGTCTCGCCGAAATCGAACTCGTAAATGGTGACGATATTGGGATGTTCCAAGCCGCCGCACGCTCGCGCCTCTTTGGCGAAACGCTCCAGCAGCTTAGGATCAGAGAGCAGATCGGGATTGAGAGTCTTGAGCGCCACGATGCGGCCAATGCCTGGGTCGCGAGCCTTATAAACTGTGCCCATGCCACCCTGGCCCAGCTTCTCCAGGATCTCGAACTTCCCGAACTTTTGGGCTACTTCTTTTTCCACTTTGAAATCTCAGATTTCAAATCTCGAACTCGCACTCTTGCGCTTCAGCAAATCGGGATTAGAGGCGGTAACCGGACAATGTATCCCACTCATTCTAAGGGACATTCCGGCTTCGTTCCTGGCCCCTCCCAACTCCCATTTTCAAACCTCAGATCGCCGATTCCCAAATCTCAGTCTCCCTCCACTCACCGAATTACTCCATCAAGCAATCGCTCAATGATCAGATTTTTCCCGCAACGCAGACAGCACGACGGTCACATTATCGGGACCGCCTGCTTTATTGGCTAACGCAATCAGGGTCTCCGCCTTGGCCCGCAGTGATCCATTGTGCCGCGCGATTTCGGCAACGGCGTCATTCGGCACCGTTTTGGTGAGACCATCGCTGCACAGCAGCAGTATGTCGCCCTGCCCGAACTCGACGTCGGTGATCGCCACCTTGACCTCGGGCTCCGTGCCGAGGGCTTGCGAGAGCATGCTCCCCAGGCTCTCGCTGATCACCGCGTCCGGCTGAAGCTCCAGCACTGAATTCTTCACGGTCTGATCCTTGGTCAGTTGGGTGATCCTGTCTCCGCGCACCAAATAAGCGCGAGAGTCGCCGACCTGCGCCACGAACACGTTCTTTCCCTTCACCAGCGCTGCCGTGAGGGTTGTGCCCATACCCGAGTACTCAGGTTTCTGGGTGGCCAGCTCGTAGATCGTTTTGTTTGCCCGCTCGACGCACTCTGTGAGAGCCCGCCGCATTTCCGTTGGATCTTCCGGCCTCTCAGAAAGGGCCTGCATGAGCTGCTTCGAGAGTGTCTCCACGGCGAGCCGGCTGGCCACTTCGCCGGACTGGTGTCCGCCCATGCCGTCGGCCACGGCCAAGAGAAACCCTGGCGATTCCAGCTCAACTTGCACGTTGCTTCCGTCGGAGTGAGCGAGCCCGCGGGCGAGGTCGAAGACCGCGTAGCTGTCTTCGTTGTTGCGCCGTTTTCGTCCCATATCGCTGCGCCCCACCGCTTGGAGCTCCAATGGGCCACGGTCCGGGGCGGGCATCCCGGCGGGTATGCTCGGAGTGTCGCTCTGCACCTGCATGTGCTATGGTCCTTCGCCAACGTTCGCTTATTCTTATCATACTACGAAAAACATAATTCGCAACAGTTATTCTCGATTCGACGTAGGGGCACCCCTCGTGGGTGCCCTGTGATGGGCAGGCACCCTTCGTCTTTTGCTCAGGGCCGTGCCGTGAGCGGCCTCGAATCGGCAAGGCCTGACCCTACAGCACCTCGACCATTTGGGTGGAAGGAAACGTCAAACATCTGGCGTCCGGGCGGTCGGTGCAGGATGCCTGGAGTGCCAGTGCCATGCGGTACCGACGATGTTATCAAGGCCGGAGTGCTGGGGCTGCCATCCGAGGAGTCCGTTGGCGCGGCCGGGCGCGGCGACCAGTATAGCCGCATCGCCGGCGCGGCGCGGCGCATCGCGAAAGGGAGGTGTGCGGCCGCCGTTCACGCGTTCGACCGCCGCCACCACTTCGCGCACCGAGTACCCGCGGCCAGTGCCCAGATTCAGCGCCATGCTCTCTCCCCCGCTGACCAGATATCTCAGAGCCAGCACGTGAGCTTCGGCGAGATCGGTGACGTGAATGTAATCGCGCACCGCGGTGCCGTCGGGTGTGGGATAGTCGGTGCCGAAGATTTCAACCACGGGGCGCTGCCCGAGCGCGGCTTGAATCACGAGAGGGACGAGGTGAGTCTCGGGATGGTGGTTCTCGCCAAGTTCGCCTTCCGCGTCCGCCCCCGCCGCATTGAAGTAGCGCAAGGAGGCGGAGCGCAGCCCGTAGGCCACGCCGTACCAATGCAGGGCACGCTCCATCATGAGCTTGGTCTCACCATAAGGATTGATGGGGCCGAGCGCGTGATCTTCGGGTATGGGAACCTGGCTTGGCATTCCGTAGACGGCGGCGGATGACGAGAACACGATGTGCTTCACGCCTGCCGCCAGCATGGCCGAGAGCAGCCTCAGCGTGTTGACCACATTATTCCAAAAATACTTTTGCGGTTGAATCATGGACTCGCCCACCAGCAGGCTGGCCGCGAAGTGCATCACCGCAGTCACGTCGTAGTCTTCGATCACTCTCGAAATGAGATCGGCGTTGTCGAGGCTGCCTTCGACGAAGGGACCCCATTTCACAGCGTCGCGGTGGCCGTTGCTGAGATCGTCCAACACCACGGGCTCGTAGCTGGAGCGCGCCAAAGCCTTTGCCGTGTGGCTTCCGATATATCCCGCTCCGCCTGTCACCAAAACCCTCATCGGCCTAATCTCCTTTACAGAGACCTTTCTGTTCAGGTGTTCCCTGCGGCTCTCCAAAATACACTGCGTGGGAGGCGTCCACAAGAATTACTATGCCCTCACACAAATCCTCACTTACGCAGTGGCAATCCGGCTCGAGGTGTGAGTATAATAGTGTTTTCATAATTTCCTTCGACGTGGAAACTCAACGTCATTGATGGGCGAGCAAAAATGCGGGCGAAGCCCCGACGGACTTCGGGTCAAACCCCCAGTGGATCGGGGCAGGCCGCGAAGCGCTCCCAGGATGCGAGGTCGGTTACGAATCCCTTGAACCCAATCATGGCTAACTCATTTCAGTCAGAGGATTCCCGCTTGCGCGGGAATGACAGCAGGCGGGGTGGCGGCGTGTGCTCTGAATTCACCCAGCGCCAAGGCCGTGGCAAGCCCCGGCCCCACTGGCGCGGTCTTGTCGCGTCGCTCGCTTTCAGTTTAATCCTTCCTGTAGCGGCCTTCGCGACGGCTGTTCCATTCATCGGCCAGCCGCCGGTCCCGGCGGTCATCGCGCCGGGCGGAGCCGGGTTTAACCTGACCCTTAATGGGACAGGCTTCCTGCCGAATGCAACGATAAACTGGACTTTTGTGAGTGCTGGGTCGCCCGTCGCAACGGGGTCGTTCACGTCGCCGACTTGTTCCAACACAAGCTGCGTCGTGTCGGTGCCCAGCGGCACGTTTTCCACGCCCGGGACGGTAATATTCACGGTGGTCAACCCTGGCCCGCCCTCGCTGACTTCCAACTTCGTTCTCCTGCCGGTGACCAGCGTCACGACCACGGTCACTGTCAACAGATCTGATTTTGCGGTGGGCAACAATCCCGTATCGGTGGTGGCAGCGGATTTCGACGGCGATGGCTTACTGGACTTGGCTGTGGCCAACAACGCGGACAGCACGATATCGATCTTATTAGGCAACGCCGACGGAACGTTCACAGTCCAGCCGCCCATCACGCTCACGGGAGTAGGCCCGACGGCGTTGATCGCGGCCGACTTCAACAACGACGGTTTCCTGGACTTGGCGGTGGCCGATAACAAATCAAACAGGGTTGGGATTTTACTCGGTCATGGCGACGGTACGTTCGGAGCCGAAACAGAATTTGTCGTTGGCAGCAGCCCAAGCTCGGTGGCGGCCGGCGATTTTAGCGGCGACGGCAAGCTGGACCTTGCGGTCGGGAATAGCGCTTCGAATACGGTTTCAATCCTGCTTGGCAAGGGCGATGGGACGTTTAACACGAAGTCGGATATTTCGACGGGCTCGGGTTCGGGCCCCAGCGCGGTAGCGGTTGGAGACTTGAACCTCGACGGCAAATTGGATTTGGTCGTGGCGGACAAGATCAGCGGCAAAGTCTCAGTCCTGCTAGGCAATGGCGACGGGACCTTTCAGCCTCACGCGGATTATGCGGCCGGCAAGTCTCCGACCTCGGTCGTCATCGCCACTTTCAACGAAAGCAACCACAACATACCTGACGTGGTGACCGTGAACTCCGGGGGCAGCCAGATTTCTTATTTTAAGGGAGTGGGCGACGGCACACTGAACGCGGCCGTGCCCTTTGCCACGGGCAGCGGGCCCTCCCAGGCGATGGTGGGGGATTTCAACGGCGACACTCACCTCGACGTGGCGGTTACAGACACCTCGGCGAACTCCGTTACCATACTGTTGGGCAACGGCAACGGCACATTTCAGTCGCCCATTAATCTCCCGCTCAGCGGCACTCCCATGGGCATTGCTGTGGGCGATTTCAACGGGGATGGCCGACTGGACTTCGCCACTGCCGACAGTGCTTCCAAGACGGTTTCGGTCGAGCTCCAGAGCCCAACCGTCGTCTTTCAGCCCACGAGTGTGAATTTTGGCAACCAGAACGTTGGGACGACCAGCAGCCCGGCGCGAAACGTGATCCTCACCAATGCCGGGTCGGCTACGCTTAATATCCAAAGCATCGCCATCGCCGGGACCAACAGCGGCGATTTTGCGGTTCAGAGCACTACCTGCGGTTCAACGTTGGCAGTGGGAGCTAATTGTACGATCGCCTTGACCTTTACGCCCAGCGCCCCGGGGTCCAGGACTGCACAACTCACTGTCACCGACAATGCTCCGAACAGCCCTCAAACCGTCAACCTCTCGGGCACCGGCATCTCGACGACCGGGCCTTTAGCCAGTGTCTCTCCCTCGAGCCTGACTTTTGCATCCCAGCCGGTTGGGACCACCAGTCCCTCGCAGCCGGTGACCCTGAGCAACGTCGGGTACTTTCCCCTGGTGATCAGCAGTATCGCTTTTGGCGGCACCAATCCCGGTGATTTTGGGCAGACAAACAACTGCGGAGGCAGCCTCAATGGCGGCGCCAGTTGCACGATCAATGTCACGTTTGCGCCGGCCGCGACAGGGGCACGCACCGCCAATCTGATCATCACCGATAACAGCGGCAATGTTCCCGGCAGCACACAAACAGTCAGCCTGACAGGCACCGGCACCGCTCTGACGGCGATTCCCGTGCCCCAGATCGATCAGCCGTTGGTGCCCGATAGCGTCGCGCCTGGCAGCGCACAACTAACGTTGACCGTCAATGGCGCGGGATTCCTTACCAACGCCACGGCGAATTGGACCATTGCGAGCGGCGGGACAGCTACTACCACCCCGCTGGCAACCACTTGCGCGGTCTCCACTCAGTGCACGGCCATCGTGCCAGCCAGCCTGGTCAGCGCCGGAGTAACCGCGGCCATTACGGTGACCAATCCTGGCCCGCCGGCGCGGACTTCCAATGTGGTTTTCTTGCCGATAGGCACTTCCTTGACTCAGCTTGGGCTGATCGACACAGACTTCACGGTGGGCAACACTCCGCAATCAGTGGCGGTGGCGGATTTCAACGGCGACGGCATTCTGGATCTGGCGGTTGCCAATGATGCCGACAACACGGTATCGATTCTACTCGGGAGCCCGAATGGAGACGGAACGTTTGCAGCCGCATGTGGGACGCCATCGACCCCGCCCTGTCCTGCCACGGGCCTGGGGCCGGTCGTGGTGATTGCTGCGGACTTTAACAACGACGGCAAGCAGGATCTGGCGGTAGTCAACAGCGCGGCCAGCACAGTCTCGATTCTTCTCGGCAACGGCGATGGCACGTTCCAGGCCAAGATCGACTCGGCCACGGGAACCGCGCCCACCTCGGTGGCTGCCGGCGATTTTAACGGTGACGGTTTTGTCGACCTCGCCGTCGCAGACAACGGCGCCAGCACGGTCTCGATTCTACTGGGCAACGGCGACGGAACATTTAAGCCCAAGAACGACATTTCAACCGGGACCGGGTCAGGGCCGAGCGCG
Organism: Terriglobia bacterium; assembly: GCA_050013575.1. Lineage (GTDB taxonomy): Bacteria > Acidobacteriota > Terriglobia > UBA7540 > UBA7540 > DASYXZ01. The sequence goes on along the minus strand of JBEKEZ010000009.1, from coordinate 52,304 downwards.
GTCGCCGTCGCGGACATGAACGGCGATGGCTTGCTCGATGTGGTGGTGGCTGACAAGACCAACGGCAAAATGTCAGTCTTGCTGGGCAACGGTGACGGAACGTTCAAAACGCACGTGGACTACGCGGCGGACAAAGCCCCGAGTTCCCTGGTGGTCGCAGACTTCAACGGCGATGGAAAGCCGGATGTCGTTGTCGTGGATTCGGGCACGAGTAAGATTTCATATTTCCAGGGCAACGGCGACGGCACTTTCCAGACGGCCGCTTCCACCAGCTTGGCCAGCGGGAGCGGGCTCGCGCAGGTGGTGGCTCTGGATTTGAATGAGGATGGCACGCTCGACCTGGCGGTCACCGGCACTACGGGAAATACAATTTCAGTTCTCTTCGGCAATGGCGACGGAACGTTTGCCGCGCCCACTGACTTCAATACCGGCACGGGCCCGATCGGAATAGCGGTGGGAGATTTCAACGGAGACGGCCGCCTTGACCTGGTGACCGCAGACAGCGGCGCCGCAAAAGTTTCTGTGCAACTTCAGGGCCCCAGCGTCGGGCTTTCGGCCTCCAGCCTCAGCTTTGGGAATCAGAGCGTAGGCACCACCAGCGCCGCACAAAACGTAGTTCTCACCAATACCGGCAGCGCCACACTGAGTATTCAAAGCATTGCCATCACCGGAACCGACCCAACTGACTTCGCGTTATCCCCAAGCAGCACCTGCGGCTCGACGCTTGCCGCGGCCTCCACTTGCACCATCTCGGTGACCTTCACGCCCAGCGCCGCGGGAGTGCGAACCGCCCAGGTGACGATCACCGACAATGCGCCCGGCAGTCCCCAATCCGTGACTTTGACGGGCACCGGCACCCAGGCCGCCGTAACGCTTTCCGCCTCCAGCCTCACCTACAGCATCCCCATAGATGTCGGCCAGAAAAGCGTCGCGCAAACTGTGACGCTCACGAATTCCGGGACGGATACGCTGACTTTCTCCAGCATCACTGTCGCTGGAGACTACGTCGAATCCAACGATTGCCTGAATCCTCCAGCCAATCTCGCTCCTAACGCTTCCTGCCACATCAGCGTCACCTTCGAGCCGACGGCGACGGGCAAACGGAGCGGCACGGTGACCATCAACGACAACGCGCCCGACACTCCCCAGTCCATCGGCTTGACCGGATATGGAGTGATACCGACGGCTACCCTGGCACCCACGAGCCTTACTTATGCCAGCCAGCTTGTAAATAGTGCCGCCCCAAGCCAGAGCGTAACCATTACCAATAGCGGTTCGGGTCCGCTCTTGATCACGAGCATTTCGATTACCGGAGCGAACACCGGCGATTTCGCTCAGACCAACACGTGTGGCACGCAGGTGGGCACCGGCGCCAGTTGCACCATCACCGTCACTTTCACGCCGACGGCGGTTGGGAACAGGTCGGCCGCTGTCACGGTTATTGATAACAACAACGGTGTGAATGGCAACCCGGATGTGGTGACCCTCAGCGGCGTCGGCATCGCCCCCGTAGCGAGCCTGAGCAGTACCAGCCTTGACTTTGGCAATCAGTCCATCGGCACAACCAGCGCGGCTCAGACCGTAACCCTGAATAACACGGGCACCGCGGCACTCACGGTTGCGAGCATCGTGTCGTCGTCGGGCGAATTTGGCCAGAGCAGTTCAGGCTGCACGCCCACGGTGGCCGCCGGCGCCAGTTGCACCATCACTGTCACTTTCACGCCCTCGCTCTCGGGAACCCAGAACGGGACCATCACCATAACAGATAACAATAACGGAACTGCCGGAAGCACCCAGACGATTAGCGTGACCGGCGTCGGTGCGGCCGCCTCCATCACCCTGACACCTTCAACCCTGAACTTCGGCAACCAAACCGTAGGGACCAAGAGCAACCCTCAAACCGTTACGGTCACGAATACCGGTTCGGGGGCGGATACGATCAATAATATCGCGGCGACGCCAAGCACGAATTTTGCCGAAACCGATACCTGTCCGAGGTCACCCGGCGGGCTAGCCGCCAGCGCTACTTGCACGGTGACCGTAACCTTCACCCCCACAGCAGGCGGCCAGTACAACGGCAGCCTCCAGATCGCGGACACGTCGGCGGGCAGCCCTCATACTGCCAGCCTCAGTGGGATGGGGTCGGATTTCGCGGTTTCCGTGACGCCCGCCTCGTCGACTACGGCAGCAGGAGACTCGAGTACTTTTACGATCCAGCTCACGCCATCGGGCGGCTTCAACCAGCAGATCACGTTGAGCTGTTCCGGATTACCGCAACTGAGCGCTTGCTCGTTCTCGCCCGCATCGACCGTAACACTCGACGGGACCAATCCCGCCACCCTGACCATGAATGTGACGACTACGGCCTCCTCGACGCTTGCGCCGGTGGATCTGAATCGCCATCCGCCTGACTTCTGGAAGTTTCATTTGCCACCGATCGCGGTCTTGCACTCGGCCGGCGAGGTCTGGCTGCTGGTTATGTGGTTTTTGGCGATCGCGACGATCGTTGGCTGGCACGCTCTGGCCCGGCGACGAGCGAGCATGGGCTTCGCTGTGGCCGTCCTCGCCCTTCTGATTGCCGGTTCGGCCGCCTTGTCGGCTTGCGGAGGCGGAGGAGGAACCGTGCTTCCGCGGCCGGGCACTCCCGTCGGAACTTATTCGATTACCATCACTGGCGCTTCGGGCACTCTCAGCCACACCACCACGGTGACGCTCACCGTCGATTAACGGATTGAGTCATTGAGCGATTGAGTGATTGAGTGATTTGAAGGCCTTTTTTCTTTCAATGGCTCAATGGCCCGATCACTCAATCGCGCAATGGTTTCACTCGTACCGCAACGCCACCATTGGATCGACCCTGGTCGCCCGCCGCGCCGGAATCCACGACGCGAACAGGGCCACACCGAAGAGCAGAACCGGAACCAGAATCAAAGTCACCGGGTCGAATCGGCTGATGTGATAGAGGTTTGCCACCAGCAATCGTGAACTGAGCAGGGAGATCAGCAAGCCTGAGCCGCAGCCTGCCAGTCCCAGCGCCGTCCCGCGCTCGAGCACCATGCGGAGGATAGCGCTCCTTTCGGCTCCGAGCGCCATCCGAATGCCGATCTCGTGCTGACGCTCAGCCACCATGTAGGAGACCACGCCGAACAGCCCCACCACCGCCAGCAGCAAAGCCATCCCGGCAAAACCGCCGAGCAGCAGCAATGTAAAGCGCCGCTGCGCCAGCGATTCTTCGACCAGCGTCGCAAGGGTTGTGGTGTTATAGAGCGGCAGGTCCTTGTCCAGCGACCAAACCTGTTTGCTAATTTCATCGAACAATCCGGCCTCCGCAACTCGGCTCCTGACGATCAGAGCCGTGCGCCCACTGGCGCCGCTCTCCACCTGGAACATGGAGTTGTAAATCATCGGCGGAGGATCGGCATCGAGAGCGGAAATATGAACGTCCTCGGCGATGCCGACGATGGTGAACAAGGCGCGGCCGCCCCAGTTGAAGCGCTGGCCGATAGGGTCTTGCCCGCGGAAGTATTGCCTAGCTAAAGTTTCGTTGATGATCGCCACATTGGGCGTACTCCGCCGGTCCTGTTCGGCAAAATCCCTGCCTCGAATGACGGAGATTCCCATGGCTCGGAAGTATCCGGGGCTGACGAGGGAATTCTCGGCCCAGTGGAAGTCATCCTCCGCGGCGTGCTCCAGGCGGAAGCCGATCTGGCGATTGTCGCTTAGTGGCAGATGGCTCGCGGCCGCAACGGCGCTCACGCCCGGAATATAAGCCAACCGTTTCAGCAGTTCCTGTTGCACGGCGTCGCGGCGTGCCGGATCGGGATACCGCGCCCGGTCGAATAGTGTCCGCACCACCACTGCGCCTTTCGGCTCGAACCCTAATGGAACGGTCAGGAGGCGAGCAAGACTGCGCAGCAGCAATCCACCGGCCACGAGCAGCACCATTGCCAACGCAATCTCGCAGACAGCAACGGCATTTTGCAGCCGCCGATTGGCGCGCGCGGTTCCCGCCTGCGCCGACTCTTTCAAGCACGCGTACGGCGAGACGTGCGACAGTCGCCACGCCGGCACAAAGCCGAAAAGCACTCCGGTGATCAGTGACAAGGCGATGGTCGCCAAAAGGGCGATCGCGTGCAGCGCGACCTCCCGCAGGCGTGGCACATCGGGCGGGCCGAAGTCGCGCAGCCCGACGACCAACGCTCCGGCAAGCAGAACGCCGACCAGAGCGCCCAAGAGCGAAAGCAACAGGCTCTCCACCAGCAACTGCCGCAGCAGGCGCGCTCGGTGAGCGCCCACGGCGGCACGGATGGCCATTTCACGGCTGCGCTGGCTGGCGCGAGCCAGCAACAGGTTGGCGACGTTCGCACACGCGATCAGCAGCACGCAGGCCACGGCCATGATCAGCAGAACCACCAGCGGTTTCGCTTTCGCGACTGTATAGGCCGCAAATGCGTACGTATGGGGTTCTACACGAATGGTTCCCGAATAGTTCGGATTTTGTTTCTGAAATGCAGCGGCGATGTCGTTCATGTCCTCTCGCGCTTGCGCCTCCGTCACACCTGCCTTCAATCGGCCGATCAAGCCCACGCCAAGTTCCTTGGTACGTTCTTTGGGATCCAGACGCGCCGGAGAGAACGCCTCCGGCACCCACAAGTCAGCCATTTCGGAGAGCGGTTTTCCGTCAAACGGGAAGCGAAACGAAGCGGGCATCACACCGATAACGGTGTAGGGTGTTTCATCCAGCTTGATCGTTTTGCCCAGAATCTGGGGATCGCTGCCGTACTCGTGTTCCCACAACTGCCTCGAAATCACGACAACCTTGCTCGCGCCATAGCGGTCTTCCTCATCGGTGAAGGTGCGCCCTAGAACAGGTGAAACTCCCAGCAACGGAAAGACCGAAGCCGACACCGCCGCTGCGTTGACGCGCAGGGGCTGCCCCGAACCCGTCAGGTTGAAGCCTTCGTCCTCAAAGGAACCCACTTGCGAGAACGAACGGTTGCGGTCGCGGTAATCCAGATACTCCTGCGCCGCGACGCCCACTTCATCGAGGCCGAGCTGCGGCAGAGTCTCGGTGACCAGAATCAGCTCGCTCGGATGTCGATAGGGCAGCGGCCTGAGCAGCACTGTGTCCAACACACTGAAGATCGCCGTGTTCGCCCCGATGCCGAGCGCCAGCGTGAGCGCGGCGACCAGCGTGAATCCTGGACTGCGCCGCAACTGGCGCATGCCGTAACGAAGGTCTTGCCATAGCGTCTCGATCATCGGTAGCCCCCTTTGGTCGCGGTAGATTTCCTTCGTCTGCTCGACGCCACCGAATTCGCGCAGGGCCGCGAATCGAGCCTCTGCGCGCGACATGCCGCGTTGCACGTTCGCTTCAATTAGCATGTCTACGTGCGCGCGGACTTCGTCGTTCAGCTCTTGTTCGAGCCGCCGTTTGCGAAACAGCGCGGCCAATCGTGATGCGAATTGCCTGAGCGAAGTCATACGCCAGCTCTCAGCGGTCAGCTCTCAGCCATCAGCATCCAGCGACCCGTGACGGACGGCGGACAACTGACAACGGACATCTTTCTCAACCGACAATCGGCAATCGAAAATCGGCAATCATTCGTACCTCAGCGCCACCATGGGATCAACCTTAGCTGCCCGGCGCGCGGGGATGTAGCTGGCCAAGAGCGCAACGACAGACAGTAGCGCCGCGACAACGACATAGGTGGATGGATCTCGGGGTTGGACGCCGAACAGCAAGTCGGCGAGAAAGCGGCTCAATGCCACCGCAGCCCCAAGGCCAAGGGCAACACCGACAAAGGTGATTTGCGCTCCGGCGCTCATGAGCAATCTCATGATTTCGCGGGGATGCGCTCCGAGCGCCAAGCGAACCCCAATCTCGTGCGTCCTTTGTGTGACTGCATAGGCCATCACTCCATAAATTCCGACGGTTGTGAGCAACAGCGCGAGCAGAGCAAACATGGAAAGCAGGAGTGATTGGTAGCTCGTATCTGTCATCGATTCAGATATGATTTCCTGCATGGTGCTAACGTTGAACGGCGCCAAACTGCTGTCCAGCGAATGGACCTGCCTGCGGACTGTGGCTGACAATTCTCCTACGCCCACCGAGCCCTTTGTTAGAACATACAGGCTGCCGACGGGCGGCGCGAGGTCGAAAGCAAGCGGATAGTATGCTTGCGGAACCACCGGCTGGCGAAGTCCCCGCTCCTTCACATCGCCAACGATACCGATGACCGTAACGGCAAGTATTCCTCCCTGGAGGAAGTGTTTGCCGACCGGGTCTTGGTTCGGCCAGAACTGCCGGGCCATCGTGTGATTGATGACACTTACCAATCTGAGGTCGGGGGACGGCTTGAACTTACCGGATTCCATCATGGCGACGACCTTTCTTACCGTTTGGCCAGTGTCTTGCGAATCTTGTTGGGTAAAGTTGCGCCCCTTGAGAAATGGGATGCTGAAGACCCTGAAATAGTCTGGAGTTACCGCGTTTTGCTCAACAAGGATTTTCTCGAATGTCGGGTTTGGGTTCCCCTCGATGGTGATGTAACCGTTGCTCCCGCCATGGAGGGGCAGTTTACTCCCGACTGCCGCCCCTTCGACTCCGGGAGCACCCTTCAGGCCGTCAAGTAACTGGTCGAAGAAGGATTCGGCCAGATCCAGCGTGGCATACTTGTTGGGAGGGAGAACGACCTGTGCGGTTAGTACGCCTTCCGGCCGAATGCCGGTCTGGACTTCCCGCAATTTGGCGAAGCTTCGTAGGAGAAGTCCGGCGCCAACCACCAGCGCCAAGGAAATCGCGATCTCCCCCACCACCAAAGCGTCACGCAGTATGCGCCGTCGTCCCGAAGGACCGAGAACAGCCTGTACGGAGGTCTTCAGTTCCTCGTTCAGCATCAGTTGAGAAACCTGGAGCACGGTGCCAGTCCAACCAGGATTCCCACCAAGACCCCAATCCCAAGGGTGAATCCCAGCACCGTGCCATTCAGGGTTATCGGGTTCGGCCTCGGAACGGGCACACTCTCGCCGCTGGCCAGAAGTCGCAAGCAGCACCACCCGAGAAAGACCCCAAAAACCGCGCCCAGGAGAGAAAGCAGCACGCTTTCCGTTAACAATTGCCGTCCGATGCGGCCGCGGCTGGCACCCAACGCTTGGCGCACGGCAATCTCCCGATGGCGGCCTGTGGCGCGGACCAACGACAGGTTGGCCACGTTGGCGCAAGCGATCAGAAGAACCAGCCCCACGGCAGCCAGCAGAATCAGAAGCGCAGATCGTGAGTCTCCGACGAGCTGTTCCTTCAATGGGATCACAACGACGCCCTTTTGGACCGAATCGGGATACTGCTTTTCGAGGCGATGCGCGATAGTGTCGAGTTCACTTGCCGCTGCAGCGACCGAGACGCCGCGATTCAACCGTCCGAAGGCCAGGTAATTGTAAATATCTCTGCGTCCTAGGCTCTTCGGGCTCATATCCATCGGAACCCAGATGTCCGCCTCACCAAGGGAACGGAACCACGGGGGCATCACACCCACAACGGTGTATTTCTCCCCATTGAGATCGAGAGCCTTCCCCACGGCATCCTTCTCGCCCCCGAAATGCCGCTCCCAGAAGCCATAGCTAAGGATGGCGACGTGATTTCGTCCCGCCTGGTCTTCGCCCTTCGCAAATGTGCGACCAACGAGGGGCGTGACACCGAGAAGCGAGAAGAAGTTGGCCTGGGTTCGAACCACGTCGGCACGCTCTGGTTCCCCCACACCGCTGGCGTTAAAGCCCTCCCCCCAGTCAAACAGGCTCGTTCCTTCCAAGGTTTGCGCTTGTGCCTGAAAGTCAAGGTAATCCGGCCCAGTAAGCGGATACGTTCCCGGCGACGACTGTTTCTCCCACAGTTGCACGAGCCTTGAAGGGTCATGGAAAGGAAGCGGGCGCAGGAGGACGGCGTCCACCACACTGAAGATAGCCGTATTCGCGCCAATGCCGAGGGCGAGGGTGAGAACGGCAACGGCGGTGAAGCCGGGGTTTTTGCGCAGCATACGCAGGCCATAACGCAGGTCTTGCCATAGCGTCTCGATCATCGGTAGCCCCCTTTGGTCGCGGTAGGTCTCTTTCACTTGTTCCACGCCGCCGAATTCGCGCAGCGCGGCGAATCGAGCCTCTTCGCGCGACATCCCGCGCCTCACGTTTTCCTCAATCAGCATTTCGAGGTGCGAGCGTAGTTCGTCATTCAGCTCTTCTTCGAGCTTTCGCTTGCGAAACAGCGCGGCGAAGCGTGAGGCGAATTCTCGACGCCAAGTCATTGTGAGTTCTCAGTCCTCAGTTCTCAGTCTCCAGTAAATTCACAGTGCGACTTGTCTTTCACTGACTACTGAAAACTGACGACTGAAAACTTGTTTATCCCTCCGCGCTCTGTAACAGCCGCGCAATCATCGCCGACATGCGCTCCCAATTCTCTGTCTCGGCCGCGAGCTGCTTCGTGCCCGCCTTAGAGATGGAGTAGAAGCGGGCGCGGCGGTTGTTGTCGGAAAGGCCCCACTGGGCGCTGATCCAACCCTTCTGGTGCAGGCGAAGCAGCGCCGGATAAAGTGTTCCTTGATTCATGCGCAGCAGGTTCTCCGAGGTCTGTTCGATGCGGCGCGCAATCCCATAACCGTGCAGCGGACCCATGGTCTCCAGGGTTTTCAGGACCAAGAGGTCCAGCGTGCCGGGCAAAATGTCCGATTTCGGTTCCATCGTCTCTCCTTTAGACTGCCAACAGGAGAATAAGGTTAGCTCCTGTTGATTGTCAACAGGAATTTTAGTTTGTGCCACAGTGCCTCAGTCTCGGGTGCTGTAGAGGCAGGCCTTGTGCCCTCCCATCGCAGGGCACCCACGAGGGGTACCCCTAAGTCGATTGCCGCGACCGAGACTGGGGCATTACGTAGCCCAGCACATCTTCTTCAGCAAGCTGGGAAAATCGGCTAGAATTTCAGCTTGGGTTCCAGAGTTGCGCAGTTGAACGCGGCAGGGTAGGATCGTTGGCATGGGCAACGTCGCAAAACGATGCAAGCAGTACTCTCGTACTGTGTTCAGGAGATTAAAGCGCTGGATTACGGGAAAGCCAGAGCCACCTGAAGACCCCTACGCCTATGTGACAGCGCCCAAGAAACCAAGACCGCCGTACCGAAGCGCGGCGGCGGTTGCCGACCGGCCGGACGAGTAAAACTGCCGACGGACCTTTTCGGATGAAGCTCAGAGACAAATTGCTGAATCCATCTGTTCCGGTGACCTTTTTCGAAGTGGTCCCGCCGCCGGCGGGCAAGCCTGACTCCCAGAAGACAATGATTGAAGACGTGAAGAAAATCGCGGCATCGGTAGACGCGATCAATCTTCCCGAAATCCACGATGAGGACCGAGGCACGCCGCGGACGCATCGTTTTGTCCAGCGAATGGAACCTCGACACCTTGCCGGCGCGATGCGGCGTGAGATCGAAACCGAAATTGTCATCAATCGCTGCGTCGTTTACGAGCCTGACCAGGTCGATTGGTTGCAAAAGACGCTGGGCGAGTTCGGCATCGAAAGCGTGGTTCTGGTGGGAGGAGAATCGGACCGCATTGAATATCCGGGGCCGAGCGTCCTGGAAGCCGCCGCGCAAATTCGCGCCGCGCGATTGCCCGTGAGCTTGGGCGGCATTACCATTCCCAGCCGCACGCAGGAAGCGGAAAGAATCCGCCAGAAGAAGTTGGCCGGCCTGGATTATTTCACCAGCCAAGTTTTGTTCGATTCGAATGACATCGTCGGACTGATCCAACGGCTGAATGGGCTGGAAGCGCGCATTTTTCTCAGCTTCGCGCCGGTCAGTCATCCCCGCGACCTGGAAGTGCTTCGCTGGCTTGGCGTGGACCTTCCCGTTCACCTGGACCGATTCCTCCTGAGCGGCGAAGGCGGCGGGAGCGGCGAGAGCTCGCTCGCGGCAGAGACTTCCTTCGAGCGCTCACTGAATCTGGCTCAGCGCATCTTGATGGACGTGTTTGATAATTTGCCGCCCGACCCGCCCTTAATCGGACTCAACGTCGAGCACATCAATCGCCGGAATTTTTCTTCGGCGGTGAAGATGCTCGAGCGCCTGGGCCACCTTTATGCCGGATTGGTTGAGGCCCGCGTGCGCGCCAGTCTGGCATGAATTGATCGGCCCGAGACTGGAATTTCCTCTTCGCCTTCCCGCGCCTTGGTGGTTAAATCAGAAGCCTCATGCCGCGCAAGAAGACAACGGATAAGTTGATCGACGTGGCGGTGATGGCGGCCATGCGAAATCCGCTCACCTACCGTGTGCCGGAGGGAATGGACGTTCGCCCCGGGCATCGCGTGATGGTGCCGCTTGGGACCCGCCAGGCAAGGGGAATCGCTCTCGAACCAAGAACACGAATCGCGCCCGGCGTGAAAGTGCGTGAGATTTCGCGTGTTCTGGAGGCGGAACCGCTGCTCTCGCCCGAGCTGCTGACGCTTGGCCTTTGGATCGCCGAGTATTATCTCGCGCCCGTGGGCGAAATCTTTCGGGCCATGCTGCCGTTGAAGCCCGAGACGCGGCAGGCGCGCATGCTGGCCCTCACCGAGGCAGGCAGACGAAAGCTCGAAGAGCTCACTTCGAGCCTCCTGGAAGAAACCCGAGCCAGCCGCGAAGCCGCGCTGCTGCGTTACGTCTCTGGAGAAGACGGCGCGCGCGACCCCATTTCCTATGAGAGCGTGCGCCGCAAATTCGCTGATGCACCCGAAGCCCTGCCCAATGCTTTGGCAGAAGGTTTGGTGGAAGTCTCCGAGGTCACGCGCCAGCGGGGCGAGCGAAAAATCTTTTCCGTTCGCTTGGCCACAGGACCTGTGCCGGAAAGAACAGGGCGGGCTTCACTCGTCGCCCAACGAATTCTGGAGGCGCTCGATCGGCAGGGGCCTGCCGCCGACCATCGCGAACTCTTGAAATCGGCGCGTGCCGACCTGGCGGCGTTGAAGAAACTCGCGCACGCAGGCTGGCTCGAACTCCATGAGTCGACGGCCGCCGCGTCGAAGGCACTGCAAGGGTCTGCTGCGGCCTCGGCCGAGAGAAGCGAGCTGGCTCTCACGCCCCCGCAGGCCGAAGCGCTGAATAGCCTGACCGCAACTCTCGAGAGCCGGCAGTTCAGCGTGGCCCTGCTCCACGGGGTTACGGCGAGCGGCAAGACTGAGATTTACTTGCGACTGATCAGCAAATGCTTGGCGCTGGGCCGCGATGCCTTGATGCTGGTTCCCGAAATTGCTCTGACACCCGCCATCCAGGCGATGTTTGTAGAGCGCTTTGGCGACCGCGTAGCCCTGCTGCACAGCGGGCTGAGCGAGTCCGAGCGGCATCAAGACTGGTGGCGAGCGAGGCGAGGCGAGGCGAAAGTCGTGCTGGGCGCGCGGTCGGCGATTTTTGCGCCGCTTTCGAATCTCGGCCTCGTGGTGGTCGATGAAGAACACGATCCAAGTTACAAGCAGCAGGAGACTCCGCGCTACCAGGGGCGCGATGTCGCCGTAGTGCGGGCGCGCCTCGCCAAGGCGCTCGCCGTGCTGGGTTCGGCAACCCCCTCGCTCGAGTCCTCCCACAACGCCCGGACGGGAAAGTACCGTTTGATCAAGCTCGATGAGCGCATCGCCGGACGTCCTATGGCCAGTGTCGAAATTGTGGACATGCGTCAGGAATTTCGCGAGACGTTTTCGAAAGTTCCCGTCTCGCGCCGTCTGCGCCGGGAAATTGAGTCCCAACTGCGCGGCGCCGCGCAGACCATGATTTTGCTGAACCGCCGCGGCTATTCGTGGTTCGTGCTCTGCCGGAGCTGCGGGCAAACCGAGCGTTGCGTGAATTGCTCGATCTCCCTCGCCTACCACCGGCGCGAGCACCGGATGATTTGCCACTACTGCGGCTATTCGGCGGCCGTGCCGTCGCATTGCACGGCTTGCGGCAGCGAATATCTGCACTTTGTCGGCGAGGGCACCGAGAAGCTCGAAGACAAATTCGCTGAGCTTTTTCCCGGCGCCAGGGTGGCGCGCCTCGACCGCGATGTGGCGCGCCGGGCGGGACAATTCGCGAAGACGCTGGCCGACTTTCGCGACAGGAAGATTGACATTCTGGTGGGAACCCAATTAATCGCCAAGGGCCACGATTTTCCCGGAGTCACGCTGGTGGGCGTGGTTTCAGTGGACGCGGGTCTCAGCTTGCCGGATTTTCGGGCGGCGGAGCGGACGTTCCAACTGTTGACCCAGGCGGCGGGACGCGCCGGCCGCGGCGACGATCCGGGCCGCGTGCTGGTCCAGACGTTTTATCCCGAGCACTACGCCGTTCGCATGGCGGCGGAACAGAATTACGAGACTTTCTTCACCAAAGAAATGCGTTTTCGCCGCCTGATGCACTATCCGCCCTGGACGGCGCTGGCGAACATCATTGCTCAGGACGTGGACTTGGAAAAGGCAGCGAGAGTCGCTCAACACATCCAGGAGTTCTTCGACGAAGTGCAAAAAGAATCGCAGGCCTTGAAGGTGTTGGGGCCAACTCCGGCGCCGCTGGCCAGGATTGAGGGGCGCTACCGAATCCAGTTCCTCGTGAAGTCAAACTCGCGCGCCAAGCTGAATGAAATCCTGCGCCGTCTTGTGGATCATTGCGACCAGGCGGGAATCAACCCTCGCGCGGTGATGATTGATGTGGACCCGGTGAACCTGATGTGAAGCTTTGGCGTTCCAGTGTGTCAGTATGTCAGTATTTCAGTGCGTCAGTGAAGGAGAATCTGAAGTACTGACATACTGAGGAACTGACCAACTGACGCTACTGGAGAGATTGCAGTTCCTTGCCGGGCTTGAAGCGCACTGCTTTTCCGGGAGGAATATTGACTTCAGCGCCGGTCCGCGGATTTCGCCCGATGCCGGTCTTGCGCGGTTTGACGTTGAAAACTCCAAAGCCGCGCAGCTCGATGCGGTCTCCCTTGGCGAGCGCCTGCTTCATGGATTCGAAGACAGTCTCGACCGCGATTTCGGCCTTGGTTTTTGTGATCCCGGTCTTGCTCACAACTTCACTTATAAGATCAAGCTTAATCACGCGAACCTCCTGAAAACACAGCTTTTGATACTAGGAAAACTGCTCCATGGTTGTCAAGCCATTTCTCCTGTAATATCATGCCTCACTCTTTCGATGCGCTGCGTTGGCTAGTAGCGCCGCCTGGAACCCGTCCCGATGTAATCAGCAGGGCGGCATGCCGTTCACGTTTGGCGGGGCTGAAGCTATGGGTCGCGCGAGAGATTCCAAATTCGAATGGCCGAGGTGCCGCGAATGTCCGTCAAGAATGACCGCTGGATCCGCAAGATGGTTCGCGAAAAAGACATGATCAATCCCTTCGCCGAGAGCCAAGTTCGCGAAGGCGTTATCTCCTATGGCCTTTCGTCCTACGGCTACGACTTGCGGGTCGCCGACGAGTTCAAGATCTTCACCAACGTGAACAGTTCGGTGGTGGATCCCAAAAACTTCGATGCAAAATCCTTTGTGGAATTTCGCGGGCCGGTGTGCATCGTCCCCCCGAATTCTTTCGCGCTCTCACGCTCCGTCGAGTACTTCAAGATTCCGCGCGGCGTGCTCACCATCTGCTTGGGCAAATCCACCTACGCTCGCTGCGGCATCATTGTGAATGTCACCCCGCTCGAACCGGAATGGGAGGGTTACGTCACGCTCGAGATTTCCAACACGACCCCGCTGCCGGCGCGCGTTTACTCCAACGAAGGCCTCTGCCAGATCGTGTTCTTCGAGTCCGATGAGCAGTGCGAGATTTCCTACAAAGACAAGAAGGGCAAGTACCAGGCGCAGCAGGGTATTGTGCTGCCTCGTATCTGAAAACCAGTGGCATGTGGCAAGCTGTCGATTGCCGATTTTCGATTGGCGATTGCCGATTGCTACGCTCAGGAAGGCATTGTTAATGGCGATTTGGCGCGGTTGCGTCATGGTGATTTGCAGCGTCGCCCTGACTTCAGTCATCCTCATCGTTGCCGCGGGCGAGGGCAACGCTAGCGCTGGCGGCTTTGCCTTTGTTGGACAGAATTCCGATTCCTACAATGCAACACAAAGCTCGGCGGGGCAGCAGGAAAATCCCCCGACGCATTACACTCTCACTCCGGAACAGCGCGCCAAGGCTGTGGCCTATGCCCAGGCGCGATACACGATCTATTTTTGCGGCGTCGCACTCTCGCTCGGAATCTATTTTCTCTTTTGGCGCGCCCGAATCGCTCAGGCCTTTCGCAACTGGGCTCGCTCGGCTTCGGCGCGGCCGTTTGTCCAATCGGTCATTTTCGTTCCTCTGTTCTTTGCAGCCGTCGCCGTGATTGAGCTCCCGCTCGATTATTACTCAGGTTTCGTGATCGAACACCGCTTTGGCATTTCCACTCAGAGCCTCGCGTCGTGGCTGGCGGACTGGGCCAAGGGCCTCGGCATCACTTTGGTCGCCGGCATCTTCATCGTTTGGATACTCTACGCAGTGATTCGCCGCAGCCCGCGCCGATGGTGGTTTTACTTCTGGCTGGTCACCCTTCCGTTGGCGCTGGGCCTCATCCTGATTGAGCCTCTGGTGATTGACCCGCTCTTCTTCAAGTTCACGCCGCTCGTGAAAACTCAGCCCGCGCTGGTCGAGCGCATCGAGGCGATGCTCCATCACGCCGGTTTGGAGATTCCCCCATCACGCATCTTCGAGATGAACGCCAGCGCCAAGACTAAGGCGCTGAACGCTTACGTGAACGGCATCGGCGCAAGCAAGCGCGTGGTGGTTTGGGACACAACGCTGCGGAAATTGGACGAAGACGAGACGCTTCTTGTGCTGGGTCACGAAACCGGCCATTACGTCCTCGGTCATGTGGCCAAGGGTTTCGTTATTTTCGAGCTGGGAGCCCTGGTGGCTTTCTGGATCGGGTTCCTTCTGGTTGGGCGGATCGTCAAGCGGTGGGGCCCCAAGACCGGCGTCGAGGGTGCCGGCGATCTGGCGTCTTTTCCTGTCTTACTCCTGGTTCTCACGGCTCTCTCTTTTTTGTCGAGCCCGATCTATTGCGGTTTCTCACGCCACGTCGAGCACCAAGCGGACCAGTTTGGCCTGGAAGTCGCCTACGGCGTCGTCCATGATCCCAACGCCGCGGAAGCGCGATCGCTTCAAATCCTTGGCGAGGAGGACCTCGAAGAGCCAGCCCCCAGCCCTTTTATCAAGTTCTGGCTTTATACCCATCCGCCGCTCGATGAACGCATCCACTTTGCGGTGACCTATAAGCCCTGGGCCGAAGGGAAGCCCATGGAGTTGGTGCGGCCGAGGTAGCCATCAGCGACCCTCTGTCCATTTTGTGCGTTTTCGGCCCGGTGCCGTTACTCTTGACGTAACACGTAAAGGTTCGGTAGACTGAATTTTGGTCGTCAGTTATCGCGACAAACGAACTCGGAGCTTCGCGAGCGGACAGCGGGTGAAAGCGTTTGCGGCCATCGAACGCGCCGCGCGTCTCAAGCTTGATCGGCTGGAAGCGGCCGCCACCCTCCGAGACTTGGCGGCGCTGCCGGGCAATCGCTTGGAGGCCCTCAAAGGAGACCGGAAGGGTCAATACAGTATCCGGATCAACGACCAATGGCGGATTTGTTTCGAGTGGATCGACGGCGCGCAAGGTCCTTCGAATGTGGAAATCATCGATTATCATTGAGGAGAAATGCATGGCTATTATGGCAATTCACCCCGGGGAGCATTTGGCCGAAGAGCTCAAGGAGCTAGGCATGAGCGCCGCCGAACTGGCCCGGCAGTTACACGTTCCGACCAACCGCATCACGCAGATCTTAAACGGGCGGCGGGCCATCACCGGCGACACCGCTCTGCGGCTTGCGCATTTCTTTGGCACGACAGCGGAGTTCTGGCTAAACCTCCAAAGCCTGTATGAAATCCGCATGGCCGAGCGGGGGTCCGGCAAAACCATCAACGCCTTGCCGACCCTAGGGCAGTTCAATCGAGTGCGGGGGACGCGTGCTTTTGTCTCGCGGTCGAAACCGCTTCGGGATATTTCCGGCAAGGTCGTGCAGCAGGTCTGGCGGGAAGAACGGGAAAGCCGCTAGCGAAGCCTGCCTTGTTGGATTACCTGGCAACAATGCTGAATTCCGATCGAGAGTGAAAATTGACTTGCGCCGCGCAGCGGTTCTCGTTATACTTCGGGTATGAAAACGGCGATATCGATTCCCGATGAAGTTTACGAAGCAGCGGAGCGCTTGGCTCGGCGGACCAAGAAATCGCGCAGCCGGCTGTACAGCGATGCAATCAAGGAATATTTGGCGCGCCACGCTCCGGATGAAGTGACCGAAGCGATGAACAGAGCGTGCGCGGAAGCGGGCGAGGTCAAGGACGCATTCGTCTCGTCCGCCGCACGCCGCATCTTGGAGCGAAGCGAATGGTAATTTCACAAGGCGAGATTTGGTGGGCGGATCTTCAACCCGCGGAGGGCTCAGGGTCGGGCCTCCGCAGGCCGGTGGTCATCGTGCAAGGCGATGCCTTGAATCGAAGTCGCATTCCGACGGTCATCTGTGTTCCGCTGACCAGCAATCTGAAATGGGGTTTGGCTCCAGGGAATGTCCAATTGCCGCCAAGCCTGACCGGGCTCGGCAAGAATGCCGTGGCCAACGTGACGCGGATTGTCACGGTCGACAGGGATCTGCTCATTGAGCTCGTGGGCAAGCTGCCGCCCTCGAAATTAGAATTGGTTCTCGCGGGCGTTGACGCTGTCTTGGGGAGGTAGTGCGGGGCCGGGAGGCGGAAAGCGCGAAAAAAAGATGTTAAAAAACGAGGTTCGAAGCCACCATGTCGTTGAAAATAAAGGAATGGCGTTTGGAACGAACCCAAGAACGAACCCAATTTCGAGGCAATTCTGATAGGAAGGCCACTAGGACGAAGAAAAATGTTAAAAAATGCGGTTCGAAGCCACCATGTTGTTGAAAATAAAGGCTCGGAGTTTGGAACGAACCCAAGAACGAACCCAATTCTTGAATCAAAATCAAGCATTTTGCGCCCATTTTGGTGCGGTGAATGGCTTCCGAGTAGCAGTCGCCCTCGGTTGCGGGTTACGAAGGCCCTGTGTTACTTTGAAGAACTTTAGTGGGATGCGGATCTGATCGCTGTGGGCGGATGAAAACGAATGGTTCTGACTTATATGGGGCGCGAGCCGCGCATTGCGGCCTCAGCATTTATTGCAGAGAGCGCGGACGTGATCGGGGACGTCGAGATCGGCGAAGACGCCAGCATCTGGTTTCAGACCGTGCTGCGCGGGGACATTGAACTAATCCGCGTCGGCGCCCACAGCAACATCCAGGATGGCTCGGTGCTGCACACTATGGTGGGTATGCCGACCATCGTCGGGGATTGGGTCACCGTCGGGCACCGAGTCGTACTGCACGGCTGTACGGTTGAGAATCACTGCCTCATCGGCATGGGCGCCGTGTTGCTGAACAATGTGACGGTGGGCGAAGGGTCGATTGTGGCGGCGGGCGCGCTGGTGCTCGAGAACATAGTGATTCCTCCGCGCAGCCTTTATCTCGGCGTGCCCGCGAAGTTTCAGAGGCAGTTGACCGAGTCCGACCGGCAGTTTATTGACGCACACGCCACACACTACCTGCAATATAAGGAGAACTACCTCGCCGAGTCTGGAAAGAAAATCACGCGGTAGGATGAAGTGATTTTCGATTGCTGAATGTCGATTGCCGATTACGGCACCTATCGATCCAGCTCGCGGCAATCAGCAATCGGCAATCGAAAATCGGCAATCATAAGGATGAAACGTGTCTCGCAAGATCGAGAAGATTCGTAGCGTGAAGGGGACTCGCGATTTGTTGCCGCCGGAAACCGGCCTGTGGCAGCAAGTGGAAGACGAAGCTCGCGTCGTCTTCCGCGCTTACAATTTTCGCGAGATTCGCACGCCTATCATCGAGCCGACGCCGCTCTTTGCGCGCAGTGTGGGTGAAGATACGGATATCGTCACCAAGGAGATGTTCACCTTTGCCGACCGCGACCACGAGTCACTCACGCTGAGGCCGGAGGCGACGGCTTCTGTGGTGCGCGCCTACATCGAGCACAGCCTTTACAACGAGGGCGGCATTCAAAAGCTTTATTACCTGGGCCCCATGTTCCGGCGCGAGCGACCCCAGAAAGGCCGGTACCGCCAGTTCTATCAAATCGGCGCTGAGGTGCTGGGCTCCGATCAGCCAACGATCGATGCCGAAGTGCTGGAGATGCTGATGCTGCTACTCTCGCGCCTGGAGCTCGAGAATGCGGCGCTGTTGCTCAATTCGGTCGGCTGCCCGTTGTGCCGGCCGGAATATTTGAAGGCATTGCGACAGGCACTCGACGCCGTGAAATCCCGTCTGTGCGCCGATTGCCAGCGGCGCGCCGTGACCAATCCGCTGCGGGTGCTCGATTGCAAGGTGGAGGCCGATCAGCCAATCATCGCCACGCTGCCTTCGATCCTCGACCACTTGGGTCCCGAGTGCCGCCAGCACTTCGATCGGGTTACGGCGGAACTGAACGACCGCGGCATCGAGTACACTATTACGCCGCGTCTGGTGCGCGGACTCGATTACTACACCAAGACGACGTTTGAGATCACGAGCGGCGCGCTGGGGGCGCAAAACGCGGTGCTCGGAGGCGGGCGCTACGATGGCCTCTCCGAATTGCTGGGCGGACCGCCCACGCCCGGGATTGGGTTCTCGATTGGGGAGGACCGTCTTGTGCTCGCTATGGAGTCGGCCGGCGCTTTGAAAGACGAAGCGAAGCTGGCCGTCTACGTCGCATGGCTGGGAGATACGGCGCTGGCACCGGCTTCAAAGCTGGCTCGCGAATTGCGCCGCGAGGGACTGAGCGTGGAGATCGGTTATGAGCCGATGAAATTGAAGCGGTCATTGGGAATCGCCAGCAAACTCGGAGCGCAATTTACCATCATTATCGGTGAGGGCGAGCTCGCGAGCGCGAAATACCAAGTGAAAAATATGAGCACGGGAGAACAGCAAGCGGTGGAGCCGGAAAAAGTATTTCAGTACGTCAGTAATTCAGTGGGTCAGTAAGAGCGGAAGAAGTATTTCAGTGCGTCAGCATTTCAGTAGGTCAGTCCGAAGAGCTGTCCCCGTGACTGAATTACTGAAATACTGACATACTGACGCACTGACATACTAACTGAAGGATTAGACAGTTGAAACTGGACCTCTTGAGCGATCGAAAACGAACCCATCATTGCGGCGAGCTGCGCAAGACGCACGTTGGCCAGACAGTGTTTCTGGCCGGCTGGGTGGACGTGCGCCGCGATTTGGGAAACCTGATCTTCCTCGACGTTCGAGACCATACCGGCATTGTGCAAGT
Organism: Terriglobia bacterium; assembly: GCA_050013575.1. Classification (GTDB taxonomy): domain Bacteria; phylum Acidobacteriota; class Terriglobia; order UBA7540; family UBA7540; genus DASYXZ01. The sequence goes on along the minus strand of JBEKEZ010000009.1, from coordinate 32,927 downwards.
GGTTTGCCGGCCGGAAGTGAGCGCGGCGGCTCATGACAAGGCCGAGCAGTTGCGGTCGGAGTTCGTGATTGGCGTGGAAGGTGAAGTAGCGGAGCGCGCTCCGGGCACAGTGAATGCCCAGCTCGCGACCGGAGAAATCGAAATCGTGGCGCGGGAGATTTTGCTGCTGAATGAATCGAAGACTCCGCCGTTCCCCATCAATGCCGAGGGCAAGACCAGCGAAGAGACTCGGCTGCGCTACCGGTATCTGGACCTGCGTCATGCCCGCATGCAGCGAAATATCCGATTGCGCCATGAAGCCAGCCTCGCCGTGCGTCAACATATGAGCGAGCACGGGTACGTCGAAATCGAAACGCCATTCATGACGCGCTCGACGCCCGAGGGCGCGCGCGATTTTCTGGTGCCCAGCCGCCTCTATCACGGGCGCTTCTACGCGCTGCCGCAGTCGCCGCAGTTGTTCAAGCAGCTTCTCATGATCGGCGGGATGGACCGGTATTTCCAAATCGTGCGCTGCTTTCGGGACGAAGATTTTCGCGCCGACCGCCAGGCGGAGTTCACGCAGGTGGACATCGAGATGGCCTTCCCGCAGCGCGAAGTCCTTTTCGAGATCATCGAGGGCCTGATAGCCAAGCTTTTCGCGCTGGTTGACGTCAAGGTGCAGAGGCCGTTCGCCCATTTGAGCTACGACGAGGCGATGGAGAAATACGGTTCCGACAAACCTCATCTCGGCTTCGACTTGGCTTGGCGGCGTGTGGAAGCGCCCGCCGCGTTGAAGGAGAAAGTTCACATCGCGCACCTCAAGGCGCTGCGCGTAAACGGATGGGCTACCGCCTCGCGTAGCCAACTGGACAAGCTTCAGGAATCAGCCAAAGCTGCGGGCGCCGACTGGTTCTCTTACCTCAAGGTTGGCGACGCGGGCGTGCAGTCGCCGCTCTCCAAAGTCGCGGGCGAGGAACCAGTTCGCGCCTTGGCGAATGCGGCGAGCGCATCGGCAGGCGATCTCGTATTGCTCTTGGGCCGAAAAGCCGAGACTGCCCTGCACGGCTCGGCCCTCCTCTTTGACATGCGTCACCTGGACGAGGCTTCCGGCGAAGTGCGCCTGGACATTGCGAAGAAACTCGGGCTGATCAAGCCGGGCACGTGGAGTTTCGTGTGGGTGATTGATTTTCCGATGTTTGAATACGACAGCGCGGCGAAACGATTCAACGCCATGCATCATCCGTTCACTTCGCCGCGCGAAGAAGATTTTGATGCACTCGAAGCCGATCCCGCCTTGGTGAAGGCGCGCGCCTATGACCTGGTGCTGAATGGCTCGGAGATCGGCGGCGGCTCGATCAGAATTCATCGGCACGACATCCAGGAGCGAGTATTCAAGATCCTCGGACTCAGTCCGGAAAGAGCGCGCGAGCGGTTCGGCTATTTCCTCGACGCACTCGAATTCGGCACGCCGCCGCACGGCGGCATCGCACTCGGCTTCGACCGCCTCGTGGCCCTGATGGCGGGGGAATCAAACATTCGCGAGGTCATTGCATTTCCAAAAACCGCCAGCGCGGTGGACCTGATGTGCGACGCGCCATCCACGGTGGATACGGAACAATTGGATGATTTGGGGTTGGTGATTAAGGAGGAAGGAAAGGGTAAAGGGTGAAGGTTAAAGTGGAAGCTGAGATCACGAACATTTCGAAACATGGGTTTTGGCTGCTGGTTGATGAGCGCGAGTTATTTGTGCCGTTCGCCGACTTTCCGTGGTTCTCGAGCGCGCCCGTATCGGCAATTCTGAAAGTCGAGCGGCCTCATGCCGAGCACCTTTATTGGCCTGACCTGGATGTGGATCTCGCCCTTGCCTCCATCGAGCATCCAGAACAGTTCCCTCTCGTATCCAAGGTCGCCGTTGAACAGGGCACGAGGCGATAGCAGGTATGTCCGTAATTCATATTCTTCCTGAGGCTGTTGCCAACAAAATCGCCGCGGGCGAAGTTGTGGAGAGGCCGGCGTCGGTGGTGAAGGAGCTGCTCGAGAACTCGCTTGATGCGGGCGCCGGGCGGGTGGAGATGGCGCTGGAAGCGGGCGGCAAGCGGCTCGTCCGCGTCACCGACGATGGCTCCGGAATGAGTCACGATGACGCGCTGCTGGCCTTCGAACGACACGCCACCAGCAAGATCCGATCTGCCGACGACCTCTTCGCAATTTCCACTCTGGGATTTCGCGGTGAGGCCTTGCCCTCAATCGCCGCGGTCTCGCGGCTGGCGCTTGAAACTCGCCATGCCTCGGAGAGCGCCGGAACGCGCGTGGAAGTCGTCGGCGGCAAGTTGCGCGACGTGAAAGAGCAAGCATGGCCGCAGGGGACGCGAATCGAAGTTCGCGATCTGTTCTTCAACACTCCGGCGCGCCGCAAGTTTTTGAAATCCGAATCCACGGAGTTGGGCCACATCGCCACGCTCGTGACGCACTACGCGCTCGCCCATCCCGATAAGAGCTTCCGTTTGAATTCCTTCAGCAACGAAATCCTGAACGTCTCGCCGGTGGCGAGCAGCCGCGAGCGGGTGTACCAGGTGATGGGCGGACAGCTTCTCGAACAACTGGTGGACATCGCGCCGCTCGAGCGCCGCATGCCGATTACTGCGCCGCCCGAGGAGGAGGCCGAAACGCCTGAAGAAGCGACTGTGGTTCGCGTCTCGGGTTTCGTCTCGCGCCCCGAGGTGCAGAAACTGAATCGCAACAGCATCTTCTTCTTTGTGAATCGCAGGCTGGTACGCGATCGGCTGATCTTGCACGCCATCACCGAGGCCTACCGAAACATACTTCCCGCCAACGTTTTTCCGGTGGCGCTGATATTCCTCGAGATCCCCGCCGCCGAAGTTGATGTGAACGTTCACCCCTCGAAGACCGAGGTGCGGTTTCGAAACTCCAGCTTCATCCACGATTTTGTGCGCGACTCGATCCGGCAGGGATTGGTCGCAGCACAGCCCGTGGCGGCATTCCCCATGCCCAAAGTCGCTCCGTCCAAGAGACGGGAAGAGGACGAGGCCGAAGTCGCAGAGCAGTTGAGCGAGGAAGCGCCGACGATGCGCGGCCCGGGGATTCCTGCGCCGGTCCCGCCTCATGCCGGACGCGGCCCAACCACGGCGGGTTTTCGTCTTTCTGCTCCGCAGCCGCCGCCGAAGACGGGAAGTCTTCCGCTGGGCGCGGCGGCTTTGAAGATGTACGCGCCTCCTCCCCCGACACCGCCGGCAGCGGCGGGCTTACAAGCGGCGGCGGAGGTGCCGCTCGCCCAAGGCTCAGAGATTGCGCCCAGTGGCGCTGGCATTTCCGAATTCCCCGCCGACCTTCAGCCGCTGGGTCAAGTTCAGGACAGTTTTATTGTGGCCACGAATGCCGCCGGTCTCTGGATTATCGACCAGCATGTTGCCCACGAGCGCGTGCTTTTCGAGCATCACCTCCGCATGCGCCGGGAGAAGCGAGTGGAAGGCCAGCGGTTGTTGATGCCGATTATTGTGGAACTGTCGCCGGAACAGCAGGCAACATTTCAGGATATCGCCGCCGAACTGAGCTCGAACGGATTTGAGGTCGAGCCCTTTGGACAACGCACGGTGGCCATCAAGACGGCGCCCGCCGACGTCCGCGCCGATGATGCGGAGCGGCTGCTGGTTGAAATTCTGGACGGCGTGGGCAAAGAAGCGCGCGTGATTTCGATTGAAAGCCTGCGGCTGAAAATTGGCGCCTCGGTCGCCTGCCACGCGGCCATCAAAATCAACATGCCGCTCGAGCGCAGCAAGATGCAATGGCTGCTGCGCGAGCTGGCCAAGACTGATTGCCCCATGACTTGCCCCCACGGCCGGCCTACGGTGCTTCGATATGGATTGAAGGAAATTCAGAAAGCATTCAAGAGGATATAATGCAGTTGGATTATTCTAGATTAAGAAAGCAGATGTAGATGGCTATATGCTGGACCCTTTGGTGATCGCTATCGACGGGCCGGCCGGCGCAGGCAAGAGCACGGTGGCTAGGAAGCTAGCCGAGCGTTTGGGGCTGACCTATGTGGACAGCGGCGCCACGTATCGCGCCGCCGCTCTGCGCGTTCTCGAGTCGAACGTCTCGCCCGAAGACGAACACGCGGTGAGTGAGCTGATTGACAGGACGCATATCGAGTTCGAAATCGACGGGTCCCAAAGCCGGGTGCTTCTGGATGGGCAGAATGTCACTCAGAAGATCCGCACGCCGGAAGTAACCCTCGCCGCCGCCAAAGTATCGCGCCTCCCGGGCGTGAGAAAGAAACTCATGGCGCTGCAACGCGGCCTGGCATCGGGCCGCGGCGTGGTGATGGAAGGGCGCGACATCGGCACCGTCGTGTTTCCGGAGGCGCCGCTCAAGATCTTCCTCAAGGCCGATCCGGAAGAGCGGGCCCGGCGAAGATTGAAAGACGACGAAAAACAGGGCCGGACAGCGACGCTGGAGCATACGGCGTATGAAATCGGCCGGCGCGACCAACTCGATGCGGAGAGAAAGATTTCGCCTCTCGTGCCCGCCCCCGACGCCTTCGAAATCGACTCCACACACCTCACCGCGGATGAGGTTGTTGAGCAAATCTTAAGGCGGGCTGAGGAGAGGAAACTGATCGGCTTGGATGGCGCATCGCGGAGGGAGAATCCTAACTCTTGAGTTCACTCCCAGTGCCGGTACCGAAGGGAATCTGGAACCCGCCGTTTTAAGCACTGCGGCGCGATCACCTGCCGCCGTTGCTCATTGATGCCAGGAACTGGGCGTTGGTATTGGTTTTCGAGAGCTTGTCGATGATGAGCTCCATGCTTTCGACTGGGGAGAGCGGGTTAAGAATCTTGCGCAGGACCCAAATGCGGTTGAGCTCGTCCTTGGGAACCAACAGTTCTTCCTTGCGGGTGCCGGACTTGTTGAGGTCGATGGCGGGGAAGACGCGCTTATCGACGAGTTTGCGATCCAGGCTGACTTCCATGTTGCCCGTGCCTTTGAACTCTTCAAAGATGACGTCGTCCATTCGGCTGCCGGTATCGATGAGGGCGGTGGCGATGATGGTCAGGCTGCCGCCTTCCTCGATGTTGCGCGCCGCTCCAAAGAACCTCTTGGGCCGCTGCAAGGCGTTCGAGTCCACGCCGCCGGAGAGCACTTTGCCCGAGGGCGGGACGACGGTGTTATAAGCTCGCGCCAGGCGAGTGATCGAGTCGAGCAGGATCACCACGTCGCGCTTGTGCTCCACCAGCCGCTTGGCTTTCTCGATCACCATTTCGGCCACCTGCACGTGCCGCGCGGCAGGCTCGTCGAAGGTGGAGCTGATGACTTCGCCGTGGACGGTGCGCTGCATGTCGGTCACTTCTTCCGGGCGCTCGTCAATGAGCAGCACGATCAGGGTGATCTCGGGATGATTGGCGCTGATGGAATTGGCGATGGCCTGAAGCAGCATGGTCTTGCCGGTGCGCGGCGGTGAAACCACCAGGCCGCGCTGGCCTTTGCCGACGGGCGTGAGCAAGTCGAGCACCCGCGCCGAGATGTTGTCCTTGCCGGTCTCGAGGTGAATGCGCTCGAGGGGATAGAGCGGCGTCAGGTTGTCAAAAAAGATTTTGTTGCGCGCCTCATCGGGAGGCTCGAAGTTGATGGCCTCCACTTTGATCAACGCGAAGTATCGCTCGCCGTCCTTGGGCGGCCGGATCTGGCCGGAAATCGTGTCGCCGGTGCGCAGGTCGAATTTGCGGATTTGCGAGGGCGAAACGTAGATGTCGTCCGGGCCGGGAAGGTAGTTGTAATCGGGCGCGCGCAGGAAACCGAAACCATCCGGCAGGCACTCGAGCACACCCTCGGAGAAGATGAGGCCGCTCTTTTCGGTCTGTGCCTGAAGGATTTTGAAAATCAACTCCTGCTTGCGCAGGCCGCTCGCGCCGACCACGTTCAGGTCCTTTGCAACCTGGACCAGCGAGGAGATATTCATCTCCTTGAGCTTGGCGATGTCGAGGACTTCGCCCTCTTTCAATTCTTGGATTTTTTCTTCTTGGACTTCTTCTTGTTTTTTAGACGGCATAATCTTTCCCAAACCTTGTTTGAAGTTGGAACCCATCCGGGTTCGTTGGAATCATTCCTTTACTCGTCGAGCTAATGCCCTGACCAGGGGCAGCCGCATCCGCCGCCTGTTCGCTGAACCGTTCGAAGGAAAGGTCTGGTGAATCAAAGCGGCAACCAGGCGGTAATCAGAGTGGCAAAATCGACCTTCGTGGTCTTGGCGTCTCTCAAATTCTGAATGTCAGGGCAAGTTCCCGCACGTACGAAGTTGGAGGCGTCGTTTGCTCCTGTCGCTTGGATGCGCCCACCCGGAAAAAAGTTTCATGCCCACGATTGTCTTGGATCACACACTCGCGGCCTAATGCGTCAATGGCTCGCGATTGATGTCGAGCTTCGGGGGTTCGAGAGCCTGAGTGGCCTCGGGCTCCGCAGCCAAGTCTTCCATCCTTTCGCTTTGCTGGTCCATAGCCAGATCCAGGACTTCGTCCATGGTATCGACAAACTTGATGGCCAGTTCCTGTTGAACGCCGGCAGGAATTTCCGACAGATCCTTTTCGTTGTCGCGCGGCAGCAGCACCGTTTGAACGCCATAGCGGTGCGCCGCCAGAATCTTTTCTTTCACCCCGCCGATGGGCAGGACCTTGCCTCGCAGGGTGATTTCTCCGGTCATCGCCACGTTGCGCAGAACCGGCACGCGAGTGAGCGCGCTCACCACCGCCGTCACCAGCGTGATGCCGGCCGAGGGGCCGTCTTTCGGAATAGAGCCTTCGGGAATATGGATGTGAATGTCGAGGGTGCGGTAGAAGTCCGCGTCCAGGCCCAGACGCACGGCGCGCGAGCGGACGTAGCTCATCGCCGCCTGGCCGGATTCCTGCATCACGTCGCCCAGCTGCCCAGTGAGGATCAGCTTGCCTTTACCTTGCATGGTGGTGGCTTCAATGTGAAGAATCTGGCCGCCGACCTCCGTCCAGGCGAGACCTGTGGCCAAGCCCACTTCGTTTTTCTCCTCGGATTTGGTATCGCGGAACTTGATCACCCCGAGGTATTCCTTCAAGTCCTCTTGCCGGGCGGTCACCTGGAGGGACTTGCCATCCTTCACCACCTTGCGCGCCACTTTGCGACAGATGTTGGCAATCTCCCGCTCCAGGTTGCGAACCCCTGCCTCGCGCGTGTAACCGCGGATGATGCCGGTGATGGCATCGTCGGCGAAAGTCAGGTTCCCGGGCTTGAGTCCCGCCGCCTCGAGTTGCTTGCGCACCAGAAACCGCTTGGCAATTTCCACTTTCTCCGGCTCCGTGTACCCGGATAGGCGCAGAATCTCCATGCGGTCCTGGAGGGGCTGCGGGATGGTATGCACCACATTGGCGGTGGTGATGAAGAACACCTTCGACAGGTCGTACTCGACATCGAGGTAGTGGTCCATGAACGTGTTGTTCTGCTCGGGGTCAAGTACTTCGAGCAGGGCGGCAGAAGGATCGCCGCGAAAGTCCATGCTCATCTTGTCCACTTCGTCCAGCAGGAAGACCGGGTTAATGGTCGCGGCCTTCTTCATCATCTGGATGATCTGGCCGGGCAGCGCGCCGATGTAAGTGCGGCGGTGGCCGCGGACTTCAGCTTCGTCGCGAACGCCGCCGAGCGAGAGGCGGACGAACTTGCGCCCCGTGGCGCGGGCAATGGACCGTCCCAGCGACGTTTTGCCGACGCCTGGAGGCCCGACAAAACACAGGATCGACCCGCGCGGATTCTTCACCAACTGGCGGACGGCCAGGAACTCCAGGATGCGCTCTTTGATCTTCTCCAAACCATAATGATCTTCCTCGAGAATCGTCTCGGCGCGGCGAATATCGCGAATTTCCTTGGACTTCTTTTTCCAGGGCACGGCCAGCAGCCAGTCGAGGTAGTTTCGCGAGACGGTGGACTCGGCGGACATCGGCGGCATCAATTCCAGCCGCTTGAGCTCGGCATTGGCCTTTTCGAGTGCGTCCTTGGCCATGCCGGAGGTTTCAATCTTTTTCTTCAGCTCGTCGATCTCACTTTTTTCGTTCCGGCCCAACTCTTTCTGGATGGCTTTGATCTTTTCGTTGAGATAGTACTCGCGCTGGGCGCGCTCCATCTGCCGCTTGACGCGCCCTTGAATGGAGCGATCCACATTCAATTTCTCGATTTCAATTTCCAGGATATCGGCCAGGCGAGTGAGCCGGTCCACCGGATCGAAGATTTCGAGCAGCTCCTGTTTCTCCTCGATGCTGACGTTCAAATTCGCGGCAATCGTGTCTGTGAACTTTCCGATCTCTTCCACCTTCACGGCGGCAATCACCGTCTCGTAGCTGAGGCTCTGGGAGAGTTTCGCATACTGCTCAAACAGGGACGTCACCCGCTGGACAAGCTGCTCCAGGCTGGGGGTGGTGACGGGCCGGTAAGCCGCGGTTTTCACCGAGACGCGGAAGTAGCCTTCTTCGCTCGAGACCTTCAGGATTTTGCCGCGCTCGAGGCCTTCCACCAGCACCTTGATGTTTCCGTCGGGCAGCTTCACGCTCTGCACGATGTTGGCGATGGTGCCGACCTGGTAGATTTCGTTGGGCTTGGGGTCATCCGCCGCCGCGTCGTGCTGGGTGGCCAGGAAAATCTTCTTGTCGCCGGCCAGCGCTTCTTCGAGCGCGCGGATCGAACCTTCGCGGCCGACCACGAACGGCGTCATCAAATAAGGAAAGATAACCAAGTCCCGAACCGGCATCATCGGGAGGGTGCGAGTATCACTCTTTTCGCGGCCTGAAAACATAAGGGAGCCCATTAACCTGCCTTTTCCAGTAGTTTGGAGCTGAATAGGATTTCGTGGTTCTTGACCATTTCCTCGGTCACTACAAATTCTTGGATTTCGTGTTGGCCGGGGAGGTTGTACATCAGATCGAGCATCAGGTCTTCCAAGATCATCCGCAAGCCTCGCGCTCCCAACTTCCGTTCGAGCGCCTGCGCCGCGATCAGTCTCAAGGCGCTCTCGGTGAATTGCAGCTTTACGTTTTCATAATCGAACAGCTTCTGGTATTGCCGGACCAGCGCGTTCTTGGGTTTGGTGAGGATGGCGATAAGTGCCGCCTCATCCAGGTCGTTCAGGACGCTCACCACCGGCACGCGGCCCACAAACTCCGGAATCATCCCATAGTGGATCAAGTCCATCGGCTGGACCTGCTCGAGGATTTCGATATCTCTTCTTTCGGTCGTGGCTACCCTTTTGGCGTTGGGATCCGTGTGGAAGCCCATGCTCTTCTTGCCGGTTCGGCGCTCGATAATCCGTTCCAGCCCGACGAAGGCACCACCGCAGATAAAGAGAATATTGGTCGTATCCACCGGGGTGAATTCCTGATGCGGATGCTTGCGTCCACCCTGGGGCGGGACGTTGGCGATGGTCCCTTCCAAAATCTTCAGCAGCGCCTGCTGGACTCCCTCTCCGGAGACATCGCGAGTGATGGAGGGGTTTTCGTCCTTCTTCGAAATCTTGTCGATTTCGTCGATGTAAATGATGCCCTGCTGAGCGCGCGCCACGTCGTTCTGGGCGTTGATGAGCAGCTTGAGGATGATGTTTTCTACGTCCTCGCCCACGTAGCCGGCTTCCGTCAGGGTGGTGGCATCGACGATGGCGAAGGGCACGTCCAGCAAGCGAGCCAGCGTCTGGGCCAGCAGGGTCTTGCCCGTCCCCGTCGGCCCGATCAGGAGAATGTTGGATTTGGTCAGCTCAACGTCCGTGCGCTGGCGAGTCAGCATCAGCCGCTTGTAATGGTTGTAGACGGCCACAGCCAACTTCTTTTTCGTCTTCTCCTGCCCGATAACGTAGGAGTCTAGGAAGGTTTTCACCGCGGTAGGCCGTGGCAGCTCGTGCTGCTGGGCGGGCGCCCGCACTTCCGTAGTCTCTTCGAGCATGGTGTTGCAGACGGCCACACATTCTTCGCAAATGTAGGCGCGAGGGTGTTCGCCGGGCGAAGCGATGAGTTTCTTCACCGCGTCCTGAGGTTTGTGACAGAACGAGCAGCGCAGCACTTCCTCCGTGCCCGTGCGTCTCACGCCATGCTCCCTTCGTTACTTATGCTTGTAAATGATCTCATCGATCATTCCGTAGTCGCGGGCTTGTTGGGCGTTCATCCAGAAATCCCGCTCCATATCGTGCTCCACTTTCTCGATCGGTTGTCCAGTATGCTTGGCCATGATTTCGTTCAGTCCGGCGCGGATGCGAAGAATCTCGCGAGCGTGGATATCGATATCGGTCGCCTGCCCGGAAAGCCCACCCATGGTCGGCTGGTGAATGAGCACCCTCGAGTTGGGCAGCGCAAACCTCTTGCCAGGTGTTCCGGCCGCCAGGAGTACAGCCGCGATGCTGGCCGCCTGACCCACACAGATCGTGGCCACATGCGGGCGGATGAATAGCATCGTGTCGTAGATGGCCATCCCGGCCGTCACCACGCCGCCCGGCGAGTTAATGTACAGGGAGACGTCCTTCTCGGGATCCTCGGCTTCCAGAAACAGTAGTTGCGCGGTCACGAGGTTGGCCACGTTGTCGTCAATCGGCGTGCCGATAAAAATGATATTGTCCCGCAAGAGGCGCGAGTAGATATCGTAGGCGCGCTCTCCCCGATTGGTCTGTTCGACCACCATCGGAATCAACGTCATATTCGGTTGGTCATTCATCGCCACGCCTCTGCGCCCCAATACCCCCGATTAGCGACTTTTCCTGGTGATTTTTGCGCTGCGGTAGATAAGATCCAACGTCTTCTGATTGCGGCGACTAAATCGTAGTTTATCGAGTCCTCCGTCGCCTGTCAAGCGCGTTTTCAAGGCTGCCGCAGTTTCGCGCCGCCCCTCGGCCATTTCACGAATCATTCCATCCACTTCTTCGTCAGAGACTTCGACCTTTTCCGCCTCCGCTATCTTCCCCAGGATCAAGGCGGCGCGCACCTGCCTTTCAGCCTCAGGTCGTGAGTCCTCACGAATCTTTCGCCAATCGATCTCCATGGCACGCGGATCGATACCCTGGCCCATCAACTGCGCCAAGGTGTTTTCCAGACGTTGATCGAGCTGCGCTTCCACCAGCGCCTCCGGCACTGGAAACGATTGGGCGGCGAGAAGCTGCTCGACGAGCTTCTGCTTGGCCGCGTTCTCCGCTCGCCGCTCGCGGCCTTGCTCCAGGTCCTTGCGAATCTTATCGCGCAGCTCCGCCAGAGTCGACAACTCGCTCACCGATTTCGCCAACTCATCATCCACCGCTGGCAACACTTTTTTCTTGATGCTGCGCACTTCCACGCGGTAGCGGTAGGTTTTTCCCGCCAGATCTTCCTGCGGGTGGTCTTGGGGGTAAGCCACCACAAACTCACGAGTCTCATCTGCTTTCACGCCGAGCAGGTTGTCGATGAATTCCTTCGTAGTGCGCTCACCGCCCAAGTGAATCATCGCGTCGCGCGACTCGATCGGCTGTTTATCTTGTTCTTTCACGTCACGCCCCGAATAGCTCACGTCGAGGTAATCGCCGTCCTGCGCCTCACGGCCTTCCGCCACTTCGTAGGTGGCGGCGTTTTCGCGCAGTTTTTCGAGCGCCGCGTCGATATCCGCATCGGTAACGCTGAGCGCTTCTTCTTCCACCTCCAAGCCTCGGTACTCCTTCAATTCAAAAGCCGGATAGACCTCGAATGTCGCCTTCACCGTCAGCGGCTTGTCGTCCTCGAACTTCAGGTCCTCGAAGTGCGGTTGGCCTACCACGGACAACTTCTGGCCCTTCACCGCGTCCTCGAAGGCTTTGGGGACCAGGGCTTGCACGACCTCACTCTTAATATCGTCACGAAAACGGTTGCGGATGAGCGAGGAAGGAGCGCGCCCGGGACGAAACCCAGGGATGCGCGCCGCCCGCGCGAACTGCGCCGTGACCGTCTCCGCTTGCCGCCTGACCACGTCTACGGGGATCTCAATCACTAATTCTTTCTTGCAGGTATCAGCCTCCACGGCTCCTCGGTGCTATTGGCGTGAGATTGCAAAGCTCGAAATCTCGTTCTGACTATGGGAAAACCTGAAGACAGTCTGGGAGATATCCGGGCGTCCCCGCCCTCTGCAAAACTCAGTATAGCACACAGCGGCGGACTGTCAATGTCTGTTGGAGGGGCCTCGGTGCTACCGCAAATTTCCCACAGCGCGGCGCATGAGCGGCCGTTCACCCTCTGACAGAAAGGCCGCGAATCCTCTGCCCCCGGGCCGTAGCATTCGCATCCCGGCAGGGATAAAATAGAAGCATGGTCCCAGTGGTAGCGAAGTTCAAGAGTTTTGAGGAGGCCGAAAGGGCCGATCGCGAGTATTACCGTCGCCTCTCACCGGCGGAGCGTTTGGAGATTTTCTTCAAGCTGCGAGAGATCGCGCACAAGGAGGACCATGCCGCTTCCCGAAGACTGGCGCCAGTTTATCGAATCGCTCAACTCTCACCGCGTTGAGTATCTGGTTGTGGGCGCCGTGGCGCTGGCCCAACACGGCCTTCCTCGCTACACCGGTGATCTCGACATCTTTATTCACAACTCGCCGGAGAACGCGGAGCGGGTGGAAGCGGCTCTCCAGAGCTTCGGATTCGGCGCTCTTGGCTTGAAAGCCAGCGATTTTGCAAACTCCCATCAAGTGGTCCAGTTGGGCGTCCCCCCCGCAGCGCATCAACCTTCTGACGGCGATCACCGGGGTCACCTTCGATGAGGCGTGGGCGGGCAGGATGGAAAGCGAACTGGAAGGAGTGCGCGTGAACTTCATTGGTCGCGAGGCGCTGATTCGGAACAAAAAAACGACTGGCCGCCCGCGCGACAAGGCTGATCTCGATGCTCTTGGCGCAGAGTAACCCCTTTAAGGAAGTGGCAAAAGGCATGTGGCAAGTGGCGAGTGGTCGGTGAAGAGGGGTCCGGGTTGCGCAGAAGCTTGACCGAGTTGACTTCCGCCTCGAGCTCCTAACTCCGAATTCCGAACCCCGTCGCTTCACTTGCCACTTGCCACATGCCACTTCTCTTTTGATTTTGAACAGCTTAACGCTCTATCGAATCTCCATAGAAAATCCATATTCTATTTATTGATCTCCACGCTTTCTCGGCGCAAAGTCACGGCTGAAAGGGGGGATCACCATGTTTGCGAAACAGCCACTGCTAGCCGATGTCCTTCATAACGCACCAAGGCACGTGCCAGCCCAGCCCCTCACCGTCGAGCCGGCGCTGGCTTTTCGGAGCGCCAAGCGCCACCTGAACGGCGTCTCCTCAGGGCTCGAGAAGAGATTGCTCGTCTGGCTCGCGCAACGAATTCCCGCGCGCGTCAATTCCGATCACCTGACCTTGCTGGGATTCGTTTCCATGTTTCTGGTCGGGGCATCCTACGCAGCGGCGCGTTGGAGCCGGCACGCGCTGCTCCTCGCGACACTCTTTCTGGCCCTGAACTGGCTCGGCGACAGCCTGGACGGCACCCTGGCGCGCGTCAGGAAATGCGAGCGGCCGCGCTACGGCTTTTACGTGGACCACATGCTGGATGGGTTCGGAGCGCTGTTCCTCACTGGCGGCCTCGCCGTTTCCACGTATGTCGACTGGCGCGTGGCCGCGGGCGTGCTCATCGCCTTCTTCATGCTGACCACTGAGGTCTACCTCGCGACGTACACTCTTGGGGTATTCAGGCTCTCCTTCGCAGGTCTGGGCGCCACGGAACTGCGCATTCTGCTGGCGGCTGGCAACCTCGCGCTCTGGTTCAACCCGCTGGCAGGAGTGCCGCACACCCCATACCGGTTGCTCGACTTCGGGGGATGTGTCGCCATCGCTGCGTTGGCGATCATGCTAGTCGTCACGGTGCCCCGCCACGTTCGCCAACTTTATCGCGAGGAGAAATCTTAGCGGAATCTAGAAGCGAGAAGCCAGAAGCTAGAATAGAAACGAAAACGAGCCGAATGCTTCTACCTTCTAGCTTCTAACTAGCTTCTAGCTTCCGGGATGAACATGCTTCGACATTTTGTGAGATTTAATTTGGTCGGATTGATGGGCGTGATTGTTCAGCTCGCGGCACTCGATTTCTTTGACCGAGTTCTTGGCTTCGGTGCGCTGTGTGCCACTGCTACCGCCGTAGAGGCGGCCGTGTTGCATAACTTCATCTGGCACGAGCGCTATACGTGGGTTGACAGGACCAGATCACGAACCGTGGAGCACAGGTTTCGGAGTTCGGGGTCCGGGTTTCGCGAACCCCGAATCCTGAACCCCAAATCCCGCAAAGATACCCCACTCGGCCGCCTTGTGCTTTTCAACCTCACCAACGGCGCAGTGTCGCTCGCCGGCAACCTTATCTTCATGGGCATCTTGATGGATGCGGCTCACCTTCCTCTGCTGGTGGCGAATCTGGTGTCAATCGCGTTCTGCTCGCTGCTGAATTTCGCCATCAGCGACCGCTGGGTGTTTCGTTCGAAAGGAGGATTCTTTCCGGTAGAAATGGAGGGCCCGGGCAAGTCCCCCTGATCCGTGGGTTGCTCCCGACGGCTGCTCCGAGGCCACCTCTTCGGGATTTCGACGGGGCCGGGAAGCGAGCCGTGCCCACGCCGCGTTGCTTCAACGGAGGTTCGCCGAGGGATGATAAAATGGCGGGCGCTCCGATTGCCGAACACATCGGGCAGCGCCGAGTTTGGTTCGACCCAAGCGCGGCGGCATTGCTCAGGGAAGAGGGGGCGGACTGATGACCGCAGACAAAGGCACGCGACGGGCGGAGGAAGCGGGGATTCACGTCAAGTTCAAGACGCCGGCGGTGAAAGTGGGGCTGGTGGGGTTGGGGTACGTGGGCTTGCCGCTGGCGCTGCTGTTTGGGCGGAAGGGACTGGCGACCACGGGCTTCGACGTCGATGCGGCGAAAGTGGAAGCGCTGATGAGGGGCGAGACCTATATCCGGCACATTCCGGAGGCGGAGATTCGCGCCCAGGTGGAGGCGAAGCACTTTCGCGCCAGCGCCGACTTCCGCGGTTTGGCGGCCATGGACGCCATCATCATCTGTGTGCCGACGCCGCTCGACGAGCATCGCGAGCCCGACCTTTCGTTCATCCGCGACACGGCGGAAACGATCAGCCCTCACTTGCGCGCCGGACAACTGGTGGTGCTGGAGAGCACGACGTATCCCGGGACGACGGAAGAGTTGGTGCTGCCGATATTGGAGCGCTCCGGCTTGCGGTGTCCGGCGGCGCCCTACACGGTGGCGGACAACGCGGTGGAAGTCAACGAAGCGCCGGCGGGCGATTTTCTGCTGGCCTTTTCGCCGGAGCGAGAGGACCCGGGGAACAAAGATTTCAAGACCCACCAGATTCCCAAGGTGATCGGCGGGGTAAACGCGGCGAGCGCGTGGGCGGCGCAAGCGCTTTACGGGCAGGCGTTCGACCGCACGCTGGCGGTGAGCTCATCGCGAGCGGCGGAAATGACCAAGCTGCTCGAGAACATCTACCGCTGCGTGAACATCGCGCTGGTGAACGAGCTGAAGCAAGTGTGCTTGCGGATGGGCATCGACATTTGGGAAGTGATCGAAGCGGCCAAGACCAAGCCCTTCGGGTTCACGGCGTTTTATCCCGGGCCGGGACTGGGCGGGCACTGCATTCCGATCGACCCGTTTTATTTGACGTGGAAGGCGCGCGAGTACGAGGTGCCGACGCGCTTCATCGAGCTGGCGGGGGAGGTGAACGCCGCCATGCCGGAACACGTGGTGGAGGCGCTGGGCGAGGCGCTGAACCAGCGCCAGCAGTGCCTGCGCGAGGCGCGGGTGCTGGTGCTGGGCGTGGCGTACAAGAAGGACATCGACGACCTGCGCGAGTCGCCCTCGCTGCGCATCATGGAACTGCTCCAGGGGCGCGGCGCGCGCGTGGACTACAATGACCCTTACTTCCCGCGTCTCTACAAAATGCGCCGCTACGACTTCAAGCTCGCCTCCGTGGAACTCACGCCGGAGACCCTGGCCGGCTATGACGCGGTCCTGATCTCGACCGACCACTCGAGCTACGACTACGACGCCATCGTGCGCTCCAGCCGGCTGGTGATCGATACCCGCAACGCTACCCGTCTGGTGAAAGAACACCGCGAGCGCATCGTGCGGTGCTGAAGGGTGAAACCTGTCCGTTGCCCGTGGTCCGTGGCCCGTTCGAGCCGCGCCAGCACTCCCTAGCCCGGCCGCTTCACATAAACTGAAATTTCGGGTCACATAGCGAATTCGGCCCGACAGGCCGACGTCAACGCGCCCGCTTGAAATCGATTCCCTCCAACTCGCTTCGGCCCGCCTTTTAGCGCACTCCGCAGGCCTCACCCGGCCTCGGTGCTTTTGCTTCCCAATCCCCCGATTCAAGGATGTTTGAATTCCGTTGGTTGGCGATGTGTAAATCAGCCTGCCCGTAAATAATTGTGCCCCAGGAGGTGACGACTATGGTAGTGTACGTTGACAGTTCGAGGCGTGGACATCCCTGGCCTTGGCCGCCCGGCGGCAATCGGTAGACCCAGCACAGTCCGGAATGGGGCGGCGGGAGAGGGAATTCCTCCGCCCTTCCGTGGCTGACAGTATGGGACTACTTTCTCCGGGCATTGAGGTGACCGCGCTCGTTTTGGAAGCCAGTCTTCTTGTGCGGGCTTGGCTAGAAAAATCCTTCCGCCGGTTTCCTTTGTTCTATTCGTATACAAGTTTCGTCCTGACGATTTCCCTCATTGTCTTTATTATGGATTACATCGCCGCCCGGCAGTACGTCGAGTTCTATTGGTTTTGTCTGATGGTGATGTGGATAGCTGAGTTCGCTGTTCTCGCGGAAGGCTCCGACCACATTTTTGCGCCCTATCCCCGTATCCGACGCTTGGGTAGGCTGGTGACGGTTCTCGTTTGTTCGACCTTCTTTTTCACCTCCATGCTGCCGTCGCTTCTCAGGCCTCAATCTCGAGCGATCGCGCTTCTTAACTTCACCGGGACCGCGTCGTTGACCAAGGCGGTGCTGATTGTGGTGCTGCTGGCGGCCGCCCGCCTGTATCAACTTCCGCTGGGGAAGAACATCTCGGGCATGCTGCTCGGGTTCGCCGCCTATCTGGCGGTGAATGTCGCGAATATGGGCCTTGCGGAAATGTACGGACGTGAGGTCTACGGCCCCATATTTGCCGTAGTGGGGCCCTTGAGTTTTGTTCTCGGCTTGACCATATGGAATGTCGCGCTCTGGCGGTACGAGCCGGTCGTGCCGGTGCCGCGGACATTGCGTGACGGCGTCAAGGGCGCCCCTTCGACCGACAGCGAGGGATTAGAGAGATATAACACCGAGCTGATGAGGTTGTTCCGAAGATGACGGCTTTGGTGATCAACATCGTCCTTGCCGTTCTGGTCCTGATCCTGGCGGCGGCGCTCGCTCGTCAGGGCCGGCGCCAGAGCCACGCGGAAGCCGGAGACGACCGTGACCTTGTGCGTGGCCTTGGAAACGGTGTCAGTCTCGATTTGGCGACCCGGATTTTCGATGCCGCGGACTACCGCTGGCTGCGGGACGAGATCGAGTTTCCGCACCTTGCCGAAATGCTCCTTCGCACCCGCAAAGATCTGGCGCTGCGATGGCTGAGAGGGTTGAGAAGTTCGTTTAATGAGCTGGTTCGGACGCCGCAATCCAATGAAGCCTCGGCCCGCGCGGACGACACCGGCAGTTGGGCCATGCTCTTCCTCACTCTGCGTTTTCACCTGCTGGTTGGTTACGCGCTGTGCGTGGTGCGCCTGTTCGGGCCGTACCATCACCTAGTTCCGTCTTTCGGATGGTTGCAGGCTCTATCGGGCGTGCGAGATAGAGAAGCGCCGGCGGGAGTCCCGCGTGTAGACGGCGTTTCTTAGCGCCCGGCTGAAGAGGTTGTTCTTCGATTCAGGGATTCAAATCACAACTTCATCATTTCTGATTTCGCCGTAGTAATCGCTCCCGCCGCGCCATTGCGGCTTCTGCACGGCGAATCTGTCGCTGCACCTGGCGCGGGGCGGTGCCGCCGAGAACGTGCTTGCGGCGAATATTCTTTTCAGGCGCGGCCGCGATGGCACGGAGCGCCCTGTCCCACGACGGGATGCATTGGTGCGCTTCGACCTCAGTGAGATCCGCGAGAGTCTTTCCCCGCTCCGCGCAGCGCCGCACGAGCGTCCCCACCTGCCGGTGTGCTTCCGCGAATGGAATGCCGCGGCGCACGAGTTCATCCGCGAGGTCGGTGGCGGTGATGAAGCCGCGCGCCATGGCGGGCTTCATTCGGTCGGGATGAACGCGAAGTGTCTCGACCACTCGCGCTGCGAGGCGTAGCGAGTCGCGCGCGGTGTCGACGCCGTCAAACAGCGCCGCCTTGTCTTCCTGCAAATCCCGGTTGTAGGCCATGGGCAGGCCTTTCAAGAGCGCCAGCATGCCAGCAAGCCGGCCCAGCACGCGCGCTGCTTTGCCGCGGATCAGCTCCATGGCGTCGGGATTTCTCTTTTGCGGCATCAGGCTGCTGCCGGTGGAATACGCGTCCGCCGGCTCGACAAAACCGAACGCCGGAGACGAAAAAATCACCAGGTCTTCGGCCAGCCGGCTCAAGTGAACGAGTGTCAGCGCGCAAGCGAACAGCAGCTCGCAGGCGAAATCCCTGTCCGAGGTCGCGTCGACACTATTCTGCGAGACGCGAGCAAAGCCCAGTTCGCGCGCCAGGCGCACGCGGTTGATCGGGAAGGAAGCTCCGGCCAGCGACCCGGCGCCCATGGGCATTTCGTCGGCCCATTCGCGGCAATCTTCCAGCCGGTCGCAGTCGCGGCTGAACATCTCGAAGTAGGCGAGCAGGTAATGGGCGAAAAGGATCGGCTGCGCAGGCTGAAGATGAGTATAGCCGGGCATCACGGCGTCGCGATGTTTTCGGGCGAGATGGTGCAGGGCGTGCAGCAACTCGATGGCGGCGCGCTCGAGCTCGACGGCTGCATCTTTCGTGTAGAGCCGCGCCTCGGTGGCCACCAGGTCATTGCGGCTTCGCCCGGTGCGCAGTTTTTGCGCGATGCTTCCCGCCTGCCGCGCCAGACGAGCTTCGACCC
Organism: Terriglobia bacterium; assembly: GCA_050013575.1. Lineage (GTDB taxonomy): Bacteria > Acidobacteriota > Terriglobia > UBA7540 > UBA7540 > DASYXZ01. The sequence goes on along the minus strand of JBEKEZ010000009.1, from coordinate 13,856 downwards.
AGGTGTGAACGTCCTCACTCGACTCGCCTTGTGCCCAGTCCGGGTGGCGCTCGATGCGGCGGCGAATGGCGCCCAGGCCTCGAAGCAGTTCGCGGACTTCACCGGCCCGAAGAACCTTGGCTTCGCCCAGTGCTTTCACGTAGGCGCGGTTCACCCTCAGATCGTAAAGAACCCAGCGCTGGTCCAGCGAGAAGGATTCGGAGAAATTCTCGAACTGGGAATCGCGATCATGATGAGCGAAGCGGCCGCCCCAGAGCCTCATCTTGTTCTCCTGCGGGTGGGTCGGGCGCTCTTGGAGGCGGACCGTTTCGAGGCAGCGAGCTTGATGGGCAATCCCAGGATATTGATGAATCCCGCCGCGTCCTTCTGGTCGTAATCGGCGCCCATCGTGAACCCTGCCATGCTGATGTCGTAAAGCGAGAAGGGAGAGTGGCGGTCCACTATTCGGATGTTACCTTTATAGAGGCCAAGCGTCACGGTGCCGGTCACGTGGCGCTGCGTGGCCTCAATGAAGGCGTCCAGCGCCTCGCGCAGCGGCGTGAACCACAGACCGTAATACACCAGCTCGGCGTAGCGCAGCGCCACCTGTTCCTTGTAGTGAAAAGTCTCGCGATCGAGGCACAGGCTTTCGAGCTCGTGGTGCGCGCTGTGGAGAAGCGTTCCGGCGGGTGTCTCATAAGCGCCGTGCGACTTGATGCCCACCAGCCGGTTTTCCACCAGGTCGATGCGCCCCACCGCGTTTGCGCCCCCCACTTTGTTCAGCGTCTCAAGCATCGCAATCGGACGGAGCTTTTTGCCGTTCACCGAGACCGGCAGGCCCGCTTCGAACCCCAGCACCACTTGCGTCTCGCGGTCGGGAGCCCGGCTTGGTGAGACGGAAAGTTTCCATGCGTCGTCGGGCGGCTCGCCGAGTTTGGTTTCAAGCGGCCCGCCCTCGTGGCTCAGATGCCAAATGTTCTGGTCGCGGCTGTACAGGTCCTCCTTGGTGACGGCCACAGGAATGTCGTGATGCTTGGCGTAATCGATGGCGTCCTCGCGCGACCGGATGTCCCATTCCCGCCAGGGCGCAATCACGCGCAACTGCGGCGCCAGCGCCTTGTACGCGACTTCGAAGCGCACTTGGTCGTTGCCCTTGCCCGTGCAGCCGTGCGCGACCGCGTCCGCTCCGCAAGCCCGCGCCACTTCCACCTGGCGCTTGGCCAGCACCGGCCGCGCGAGCGATGTGCCGAGCAAATATTTTCCCTCGTACTCCGCGCTGGCCTTGAGCGCTTTCCACAGATAGCCGGTGATGAACTCCTCGCGCAGGTCCTCGACGAAAACCTGCGAAGCGCCGCTGCGCAAGGCCTTGGCGCGGACCGCGTCGAAGTCGTCGCCCTGGCCCACGTCTCCGACCATGGCGATCACTTCGCAGCCGTAGTTCTCGCGCAGCCAAGGCACAATGATTGAGGTATCAAGCCCGCCCGAATACGCGAGCACCGCTTTTTTCACTTCGGTCTTCGTGCTCGATTCTGTTGTCACGATTTTTTCCTGATCCCTGATTCCTTAAACCCAAATCCTGACTCCTGGCTCCCGGTTTCCTCAATTCCCCAGCAGCTCCTGGATCTTCTTGTGCAGGCGCGCAGCCTCGCGCCCGCCCGCCGCAGCCACAAAAATCGTGTCATCTCCGGCGATGGTGCCCTGGATTTCCGGCCACGGCTCAAAATCCAGCGCCACCGCCACCGAGTGGGCGTTGCCCGGGTGCGTCTTGACAATCACGAGGTTGGACGCGTGCCTGACCTCACGAACAAATTCCTTCAGGATGACGGCCAGCGGCGGCTGGGGTGGCGCCGTCACCGGAGCGGAATCAGCGGCGCGATAGCCGTCGCGCGACTTGATGACGCCCAGCTCCTCGATGTCGCGCGAGACCGTCGCTTGCGTCACGCGGATGCCGCGCCGCTCGAGCTTGCGCAGCAACTCCGACTGCGTCCGCACGTGGTCGCTCCGAAGCAGCTCCAGGATCTGGGCTCGCCGGTAGAGATTGTCCATGCAAATTTATACAGACAGCTTATAAATATACTCCATCGAAGAGGATTTGCAAGCGTGAAGGTGAGGCAGCTATGCCCAGCGTCGACACCTAGCCCTGCGGAGAAAAACAAAAGGAAGAGAGCGCCAGCGATGATCCGGCGCTCTGCCCGTCAAGTTCGACCCATAAAGAAGCCGGCTATTGCCCGGCCTGCTTGGCCGCTATTTCCCCGATGAAGGGAATCATGTAGCGTTCGTTGTTGTAGGCCTTGTACATCAGGAACAGCCAGTAGAGGAAGATCGCCAGGCCCAGCAACCCATCCACGAAGATAAAGATCAACCCGAAGATCCCAAACGAAACACGGATCAGAATCCCGGACACAATCCCGAAGGCAATCCAAAACACAATGATCGCCACGTTAAAGAAAATCGATTGGAACGCGTGGAAGCGCACAAACTTGTCTTTGTTGTAAGGCTCGATTACGAGAAAGACGATTCCCGTAATGAAGCCAGCGATATAAGCCAGCAGACCCGCTATGTTGGACGCCAAGGGCGCGCTGGTGCTCGCAGGAGCGACGGCACTTGGTCCAGCCGTTGGGGTTGGGCGCGGTTGCGTAGTGGCTGTCACACCCGGCGCTGGCGGCGCCGGCGCTGCGGCAGCCTTTACGGGCGCTCCGCACGCAGGGCAAAAAGACATTCCATCGGCCACATTCGTTCCGCACTTTGAGCAGAATGGCATTGTGGTACTCCTTTCGAATCCGACTTAGGCTTTGGTCTCCCCTCCGGCGAAGTAACGCTGACCCAGCACGAATTGAAGGACCTGCTCGCGTTCCCGAAGGTGGGAGATTCCGACCGCGCGGACTAGTCATAACATAAAGTCGTTCAAGACACAACCGTCGCTATCGCGCAACTAGTGATCGCCTTCGCATCGCGTGCCGCAACGTTGCTGGAAGGGGTCGAAAAGGTCGCCATGAATCTTCCGCCTGCGCTACTTCCGCCGGCCCGCGGTCCCTGTTGGATTGCAACGGTCAGGCTGTTCCTGCCGGATTGCAACCATGCCGAATCGCATGCCGGCTCACAAGGTTACTCAGGGGGCGGAGCCAACATTGACCTCACCTCTTGTCCGCGGCAACGCTGGACCCACATCTCTCGCCGCCCGGCACCTTCCTTCGCGCCGCCCGCTGTCTTAGTCTACAATACAAGCAGAAGAGTTTGGGAAGGGAGCCAACTATGCCTCAACCGAAACAGATCGCCTGGGCGCAACTGCGTGTGGGAGTTTTGGTGCTGGTCAGCATGATCCTCTTCGCCGTGGGGATTTTCTTCATCGGCGGCCAGGTCGGCTTTTTAAGCCGTCACTACATACTCAAGTCGTACTTTCCCAGCGCGGGAGGTGTGAAGGAAGGCGCCGAAGTACACCTGGCGGGGATTGCGGTGGGCAACGTGCATAAGATTCAGCTCTCGCCCTTCACCGATCCCAGCCGCGCGGTCGAAATCGACATGCGCCTGACGCGGCACTACCAGGATCAGATCCGCTCCGACTCGATTGCCACGATTGAGACCGCGGGTCTCCTGGGCGAGGCGTACATTGACATTACTCGCGGTGGGTCAGGCCAAGCGATTATCCCGGACGGCGGCCAGGTGACAGGCCAGCAGCCGCCCGACATCAAGCGCATCGTGCAGAACGCCAACGACGTTGTCTCCAACTTGCGCGTGCTGAGCACCACGCTAAATGACATCACCAATCAGATTCAGACCGGAAATGGGACCATCCACCAGTTCCTCTACGATAAGGGCCTCTATAATCGCCTCAACGACACCACCGCGAAGCTCGACGCCCTCGTTACCGGCGTGCAAAACGGCGAGGGCACGCTGGGCAAGTTGGTGGCGGACCAGACGGTCTACAACCAGGCTGTGGCGACGTTGAACCGTTTGAACCAGATCATGGACGACGTTCAGCACGGCAACGGCACCGTCGCCAAGTTCATCTCTGACCCGACGGTCTACAACAACCTCCAGCAGCTCACCACCCAAGCCAACGCGCTGATTGACAAGCTGAATTCTTCGCAAGGAACACTGGGCAAGCTCGCCAACGATCCCGAGCTTTACAACCGGATGAATGACACCATGGCTCGCCTGAATACCGTCGCGGACCGCATCGATAAAGGCGAGGGCACGCTCGGGAAACTCTCCACCGACCCGACACTTTACAACAACCTGAAAGACAGCTCGGCGTCCATGCGGGATTTCCTGACGGAATTCAGGAAGAACCCGAAACGATATTTGTCGATAAAGCTGCACATCTTTTGAAAGAACAGGAATTAGGAATTAGGAATTAGGGACCCGAAGCCGGTGCCACGCTTTTCTTTCGCGTCCTGTTCCGCTAAGATGGCATCTCGAACCGAAAGGAGGGGCATCGAACCAGCAATGGCCACAGCCACATCTTCGTGGATCACCGAGCGCGTGCAAGAAGCCCTTCATGGCGGGCTGAGCCGCGCCTACGAGAAGCTCAAGGTTGATCCCGAGCATTACCTCGCCCATCTGCGTCGCGCGCACGGGATTCCGATCCGATCCTTTCACGACGTTTATGACCTCCACATCAACGTCCTGGACGACATCGCGGACCAAACGGTTGCGGCGGGCAGGAAGCTGGCGGCGGCCGAAGGCTTGGGACTGGGACTGGGCGGGATTTTCACCGCGCTGCCGGACATTGGCGTACTGAGCGCGATCACGCTTCGCATGATTCAGAAGCTAAGCCTGGTCTACGGCTTCGAGTATTCGACGGACACGGAAATTGCCGACCTTTGGATTGCGGCGGCGAGTGCCGCGGGCGTGAATCTGGGAAAAGAGTTGCTAGAAAAAGAGGTGATCGAGCGCTTCGTCCCTCGCGTCATCCAGCGCATCGCCATCGAAGCCGGCGCGGAGGTGGCGGAAAAATGGGCGGCGCGCGTGGTGCCGGTGGTTAGCGCATTCACCGGCGCCGCCTTGAACTACTATTTCATCCGCCAGTGGGGGCGCCGCGCCAAGCACCACTTCCGGGAACGCCACCTGCGCGTGCGCGGCGGCCATGAACTCCCGCCCATCGACCCGCGCCTCGAGCTCGCGGCCCACCGGTAGCTTATAACGATATGGATTGGTTGCGTTGGGCTCCGCTCGGAGCAGTAAGCCTCCACATTCTCGAGGAGTTCGTGTTCCCTGGCGGATTTACCCTATGGTACAGAAGATACCGAGCCGATGCGTCCAGGATCACGAGGCGTTTCCTTGTCATCATCAATGCCGCCTTGCTGATCGTGTGTGTTGATGCGGCGTACCTCGGGCGCACGCCGGTCGGGACTGTTTACTGGCTCATCGTCGCAGCCTTGCTGTGCTCGAACGGGTGCTGGCATGTATGGGCCAGCTACAAATCGCGGGCCTACTCGCCTGGCGTGATTACGGGCGTCACGGTCTACGTGCCGCTAGCGCTCTATGGCTACGTCGAGATGCTACGCTCTGGCACTGCTTCCATCGCATCGGCACTGATCGCATTCATGATCGGCTCTTCGTACCAGGTTTGGTCCGCCGTTTACCACAGTAGACGTACTCGGAAACTGTGAACGGACTGCGCCGTGAGGTAGTCTCCAATGGGCAAAGTCCTGAATGCCATACTCTTCGGGGCGAGTTCGCTTTGTATGGCGTGTCGCGGCTATGCAGGGCAACAGCCGGCTTCGCCCACTCAGCACCAACAGGAAAATCAGGCCGACGCTTCGACAAACGGCATCAAACCGCGCGCATCGGCGGAACGCTACGCTGCTCAAGCTCGACTGAAAGACGTCGGGATCGGCGCGACGCTGCTGACCGCGGACGAGGTCCTCAGAGTTTTTACCACCGATCTCAACAGTTGCTGCGTCGTTTTGGAGGTCGGATTGTATCCGGAGACCGGGAGAAGCTTGGAGATCGCGCGCAAAGATTTCAGCCTTCGTGTCGCCGGATCGGACTCTGCCGTCAAGCCGTTCAGCCCCAACCTTCTTGCCATGACACTCAAACTCAGCCCCCGCGGCGGAAGCATGACTCCACACGGGTCGGTAGGAGTTGGCTATGGAGTCGGCGGCGCCGATCCCAGGACGGGCCAACTGGGCGGGCACAGCGTTGACACTTCAGCAGAGGTGAGCCTGGGCAAGCCACCATCTGACTCACAGCCCTCCGAGCTCGACCGCCAACTGATGGAATTGGAACTCACGAAGAAAGGCCTTCCAGAAGGCAGTGTATCCACCCCTGTGGCCGGTTACCTATACTTCCCGCTGACCAAGAAAAAAAAGAGAGCCCGCCGCCAGCTAGAGTGTACGCTGGCCGGCGAGAAGATTACTCTTGCCCTTCCCTGACTGCGGGTCGAGGCGTATGTTGGTTGTGGACACGACCGGAGGTGAAAGATGGCGACCACACGGCTTACGAAATGGGGAAACAGCTTGGCGGTGCGCCGACCGATTGCACTGGCCGCGCTTTTTTCCCTGGCGACGGGCGTAGCGTGCGCCGCGCAATCAGAGAAAGGGGCGACGCCGTCGTTTGAGCCAGCCCACGTTGTTCACGTGGTGGACCCAGAACACTCTGCCGCAAGTATTGCCTATGGCGTCGTCATCCTGAAGGTAGCCGTGAGCCCGTTGGGCACCGTCGATGGCATTGACGTAGCCAACGCCGCGCCGTCGCTGACCGAAGAAGCCGAGCGCACAGTCAAGGCGTGGAAGTTCGAGCCTGCGAGGTTCCATGGCGAACCAATCAAGAGCTGGATTACCGTCTCATTCGCGTACAGCATTTCGTTCAGCCTGCGCCCACCATGGGTCGCCGAACCTCAGCCGGAGAAACCGTTGGGGTTTCAGCCCATCCAAATTCTTTCGGCGATAGAAGCCCCGTTCCCGATCACCAGTGTTGCCAATCCCCTCGTGCCTGTCAGTGTGATTTTGCAAGTTACGGTGGGAGAATCCGGCTCGGCGGACCACATTGAGGTTATCCATGCCATGCCGACGCTTACCGAATCGGCGGAACAGACAATTAAAATGTGGAAGTTTCAACCTGCCACGCTTGACAACAAACCCGTAAGCAGCGTAATGATTGCCTCGTTCACATTTCGCCATCCCTGGGCAGATGTGCCGCCTAACAGGTGAGCTGGGAATGAAGGGTCGTATCCCGCGAGGCGGCACGTCAGCCCCGTTGCGCAAAGGAGGTTGGGGATGCGAGCCACTTAGAAACCGAAAAGCCCACGACTTGACGTGCCCTTGGTGTCTAAAAGTACTCGCCGGAAGCGCAGCCTGCGTCGGCTCGGCTCGCACATCACGCCAAAGAACCGGCACGAAGAAACCGATTGGGGCCGGCGAGAAGGCAAGGAAGTCTGGTGAAGTACGACATTTCCTCACTTTCCCAGATTGAGCGCGTACGGGCGAAGCTGCCCAAGCTCCAGCAAAAAAACTCTTGACATCAGCTAAAACAACTGTTATATACAGTTGTTTGAGACGGTCGTTTGGAATGTGTGTTTGAACTTATGGGCAATCAAGTAGACCAGATCAACGGTGCAATCCCAGCCGCAGACCACGAAACGCGCCAGCGGGTGCTGGAAGTGGCGGAGAGGCTATTTGCCGAGCACGGTTTCGAGAATGTAACCGTCCGTGACATCTGCAAGGAAGCGGGCGCGAATGTGGCAGCGGTGAACTACTACTTCCGGGACAAGTGGGGACTGTATCTGGAGGTCGTCCAAAAAAACATCGAATTCTCGAAGCAGATGAGCAAATTGGCGCACAATCCGGGCCCGAACAAATCGCCGGAAGAGCGGCTGCGCCACTACATTAGTACCGTTCTTCAGCACATTCTGAGAGAGGGCGAGTGCTGGCAGGGACACTTGATGGCGCGCGAGATGAACGACCCGACCCCCGCCCTCGACGTTATCTTCGAGCAGGCGATCCTGCCCAATTCGTTGCGGCTGCACGCACTCGTGGCAGAAATCATGGGCCTGCCAGCCACAGACCCTCGGGCCGGCGCCTGTGCCGGGAGCATCCAAACGCAAATATTTGGATTGGCCAACCCGGTGGCTAGGCGCTTCATTCCGAGGTTTACGCCGGAAATAATTGAGGGCATCGCTCAGCACATCGTCGAGTTCTCGCTGGGTGGCATTCGGGCCGTCGCACAGCAAGCCGCTGAGGTAAAACCGTGAAGCATGGATTCCCGCCTGCGCGGGAATGACAAGAGTGAAACCGGGCCGGGCTGAATATCGTATGGCATCGTGAGGACATGATGTTCCGACATCTTCCGCTGGTCTTCAAAAACTCGTGGCGCAATAGGCGCCGCACCGTGCTCACTATCCTGAGCGTGGGAGTTTCGCTCTGCCTTTTGGGCCTGCTGATGGCGATTTATCACGCGCTCTTCTTCAGCACGCCGACGCCCGGCTCTGAAATGAGGCTGGCCACGCGAAACCGCGTTTCATTGGGCCTGCCCCTGCCGCAGTATTACGACGAGAAAATCCGAGCGCTTCCGGGGGTCCGCGAAGTTGAAATCGAACAGTGGTTCGGCGGGAAGTACATTGACGCCCGCCCGGAGCACATGTTTGCGCGCCTGGCGGTTGAGCCGGACAAATTCTTCACGATTTACCAGGATGTCAAAATTCCGGAAGACCAAAAGAAGGCATTCCAGCAGGAGCGCAGCGCTTGCATTGTCGGCCGCGATCTGCTTGAGAAGCAGCATTGGAATCTCGGCGACCACATCACGATTAAGGGCGACATCTTTCCCGTCAACCTGGAGTTCACTGTGCGCGGGGTTTTCGACGCCGACGACGCCTTTATGAGCCGGTCGCTTTACTTCAATAAGGAGTTTCTGGAGCAAAGCCTGCCCCTCGGCCGGCGAGGCTACGTGGGAATGTTCGTCAGCCTTGCCGCCACACCCGACGATGTGCCACGCATCGAAAAGGCCGTGGACGAGATGTTCCGCAATTCTCCCACCCAGACCAAGACCGAAACCCAAAGCGCCTTCGGCCTCAGCTTTCTGGCCTTTCTGGGCAACGTGAAACTGATTCTGATGAGTGTCTGCGCGGCGGTCACGTTCACTATCATGCTGGTCTCGGCCAACACCATCGCCATGTCGGTGCGTGAGCGCGTGCGCGAAGTCGGCGTCCTCAAGACGTTGGGGTACACCAGCAAAACGATTCTCGGCATCATCCTGGGCGAGGCGGTGACGATCTCACTCGTTGGTGCGGTCCTCGGACTGGGCCTCGCCAACCTGCTGGCGCTCATGATTCGGCGCAACGTGCCGGCCATGAGCTCCCAGCTTGCGACGGTGGAGATCGTACCGTCCGTGGCGGCGCTCTGCCTGGCCCTGGCCGCGATCATCGGCGTGGTCAGCGCCTTCATCCCGGCTTACGGCGCCTCGCGCATCGCGATTGTCGATGCGCTGAGGAGTGATGAGTGATGGCCATGGCGAATTGCAGACGATTTTGGATTTTAGATTTTGGATTGAGCGAAACAGTGGCAGGCAGCCATGGAAAGTGGAAGGAAGGCGTCGGAACGAAACTGGAATGTGCTTTGTTTTCTATGGGATGGATTCTGCGGTTCTGTCACTACTCCCAATTTGGGTCGGCCAGACGGGATTGTGGTGAAAAAAGATGTTAAAAAACGAGGTTCGAAGCCACCATCTTATTGAAAACAAAGAAAGTCGTTTGGGAACGAACCCAAGAACGAACCCAATTTTGGGGGGAACGAAGCCACTTTTTTGAAGCAGTGGCATGTGTCAAGTGGCGAGTGGCAAGTAACAACACCGGTAATGGGAGGCACGTGGCGGGCAGCGAGTCGCACGATCTTTTCCTCTTGCCACTTGGCAGAAGGCTTAAGCGAGGGGCAAGTGAAATGGGATTCGGGTTTCGGGTTTGGGGTTTCGCAAAAGCTCGACCGGGTTACCTCTTTCCCGAACCCCTAACCCCGAATTCCGAACCCCGTAACAGGAGCAGGAATGGCGATCCCAATTGCCTACAACTTCCGTAACCTTGTGGTCCGAAAGACGACGACCATCATGACCGCGCTCGGCATTGCGCTTACCGTTGCCGTGGTGCTTGCCATCATGGCCATGGTGCACGGGCTGAGAACCTCTCTCACCTCGACCGGCGACCCGCTTCACGTTCTCGTCCTTCGCAAAGGCGCAAACTCGGAGTTGGTCAGCAATTTCGGCCGCGAGGGATTTCAGACGCTGAAAGAAAAAACTGGCATCGCCCGCGACTCGTCCGGAAACCCGCTGGCTTCGCTTGAATTGGTGAGTGTGGTCAACCTGGCGAGTGTGGACGCCCCCGACGGCATGAACATCAATATCCGCGGCCTTGAGCCGATCGGCATCCAGATGCGAAGGAACTTGAAGCTGGATGCGGGCCGGTGGTTCGAAACCGGCAAGCGCGAGGTCGTGGTGGGCGCGTCCATCGCCAAGCGCTTCCCGGACGCTCGCCTGGGCAAGCAGCTTCACTTCGGAACTGGCGACTGGGAGGTGGTGGGCGTGATGTCCTCCGGCCAGAGCGCCGTCAACTCCGAAATCTTCGCCGATCTCAACCAACTCAGCTCGGACCAACACCGCAGCCAGGTTCTGAGCTCAGCCTTGGTGCGCGCCACCGATCCCGTGGCCGCCGACGCAATGGTGAAAGGCATCTCGAACGATCAGCAGTTGAATATGGACGCCGAACTCGAGACAACTTACTACGAATCGCAGACCTCGTCCGGGTCGCTCATCCAAATCCTCGGTACCTTTGTGGGAATCATCATGGGCGTGGGGAGCAGCTTCGCCGCCATGAATACAATGTACGCAGCCGTGGCGCGGCGTTCGAAGGAAATTGGAACGCTGCGCGTCCTGGGATTCTCGCGCTTCAGCATTCTGACGAGTTTCCTGCTGGAGTCGGTCCTGCTGGCCATCCTGGGCGGCGCGATCGGCTGCCTGCTGGTGCTGCCGCTGAATGGCACCACCACCGGAGTAGGCAATCTCATGACGTTTAGCGAGACGGACTTTAACCTGATGGTAACGCCGCGCATTATGCTTTCGGGTATCGTGTTCGCCGTGTTCATGGGCGCGGCCGGCGGTCTTTTCCCGGCGTGGAATGCCGCGCGGAAGCAAGTGTTGACGGCATTGAGGGCGATTTGAAGATAAGTTCGTCAGTATTTCAGTGGGTCAGTTGGTCAGTGCGTCAGCTAACGGCTCTGACTGAAATGCTGACGAACTGAAGAACTCCGAGGCACTCTATGGTCTTGACTGACTAACTGAAGTACTGACAGACTGAAGAACTTTTCGAAGGGGCAACATGGAAGCCGAGTTAAAGAGTCTACAGATCGACCGCGGCCAGCGGCGTGAGCACCAGCCGTCGAAGTGGGCGACGCGTTGGATTATCGCTGGCGTCACGCTCTTTCTTCTTCTGGGAACAGGCAGGCTGGCATACAACAAATTGAACGCCTCGACGGAAGTTGAGACGCAACGCGTCACCGCTGTCTCGACCGGCTCGGGCAGCGCACTTGGCCAAGGCGTCGTGCTGAATGCTACTGGCTACATTGTCGCTCATCATGAGATTCAGGTGGCTTCGAAGGTGGTCGGACGCGTCAAGTGGATTGGGGTGGAGAAGGGCGATCGTGTGAAGGCCGGACAAGAGCTCGTGCGCCTTGAAGACGACGAGTATCGAGCTCAGGTCGATCAGGCCAAAGGCAACCTGGAAAATCTTCAGGCTCGGCTGCTCGAGGCCGAGCACGGGTCACGTCCGGAAGAAATCGCGGTGGCCAAAGCGAATCTCGAACAGGCAAAAGCCAACATGGTGAACGCCAAGGTCACGCTTGATCGCACGAAAGAGTTGGTGGCGCAGGGCGTGCTTGCGAAGCAGCAACTCGACGATGCTCAGGCCAAATACGACGACGCCGTGGCGCACGTTGCATCCCTCGAGAAGACTCACGAGCTGGCTCGCCTCGGCCCGCGCCAGGAGGAAATTGACTCTCTCCGAGGCCAGGTGGAGCAGGCCAAGGGCACATTGGCTTACGCTCAAAACATGCTCGACAACACTATCATCCGCTCGCCCATCAACGGCACCATCCTGGAGCGCGCGGTGGAGCAGGGCGAATTCGTCACCAACGGTTTTGTGGGCGACAAAGGCGCGAAAGGCTACGTCGTGACACTGGCGGACTTGAATGATCTTCAAGTGGAGCTCGACATCAATCAGAACGATTTCGCCCGGCTGCACATGAACCATAAAGGAATCGTCACCACGGACGCCTATCCCGACCGCAAATACGATGGTGTGATCGAGGAAATCTCGCCCAAAGCCGACCGGCAAAAAGCCACGGTGCAGGTGAAGGTGCAGATTCTCCATCCCGATTCGTACTTGAGGCCGGAGATGAATGCCAGTGTGGCGTTTCTTGCCGACGAACCCAATGCTTCGCCGGGCGCCGCGGCCAAGCCGCTCATCGTGGTGCCCGCCGACGCCGTCAAGAACGATGCGGTCTTCGTGATGGTGGGAGGCAGGGCCGTTCGGCGAGCCGTGAAGACCGGCCCCACCAACAGCCGGGGAGTGCAAATCAACGACGGACTGATTGGCGGTGAGGACCTGATCGTGAATCCACCGGCCAATCTGAAGGATGGCGACCGCGTGCGTGCGAAGTCAGCCGGTTAGTAGGTCAGTATTTCAGTAAGTCAGTTAGTCGGTACGGAAGCGAATTGAGGGTCTCATAAATCCAGGCGCAGACAAACTGAAACACTGAGGAGCTGAAATACTGACAAACTGAAATACCGACAAACTGTCAAAAGGAATTTCCTCTATGAGCGAAACCGTCATCCAGACCAAGGGTCTCACCAAAGAATATATTCGCGATGAATTTCATGTTGTCGCGTTGAAGGACGTAGACATCGAGATCGACCGGGGCGAATTCGTGTCCTTAATGGGGCCGTCGGGCTCGGGCAAGTCCACTCTGCTGCACTTGATCGCGGCCATGGACATGCCCACTGCCGGAGAGATTCGCGTGCTCGGGGAAGACCTGCTGACCCTCAGCGACGGCCAGATTGCGCACTGGCGAAATGCGAACATCGGGTTTGTCTTCCAATCCTTTAATTTGATCCCGGTGCTGACGGCGTTTGAAAACGTGGAGCTGCCTCTGAAGCTCACCAACCTGAATAAGAAGGAGCGCGCCGAGCACGCCACCACGGCTTTGAAGCTCGTCGGGCTCGGCGACCGCCTCGGCCACTACCCTCGGCAGCTTTCGGGCGGCCAGGAGCAGCGCGTCGCCATCGCGCGCGCCATCGTCACCGACCCGGCGTTGATTCTCGCCGATGAGCCCACCGGAAACCTCGACGCCGCGTCTGCTGACGAGGTGCTCACGCTGCTCTCGCGCCTCAATAAGGAATACGGCAAAACGATTGTCCTGGTGACGCACGACCCGCACGCCGCCCGCTTCGCCACCGTCACGCACCATTTGGAGAAAGGAGAGTTGCTGCCGGACGCGAAGGTGGCGTCGTGAAAATCAGGCTGCTGATTCGCTTCAGTTAAGGGAAAGAATTTCAAATGGGAAATGGGAAATGGTGTCCTACAGGCGATTGCATTTCTCCATTTGCCATTTCCCATTTACCATGACCCATTTGCCATTTCGCCGCTGCCCGTGGCACGTGTTAGAATCGAGAACGAGCTGGAGTGGCGGAACTGGCAGACGCAGCAGACTCAAAATCTGCCGCCGGTCACCCGGCATGGGGGTTCAACTCCCCCCTCCAGCATGAATAGTGTGACGGGTCAGGGTTATTGTCGCAGATGGGTCAGGGTTTTTGTCGCAAAAATGCGACGGTTCAGGGTTTTTGTCGCAACTAGGAGGCAGAAACACTAAGAACGTAAGAGGCGAGGAGCCTGGCTG
>JBEKEZ010000008.1:0-180566 GCA_050013575.1 Terriglobia bacterium | reverse complement strand
TCTCAGCGCCACGCTCCTCTTGAAAATGCCCATTTTACGGGCTTTTTCGCAACCTCAACCCCTAACCGAGTTGGTCACTTCTTGCAACCAACTCGCTTTATTCGACTTATGACCGGACAGTAGTGGCGAGTGACAAGTGACAAGCAAGAGCCATCAGCAGTCAGTCTTCAGCTTTCAGCAAACCGTGCAGTCCGACAGAGGCTCGCTGATAGCTGACCGCTGAAAGCTGCACTTGCTACTCGCTACTTGCCACTGCCTCGGCATAGGGCGCGTGAAGGAGGGAACCATGTCGCAAAGAAATGGTGACAAAGCCAGGTTTGGCAAGGATCGAAAAAGCAAAATTGCCCGGCGGAAGCGCAATCGAGAATTGCGGGAGAAACTCGGTTATAAGACAACAACCCCAGCAAGCGCTGCGTCCGAGGAAATTGAAAATCGCATCGTTGAAGGCCCAGACGCTTGATTGATTGCAGGAAGGCTGATCGTCCTAACCGAAGTAGACGCGCCTGCCACATCGCAACCGATGAGCTCAACTGGTTGGCGCCTCAAAGAAGGCCACCAAGCCGGAAAGGCTGCACCCGTGTACATCCAGTATGTCGGTTTCATTGTTGGCGGCGGTTCTCGATTTTATGATTTTGACGTCATCGACGCTGCCGAAAAGGCACGCGAATTCACCATCAAAGTTCGATCGGAAGCGTTCCGCTCGTCTCCGCTAAGATTCCAGGATGGCCCGGACATTTGTTTCAAGCGGTTGGAGCAGGAGTTGGAAGGGGAAACACGAGAGTCCCGGGCTCAGAGCCATCTGGAAGTCGGAGAAAAGGAAATTCAGGAATACGTGGCACGGAACTATCCGTCAAAGCCTTCGACTCGAGAATCGCAAGAAAAAGCCCGGCTGGTGAACAACTCGGCCTATCGCCGTTAACACGCCAAGCAGCGAAGGCGAACTGACCAAGCACCAAGCGCTGGCAGGTCTTAGATGTCACTCCAAGCTCCGGGAAGGGGTGTTTGTGATGCAGACTCGAACTATGACTGAAGGGTGCAAGTTCCGTGCCGCCTCGACTGCCGGAGGTTCTGCTATGGCACAAGTTCTAATTATCAGCGATAACCAATCCGACACGGATCGGCTGAAGGCTGCCTTCCGGGCAGAGGGATTCGAAGTGGAAAGCGCGAATAGCATGGAAGAGGGTTGCGCGTCGGCGAAATCCGGCCGGTTTCAGGTGATCTTTTCCTCACCCATTCTGGACGACGGATCGTGGACGCGCCTGATTGAGGTCGCCAATCAGCGTGGTTTGAGTCCCGAGATCGTTCTGTTGGCTCGCCACTTTGACCTCAGCCAATGGGCGGCAGCCCTCGGCGCGGGGGCATTCGATGTCCTGGATGCCTTCGTGGACCTTCCCAACGCTGCCGAGGCCGCGAATCGCGCGTTAGGGGCGCATCGCTCGAATCGTATTCAGTCAGCTCACGGACCAATGTAGGTTAACCGGCGGCCCCCCAAAGGCCGACCCACCTTGGAGGAGAAAATGTCTAAACTTTACGTAGGGAATTTGCCCCATAGCGTCACGGAGAGCGGCCTCAGCGATTTGGTTACCAATGCTGGCTTCACCGTGGCCTCGGTATTGATCATTAAGGACAAATTGACGGGCGCCGCGCGTGGATTCGGTTTTGTCGAGCTGGCCGAAGGCCAGGACTTACAGGGTGCCATCGGAAGTCTGAATGGTCAGGCCCTCGACGGCCGCGCCTTGACCGTGAACGAGGCTCGCCCACCTCGCACAAGCTTCTCGGGAAATGGCAGCGGTGGCGGGCGCGACCGGTTCCGCAGCAGGCGTGACTACTAGACTCAAGGACATCCCTATGAGATTGAAGAGCGGCCAGTACGTTCGCCATTCCAGGTTTGGTTGGGGAACGGTCATGGAGTGTAACCGCGAGCTGACGATGGTGTGTTTCAGCACCGTAGGTGTCAAAAGGCTGGCGACCTCCTCCACCAAATTCGGCGTGGTCGGACGCGATGGACTCAAGAAGAAGCACGTCGCTTGAGGGGCTCGTAAGAGCCAAACCAATTCAAATCCCGACGCGTCGTGCCGCCCTTTAGGGCCTGCCCTGAGCGCAGCCAAGGGGCCGCACGTGCCGGGCTCCCGATTTCATCGGGACATGTTCCGCCCGGCGCTACGACCTGCACCCGCAGCGATTGTCCGGGACCGGCCAACGCATGACGTTAGTGTTTCTCTTTAGGCGGGGTGGCGGGCTTCGTACCGGGCTCATCGGTCGGCGTGACTGAAATGATGCGGGTCTTCGACTTGAACTGCTTATATTCCGAGTACCGGACGATTTCCTTGATGTGTACGGAGCCGGAGGAGAAGTACAGGTTATCGTCGGCCATGGTGAAAGTCGGGAACCAGTACTTGCCATCGATCTGCTCGCGGTAAGTCGTAAACCGAGGGAACAGATTCTCGCCCTTTTTCGTCTTCAGTTCGGGAACGTTCTTGCCTTCCGACTTCACAATCTGCAAATCACGGTCGTCCACCCATACCACGCCCTGGAAATATTGCCGGCCTTTCTCGAGTTCCTTCGGCCGCACGGAAAAGACGTAGGCGGTGATTTCGTCCACTTTGACATGGCCGAGGTATTTCACCTCGTATTCTGGCAGCTCGTCAGAGGTGAGCACGAACGGCTGGATGTTGCGAAACGCGTCCAGGTCTTCTGCCGTCATCGAGATTCGTTTGAGGGTGTCGAGCGGGGCGTAGGTTACGCGCTCGATCCGCTTGCCGCTATCGTCGAACAGGATGTCCCATTCCTGCTCGTACGCCCCATCGACGTTGCCGTCGGGGTCGAGTGTTTCAACTTTGTTCGACTGGTGGTAGGTGTAATTATTGCGAGCCTCCTTAAACAGTTTTTCCTTGGCAGTGAACTCGCGAATGATGTTTTGGACTTCGCCTGGGGCCGGATCGCTCAGGTCCGGCGCCGCGGCTTTGGGAGCGGCGGGGGCGGCTTTGGCGAGCGTCAGCGGCGCGGCGGGAGCCGGACCGGCAGATTCACTAGATGCGGTTGAAGAAGCTGCCGCGCCGACAGGTGTTGGAGCCGCGCTCGCGGAGGCCACGAGGGTAGGCTTCGTGACTGCCGGGCCGGCAGCCATCACGCCATTGCCGGGCGGGGGCGCGAGCAGCCTTTTGAGTTGCGCCTCGAAGCCGTCGAGGAAGGCTTCCATGTCATCGGGCGCGCCAACCATCTTGGCCTCAATTCGTCCATCGCGGCCAATCAGCAGAGTTGTGGGAACACCGTGGAGCCCTCCGTAGATCCGCCTCGTGAAGTCGTCGCACATGGCGACGGGGTAATTCATCATGTAATCTTCGTAGAATTTTCTTACCGGCCTCGAACTGTTGTCCACGGAAACGCCGATCACTTGAAAGCCGCGCTCGTGGTACTGATTTTGCAGACGGATGAAGGCGGGAATTTCCTTGCGGCATTGGGGGCACCACGTCGCCCAGAAATCCAGCAGCACCACTTTGCCTTTGTAGTCGTCAAGCGACAAGCGATGACCCGCGAGGTCCTTCAAGGTAAACGTTGGGGCCAGTGGCCGGTCGTCCACACGAGTCCCGGCCTCGCCCGAGGGATTCGCAAGCCCGCCTAAAACATCCGCGATTTTTTTCTCCGTCGGAGACGAACCTGCCGAGGTGGGCGCGGTCGAAGACGAACCCGCCGAGGTGGCTGCGGTCGAAGACGAGTCCGCGGTGGCGCGAGTTTTGAGTATGGGACCATTGGCTTCCTGCGACGTTGCCGGACTGGGAGAAGGAGCGGCTTGCGAGACCGACGGCTCCGTGTTGGCTGAGCGCCGGTGCAACACCGGTTCGTCGGCGCCGGCCCTGGCGGATGCGCTCTCTGCTGCCTCTCGTTCCGATGAATACCCACCCGGGGCAGATTTCTCTTTTGCAGCTGGCTCGGAGCGCTCCGCGGGCGCTGGTCGGCTTTCAGGCTGGGCTCGCTCGGACGATGCGGGCGTTTCCGGGGGAGCGGCCGCAGGCTTATTCTGGGCCTTGCGGAGTGCCTGGAGGACTGCGTCATCCGCGCCGTCACTGCGGAATTTCTTCTCCAGATCCTCGGTCAACGTAAAGCTGATGCCACGCTGCTCGATTAGCGCCACCATCTTGGCCGGCGCAGCGCCACCGATCAAGAGCAGCCGAACGTCGTCGGCAGTCAACGGGCCGTCGGCAGCAGGCGCGGGCCTGCCGATGCCCATGAGGCAGAACAAAACCAAAAGGGCGACCCATGTCGCCATCTTTGTCAAACCTGACTTGCAAGGACTCATTGTGCCTTTGTAGGGGCGACCCTTCTGGTCCCCCGGCAGACCAGGGCAGGCACAAGGCCTGCCCCTACCCGAATAGAATCGAAAAATGGCGTTCGCGTTGCTTTCCCTCGGCCATCATTCCGCGGGGCCTGGCGCGGCCAGCGGAGCGAGCCGCACGGCAGCGGCACCGAAGGTCTCTCGGGGATAGCCCTTTTCCAGCCAGCCATCGATTCCCCCGAGAAGTGGCCGCACATCTTTGTATCCTTTGCTGTGCAAGAGCCGCGCCATCCTGGCGCTGGTGGCTTCGTTGGGTCAAGTGCAGTACATCACCACCGGCCGCCCCGTGGGGATTTCCCCGTACCGCGTCTCAAATTGTTTCGGGGCAATGTGAATGGCGCCGGGGATTTTTGCGCCCTCTGTGTCGTAACTGAAGTCGGACCGCAGGTCAACGATGATGACGTCCTGGCCCTGGTCGAGCATCTCCTTCAATTCCGGCGCGGAAATGCGCGACTTCTCCAGCAGTTGATAGAAACGCCGCCGCTCGATCCACTTGTACACAAGCCAGCCCGCAAGGAGCACCATGACGATCAGAAAGCTGAGCCTGCCCAATGCCGCGAGCATCGCCAACAACCATTCCACCTGCGTGCGGAAAATAACCCCCAGAGTGATGGCCGAACTCGCCCACAGCAGAATGCCGGCAAGGTCCCATAAGACGAACCGCATCGGCGAAACCTTCAGCATCCCGGCCAGCGGAGGCCCGACCGTGCTGAGGCCGGGAACGAATTTCGCCACCAGCAGAGATCGCAGCCCGTGGCGCACAAAGATATTCTCGGTGCGGCTTACGCAGGAGTCAGGGTTCAAGGTGATCGAACACAAGAATTGGAGAACGGAACGGCCGCGGACTCGGCCGAGGATGTACCAAACCTGATCGCCGAGGAGCCCCGCCAACGCGGCCACGGCCACGAGACCGCCCAGGCTGAAGTGCATGGTCTTCACCATGGTCGCGGCGAGGATGAGAGCGGGATAACTCGGGATCGGTATGCCCAGGCACTCGGCAAGAACCATACCGAATATCAGCCAGTAACTGTAGACCTCGAGAAAATGTACCATACGAATCTCGTAGGGGCAGGCCACGGCGCCCGAGGAACTGGCCCGTCTGTCAGTCGGTCAGTATTTCAGTTCTTCAGTGACTGACAGACTGAAATACTGACGACCTGAGGGACTGGCCCGTATGCAGGGCTTCGCCCCCACGCCGTTGCGATCAGGCCAATGTGCGTCGCAATCAGAGCAATGGTAATCAGCGAGCGCGGCGGCGATTCTTGAGTCTTGATTGCCTCGTCTTGCGCGGGTTTCGCTTGGGCTTGGATATGGCAAATGTGGAACTGCCCACCCGGCGCACGCTCCATTCCTTGGCGGGCTGAGTGGTGTCCTCGGTCCCCATCCGTCCTCCTGCAATTCAGATTCCTGAAGAAAGAGATTATACCGCCCAAACGCTGAAATTAAAAAGAGTCCGCAGCACAGCAAGGAGTTGGAAGCTCGGAGCTAGAAGTCAGAAGGGCTCCTCTCCTCCTTCTAAGCTTCGCGCTTCTAACTTCCTGAGTTCTACTTCGCCGCCGCGATCGACTTGACTTCAATCAGATCGCCCTTGAGTGTGCCCGTCACCTTCACCTTCTGGCCAGCGAACTCCTCTGGCTTCTTCTGGTCGCTGAGTTGGTAGACCTTCTGGCGCTCAGTATCAGCAAGGATGTATTTGGCGCCGTTTTTCACACACTCCAGCGTGCACTTCTTATCGTCGCCGGCCATTCCGTGTTTCAGCCCGCACATGCTGTCGCCGATGTTGCCCGCAAAGGTCTTCATGGCCGGTGCGGATTTCGCAGACTTCTTTGCCGAGTCCGACTGGCTGGCAACAGCAATAGCGGATGCAATCAAGAATGCAAGACTGAGCGTCCACAGTTTTTTCATTCATTCCTCCCTAAACTGACAGTGGCAAGTGGCAAGCACGAGCCATCAGCGGTCAGCTATCAGGTGTCAGCGAGAACCGCAGACTGACCTCGTTCGCTGAAAGCTGATGGCTGATAGCTTAAAGCCACATCTTGCCCCTTGCCACTGTTTTTTTGACGCAAAAAGGGCGGAACCGTTGCGGCAAATCCGCAGGCGCAGTCGTTCGCATCAGGGAGGCAGCGACAAGGGGCCGATGGGCGAAGAACGCGCCATTGACCTCCCCGATGCGCACAATGACCAGAACTTTTCGGCCGCGGAATGCGTTTACTCTTTTAGACGTCTTTCCTTGCTGCATGGCGCGCGGAGGTGGCCGATGGAAACACTATTGCAGGATGCTCGCTACGCTGTTCGAACTCTCTCAAAAGCGCCGGGATTCGCAGCCGTCATCATCATTTCCATCGGGCTGGGCATCGCTGCCAACGCAACGGTCTTCAGTATCGCCAACGGTCTGCTATGGGGCATACTGCCGGTGAAAGATCCCGGTTCCTTGGTGATGTTTTCCGAAGGCGAGTCTTTCTCATACCCTGACTACATCGACTATCGCAATCAAACGAAGGACATCTTTGAGGGCGTGAGCGCTCATTTCCCGTTCGTTCCGGCGAGCCTCGGTGGTGTCGGCGAACCCGAGCGCATCTGGGGCCAACTCGCGAGCGGCAATTACTTCTCACTGATAGGCGTCAGTCCCACGCTGGGCCGTCCCATCCGGCCTGACGAGGACGAGGTGCTGGGCCGCGATGCGGTGGTCGTGCTCAGCCACGATCTCTGGACGCGCCGGTTTGGTGCAGACCCGGGCGTTCTCGGCCGCGCGGTGGTGCTGAACGGCCAGCCCTATACGGTGATTGGTGTGGCCCCCGCCGGCTTCAATGGCACGGACCACGGGATTGTGTCGGCGTTCTGGGTGCCAGTGGCGATGGCGGAACAGATCATGCCGGACCTCACTAAGGACGATGCGAGAACCAAGCGCAACGATCAGTGGTTGTTGCTGAACGCGCGACTGAAGCCGGGCGTCAGCCGGACCCAGGCGGCAGCGGGGCTAAACGTCGTCAAGAAACGCATTGATGGCACCTATCGCAAGGACCAGAAGAACCACCCGCCCCCCATCACCCTCAGCAGCGCGGGCGGGCTTATTGGCCAGTCCGAGACGCCGGCGCTCGGTCTTATGGCCGTGCTGATGGTGGTGGTCGCCCTGGTCTTGATGGTGGCGTGCGCGAATGTAGCCAACCTGCTGCTGGCACGTGCCACGGGGCGGCAGAAGGAGATCGCCATTCGGCTGGCCATCGGCGCCAGCCGCAAGCGACTCGTGCGCCAACTGCTCACCGAGAGCGTTCTGCTGGCTTTCGCCGGGGCGGCAGTGGGCTTCTTGCTTGCAGCGGTCGCGGCTCGGGCAGTTTCGCGGTTCGAGCTTCCGTTGCCGCTTCCCATTGTGTTTGACTTCAACGTGGATATGCGTGTTCTGGCCTTCACCGCAGGATTGTCATTGGTGACGGCCGTGCTGTTTGGCCTCGCTCCCGCCTTGCGCGCCACGCGGACGGACCTGGTGGGCGCGCTCAAGAATGAGTCTGCGGTTTTTGGCCGCGTCGCACGCTTCGGTATGCGGAACACGCTGGTTATCGTCCAAGTCGCTTTGTCGCTGGTCCTTCTGGTGGGCGCGAGCCTCTTTCTCCGCAGCCTGCAAAACGCTTCGTCCATTGACATCGGCTTTCAACCGGGCAACATCCTGCTGATGGGGGTCGACCCCAAGCTGCACAACTATTCGCGTGAGAAGACTCAACACTTTCTCTCCGAACTTCGAGACCGCGTGTCCGCGCTCCCGGGTGTCCGTTCCGTCAGCTACATTGATAGCCTGCCCTTGAGCATTGGCGGGACATCCTTCGACTTTAAGGCCTCGGGCTCGAAGGCGAGCGTGGAACAAAGCGTGAACGCCGACGTCTACAACGTGGGAAGCAAGTTCTTCGAGACGATGGGACTGCGGCTGCTCCGTGGCCGGGATTTCACCAAGACCGACGACGAGCACGTTGCCATTGTCAATGAGACGATGGCCCGACGGCTGTTTGGAAACACTGATCCGCTTGGCCGCCAGATGCTCGCCGACAAAACCTCCTATACGATTGTCGGCGTGGCGCGAAACTCGAAGTCGCGGACCCTGGGCGAGGGTCCGGTCAACTGCGCCTATCTCTTTATCGAGGCGGCGCCGGAAAAGGTGTTCAGCTTTTTCGGCATCTCCATCGCGGTGAAGACCTCCGTGAGTGCGCAGACGCTGGCTCGTCCGGTCCGTGCTGAGATCGCAAAGCTCGATCCGAACCTGGCCGTCTTTAGCACGGAGACCATGCAAGAGCATGTCGATAAGTCATTGCTGCTGCCACGAATCTCGGCCACACTGCTTGGCACTTTCGGAGCGGTCGGCCTGACCCTTGCTGCGATCGGCCTTTACGGCGTGATGAGCTACTCGGTCCGCCGCCGCACGCGCGAGATTGGCATCCGGATGGCTCTGGGGGCCGAATCCGGGTCCGTCATGAGGATGGTGCTGCGCCAGGGTCTTGCTCTCACAACCGTGGGCTTGATCGTTGGCCTCGCTATCGCCCTCGCCTTGGGCCGTTTTGCCGCCACGCTGTTGTATGGCATCAGCGGCACAGATCCCGTGACGTTTGTCGCTGTTCCTGCTGTTCTGCTCGCAGCCGCAGTCGCCGCCACGGTTTTTCCGGCCTACCGGGCGGCGCGGGTAAATCCGAACGAGGCGCTGAGGTATGAATAGGAACGCCATCTCCACTTTCGAGTCGATGGCTAAGGAGCGTGGGATTCCGTATCAGAGCTTGATCAACCTGTATCTTCTGGACTGCACCACATCGCAACGCAAGCTTCAGTTGAAGTGGGCATAAGCCGTCGGATCATCTGCCGGAACGCTTTCCTGGCGGGGAAGTGATAGCCTTTCTGAAGGCTGCCTCTTTCGCGTGATCGTTGAAAATGAGCTCGGCGAGCCTCAAGAATTCTTTGAACCGGGGATGATCCACGGTTTTAACTTCCCATGGGAGCGGCGGTCTTCTGGTGCTTTTTGCGGTACCACGCAATCGCGGTGTCAATAGCAAACCATCCGGGCCCAAAGAACAAAACAAGCAGCGAGGCAAACATGAAGGTGAAAGCATCAGCGTTGTAAAACTTACTGGGATCGGAGATGACGGACGTAAGCGCCTCCCGGTCGGCGATGACATAGGCCCCGATCATGTCCCCGGCGAGGAGCAAAGCGATGAGTCGAGAGCCCAGCCCCAGCGCCAACAAAATCCCACCGGCGGCTTCGAGCGCGGCGATGAAATAGGCATTGAGGGTGGGAACAGGCAGTCCCAGACTGGTGAAGTAATCCACAACTTTGGGGATGTTCGAGAGCTTGCCCATGCCCGTTTGCCAGAACTGCCATCCCCAGTAAAGGCGAATGGCGAGCAGCAGCGGAGACTGCAAAGCATTCGCCACGCGAAGAAACCACTTATAGGCCCGGTCGATGAATTTCATCTTAAACGCTTCCGATCCGCAGATTACGTGAATGAAATTCAAAAGGCAAAATTCAAGAGCTGAAGTTCCGCGGTCAAACACGAAAGGCCGACGGACAAATGACCACGCACAGTTCCCGGATGTCTTTTTGAATTTTGAATTTTGACTTTTGCATTCTGACTTTCGGTGGATTCAATTCGCCTGGGCAAACCACCCCAGCGCCGCCCAGTTCTCAAACCACTTCCGCAGTTGCGACCTGAAATCGCCGGCCCTTCGACGACTCCCTTTCAATGAGATTTCGATGGCTTCGGCGAGGGACTTCCCTTGGCCCAACGCTTGAACGAGAGCGAAGGCATCGCGCGTCAAGCGCTTGAAGTAAACGCAACGCCGCAACCGGTAAACAACGAGATGCACCTTCCTCGGTTTGGGCAAGGCGAGGCGCCGGTTCTTCGACTTCCGCGGAAATTCCAACACGGCGTTGCTGACTATGTCGCTCTCGGGAACATCACGCCGGATTCGCAAGAGCAGGTTATCCACCGGGTATTCGAGATCCAGCAATTGCAGATGCGGTTGCAGGCGGAAGACCGCATCGCCGCCGAGTTGGCGATGGGGTCGGGGAGTGAAGGGCGGCAATTCGGCGCCGTCAAAGGCTTCGATCTCCGCCCACTCCAGCCGCACCATGTCCAGAGCGATGCGTTCGGCCCCGGCGACAAACTCCGGGTGCTGCCGGAGCCAAGACTCCAGCCGGCGGCCAAGATTCCTCAAGGTAAAGGATTCTGAAGGGCAGTCATTCAGGTAGGCGACGGCCAGCTTGTCATACCTTCGTTGCCCGATGATCGCGCGCAGGCCGGCGAAATCCTCGGCCAGCGCCGCCAGGATTCTGAACCAATACTGCTGATTGTAAATTTCCAGGCGCTCCGCCGAGGTGAGCCGGTCATTGGGCTTGATGATCGCGTTGGCAATCTTGCGGGTTGACCTTCCGTCTGGAAGGCGCCCACGCATCTGTTCCGAATCGGTGAGGGGCCGGCGAATCACGTCGAAGACCGCCCGCTGAATCTGCTCGAGATTCACGACGCCGCCTCCAACTGCGCCGGGAAGTAGCGCTTGGCTTTCAGAGCTTCGTCGTGGACTTCGTCGAAGGACGGAATGCGGTCATCCCACTCGAGCAGCGTTGCTGTGGGCCCGGCCAATTCAATCGCCCTGGAGTAGAGCGCCCAGACCGGGTCGATGACGGGATGGTCATGCGTGTCGAGAATGTATTTCCGGTACTTCGAATGTCCCGCAATGTGGATTTGCGCCACACGCTCCGCGGGGACGCTGTTCAGGTAGTCCAAAGGATTGAAATTGTGGTTCTGCGAGGAGACGTAGATGTTGTTGACGTCCAGCAAGATTCCACAGTCGGCGTCTTCCACCACTTCGTTCAAAAACTCCCACTCCGTCATTTCCGAGGCGTGGAACTCGGCGTAGCTGCTGACGTTTTCAACCGCAATCGGCACTTCCAGGAAGTCGCGGGCCTCGCGGATCTTCTTCGCGGTCTTCTTTGCAGCCTCAAACGTGTAAGGCATGGGCAGAAGATCGTGCGAATAGCGTCCGTCCACGCTGCCCCAGCAGAGGTGGTCGGTCAGCCAGGGAGTCTTGGTCCTTTTGACTAACGCTTTTAGCTTTCGCAGGTGCTCGCGGTTCAGGGGTTCGGCGGATCCGAAATACATCGAGACGCCGTGCTGAACGACTCGATACCGCTCCAGGATCTTATCCAGCGTCTCGAGCGGCCTCCCGCCGTCCACCATGAAGTTTTCGGAAATGATCTCGAACCAACCGACAACAGGCTTTTTCTCGAAGATGTGCTGATAATGCGGAATGCGCAGGCCGATGCCGACGCCGTAATCCGTGTATCCGTTAAACTTGTTGGCAGGCATGAGTACCGTTTCAGAAGGGTTGAATCGAACTTGAGTCAAGAACGGAGGGCCAACAGGCTTGTTCTGCCGGCCCTCCCGCTACCAAATCGCACTTACTTCGACTCGGATTTCTCAGCGCACGGTCCCTTGCCCTTGCAACTGCTCTTAGTGCTGCAGCCGCCCTGGCCCTTGCAGTCGTTCTTGCCTTTGTTCGCTCCGCAGCCGCCTTGACCCTTACAGGAGTTCTGTCCGGCACAACAGTGTTTGGCCGCCTTGGCTTTCTTTGTGCTCTTCCCCGTTTGCTTAGCCTCTGTTCCGCCGGATTGGTCTTGGGCTCGAGCCGCAGCACTCGTCCCGGCCACGAAACCGGTGAGCGCTGCCCCTACCAGCAGCTTTCGAATAGTGCTTGTCATCTGCGGAATCCCCCTCAATTGTGAATTCCCGCGTCCGCCGAGAGACGTATAGCCAGTGGCTTGGAACAAACCAGCCATACAGGTGGACTCTTGGAAGCCGCGGTTAGAACTCGGACACGGACGAAAAATCAGATCTGCAGCGCGAATACTAGTTCGACGCAAGACGGTTTGTCAATCTTATTGTGTGTCTTATTGTGACAAGCTAATCTGGCTGCTTGACAGGGTGCGACCCGCCACGTACAGTTCGGAAGCCGAAGCAATAGAGAAACCAAATGGCCGAGTGCATAGCCATGAGCCGCCAGCGTACTGCGGAAAAGGAAGCTAGTTCGGAGACCGCGCAAGACATTAACCGAAGCATCATCCTGAATTCGATCCGAACCAGCCAGCTCATCTCCCGGGCGGATTTGGCTGGTCAGACGGGGTTGCAGGGCAGCACTATCTCCCTCATCGTCGACCGGTTCTTAGAAGTTGAGGTGACCGATGCACGCCGAACAATGGCAAGTATTCAAGACAACCGCAAAATTGCAGCCAGCCGACCGCGTGCCGCTCGCTCTTATTGTTGACAGTCCCTGGATGCCCGGATACCTGGGCATTAAGCACCTTGACTATTACTTCGATCCGGAAGTGTGGTTCCATGCCAACCGCAGGATCCTTGAAGAGTTTCCCGAAATCATCATGTTTCCTTCTTGGTGGGCGGAATATGGGATGGCGATTGAACCTTCCGCTCTCGGCTGTCGAATCCGCTTCATGCAGGATCAGCCTCCTGTCCAATTGCCTATGGTGTTCCGCTTGGAAGACTTGGATCAGCTTCCGGGCGTCGATCCTTACACAGACGGCCTCATGTCCGCGGCCCTCCATCGATACCAAACGCAAAAGCGCCGCATTCTGGAGGCAGGCTACACGATCCCTGTCGTAGCTGCTCGCGGTCCTCTGGCCTCCGCGGCTTTCATGCGTGGGCTGACACAATTGATGCTCGATATCACAGACAAAGCGAGCGGGGTGCATAGGCTATTGTCCTACACATCCGATGTTACGGTCGGATGGCTCAAGGCCCAAGCGGAGGTCGTCGGCGACAGCGTCGAAGGCGTGCTCGTCCTCGACGATGTCCCAGGCCTTCTGTCGCGAAAGCATTACTTAGAATTCGCGCATCCTTACTTGAAGCGAGTTTTTGATAGCTTTCCCAAGGCCTGGGTGAAGGTGTACCACAACGACGCGAATGTCGGGCCCTTCGTGGAAGATCTGGTCGACGTGGGCTTCGACGTTCTGAACTGGAGCCACAACCTGGATGTCAACGAAGTTCGGAGGAGGACGGCGGGGAAGATTTGCCTGATGGGGAACATACCTCCCCTGGAGATCGGAACGCGCGGTACACCCCAAGAGGTCAAGACAGCGGTGCGGGACCTTCTTCAAAAGGCGGGCAGGGAGGGGATCATCCTCTCTGTAGGCGGTGGGGTTAGCCCGGGAATGCCAGGGGCCAATATCCTGGCCATGGCTGAGGCGGTGAGGGAGTTCAATTCGCGTT
This sequence comes from Terriglobia bacterium, assembly GCA_050013575.1. Classification (GTDB taxonomy): domain Bacteria; phylum Acidobacteriota; class Terriglobia; order UBA7540; family UBA7540; genus DASYXZ01. The sequence continues at coordinate 166,979 of JBEKEZ010000008.1, read as the reverse complement.
AGTCTCGACACCCTTCGCCCTTCGCACTTTCCGTCCAGCCGGCGCAGGGAGAGTGCTCTGCGGGCCCTTGAAGAAATCCATCAAACAGAGGCGGAGCGAACGTGCAGCAGGTGGAAAACTGGTATCGAGGAGACTGGTCAGCGAACATACACCGAACCCATCAGCTCGTTCCAATCCTGTTAGAATGCCTTGACGATTGCCTGCCTTGCCGACACCCGGGCCGGGGGACGGCCGGGCGGCGTATTACCGCATCATGCGCCAGGAGGGAAATCGCTCGGCCGAGGTAAAGCAGAAATTATAAATTATGAAATTCCTTCGCGCAGCGGAGAGGCCTGGATGAAGATCAAGGATGTTCGCGCAACGACGGTCAGCGTGCCGTTGGAAGCGCCTTTGAGGCACGCCAACGGCTGCCATTGGGGGCGGTTCGTTCGAACGATCGTCGAGATCGAAACGGACACTGGGCTTATTGGCCTGGGCGAAATGGGCGGAGGCGGCGAATCGAGCGAAGCCATTTTTCGCGGACTGAAGTCTTATCTTGTCGGCCGAGATCCTGCACGACTGGAAGAGTTGCGGTTCCTCATCAGCAATCCGACGGCTTCCCTCTATAACAATCGCACCCAGATCGCTGCCGCGCTTGAATTCGCATGTCTCGACATTTTGGGGCAGGCTTGGGGAGTTCCGGTCTCCGAGATTCTTGGCGGCCGCTTAAGGGAACGGGTGCCGTTTGCTTCCTATTTGTTTTTCCGGTATCCCAGCCCTAGGGATGGGACAGGAGAAGTCCGCACTATCGAGCAGCTCGTGGCCCAGGCGCGGCACCTCAAGCAGCGTTGCGGCTTCTCCACGCATAAGCTGAAAGGCGGCGTCTTTCCGCCGGAGTACGAACTGGAATGCTATGGCGCGCTCGCCGCGGCATTGCCCGGGGATCGGCTGAGGTTTGACCCTAACGCCGTGTGGTCCACGGAGCAGGCGATTGAATTTGGCCGTGCGATTGAGGGTTTGAACAACGACTATCTGGAAGATCCCGTTTTCGGCTTGAACGGAATGCGAAGGGCGCGAGAAAAGCTCCGGGTCCCGCTCGCCACCAACACCGTCGTGGTCAACTTCGAGCAGCTAGCCGCTAACATTCTCGATCCCGCCGTGGACGTGATCCTCCTGGATACGACTTTCTGGGGAGGCATTCGCCCCTGCATCAAGGCGGCGGGCATCTGCGAGACTTTCCAGTTCGCGGTCTCGGTGCACTCTTCCGGCGAGCTTGGAATCCAGCTGGCGACCATGCTCCACTTGGGTTCGGTCATCCCCAACTTGACCTTCGCTGCCGATGCTCACTACCACCACTTGGCTGACGACATCATTACCGGCGGGAAGATGCGGTATGAGCTGGGATCAATTGCCGTACCAGACTCCCCTGGGCTGGGTGTGACCCTCGATCACGACAAGCTGGCGAAATACGCGGAAGAATACAAACGCTTGGGCTCCTATCCTTACGACCAGGACCCGCTGCGGCCCGGCTGGACGCCCACGATTCCCAACACCAGGTGGGCTGACCCCGAAGACCAGCGAATTCCCAAGATAAGTTTCTAGCCCCGAACCGTCCATGAAGAATCACAATCCGGGGGCCAAAGCCGATTCGAGCATCCCTGCCGCCGTGGGCGTGGCCCCTGCCGCGTCTGCATTGAAGCGCCGCGTGGGGATTGGGTACTTCCGGTGGGTGATCTGCGCGCTCCTCTTTTTCGGGGTTACAAAAAACTACATGGACCGCCAGGTTTTGGGCGTCCTGAAAACCACCTTGCAGCATGACATGGGCTGGAACGAAATCGATTACAGCAATCTGGTCTTTGCCTTCTCGACGGCGTATGCGCTCGGGATGCTCGTCGTAGGCCGCTGGATCGACCGATTGGGGACACGGGTCGGATATTCAGTGGCCATGATCTTCTGGAGCCTCGCTTCCTGCGCCCACGCCGTCGTCAGTTCGCTGGCCGGCTTTGCGATGGCGCGTGCCGCTCTGGGCTTTGGCGAATCGGGCGTCTTTCCGGCCAGCATCAAGTGCATCGCCGAATGGTTCCCCAAGCGGGAGCGGGCGCTCGCCACCGGCATTTTCAATGCGGGGACGAACGTCGGAGCGATTGTCACACCCCTATTTGTGCCCTGGATCACGGTGCACCTCGGCTGGCGTTGGGCGTTTCTCCTGACCGGTACCCTGGGTTTCGTCTGGCTGGTCTTTTGGCTCCTTCTGTACCGGAAGCCGGAAGAACATCCGCGGTGCTCGCCGGAAGAGCTCGCTCACATCCAGTCCGATCCCGCCGATACCGCTCCCGAGATCCGATGGGTGAAGCTCCTGCCGCATCGCCAGACTTGGGCTTATGCCGTGGGCAAGTTTGTGACCGATCCCATCTGGTGGTTTTATTTGTTCTGGATCCCCGATTTTCTCCAGCGCCAGCATGGGCTGGCTCTGATGCAAATCGGACTTCCCATTGTTGTCATCTATGTGGTTTCCGACATGGGCAGCATTGTGGGCGGATGGATCTCTTCTTTTCTCATTCGGAAGGGGGTCAGCGTGAATGCCGGGCGCAAAATTGCGATGTTGCTGTGCGCCCTCAGTGTGCTGCCGATCGTGTTTGCCTATCGAGTGCAAGAACTTTGGACGGCGGTCGTCTTGATCGGAGTGGCGGCGGCGGGACACCAGGGATTCTCCGCCAATCTGTTTACACTGAGTTCCGACATGTTCCCGAGCCGCAGCATCGCGTCTGTGGTGGGGATCGGCGGGATGGCCGGAGCGGTGGGCGGGATGTTCATCGCCAAAATTGTGGGCTATGTGCTCCAGGGCACAGGCAGCTACAGAATCCCTTTTTTGATGGCCGGTGCCGCCTATCTCACTGCACTGGCTCTGATCCATCTGCTCAGCCCGCGGCTGGAGCCGATACGGGTGGTGAGCCCAGGCAGTCGGAAGTGAGGTTAGGTTTATAGAGCCAGGGACTGCGGCGTAGGAACAATGGCCGTGACCGTTGTGCCTTGGCTGCTGGACACCATGTTCAGCCGGCCCCCCAACTGTCGCAGCCTCTCTTGCATTCCCGTGATGCCAACACCGAATCCGGGCATGATTTGCCCCGCCTGATCGAACCTTTCCTGCGGCATGCCGCGCCCTTGATCCTGCACCTCGAGCCTGACCCCACTTATGTCGCGCCTCAGGTGGACCTGCGCTGTCGAGCTACCCGAGTGGCGATGAATGTTCGTGAGGCTCTCCTGCACCACGCGGAAAACCGCCAGTTCGATTTCCTGCGGCAGGCGGCCGAAATCCGCCGGCGCGTCGAGCTCCACCCGGATTCCGCTGCGCTGCGTGTAACCTTCCACGTATTGGCGCAAGGCCGAGATCAGCCCCAACTCCTCGAGCAAAGGTGGGTGCAAGAGATACGCGACGGTGCGCACCTCCTGCGAGCATTGCTTCGCCAAGTCCAAGCTCTCCGCCAATGCCTGCCGCGCTTTTTCCCCGAGCCGCCCCGACAATCGCTTGACCGCGCCTAGGTTCATCTGCAACGCCGCGAGCGCCTGCCCGGTGGAGTCATGCAGCTCGCGCGCGAGGCGGCGCCGTTCCTCGTCCTGCAACCGCATCAATCTGCCGGAGAACTGCCGCAACTCCTGGTCCGCCCGCTTTCTCTCTGTGATGTCCTCCGCGATGCATCCCACTTGATTGGCCCCTCCCGGGCCTCTCAGGATGGAAAAAGCGCGGCACCGCAGCCAGCGGACCGCCTGATCGGGGCGGACAATTCGGAATTCGGCATCGTGGTCGTCCTCGAGGACCTGCCGAAAGAGCGCTGCGATCGCTTCCGCGCGGTCGCCGGGATGAACGAGGTCTAGACAATTCGGCCGGTCGTAGAGGCTCTGTTTCGTGCGGCCGGTGATTTTCTCGAAGGCGGTGTTGACGAAGAGAGTTTCCCCCAGGTCAAGAGAAACAATCCAGACAATGTCCCGCATGTTCTCGGCCAAACGCCGAAATCTCTCTTCACTCTTGCGAAGCTCGTCACTCTTGCGCTGATATTCGGTGAATTCGCCGACAACGCGTTGCAACCGCTCCAGGAAAACAACGGTTTGATTCCTCACCTCGCTTCGGAGCAAGAGCGCCCACACCAAGACCGCCAGCAACAAGCCCAAGAGGAACGGTACAACCCAGGTGAGAGCCAGTCCCGGCCAGGCTGCCGCTGAATCGGGCGTGAGGGTCTGCCCAATGACCCGAGCGCCGAACTGATGGTTCGCGGGGAAGAGGAGATACCCGGTCAGACCGTCGGGAACGTACGGGGGCGTACCCATGACGGCACCTCCGAGGTCCTTCGGTCACGTTTCCGCGCGTGATTTTTTTTGACCGCACTTATAGAAGGGCCAAGCTTCCTGGTTTCATAATACATCATCGTTGCTTTGGCTGCAGCAAATATCCGGTTGATAAATGCCGGGCGGGAGAGAAGAATGTGGCCATAAGGCAGTGTGGGTATGCCATGGCGCGCTTAGGTTAGGAAACCTGCCCGGTCGGATGCAGCAACCCAGAGGGAACAACAGTAAACCTGGCATTCAGCGTATAATCATCGCGAAGCGCCGGACTTCAAGATCACGCCGCTGTCGGCGTGAGTCACCCGAGGAGCCCAGGATTACAATGAAACATGCCCGGAATGCCGTCTCATGGCTGCATCGCTTTGCGGCGGCGGTGGCGCTGGCGGCTTTCACTTTGATTGTCGTGGAGGCGCTGGCCAGCTCCAGTTTCACCCTATTGTCCGAGCGGCAACCACTGGCGGAAGCGCCCTACGAATTGGGCTATCATACACTCGCCTTAGCTACGGTTATTGGCGCGACCCTGCTCGCGGTCTGGCTGTGGCAAAGTCAGTCGAAACGTTATGTCAAACTCTTGGGTGCGATCACAGCAGCGGTAGCAATCCTTCAGGCCCTCGCGCTGGGCGGCAGTTCCATGGCGCAGTGGACTCCGCGCACTGGGGCCATTCACACCTGCCTCGCCGACGCCGTTTTCAGCCTCTCGTTGTGCTTGGCCCTTTTCACCCGAACCGATTGGCGCTGGAACGAGACCGCTGTGGCGGACGTCGCCGCGCCCTCACTGCGGAATTTGCTGACTCTCACCACCGCGATCATCTTTGCGGAATCGATTCTGGGCGCAGGTCTCAGTCACGGAATCATCGGAACGCCGCCCCATGTGTGGACTGGTCTCCTGGCCACCTTTTCGGCGCTGTGGGCGCTTGAGGTCGCTCTAAACAAATTCTCTCAAGTCCCGGCCGTCAAGATTCCGAGCATTCTTCTGGCGGAAGCGGTAGTCCTGCAATTGTTTCTCGGCCTTGTGGCTCACAGCATGGCGCTGAACGCCCGCGTTTCGCCGCAGCCGCTGCCCGGTCTGCCCGTTATCAACGCCACTCACGCCGCTGCGGGAGCGCTCGCGCTTGCGGCAAGTCTGTTCGCGACATTTCAGGCGTTCAAGTATTTGGCGCCCGCCGCCTCACTTGAAGCGGCGAGATCGTCCGCCGAGCGCGAGAGCAAGTCTCAAAAGGGTGCAAACACCGACGAACCCCTCCGCATCAAATCCGAGGGGCCGCTCAATCCTGAAAGGACTGACTAAGCGGCCCTGACCACGAGGCGTGGCGGCACGCGAATGACGCAATGCAGGGCCGAGCCGCGCTCACCCAGGCGGAATGCCGGTGGGCACTACTGAATTGCTCATGAACCGGAAAAGCGCAGGGAGAATGAAGAGCGTGGGACGCCGGCTACGACGACGAGTCCAAAAAACAGGCATCGCCCTGGCGATGGCGTTGGTCCTCCCCGCGATCCACCCGGACATCTGCGAAACCCAAGACCCAGCCTGCGCCCCCGTTTTGCCGCTCGATCAAGTGGTCGCGGCGATGGTCAGAATGAATCAGATGCGCGCCGAGGCTCTGAGACTTTACACGTCAGTGCGCAAGTATCATCTGACGCTGGACGGTCTCGTTCACCGGCGCGCTGACATGGTCGCCAAGATGACTTACGTCTGGCCCGACCAGAAGGTCTTCGAGATCATTTCCGAGAGCGGTTCTGAATTGATGCGCAACCGGGTCCTGAAAGCGACCATGGAGGCCGAAAAGGAAGGGCTGCGTGGGGATAACCGCGACCGGACGGCAATCACCCCGGCGAACTACGAATTCGCGTTGGACAAAGTGGAAGGGACACCACCCGTGTTCTACGTCTTGAAGCTGACCCCCAGGATCAACAACAAGTTTTTGTATAAAGGAAGGATTTGGGTGGATGCTCAGGATTTCGCCGTCGCTCGCATCGAGTGTGAGCCGGCGAAGAATCCCTCTTGGTGGACGAAGAAGAACGACATCACCGACACTTATCGGAAGATTGGTGATTTTTGGCTGCCCGCGCACCTCGAATCCATCACTGACGTGCGCATCTTCGGGCGCTCGGTCTTGACCATCGATTACAAAGACTACGAGTTGCTCGACGCCCGCAAGCTGCAGACGCCTTCACGCCGGGCCGAAGCCCACCCGCAGAAGAGCTCTGAAACCGCTCCCTCGCTCAAGTTTCCCCGTTGAGGTTGATCGAACGTCTCGGAGTCCGCCTCAGTCCTCAAAACTCCCAGTAGTTCCCCGGAAGCCGCGCGCCGCCTGCTTCCACAGCCATCCCACCACACGCCGGCTGTTGTAGCAGTGGGCCAAAATACGATTGCAGGTGGAGAGGCAATGCGTGGAGCACTCTTTCTTCATCTCATCGAGCTGCTTCACTTCAAACTTGTGGTTCTCGACCGTTCCCCAATCGTAGGTGGCGGTATACATGGGAAAGCACGGCGCCAGGGTGCCGTCGGTGCGGATGATAAGATTATTCTGGCCCGCCCGGCACGGCCAGGGATCCACTTTACCGCGCATCAATTGTTTCATGTCAAAGAAGTGCTGCCGGGGATTCGGCATCTTGTAGCCTTGGCGGTGCTTCTCGACGACCCAATCCAGCAGCTCGTCGACCTTGGGAAAGTCCTCCGGCGTCAGGTAGGTTTCGTTTCTGTCCATGTGCTTGAAGTGAGGCTGCTCGGTGAGCGGCGATTCGTTCAAGTGATAGTCCGTGGCCAGGCCGCGGTCGTGCGCGACCTCGGTGAGCTCTTTAACGTCATCCATATTAATATGTGTAACGTTTATGTTAATCATTACCGAATAGCCGTAGCGGCGCTGGTTTTTGACCAAGTAATCGAAATGCGGCCGAATCCGGTTCAGCGCCTTGGGCAGGCCCGGCTTTTCATTGACGCAATCGATGGCGAGGTTCCAGACGGCCACGCCGGCATCGCCGATGCGATCGATCACTTCCGGCCGCATCAGGTACCCGTTGGTGGGCAGATAGACAAAGAAATCCTTCTTGGCGGCGTAGTAAGTAATCTTGTGAACGTATTGGGGCCGCAGGAGAGGCTCGCCGCCCATCAGCGCCAGCACCCGCCCGCCGATCGAGTGGATCCAATCGATCGAGCGCCGGCCCACGTCCTCGGACATGCCTTTGATGTTGTTATTAAACGACCAGCAGTAATGGCAATCGACGTTGCACTTAAACTCCGTGAAAAGGTAGGTGATGATCGGCCGGAGCTCTCCTTTGTGGAAGAGCGACTTGAAGTAAGGCACGGCCCACCCTTTCAAACCCCGGATCGCATTCATGCGGTGGTAGGCCTTCTCCGACAGCTCTTCGTCCTCGCCGCGTGGACACTGGGGATACACGGGCTCGGGCAGGGTCAAAAGCTCTTTCCCCTGCCCCCTGAGCGTCGGGGGTGCTGGCGGTTTGCCCGCCGGCTTCGTCAAAAGTTCATGAAGCTCCACGTCCATGCGAAACGGCTGTGCGGGTCGACCGTTGGGTACCTGATTCCGAAGTTCTGCCATAAGGACTCCTTTGATCTCGTGTTAAGTGCGAACTTTCACTTCGAACTCCGGGCAGAGCTCCGCGTACAATTTCATGGAACGCGATCTTTTCTGCCCTTCTCTTGCCCGGCAAAGTCTTCAACCGTCCAACCGCCCGACGCACCATATCATTTACCCTAATTCAATCCAATTGTCTACCCCCTCAGGCAACCATATCATAATTGCTCCGCGCCTTTCGGCTCCGCGTGGATGCTCACCTTAAGGATCTGCGGAAAGGCTTTCCGGAACTTGAACCCAAGAACTTCGGTAATCTCGTGAACGCGTGTCACGGAGAGGTTAGGTTCGACGGTGGCGTGCAAACTGACGAGGATGTTTTCGCCCACTTGGTGAGCTTCCAGGGCGTGGCAATCGAGGACGCCAGGGGTGTCGCGCGCGATCTTCATCAGTTTCTTTTCCATCATCTCCTTCGCCAGATGAGGCTCATCGCTCGCTTCCACCCGCTTGGCCATCGGCTCAATATGGATGTTCACCTCGCTCACTTCCGGCAACGCGCGCTTGATCTCCGCCTCCAGACGCGAGGCTTGGTCGTGGGCCACATCGAGCCGGAGCGAGGGATCGAGTTCGAGGTCCAGGCTAACGTTGACGCGCCCTCTCACCTCATAAGCGGTGACGTCGTGAATTTGGAAATTCTCCCGGTGAGCCACGGACCGGATTCTCTCCACCAGGTCGCTTGAGGCGGGTTCGCGGGGCGCGGCGCGGACCACCACGTCGGCGGTGGGAAAGAGCTCGTGCACCTTGGCCTCCACCAAGCCCACCACCGACTGCGCGTGCTCGAAGGGAATGTTGCTCTCGAGCATCACCTGGAAATCCACAAAAAGCCGATGGCCGCTCTGACGCACGCGGATGCGCTCGTGATTCAGCACGCCCGGCACGCGGGATACGGCTGCCGCGATTTGCGCCGACGCGCCCGCCGGGGCGGCGTCCACCAGGGCGTCTACAGTCCTCTTGCCGAGCTTCACACTGAGATACACCACGATGCCCGCCACGGCCAGAGCAGCGATGGGGTCGGCGTGGCGCATCCAGGGAATGTTCCTCGCCTCGGCTACGTACACTAGAATCAGCCCGAGAATCACCACGCTCGAGCTGTAAACGTCGGTCGAAAAGTGCAGGGCGTCCGCCTCCAGCGCTTGGCTGTCGAACTTCCGCGCCACTCGAAAGAGAGCGCGCGACCGGAAGGTGTCCACGGTGATCGAGACGAGCATCACGCCGACTGCCCATGCCGAGGGCTCCACGTGAACGTGCCGGAAGAAAAGCCGTCGGCCCGCTTCCCACACGATCCAACCGCAGGTGAGCAGCAGCAGGCTGGTTTCAATGAATGCGGAGAGGTGCTCGATTTTGCCGTGGCCGAAAGGATGATCCATGTCGGCCGGCTTATCCGAGACTCGCACCGAGAGGTACGTGACCACTGCCGCCACTAAGTCCAGCCCCGAGTGCGCCGCTTCGGAGAGAATGCCCAAGCTGCCCGTCAGTATGCCCACCGAGACCTTCAGAGTGGTCAACAGCGCTGCGGCCAGGGCAGAGGTCAACGCCACCGACTGCTTCTCGCGCGTCGGGACACCGACAGCAGTGGTCGTTTGTAGAGATGGCATCAGTCTGGCCCGCACTCAACGACGCAGTCATCCCCGCGCACGCGGGAATCTGAATTCTCCGTTTTCCAATTTCGATTTTCCAGTTTCCAGTTGCCGATTTTGCCGGTTTCGATTTTCGAGTCTCCGGTTTCCATATGCAAATCGGGAATAGTGACCGTACCCGTAACGAGCATCCTGCTCATTCTAAAGCACATTCCGGCTTCGTTCCAAAGGGCGCCACCCTCGGGCCAGGGTTTTCCCTGAGACCTGAAAGCTGACCACTGATTGCTCCAGCTTTCCACTGTCCACTTACCACGGCTCTTCGAGTTTCGAATTTCGAGTTTCCAGAGGGCCACTCGCGATTTGCCTAGCGGCGTGCGCGGCCTGGTCGATTTCAAGGCATTCTTGCGGTTCGCCGCAAGGCGGGCGGCGGTGAGAGTCCGTTTCTTGGTGTAGGACATCGAAAACTCCAGCGGAATTGCTCTGCAGTCTGAGCTGATGAAGAGATCGCGTGGCGCGACGCAGCGGCGTCTCGCCCTGCGGGACCGCCATACTTTGGATGATCTCAACACGCGATGGCGGCCTAAAGCCGCCTCTACACCTTTTTCACCAGCCTGTCTGATGATCTCTGCCCATCTGCTCGCTTCCTTCTTCCGCAGGCGGGACGAGCGGAAGAGGACCAACCCAACGGACGGGTATTCGAAACTGCTAATAGCATACACTATTATTCCCAGTTGTCAAGCGAACATTGGTGATGCCCTCGAAAGGCGGGTTCTTGAGATGCTTCGCGCCTTGGCGTGAAGATGTTTTCCCTGCTCTACTCGCTCGCTGATTGACGCTTTTTCGAGACAGCGTTAACATTGTAACGTACGTCCCCACAAAGGAGAGAATCGATTGGCCAGGCCGACCCGACACGAACTGAAGGAAGACAAATTCAAGACAACCTTTGAAGAGTACGAGCAATTCGCCAAGGAGCATTACCGCGAGATCTTCGTCGCGGTGGGCTTGTCGCTTGGGATTATCGCGCTCGTCGTTGGGCTGAGGGTCTGGCTCGATCGCCAGGAGGCCCTCGCCAACGCGCAGCTTGGGGAGGCGCTCGACACCTTTCACGCCTATGTGGGCACGCCCGCGCCTGGGACGCCGGGGCAGGCTTTTCCCACCGTGATGGAAAAGTATTCAAAAGCCCTCGCGGAGTTTTCCGTCATGGCGAACGTCACAGGATTCCCCAAGCTTCTTCCCGAACCGAAGGCCGTTCGCATCGCGCGCTATCATGTTGGGTTGTGCCAGGCAGCACTTGGCGACGAGGCAGGAGCGATCAAGACTTTCACGGAGGCCGCAAAAGACCGCGACCCAGACATCGCCTCGCTGGCCAAGTACTCCGAGGCTCAAGAGTTGGCCAAGACGGACAAGCTTTCGGACGCGGTGAAAATCTATCAGGGTCTTTGTGACCATCCCAGTTCGACCGTCCCCAAGGCGATCGCAGAACTGGCTCTGGGGGACGCGTATCGAGCCACCCAGCCTGCCCAGGCGCGCCAGGTTTACGAGCGCATGGCCAAGGAATTCGCCGGCGAACCCGAAATCGGAGACGCTGTGAGGCAGCAGATCGCGAGCCTGCCGAAGAACTAGCTCTCAGCCATCAGGCATCAGCCATCAGCCTGCTGAAGGCTGAGAGCTGACTGCTGAGCGCTGCACCATGCATGGACGATGTGTCGCGCGAAACCCTGGAAACCGATGTCCTCATCGTCGGCGCCGGGCCCGCTGGACTGGCTTGCGCACTACGCTTGGCGCAGCTCATCAAGAATGGCAACGCAAAGCCCGAACAATCTGTGGGACGTTCTGGGGTGCAACGTTCAGCACTTTCGAACTCTGCGTCTTTTCTGAGCGCGGAAAACATCTACGTTCTGGAGAAAGCGGACGAAATCGGCGCGCACTCCCTTTCCGGCGCCGTCCTTGATCCGCGCGCGCTCCGCGAACTCTATCCCGACTTCGAAGCTCAAGGCGCGCCACTCGAAACGACCGTCACCCGAGACTCGGTTTATTACCTGACTCGAACCAAGCGCTGGAAGCTGCCGATCAATCCGCCTTTTCTCCAAAACCACGGCAATTACGTCGTCTCGCTAAACAAACTTGTTAAGTGGATGGGCGAGCGGGCGGAGCGCGAGGGCCTGAACATCTTCGCGGGCTTCGCGGGGATGGAGGTGCTCTACGATGGCGAGCGCGTGGTGGGCGTGCGAACCGACGACAAGGGAATCGACCGCAACGGCGCGCGCAAGTCGAACTTTCAGCCGGGCTACGACCTCCGCGCCAAGGTCACCGTTTTCGCCGAGGGTCCGCGCGGCTCACTCTCGAAACAACTGGTCGCCAAACTCGGCCTCGACCGCGGCCGCAACCCGCAGTCTTACACGCTGGGAGTGAAGGAGCTTTGGGAGATTCCTGCCGGCCGCATCCACCCAGGGGAGGTCATCCACACGGCGGGCTGGCCGCTCAGCTCTCGCCAGTTTGGCGGAGGATTCATCTACGCCCTCTCAGACACGCGCGTGTCAGTCGGCTTGGTTGCGGGCCTGGATAATGAGGACCCGCGCTTTGATACACACAATGCGTTTCAGCTTTTCAAAACTCACCCGCTCGTGGCCCGGCTCCTGGCGGGCGGCCAGATGGTGCGCTACGGCGCCAAAACCATTCCCGAAGGCGGATACTTCGCCATCCCCACGACCGCCATGGATGGCGCGCTCCTGATCGGCGACTCGGCCGGATTTCTGAACTCGCAGCGGCTGAAGGGCATCCATCTCGCGATGAAGACAGGCATGTTGGCCGCCGAAACGATCTATGAGGCGCTGCGCAAGGGCGACACGTCGCGCGTGGCGCTCGGCCGGTTCGAAGGCCGATGGCAAGCCAGTTGGGTGAGGGACGAGCTCTGGAAGGTGCGGAACTTCCATCAAGGCTTCGAGCACGGCTTCTGGAGCGGCGTCGCGCACGGCGCGCTTCAGTTCGTGACGGGCGGCCGCGGCTGGCGCGCGCGCTACACTTCGCGTCCCGATCACCAGCACATGAAACGCCTTGCTGCCTTCGCCGATCAACCCGACGAGCGCGTAAGGCCCGATGGCAAGCTGACTTTTGACAAGCTCACCGATGTCTATCATTCCTCAACTCATCACGAAGAAGACCAGCCCTCGCACCTGAGAATCGCCGACTTCGACATCTGCAACAATCGCTGCATCCGCGAGTACGGCAACCCTTGCCAGTTCTTTTGCCCCGCCGCGGTTTATGAAATGGAAGACAACACCGACGGCTCCGGCAAACACTTGAAGCTGAACCCTTCGAATTGTGTCCACTGCAAGGCCTGCGACATCGCCGACCCTTACGAGATCATCACCTGGGTCTGCCCGGAGGGAGGGGGCGGGCCGCATTATGATGGGATGTGATAATTTAACCGGTTGGAATCATGCTCGGACCAGTCACCCTGAGCAGTACTAAGTAGAATGATCGCTCTCGCACGATGAACCAGATTTCCGACAAAGTCGCAACCCCGTCTGCTGAGTCTGATCCTGGCGGGCAGTCGGGCGCGGTCGCCGACTCCAGCGGCAAGGAGGAACGAGTTTTTACGCTCCGGGCGCGCCTGAAGATCTGGGCGATCAGTGTATTCGGCTACTTGGCCGTGCTCTTCATCGGGCGCAGCTTGCGCTGGGAAGTCTATGGCTACGAGAATTACGAAGAGGCGCAGCGCGTGGGCAAGAGTGTTCTCCTCGCATTCTGGCATCGCGCCATTTTTCCTGCCATCTGGTTCTGGCGCAAACGAGGCATCGTGGTGATGGTGAGCCAGAATTTCGACGGCGAATACACCACCAAGGTGATTCACTGGCACGGCTATGGGACGGCACGCGGATCGAGTTCGCGCCGGGCTTCGCGCGTGGTGGTTGAGATGATTCGCGCGCTTCGCGAAGGCCGGCCTGGGGCCGTCACTCCAGACGGCCCTCGTGGCCCTCGCTTCCAGGCAAAACCTGGCGTGATACAGATCGCCAGACACAGTGGCGCCGCCATCCTGTGCTTTTACATCACTCCACGCCGCTCCTGGGTGTTTCGCAGGAGCTGGGACCAGACCGAGATTCCCAAGCCTTTCAGCCGCACGGCGATTTTCATTGCACCGCCCATCCTCGTTTCCTCCGACGCTGACGAGAAAGAACAAGCGCGAAAACTCGGCGAAGTGCAGGAAGCGTTGGATGGGTTGGTTCGGCAAGGAAACTCGTGGTTGGAAGAAGTGAGAAAAGCCTCAACCTAGCGCGGCCGTTGGCCGCAACCAAAAACGAGATTCTTCGCTTCGCTGCGCTACGCTCAGAATGACATGTCATCCTGAGCGTAGCGAAGGATCTTGCATTTCTTCGCGCGCTGAGAAGAAGTTTGGGACTAGTAGTACAGAGTTCACAGAGACGCCAGCCCGGAGAACACAGAAACTCTCAGTGACCTCTGTGTTTAATCTTTTGTGTTTGGTCCTTGCCGCCGGCGAGCCGTTGCAGCTTGGGATAAATATCCTCGACTTGCCGGCGGGCGTCCGCCAGGCTTCCTGAATTGTCGATGAGGAAATCCGCGCGGCGGCGCTTTTCTTCGGGCGACATTTGCGCGGCGATGCGGCGTTCGGCTTCCTCTCGTGTCAGGCCAGCCTTAGCCATCAGCCGGTCTACTAGTTGCTCCGGGCGACACCACACGACAATCACTTTTTGAAATCGTCCGCCGATGCCAGCCTCGAAAATCAACGCCGCGTCCACAAGAACGACATCAGAGGGTTTCGACAATTCATAATTAGAGGCGAGTCGCTCCACGGCTTCGATAATCCGAGGATGGAGAATGGCATTCAGATCGCGCCGCGCCTCGGGGTCGGCAAACACAATAGCACCCAGGCGTTTGCGGTCAATTTCTCCCGATGGGTCAACGACTCCGTTCCCAAACCGGCGAACGGTTTCCTGGTAGGCTGGCAGGTGAGCGCGCAGGAGTTCATGGCCGACTTCGTCGGCGTCAACAATCTTCGCGCCGAGCTCGCGGAACACTTGCGCGACAGTGCTCTTGCCTGAAGCAGCGCCGCCGGTAAGACCAAAATAAGCCATCAGCTTTCAGCAGTCAGCTCTCAGCATTCATTTTCGATTGCCGAGCGGCGATTTGCGAAAAGAAGAAAATGGAAACTGGAAAATAGAAACTGGGGCGCTTCCCAGTTTCCAATTTCCAGTTTCAAGTTTCCTCATTTCGAATCGGCAATCGTCAATCGAAAATCGGCAATCCCCGGCCACTAGCCACTAACCACTAGCCACTGCCCTTCGCGCTCGCGCTGCCCGCACCGTGTTCACCATCAGCATGGCGATGGTCAGCGGCCCGACGCCGCCCGGCACGGGTGTATAGGCGCCCGCGATTTCCTTCACATCTTCGGGCTGCACGTCGCCGACCAGAACGGAACCCTTGGCGGCCAACTCGGCGAGTGGCGCAGCGGGATCGCGAAAAATTCGGCGAACTTCCTCTGCCGTCGTCAGGCGATTCATGCCCACATCGATGACGGTCGCGCCCGGTTTGATGAAGTCCCGCGTCACGAGCGCCGGTTTGCCCATCGCAGCCACCAGGATATCCGCCTCGCGCGCTACTGCCGGCAGATCGCGCGTGCGCGAGTGCGCGATGGTAACCGTGGCGTGATTGTGGAGCAGCAGGATGGCGACCGGTTTCCCCACGATATCGCTGCGCCCGATGACCACGGCACGCGCGCCTTTCATGGCGATTTCGTTGCGCCGCAAGATCTCGATGATCCCCGCCGGAGTGCAGGGCACAGGCCCCGGGCGTCCGCTCACCAGGTTGCCGATATTCAGCGGGTGGAACCCGTCCACGTCCTTCGCCGGATCGACGGCCATGAGGACGCGCTTGGCGTCCACTTGCGGCGGCAAAGGCAGTTGAACCAGAATGCCGTCGATCTCGTCCCGGCGGTTGAGGTCTTCGACGACTTGCAGAAGCTGGGCCGTGGTCGTCTCTGAGGGCAACTCTATTTTCTCGCTGTGCAACCCGAGAGCGGCGCACGTCTTGACTTTATTGCGAACGTAAATTTGGGAGGCCGGGTCATCGCCGGTCAGCAGCGCGGCCAGTCCCGGCGTAATGCCGGCGCGCTTCAGCGCTTCAATCTGGCCAGTGAGTTCGCCCTTGATGTCGTCGCGAATTTTGTTGCCGTCCAGGACGCGAGCGCTCAAGCGGTTCTCCTCCGTCGCCCCCAGCTTAGGGGCAGGCCTCGTGCGTGCCCCGTGTTGGGCACCTACAAGGGGTGCCCCCACGATAGCTGGTCACGCGTTGGCAGTTTAGCACAGGCCGCGTTCCCGGCGCTGGGAGCGCACGCTCCACGCCGAGTTTGGAGAATCGTCAGGTTTTCAACTATAATGCCCGCCTTGGCTCGGCGAGCTTCAAGCCGGCCCAGTGCGCGCGAAAAACGAGAACTGGAGTTAGAAGCACTGAAATCCAGCGAAGGGTGAATCGTGGCTGATCCAACCGTGACTCCTCAGGCTGACATCCGTCCGCCCGCCGAACAGAAGCCGATCTATGGCATTACCGAGATCATGCGGCTTCTGCCGCACCGGTATCCTTTCCTGCTCGTGGACAGGATTATCGAGCTGGAAGCCGACCGGCGCATCGTCGGGCTGAAAAACGTGACCGTGAACGAGCCTTTCTTTCAGGGCCATTTTCCCGGCATGCCCGTGATGCCGGGCGTGCTCATCATCGAGTGCATGGCGCAGGTTGCGGGAGTGATGATCTACCGCGATATTCCGGATCGTCACAAGAAACTCATCTATTTCACCGGCGTGGATCGCGCCAGGTTCCGCCGGCCCGTGATCCCGGGCGACCAATTGCGAGTCGAGATGAAGATGCTGAATCGGCGCAACAACTTCGGCAAAATGGAAGGGCGAGCGACCGTGGACGGAAAACTTGCGGCCGAAGCGGTGGTCACTTTCGCGATCGTCGAGAATCCCGCAACATGAAAGCTCATCCCACATCGATCGTCCATCCCGATGCCAAAATCGCTTCCAGCGTCACCGTGGGGCCATTCACAGTCATTGGAGAGGGAGTCGAGCTGGGCGAGGACTGCGAAGTGATGTCGCATGTGGTGCTGGGCGGTCCGACCCAAATGGGGAAGCAAAACCGGATCTTTCCTCACGCCTCAATCGGCCTGGACCCGCAGGATGTGAAGTATCACGGCGAGCGGACGCGCCTCGAAATCGGCGACCACAATGTGTTTCGCGAGTTTGTGACGGTGAATCGCGGCACGGTCGGCGGCGGAGGTGTCACCAGGATCGGCAACAACAATCTGTTGATGGCCTACGTCCACGTCGCGCACGATTGCCAGCTCGGTGACGGCATCATCATGGCGAATGGCGCATCGCTGGCGGGGCACGTGGAAATAGGAAGTCACGCGATCCTGGGCGCGTTCTGCGGGGTTCACCAATTCACGCGCCTCGGCGCGCACAGTTTCATCGGAGCGTTCAGCGCCATCAACAAGGACATTCTTCCCTATTCCAAATCGAGCACCGACCGCCCGGTGCGGGTGCTGGGCGCCAATCGGATCGGCCTGGAGCGCTTTGGACTGAGCAAGGAAGATTTGGATGAGCTCGAGGCCGCGTTCCGGCTGCTTTGCCGCTCGAAGCTGAATACCACCCAGGCGGTTGAAGCCATCGGTGCGCGCGGATTTCGTTCCGCGCACGTTCAGGCGCTGGCGGAATTCGTCAGGAGTTCGGAGAGAGGCGTAGTGAAATAGACAGAATTGGGTCATTGAGCCATTGGGCCATTGAGCCATTGAAAAAATCGCGCTTTCCCCAGTGGCTGATCGACTCAATGGTTCAGTTTCTTCAAATGGCCCGATCACCCAATCACCCAATGGCTCAATCAACAGACGATCGTTATGCCATCATTGCCGGCAACGGGCATTTTCCGTTTCTGGTGCTCGAGGCCGCAAGCGACCAGGCCATCCATCCCCTCGTCGTGGCCATCAAGGAAGAGGCCTCGCCTGACCTAGCTCGTCTCGCCCGCGAGATTCATTGGCTGAGCCTTGGTGAAGTCGCAAAACTGCTCGATCTGCTTTCGGCGGAGCGAGTGAACAAAGTCGTTCTAGCCGGGCAAGTGAAGCACGCGCAATTGTTCAGCTCAATTCGGCCGGACGGGCTGGTGAGCCGCGTCTTGGGCGGCTTGCATCGAAAAAACACCAACGCGCTTATTGGCGCCTTTGTCCGCATGTTGGAGGCGCGGGGCATCCAGGTGGTGGATTCGACGCTTTTCTTGAAGCCGCTGCTGCCGGAGGAAGGCGTTCTGACCGAGCGTTCGCCCGATGCGATGGAGATGGCGGACATTGCCTATGGGCGCGAGATCGCCAAGAAAATTGCGGGCCTGGACATAGGCCAGACGATTGTCGTGGCCGATCGTGCGTGCGTTGCGGTGGAAGCAATGGAGGGCACGGATGCCACCATCGAACGCGCCGCCAGCTTGAGTAACGGCCGGAAGCTGGTGGTCGTCAAAGTAAGTAAGCCGGGCCAGGACATGCGGTTCGATGTTCCGGTAATCGGCTTGCGCACGATTGAGGTGATGGCGCGTGCCAACGCTCGCGCGCTGGCCCTGGATGCGGGCAAGACACTACTTTTCGAGCGTTCGCAACTGCTCGCGGAGGCGAGTAAAGCAGGAATCGCCATGGTCGCTGTGCGGGATTGATTTAGCTGCCTTCGATTGAGGCTTGGAGCATGACCCTGACGGTCACACAACTTCGGAAAAAAGGCCTCGGCGGTTCTGGACCGGGCTGAAAGGGGCGAGAGCATAGAGGTCCTTCGTCACGGGAAACTTGTGGCCAGAATCATTCCCGCAGGACAGGGTAAAACCCTGCCGTCTTGGAAGCGGCCGATTCTGCCACTCGTCATCCCTGGGGTGTCGCTCACCAAAGTCCTGCTCAAGGAAAGGTGGTCGGGACGATGACCGATTCCCTCACGCGCTGGGATTGGGATCCGGGCGCTCAATAACCCCATGACTGAACGCCAAAATCTCGTTAAAGTTGCCGTGATTGGCGTCGGCGAGCACGGCAGGAATCATGCGCGGCACTTCAAGGAAATCGAAGGCGTCGAGCTCGTGGGCGTCTACGACCTCATCGCCGAGCGCCGCCGCAGTGTAGCCGAAGAACTGGGCGTGCGAGCTTTCGAGAACCTTGACGCCGCGCTGAGCTCGGTTCGCGCCGTGAGCGTGGTGATTCCAACCACCGATCACGCCCAGGTTGCTTGCCGGGCATTCGATCGCGGCGTGGACGTCTTAGTGGAAAAACCCATCGCCCGCACGGTGGAAGAAGCGGATATCCTCATTCATCGCGCAGCGGCCGAAGGGCGCATCTTACAAGTCGGCCACCTCGAGCGCTTCAATCCCGGCGTTGTGGCCGCGCGCGCTCAGACGCGCAACCCGATGTTTTTTGAAGTGCATCGGTTGGGTGTCTTCACGCCGCGCAGTCTCGACGTGGACGTGGTCTTTGACCTCATGATTCACGACCTCGACCTGATACTCTGGATGGTGGAGTCCCAGGTCGCTGAAGTTCGCGCTGTCGGCTTGCCGGTGCTCACCGACAAGGTGGACATCGCGAACGCCCGGGTGGAATTCGAGAATGGGACCGTGGCGAATCTGACGGCCAGCCGCGTGAGCACGGAGCGGGTGAGGAAGTTCCGCTACTTTCAGCCCAACGAATACATTTCGATCGACTTCTCGCGTCGCGACGCGCTCGCGCTGCGAGTGGACCGCAACGGGCCGGCGCCTCACATCGGTTTCAGCAAACTCGATGCGCCGCCCGTCGAACCCTTGCGGGCCGAACTCGAGGCGTTTGTGGAATCGGTACGGACCCGGCGCCCTCCGCTCGTCGGCGGGGTCGAAGGTCGCGCCGCGCTGGCACTAGCCGAGAGGGTGATGAAATGCATCGAACAACATGCGGAGAAAGTTAACTTCCCATTGCAAAGATCAGCAGGCTCGAGCGGAGAACTCTAGGCATTTTGGATTTTCGATTTTGGATGGAGAAGACGTCCGTAGTCCGTTGTCGGGATAAAGAGCTATCAGCCGTCAGCCCTCAGCAGTCAGCGGTCGCTGCAGTTCTTTGCTGAGACCTGATAGCTGAGAGCCGAAGGCTTTTGACAAGCACATGGGCGACGAACTACACATTTTTTATCAATTGCAGGAATCGGAAGCCGAAACTGCGCGCTGGCGCCGCCGCACGATGTTTCTGCTGTCGGTCGTGCTCCACGCCGTGATGGTCATTTTCGCTTTGGTGGCGCCGCAGCTCTTCCGGCGCGGTGCGGCGATGATGGGCATCGTCCTTGAGCGCCGGCCGCAGCCCGAAACCACGTTTCTTTACATGCCGCCCGATTTTGAAAAGCCCAAGCCTCCGCCCAAGACCAATCTCCTGTCGGACAAGAATCGAATCGCACAGGGCAAGGCACCCGAGATCGATCCCAACGCCCTGCGCATGCCTTACTCGCGCGGCAACACGCCGTTGCCCGAAATCGCCGGGGGCGCGCCGCCTGCTCCCCCGGCGCCGCAGCCCACACCCCCGCCCGGAGGCGGCCCGCAATCGAGCGGAACGCCCGCTCCGCCCGCGCCCAAGCCCGAGAACAGCCAGTTGCGCCTAATGGATGTTCCCCAAAGAGCAGGCGAAGGCGACCAGGCGCAGTTGCGTTTGCCGCTTTCGACACCCGGCGAAGCCATTCAGCAATCGCTTCGGGGGGCGGCTCGCGGACGGGCCTCGGGAGCCATTGCTGGACCCGGCGACTCGGGCGGGCAGTTCAACAATCCTCGGTCCAGTTTTTCCATGGATCAGCCCCTCATCCTTTCGGATACCCGCGGAGTGGACTTCGGGCCCTATCTGGCGCGAGTGATTTATAACGTGAAACGAAATTGGTACTCGGTGATTCCGGTTTCGGCACAAATGGGAGAAAAAGGGCGGGTGGCCATCGTATTTGAAATTCTCAGGGATGGGTCCGTACCGCAGCTTCGACTAGTGGGTTCTTCGGGATCCGAGCCTTTGGATACGGCCGCGCTCTCCGCCATCAAGCTGTCGAATCCGTTTCCGCCCTTGCCGGAAGAATTCACCGGCAAAAACCTTGTTCTGCAATTCTTCTTCCTTTACAACATCGGCACTGGCCCTTGATGCGGAACAAGCGCTCGGTTAGAATTGCAGGGTGAGGAAATTCGCGCGAGAACTCAGCGTGCCGGCCGGCGCCGCTGATGCCTCGGCTCTACGCGCCCATCGCGGCGGCGTGCTTTCCAGCCGGAGCTCCTCACCAGCCTGCATGACCGATGATTCGCCCTTCACGAGCGCAACTTCTCGGATGTTTTCTTCTCCTCGGAGCGATTCTCTGCCTCCTCGTCTTCCGCTTCCTGCGCTTGCTGTGGTGGTGGAGCCGGTGACTCCAGAGACCGCAGCGGCAGCAGCAACGTCGGGTTACCCTCTCTTGGCCATTGTCGGACCCACAGCCGCGGGAAAGTCGGCGTTGGCGCTGGCGATCGCGAAACGATGGAATGGCGAAATCGTGAATTACGATGCCATGCAGGTCTACCGCGGATTCGACATTGGGACCGGAAAAATCCGGCCAGACGAGCAGGACGGGATTCCCCACCATCTGCTCGACTGCGTGGAGCCTGACCAGATCTTCACTGCAGGCGAATTCGCCCGCGCCGCTTCAGCTACACTGGTTTCGGTCCGCGGACGCGGCAGGCTGCCGATTCTGGTGGGCGGGACAGGACTTTACTTGCGCGCACTCCTCGAGGGACTGTTTGAAGGACCGAAGCGCTCCGAAGTTCTGCGCGCGCGTCTCGGCGACATCGCGGACCGCCGCGGCAGGGAATTTTTGCATCGCCTGCTGCGCCGCCTCGACGCGCCAGCGGCGGCGCGCATCAAACCTCGCGACACACAGAAGATCATTCGCGCCGTCGAAGTCTGTCTTCTGGCAGGCCAACCGCTCACGTCCTTGCAGGCCCGTGGCAGAAACGCATTGCAAGGTTTCCAGGCGGTAAAGATCGGCCTTGATCCGGCCCGCCGCGAGCTCAACCGCCGCATCGATGCTCGGGTGGAGCGCATGTTTGCCGCCGGGCTGGTGGATGAAGCGCGCCGGCTATTTGACGAGAGGAAAAATGGCGGGCGAGATTCCAGCAGTGGGTTCGGACCCTTTACTTCGCTAGGCTATCCGCAGGCCATCGCGGCGGCGCGTGGAGAAATCAGCGACGAGGAGGCCATTCTCCAAACGCAGGCAGCCACCCGGCGTTACGCCAAGCGGCAGCGGACGTGGTTTCGACACGAGCTTGGCGTCACTTGGTTTGCCGGCTTCGGAGATGACGCCGCGCTCCAGGAACAGATTTTCGAATGGCTCGAGAAGGCCTTGCCCCCGCTCGGTGCCTCGCGCCGTTGTCCCAACTCCAGCACGATTGCACGCGAGCCCTTACAACACGAGGTACAAAGATGACCAGACCTGAAGGCGAAAGAGGAAAACACATGGACAAGCAGCCGCAGAATATTCAGGACGGCTTTCTGAACTCGGCGCGAAAGGAGAAGCTCGCCGTCACCATCTACCTCCTGAGCGGCATCAAGCTGACGGGCCGCATTCGCAGTTTTGACAAATTCTCCGTCGTTTTGGAAAGCAACAGCCAGGAACAACTGATTTTCAAGCACGCCATTTCAACGGTCGTGTTGCCGCGCGTCAATCATGCACCGGCGCCGGCGCCAGCGGCGGTGGCGGAGGGATAAACGTATTCGAGGCCCAAACGCTGCGGAAATGGCTTACCTCGTTGGCTGGGTCTCCAGCCGGCATAGGCGTTTATCCCCTGCCGCTTCCAGGTCTGAAAACGGGCGCGGCGCCCACCCGGCTGACAGCGCCCCCGAGGAGTTGGCTGAGCTTTCGGAACTCGCGGCCAGCGCCGGTGCCACCGTTGTCGGCTGCACGATTCAGCGCACCGCGGTTCCCGACCCGGCGACACTTGTAGGAGGCGGCAAGGTTCAGGAGATCCGCACCCAGGCGCGAGCCGCGCGCGCCGATCTCGCCATCTTCGACAACGACCTTACGCCCACACAACTTCGCAATCTTGAAGAGGCGCTCGGTCTCAGAGTCATCGATCGCACCCAGCTCATTCTGGATATCTTCGCGCGGCGGGCACGAAGCCGCGAAGGACAGTTGCAGGTGGAGCTCGCGCAGTTGAATTATCTCTTGCCGCGTCTCGGAGGCCACGGCGCGCTGCTCTCGAGGCTGGGCGGCGGCATTGGAACGCGCGGCCCCGGTGAACAGAAACTGGAGACCGACCGCCGCCGCATCCGGCAGCGCATCCGAAAATTGAAGGTGGCCATCGAGGGCGTGCGCTCCCAACGAGCGCTCCACCGCGCTCACCGCAGCGAGCAGCAGTTTCTGACTGTCGCCCTGGTGGGTTATACCAACGCTGGTAAATCCACATTGTTTAATGCCCTAACGCAGGCTAGCGTGTCGACGTCTTCCCGCCTCTTCGCCACGCTCGACCCCACGGTCCGGGCGGTGCCCCTGGAGTCGCATCGGCCAGTCTTGCTCTCTGACACCGTGGGCTTCATCCGGAAATTGCCGCCGCACGTGGTGGCGGCTTTCCGCGCCACGCTGGAAGAGCTCGAAAGCGCCAGCCTCCTGCTTTGGGTCACGGATGCCGCGCACCCCGAGCACGCCCACCAGGATGCCGCTGTCGAAGCACTCCTCGAATTGTTGGGCCTGGCGTCGACTCCGCGGATTCATGTTTGGAACAAAATCGATCTTCTGAATGAGGCGCAGCGACGGCGCATCGCGGCCAGCCCGGAGGCTGCGGAAAGCTGGCCGGGGGCGGCGGTTTCAGCGCGTACCGGCGAAGGGCTCCAAGCACTCTTGCGCCGCATTGACGAAACGCTGGGAGACGATCGCGTGGTCGAAGCTGATTTCGAGTTTGCCGGCGGTGATGGCGAAAGCCTTGCGATGCTGTATCGTCGAGGAACGGTCTTGTCGAGGCACTCTGAGAATGGCCGAATATTCGTGCGAGCGCGCGTAGCAGAGTCCATCAAGAGGCAGCTCGAATCGCGCCTGCCTAACAGCGAAAAGAGCACAGCCCTCCGTTAAAATCCCCTGTGTTTTTGCGGTCTTCGAGCCTGTGGAAAATTCTGTGGAAAACAGGGCAGCGATGAATTACGAAGGAATTGGCCGAAACCCGCATGGAATGCGGGGCAGGTAAAGCCAGCCATCGCAAGTGATTGATATTAAGCAGGTTATGTCGTGTGAATCGAATCGCCAGAGCAATGCCTGCCCTCCACTGCCCTTCAAAATGACTTGGTGATCGGGGCCGAATTTTGCACAATTATTGGGCATTCGTGGAGCATATCTTTGTAGCCCCCAGCACGCATGATACCCGCATCAAATCAGTGCGGATTTGATCTAGCCTCGGCGAGTAGCAGACTAGTGCCGTTCCAACTTAATGCGGCGGTGAATTCTGCTCCTGTCCTGCTCAGCGTCAGACCGTACTTGGCTTACGCAGATTAGGCGCAACAAGTTGGAACGGCACTAGCCGGGATGCGATCAAAGGATGAGAGCGTAGCAAAGCGTATCGCTCGGCTCGGGCGAGAGGAGATTCGGAAAGATGGCGTAGCGCCGTAGAATCGCTTCTCGCTGGAATCCGCACTTCTCAAGCACACGCCACGAGGGGCGATGGTCCGGATGACAGAGCGCATAGAGCCGCCGCACTCCCAGCTCTCGCGCCAGCTTGACCATCGCCTCGAGCGCCTCCGTGGCGTACCCTTTTCCCCCAGCGTTTCTGGCGAAAACGTATCCGGTCGCCGCCCGATACTCCGTCTCGAAGGCCAGCCCCGTGCTGCCCAATAGCTGGTGATCGGAGCGCGAGAAAACCAAATACGGGCCCGCTGGCCATCGAGCCCACTCGGCGTCGCTCCACGCGAGGAAGGCACGCGTGTCCGCAATAGATCGGTGCGTCGGCCATCCGACATACCGAGTCACTTCCACGTCTCCAGCATAGCTCGTGAATACGGCCTCGGCGTCGCTGGCGAGAGGTTTCCGCAGCAAGAGGCGGTTGGTCTCGATTTGCTCCTGAGCCTTCATGACTGACAATGGTGCTGATGCATGCCCCGTTCGAAAACGCCAGTCTACACCACGACCGCCCAGTTCGGCGCAATCGGCTCGCTATCACGCCCATCGCGCGCCTTGGCTGGCGGCGCGTTGACACCGCTCAGGGCCTTCGATATAGTGGCTCAAGGGGCGGGCGGAACTGCTTATCCAAGTTGCAAGCCGTCCGGACTGGCGTCCCGCCACGCGGGATCCTGCTAATTTCCGCTGAGGGTTGAGATCGAAGGCCAATGAACTTTCCTATTTCGCTCACCCTGCTTCGTATCTTCTTTGTGCCACTGTTGGTGGCGTTATTGCTCACCAAGGGCCAAAACCTCGACCTGTGGGCGACGGGCGTCTTGTTGCTCGCGGCGGGCACCGATTTTCTGGACGGCTACTTGGCGCGCAAACACGCCCAGATCACGGCGCTGGGGATTTTGCTGGATCCCATTGCCGACAAGCTGCTGATTTGTTCGGCCTTGATTGCTCTGGTGGAGCTCGGTCTCATTCCCGCCTGGATGGTGGTGATCATCGTGGGCCGGGAGCTGGCGGTTTCCGGCTTGCGCGCCGTCGCCTCGGCGGAAGGATTCGTGCTGGAAGCTTCGGATCTGGGCAAGACCAAAATGGTTTTGCAGGTTGCCGCCGTCACCGCGCTCGTGCTGGAGCGGCACTACCACACGCTGAGGTCCGTGGACTACCATCTCGGAATCATTCTGGTCTGGCTGGTGATGCTCTTCGCTTTGGTTTCGGCGGCGCAATACTTCTGGAGTTTTTGGAATAAGTTCGATGTCAGCGCCGTGCAGCGTGCGCCGCGCGCCGTGGTGTTTCGCCCCGGCGAGAAGGCGCAGGAAGAGAAGGTGCCGGAAGAACGCGATGTCGCCGCTCGATGAAAATCAGCAAAAGGTCTTGCTTCAACTCGCGCGTCAGGCGCTGACCGAGGCGGTCGAGACGTATCGCCTGTCAGAGATGGCCGCGCCCTCGGAAGCGCTGGCTGAGCCTGGCGGCGCCTTTGTGAGCCTTCACAAGAGGGAAATGCTGCGAGGCTGCATCGGGCACATCGAAGCGGTCGGGCCTCTTTATCAAACCGTACGCCAATGCGCGCTCGCTGCCGCGCTCCACGATCCGCGCTTTGATCCCGTCACGCCGGAAGAACTCCCCGAATTACGACTCGAAGTTTCCGTGCTCTCGCCGTTTTTCGAGATCGCACCCGAGCAGGTGGAAGTGGGCAAGCACGGTTTGCTGATTTCGCGCGGCGCGCGACGCGGCCTGCTGCTGCCGCAGGTGGCCGCGCAATTGAACTGGGATCGAGAACGGTTCCTCGCCGAGACGTGCCGCAAAGCCGGCCTCGAGCCAGAGGCTTGGCAGCGTGGCGCGAGGATTCAGGCGTTCACCGCGCAGGTCTTCGCGGAGCCGGCCGGTCCAGTCAAATCATCGACGCACGCGGCTTGATCGCTGCGAAACTCTCCACCAAATTGCGGGTCTACAAACAATGGAATCGGTGGGGCAAAAGGCCACCCTTTTCCAAAAATCGGAAAATTGTGCAAGTTTCACTGTAGAGGACTTGCACCTCCGAGCTGCCGAACATGCTCGGCGCAACGGGTGGCGCAGCCTTGTGCCTAAAGGCTGCGGCCTTTCATTGTCTTGGGGTATGCGCCGCGGAGTTCGAAAACCACTCCGCTTTCTCCTCTCGCCGAGCGGCGCGCTGGGAACCACGCCCGCGCCGGGCGCGCTATCCCCTGGGAAACACGCCGAAAAAAACGCTTGACAGCCTAACTGTACTGCTGTATTAGTACAGTATGATTTTGCACGTGAACACCTCGTCGGGCGTTCCGGTTTACCTGCAAATCGAATCGCAGGTGAAGCACGTGGTGGCAGCGGCCGCGCTCAAGGAAGGCGATGCGTTGCCCTCGGTGCGCAAGCTGGCCACGGAGCTGCGGGTGAATCCGAACACGGTAGCGCGCGCCTACCAGAACCTGGAGCGCGAGGGCGTGATCCGCACGGTTCCGGGCGGCGGCACGTATGTGGCGAACGGCCTTCCCGGTCTTTTGAAATCGGAAAAGCTGCGCCGTCTGCGGCCGCTGGCGCGGCAACTGGCTGTCGAGAGCACGCAGTTGCGAGTCAACCCCGATGAGACCCTCAAGCTCGTAGAGGACGAATTCAGCCAATTGGGAGGACGGAAATGACGGAGACCGTAATCTCAACCCAGGGGCTCACGAAAGTCTATCCCGACGTCCGCGCCGTGGACGGCTTGGACCTGAACGTACCGCGCGGCGCGGTCTACGGTTTTCTGGGGCGCAACGGCGCCGGCAAGACCACCACCATCCGCACGCTGCTCGGCTTGGCTCGCCCGACGGCCGGCAGCGCTCAGGTGCTGGGTCTCGACATTCGCAAGGATACGGTGGCGATTCTTCAGCGGACCGGCTTCGTGCCTGAAACCAAGCAATTGTTTGACTCGCTCACCACCGATCAACTGATCCGTTTCAACCGTGGCTACTTTCCGAAATGGTCCGACGCGCTGGCGGAGCGGTACATCAGCCTCTTTGAAATCCCGAGGAAGAGGCCGTTCGGAAAGCTCTCGCTCGGCAATCGCACCAAGGTGTGCCACCTTTTGGCTCTGTGCCAGGGTGCGGACCTGCTGATTATGGACGAGCCCACGTCCGGCCTCGATCCGGTAATGGTGGACCTGCTGATGCGCGTGCTGATTGAAGACCACGTGAGCGAGGGCCGCACGGTGTTCGTCAGCTCGCATCACCTCTCGGAAGTGGAGCGGATCGCCGACTGGATCGGGATTATCGAGGGCGGGAAACTCCTGCTCGAAGCGCGCCTCGAGGACATCCGCCAGAACTTCCGCCTGGTGACCGCCTCCGGCGATTCCGCGAGCGAAGTGGCAGCCCCCAATCTGATCTCGAAAAGGCGCGCCGAGAAGTTTCACCGCTACCTCGTTTCGCGCGAGGCCGACGACTTCGTAACGCGCTTGCGCGCCCAAGGCATGACCGTGCTCGAAGTTTCTCCTGTGAATCTCGGGGAGGTTTTTCTGGGCCTCGCCGGAAAGGAGCTGCCATGTATCGCTGGAAATCCTGGTGTGACTCGCGCCAGCGCCTAGCGCTTTACGCCGCAACGTGCCTCGCGCTTGGCCTGCTGACGGGCATGCAACATTGGGCGTATTACTTCCGGGCACTGGCGTGGCAAAGCGTCAGCACCAACCGATTTTTTGAAGCGTGGGATATTTCCTTCTGGTCAGGCTATGGGGCGGTGGCATCGCTCGCGACCTTCATGCTTCCGGCCATGATTTGGTCGAGTCTGGCGTTTGGAGCCACCAGCGTGGGCCGCGAATACGGAGCGGGCGCAATGCCGTTCGTTCTCACCCGCCCTCAACCCCGCTGGCGGATTGTGTGGGACGATTGGGCGCTGGGCGCAGCGGAGATCTGCATCATCCTTTCCATGTTCTCTATTGGTCTCGCGCCTTTTGTGGCCCAGATCAGCAGGATCTGGCTGGGCTTCAGCGGCGTGATGCTTCCAGGCGTCGTGGCCGTGGGGATTTGCCTTTACGGTCTGACCCAGTTCCTGACGTTGCTCACTGGCAGCGGCGCGAAAGGCGTGAGCTTTGCCGTCGCCGTAGTCTTGTTCTACAACTTTTTCCCCGCCGCGTTGGAGCAGTGGTGGCATGTTCATTGGCCTTCGAAAATCTTGGATCTGTCGCTCTCGATGTTTTCAATGTTTGATTCGTGGTGGATTCCGGACTTGGCGCAGCAGTGGAAGATCGCTGCGCTGTGGTCTGTGGTCGCGCTGATTTTTCCATTTCTCTCGCAGTGGCTGATCGAACGACGGGAGATTTAGCTAGCAGTGACAAGTGACGAGTGAGAGCCATCAGCGGTCAGCCGTCAGCTTTCAGCAGTACACCCGTGCGGCCATGGGTTGCTGACACCTGATAGCTGATTGCTGATCACTTGCCGGAAGGGGCCGTCTATGTACTTCTGGACTTGCTGGTACACCCGACGATACCGGTTGATCATCTATCTCGCGCTGGGCGTGGCACTCGTCATCATGGGCACTCTGCCCGCCGGCATGGAATACCACGGTGGCCACTGGGCGTTTCCCAAAATCCTGACGCCCACGCATGTGCGCATCATTTGGGAAGAGGGTGTCGACCACGCGGTGGGGATACTTTTGTTGCTGATGCTCTTCGCGGCGGCCGATCTCGGGGCGCTGGCGATGGGCGAAGACTCGAAGCGCCGCGACATGGACTTTCTCCTCACTCGTCCCAAGCCGCGACGTTATTTCATTTGGACGAGCTGGCTGGCCGGGATTACGGAATTGGTCCCGTTGATGCTACTCCCGGTTCTTGTCTCGATCCTCGTCATGTTTTTCATGACGCACGCCGTGTTGCCCGGCGCGCTCCCGAGCCGGAGCGTTGAGATTTTCGCGTTGGCGGCGGCCATGTATGCCTTGGCGTTTCTGCTGAGCGTCCTCACCCGCAGCGCCCAGAGCGGCTTCCAACTGGCAGCTTTCGTCATCATTGTCTATGTCGGGATCGCCTACGCGAGGCAAGAGCTTTGGTTCATTTTCGTCTGGGGCCGCCCCGCGTATTACGGAGCGTTCGCTTTGTTTGACTTACCATCCCAGATGTTCCGCTTTGCCAATCTTGTTTTCCTATTGGCTGCCACGCTGGCCATGCCTCTAATTGCCGATCTCAGCTTCAGGCAAAGGGACTTGTGAGGGAAGTGCAGCCTTGTGCCTGCGTCGGAAGGCCAAAGCGGCAGCGCTGCTGCCGCACTCCAAGGCGCTTCGCGCGTTTTCATGCACAGGGGTCGAACCACTCAATCACCCTTCACCTGTGAACGATAGCTGCGCCCTCGCGCCGCCATCCTTGCGGCAACGACTCGGTTCGCCCAGGGCACAAATCTTTCGAGCGCGACAAATATCTTTCCGTGCAGCGTGACAATCTCCTCCCGCTTTCCTCGCGCCACGGCTTTCAGAATCTTGCGCGCCGCTCGCTCGGTGCTCATCTGAATCCAGTCCGGAACCGGGTCCGCGGCCCCGTCATGCATCCTGCCCTGATTGTCCACTCGCCGGATATTGCTCACCACGAACCCCGGGCTGATTAGCGTCACTCTCACTCCGGCCAGCCGCAACTCCGGAGTAATCGAGTTGGCCAGGGCGCGAAGCGCGAATTTGCTCATGCAGTAGGGCGAAGCGCCGGGCGTCGCCACCCAGCCGCTGACGCTGGAAATGATCGCGATGTTTCCCTTCGTCTTCTCGATCTCCGGCAGCGCCGCATACAGCGTGCGCAGCACTCCGAAGACGTTGGTCTCAAACTGCCGCCGGTAATCCGCGAGCGAAAGTTCTTTCAGCGTCCCAATGACTCCAAATCCCGCGTTGGCGAACACCACGTCCAGCTTTCCCCAATGACGCACGCTCTCCGCCACCGCTCGCTCCAGGTCTCCGTCCCGCGTCACGTCGCACTCCGCCACGAGCGGCTTCGCCTTCCCGGTCTCCGCGATTCTTTGCGCGACTTTCTCCAGTTGCTGTCTGCGCCGCGCCGTCAGCGTCAGCTTGGCCCCCGCCTGGCCCAGTTGCCACGCCAGGTCCTCCCCAATCCCCGAAGAGGCTCCCGTAATCAGGACCGATTTGTCACGATAAAACGATTGTGTCCGGCTCATGCCGGATATGGTACGCCAGGATTTGTCGGTTGTCCGCCCTGCGGCCCAGAGCCTCCAGGCGGCGGGCCGTCGTCCGGTGTGCGCGCTGCGGATAGTGAGCCGCGAGGGCGCGAGATTCGGAACGCTGCGCCGGGGGTACTGAGCGCGAAATTATTGCTTGACAATTGAGGTCGGTCATGATAGACAATTACTACTGTCTCGGGCCATGAAGTGTTGATCCGCCAACGGCGGGGCGGGTTTGAGGGGGAGCGTGGCCGCGCGGGAGCTGAGTGTATGCCTGCGGCAATCCCTAACACCATCTGTCTCGAAACTCGAAAATCCAAAATGCAGGTGCAGACGGCGACCGTGGATTCCCGCCTTCGCGGGAATGACGGACAACGGTTCTGCGCCAAGTGGCGATGGCAAGCGGCTTGTGGCAAGTGCCCGGAGAAAAACAGTGGTGAGTGACTGGTGTCTAATGGCTAGAAAAACACGGTGGCAGATGGTCGCGCTGGCGGGAGTGTGAGGCAAGGGGTGGGTAGGCGAGGAATTTTTGTTGAAAAATGAGGTTCGAAGCCACCATGTCATTGAAAACAAAAGAAGTCGATTTGGAACGAACCCAAGAACGAACCCAAAAAACGCGGGAACGAAGCCAAATTCTGACTTCACGAAGGCAGGGTGAGAAAAACGATGAAAAACGCGGTTCGAAGCCACCATGTTGTTGAAAATAAAGGAAGTAGATTTGGAACGAACCCAAGAACGAAGCCAAACTTGGAAACTCGAAATTCCAAACTGGCAAGGTCCGAAACTGGAAAATCAGAACTCGAGAATCGCGAAACACAGTGGCAGATGGCGAGCATGGATTCCCGCCTTCGCGGGAATGACGGACAACCCTACTGTGCCAAGTGGCGATGGGATGTGGCAAGGGACAAGTGACGAGCACAAGCGGTCAGCTATCAGGTATCAGTCCAAAGCGGAAACAGACTCATCTTGCTGAAAGCTGATTGCTGACGGGTGAAAGCTACATCATGCCACTCGTCACTGTTGTAGAATGCGCAGGCGGAGGAACATATGTTTATCGCAACTAGAGATTTGATTCTCCCTTCGACTGTAACTGGCTCGTTTCCGCGGCCGCGCTGGTATGACGTGAGCATGTGGGGGCGGCCGATGGACACCTGCATGCTCGACGTCCGCTTTCGCGAGAAGTTTCAGGACGCGATGGCGGTGGTGATCAGCGATCAGGAGCGCGCCGGGCTCGACATTCTCACTCACGGCGACCTGCACGTGGATGAGGACATGGCGGGCCGCGCTTGGCACCATTACCCGCTGCAACGCTGGGCGGGATTCGAAGGCGACTACTTGCAGCCGGAGGAAACCACCGCGCCGTGGCTGCACTATCCGCCCGGCACGCTGCTGAACGAGATTTACACGGGCTGGCGCTGGCCGCACGTGGTCGATAAGATCGAGCACCGGCCGCTCGACTATCCCAAGATCTGGCGCATCGCGCAGGGCAAGACGCGCAAGCCCGTCAAATTCGGCACCTGCTGCTCGCAGGTGATGGCGCTGTTCCTCGACATCCACACGCCCAAATACAAGGACAAGCGTCAGGTGATCTGGGACATGGCGGAGGCGATGAACAAAGAGTTGCTGGCTCTGCGCGATGCCGGCTGCCGATGCATCCAGACTGAGGAGCCGACGTTCCACTTCATGGCCAACACCTTCGGCAAGGACCACGCGGAGGTGAAGTTCATGGTCGACGCGTTCAACCGCGAAGTCGAGGGGCTGGACGACGTGGAATTGTGGATTCATACCTGCTGGGGCAATCCGAATATGCAGCGCGTGATGGAGGACACGAGCTACGCCAACTCCATCGAGATTTACCTCGAGCGGTGCCGGGGCGACGTGTGGACGCTGGAAATGAAGGACCGCAACCAGAAGGACCTCGAACTGTTTGAGCCGTTCAAGCACGACCTGAAGAAGAAGATTTGCATCGGGGCCGTCAGCCATCGGGCGCTTCAGGCGGATCGGCCGGAAGATGTGGCCGGCGAAATTCGCAAGGCGCTGAAATACATTCCTGCGGAGCGCTTGATCGTTTCGAGCGACTGCGGCTTCGGCCGCCAAGGCTGCAACCGAGAAATCGCGTTCTATAAAGCGAGCGCGATTGCGCAGGGCTCGAACATCGTGCGGCGGGAGCTTGGACTGCCGATAACGTACGTGCCCGCCGCCGACGCGAAACTGCAAATTGATGTTGTGCCGGGGCGGGATGTGGCACGCGCGGCAGGCGGTTAAACGGGAGTCAGGAGCCAGGAGTCAGGAGTCAGAATCAAAACCGACCACCACATCGCCAGCGTCGAGCCCCCCTGGAATACGCAAGACACGGACGGTGCTGACGTACATCGCGAACATGGTGTGTTACCATATTTGCCCCTGACATCCTCGATGGAGGGAAATGGTGACCAAGATCGAAGCGGTGATTCAGCCTTCGCGATTTGATTCCGTGAAGGACGCGCTCCGGGAAATCGGAGTCGATGGCATGACGGTTTCGGAAGTGCGCGGCCACGGCCGGCAAAAGGGCCACACCGAAGTCTATCGTGGCAACGAGTACGTGGTCGATTTGTTGCCCAAAATCAAGCTCGAGATGGTGGTGCCTGACAAGCTGGCGGACGCCGCCGTCCAGGCCATCCTCAAAACGGCGAAGACGGGCAAGATTGGCGATGGCAAAATTTTCCTGTCGAAAGTCGATGAGGCCATTCGCATTCGCAATGAAGAACGCGGCGACATGGCCCTGTAGCAGATGAGCTGGACCCCCGCTTTCCCGGGGGTGACCTGGCAGTCATTCCCGTCCCGCAATGCGGGAGGAATCCAGAGTCCTCGCTCATAAAATTTCCCCAGATGTTCACTGCTTCACCCAGTCTCGTCGTGTCTGATTTCTATCAGTCCGAGTCTCGAAAAATTCGCGCGCAGTTTGAATCCACCAGCGACGGCCGGGGCGCGGCGCTGGAGCGCTCCCAACTGGTGGACAGAATTCTCGCGCGGCTTTACGCGGAGCATCTCGCCTCGGAGCCGGCGAAGGATGAGGACTTTTGTCTTGTGGCCCTGGGCGGATACGGGCGGCAGGAGCTGTTTCCGCACTCGGACATCGATCTGCTATTTCTCGCGCGGGACGGCCGGACGGGCGACTCTCGACGCGAGGCGGCCGCCGCGCTTTCGCGCCAGCTTTGGGACCTGCGGCTTCGCGTCGGCGCGACCTCTCGGACCATCGAAGAGTGCGGCGAGCTGCATCGCGACAATTTGGAATTCACCGTTTCCCTTCTCGACTGCCGCTATCTCCTTGGCGACTCGAACCTGTTCGGGCGTCTCCGTGAGCAAGTGATCCCTCGCCTGGTGGCCGAGGAACATCAGGACCTGGTTCGCGACTTCGTGGAAATGACCCGCCGTCGCCAGGAGAGGTACGGCCACACCATCTTTCACCTCGAACCCAACCTCAAAGAAGCTCCCGGCGGGCTTCGCGATTACCAGGTGTGCCGCTGGTTGAGCCTGATCCACCATCTGAAGGCACACGCGCGCTGGGTGAAGCCGGAAGAGGACTGGCCGCCCGTCACCCGTGACGAATGCCGCATGGCGCTGGAATTTCTCGCCGCCGCGCGCGCCTTCCTGCACTATCGCCAGGAGCGTGACGACAATCATCTGACCTACGAGCTACAGGACGAGGCGGCGTCGCTCGGCATTGGCTACCGGCCGGGCGAGAGCATTCCCGCCGCCGAGTGGATGCGAATTTATTTCCGGCACGCCCGCTCCATCGACCGGCGATGCGGCCAGCTTCTGGAGGACCTGACGCCGTCGCGACGGTCCGTTTATGGTTTGATCCGCGACTGGCGGTCGCGGTTCTCGAACGAGGATTTTCGCGTCGAGCACGGTCAAGTGTTTCCCCGTCGGCCATCCGCCGCCGCCGACAACCCGCGGCTGCTATTCGGCCTGTTTAGCCTGATGGCGGCTCATGGCGTGAGCTTCAGCCGCGAGGCGGAGCAATGGGTGAAGGAGGGATTAAACCGTCTTGCCGCTCCGGCCCATCGAGACCGCTGGTCGGGCCTTTGGAACGACTTCCGATCCATTTTGGTGGCGCCACATTCGGCGCCGGCCCTGCGCGCCATGCATCGGCTGGGCGTTTTGGACACCCTGTTTCCGGAGTTCAGAGCCATCGATTCACTTGTCGTCCGCGACTTCTATCATCGCTACACCGTGGACGAACATTCCTTGATGACGATCGAGAATTTGAACGCCCTCATGGAGGCCAATGGCGGCGAAACCATGCGCTCCCGCGAAGCCGGACCGGGCGGCGCGGCAAAGTGGGTGGCAAGATTCTCCGAGATTCTTTCGGAGCTGGAGCAGCCGGAACTTCTCTATCTCGCGCTGCTCTTTCACGACGTCGGCAAAGGGACGCTGCCCGAGGACCACGTTCGCGGCAGTCTGGAAGCGGTCGAGAGTGTTTTCGAGCGATTGGCGCTTGGGCCCGAGGATCGCGAGACCGTGGTGTTTTTGATCGCCGCTCACCTGGAAATGTCGGCCACCATGCAGCGGCGCGACATCTTCGACCCGGAGACGGTGCGGGGCCTGGCGGAAAAGGTGGGCACGCCGGAACGATTGAAATTGCTGTGTCTCTTAACTTATGCCGATATCAAGTCGGTCAATCCGGAAGCGCTGACGCCCTGGAAGGCGGAAATGCTCTGGCAGCTCTACGCCGCCACATCCAACTACTTCTCTCGCAGCCTGGACCAGGAGCGATTTCACGCCGCCGGTCATTTGGCGGTAACGGATCGCGTCTTTCAGCTCCTCCCTGGGTTAACCTCTCCCGAGGCGCTGGGCGCGTTTCTCGAGGGCTTTCCCACGCGCTACCTTCGCACGCACTCGGCCGAAGAAATTGCGAGACATTTCGAGATGGCGCGGAGGCTGGCGGAAAACGCGGTGCAGGTGAGCCTGAGATTTCGGGACCATTCCTATGAGCTGACGGTGGTCACGCCGGATCGCCCATTTCTGTTTGCCTCGATTACCGGAACGCTCGCCGCTTGGGGAATGAACATCCTCAAGGCCGACGCCTTCGCCAATGCTGCCGGCACGGTGCTCGACACTTTTCGATTCAGCGATCTGCATCGGACGCTGGAGTTGAATCCTTCGGAAGCGCAACGCTTCGAGCAAAGCGCCGCAGATGTTCTCGCCGACCGCGCGAGTCTTCAGACGCTGCTGGGCGGCCGCGTTGATGGCGCGAAAATGCCGCCCGCCAAGGTTGAGATTCCCACCCAGATTCGGTTCGAAGAACCACCCGTCCGCCGGCCGCAAGGCCCGTCCACCGACGGGCCGACGGACTCCTCACGCAGCACGCTGATGGAATTGATTACTCAAGACCGCCCCGGACTTCTGTACCAGGTCAGTTCGACCTTGGCTGAACTCGAGCTCAATATCGAAGTCGCGCTCATTGATACCGAGGGCCAGAAAGTGATCGACGTGTTTTATCTGACGTCGCACGGGGCAAAGCTCACAGTGGAGCAGCAGGAAAAAATCCGCGAAGCGCTGCTGAAAAAGCTCTGATGGCCGATTTTCGATTGCCGATTGTCGATTGAAGAAATCTGGTCGTCGCAAGTCATCCGTTGTCAGTCGGCGGTGGCTAGAAGCGACCGCAAGCCGGCACTCTGGGGCCGACAACGGACAACGGACATCTCCTCAAATCGACAATCGGCAATCGAGAATCGGCAATTTCACTTCTTCACTTCGAACTGCCTGCGTGGATACTTGCGCGCGATGCGCTCCAAGGCCCAGATCGCGGATTCGGCGCCTTCGTTCTTGATGTCCTGAAAGGAGCGAGTATTAGTGCTGCCACAGCGAGGGCACTTGATGAGAGGTCTGCCCATGAAAAACTCGGGCGTACCCGTGTAATAAAACAGCGACTTCATCGTGTCGTGGCTTGTCAGCGTTAGGCAATTGCTACAAAGGAACCAGCGTTTTCGGTCTATTCTTCGGAATACACTCAGAATGCCCATACCATCAATCCCTCACATCACGCCCTGATAATTATGGTTGAACACGGAAATTTTTCAAGGTCTTGTTGAGCCGGTCCAGAGCCACTCCAAATGCTTCTCCTCCCTAAGCCAACGTGTCTGCTGGGTCGAACCCTTCTTCAACGATTGAATGCGTGTCTGTGCCAACACAACATCGCCTGACGGACACGTTTTGATCTCCAGCACAAGGCAATAACTCGCCCCGCCTCAGCTAGTTGCGGTTCGGCACCGGACTTGCCCCTGCTTACGACGAACGGCAGCACGAAACGCAAGCGGAGGAGCTACACATGAGGCGAAAGACGAATCAGGCCGAGAGACGGAATCGCAGGAAGCAAAATCGCACCGGATTCTTGCTGGCATTCGCAGTGCTGTTGGGCGCCGGTGAGCTCTTCGGCAAAGGTGGAGGCACAACGCCTCATGTGGCAGCAACCCAGGACGTCAAGGCGCCGCAACATGTCCTGCTGGTCAGCATTCCCGACCGCAAGCTGGCGGTGACGGAAAACGGCCATGTGCTGAAAGTCTACGACCTCGCCGTGGGCAAAGCTTCCACGCCGAGCCCGACCGGCGAGATGAAGATCATCAACAAGCTGGTCGATCCCACCTATCGCCACAAGGGTCAGGTCGTGAGGCCGGGCAAGTCGAATCCGCTGGGCGATCGGTGGATGGGCCTCAGCGAAAAGGGTTACGGCATCCATGGCACCAACGTTCAGAGCTCGGTTGGCAAGGCTGCCTCGCATGGATGCTTCCGCATGCGCAAACACGACGTGGAGGAGTTGTTTCAAATGGTGCGCGTTGGCGACGTGGTTGAAGTTCGCGGCGAGCGTGACGCGCAATGGGCTCGAATTTTCGTGGCTCAACAGGCGGCCCAGGCATCGACCCAAGCGACCGTTGCTCACGCCGCGGCAACAACGGACAACCACACCAAGGCTCAGCGCACATCGCAGCACGCAGCAGTCGAAGTTGCATTGATGGCGGACGCACTCGCCAACTGAATCCGAAACTTGAAAATCGAAACTCGAAAAAAGGCACGCAATCTGTCAGTCGTCCGTGGTCAGTTGTCCGTTGCAAGGGGTGAAGGGACGAACCTGCACCCGGTTACAGACAACGGACCACGGACAACGGACTCTGCCCTCTGCTTTCTGCCAACTCCTGCCCAGCCTTCTATGGTGGCGTGCCAACGCGTGCTGAGCTCAGAAACCGCCAAGAACGAGTGGACCTTGTCGCTGCAAAATTCCAGGATGCTCGATTGGCGCTCCCTCATCAACTCCTCGATTCTACTCGTAGGACAATTCCCAACCCGAATCCAAATGACCTTCGGCGGAAATCCAAGAACGAAACTTCGCTGGAGGAAGTCAGAATCCTTGGAGACGATAATGTAATCGTGGTCGCGGGCGTACTCTCAGACCGTTTCGTCAGGGGCGTCCCGCAGTCCAACAAGCCTTACATGAGAAGAGCCGGGATACACGGTCTGAAGAAACCCGAGCAGGCGGGGCGATAGGTTCTGGTCTAAGAGCAGCTTCACGAAGGAATCGTCACCAGTTTGCGTTCGCGGTCGGCGGCAAAGGCCAGACAGGCTTTGATGTCTTGGGTGGTAAGATCCGGAAAGTCCGCCAGGATTTCCGCTTCGGTCATGCCGGACGCGAGGTAGTCGAGGACTTCGTAAACTGTGATGCGCATGCCGCGAACGCAGGGTTTCCCCCCGCGCTTTCCGGGTTCGACGGTGATGTACTTCTGGTAGTCCATACGCCTCACCTTAGACGCCGGGTTTGAGAATGTCAAGCTGAGAGGCACCCTGGCAAGCCACCCTGCCGGTTAGTCTTGACACTCTGCTTTGTGCTTTCTGCCTACTGCCCACTGCCTTCTGCTTTCTGCGTGCTATAATTGGCCCGCGCAAAGGTACGCCAGGCCGATGCCGGTCTCCCGCCGAATCTTTCTTCTCATCGCCGCTTCGTTTCTAGCGACGCTTCTTCTGTCCTCGGGTGCAGCGAGCCGCACCCCTGCGTCGGGAGGCGGGAACCAGGGTACGGCAAGCCGCCCTCCTACAGGCCCCTGGACGGATGCCGTCAGTGAACTGACGGCAAAGATTCTTTCCTACGGCACGCCGCAGGGCACGGTGGGACTCGCGGTGCGAAATATATCCTCCCTGAGCGAAGAGGACGTCGCCCAGATTCGCCGTGAGCTTCGCTCCGAGCTGCGCGGCCGGGGCGTCCGGCTGGCAGCGCCCAAGCAGGCAAGCGTCGAAATTCAAGTGACCTTGTCGGAAAACGTCGAAGGTTACGTCTGGGTCGCAGAGATCCGGAACGGAACGTCTCGCGATATCGCGATCGTTTCTCTTCCGCGGCCGCCACGGGAGACGGTCCATTCCGCTGGCGAGGCGCTGAGCGTTCAAAAGGTCCGTCTCTTCGAGCAGGCGGAACCTATGCTGGATTTTGCGCTGCTCGATATCCCGCCGAGCGCGCCACCGGGGCAAGCCACGCCAAACGCCCAGGCGCTGGTGCTCTCACTCGATGGTGTTTCCCTATACGAACGAGGGCTGAGTCATGCTCAGGATCGGCAGGAAACTGCGGCATGGCAACTAAAACAATCGGCGTCGATCACGCGAGCCGGGCCTTTGCCTCGCGATGCGCGAGGGCGGCTGGCGATGGGGCAAGAGAATTCGTTCGACCTGTTTCTGCCGGGCATGAAGTGCGACGGCACAACCGCGCCCACTCTGAGCCTCACTTGTCACGACGGCGACGAGCCGTGGCCGCTCGGCACCGGGCCGCTGCCTCGGCGGTCAGAGACCGCCGCTACGGCGCTAGCCTACTTTGCCGCCAACCGCAATTTCTTCGACGGCAGGATTCGCTTCGGAGAGGGCCAGGAAGCCCACGAGGCGAAAGTAGCTCCGTTTTTTTCGGCGGCGCCCATCTCGTCCAAGACCGGCATGTTGTGGTTGCTCGCCTCGCTCGATGGCCGCGCCCAGTTGCTCAATGCCAACGCAGAGTCCGTGGCGAGCATGGACGGCATCGGCAGCGACCTCGTCAGCCTCAAAACCGGCTGCCAGAGTGGTTGGCAGGTGCTGGCCGGCGGTTCCGGACGTTTCGACGAGGCGGATGCGGTTCAAGCTTACGAAATCGCAAAAAGCAAGGCAGTGGCCGCGGGCGCGCCTGTCGAATTCGCTGGCCCGTTGACAGCGCTCTGGCCGCTGGCCGACGGCTCCGGGGCCATCGCGATCTCGCACAACCTCAAGACGGGGAATTATGAAGCGGTCCGTTTGTCGGTTCATTGCGGTCAGTAGCGCGGCCTTTTTCATGCCACTGGCGCCGCCGGCCCCAGCGCTCGCGGCACGCCCGCGCTACGGTGGAACCCTCCGCGTGGAGATCCAGGCAAAAGTCGTGTCGCTTCATCCGAGCGAGCTGGTGCCGGACATTGCCGAGGCCGACGCCTTGCGCAAGCTGCGTGAGTTGATTTGCGACCGACTGGTTCGCCTCGATCGCGATGGCCAGCCCCAGCCGGCCATAGCGCTTTCCTGGGAGCACGACGCGCGTTGGACAAGATGGCGGTTCAAATTGCGTTCGGGCGTGAAGTGGCAGGACGGCTCGCCGCTGACTCGTGAAGAGGTGCTTGCGGCATTTGAGAGCATGGCACCCGGCGGGTCCGTTCAACTCGCAGGAGACACGCTCGAGGTCAACACGGGCGCGCCTTCGCCTGACTTGCTCACAAGTCTCGCCACGTCGGCCGGCCTCATCATTGAAAGGCCCGCCGCGGGATCAGTCGACTCGCTCCCGATTGGAACCGGCCCTTTTCGCGTCACGGAATGGCAGGCCGGACGCCGCGCCGTGCTTGAAGCCAACGAAGACTATTGGGACGGCCGCCCTTTTCTCGACAAGATCGAAGTCGTAATGGGGCGTTCGAGCCGGGAGCAATTGCTCGACCTGGAATCGGACAGAGCGGATGTAGTTCAACTCGATCCTAACGAAGCCCGGCGAGCCCAGCAAGAGAACAAGAAAATCTGGACCACCGCGCCAATCGAGCTTCTCTGGCTCGCCTTCGCCTTAAACAAGCCTGCGGTTCAGGACCGGCGGTTGCGCGAGGCTCTGGCCGATTCCGTTGATCGCACGGCCATCCAAAAGGTGCTGGCTCAAAACTACGGCGAGGCCGCGGGCAGCATTTTCCCCCAATGGCTCTCCGGATATTCATTTCTGTTTCCAGTCGTGAGGGATCTGGATCGTGCCCGTCAGTTGACGACAGAAATCGGGACGCCTCCAACCATCAAGCTCGGTTACGATGGGAGCGACGCGCTGGCTCGCCAGACGGCGGAGCGGATTGCGGTAAACGCGCGTGACGCCGGCCTGACAGTGCAGGTCTCAGTGCTGCCTCACGGCTGGCAACGCATGCCTGATCCTGGCGCCGACGTCCGCGTCGAGCGGGCGCGCCTGGCCGCGCCCAACATCAATGCGGCGCTCATCGATGCCGCTTCGGAATTGGGTTTCTGGATGGGTGAGCCGCGGCGCCTCCCCGAACGAAACTACACGCCGGCGGAAATCTACGAAGTGGAGCGGAAGTTTCTCGATGATGTCCACGCGGTGCCGTTGCTCTATGTGCCGGAGCTCGTCGGCTTAAGCTCTCGCGTAGAAAATTGGCGCGCGACGCCGTGGGACGAGTGGCATCTGGAGACTATTTCGCTGGAAGCGGAGAAGCCGTGAATTTCCGCGCCCGATTGCTGGCCGTTTTCGCGCTGACCGTGGTGGTTGCAGTCGGGCTTGTGGCCTGGATTATCGCCTTCCGGACGCGCGACGCGTTCCGCGAGCTCGATAGCCAACGGACTGCGGCCT
The DNA here is from genome assembly GCA_050013575.1 of Terriglobia bacterium. Taxonomy (GTDB): domain Bacteria; phylum Acidobacteriota; class Terriglobia; order UBA7540; family UBA7540; genus DASYXZ01. The sequence continues at coordinate 125,885 of JBEKEZ010000008.1, read as the reverse complement.
TGCTGGCGCAGTTCCGGCGCGAGTTTGCGAGGCGAGCGCAGGAAGTAACAGACCGGGTAGAAGGCATCGCCAATGCGGAAGACACGTTGCGGACGGCATCCGCGCTTAGCGGAGCCGCGCCGGACTATTCGGCTTACGTCGATGCCGCAGGCGATCTGGCCGCGGCGCATCAACTCGATTTCCTCGAGCTGATCGCCGACGATGGCACGCTCATCTCTTCGGCGCAATGGCCGGCGCGCTTTGGTTATAAGGAGGTGTGGGTTCGCGAGCCGGTAGACTGGGTTGCCCAGGGCGCGTTTCTGAAGAGTGAGGAATTGGCCGATGGTGTTGCGCTCGGCGTCATGGCGGTGCGCGCCGTGCGCGCGGGTGACAAGAACCTGTACGTCGTCGGAGGAAGAAAGCTCGACCGGGAATTCCTGGCATCGCTGGTGCTGCCGGCAGGCATGCGCGCGCTGCTCTATCAGGATGTAGGGCCGAGCGGCGCGGCGCCCGGTTCGCTGGTTGATGCCTCCGGGCCGGTGAATCAGCCTGACAAGCTCATGCCGCTGATCGTTCGCGCCAAGCAGAGTCCCGGCGAATCGTCGGCCACGATCACGTGGACGAAAGACCCGGCGAGCGCCGAGACGTTTCATGTCATTCCCCTCACCGGACGCGAGAAGGAAGTGCTTGGCATGTTTCTGGTCGGCGCTTCGCTCGAAGAGCAGGTGGAACTCGAGCGGCACATTCGCGGGGTCGCGATCCTGGTGGCGGGTGGGGGCATCGTGCTAGGCATCATCATGAGCGGATGGGCGGCTGGGCGCGTCACGCGGCCGGTAAAGCAACTGGCTGCCGCCTCGCGACAGGTGGCGGGAGGAGACTGGAATGTGCACGTCGATGCCAGGTCCGGCGACGAACTCGGGCAGCTCGCGCGGGCCTTCAACCAGATGACCGAGCAGTTGATTCAGCAACGAGACCGACTGATGCAAGCGGAGCGCGTGGCTGCCTGGCGTGAGTTGGCGCGGCGACTCGCACACGAATTGAAGAACCCGCTCTTTCCGCTTCAGATTACAGTGGAGAACATGTTGCGCGCGCGGGAGAGCGATCCTCGGCAATTCGATGAAGTCTTTCGAGAAAGCACCTCAACCCTGTTGGCGGAGCTGGCCAACCTTCGCCTGATTATCGGGCGCTTCAGCGATTTCGCCAAAATGCCGCCGCCCGAATTGCAGACGGTGAGCCTCAACGAGATTGTTTGCGGCGCTCTCAAATTGTTTGAAGCGCAATTGCACGCGCCGGGGAAGAAGCCCATCACTTCGCAGCTTGACTTGCAAGAGCCGTTGAGCCCGATTCAGGCCGACCCGCAATTGTTGCTTCGCGCCGTTCAAAACCTGATCTTGAACGCGCTGGATGCGATGCCCTCGGGCGGCATGCTCACGCTGCGTACGCGGGCAACTGCGGACGGAGTCCGCCTGGAGGTCTCGGACACAGGAAAGGGATTGGCGAAGGAGGAGTGCGAGCGCCTGTTCACGCCTTACTATACGACCAAGCAGTACGGGACCGGGCTTGGACTGGCCATCGTGCAGTCTGTGGTGAGCGACCACGGCGGCAAGATTGCGGTGGAAAGCGAACCCGAGCGGGGGACAACGTTTTTGATTGATCTGCCGGCGGAAGGCAGAAAGCAGTAGGGCCGAGCGGCGCTCGGCCAGGACAGCGGACAGCAGGCGAAGGGCAGTAGGCAGTAGGCAGAAAGCAGAAAGCAGAAAGCAGAACTCCTTCTCGATGAGGGTTTTTTCTGATTTCTAATTTCTGATTTCTGATTTAGCCCATGACACCCAAGGCTCACTTGCTGATTGTGGATGACGAGGCCAACACGCTGGCTTCGCTATCGCGCGCCTTTCGGCTGGCCGGCTATGAAGCCACGGTGTGCGATTCTGCGGCGCGGGCTCTGGAACTGGTGAAAAGCCAGTCCTTCGACTTGATTCTCTCTGACGTGGTGATGCCGGAGAAAGACGGGCTCTCGCTGCTCGAGGATTTCAAGAACCTTGAGCTGCCCACTCCGGTGGTGATGATTTCCGGCCAAGCGCACATTGAGATGGCGGTGCGGGCCACGCGACTGGGCGCGGTGGACTTTCTCGAAAAGCCGCTGTCCACCGAAAAGTTGCTGCTCACCGTCGAAAACGTTCTGAGCCTGCGGCGGCTTGAGGAAGAAAACCGGCAACTGCGCGGGCGGCTCGGGAAACATGAAATTGTCTGGCAAGGTGAAGCGATGCGCCGCGTGGTGGCGCAGATTGATCGGGTGGCGGCCAGCGAAACGCGCGTCGCGATTCTGGGTGAGACAGGAACAGGAAAGGAGCTGGTCGCGCGCACCTTGCACGAGCGCAGTCCGCGCCACGGCGGCCCATTCGTCACCTTGAATTGCGCGGCCGTTCCGGCGGAGCTGATCGAATCGGAACTCTTCGGCCATGAAAAGGGCGCGTTTACCGGCGCCGGCGCACGGCACCTGGGCAAATTTGAGCAGGCGCAGCACGGCACGCTCTTTCTCGACGAAATCGGAGACATGCCGCTTCCCATGCAGGCGAAGCTATTGCGAGTGCTCGAAGAAGGCGAAATCGAGCGCGTGGGCGGCGACCGGCCGATTCCGGTGGATGTGCGCGTCATCGTGGCCACGCACCGCAACCTCGCGGAGCTGGCCGCGCAGGGCAAATTCCGGCAGGACCTCTACCATCGCGTGTACGTCTTTCCACTTGTGCTTCCTCCACTGCGCGAGCGGCAGGAAGATATTCCGATGCTCGTGGAGCACTTTGCGCGGCAGGTGGCTGCGCAAAACGGCTGGAAACCCATCGCCTTCGCGCCAGAGGCCATCGAGGAGCTGAAGCGATACGCCTGGCCGGGCAACGTACGCGAGCTGCGCAACGTGGTCGAGCGCTTGTTGCTGCTGGCCACTGGCGATCTTGTGGACGCGGCGACGGTGCGTCTCGCCTTGCCGCAAACCGCAGTTGCCGCCGGCTTGCCGGCAGATTTTGGCACCCTCTCGAGCCGCGTCGACGCCTTCGAGCGCCAAACCATCCTCGTGGCATTGCAGCATCATCAGAACCACATCACCAAGACCGCCCACGCCCTGGGACTGGAGCGCAGCTACTTTTACAAAAAGTGTCAGCAGTTGGGGATTGACCTACGGGCGGTGCGCAAAGAGGGATAGAAAGAAATTGGAAACTGGAAATTAGAAACTGGAAACTGGATCCACATTGGGCGTGCCAGTTTCCAATTTCCAGTTTCCAGGGTCCAATCAATTCGGTTCCGTATAAACCGCCTCGGCCACGCTGGCGGGTTTGTCGTCGAGGGAACTGCCGGGCGAATAGGCCGCCTTTTCCCACCGACCGCCAACCTTGCGAATCACGTCCGTCCAGCCGTCATCCCACTTGCAGCGGGCCTCGCCGTTGACCACGGTCCAGGTCCCTCCGATGTTGCTCGACCCGATGACCTTCTCCGCGACGCTCTCGGGTTTCAGCTTGATCAGGAATGTCCCTGAGTTGTCGCCGCCGATGCCCACTTTCCACACGCCCAAAAAGCGGGCCCGGCCGGTTGCGGAGGCGACACTGGAAGGCGAATTGAACTCGATTCGCGCGATGTCAGCCAGTCGGAAAGTCTGCTGGCGTCCATCTTTGAAAACAATCACCACCGTGCGGTCGTCGTCCGCTCCAGCGGCCGCTTTCGGTTTCGGAGTGGCGTTGGGGACCGCGAACGCCAGGGCTGCAAAAACAAAAATCATCTTAATCATCATGCGCATGACTTTCCTCCTCGACGGCGGCAAAGAGCTTGGAACAAAGCTTCTCCTTCTGAATTGTATTACGAGCATTCTCCCTTGATAGTTCCCTGCGGGCAGTGATGAATGTCACAGACCGGCGGAATTAATGAAGGATGAAGTCCGAATGATGAACGACGAAGACAGCACTATTTGACTCGTGGCCGTCCGAGATTTCTGCCGCACCACGGCGAGACGGCGCGGGGAGCAAGTAGTGTCGCGTAACATTCACAGCATGGGAAGCGAGAAAAGGCCTGTGCGATTTCGGACAATCGCGTCGCAAAATCGGGCAGCGCCCGATAGACCGAGTGATTTATGATTTCATCATCTCAAGCTATTAAAGGGCTTATCCTCCTGTCGAAATGGCGATAAAGTTGCCTGAGAATACTTAGAGGGCCCCTTTAATGCAAACGCTGCTTCAAGATCTTCGGTACAGCCTGCGGATGCTGGCGAAGAATCCAGGCTTCACAGCCGTCGCCATCCTCACGTTGGCGCTGGGCATTGGCGCCAACTCCGCGGTTTTCACTGTGGCGGAGGCGGCTTTGCTGCGCTCGTGGCCAGCGAAGTCGCCTGGTAGCCTGGCGAAGCTCATCACCACAACGCCGCAGGGCAGAGACGATTCGTTTTCCTATCCCGACTATCGGGATCTCAACGAGCAAAGTCGCTCACTCGATGGAATCGCCGCCTGGTCGCGCCATGGAAAAACACTGCGCGTGGGAGCGGAATCGCGATTCGTCCTGGATGACTGGGTCTCGCCCAACTATTTCACAGTATTAGGTATCAACGCGCAGCTTGGTCGGACCTTCTCGGCGACGCCCAATCCGACCGGCGAACTGATCGTGGTGATCAGCGACACTCTATGGCATCGCGCTTTCAATGCTGATCCCAACCTGGTCGGGAAGCCGATCATGCTCTCGGGCAAGAGCTACACGGTCATCGGAATTGGGCCCCCGCGCTTCCGCGGCCTCCAGCGCGGAGTGCCCACTGACCTGTGGATTCCCGTCACCCTGGAATATGGAAGCGAGCTACAGGATCGGGCCTACCGCGATTTTGAGCTGCTCGGTCGGCTCCGACCGGGCGTCACGGCCGCGCAAGCAAAGGCTGAGCTTGAGACGATCGGGCAGCGCCTGGCCGCGGCCTATCCGGCTACCAACAAGGCGAGGACTTTCACACTGGTATCGGAGAGCGAGCGCCTGCGCGATGTGGTGTTTCCCACCTTCATGCTCATGACCGCGGTGGGGCTGGTGCTACTCATCTGCTGCGCCAACGTTGCCGGACTGGTTCTGGCGCGGTCCGAGATGCGACGGCGCGAGATTGCGGTGCGGCTGGCGCTGGGGGCCGGGCGGGGTCGCCTGGTGCGCCAGTTGCTCACCGAGAGCGCGCTGCTGGCCTCGGTTGGAGCGGGCCTGGGACTGCTTCTGGCTTCCTGGCTCTTCAGCTTGCAGCCGGCGTTGATGCCTCCTGCGGGCGTCGAGCTTGGGCTCGACCTGCGCCTGGATCCTTCGGTTCTCGCCTTTACGCTTGTCGTTACCGCGCTGACGGTGGTTGTATTCGGACTGGTTCCCGCGCTCCAGGCCGCGAATTCGAACCTCATTCCGGCCCTCAAGTCGGTCGAGTCCGCGGGCGGCTCAGCACGCCGCTCTGGAATGCGCAACGTCCTGGTGTTGGGCGAGATTGCCCTTTCCGTGGTGTTGCTCACTGCGTCGGGCCTCCTGCTGCGAAGCCTGCTTTACAGCCGCGGCATGAACGTGGGTTTCGACACACGAAAGAATCTGCTGTTTCTCGAACTCTCGCCGGGCAGCGTCGGCTACGACGCCGAGGGAAGCCTGAGAATCTTCCAGCAGATAGCAGAAAGAGTGGGCGGGCGGGCGGGCGTAAAGCGCGCAAGCTTCGCGCGCCGTATGCTGCTAACCGGTTCGGGCGGCGGCGCCGTCCAGAGCGTTTCGATTCCTGGCTTCGAGTTGCCGCAGGGCCAGCCGAACGTCCCCATCAAGTTCAACGTGGTCGGCCAGAATTACTTTGACACTGTCGGTACACGTTTCGTCGAAGGCCGCGATTTCACCGCGGCCGACGGCCCCTCGGGCGCCAGAGTTGTCCTCATCAGCCAGACGATGGCGCGCCGCTTTTGGCCCGGCAAGGACGCCCTTGGCCAGCACATCGTCGCCGATGGCAAGAATTTCCAGATCATCGGCGTGGTGGAAGACGCCACAATCAACGATATTCACGAAGCGCCCGAGCCCTACATGTATTTTTCGTTCGCGCAGTCACCCCTCGACTGGGGGACGCTCATCGTGGAGACGCGGGGCGATCCGCTGACGATGGTGGCGGCTATTCGGAGCGAGATCGGAAGCATTGACCAGAAGGTGCGGTTTGGAGTCGACACACTGCACACCCTTATGCAGCAAGCGTTCTGGCAGGACCAGACAGCCGCAGGCTTTGTAGGAGCGCTCGCCTTACTGGGCATGTTCTTGGCCGCCATTGGGCTTTACGGCGTCATAGCCTTTCTGGTGAATCGGCGACGGCACGAAATCGGCATCCGCATGGCGCTGGGCGCTGAGCGGCAGGACGTCCTGCGGCTGGTGCTCTCTCAGGGGCTGCGGCTCGCGATGATTGGGACGGTCGTTGGCCTTGTGGTTTCGCTGGGCGTCACGCGGCTGATGTCGGACTTGCTTTACGGCGTCAAGCCGCGAGACCCGCTCACGTTTGCGATCAGTTCGGGAGTTGTGATCCTGGTAGCCCTCGCTGCAAGCTACATACCCGCGCGGCGCGCCTGCAAAGTCGATCCGATGGTGGCGCTGCGGTACGAGTGAGAGGATTGGGTGATTGAGTGATCGGGCGATTGGGTGATTGAGGACCAACTGTCTAGCCGATTCTGCCCTTTGCGTTCTGCCTTCTGCTTTCAGCCTTGTGCCTACTGCTTTCTGCCTTCTGCCTTCTGTACTCCGTAGATCCACAGAACGAGCGTCCGCTGCGAGAACGGCAGGAAGACCATGCCGGCGACAAAGATCAAGGTCAACTCGCCCAGCTTGTGATAAAGCAGAAAAGGGGAAGCGGCCCACACGACATCGAGCACCAGCGTGCCGGGAAACATCTGTCGGAAGAGTCGCCCCGCCTCGGAGTAATGGACTGCCACTGATGACAGCAGATAAATTCTCGCCGCCGTGCCGATGAGTCCAACCACCAGCGTCAGCAGAGGCACGAACGAGGGCAGACCGAGTCGACGGATGTTTGGAAAGTAGATGAAAGCGGCCGCATACATGATCAGGTAGCCCACCTGGATAAAGAGAAAGAAGGTGCGAGCTGCGGCCGGACTTATGGGCGCAGTTCCGGGCGCTGGGGCGGATTCGGCTGAGTCCGAACGATGGATTCCCGCTTTTCCGGAGACCCCGTCGCCCCGCTCCGCGAGGGCGGAGGGACGGGGCGCGGGAATGACTTCGTGGGACATGCTGGCAGGATGAACGTCGGCTGTAGCTGGTTTGGCGGTTGCCGAATCGCCGCGAGCTTCAGTCGGGCCCGCGCCGCCGGCGATAGTGACGGGCGCAGCCAGCCGGTATCCCTTGCCGACGACGGTCTCGAGAATGCGGGGCTGGTCGGGGTCGTCCTTCAAGGCCAGTCGAATTTTGCGGATGGCGGTGTTGATGCCCTGCCGGGTGTCGACAAACACGCTGTCGCCCCAGAGCTTTTGGATGATCTCCTCGCGCGTCACCAACTGGCCTTCGCGCTCGGCCAGGAGAATGAGAAGTTCCATGGGGATTTTTTCCAGCTTGACCGCGCGGCCGCTCCGCCGCAATTCGTAACGGCCAAGGTCGAGCTCGAATTCATCGAATTTGAGGATTGCGGTTGTCACGGTCCACCAAACGGTTCTGCGCGAAGTATTCCATCGCGCAGCAGCAGGCCCTCTCCGATGCGGGTGGATCTTTCCGGCTCCAACCTAGATTCCTGGCTGCGACACCGGGGCCAGGGAAAGGGTTTTCCAATTTTCCGCAAAACATTGCACATTCTTCGAAGGGGTGTTCGGCTCCAAAATCCTCCCCCAGTCTAACCGACTTATTCTCGCCGTCAAATGGACAAATCCATGTGACTCAAACTTTGGCTAGGGAATTGCTCGAGCTTTCGAGGCCGCGGCAGCGACCTTGGCCAAGAACGGAAGTCATTCTAGGGAGGAAACCAATAATGAGGCCCATCAGGGCAAGAAAGTTGTATCGCATAGCCATGGCTCTTTTGGCAGTGGTCTTCTTCACGGTTACCGCCAAACCGGACTCAGCGCCACTAACTCCGCATTCTAAAGGCGCCGGCCATTCAACCAAAGCCCCCGCGAGCAACTCTCCGATCAATCTGTACTTGGAATCAGACGGCGGTGGAGTTCCCGGCTCCATCCTCGCCACTTTGACTGAGTCGGGTGTGCCCGGGAATTTTCCGCCAGGCTTTCTGTCCACTTTCACGTGCAACTCCTGCCCCACGCTCAACCCCGGCACGCAATACTGGCTTGTCGCACAGCAATCCGACCCAAATTCAGACCAGGAATGGAATTTCAGCTACGGTGATGTAGGAGGCAACTTCGCGTTTAACCAAACTGGCAGCGCGACAGGGCCGTGGTCTACCGAAACGAGCACTTTGTCCGCCTTCCAAGTTGATGGAAATGGACCAGGTGGCGTGGACTACAGCAACCTGGGCCCGGGCGGCACGTTTGACACCGGTAACGGTTGGTTGGTGAATGGAGCTAATTACAACGACCAAGTCATCGCGATGCCATTCGAATCCACCGGCACCATAATGACCGACGCACAGCTCGCCGTCGGTTGTGTCGTGGCTGGTGGCGCTTGCGGCACCGCGACCACTCCAGAACCGGGTTCGTTGATGCTTTTGGGCAGCGGACTGGTTGGGCTGGCCGGGATCATTAGGCGTCGCCGCTCGTAAGGGTTGAACTTTTCTGAACGCCCTTCTTGACCAACATTAGCAATAGACTCAGGGCCGGGCTCGCCCCGGCCCTTTTTCATCAGCTAACTGTTTCGCACAAGTTCGACTCGTCCTCAGCTCAACCCTGTCCCTATCGAAAGAGAAGCCCGCAGAGTCTCTGAAAAGCGAAAGTCTGCGCTACACCTGAAATTCCCTTTTCACTTTTTCTGATTTTTCGGCGACAGAGCGGGCGAGTTGTTCTTTGTGGTCGGCGAGTTTCTTGGCCAGTTCCGCGTCGGCGGTGGCGATAATCTCGACGGCGAAGATGGCGGCATTAATGGCGCCGGGTTTGCCGATAGCGGTACAGGCCACCGGCACTCCGCCCGGCATCTGGACGGTTGAGAGCAGGGCGTCGAGGCCGGCCAGCGTGGTGGTCGCCATCGGCACGCCGATTACGGGCAGAGTGGTCTCCGCCGCGATCACGCCGGCCAAGTGCGAAGCGCCGCCCGCGCCCACGATAATCACTTTCAACCCGCGCTGGATGGCGCTGCGCGCGTATTCTGACGTGCGCGCCGGCGATCGATGGGCGGAAGTAATCTCCAGCTCGAAAGGCACTCCAAATTTCTTCAGGGTTTGCGCGGTCTCTGTCATCACCGGCAAATCCGTATCACTGCCCATCACGATGCCCACGAGGGGGCGGTGCTTCTCAGGCAAGAGTTGGCTCCTTTGGTCATCCCGGGGTTCGGGATTCGGGTTTCGGGACCCGAAAGGCGAGTCGGATAGGCAATTCAGGGTCATGGATCCGGCGCCCGAACCCCGAAACCCAAAACCCGAATCCCGTTTTTGACTATGAACTATCGACTATCAACTATCGACTGTCCTCACAACTTCGCCGACCCGCGCACTCCCAGGCCAGTCGTTGGCGGCCGCGGGCTGCCGGGTGGAGGCGAGAGAGGCCGCAGCCCTTTGGCGCCGATATCGTGGCGGTAGTGCATGCCCTCAAAGTGAATCTTGCCCACCGCCGTGTAAGCGCGCTCGATGGCGGCCGGCAGGCTTTCCGCTGAGGCGGTCACCCCTAAGACACGTCCGCCGCTGGTCAGCAATTGTTGGTCGCGGACCTCGGTCGCCGCAAAGAAGAGTTTCACGCCGCCCAACGATTCTGCTGCGTCGATCCCGGTGATCACCTGGCCCGTCTCAGGCTTCCCGGGATAGCCTTTCGAAGCCAGCACGACGCACACGGCCGGGTTGGGACTCCAGTGCGCTTCGCGCGCGCCCAGTGCGCCCTCGCGCAAAGCGAGCAGAAGCTCCACCAAGTCTGATCGCAAACGCATCATGATAGGCTGGGCCTCGGGATCGCCCATGCGGACGTTGTATTCCAGGACCTTCGGCCCCTCCGGTGTCAACATCAGCCCGCAATAGAGAAACCCGCGGTAGGGCGTCCCTTGGCTGGCCATCCCGGCCAGTGTTGGGGCTACGATGCGCCGCACAACGTTCTCGCGCTGGCGGTCGGACAAAATCGAGTTATCGCTGTAGGCGCCCATGCCGCCGGTGTTGGGCCCCTGATCGTAATCGAAAACCGCTTTGTGGTCCTGGCTGGCTGCCAGCGGTAGAATACTTCGCCCATCAGTGAGGACGATGAACGACATTTCGTCGCCGGTCAGGCATTCCTCAATGACCACGCGTTTCCCGGCCGCGCCCAGGGTCTTCCGGCGCATGAAATCGTCGAGTGTTTTTTCGACCTCTTCGCGAGAGCGGGCCACCACCACACCCTTGCCGGAGGCGAGCCCATCCGCCTTGATGACCACGGGCAACAGGAAACCGCCGACCAATTTGATCGCGTCCTCGAAGCTTTCCGCCACCGCAAACCGCGCCGTGGGAATGCCGTGTTGCTCCATAAACTGCTTGGCAAAAACCTTGCTGCCTTCGAGCTGGGCCGCCGCTCTGGAAGGCCCGATGATGGGCAGGCCGGCCCGCTCAAACTCGTCGACCACGCCTGCCACCAGCGGCGCCTCAGGGCCTACGACGGTGAGGTTCGGCTCCAGCGCTTTCGCAAGCTCAAGAATTTCCTGCGGCTTTGCCGGGTCCACTGGGAAGCATTCGGCTTCCTGAGCAATGCCAGGATTCCCCGGAGCACAATAAATCTCCTCCATTTCCTGGCTCTCGCGCAGCTTCCACGTCAAAGCGTGTTCCCGACCGCCTGAACCTATCACCAGTATCTTCATAGTCCGCCGTTACACTATCGACAGTCGAGGCTGCTTGTCAATCCTTCACGCAATCCGTGGGACGATGTCGGACTCAGCCTCCTGGTCTATCGGCTCGGAGCCGAGCAAGCCTGAGCTCCAAAATGAGCTCCGTGGGCTTAGATGCACACCGCCTCCCTTGTGACTTCACGGCAAATCGCCGCCTCGAAGACTGCTGATCTCGGCTGGCTTCCGTGTATAATGCACTCATGGGCGCGGAAGTCATCCCCAAGCTGACCTACGAGGAATTTCGCCAGCTTCCCGACGACGGCAAGCGGTATGAGCTGATTCATGGGGAGGTGCATTTGACGCCGGCTCCAAATACCAGACACCAATGGGTATCGCACAATCTTGACAATAGCCTCAGCAACCACGTCCACAAGGAGCGTCTGGGCGAGGTTTGGGTGGCACCGCTCGATGTCCGCCTGAGTGAAGACATCGCGGTGCAGCCTGATCTCATATTCATCTCCAATGCCCGCGCCGAGATCATTCACGAAGACTACATCGCCGGCGCGCCGGACCTTGTGGTCGAGGTCCTTTCGCCGTCAACCGCCAGGCATGATCGCGCCACCAAATTGCGGATTTATGCGGAAGCGGCCGTACCCAACGTTTGGTATCTCGATCCGGTCGTGAAGACGGTCGAACTCCTGAAATTGCAGGGCAAGAAGTACATCGTGGATTCCGTGCTGGCCGGCGATCAAGTCCTCAAGTCCGAGCTGTTTCCTGGCTGGGAGCTTCCCCTCGAAAGACTCTTCGATTTTCACGACCGCTTCTGAGAAGTTAGCTGGTGAGGTTAGAGCAGCCGAAAGCTCACCCCGACCCCCACACGGAACTTGACCGGCTTGCCGTCTATGGTAGCGGGCCTGAATTTCCAGGTTCGGATAGTTTTGACTGCTTCCTTATCTAAGCCCGAGCCGAGGGGCGCCGCCACGAGCGCCACGTCAACCACATTGCCGCGTTCGTCCACAACGATCCAGAAGGTGAGCGCGCCTGATACCTTGGCTCGCCGGGCCTCTTCGGAGTATTCAGGGTTGGGCGTCCTCACTGGGCTAGCGGGCACAAGCATCTCTCCGGTTGTAAGCGTAATTCCTGCATTAGAGGCCCCGCTCTCCCTTCCAGTGGCTTTGTTCATGTCGATGCTTGCTTCGAAACCGAGGGCGGACTTCAATTTATCAGGTACAAGATTCGCCAGCTTCTCGTTCGGTGCGAGAAATATCTTGTTCAATACGGTCAGCATGCGAGTCAGATCGGATTCCGAGGGATTGATTTCTATGTTGATTTGAAGTGGCGATGAAAGTCGGCTTCTAAAGAGCTCTTTTCGGGCGTCGTGCTCCAGTGTCATTCTGGCGCAAGAGAACTCCAGTTGGTCGTTCCGAAGCTTAAAGTCTCGGATTGCTACGGCTCCATACAGCGTCCAGTCTCCAGACTGACCAGCCCCTTTAAGTCTCCCGTCAGAGTTGTAGTTCAGGTTAGAATCCTCGTAGAAATTCCTCAGGATCAAGACCTGCCCGACATAATAGAACTTGAGAACGCCTTCGATCGTCTGGTGGTCACTCTCGCCGGTCGTCAAACGCGCTGGGTTAATGCTCACAAACGTCAGTGCTATAATGGCGCTGACAAGGAGTCGAAGCGGCCTTCGGTGAGTGCTCACAGGTTGTCCTCCTCGATGCGACTACGATAGCCGGACTCGGAAGCGCTTGCTAAAATATCATCGATCCATCGGGCGTGAAACCGGGAAGGTGCGGATGGACTTTACTGAGAAATACGATGTCGTGGTGGTGGGCGCGGGGCACGCGGGCTGCGAGGCCGCGATGGTGGCGGCGCGCATGGGCCTGAAGACCGCGCTCTACACCATGAACCTCGACCTTATCGCGCAGATGAGCTGCAACCCTGCGGTGGGGGGCATCGCCAAAGGACACTTAGTCCGTGAAGTGGATGCGCTGGGCGGCGTTATGGGCGAAGTGATTGACGCCGTAGGGATCCAATTCCGGCTGCTGAACACCAGCCGCGGCCCGGCCGTGTGGTCGCCGCGCGCCCAAGCCGATAAAAAGCAGTATCGCGCAAAGATGCGCCAGATCCTGGAATCCGAACCCAACTTGCGCATCAAGCAGGCGGAAGTGGTGGATCTGGTTCTGGAGCACGCTAGCGCTGGCGCCTCGCCAGCGAGCCAGGGTGCGGCAGGCGAAAAGAACACGGGCGGGCCCCAGGGCAGTGCCTGGGGTCCCCGTCCCGGGCCACGCGTGCGTGGCATTCGGCTCCGCGACGGTCGGACGGTGGAAGCGGGCGCGGTCATCGTCACTACCGGAACGTTTCTCAATGGACTGATTCACTGCGGCGAGCAAAAGTATCCCGCCGGGCGCTCGGGCGAGCCGGCATCGGTTATGCTCGGCGAGGCCTTGCGCGGGTTGGGCTTCGAGATCGGCCGACTCAAGACCGGCACGCCGCCGCGCCTCGACGGGCGCACCATCGACTTCTCAAAATTCCAGGTGCAGCCGGGCGACCCGGTACCCACGCCGTTCAGTTTCCGCACCCGCGCTATCACGCAGCCGCAAACCGTCTGCTGGATCACCTACACGACGCCCGGCACGCATCAGGCGATTCGCGAGAACCTGGGCCGCTCACCCCTCTATTCCGGGCAAATCAAAGGCCTCGGGCCGCGCTATTGCCCTTCGATTGAAGACAAGATCGTGAAGTTTCCGGACAAGCCGCAGCACCAGATTTTTCTCGAGCCGGAGGGCTTGGACACCAACGAGATTTACGTGAATGGAATGTCGACGTCCATGCCCATTGACGTGCAGGTGGCCATGGTGAAGTCGATCCCCGGACTCGAACACGCCGACATGATTCGCCCCGGTTACGCCATCGAATACGACATGGTGCAGCCGACGGAGCTTTATCCCTGGCTCGAAACCAAGCGAATCTCAAACCTGTTTCTCGCCGGGCAAATCAACGGCACGACCGGGTACGAGGAAGCGGCCTGCCAGGGCATCATGGCGGGCATCAACGCCGGCCTGCGCTTGCAAAGCAAAGAACCCGTCGTCATCGAGCGCACGCGCGGTTACACCGGAATTCTGATTGACGATCTCGTGAGCAAAGGGTGCGATGAGCCCTATCGGATGTTCACCTCTCGTGCCGAGTTCCGCCTCCACCTGCGCATCGACAATGCCGACCAGCGGCTGACGCCGATCGGCTATCGTGTCGGCACCATCAAGCAGAAAGACTATGAAGCGTTTCTCGAAAAGCAGGCGCGTATTTCGGCCGCGACGAAATTCCTGCTCGAGACCCGGCTTGACCCGGCATCGCGCGTGGGCCGCGAAGTTTATTCGAAACTTGGCCTCTTGTGCGATGGACAGTTCACCGGCCCTTCGCCACTCACCGGCGCGCAATTGTTGAAGCGCAGCGAAGTCACCATTGAAGATTTGATGGAGTGGATTGGGGAGGGTTTGGCTCTGCCACCTTCGCAGAGTGGCGGTGGCAGCACTGAAGTTGCAGGGGCACGCTTTGGCGTGCCCGTGTTGTCACGCGAAGAAGCTCGCCGCGTGGAGACCGATTTCAAGTACGAGGGCTACCTCGTGCAGCAGGAAAAGCAGATTGAGCGGATGAAGCGCGCCGAAGCGCGGCACATCCCGGACTGGTTCGACTACAAGAAAGTCTCCGGCCTCTCCCGCGAGGTGGTAGAGAAACTCACCAAGGTCCGCCCGCTCACCCTAGCCCAGGCGGGTCGTATTCCAGGCATCACCCCGGCCGCGGTTTCCTTAGTCAACGTCTACATTGAGATCTTCCAGCAACGCGCCGCCGAGCAGGCGTCCGCAGCATCGACATAGAGAGCGTGATAACATCCTAGCCACCGTGAACGAGGTTTTTGTACTGAGTGCCGTCCGGACGGCCATCGGAAAATATGGCGGCGCGCTGCGCGATTTCAGTGCGCCCGACCTGGGCGTCGCGGCGGCCAAGGCTGCGATCGAGGGCGCGGGCATTGCGCCGCATGAAGTGCAAGAAGTGATTTTCGGGCACGCGCGCCAGGCTGGCAACGGTCCCAACCCCGCGCGGCAAATTGCCGTGCGCGCAGGAATTCCGGTGGACGTCCCGGCTTACACTGTCAATCAAGCCTGCGCTTCGGGCATGAAGGCGATTGTCCTCGGGTATCAGGAAATTGTTTTGGGGGACGCAGACGTAGCGCTGGTGGGCGGCACCGAGGCGATGAGCCGCATTCCCTACTATATTGACTCGGCTCGCTGGGGCGCGCGGCTCGGCCACCGCGAACTGACGGACGGAATGTACCAGGACGGATTTCTGTGCCCGCTCTCTAAGATGATCATGGGCGAAACTGCCGAGGTCTTGGCCGAGCAGTATCGCATTTCACGCGAAGAACAGGACGCCTTCGCGCTCGAAAGTCAACAGCGCGCGCGGAGAGCCATCGAGTCCTCCAGTTTCAAAGACGAGATTGTGCCCATCACAGTCAAGGACAAGAAAGGTGAGCGCCAGTTTTCGACTGACGAACACCCGCGCTTCGATACTACCGCTGAATCGCTCGCCAAATTGCCGCCCGTTTTTTCGAAGCAAGGCACGATCACGGCGGGAAATTCTTCCGGCATCACCGACGCCGCCGCAGCCCTGGTGCTGGCTTCAGAAGACCGCGTGAAGCGGTCTGCAATTCAGCCGCTGGCCAGAATTGTGAATTACGCCACAGCCGGCGTGGACCCGCGCGTCATGGGCATCGGGCCAGTGCCGGCGGTGAATCAGTTGTTGAAGAAGACGGGCCGCAAGTTGGACGACTATGACTTGATCGAATTGAACGAGGCTTTTGCCGCCCAAGTCCTGGCGTGCGACCGCGAATTGCATTTCGACCGCGACCGTTTGAACCCCAATGGCGGCGCGATTGCTCTCGGGCATCCGATTGGATGCACCGGCGCGCGCATCACCGTGGCGCTCATTCACGCCATGAGAAAACGGCGCGCTCGCCGAGGGCTCGCCACGCTTTGCGTTTCAGGCGGAATGGGCATGGCGCTGGAACTGGAGTGCACCGGATAGCGGCGACTGGAAAATTCTGACGCGGCTCGCGACTGCAAGGAGTAAACTAGACCCAACTGCTATCTCGAAATCAGGCGCGCCGATGGCAGCGAGGATGGGCGCGGAAGTGGGGAGGAATGCATGGCAGACGAGGCCGTCGATTCCCAAGTCAGAGAAGTGCTCGCAGACAAAAAGAGAGAGTTCAAGTTTATTCGCTGGGACGATTCGGGCAGCATGGCGCACCTCACCATGAATCGACCCAAGCAGAATATCTTGAACATGGAGATGCTGCGCGAAATGGCGGTGGCCATCGAGAGCCTGAACAGCCGCGATGACGTTTGCCTGATTCTGCTCGACGCCGCGCCGGAGTGCGAAGGCTACTTCTCCGCCGGTGTTGGCGCCGAAGGCTACACCAGCCAGATGGTCTTTCAAATGCTCGACGCGTTTCATCGCGTCTTTCACGCCATGATTGATATCTCGAAACCCGTGCTCGCGGTTGTTGATGGCGTGGCATCGGCCGGAGGCTGCGAGTTGGCGGCCTTTTGCGACCTCGTGATCGCCACGGAAAACGCGCGCTTCTTGCAGCCTGAAATCAAGCTCGGCGTTTTTCCGCCGCTGGGCGCCGTCGTGTATCCGCGCGTCATCGGGCCGAAGCGCGCCATGGAACTTCTACTCACCGGCGACACACTGAACGCGCAGCAGGCGGTGCAAATCGGACTCGTCAATCGCGTCGTGCCTCGCACCGCGCTCAAGGAAACTGTGGACGCTTTGGTGAAAAGGCTCTCCGAACAAAGTGGGGCTGTTCTGGCGCTGCTCAAGCGGGTGATCTTCGAAGGAACGTGGTTGCCTTTCGATGAGGCGCTGAAGAAGTCACAAGACGTCTACCTCAATCAGTTGTTCGAGCTTGAGGACTCTCAGGAAGGTTTGCGCGCGATGGTCGAAAAGCGCAAGCCGGTGTGGAAGAACAAGTGACAAATCGGGAAGCGGGAAATTTCAAAATATGAAAATTTTGAGGCCCTACAAAAAATGGAATCGGTGGGGCAAAATGCCACACTTTTCCCAAAATCGCAACTTTCTGCAAATTTTATTTTTGCGCAAACTCTTTATTTGCGTGAGTTAGAAAAATTAGTTGCAAAAGTTTCAAAAGTTTCAAAAGTTACATTTGGACCCGCCTGAGAGATGGGATATTACTCTATCGTTATTATATCGGCAATAATACTTCTGAGCGTCGGCGAACCGCTGCGCCTATCCTCCTTGCGAGTCATCCCTGGTCGATCCCGTAACCTTCGACACCCGACGATTGAAACCTGTTGGCCATCCCGCTCTTCATATGTCGAATCTCGCATCTATCAGCGTGATGAAAAACGCTCCTGGGGGCTGTCATTCCGAGCCCGGTCGCGTCGCTGGAACCGGCTCTTTCGAATCCTTGCCTTCTGTCGAGCGGGCACCCACGGCCAATTGACTTCTAATTGGCCGTGAGTTCCTCCACCAGCCAGATGCGCACGGGGCTGTCAGCGATCAGCTCGCTGACGCGTGATTCACCGCCGACCCTTTCTGTGTCCAGTTCTACTTATTCAGCATCCGCCTGATCAATGGATCAGTCTCGCGGCGGTCGTTGTGGTCCGCGACCGCGGGAATGGTGGAGTCTGTTTGCGTCGGTCCGGTGAACCCGGGGGATGTGGAAACGATGGCGACCGAGTCTGTTTGGCGTCTGACCTTTAGTGGGTGCTGGACGCTGGTCACTTGCGATATGAGTTGTGCGATCTGTCCCTGTTGGGCCTCGAGCCGTGTTTGTTGTGCGTCGATCTGGGCCTGCTGAGCCCGGATCACTCGCTGCTCCTCTTTCGTGGCCTCAATCAAGAGGGCCACCAAGCGACCATAATCGACACTCTGGGCATCAATGCCGTTCTTTTCCCACGTCACGACCTCCGGGACGACGGCACCAACTTCCTCCGCGATCACTCCAATTTCGTGCTTGCCGGTGGCCTTGAGGTCATAGGATACGCCCCGGAGCTGCAAAACCTTGCCGAGTGAGCCCTCGAGCGTCTGGATATTCGCCTTATAGCGACGTGAGCTATAAACATCCCAACCGTCGCTGATGGCATGCCCTGAACCCTGGGCAATGGTGAATACATTCGACGGGGTTGGGGTACCAATTCCAACGTTTACCGCCATTGGTCCGGTACCTCCCAATACCAGGGAATTGCTGGCCCCCACGGTCGCTTGGGCTCCAATTGCGGTGGCATTTGTGAGGTCGGGCGCGGTGGCATCGGCGGATTGCCCCAGGAAGGTGTCATTGCTTCCCGTGACAATAGTCCCGCCGGCGGCGTAGCCGATCGCCGTATTGCTGGTCCCGCTGGTGGTCGCCCAAAGCGCGCCCATGCCGTTCGCGGTATTGTAGCCTCCCCCGGTCATGCTGAAAAGTGCCCAGGCGCCGGTGGCGAAACGCGCTCATTGGAACAGCCGTTGGAGCGGGCGCCGGCCTCGGTACTGGGGCAGCCGCTGATGACAGCCAAAGAAACTGTGGGAACACCGCGCCCTGCTTCGGCCCCTTTTTCCCCAATCTGGGCAAGGAAGTCATGCCGCCCCTGGGCGCATTGGTCGGCGCCGTCGTCGGCGGGGTGATACCCACTGGAGGATGGCAGGACGTCTATCGCGCTCGCTGACGGCATCGGGTAGAAGGCTTACGGTCTCGCAGCCGGGGTGGGCAGGGTCAAGGCAAAGGGGCAGAAGAAGGCCGAAGCTGGGCGGTGAGGCGGGCAAATCGCGAATCCGCGCGCCCTCCAAGATGGCCCCCGGGTTCCACGTCATGATGCCAGCGTGAGAAAACAAGAGTCGAATCGGTGCTCGGCATATTCAACGTCATCTGGTAGCCCGTCCGGTCCTTGGTGTGAACGTACACGCACCTCACTCCCTCCGGTTGTCACGCCCACCCCCTCTCTCTGTCTTAGCCCCCGGCTAAGACAAGGTCGGGGTCTGAAGGTGAACTTTCCGTCGTACCCGAAGCAGAGCGGACAGGCGAATGCGTTCCAATGCTACCGCGCAGCTCTAAGGAATGTGGTTCGGTATGGGTTTCCCAGAGCCGTCAGGACCCGATCTCATATTCCCGAGCAGCGTCCACTCCGTCATGTCGTTGCCGACGAAGGGCTGATCCAATGTCGTCCAAATCTGGTTGCCGATGGCCACGGCCGCCGCCGGACCGCTAGAGCCGACGAAAATCTGAGCGGGAGCATTCGCAAAACCCAGATCGTTGCCAATCAGCGTCAGCGCACCGCGGTGGGTGTAGACGATCACGTTGTGATCGTCGGGTAGGTTAGCCGATCCCCAGATGAACCCCTCGACTACTACGCCCCAGGCGGCGCCCGAACCTCCGGTAGTCTCGAGTAGCCTAGTGGATGCCTGGGAGCACCCGCCCGAGATGAGGATGGCGTCGGTGGGCGGCCCGAGGTAAAAATCAGCCTCCGCATTGTCGGCCATCATCCCTCCGTACCACGCGAAGCTGCCACCAGTAGAGTCGTTCAAGGCCGTCGTCACCCCGTACTTGCCAACTCCAGCGCCGTTCGCCTCGCAGCCGACGAAAGTGTGCAGCTTCGAATTGACGTGCTCGATGCTGAAGGCAGCGGTCCTATAACCAAACACCGCCACATGGAGAAACAACATGTGGTCATTGTTTGTGTCGCCACCCGGGCCCACGGCCAACTGAACCCCCTTATCCAACGCCCAGAAGTCTGAATGGATCACCAGATTTTCAAGTACGTTATTGTGTGAGACCCAAGAACCTATGTCTGTAGCCATGTAGACACCAGCAGCGAGGGTGTGCGGGGGCTTGACGAAAACCTGGAAGTTCTCAAGGTGGCAGTTGTACGCCGACGACATAGCAAAGGCCGGATCCGTAGCATTGCCGACCCACTGGAAGACAGTGCCTTGCGGGTCTTCGGCCCAACTCGCTGAAGCGCCCACTATCGCCGCCCCGGAGGCTTTTTCCATCAAGATGGTCCCGCCAAGCTTAGCTTGTTGACCTCCGAATTCAATCCTAACCGGCTTATTGATCTTGAGGCCGTCCGGTATGCTGATCGACGGCGGGAGAGAGCGAGCATCGGCGATCCCACCAGTAGGTGGTAGCGCGTTGATGCAGGCCTGTATCTTCTGCCCCGCATTCGCCCCTGGGAAGTTCGCGACATTGTAAATGGTCTGGCCTGGGGGCGGCGCCGCCACGGAGCCAAGGTCCCAGCCTTGGGCGCCTGCTCCTAACAGCCCCGCGGCGGGTACTAGCGCGGTTGCGAATGCACGTCTCGGAATGACGAGTGAACTCATTTGTTCTCACCTCCGTATCCGATATCGGCTGTTGGGCGGAACACTTTAGTTTTTGGGAACGGCCCGGCAGCTTCATGCATGGATTACATCTATAGTCGGCTCGTGCGGACGATTCGGGAGGCCGGGCGCACGTCTGCCACGGCAAGCGCGCGAGTGCGTGGCGGCATCTACGCGAAAGTTCGACACACGCCGTTCAGTTGATGGAAATGCCCGCACGAGTTCGCCGGGCATCGAGGCGCCGATCGGGACTGTTCCCATGAACGGCGATCACTGCGGGTTTGAATCGGGTTGTCTTGGCGGCCACTCACCCGACACTTGATGGTGGTCCGCTGACGACGCGAACAATTGGCTGCCGCGACGGATAGTCGAGGCGTTCTAAAAGAGAAAATCTCAATGGGAATGCTTAGGGCGCAACCGACTCAACACCGCCGCCTGCAATCTGAGAAGGGCCTGGTACCGCAGGTGCGGGACACGCGGTTCAGGGACATTGAGCCATACCGCGCCCTCTCTTGCGGTCAATCCTTGGGCGTAATACAGCTGCAAAGCATCTCGGTAGGTGTTGCGGGCCGTCACAGTTTCCGGCCCAGAGAGGGAAGACTGTGAAGGTTGGCTGGAAGGCGCCGAGCTGGACGTCGACAGAACAGCCAAGGTTGCGAGAGCAATCGTTGTGACTTCTTTCATAGTTCTTCGTCCTTTCGCGAAGATGCGGCCTCCGCCCTACATCCACCACCCGCGCCATCTGTCGACCGATTCTCCTCCGACTTTGTTATTGGGGACGGCCGCGAGCCCGCAGAGCAGCTTGCCTCGACTTCTCGGCGGACTCGAGCGAGAACGCACCCAACGCGATCTTGCGCACTGCCAGCGCCGCTACTCCCATGGATTCAGGCCCGGCACTCGTCTGAGCGAGGATGCACCGACTGCAAGCCGAAAAGGTGCGGGCGTCGGCTACTCGCGCAGGCTTTGGAGTTCCCGCAATAGCTCCCGCGCGCAGCGGTAGCGCTGGGCCAGGTCCCTCGCCAAGCACCGCTCAATGACGGCGGCGACGCCCGTGGGAACAGGGGCCGGAACCCTGAGCGCTTCGCCCAGCATGATTTCCATTCCTAGTTCAGCCGGAGAATCTCCGCGAAAGGGCAGCGTTCCTGTCGCCATTTCGTAGAGCACGACTCCGACCGACCAAAGATCGCTTTGGAACGTCGGACTCCCTCCTCGAACGAGCTCAGGCGACGTGTAAGGGAGCGTGCCCCTAACCCAGCCTTCCTTTCGCAACTTCCCCTCTTCGCCGTCGCTCAGACACCCAACCTCGTATCTCCGCGCCAAGTGGGCAAGCCCAAAATCAAGGAGCTTTATGCCTCCGTTTAGCGCGACGCAAATGTTCGAGGGCTTGATATCCCCATGAACGACACCGTGCTCGTGCGCGTAACCAAGCGCTTCGGAGATCTGCCCGCCACACCGCACGACATGCCTGGCGGAGAGCGGCGCACCGTCAAGCACCTTACGCAGCGAGGGACCATCAATGTACTCCATGGCAATGTAGGGTTGCCCGTCCTCCTCGCCGATGTCGTACGTTTGGCAGATGTGAGGGTGGTTCAGAGACGCACCGGCCTGGGCTTCTTGCAGCATCATGCCCCACGCAGCATCTTCTTTTCGGAGCTTTTCCGATAACAGCTTCAGAGCTACAACGCGATTCAGGCGAAGGTCGCGCGCGCGGAAAACTATTCCGGTGGCGCCCGCACCCAAAAGATCATCGAGGACGTACCGTTCGACCACCCGCAAGCCCATTCAAGCTCCGGCGCGAGAGACTCCTTGCGCTATAAGTCGGCGCGCGGCCTATTCCACCAACTGGCTGCGCACGGCATAGCGGATGAGCTGCGCGGTGGTTGTCATACGCATCTTTCCGAGTATTCGGGCCCGATGGGTACTGACGGTCGTCACGCTCAAATGGAGCTCTCTCGCAATCTGAGAAACTGTCTTTCCCATGGCAATCATGCAGAGGACCTCGAGCTCCCGGTCCGACAGCCTTTCATGGGGAGCTTGCTCGCCCTCCGCGCCCAGGTTCAGCACCAACCCCTCGACAAGTGACGGGCTCAGGTATCGCCCTCCAGATAGCAACATTCGTGTCGCCTTCAGGAATTCTTCAGGCGCAGCGTTCCTGCTCATGTACCCGGAAGCTCCGGCAGTCAGCACCCTCTCGATAGGGCCGTCTTCGGGATGCTGGGTCAAAACGAGAACGGGAAGCTTGGGACGGATCCGCCTCACATCTTTGAGCACGTCGAGGCCGGTCCGGCCCGGCGTGGCGATATCCAGGACGACCAGATCCCAATGCCCTTCCCTGACTTGGGCAAGAACCTGTTGGGGGTCCTCAGCTTCGCCGCAGATCGCAGTCTCGAACTGGCGAACCAATATCTGTTTCAAGCCATAACGCTGGATCGGGTGATTGTCGGCGATCAGAACCTTGAAGGATGCTCCAGCTGTGGGTATGCGGAAGGACACGTGAGTCCCACCTCACTTATGGACCTCAAGAAATTACCCGTTCCAGACAATAAGCACAATCGAATTAACTATGATTTTGCTGTAGTAAGAAAGCACGGGTGGGTCGTATTTTGTACGACACGTTCAGATTGCATCACGGGGGTTCGAGCGATGAGGGCTTTGAGCTTCGGTCGGTGCGAATGGGGTTAGCGACTAAGCCCAACCTGCGGGGACCGAGATTGAAAATCAGTTAATTGACAATATGAGTAATTATGGCATAGCGCATAAGTTCTGCGGTGTTCGTCATTTCCATCTTCTCCAGAATGCGGGCGCGGTGGGTGCTGACCGTGGTCACACTCAAATGAAGAGTCTCGGCGATCTGCGAGACTGTCTTTCCTGAGCCAATCTGCCGCAGCACCTCGAGCTCACGGTCGGAGAGCCTCTCATGAAGCGGGCGGTCTTCTTTCGGCCACAGGTCGAGCGCGATTTTCTCCGCGAGGGCCGGGCTGACATACCGCCCTCCCGCCAGCACTTTTTGGATGGCCTTGATCAATTCTTCGGGCGCAGTTTCCTTATTCATGTAACCGGACGCTCCAGCTTTTAGCGCCCGCTTGCCCAACTGGTCTTCGGGATGCATGCTCAAGACGAGGACGGGAAGTTTGGGTTGCTCCAGCTTGAGGTCCGCAAGAACGTCAAGACCGCTTCGCCCTGGCATGGAGATGTCCAGAATCACGAGATCCCACTTGTGACTCCGAGCCTGCGCAAGGACCTGCTCCGCGTTTTCGGCTTCGCCACAGACCACGTCATTAATCGCGCGTTTGAGGATT
Organism: Terriglobia bacterium; assembly: GCA_050013575.1. GTDB lineage: Bacteria > Acidobacteriota > Terriglobia > UBA7540 > UBA7540 > DASYXZ01. Next base: position 102,351 of record JBEKEZ010000008.1, on the reverse strand, counting down.
TCGGACAACCCCCTGCGCGTGACGGGATAATCGTCGGCAATGAGAACCCTAACCACTTGAATTACTCCGGCCACTCGTGGCGGACGTCTGGAATTTGGACTCTCACCGTTGTGCCCTTTCCCGGACCGCCGGTGATAGTGAGTTTGCCTCCAAGCACCAGAGCTCTCTCTCTCATTCCTAAAATCCCCAGCGAGGCGCTGTGGGAAAGCTGCGCTCTGCCAACCCCCTTGCCGTTATCGTGAACTTCCAGGGTCAGGGTGCCGTCCGCTTTGGCCAGTCGCACCTTGACCTCGGTCGCGTTGGCATGCCGCGCCACATTGGTCAATGTCTCCTGGAGAATGCGAAACAGCGCCGTGGCGCGCTCTTGGTCGATGACGACATCATCCGGCGGCAAGTCCAGTCGGCACTTTGTCCCGGTGCGAGCCCCGAATTCTTCCACCGCCCATTCGATAGCGGCCACAAGACCCGCCGCGTCGAGGATCGCCGGCCTCAGTTCGGTGGAGATTCGGCGTAAGGATTGAATCGTCTCATCCACCAGTTTTAGGATGGACTCACACTGCTGCTTCTTATCTGCCGAGAACTCCTGACTCAAAGAGCTCAGGTCTATCTTAATGGCCGTCAAATCCTGCCCCAGTTCGTCATGAATCTCACGCGCCACCCTTGTCCTTTCCTCTTCCCGGACTCTTTGAACGCGTGCCGTGAGCGCGCGTAACTGGTCGCGCGATCTTTGTAGCGTCTCTTCTGCCTGCCTGCGCTCGGTGATGTCTTCCACGATCCCGTCGTAGTACAACACATTTCCGGATTCTCCCCGCACCACGTGCGCGCTCTCCCGCACAAAGACCGCTGACCCGTCCTGCCTTGTCCAAGCAGCTTCCAAACCCCTGACCTCACCATCGCGCTCTATGCGTTCGCGAAAAGCCTGCCGAGGGTAACCCGGCTCGAACCCATGCTCCTCAAGGTTACGAGCCAACAGTTCTTCGAGGCTCTCGCATTTCAACATCGCGACCACGGCGGGATTCGCCATGAGGATACGGCCTTGGGGTGTGGTGCGATAGATGCCAATGGTCGCGTTTTCCACGAGACTTCGGAAGCGCTCCTCGCTCTCACGCAAACTCTCTTCCGCCCGCTTGCGCTCGGTGACGTCGCGTACGACGACCTGTAAGGCGGGCCAGCCCTGCCACGTTAACAGGGACGCGGCGATTTCCACCGGCACCGAGGAGCCATCGAGCCGAACGAAGCGATCCTCGAAGGGTGGCTGTTTTTCACCGGCCAGTGCGCGTTGCATTTGCTGCTGGGCCCACTCGTGATGCGTGGGCGCTATGAGGGCGAACACATCGAAGCCGACCAATTCCTCCGGCCCGGCGGCGCGGAGCAGGTGGGCGACAGCGGCATTGGCGTAGACATTCCTGCCGTCTTGTCCCACCAGCACGGCGTCCGGCATCGTTTCGGCCAATAGCCGGAAGCGTTCCTCGCTCTCCCGCAGCGCCTCCTCCGCCCGCTGGCGCGCCGAGATGTCCCGCGTAACTCCCAAGATTCCTACTGGCCGGCCCCCCGGATCGCGCAAGAGGGTTGCTCTGACCTCGGTCCAGACTGTGGAGCCGTCCTTACAGGTCTGTTCCAGCTCCAAGGTTCGTGATCGGGAGGGATCCTCCTGTGGGATGCTTTCCTTGCTCAGCTCCTCCGCAAGAGCCCCTTTCGCCACTTTGAGAGACGAAGGGGTTAAGGTCTCCTCTGTCTTTTCCGCCATCGCTTCTTCAACAGTGACGCCGCGCAAGCGCATCACCGACGGACTGATGTACGTATAGCGAAGGTCAAGATCCGAGGTCCAGATCACATCCGTCACGTTCTCGGCAAGTAGACGATACAGCTTCTCGCTTTCCCGCAGTGCCTCCTCCACCCGGCGGCGCTCGGTGAGGTCGCTGAGCGCGCCAATCATCCGGACCGGTTGACCCTGAGTGTTGCGAACGATATAGGCGCGGTCGATGATGTGCGCATATGAGCCATCGGGGCAGCGCAGGCGGTACTCTGCTGAAAAGAGGCTAGCCTCGCTACCCAAGGCAGCATCGAGGGCGACAACCGCACGGTCCCGGTCTTCCGGGTGAAGACGGTCAGCCCACCAGTTCTCGCTATCCAAGCTCCTTTCCGGTGCTCCGAAGAGCCGCCGGTAATTTTCGTTCCTCCAGATATCATGGGTCACGAGATCCCAGTCGAAGATGGCATCCTGCGTCGCCAGGGTCACCAGATGGAAGCGTTTGGCGGCCTGTTCCAGCGCCTCCTCCGCCCGCTTGCGCTTGCTGATGTCTACCAGCGTGCCTTCCACAACCGGACCTTTTTCGCCATCTGCCAAGATCATGTTTTCCAGCACCCAAACCGGAGTGCCATCACGGCGCCGCATGCGAATCTCGAAGTTGGACACACGGCCGTATTCCAGCAAGCGAGCCATGAGTGCGTCGCGGTCTTCCACTCGAAGATAGAATTCCTTGGCGTTGCGTAGAAGTACCTCCAGGGCAGTATCAAGACCCAGGAGAGGTCATCGCTTCGTCCTCGGAGGCGGTCTTACCCTGCGGCGTGTATTGTACATCTTATTATTTATTTCAAGCGGTATTTTACAGGGTGGGCTTCGCCGGCGCGATCTCTGACGGCGGGACTCTTGCCGCGGGCAACGGACCACTGACTACGGACAAACTTCGCACATAATCGGGCCATCACTAAGGAACGCGAGCGCCTGACGGCGACGGTGAAATCGGCGGGTTGAGCGGCTAAATTGAGCCGCTAGCCATCAGACGAATTGTGTCCCGTGGGTTGTTGGGGAAGGGGGAAACGACAGGAGTCAGGAGCCAGGAGTCGGAAGACAGTAACCTGGAGCCGCGCTGAGCGCCTCATCAGCCGACCGACATCCAGGCAGTAAACTCGCGGCGCGACATCGGCTTGGACATCCACGAGGTATCGGGTGTTGGAAGTCGCAAGGCTTCCTCGACGGTGAGCCAACCGTTGGTCAAGGCCAGTGAATTCTTCGTGCCTTTCCGCGTGATCCACTCGAATCGGCGACGCTGCTCGCCAGTCTGCGCGATCTCGAAGGCGGTGCGCACATCCTGCGCGACGGATGCCGCGGTGTCGACGCTGGAGCACTATTACGGTCTCAACCATCTGCACGACGTGAGCAGCAGCACCTACATAGATGGGCCGCTCGAGCGGCTAACCCATGTGCCTGCGAAACACCGATGCGATTGACGCGTGACAAATGACTAGCTTGGTGAGACAATACCGGCTGGAGGAGAGCCAGGCATTTGATTCCAGCCCTTCGGGTTCCCAGGCTGGAAGCCCGGCGATTTAGTCTCCATGCAGACGAACGACCACTTGACGGGGCCAGTCCCCAATCTCTGGGTGCCTCATCCCAATTTTAGCGATGAGGTCAACCGGAGAATTGTGCAGTCCGAGATCGAAGGGGGCGTGAACCTGGACAGTCTCGGTGAGGGCGTGGTACTGGAAATCGAAACGCAGCATCACGCGTACACCATCGTCAATCGCGGCGGAGGCTGGGCCCTGATCTGCGGCCACCCGAAATACTGCCCCAGTCCCGTTCCGGTGAAGATTGACGGCTCCACCTGGGGCGGCTCGATGCTGAGAGTCCGGTACATCGGGCGCGGTATGCGCCTGTCATTCCGGCATCCGATTTATAACTCCGTCCTCACTTCCCGCATTCTCGAAGTGCGCCCCGCCGGCCGCACCGCGAACATCCAGGCCACACGCGTCGAACACTGACGCTCCCGCAGCCTCCAGTGCCGTTCCAACTTGTTACGCCTATGTATTGCACGTGCGTCTTGCGCAAAGACGCTCTGAGTGGCTGAAAACTGTTTGCCCAAGAAAGTTGGAACGGCACCAGTCCAAGACAGGCAGGCGCCCTCGCGGCGCCGGGCGACAGATTTCCGCAAGCAGGCCGAAAAACGGCTGAAATTTCCCGCCGCGTGCCGTATAGTGGCGCTTGCGTCATGTTGATGAAGAACCGGTCTGAGGATGTCATTCTGAGCCCTTCGCTTGTCATCCTGGGCCCTTCGCTGTCATTCTGAGCCCTTCGCTTGTCATCCTGAGCGCAGCGAAGGATCGCGGTATTTCGCTCAGGGTAAACTCCGCGAAGCATCTCGCTCGGCGCGCTCAGTGTAGACCGCGTGAAGGATCTGGGCTTCGGCTGGTGGAGGTTTTCCGATGTTTGACGTGATCACCTTTGGCGAGGCGATGATTCGTCTGGCGCCGCCTCATTTTCAGCGCCTGGAGCAGACGAGTTCGCTGGACGTCCAGGTGGGTGGCGGCGAACTGAACGTCGCTGTGGGCGCCAGCCGTCTGGGGTTGAAGAGCGCCTGGGTGTCGCGCCTGCCCAAGAACGCGCTCGGCCGCTTGATGGAGAATCGAGTGCGCCAGGCGGGCGTAGACACTTCGCATCTCATCTGGTCCGACAGCGGACGCATGGGTTTGTATTTCGTGGAATTCGGCGCCGCGCCGCGCGCCAGCTCCGTGCTTTACGACCGCGCCAGCTCGGCGATCAGCGCCATCCAGCCGGGCGAGGTGGATTGGAAGACTGTCTTCGCCGGCGCCCAATGGTTCCACACCAGCGGCATCACGCCGGCGCTTTCCGATTCTGCCGCCGCCGTCACCCGTGAAGCTTTGCGGGCAGCGAAGGCAGCGGGCGTCACCGTCAGCTACGACTTGAACTATCGCGGCAAGCTGTGGACGCCGGAAAAAGCCCGAGCGGTCCAGGAACCGCTGATGGAATTCGTCGACGTGCTCATCACCACCGAGGAAGATACCGGCGTGGTTTTCAAGATTAAGGCCGAGGGCAAAACTGACGCGGGCGGCTTCCAGGAAGTTTCGGCGGACACTTACAAAGAGGTGGCGCGGCGGCTCCACGAGAAGTTTCATTTCAAAGCAGTGGCTGTCACCCTGCGCGAAAATCCTCTCGTGTGGCGCAACACCTGGACCGCCATCGCCTATGCCGAGGGAAAATTCTTTGACGACGTGAAATACGATCTGGAAATTGTGGACCGCATCGGCGGCGGGGATTCGTTCAGCGCCGGCTTCATCTACGGCTGCCTGACCAAGAAGTCCTATGACGCCGCCGTCCGCTACGGCAACGCTTTCAGCGCGCTGAAGCATTCCATGCCCGGAGATTTCAACTGGGCGACCTTGCAGGAAGTGGAAGGCTTGCTGAAAGGCGCAAGCCTGAGGGTGGCGCGGTGAAGAGATTGCCGATTTTCGATTGTCGATTGCCGATTGCTAACTCGGCTGTTTTCTAATCGTCAATCGGCAATCGAAAGCTTGTGCTGAGCGCAGGGAACGCATCGGCAATCATCACGAGGAACGAACAATGCCTTGGTCAAGACAAAGTGTCCTGGCGAAGATCCGCGAAGTTGGCCTCATTCCCATTGTCCGCACGCCCTCGACCGACGATGCCTTCCGCGCCGCTGAAGCCATTTTGAGCGCCGGCATCGGCATTGCGGAAATCACTATGACGGTCCCGGACGCGCTCCGTGTGCTGGAGCGAGTGGCGAAGCGTTTTGGTGATCAGGTGCTGCTGGGCGCGGGAACCATACTGGACGGGAAGTCTTGCGAAGCGGCGATCGCAGCGGGCGCGGAGTTCATTGTCTCCCCATCGCTTCAGTTCGACGTGATCGAAGCCGCGAAGCGATTGAACAAGGCTTGCATCCCCGGAGCGCTCTCGCCCACCGAAGTTGTGGCCGCGTGGCGCGCGGGCGCGGACATGGTGAAGATTTTTCCCTGCGGTCCCGCCGGCGGCCCGAGTTACATCAAAGCTCTCCGAGGCCCGCTCCCGGACATCCCGTACGTTCCCACCGGCGGCGTGACGCTCGAAACGACCGCCGATTATATTCGCGCTGGCGCCGCCGCCGTGGCCGTGGGCGGAGAACTGGTGAACCTGAAAGCTCTGCAAGCGGGGAAAACGGAGGTCATTGTTTCCGCGGCGCGCAAGTTTCTGGAAGCCGTTCGACTAGGTCGATCATGATCGGGGCTGGAGTAGACTCCGCAGAAACTGGAAATTGGAAAATGGAATATGGCTCGCTCCAGGTGGCCGCCAGTTTCTAATTTCCAATTTCCAGTTTCTTCGGCTCATTTCATGGGTTCAACTTTGGCCCAGATCGCCCTCGTGGTTGCCATCCTCGGTGTCAGCGCGCTGATCACCAACGTCTTCGCGCGCGCCATGTATGTCACCTGCGCCAAATGCGGCACGCTGAACGCGCGACGCCGAGCCGTTTGCCGAAAATGCGGCGAGCCGCTCAAAAGCAGTGGCTAGTGGCAATGTAGCGCTGCCCTTTAGGCGGCATGCCGGGCTGAAGCCCGGCGCTACTCCGGAAGTTCCAGCCCGCGCCAGGCGGGATAACGCAGCAGTTTTCCTTCGCACACGTTGGCGATGTACCGGCCCTGACAGCGAAACTGCATGATGCGCTTTCCCTGGCGGGCCAGCTCCGCCCAACGCGAGGACGTTTGGGGGTTCTGCTCGATGCCGGCCATACGGTAATCCCCAAAAGTAAATTCCACCATCTTCAATTTCTTGGCGCGCAAGAAAGTGACGCGAAACACGCCGCCATCCAGCGCAACCTCGTCGTTGCCTTCCACCAGCACCTGCTTCCAAACTGAAATCAGAGCTTCTTCGCTGTTCATGGTTTCACCGCGGTTGCTGCGGCGGTCTCTGACCGCCAGGGTTCCGATACCGTCGATCCGAGATCGACGCTACGGTATGGGCGATATCTTGAAGGCGGTCGCGCATTTGCCCGGCCTCTTTGCGAGGAGACAGTATAAGCCTCCCAAGCACCTTCTGCGGTCGGTCCTTCGCTCCGCTCAACATGACACATGTTCGGGATTTCACGAGTTTCGATTTTCGAATTTCGAGTTTCGTCCTTAATAAAGGAGCTTCAGCGAGAACTGCAATTGGCGCGAAGTGCCGGCAGTTCTGCTGATCTCACCGAAGCCGGTGCCGCGCACCACGTTGGACGGCAAGCCGAAGTTAACCAGATTGAACAAATTGAAAAACTCAGCGCGGAACTGAAGCGTGAAGGCCTCGACGCCCGCGCGGCGGCCGAAAGTGGTGTCCTTCATCAGCGCCATGTCGAAGTCGCTGTAGGCCGGGCCGCGGAACGTGTCGCGTCCGAGCGTTCCCAGCCTTCCGTGGTTCGGTCCCGTCCCGCCGGGAATACCGATCGGGATGTTGAAGAAGGCGGCGTTATTGGCTCCTCTCCCGAAATAGTCTTCCCGCACCGTGCGGCTGGTGGAAAAGACCGGCCTCCCGACCTGGTCGGGACGATCCGCGCCACTGGAGCCGAAGCCGCTCTGCTGGATACCCGAGTATACGGTAAAAGGGGAGCCGGAAGTCAGCGTGCTGATATTCAGGAATTGCCACCCCGAGGTCAGATGGCTGCCCAGCGGCCGCAAGAAGCCGACGCGATCGAAGGGCAGCACCTGAATCACGCTGAACGCCAGGATATGAGTGATATCAAACGTGGACGGGCCCTTATCCGCCCCCGGATTCCAGGGATCCTGAGGGACGGCAAGCTGGACATTGCCCGCTCCCCCCACGCTCGGCCCCGCGACACTGCTGGTATCGTCGAGGGATTTCGAGAAGGTGTAGTTCGCCGAGAAGCCCAGCCCGTACCGCCCCGAAGTCTTTGAAGCCGACGCCTGCAAGGAGTGGAACGTCGAATGCGATCGGCTGCTCATCATCATCTCTTGGGCGATTCCCCCCACCACCTTGCCGGCGGCGTCGAACCGGGTGAAGGGCGCGAAGGCCGGGTCGGCGCCGCCGTAGCTATTGGGAAAGATCATGCTGGGCAATTGGACACCCACGGTGGCCACGTAGTCCGCGCCTACCTTCACGTCGTCGAAACTGTGCTCGAAGCCCGCATTATAAGTAGCCACGTAGCCGTTCCGGAAATTGCGCGCAAACCCAAAGATGCTGAGGGGATTAAGCTGATGGCCTGGGCTCAAAGCCGCCAGATCCTCTTCGAAGCGCTGCAGGTCAATCACCGTATTGGCCGGCACTTTTTTGGAGTCAGGGGTGGTGAATACCAACTGCCCTTGCGGCGTGTAAACCGGCGGTACGTTGAAGGGCGTCGCGGCATTCTCGAACGGGACAGGCGCACCCGGCAAAGCCGTGATGTAGGGGCTGAAGGCCATAGGAATGCTGCCGGTCAGGACGTTGTCCTGAAACAGGTTCAGCAGCAAGGTCACGATGGAGCCGCCCCCATGGATGCTGGTGTGATTCGTCGCCTGCCAGTCGAATGAAACCCGCGGCCCCCATCCGAGGAGGTCCCTATTGTAGGGCGGCTGCGGGTTGAAAACAAAGATCTGGTACGCCCCAGGATCCCAATACCGCGCCGGGTGCCCGTCCGGTCCCAGAAGCCTGGGCTCCGAGGTCAGGTTGTTCCGTTCGTGAATGCGCGTGTCCACCTCGTAACGCAGGCCATAGGTCATGGTGAAACGTGGCGTCGCCTTCCAGGTGTCCTGAAAGTAAAAGTTATAGGCCTCGCGCTCCGTCCGCTCCTCGTCGATGTGGTCGCCCTGGGGGAAGCCGGGCGAGGCCACCCAATTGGTGTATGAGTAAGGCGTGCCCGTCAGAAGCCCGGTCAGCGAGTCGGGCAACGGATCGCCGGCGTGAATGTCGTGCTTGCCGCTGGCCGAGAGGATGTTCACAGGCGAGTAGGCGGTCCCGCCGCCGAACGTGTAACTGCCGTTAGAAGCAATGCCGAAAATCACGGAATCGCGGTTGTAACGGGTTTCAAACCCCGCCTGGAAGTTGTGCTTGCCATGCTGGTATTGGACGGTCTGACGGATCTGGAACAGGTTGCCGAACGACTCGGTTCTGCTGCCGCCCGGGCCATTGAACGGCTCGAACAAACCGTCACCGAAATTCAGCGCCGGCTGGACGCTGTTGTGCGGCACGAATGAGGGTGTGCTGCGCAAGTATCCCAGAGCCGTCTCGAGCACCAAATTGGGCGATACGGTGCGCGTGTAGCGCAGCCCCACGTTGCGCTGGTTGTCCACGAAGGTGATGGCAAAGCTGGGATCGATGGCCGTCTGGCTGGGGTTTGTCAAAGGACCGTCAGTGTTATCAAAGTTGAAACGGGCGAAAAGCTGCGCCTTGCCGGAAATCTTGTGGTCGAGGTGGATGGAGGCCTGATTGCTCTTGGTCGCGACCTTGGACGACGTGGCGTAGGTGCGGTCCCCGAACGGCCCTTGGGGATCGTTGGGCAGCGGATATGTGTTGAGCACGGGCACGATGGCCGGATTCACAGGGACCGCGAGCGCATCGCCGGGAAACGTCAAGGTGTCAATTCCCTGCCGCTCCGGCGCCGTCGGCACAGCCAGCACCTGGGTGGTGCCCAGCACCTGGCGGAATCCTTGGTACTGCCCGAAAAAGTAGGTACGGTCGTGGCCGCTATAGATGCCCGGCAGGGTCAACGGTCCGCCCAGGGTGAATCCGAACTCGTTGCGCTGGAAGGGCGGGATGCGGCCGGGGCTTACAAAGCTGCGGCGGTCGAAGAAATTGCGCGCATCGAGGGAAGCGTTGCGCAGGAACTCAAAAACGTCGCCGTGAATCTGGTTGGTGCCCGACTTGGTCACCACGTTGGTGAAACCCGCCGCGCCGGCGCCGATCTCCGGAGGCATCACGCCCGACTGCGACTCGATCTTCTCAATAGCGTCCACGTTGAAGTTCGAAAACGTCGCGCCACCCATCTCCGGATCCGAGGTGTAGATGCCGTCCATGGCAAATACCGCCGTGGTGCCGCGCTGCCCGTTGATTGCGAATTGCAGGGTAAAATTGCTGGCGCCGTTGGTATCCGTGGTGGTGCCGCCAGCCAGGGCCAGAAGCTTGGTAAAGTCGCGCTTGTTGAGCGGCAGGCTCGACACTTGCTTGCTGCTGAGTTTCGCGCCCCCTGTCGCCTCTCCTGCCGCCTGCGACGGCGTGGCGCCTTCGGGCTGTGCGCCCGGGTGTAACTCGATTTGCAATGGGTCGGCGGAAATGCTGATCCACGCTTTCAGGCGCTCGCCGGCGTGAAAGTGCAACGGCTGCTCAAGCTTCAGCCTTCGTTCGTGCCAGGCAACCGTCAGTGTGTATTCGCCGGCGGGCAGCTCGGGGAATGTGAATGCGCCGCTCGAATCCGTCGTTGCTTGCAGGCGGAGGTTCATGGTGCCATGCGGTGGTGCTGTGACGCCGGTGACTTCAACCGACGCGCCTGCTACCGGCTCGCTCACCGCATCGCGCAAAATGCCCTGCCAGGAAGCGCTTGCCTCCTGCCCACGCAAGGGTGAACAAGCCACTAACACCGCCGCATTCAGGACAACAAAAAGGCTAGCACGCTTCATCGAGCGACTATCTTACAAGCAATTTCCGTAAAGCCGAGTCCTGATTCTAGAACATTAGATCGTCAGGCCATACCGCCCTGCGAGAGGCTGGCCATTGATCAATGAAGTATTTCGACCGCCTGATTGCACTCATCGATAGCGCGGTCGATCGCTCGCATGGCGCGGTCGCGATGACCGTAACCGTCGGCATCGGCCTTCTCGAGATGCTTCCGAGCATTGTGAAGCGCTTCGACCGCTGCCGTGTACTCAGGATGCTTGTCGGGCAACGCGGGAGCAGGTTTGGCCGCTGCCGTGTGAATCAACGGCACCATCAATGCGCACAGCAGAGCAACAACGCTCATCCAAATCGTAACGGTCTTTCTCCTGGTTCTCTCCCTCCTGGAAGTAAAATGCCGACGTTCCTGCAACCAGATTCCGACATTACATTAGTTCGAGCGGGTGAGAAAAACAACTCGCCACGCGCTTGGCTCAACGCCCGATCGACTGCGTTGCCGGCCCCGAACCTTTCCCGAGCTTGCTCCAAACAGGTAAGCCGCCTTACAATGACGCAGCCGAGGTCCCCCATGAAGAACACTCGCCGACAATTGTTCATTCAGGTTGCCCTGGCGCCGATATGGTGCGCTGCTCTCAATTCGCCCTCGCGGGCACAAGACGCTCGCAAGGCTTCGGCCCACGGCGAATACATCGTTTACGTCGGAACTTACACCGGCCCGAAGAGCCAGGGCATTTATGCGTTCCGCTTCAATGTGGGCAACGGGCAAGCCACTGCCCCGACGCTCGTCGCCCAAACCCGGAATCCCTCGTTTCTCGCAGTCGATCCGAGCCGGCAATTCCTTTACGCGGTCAATGAAGTCGGTGATTACCGAGGCCAGAAAAGCGGCGGTGTGAGCGCCTTCTCCATCGACCGCAAGACGGGCAAGCTGACTTTTCTGAACGAGGTCGCCTCGCGCGGCGCCGATCCGTGCCATGTCTCGCTCGATCGAACCGGAAAGTTTGTCCTGGTCGCAAACTACACCAGCGGCAGCGTCGCGGTTTTTCCGGTCCTCGCAGATGGCCGCCTGGGCGACGCTTCGGCCTTCATTCAACACCACGGCTCGAGCGTGAACCACGAGCGCCAGGAAGGCCCGCACGCCCACATGATCAGCGTGACAAGTGACAACCGGTTTGCGCTGGCGGCAGACCTTGGGTTGGATGAGTTGCTCGTCTATAGGTTTGACGCCTCGCGCGGCACTCTGACTCCAAACGACCCGCCGTTTGCCAAGGTCCAACCCGGCTTGGGGCCGCGACATTTTGCTTTCCACCCCGACGGAAAACTCGTGTACCTGATCAGCGAGATGGGCTCCACCATCACGGCATTTTTCTACAACCCTATGATCGGTGGCCTACACGAGATCGAAACGGTCTCGACGCTCCCCAAGGATTTCAAGGGCCAAAACGACTGCGCCGAAATCGCGGTGCACCCTTCGGGCAAGTTTCTCTACGGCTCCAATCGCGGGCACGACAGCATTGCCGTCTTTTCTATTGACCCGCGCCGTGGCACGCTCACGCTCCTGGAGCACGTGAGCACCCAGGGCAAAACGCCGCGCAACTTCGCCATCGATCCCACCGGCTCGTATCTGTTCGCCGCCAACCAGGATTCCGATAGCATCGTGGTCTTCAAAATCGATCGCGCCACAGGCCGCCTCATCCCCACCGGCCAGAAACTCGATGTGCCTTCGCCCGTGTGCGTGACGTTTGTGGGCAAATAGCGCTTCGCTCCCCGGGGCGTCAAGCCGGCGCGAGCGACCAATTCGAATCCGCTGCGAGAAACCACTTGACCGCCGACCCGCGTCTGGTATGCTGGTAACACAAGGTGTTACAAGGTAACACCACTATCATGAGAACACGCCAGACCATCACTATTTCGCTCCCGCCAGAGATGGCAAAGCAGGTCGAGCAAACCATGCGGACAGAGCATCGGACCCGCTCGGAGCTCGTCCGTGAAGCGCTCCGCACTTATATCTCGATTCGACAGTTTCCCGAGGAGACTCCAACGGCAGCCGAACTGCGGGCTGTCCATCGTGGAAGAGCTGCGTACGAAAGTGGCGATTACGTGACGCTCGATGAACTCCGCACAAAGGAAGCCATGGCTCGTCGTCCTCGCCGGGCCCGCGCAAAAGTCTCTTGAACGCATTCCGCCCAACGACCACACGCGTCTCCGTGCGGCGATCGATGCGATGCAAGAGAACCCTTTCTTCGGCGACGTGCGGAAACTAAAAGGAGGTCGGGAAGGATTCCGCCGCCGTGTCGGTGATTGGCGCATTTTCTTCGACATTCATGCAGCAAAACACCTCGTTGTCGTCACCGCCATCGAGCGCCGAACCTCCAAGACGTACTGAAAACTTAATCGCTCAAGGCTACGGCTCGTAATTCAAGTTCGGCGCCAGCCAGCGCTCCACCTCGCGGACGTCCATGCCTTTGCGGCGAGCGTAGTCCTCCACCTGGTCGCGGTCGATTCTGCCCACCGCGAAATATTTTGCTTCGGGATGAGCGAAATAGAGACCGCTCACCGATGCGGCGGGAAGCATGGCAAACGTCTCGGTGAGCCGAACACCGATATTTTTCTCCGCCTCGAGCAGGTCAAACAGGATTCGCGTCTCGGTGTGATCGGGCTGCGCGGGATAACCGGGCGCCGGACGGATGCCGCGATAGCGCTCGTGAATCAGGTCCTCGCTGGTCAATTTTTCGCTTCGGCCATAGCCCCACGCTTCCCGGGCCCGCTGGTGCATGAGCTCGGCCAATCCCTCCGCCAGCCGGTCCGCCAGCGCTTTGGTCATGATGGCGTTGTAGTCGTCGTGCTCGCTCTCGAATTTTTTCACCAACGGTTCGATGTTGAGACCGGCGGTCACGGCAAATCCCCCGATGAAATCGGGGCGGCCCGAATCGCGCGGCGCGATGAAGTCGGCCAACGCGTAGTTGTAATGGCCGGGTGCCTTCTCGATCTGCTGACGGAGGGTGTGGAAAACAGCAATCACCTTCGAGCGCGAAGCGTCGGCGTAAACTTCGACGTCGTCCTCGACGCTGGCGGCGGGGAAAAATCCGATCACCGCGCGCGCCGTAAGAAGTTTTTGCTCCACAATTCTTTCCAGGAGTTTCTGCCCGTCTTCGAACAGCTCTCGCGCCTTGCCACCCACATCCGGGGCTTCCAGAATCTTGGGATAAGTTCCGCGTAATTCCCATGCCTGGAAAAACGGGCTCCAGTCAATGAAGGGAACGATTTCCTCGAGCGGAACGGGATCGAAAACACGGCTGCCAGTAAAGCACGGCGGCGCGATGTCTGCGGTTGCCCAATCGGTGGGCGGCTTGCGCCGGCGCGCCTCCTCGATGGTCAGCAGCGGCTGCGCTTGCGGTCCGCGATGTTGTTCTCGAAGTTTCTCCTGCTCCCGCTGATTTTCCTCCGCGAACTTCCCCCTCAGCTCCGGGCTATTCAGATGGCCCACCACGCCGACCGCGCGTGAAGCGTCCAGCACGTGCACGACGGGCTCAGAATACCAGGGAGCGATCTTCACGGCGGTGTGAACGCGGCTGGTGGTTGCTCCCCCAATCAGCAGCGGCACGGTGAAGCCTTCCCGCTTCATTTCCTTCGCCACGTGCACCATCTCATCGAGCGAAGGCGTGATGAGGCCGCTCAAGCCGATCATATCGGCGCCGACCTCGCGCGCCGTCTTCAAAATCTTGTCGCACGGCACCATCACGCCCAGGTCGACAATCTCGTAATTGTTGCAGCCCAGCACCACGCCAACGATATTCTTCCCGATATCGTGGACGTCGCCTTTCACCGTGGCCATCACGATTCGCCCCGCAGACCGCCGTCCGCCGTTTTGCTGCTTCTCCGCTTCCATGAATGGGAGCAAATACGCCACGGCTTTCTTCATCACGCGCGCGCTTTTCACCACTTGCGGAAGGAACATTCTGCCGGATCCGAACAGTTCGCCCACCACACTCATGCCGTCCATCAGCGGGCCTTCGATCACGCGCAGCGGCTTGCCAAGTTTCTTCCGTGCCTCCTCCGTGTCGGCCTCGATAAAGTCGACGATGCCTTTCACCAGCGCGTGCGAGAGGCGCTCCTCGACCGTGCACAACCGCCAGCCGTCCTCTTTCGTCTCCGCCTTCCCGCGCTGCTTCACCGAATCGGCGAAGGCCAGCAGCCGTTCAGTGGCATCGGCCCGCCGGTTGAGCAAAACGTCTTCCACCAGCTCGCGCACGTCGAGCGGGATTTCCTCGTAGATGGCAAGCTGTCCCGCGTTGACGATGCCCATATCCATCCCCGCGCGGATGGCGTGATAAAGGAACGCCGAGTGCATCGCCTCACGCACCACGTTGTTGCCGCGGAACGAAAACGAAATGTTGCTGACGCCGCCGCTCACCTTGGCGTAAGGCAGAGTGGCCTTGATGCGCCGCGCCGCCTCAATGTAATTCACCGCGTAGGCATTGTGTTCCTCGAGGCCGGTGGCCACAGTGAGGATATTCGGATCGAAGATGATGTCCTCGGGCGGGACGCCAACTTCTTCCGTCGAGATTTTGTAGGAGCGCGTACAAATCTCGACTTTGCGTTCCAGCGTGTCGGCCTGCCCCTTCTCGTCGAACGCCATCACGATCATGCCGGCGCCATAGCGCCTCACCAGGCGCGCGTGGCGCTTGAAGACCTCCTCGCCTTCTTTCAGGCTGATGGAGTTCACCACGCCTTTGCCCTGGACACACTTCAGCCCTGCCTCGATCACGCTCCACTTCGAGCTATCGATCATGATGGGCACACGCGCGATGTCGGGCTCGGAGGCGACGTAATTCAGGAAAGTGGTCATCGCCTGCTCGGAATCGAGCATGGCTTCGTCCATGTTCACGTCGATCATCTGGGCGCCACCTTCCACTTGCTGGCGGGCCACGGCCAACGCCTCCTCGTACTTGCCGCTTAGAATCAGCTTGGCGAATTTCGGCGAGCCGGTCACGTTGGTACGCTCGCCGATGTTGACGAAGTTCGTGTCCGGGCGGATGGTGAGCGGCTCCAGGCCGCTGAAGCGCGTGTAGCGCTCGGGCTTCGAAAGCGCATGCGGCTTCAGCCCCCGCACTGCCTCGGCGATAGCCTTGATGTGCGCGGGTGTGGAGCCGCAGCAGCCACCCACAATGTTCAGCCAGCCGCTGGCGGCAAAATCGCGCAGGTCCGCGGCCATGCGTCCCGGCGTCTCATCGAATCCGCCGAACGCGTTGGGCAGGCCAGCGTTGGGATAGCAACTGATATAAACCGGCGCGATTTGTGAAAGCTCCTCGATATACGGCCGCATCTGCTTCGCACCCAGCGCGCAGTTGATGCCGATGCTGAATAAATTCGCGTGCGAAACGGAAACCCAGAAAGCTTCCACTGTCTGGCCGGAGAGCGTGCGGCCGCTTTGGTCGACGATGGTGACCGACACCATGATGGGCACGCGGCGGCCCGAATCCTCAAAATACTGGTCGATGGCGAAAAGTGCCGCCTTGGCGTTCAGCGTGTCGAAGATCGTCTCCGCCAGCAGAAGGTCAACACCGCCTTCGACCAAAGCGCGCGCCTGGTCGTAATAAGCCCGGCGAAGCTGATCGAAAGTCACGGCTCTGGCCGCCGGGCTCGAGACGTTCTGCGACATCGACGCGGTGCGGCTGGTGGGCCCCATCGAGCCGGCGACAAAGCAAACGCGGCCGGGATTTTCGGACATGAACTTGTCCGCCGCCCGCCGAGCCACGCGCGCGCCCGCTTGATTCAGCTCCGCGACTCGATCCTGGAGCTGGTATTCCGCCATCGAGATGGCGTTGGAGTTGAATGTGTTGGTCTCAATGATGTCCGCGCCCGCTTCGAGGTACTGCCGATGGATGGCCTCGATCAGGTGGGGCTGCGTGATGTTCAGCAGATCATTGTTCTGCCGCAGGTCCTTGGAATGATCGGCAAATTGTTTGCCGCGATAGTCTCGCTCGCCGAGCTGGTGCGCCTGGATCATCGTGCCCATGGCGCCATCGATGATCACGATGCGCTGCTTGAGCAGCTCGCGAAGCGATTCGATCCGATCTGGGGAATTCGTGGCGAAAGTCTTGTCCTCCTCGGTCCATCGATTTTCGGTACGGCGCCCGCCCTGAGCGGCCCGGTCCACCTCAGGTATAAGATAACACGCCGCGCAGCATTTTCGAGCCTTACTTAGATGTATCGCATCTCGGCCGCGCCTCGCGCTGGTGTATTCTTAAGGGCATCTTTGAGCCAGCAACGAGAGCCACGGGGGGACATATGCCTGAGAAAAACTTTCACATGACGCCAGAGGAATTTCGCCGATGCGGCCGGGCGGTGATCGACTGGATTGCGGATTATTACGCGCGCGTCGAGACATTCCCGGTGTTGTCGCAGGCGGAGCCCGGCAGCATCCGCG
Organism: Terriglobia bacterium; assembly: GCA_050013575.1. Taxonomy (GTDB): domain Bacteria; phylum Acidobacteriota; class Terriglobia; order UBA7540; family UBA7540; genus DASYXZ01. The sequence continues at coordinate 85,561 of JBEKEZ010000008.1, read as the reverse complement.
CGCATTTGCCGGCGGCGCCCCCGGCGCAGGGGGAGCCGTTTGAGGCTGTGCTGCGCGATGTTGAAAACGTCATCCTGCCCGGCCTGACGCATTGGCAGTCGCCAAATTTCTTCGCCTTCTTTCCGGCGAATTCTTCCGGCCCAGGGATTCTGGGCGACCTGCTGTCGACGGGGCTCGCGGTGCAGGGGATGCTGTGGGCCACCAGCCCGGCCTCGACCGAGCTTGAAACGCACGTTCTCGATTGGCTCGTGGACATGCTCGGCTTGCCGCGAAGATTTCTGTCGACTGAGACGGGCGGAGGCGTGATCCAGGACTCCGCGTCGAGCGCCACGCTGTGCGCGCTTCTCGCCGCCCGCGAGCGGTCTACTAGCGGCGTGAGCAACGTGCGTGGCTGCGATGGCCGACTCGTGGCCTACACCTCTACGCAGGCGCACTCCTCGGTCGCCAAGGCCGCGATGATTGCCGGGATCGGCTCCGAAAACCTGCGCTTGATCGAGGTTGACAACAATTTCGCGATGCGGCCCGACGCGCTCGCGAAGCAAATCGAAGAGGACCGGCGGGCGGGGAAAATTCCGTGCTTCGTTTGCGCCACGGTGGGCACCACGTCATCGAATGCCATCGATCCCATACCCGAAATCGGCCGAATTTGCCGCGAGCAGGAACTGTGGCTTCACGTCGACGCGGCGATGTCAGGCACGGCCGCCCTCTGCCCGGAGTTCCGCCACATCCAGAATGGCGTCGAGCTGGCGGACAGTTATTGTTTTAACCCTCACAAATGGATGTTCACGAATTTCGACTGCGATTGTTTCTTCGTCGCCGACCGGAAAGCACTGATCAACGCTTTATCGATTCTTCCGGAATACCTGCGCAATAAGGCCACGGAATCGGGCGCGGTGATCGACTATCGCGACTGGCAAGTGCCGCTGGGGCGGCGATTCCGCTCATTGAAGCTATGGTTTGTGATTCGGCACTACGGGGTGGAGGGACTGCAATATCACATCCGAAGGCACGTGCAGTTGGCGCAGGAGTTCGCTTCCTGGGTGCGAGATGATTCCCGCTTCGAGCTCGCCGCGCCCGCGCCGCTGAATCTGGTCTGCTTCCGCCACCGGGGCGGAGATGAAATCAATCAGGCTCTTATGGATCGCCTCAACCGCAGCGGTGACCTTTATTTGACGCACACCAAACTCAACAATCGCCTCACTCTTCGGCTTTGCGTCGGACAAACGCACACCGAAGCCCGCCACGTGAAACGGGCGTGGGACCGGATTCTGGCGGAATTGGGTGATTGAGCGATTGTGTGATCGGGCGATTGTTTCGAGTTAATACTTTCGAGCCTCCAGCATCGGTCTTGTCCTCAATCGCCAAATCGCTCAATCACCCAATTTAGCCTGGCTCCTATTTCGGAGTCTTCCTTCTGGCTCCTGACTTCGGGCTCCTGACGCCTGTCTTCTGAGCCGGTCTTGCGGACTTGGTCGGCTGAGCGTCGTCGCTCAGCCTGATGACCGTGGCGGCCCCAGAATATCGCACCACGTCCTTTTCGTCGGACAACGCGTGCACGATGCCTGGGAGGAGCTGCGGATTGTCGCGTTTGCCGATCGCGTCCAGCGCTGCTGCGCGTACGATCCAACTTTTGTCGGAGGAAGCTTTGACTAATGCCTGTTCACTTTGGGGGTCAGGATCGTTGACCAAAATGGCCGCGGCTGCCGCGCGCACGGGTGATACATCGTCTTTCCTCAGGGCCTTCACCGCCGTGTAGCCCATGCCGGCAAAAGGAATGAATCCGATCCCTTCTTCAAAGCCGAACTCCGCCATCTTCTTTGTGTCTTTCAAGGTGTCCATGCCTTGAGCTACCAGACCTGCCTCCGCCTTGCGTTTGCCGGTCAACACCGCAAAATACACGTCGTAGGCAGCCGGATCTTTAAGGCTCCACAAGGCGTGGGCAGCAGCCAGGACCACGGCCGGTTCTTTGTCCGCCAGCGCGTCCTTGAGCCTGGAAATGCATGCGGTGCAATTCATCTGTTCCATGGCTCGCGCTGCCGCCGTTCTGACTTCCGGCTTCTCGTCACCCAGGGCGTGCTCCGCCATCTCGATCGCCTGAGGGTTGTCGCGGATCAGTCCCAAAGCGCGCACCGCATGAGCGCGCCTGTCCGCGGTCTTCTCTTTCACGCCCGCTTCCAGGATGCCCCAGGCTTGTTGCTCGGGAGACTGGACCGCTGGTGTGCCTTGCGGAATTTGGGCAAGCGCGACACTCGATATGAGCGCCAAGGCTGACGTCATGAATCTCGACAGGAGTGTTTTCATAAATGTTCTTCCTAACGCCAAAAGACTGGTTCCAGCCAGCCGGGCGCCGCGGGGAATCCGCATTCGGGAAAACCGGCGCCGCGGAGCCAAGGTGCAGCGCCATCAATTGTGCTTCAGAAACTTTCCATTTTTGCGGCCGGTAAGCGAATTGTAGAGAGTCTCCAGAAACGCGTCGGAATCAATGAAGCCGCCGGAAAACTGTTGCCAGGGCGCCAGTACCTTCTCACTCTTCATCTGATCGAGCCCCTTGCCCTGATCGAGCGCTTGCTGGACGGCGGCGGTAGTCTCCTTCAGCATCTTCACATAGGCGCGAACATCGTCGAGGTTCGAGAGCGCGCCGTGGCCGGGAATAACTTTCACGTCGGCCGGCAGCTCTGGGATCACTTTCTCACATGCCGCGATCATGCCTTGCACGCTGCCGCCGCTGTCGATATCGATGAAGGGAAAGCCATAGCGAACGAAATCGTCGCCCATGTGGACGACGTTCGATTTCGCAAAGAAGATGATGGAGTCTCCGTCAGTGTGGCCGGCCGGAAAATGCAGAGCGCGGATGTCTTCTCCGTTGAGGTGGATAGTCACGTCGTGATCAAAGGTGATGATGGGCAGCGCGGCCTTGGGCTCCGGCTTAACCTCCATGTGAATGGACGCGCCGTTGCCGGCAATGCCGCCCTCCGCCAGCCGTTTGCGCACGTTGTCGTGAGCGATGATGGTGGAAGTTTCGCTGAAGGGCAGATTGCCGCCGGTGTGATCGCCGTGATAATGGGTGTTGATGACGAATCTCACGGGCTTGTCGGTGACGCCGATCCCCTTCAGCGCGGCGCGTATCTTGTCGGCCAGCGGGGCGAACTGGTCATCGACAATTACGATGCCGTCCTCGCCCACCGACGCGGCAATGTTGCCGCCCGAGCCTTCCAACATGTAAACGCTGCCCGAGACTTTAGTAACCTTGATTTGGACCTTGCTGAAATCCTGGTCGCCCTGGGCGAAGCCTGTCACCGTGAACAATAGTGCTGTCGCGACCAGCAGAGGCACTGCAAAGCGAGTATTTTGTTCTCTCATGCAACAAACTCCTCGATGTGTGAATCTCGTGGCTGGATGAGCGCGCCACCGGTAGGGAGCATGCCCCGATTCCGGAGCACGGATGCTAGCGCGAGTGGCCGCGGAAATCCAGCGAAACCACTAACAGGAAGATGACGTACTCTGCTCGCCGCGCGCCGCCAAGCCTTTTGCTTTGTGTCCTTCTTGGCCTGAAAAAACTCAGTACAGTGGTCACCGAGATGCCCCGTGAACTTTGTGTTAGATCTCGGGGAGCGCGTAGGACCCCGCGAGTTCTGTTTTGATTGCGGCCAGCACGCGCGCAGTGGAGATGGAGGTTGACATTTTCCGCCTGGGGCCTTTCAATGGCTCAATGACACAAGGAACCTTTGACTCAATTTACTGATGCCTCCTCCCCTGTTCACTCAACTCGACGGCCGCATCCCCATTCAAGCTCACGACCATGTGGCCGTGCTCTACCGCGAGCGCTCTGCGGCCTTCGCCATGGCTCCATTTCTCAGCGAAGGTCTGGAGCGTGGCGATTTCTGCCACTACCTCGCGCCATCGAGTTTCCACGCTGAAATGCTGGAGAAGCTTCGCGGCCTGAACGTCGATCCCGATCCGTATCTTCGGTCGCAGATGTTGCGCCTTCGAAAAGGTCTCGATGATATCGGCGCGCTCCGCGAGGAGACTCGACAAACCTTTGAGGAGGCGGAACACGCTCACGCCCCCGCGGTTCGCTGGCTGGAGGAAGGCAGCTGGCCCGATCCCGCAGGTTTTCCCATGGCGCGTTTTTTTGAGTTTCACGCCATCCTGAACTATCAGGTGAAACATTACCCAAGCGTGGCGCTCTGCCAGTATCCGCTTGACCGGCTGGACCCGCACCACCTTTTTTCCGCTATTGCCACGCACCGCCATCTCCTGATCGATGGAACTTTGATCCGCGACAACCCGTTTTACATTCCCGCTGAAAAATTCATTCCTCTCAGTCCGCAAGAGCGCGAAAGCGACCTGATGCGCGTATTTCGCGATGTCGGTTTCGACGTTGAGAAACTGCTCGAAGCGTTGGCGGGCTACGGGCGGCTGCACCCGGGAGTGCATCCAGAGCCGTAGAACACGTTTTGCCTGGCGATTAAATGACTCGCTGTTTGCGCACGCTCCACCGGTGTGAAGAATCATCGGCTGTGATAACATCAATTCGGTTGGATCTCGCGGGCACAAATCACCAGGAGGAAATCAATGGAGAAGGCAACGTTTGCGGCCGGATGTTTTTGGGGCGTGGAGGCGGCATTTCGCGCCATTGACGGCGTCACGGACGCGCAGGTCGGATATACCGGCGGAACATTGCCGAACCCGACCTATCGCGACGTCTGCACCGATAGCACCGGCCACGCCGAAGCCGTGGAGGTGACGTTCGATCCGGAGCGCGTCAGCTACGAGGAACTGCTTGAGGCTTTTTGGAAGCTCCACGATCCGACCACGCTCAACCGGCAGGGACCGGACGCCGGCACTCAGTATCGCTCCGCCATTTTCTATCACTCCCCCGAGCAGGAATCCGCGGCCAGCGCGTCCAGAGGGAAAGCGCAAGCGCACTTCCGCAGGCCGATCGTCACCGAAATTACTCCGGCTTCCCGGTTCTATCGCGCCGAGGAATACCATCAGCGGTACCTCGAGAAACAAGGCTTGCCCACGTGTCACATTTGAACGGAGAAGCTAGAAGTCAGAAGCTAGAAGCTAGAATGAACAACTGGCTGGCGTCTCTTTACTTCTAGCTTCTAACTCCTAGCTTCTAGCTTCTGCCGTCTGCCACGATTTCTTTCCGACAAATTCCCGCAACTCTGGTAGAATAATGAGTTCGTTTAACATCCAACAATGGACTACGACCAGCTAGCCAGCTTTCTCGAGGTCGCGAAATTGCAGAGTTTCTCGCGCGCGGCCGAAAAAATCTTTCGCACGCAGCCGGCCATCAGCGCCCAGGTACGGCTGCTGGAGCAGGAGTGCGGCGAAAAGCTTTTCGACCGAAGTGGCAAGAAAGTCCGACTGACGCCGGCAGGTGAAATCCTGCGCCGTTACGCGGAGAAACTGCTCGACCTTCAAAAAGAAGCACTACAAGCGATCGCCGAGCTGAACCAGACGCCGCGCGGCAAGTTGTCGATCGGCGCCAATGAAGCGACGTGCCTTTACGTCCTGCCCAAAACCTTTGCGCGGTTCAAGCAGCTCTACCCCCTGGTGCAGATCAGCATTTATCGGAACTTCAGCCACAAGATTCTGCAAAAAGTGCAGGAAGGCGCGGTAGAGATGGGCATTGTCACGTTGCCCCAGACCGCCACCAACATGGAAGTGATTCCTGTTTTCCGCGACGAAGTCCAAGTGGTGGTGCCTAAGAACCATGCGCTGGCGAAGAAGCGGAGTGTGACAGTGGAAGAGGTTTCACAGCATCCTCTGATCCTTCCCAAGACGGGCCATACGCGCGTGGTGTTTGACCGCCTGCTGCGTCCATTCCGCCACAAGCTGCAGATCTCCATGGAGTTGGCCAGCGTCGAGACCATCAAGAAATTTGTGGGCGCCGGATTGGGGATCTCGCTCATCAGCCGGACTTACGGCCAGCCGGAAGTGGCCGCCGGCGTTTTGAAACTGATCCCTCTCGAAGGGCAGAAACTCTACCGAGAGCTGGGCCTGATCTACCGTCGCGACCGTTATCTCTCGCTGCCAGCGAAAGTCTTTATCGAAGCGGTTCGCGAGTCTACTTCGGCAGCCCATTCCGGCTCCTCCGCTGCCACCCCGATTGTGAAGAATACTGCTACGATTCGCTAAGGGGCTGGAGTCGCCGCGTGGGCGAACTTCAGCCCGAGCAGGGAGGCGGAGTTCCGCCTATCGTTGGTGAGCGACGAAAGGTGAGAAACAGTGCCTAGAAGCCAAAAACAAAAACCGCTGATCGTAATGAAATTCGGGGGCACATCCGTCGGAAGCGCCGAGCGCATGCAGGGCGTGGCCGAGATCGTCGCCCAACAGGCGCGGCAGAACGAGATCGTGGTAGTGGTTTCGGCGATGAGCGGCGTGACGGATATGCTGGTGCGTTCGGGCACGGAAGCCAGCCAGGGGGATCGCGAGCACTTTAAAAGCGTGCGTCAGGAGCTGGCGCGCCGGCATCGCGAGGCGGCGGACCGGCTGCTCTCGGCCAGCGAGCAAGCCGTGGTGTTGCCGCGATTGGCCAAAAACATGGCGGACTTCGAAAATCTTTGCTCCGGATTCTCGCTGGTCCGCGAAGTGACGCCGCGCGCCATGGACACGCTCTCCAGCCTGGGCGAGGTAATGTCCGCAACCTTGATGGCGGCGATCCTGCGCTCGCGCGGCATCCCGGCGGAAGCCGTGGACTCTACCGAGCTGATCACCACCGACGATGATTACGGAAACGCCGCGCCGCTGTTCGAGCACACGGACATGAGGACCGAGCAGCGGCTGGCAGGCTTGCGCAGCGGCGGCATCATCCCCGTCGTTACCGGCTTTCGCGGCGCCACGCGCGACGGCCATTGCACCACGCTGGGGCGCGGCGGGTCCGACTACAGCGCCACGATTGTGGGCGCCGCGCTCGACGCGGACGAAGTCTGGATCTGGACCGACGTCGAGGGCGTGATGACCGCCGACCCGCGACTGGTGCCGTCGGCGCACATCATTCCCGAGCTTTCATACCGCGAAGCTATCGAGCTGTCGTTCTTCGGCGCCAGGGTTCTGCACCCCAAGACCATTCAGCCCGTGATGAAGAAAAAGATCCCGGTGTGGATCAAGAACACTTTCAATCCCGAGGGGACGGGCACGAAGATCGTGGATAAGTGCAAAAATGGCAAGCCCGGCATGAAGGCGATCACCTCCATCAGCAACGCCGACCTGGTGACGATGAGTGGCAAAGAGTCGCTCAGTTTCCCTCGCTTGGCCACCCGCGTCTTCAATGGCCTCCATCTGGAAGACGTTTCCACGCTGATGGTCACCCAATCTTCTGCGGACAATGTGCTCTGCTTTGCCATCCATCACTCGGACTTGGCGCGCGTGCGAGCCCGCGTGGAGAAAACCTTTGAGCTCGAGATGCTGCACGAATACGTGGGCACGCTCGAAGTGCTTCCGAAGATCGCCATAGTCGTGATTGTCGGCGAGAATATGAAAGGCACTCCCGGCCTCGCGGGCCGGACGTTCGGAGCGCTCGGGCGCCGCAACATCAACATCATCGCCATCGCCCAGGGCTCCTCCGAGATCAGCATCTCGTTCGCCGTGAAAGCTGCCGACGTCAAGGAAGCGGTCAGCGCGGTGCATGAGGAGTTTGCGCTTTAAAGAAGCTATCAGCTTTCAGCTATCAGCTATCAGCAAGAAATTGCTGCTCGCTGAAAGCTGAGGGCTGATAGCTGATCGCTGTTCTTATGTTCCACCTTCAGTGCATTGAAGAAAATTGCGGAAGGCGCCAGGACCCGAAGAAAGAAGGGCATCATTGCGCCTTCTGCGGCGGACTCCTGGACGTCAAATATGAGTTCGAGCCTTTCGATCCGGAAGTGCTTCGCCGCACGTGGCATCAGCGCCGGCTGAGCGGCGAGCCGATCGACCGCAGTGGCGCCTGGCGATTCCGCGAGTTGATGCCATTCGTCGAGCCCAGCGATCGCATCATTTCGCTCTCCGAAGGCTCGACCCCGCTGGTCGGCACGCGGCGAGCAGGATGGTGGGCGGGACCCGTCCACATCACCATCAAGCATCAAGGCAACAATCCCACCGGCTCGTTCAAGGATCTGGGCATGACGGCGTGCATCACGCGCGCCGTGGCGCGCGGCGTGCGCATGGTGGCCTGCGCTTCGACAGGAAACACTTCCTCCTCCATGGCGGCCTACGCTGCCCGCGCCGGACTGAAAGCCCTGCTGTTCGTTCCCTACCGGCAAATCTCAGCGGCGAAATTGGCGCAAGCGCTCGACTTCGGCGCCATGGTGGTGGAAGTCGGCGATACGTTCGATCAAGCGTTTCAATTGCTGCGCCAGATTGCGCCTGAGTTGGGCCTCTACCTGGTGAACTCAATCAATCCGTTCCGTATCGAGGGCCAAAAGACTATCGTCGCGGAGATGCTGGAGCAGCGTGCCTGGCGGCCGCCCGATTACATCGTCGTGCCCGGCGGAAATCTCGGCAACGCCTCCGCCATCGGGAAAGGGTTGCGGGAGTTGAAAGAGCTGGGGTTTATTGAGAAGGTCCCGCACGTGGTCGTGGTTCAAGCCGCGGGCGCCAATCCGTTCTATCGGACGCTGGCCGCCGGATCTTCGGAACTGATTGCGGTCGCGGAGCCCTCCACGGAAGCCACCGCCATTCGCATTGGCAATCCCGCCAACTGGAAGAAGGCGCGGCGCGTGCTCGAATGGACGGGCGGGTGTTGCGAGTCCGTGACCGATGAAGAAATCTTCGAGGCGAAAACCGTGCTCGCCCAAGACGGCGTGGGATGCGAACCCGCTTCCGCCTCAACCATTGCGGGAGTGCGTAAGCTGGTCCGCGCCGGCAAGATCGAGCGCCACGCGGATGTGGTTGTGGTCCTCACCGGAAACCAATTGAAGGACACCGAGTATGTGATGCGGCACGGCTCTGCCACCGAGGAATCACGGCAACGCCTCCGCGTTGAGCCTGACTTGGATGCGCTGCGCCGCGCGCTCGAAACCGTTTTGTCAGCGCCGGCTTGAGACCGCCCCCCGGCTAGATTAAGTCCGGGAGTGCCTTACACAGATAACAGTTAGAGATAGAATCCCCTCAGGCTGGTGGCACAGGCCGGCCGGGGAGTTCGTGGCAATCGTAGCAGCGCGGCTCGTACGATTCCTTGCCGCCGACCAGCACTTGCGGGGCATTGTAAGGCGCGGGTTTGCCGTTGATGATGCGCTGAGGCAGCAGCGCCGGCTTGCCGCAGCGCGCGCAAAGCGGGTTCAGCCACATGCAGTCGTGGCCGCTCTTGCACAGGCCGAACAAGAGCAGCGTGGAGCCAAAGGGTTCGCGTTTGAAGTCGAGCGCCAGACCCGCCGCAATCACGTCATAGCCGCGATCAAGCAACTCATCGACCACGAGGAAGAAGTTCGGGTCTGTCGGGAAGAACTGGACCTCATCCACCGCAATCAGGTGAAAGCGGCAGCCCATTTTGGATTCCTGCTCCCGAATGACGCGCAGCATCTGCCAGGGGTCGCGCGCCGGCACTTCCATGGCGTCCATCATCTTGCCGTGATAGTCCTTGATGTAACCTTCGTCGCTGCGCGTGTCGATGTCCGGCTTGAAAATCAAGATCCTCTTCCGGCCGAACTGGCGGAGGGTCTCGACTTCCAGCATCAGCCGGCCGGTCTTGTTTCCGAACATGTTGCCGATAATGAGTTTGAATTCTCCCCGAGGCATCAGTTCCTCTCCCTTTCGCTTCGCGTGGTTTTCAGCTTCTGCGCTCAATGGCTGCCACCCTCCACACTCGCGGCGTAGCTATGGAACACTGTTACCTATCGGGGCTGGAGTGTCAACATCTCCGCAACCTTGCCCTCCCCCAGTTTCAGGGCGAGAAGGCGGTCAAGCGAGAGACACCTCGACCGTTGCCGAGCGGCGAAGTCGGCGACCGGCGTCCTCCGCGAGAGGAAGAAAAATGCACTTGACTTATGCAAATCGAGCAGGTAAAAATACAGTCACCTCTTCAGGTAGTCGGCATTTATCTTTCAAGTGGGAATGGGGGTGTTTAAAAGTTGGCTGAAGTACGACTTCAGGAAGGCGAGTCTTTGGAAAATGCATTGCGTCGCTTCAAACGCAAGGTTCAGCAAGAAGACATCATCAAGGAAGTGAAAAGACACTCATTCTATCTGAAACCGGGCGAGAAACGGCGTGTGAAGGCAGCTCTGGCACGAAAACGGAACCGAAAGAAATTCAGACACGAGCCTGAGTAAACCAGTAGGCAGTAGGCGGAAAGCAGTAGGCAGAAGGCGGCAAGCAGAAGGCAGTAAGCAATAAGCACCAGTCAGGCTTACCCTGAGAAGTGTTTTCGTTGCCTGGTGCGTGCTGCTTACTGCCAAGTGCCTACTTTTCCACGGGGGCCACTTCATTTCGGGGGGGCCGAGCATGGAATACCGCGATAAGACTCTCAAGTGCGCCGATTGCGGAGCCGACTTTGTGTTCACCGCCGGCGAGCAACTCTTTTACGCGGACAAGGGTTTTAAGAACGAGCCCAAGCGCTGCAAATCCTGCAAGTCCAAACGCAACCAATCGGTCGGCGGTCATGGTTACCAGCGCGTTGAGACCACCACCAAGTGCTCTCAGTGCGGCAAGGAAACCACGGTGCCGTTCAACCCCACGCAGGGTCGCCCGGTGTATTGCCGCGAGTGCTTTCAGCAGCGGCGCGCCGCCGGCACCTCGGCGTGACGAAACGGGATTCGGGGTTCGTGAAGAAACCGTCCCAAACTGCTTCTGCGAATCCCGAAACCCGTAGACTCCCTATTGTGGGATCGCTTCTTTAGGGCTCCAGAGAAAGTCCTTCATCTCTGACTTCAAAATTTTGCATTTCATGCAATCAAAACTGATGAGAGCCTCGCCGCGCCCGGTGATGCTGTCCGGCGCTATGGAATCAATTTCGAACTTAGTGTCCAGATGGCACCAATTGTCAAGAGTCGGCTTCGGCCCTGAACCCATCGTGCAGGGCAGGTAGCTGGACGAGGTTCCGACCCACTTTGCTCCCTCTCGCTTGCACTCGCTGCGAATGAAGGCCCCATGCGTAGCGAGCTCGGGGGACACATTCAGCCACTCGGCGCGAACCACGTCGTTTTCCGCCCGGACGCGGTACTCCTTGCCAGTCGTTTCAGAAACCCAAATCTCCTTGGCTTGGGCGGTCGCCGGCGAGGGTTTGCTCTCAGTTTTTGTTTCTGGTTGCTCGGCGTGTCGAGAACAACCTGTCAGGAATAAGAAAACGACTGTGCCGAAGACCACGAGACTTCGTATTGTTCCGTTTCGATGCAAGGAACCCTCCCTCGTCCGCCAGTCTGACCCGTGCGGCGATGCCATGTCCTCCTCAGCTTGTATCGTCTCCGGCGATGGTTGTCAATAAATAGTCTGTGGTCCGTCCCGCCGAGCGGGAAGATGTCGCTCGCTCTTCGCGAACGCGGCCACAGTCGCTCCGTCGGCTGACGGATACGCACAAATCTATGCTACGATGCAACAGTCGGTCTGCGGCAGAGGTGGGTAAGCAGTCAGCACCCAGCCGTTAGCAATCAGCAAGCTGAAAGCTGAAGGCTGACCGCTGAGGGCTCAGGGATTTCCCCGGGCCAGACCCGAGTTCACGAAACCAACCGGATGACAGAACACTCGAAGCGACGGATTTTGAGCGGCATGCGGCCCACGGGAAAGCTCCATCTGGGGAACCTCGTGGGCGCCCTCGACAATTGGATTGCCCTTCAGGACAAGTATGAAAGTTTCCACTTCGTGGCCGACTGGCACATGCTGACCACGGACTATGCGGATACTTCCGAATTGCAAACCAACACCTGGGAAATGGTGACGGACTGGCTGGCCGCCGGCCTGGATCCGCAGAAGGCCACGTTCTTCATTCAGTCGCGACTGCCCGAGCACGCCGAATTGCACTTGCTCTTCTGCATGGTGACGCCGCTCGGGTGGCTGGAGCGCGTGCCCACCTATAAAGAGGCGCTCGAGAACATCAAGGACCGCGACATTCACACCTACGGATTCCTCGGCTACCCGGTGCTGCAAGCGGCCGACATCCTGATGTATAAGGCGGATGCGGTGCCCGTGGGCGAGGACCAAGTCCCTCATGTGGAACTCACTCGCGAGATTGCCCGGCGGTTCAACAGCTTCTATGGACCCGTATTCCCCGAACCCGAAGCGCTGCTCACTCCGGCGCCGCGACTGCCGGGCACCGACGGGCGCAAGATGTCGAAAAGCTACAACAACGCCATTTTCCTTTCCGATCCGCCGGAGGTGGTGAACAAGAAGTTGGCCACCATGATCACCGACCCGGCGCGAAAGCGGCGCGCCGATCCCGGCAATCCCGACGTCTGCCCGGTTTTCGACCTTCACAAAGTTTTCTCCACTTCCGAAATTATTGCGCGCGTGAATGGCGAGTGCAGAACGGCAGAGATCGGGTGCCTCGACTGCAAGGCGCTGGTCGCCGGCTGCATCAACCAGCGCTTGGCGCCCATTCAGGAGCGCCGCAAGCTCTACGAGGACAACCCCAAACGAGTATGGGATGTGCTCGACGCCGGCACGGAAAAGGCTCGCGCTGTCGCCCAGGCAACCATGGCCGAAGTGCGCGCGGCAGTCCACGTGACACGAAAGCCGGGCGAGTAATTCTGGGAGTATAATTCCGATATGGCCACAATCACCGCGCCCGTGTCTCAAAGGTCGGAGCGCCTGACCTACGACGACCTAAAGAACATTCCGCCTGACTTGAATCGTTACGAACTGATCGAAGGAGAACTCTTTGTGGCTCCAGCACCCAATACTGAACATCAACGCAAGGGTTTTCGCGTCGCCAAACGAGTTTCCGATCATGTCGAAAAGAACGATCTGGGCGAAGTCTTCATCGCGCCTTGCGATGTCGTGCTGGCGCCTGGCACGGTGCTCGAACCCGATATCATATTTGTTTCGAAGGCCCGGAAATCCATTATCAAGGAAGGTTGCATTGAAGGCGCGCCTGACTTGGTCGTGGAAGTCGTCTCCGACTCATCGCGCACGATTGATCGCTTCGTGAAGCGCGACCGCTATGCGGAGCATGGCGTGCCGGAATATTGGTTGCTGGATCCATTTGAGCCGCGCATCGAGGTGCTGCGCCTGGAAGCAGGAAAATATCGCCTTGTCGGGTCGTTCGGGCCCAAAGATACTCTTGAGTCTCCCACATTCCCTGGTTTCCGGCTGCCTCTCGCGAGCCTGTGACGAAAATTTGTCGCAAATGAGCGAACTTGAATCCACTCCGGCGGCCCGCCCCGATGGCATCGGAGAGCCTCATCAACCCGAAACCACTGCACCGGAATCCGCGCCTGCTTCTGCGCCCAAGCGCGCCACGCATGCGCCGACGACGGCACCGCCGGTGAGGCTCGAAATCTACAAGGGCCCGCTGGATCTGCTGCTCGAGCTGATTCGCAAGCAGGAGATCGACATCTACGACATCCCGATTGCGACGATCACCAAACAGTATTTGGATTATCTCCGCTTGCTCGAAGAGATGAACATCGACGTGGCCGGCGAGTTTATCTTTATGGCCGCCACGTTGATTTACATCAAGTCGCGGATGCTCTTGCCCGCCGATCCGACCGCTCCGCCCGAAGAGCAGGAGGACCCGCGCGCTGAGCTGGTGCACCGACTGCTCGAACACGAGCAATTCAAGAATGCGGCGCAAATGCTGGCTTCTAAGCGGATGATCGAGGACGCCGCGTGGTCGCAGCCGGGAATCGGGGAATTCGTGGAGGCAGAGGACGAGCCTGGCTTCTCGGTGACCGTCTTCGACCTGGTGTCCGTCTTTCGCGAGATTATCGAGCGAGCCAAGAAGCGCCCGCAGATGGCCATCCGCCGCGAGCAGGTGACGGTGGCTCAAATGGTCGAGCACGTCACCCAGGTGCTGCTCGCCAGCCCTCACCCCGTTCGCTTGGACGACTTGTTCGGCGGTTATTTGGCGCGGCAGGCGCTCATCGCGCTGCTTCTGGCCTTACTCGAAATGGTGAGGCTGCATGCCGTGTTGCTTCGCCAAAAAGACCTGTTCGCGCCCATCGTCGTACACAAGCACAAACGGTTCGAGGAGATCATGTCGGGAGTCGATGTGGCGCAGCTTGAGGCGGAGTTGAGCGAGAGCATCGAGCCGTTGAGCGATTGAAGATTGGGTGATTGGGCGGTTGAGCGATCGGGTGATTGAGATGGGCATTTCTGATGTTATGCAGGATTTTGAGATGGTGGCTGTCGGTCATTTTTTGTTGTTTTTCGAATCGCTCAATCCTCCAATCGCCCAATCACCCAATTCTCGACGAGAAGACAAATTCCGTTCGCTATAAGTCACTATGTTAAATGACGAAACCTTGAAGGCTCTGATCGAGGCCATCCTTTACGTTGCGCCCGAGCCCATCACCTTGGACTCTATCGTGAAGGCGCTCGAGGCAGAGGACCGGGAGCGAGTCAGGAGCAAAATCCAGGAGCTGATCCAGGACTTTGACCGTTCTGAGCACGGAATCCAAATTCGCCAAATCGCCGGCGGGTACAAGTTCTCATCCAAACCGGAGCATCACGAGGTGTTGCGCGAGTTTGTCAAGAACCTGAAGCCACCTATCCGGCTTTCGAAGCCGGCGCTGGAGACCCTGGCCGTGATCGCTTATCGGCAACCGGTCACGTTGCCCGAAATCGACCAAATTCGCGGCGTGGACTGCGGTGGAGTCATCCACACACTGCTGGAGAAAAAGCTCGTGGTGACGGCGGGGCGCAAGAACGTTGTGGGCCGGCCCATTCTCTATCGCACGTCGCGGGACTTTTTGGTTCACTTCGGGTTGAAAGATGTAGGTGACCTTCCATCGCTGCGCGAGTTTGAGGAGATGGCTCGGCAGGCGCTGGGGTCTGACTGGCTTGTGCCAGAAGAAGCTATCAGCCCTCAGCCTTCGGAAGCCGTCAGCCCTCAGCCATCAGCACTCAGCCAAGATCAGGAAAACACCCATGCGGAGTCTGAGAGTTCAGCATCAACCAAGCTGCCGAGCGACCAATCGGCGGAGGAGCCGATTTCGTAACTGCGTAAAGCCATGAAGTTCTGGCCGAACGCCCAATAGCTCACGAACCTTCTTTCGAACAGAGAGCACTGAAAGCTGACTGCTGAGCGCTGAGAGCTATTCCATGCAAGAACGCCTGCAAAAAATCATCGCTACTGCCGGAATTACTTCGCGCCGCAAGGCGGAAGAACTCATCACGCAGGGCCGGGTGACCGTCAACGGCCAGATGATTGTCCAGCTCGGCTCGAAGGCTGATGTCGAGCGCGATCACATTCGGGTGAATGGCAAGCTCATTCGCGTTCAAGGCCGGCGTGTCTACGTATTGCTCAACAAACCTCCGGGATTTGTGTCAACTCTCAAGGATCCCGAGGGCCGGCCAACGGTGATCTCTCTTCTGCGAGGGGTTCGGGAGCGGGTTTATCCGGTGGGCCGATTAGACTACACATCGTCCGGGATCATGCTGCTCACCAACGACGGTGAGTTGGCGAATGGCATGATGACTCACGCCACCAAAATCCCCAGGACCTACCACGTTAAACTGGAAGGCGATCCGAACTCAGAGGATCTCGAGAAACTCGCCCGCGGCATTTCGCTTGATGGCCGCCGCACCGCGCCGGCGCGCCTTCGCCGCCTCCCCGCGAAAGCGGGAAGCCCCAAGCCCTGGTATGAGATCACCGTGACCGAGGGCCGATACCATCAGGTCCGAAGAATGTTTGAACGCATCGGCCAAGGGGTGCTAAAGTTAAAACGCGTCAGGATGGCGTTTCTCACGGATGAGGGTTTGTCGCCCGGCCAATTTCGATATTTAACTTCAGCGGAAGTGCGGCGCTTGAAGGAGTTGAGCGAACGGGACAGCAAGGATGAGCGGGCGAAGCGTGACCGGTGAAAGGTGAAGCTACAGCCCGGTGATAGCCGTCACCGCACGCCTTATCGGGCAACCTTTACTTTTTGGAGTCATGGAACGATCGTCCATCAAATCGTTGCTTCCCCCCTGGTCGAGCCGAATTCGGCCCTACCCGCCCGGCAAACCGATGGAAGAGGTCGAGCGCGAGCTGGGCCATACCGCGATTAAGCTGGCCTCCAACGAGAATCCGCTGGGCCCGTCCCCCAAAGCGATTGAAGCGATCCGCAATTCGTTGGATAAGATCTATTTTTATCCAGACGGAGGCGGGTATTACCTGCGCAAAAGACTCGCTGAACTCCATGGCCTCGAAATGGACCAGATCATTCTCGGGGCTGGGTCGACAGACTTGATCGAGCTCGTCGGCAAGACTTTCCTGACCCCGAGCGACGAAGCCATCACTTCCGAATCAGCGTTCTACATCTATCGTCTGGCCATCGAAGAAATGGGCGCCGGACTCGTCTTGGTGCCCATGCGCGATCTGCGGTACGACTTCGCGGCCATGGCGCACGCCGTCACGCCGCGCACCAAAGTCATCTACCTGGGCAACCCCAACAATCCGACCGGCACCATGTTCACGGCTTCGGAGTTGGACTACTTCCTCGACGCTCTGCCCAAGCGCGTTCTGGTGGTGCTTGACGAAGCCTACTACGAGTACGTGCGGCGGCCCGACTATTCCCACTCGCTGGATTACGTCCACGCCGGCAAAAACGTTCTCGTGCTTCGGACCTTCTCGAAAGTCCATGGTCTCGCGGGCCTGCGCATCGGATACGGCATGGGGCATCCCGAACTGATCGAGAGCTTGAATCGCATCCGCTCGCCGTTCAATGCGTCGTTGGTCGCGCAGGTCGCCGCCCTCGCCGCCTTGGACGATACCGAGCACATCGCGCGCTCGGTGGAATCGAATCGAAGAGGCATGAAGTTCTTGACCGAGGAGCTCGCGCTGGCGGGTGTACGATACACGCCGTCGGTCGGGAATTTTCTCTTGATCGATACCGGGCGCGATTGCGAAGAGGATTTTGCGCGGCTCCTCCATGAGGGCGTGATCGTTCGGCCGGTGAAGCTCTACGGACTCCCTACCTCGCTCCGGGTGACGGTGGGGACGCAGAACGAGAACGAACAATTTCTTGAAGCTCTGCGGCGGGTGTCCGCCGTTCCGGCTCGCGTCGCGAGCTAGCGGCCTGTGGACACGAGCGCACTGGTTCGGCGCAGCACTGCAATGCCCGGTTGGGTGCGACAGAGGATGGCCGCCCACTGGGGCGCGACAACACATCTGACATATCGAGGTAGCATCATGGGTCATGTGAGCGCATTCACCGGCTCAAAAGGCTTCCGCGAGCGGCGCTGGAGTCACGCTTGGCGCGTCGCGCCGGATCCCATTGGGACGATTCTCGAACGCTTTAACGTCCTGGCGGTCGTGGGCTTGTCATCCAAGCCCACCCGCGCCAGCTACGGTGTGGCCGCCTACATGAAGGCGCGCGGTTACCGCATCATTCCGGTGAACCCGCACGAAGAGTCGGTCTTGGGCGAAAAAGCCTGCGCGTCGCTCGACGACGTCCCCGGTCCCATCGAGATCGTCGTGATTTTCCGCCGATCCGAATTTGTTCCCGAGGTCGTCGAGGCCGCAATTCGGCGCGGCGCGAAGGTAATCTGGATGCAAGAAGGCGTCGTCCACGAAGAGGCCGCCCGCCGCGCCCGCGACGCCGGCCTGGATGTCATCCAGGACCGGTGCATCCTCAAAGAGTATGCCAAGCGATTCGTGGCTGGCGGCAATTATGAATGGTGAATTATGAATGATGAATGAAAACCGGCGGAGAATGACCTGCTTTTATAATTCATAATTTATAATTCATAATTTCAATTGAACCGCTGCCTTTTCTCCATCCAACAAAATGCGTTTGCGTTTCAGTCCCCATCCGTAACCACCGAGCCCGCCGCCGGTTTGCACAACTCGATGACAGGGGATGATCACGGCCACAGGGTTCGTGGCGCAAGCGTGTCCCACGGCGCGCGCGGCTTTGGGCTGTCCTACGGCGCGCGCCACTTCACTGTACGTGCGCGTCGTGCCATAAGGAATGGCTTTCAATGCCTCCCAGACCTTGAGTTGGAACGCCGAGGCTTTCAAGTCGAGCGGAAGATTCAGGCGCAGCTCGTGCCCCGCAAGATGCGCAGAGAGAGCGGCACTCCAATCTCTCAATCCCGCATCATCGCGCTGAATTTCGGCGGCGGGATACTCGCTCTTCAGGCCGGCCTCAAGCGCATCATCATGCTCTCCCATGGTGACGCGGCAGACGCCGCGCTCCGTGGCCGCAAGCAGAAGGCGGCCCAGTGATCCGCCCCGGCCCTCCGGGCACTTCACGATGGTATAGCGGATTTTCGCGCCTTCGCCCCCGCGCCGATATGCGCCAGGCGTCATGCCGAGCGCCGAGGGCGCGCGTTCGTAGAGCGCGCGGCTGGAACCGTAACCTGCATCGTACATGGCTTCTGTCACGTTGGTTTTCTCCTTCAGATTTTTTTTCAGACGAGCCAGCCGCTTCGCGTCGCCGTACTGGCGCGGCGTAACACCCATCACGCGCTTGAACACTCGCTGCAGATGATAGGGACTTCCGCCCACGCCAGCCGCAAGTGCGGACAAGGTGAACGTCTCGTCGGGATTCGCATCAATCGTGCGGCATATTTCGCGCACCTTCTCCACCATCGGGTCGAGCGCGTGTGCTTCGTGCGGGCGACAGCGACGGCAGGGACGAAAACCGGCGCGCTCCGCCGCGTCAGGATGAGGAAAGAAAATCACCTGCTGCCGCCGCGGCCGCCGGCTGGGGCACGAGGGACGGCAATAAATGCCTGTAGACCGCACGGCAAAAACAAACGCGCCGTCGTATCGCGCGTCGCGCGCCAGCACCACCTGCCATTGGTTTTGTTGCCCTTGGTCTCGATTCACTCGCCATCCTCCCGCTGCAATTACCCAACCAACCAAACATGTCTCGTAGGGCCGGGGCTTGCCCCGGCCTGGCCGACGCAAGCATCGGCCCTACATGGTGCTGCCATCCTAAAGCACGGCGAAGCGCGAATCTATCCGAAGATTGCGGCCAAACTACCCCGGCCATTTGAAATTTCAAATTTGAAATTTGAAATCCCTACGACTGCTCGGCCAGCTTCGGTTCGCGGATTTGCCGCAGGTGCGCCAGAAACTCCTCGCGATCCCGCTTGGCCTGAAAGGCGCGACCTGTCTTTTCGGTGAGATGCCGCTGGCCTTTGATGTCTGAGTTTTGCAGTGAATTGGCCCAGGCGCGCAATTGGCGGGAAACGGCTTCGGCGAGCGATTTCAAATTTGAAATTTCAGATTTCAAATCGTCAAAACCCTGAAGACGTTCAAGAAAACATAGCATCGATCTGACTTCTCCTGCTGATCCGCGCGCAATATACAGGAAATTGATCAACTCTTGCGTCGTTCCGCGCTCGAATCCTTCCGCAATGTTATTGAAAACCGACAGGGCGGCTCGCTCGATCTGGTCACGCAGACTCCCGTAGCCCTTGAAATCAGGTTTCGCGGTCAGCTCGTACACTTGGACGCCAAGATCTATGCCCGCTTTCCACACCGGAAGATCTTCAAATCGCTCGTAGGTCATTTCTTCTCCTCTGAGGCATCGCGCTCATGAGTATTTCAAATTTCAAATTTGAAATTTCAAATTTCAAATAAGGTTTCAAATTTGAAATTTCAATTAGGGTTTCAAATTTGAAATATCAAATCTGAAATGTCAAATCTCATTTCTCCTTCGTCATCGCGTATTTCTTTCTCCACTCTTCGATCGCCCGCATCTTCTCCTTCAACCTCTTTTCGAATCCTTCGTCCGTGGGACGGTAGTAGTTCCGGCCCTTCAGGTTTTCGGGAAGGCACTGCATGGCGGTCAGACGCTCGGGCGCGTTGTGGGCGTATTCGTAGCCCTTGCCATAGCCGAGGTTTGCCATCAAGCCAGTGACGGGATTCCTCAAGTGAAACGGCACGGGTTCGGCCACGGTCTTCTGGGCGTCGGCCTGGACTTCGCCATAGCCGACGTAGAGCGCGTTGGATTTGGGCGCGAGCGCCATATAGACGGCGGCTTGCGCCAGCGCCAGATTGCCTTCCGGCATACCGATGAAATGCGCCGCTTGCATGGCCGCGACGGCAACGCCGAGCGCGTTGGGCTCAGCCAAACCGATATCCTCAGACGCCATGCGAATCAGCCGTCGCGCGATGTAAAGCGGGTCCTCACCCGCTTCGAGCATCCTTCCGAGCCAATAAAGCGTGGCGTCGGCATCCGAGTTGCGAACTGACTTGTGGAGCGCCGAAATCAGGTTGTAGTGCTCCTCGCCCGCCTTGTCGTAAAGGAGCATCTTGCGCTGAATCGCGTCTTCGATGATGGCTTCGGTGATCACCGCCCGCCCTTGCTCGTCTCGGGCCGTGGCTGCCGCAGCAGTCTCCAGCGTGTTGTAGGCGGCGCGAGCGTCGCCATTGGAAAAAATCGCGATCTGGCGCAACAAGTCCTCAGAGATCTCCAGCCGCTCGGCGGCGAGGCCGCGCCTGTCATCCGTGAGAGCGCGCTTGAGGAGCGTGAGGATTTCATCCGTCGAGAGCGGCGAGAGCATGTACACTTTGGCGCGCGAAAGGAGCGCCGAGATCACTTCGAACGATGGGTTCTCCGTGGTCGCGCCAATCAGCACGATGTCGCCGCGCTCGACATAAGGCAGGAAGGCATCCTGCTGCGCTTTGTTGAAGCGGTGGATTTCGTCGATGAAGAGGATGGTCCGCCGGCCGTATTGCCTTGATTTTTCCGCCGCGGCCATCACGTCCTTGATTTCGCGAATGCTGGCCAGCACGGCGCTGTACCGAACGAAATCACTTTTCGTCTTGCGGGCTACGATGGTGGCCAGCGTCGTCTTGCCGGAGCCGGGCGGGCCCCACAAAATCATCGAGGCCAACTCGTCGCGATCAATCTGCTTGCGTAACGGTTTGTCCGCACCCAACAGATGCACCTGGCCAACAAATTCTTCCAGCGTCTCCGGCCGCATGCGGTCAGCCAGCGGTCGTCGGGAGGCCGAAGTGCTGTCGAGCGTGGGGGTCTCAAACAGACTCATAGTGGAACTAGGCGAATTGGTTCATTGCTCCATTGAATCATTGCCCCATTAGATGCGGAAGGGCATTCTTTTAATGAATCAATGGAGCAATGGATCAATGGGTCAATTCTTCGAATTTCCGCTGCCTCGCCGCTTCATACAAGAAAATGCTCGCGGCGGTGGCGGCGTTCACCGAGTCCATTCCCGGCCGAATGGGAATGCTCAGGCGCAGATCGGCGCGTTCCATGATTTCTGTTGGCAGACCCGTCGCTTCGCGGCCAATCAGCAGTGCCAGCGGGCCCGTTAAATCCGCGTCGGCGAGCGACTGAGGACTATCGCGGTCCGCGGCGACCGTGCGAACTCCCGCGGCGCGCAGCTTGTCAAAGAGGCTCGCGGCTTCAAGACCCGCCAAAATCGGCAAATGAAAAATAGCGCCGGCGGAAGCGCGCGTGGCTTTGGGATTGAACGGGCTGACGGTTTCCTTCAGCGTGACGAGCGCCGAGGCGCCCAGCGCCAGCGCGCTGCGCATCATCGTTCCGAGATTGCCCGGGTCTTGCAGGCCGCAGGCGATCAGCAGAAGTGGGTTGGGACCGCGCCCTGTACCGTGCGGCACGGGTCCGCCCAGGACTCGATCGAGGTCCCGAGTCTCGATCTCGATGAGTGCCGCAATGCCTTGCGGGCTGGGTGTTGCGGCCACGCGCGCGAAAACATGGTCCGGCACGACTGCCACTTCGGCGTCGCGTGGCAACCGGTCAAGCAGCACGTGATGCTTTTCCGCCGCCTTCGCGCCCACCAGCACGCTTTCGACCGTGACACCGCGGTGCGAAGCGCTCGCCGCCAGCGCTTCTTCCAAGGCGAACGGACCTTCCACCGCCACCCAACCCTCGCGCGTCACGCCTTCTGCCAAAACGTGGCGAAACACTTTCAGCAACGGGTTGGCCGCGCTCGTGATTTCTCGATACGCTCGTCGAGCCATCGAGATGAGATTAAACCCGCTGGCACGCAGAGTCGAGGGATTTGCAGCAGAAGTCTACAGTCGATAGTCGACAGTTGGCAGTCGAGCCGGACCGATCTTTCCTGCGAACTGCAAACTGTAGACTGTGAACTTTTCCCCGATACTACGGAGGCGGGACCGTGAGATAATAGGGGCATGGCAACGGGGCAGACAGAGAACCTTAGCCTTCCAGAGGGACTTCAGGCCGAGATTAAAAGGGTCGCGCGAGCCCAGGAGCGAACGGTCAATGAAGTGCTAGCCGAGGCGGTAGATCGCTACATCAAGGAAAAGCAGTGGCAGAGCCTGAAGTCCTACGGCCGGCAGAAGGCACGCGACCGCGGCATCAAGGAAAGCGACGTGCCGCGGCTGATTGCGGAATCGCGCCGAGAACATGAGCAAGGGCGCTAGGTGATTCGCGTCACGGCCGACTCCAACATCTACATATCAGCACTGCATTTTGGAGGACCGCCCGATAAGTTTCTTGACCTTGCCCGCACCGGCATTATTCACCTCACAATCTCCGATGACATCCTGGCGGAAGTGACCCGCGTGCTGCGCGACAAATTCGGCTGGTCGCAAGAGGCTCTGTCGATGGCGCAGGCGCGAATTGCGGACTTCACGGTAAGGGTAGCGCCGGCGCAGAAACTTGACGCGGTGAGGGAAGATCCCGCCGACAACCGCATCCTTGAGTGCGCCGTCGAGGGAAAGTCGGAATATCTCGTGACGCGAGACAATCATCTGCTCAAGCTCAAGAGGTTCGGAGGCGCGGAGATGATAAAAGTGGCGGATTTTCTGGATGTCGTGCGGGCAGCGGGCTCGCCGTAGCCTGTGAACTTTTTGAAGAAGTCTACGGTCGATAGTCGGCAGTCAACGCGTTCTCGATTCTAAGTGTGAACTGTAAGCCGTGGACTGTGAACTGTATTGGCGAGACGGCGCTCGCCGCCAGCGCCTCTTGCAGAGCGAACGGGCCTTCCACCGCCACCCAACCCTCGCGCGTCACGCCTTCTGCCAAAGCGTGACGAAACACTTTCAGCAACGGGTTGGCTGCGCTGGTGATTTCCTGATACGGTTTTCGAACCATCGAGATGAGATTAACCCCCCTTGTAAGCCGAGTCGAGTGTTTTGCGCAACTTGAAGACGACTGACTTTGGCCTTATAGTTGCATTCACCTTCCCGGCTGACTTCAGCTCAGGCTGATTCGTCATGGAAAACTCGGGCATGCACGGCTGGACGCCCAGTGATCGCGCTAAGAGCGAGAAAGAACTGCGCGACGGGAAACCACCGCTCTGTGAGCAACAAAAGATTGGCAGCTACCTCCTGCTCAGTAAGCTGGGAGCAGGCGGCATCGGTGAAGTGTGGAAAGCGCGCGATCCTCGGCTGAACCGTGTCGTGGCGCTAAAATTCATCGCCGTCGAGCGACACGGCTCATCGCCGGTCCGAGATCTGCTGCGGGAAGCGCGCGCCGCCTCCGCTTTGAATCATCCCAACATCGTGACCATATTTGAGGTTGGGGAAAGCGCCGGGTCCCCGTTCTTGGCGATGGAGTTTGTGGAAGGCGAGACGTTACGCAGCCGGCTGAGGCGGCCGCCGGTGCCGGCGGACGAAGCGCTGGAAGTGGCGCAACAAATTCTCGCGGGCCTCGCCGCCGCGCACCGCAACGGCATCGTCCACCGCGATCTGAAACCCGAAAACATCATGCTTCGGGTCGATGGGCTGGTGAAGCTGATGGATTTTGGCTTGGCCAAAGTCATTCCCGGCGTGCAGCAGACTGCCACTACGGCCGACATCGCGAGCGTCTCGACCGGCAGCGGCGCCATTGTTGGCACGCTGACCTATATGTCCCCCGAGCAAGCGCGCGGATTCCCAGTGACACCGGCGAGCGATGTTTTTTCCTTTGGCATCATCTTCTACGAATTGCTGGCGGGCGAGCATCCGTTTCAGGAAAACACGGCGCTGGGCACTCTGACCGCCATTTTGAACAAAGAGCCCGATAGTATGAGCGCGCGTTCGCCCGCCATCTCATCGGCGGTGAGCGCGATTACGGCGCGCGCTGACCCATGTTTAATGGGATGATAATCCCGTGCGAATCGGGTATCATCGCAAATGGCGTGGACCGTCTAACCCCCAGCCAACGAAGCTTCTTGATGAGCAGGATTCGCAGTAAGAACACTCGCCCGGAAATGGTCGTGAGACGCCTAATCCACCAGATGGGATTCAGGTATCGACTGCATTCAAAGAATCTTCCGGGCAGGCCAGATCTCGTTTTCGCCAGTCGGCG
Organism: Terriglobia bacterium; assembly: GCA_050013575.1. Taxonomy (GTDB): domain Bacteria; phylum Acidobacteriota; class Terriglobia; order UBA7540; family UBA7540; genus DASYXZ01. Next base: position 61,241 of record JBEKEZ010000008.1, on the reverse strand, counting down.
AAAAGTCATCTTTGTTAACGGATGCTTTTGGCACTCTCATGGCAATTGCAGAATCGCTGGAGTGCCAACCTCAAACAAAGAGTACTGGGCTGCGAAGCTTGAACGCACAAGAACGCGAGACAAATCGAATACAGCGAAGCTGAGGCGTCTCAAATGGAAGGTGAAAACGGTGTGGGAGTGTGAGCTTGCCGACCTGAACGCATTATCTTTGCGCATCGTCCGTTTTCTTAAAACATGACACGCCTAAAATCATAGCTCTGTCCGTCAGGCGTCCAACGGGAGCTCCTGCTGAATTTCGGGAAGGTCAACCAGTGAGTACCTCGCGAGTTTCGGGACCGATCCGGGGACCCACCGATTGCTTTCCGCTTTCACCAAGTTGTTCGCGATCAATTCCGCAAGTAGCGGCGGGAAGGCGTTCCCCACCTGAATGCACTGGTCCTCGCGCGAACCCCTGAACTCGATCTCGTCAGGAAAAGTTTGTAGCCGTGCGGCCTCTCGAACTGTCAATGCCCTGTCCAGCCAGGGATGAATTGGGAATGCGTTATGTCCGGGAACGAGTGTAAAGCTCGGCTTGCTGCGGTCGAGTCGCTTAAAAAGGTGGCTGAAGTTCTTGACTACGTCGGTGCGATAGCCCTTGCGAAGCTCTGGAGGTAAGGTCGCGACGTCTAGTTTCCCGCCTTCGGGGATACGGCTAAACCGTTCGACCTGCAGTGGCTTGTGGCACATAGGAACGTGACATGAATACCTTTCATAGCTCGTCTCCTCTGCCAAGTCCGCAATGGCCTCACCCACAGTCCGGTACGGCTTCTGCCAATCCTCAGGCGTTTCAAAGAACTTCTTCTTCGGCCAAGGAATCACATGGCCGGTCCTATTCGCAATCAATAGGAACCTCCGTCGCCGCTGTGGCACCCCATAGTCCGCTGCGTCTAGAATCCGATGGTCGATTGTGCTATATCCAGCTTGCATCAGCTCTTGAACTACCCTCTTAACAAATCGCGCCTCGTCCAAGGACGCAAAACCTGGCACATTTTCCATCACAACCCACCGAGGACGGAGCTTCGCGACGGTATCAACAAAAGAAAAGACCAGTCTATTGCGAGGGTCCATGCGCGGATCGATTCCGGTGCGGGTTGCAAGCCTACGTCTGCCGAAAACCGAGAACCCCTGACAAGGCGGGCCCCCGACCACAACAAAGGGCTCACTCTCGACGAGTTCTGCAACCCGACGCTGGATGTCCGGCATCCCAAGGTCTCCGAGGACAAAAGGAACCTGAGGGTAGTTGTGGTGGTGTGTCGCTGCTACCGCCTTACTGTTGTCCGCACAGACCAAGGGACGTAGCCCCGCTCTGGCAAATCCAATCTTGATCCCTCCTGCGCCGGAAAAGAGGTCGACAAACCCAGGCGCGTCTGAGCGAGTCAATGAGGATAGATGAAGCGATCCGCGTGCGTCTCCTTTTGGAGAAATAATGGAGGGCGCGTCTGGACGCACAGAAGCCAACTCCGCCATGGCACCCTTGAAAGGCAAAATTCTATCCCAGATGGACTTGGCGAGAATGCGGGCAAGTAGGGGAGGGACCGCATTGCCTACTAAGATGCATTGGCGCCTCCGGTCACCCTCGAACACGTAATCATCCGGAAACGTTTGAATCCTAGCCGCTTCACGGGGTGTGAGACTCCTATCCAAAAAGGGGTGGATGGGAAGCGCATTGTTTCCGGGAACGATGGTCAAGGATGGCTTGTCTCGATGAAGGCGCTTGTACGTACTGCCAAAGTTTTCGCGCCGAATGTCCGCTGGAAGTTCGGCCGGGGGGGGCAACATGCCGCCCTCTGAAATCAGACGGTACCGCTTAAGAACAACATCCGAGTGGCAGAGTGCGATGTGGTTGGGAACCTCTTCATATTTTGTCGCCAAGTCCGCAATGGCCTCGCCCACGGTCGCGTAAGGTAACCGACCTGGGCCGTGAGTTGGTCCTGGAAAGTGGTAGTCTATTCGAGGGTCCGCAAATCCAATAAAAAACGCCCTTCTCCGATGCTGCGGAACCCCATAGTCCGCCGCATCTAGCACCGCAAAATGTACGTTGTATCCAATATCACGAAAGCGCTTCAGAACGTAGTCGCGATACCGCCCCTTGTACTCTGTGGCGATCGCTCGAACGTTCTCCATGACTACTGCTTGCGGACGGAGACCATCGACGATCCTCATGAATGCCTCTATGAGATCATTGCGCGGGTCGGACGACAGTCTATCCCCGAGCGTGGAAAACCCCTGGCATGGTGGCCCTCCAATTACGACATCGGGACGTCGTCCCCCCGTGGCAGCAGAAAGGGTGGGGAGCGCAACGGTACGGATGTCGCTAAGAATGAATGGGACATCTGGCCAGTTCCTCTCGTGGGTTTTCTGAGCGAACGGATCGATGTCCGTTGCCGCCAGCAACCGACACCCGGCTTGCCGGAAACCTAAGTCAAGCCCACCAGCGCCAACGAATAAGCCGAGAGCGGTCGGAACTCCTTTTACTGTCCGGGCACGAGCCAACCGAGCATTTCGCGACTCCCTAGAAAAATCCGATGTGTGTTCCCTTACAGAAGTGTTCACAAACTTCCTCATAAATCGATATTCAAAGCCTCGACCACATGTTCCCAATCGATTGGAATTCCGACACCAAGCCGGTATCGGGTCTTACTGACGTAACCGTAGTTTCGAAGCAATGTAAGTTCAGCTTGAAATGGAGTGCGAACCCTCGGTCGGCTCCGGCCTGAGACCTTTCTCAATACTTTCAGTTCGTCTGCTAGGCATTCTTCCAAGTAGGCCAGATACTCGCCATATGATTCCTCGTTGAAGACCGGATCGCCCGCCGAATTCGTTCTAATGAATTCTAGTGGATTTGAGGCAAACTTACGCTCCGACAAGCGATGAACATAATGCAGGAAAGACCCATAGCGCCCCGTTTGAAGTAGGGAAGCACCCACATACTCGATTGCGGCAGATGAATTCGCCCCCCCGTAACGCTCGCATATTGTCATGTAACGATACCCGTAATCAGTCGGGCGCCCGTCATTATCGATCCATTGCAATTGGGACAACGAGCTGTCAAGGTCTTCTCTGTAGCTATGGGCCCTGTCTCTCACTCCCTGCTTCTTTTGCTTTCCCGGGCGCTCGATGCCGCATGCGAATTGCTCCCAGGCACGCCCCTCGTCGATTCGGCCTGCATTCAGCTCTTTGACGATGTTCTCCTTGAGTCCGTCCTCTCGGCCCTCGAAAATCTGGCTACTCCCGCTGCCATCGTCCTTCGCAATACGGGTAAAGGCATTCGGCGTGAAATAGCGGTTTCCCGATAATCTCCATGGTGTAAGCACGTCCGGTGTTGCTACCCACTCGAACCAGAATGCCCGCCAAATTCGTGTCAAAAACTTCTCGTCAGCCGTGTTAGCTAAGTATGCGGCCGGATCCTTTCCCGGTTCGAGCCTCGCGATTGCCTCGCGAAGACCAAGGGCGATCGTTGGCGCCGACATCTGGCTGTCGGCGGACAGTCGCTTAGCTGTCTGTAGGAATCTGAAGAACGCATCCCTGGTAGTTGATCCTTCCCGCATGTGAACCCACTGTGTTCTTGGACGGGATGAGACTGCTCTAACGGGTGCCCCGGTCGTCACCAACTCTAAGAGGCGCACGGGATGAATACGCCCTGCGTAAGGCGTCGGGCTCGACAGGTCAGGTGTCTCGAATCGGAATACCCCTATCGCCTTGTTCCCGCTTACTTGGTCAAGGACATCCCTTACATATTCGCCTGGATTCGAGTAACCCGAGTAGCTACTAGGCAACACGATGGCCGCGCCACTGTAACCCTTGTGAAGATAACTGTGGGCCTGACCGATTGCTGTCAATAACCCATGCAGACCTTCCTGCTGGCGCTTGTATTCAACTGCGATGTCGCGTTGCCGTCTCGTTCCTGCTTCCAGCAGGGACACAAGTGCATCCGCCTTGGGCCAAGGCGAAGATGACGGTTCATATGAGGCATTCGCGCTCAGCGCGGAGGGACACGTGGCCTCTGCATAACAAATGCGGGGATCAGCCGCGAACATTCGCGCCAACTCGGATGCAGCGAAGTCCGCTTCAGCATTATGGCCGTAGCTCATGGGTACACGCGTGCTTCACGAGAGCACTAACTCTTGCGCAGGTCTCGGCGTGGGTGCTCATCCTCCCGCGAGCCCTGCAGACCCGCGCCGCCTACAGCCGAGTCCTGCCCAAAAAGGGCCGGCTGTATCGCGTCGGTGCAATATCGTGAGTCAGCCTTTGCAAACCAGTCCTTCAGGGTACTCCCAGACATCGCGAGCGCTGCGTACAATTCCCGTTTGAGCGTACGATCAACCTCGATTGCGATGCGACCAGAATGACCGCGCGCCATGGATGTAACATAACAGAACGAACATTACGTCACAAGCCTTGTTCGCCAACATAGGGGGCAGCCAGTGTCAATGCCGCCCTGGTCGTGGGATTCTCCCATGCCCGATACCCCGGCGCCAACGGCACGTCGCCAGGGTGAGGCACGCCGCGCGAACGGCGGATTGACGAGTTGTTCAACGGGAAACAGCAAGCCCGTTTCGTCGTGGTTGCTCCACGCGCTAAGGTCGCTCGTTCCGCGCGAAGCGACCTATGCGGGCGATGCCGGTGAACGCTTTCTCGGACCTTACGCGGCGGCGATCAGGCCAATGCGATCGCGATTGGCGCCCGTGAACGCGCCTCGCACATAGCCGAACAATTCCGATTCAATCAGGCTGGCGGGAATGGCGCCGCAGTTGAGCACCACAAAAGGCCCGTGGGCGCGCGCGCTGTGGCGGTAAAGTGCCCGCGCGATCAGCTCCTTCCCTGTGCCGGTTTCGCCTTGAATGAGCACCGCTAGTTCAGTGGGAGCCACTTGGCGGACGGTTTTCAGCGCCTCCGCCATCGCGGCGTCAGCCGTGACGATCCCGTCGGTTTCGCCGAGGGCCGATTCCAATTCGCGCGCGTGTTTGCGCGCCAACTCGATGGCAACCGCGGTGCGCAGCCGAGGCGCGGCCAGCCGGCAAATCTCATCCAGAAGCTCGCGCTGGCGCTCGGTGAATCGGTGGGTGATGTCGCGATTCTCGAGATAAATGAGCGCGAAGGCCTCGTTCGAGGCGACCAGGGGAGCGCAGAGCACGGAGCGCAAACCCAGGCGCTTCACGCTGGGATGTTCGCCGAAGCGCGCCGATGACAGCGCGTCGCCGATGAGCAGAGCGCGGCCGTGCTCCATCACCGCCGCCGAGATCGAGCCGCTGACTTCCTCTTCCGCCTGGGTCAGCGCTTCGCTCTTGAAGTTGCGCGCCACGGCGGCGCGAAATTTGGCCGCATCCGGCTCGCCCTCGCGCACCACGACAAAGCCGCGGTCGGCGCGCAATCCGTCGATAGTGGCGTCGAGCAAGTCGGCAAGCAATTCTCCGTACTCGCGCTCGTTCAGCAACGTCCGCGCCAGACGATAAAGTAAGGCTAGTTCGTCCGCGTTGAATTCAGTCCTTTGCCCTGTCACTCGCAAGCCTCTGGCGGGACTATAGCACTCTCCGCCGCGCCGAGAAACGAAAGTGCATCGTCGCTCGGGAGTCGCAGGGAAGAACGTATCACGAGCGAGCTCGCTCGAACAAAGCGGCAGCAAGCTCCCGCACTCCAAACCAAAAAGAACGAACGGCAGGGCCCGAATCCGCGCTACACTAGCGGGGACGCAACGTGGAAACTTACGATCCAAACGAGAGTCCGAAGGCGGAAGAGTGGCTGGCCGCAGATGAAGACGAGCGAACTGAGATGGTCGCTCGGTGGCATCGGCGGGCGCGGGTGCGGCTGCCCAGCCCGCGGATGCACGCCATGTTCCACGTGATTGTGGAAAACCAACTGGCCCTGGGATGGGAGGCGGTGGTCGAGGTCGAGGCGCGACTCCGGGGCGAAGGGCTGAGCCGCCATGAGGCCATCCACGCTATAGGGTCGGTCGCGGCGACAGACCTCTTTGAACGGATGAAGGCAACGGCTCCGGATAAGATGGCGGCGGACGCGAACGCCGCCTACGACGAAGCCTTGAAGCGCCTCACCGCCGCCGGGTGGCGCGCCTCTGGCTGATCGCAGAATGAGCCTTCAACGGGTTACCGGGCGTTCCGCCGGAGGTGCTGTGATTCATAAACCGTCCGGACGGTTTATTATATATAAGGAATAACCATATAGCAATATGCGGTTCAAACGAACCGCAAGATGAAACTATTGCAACAAATGAAACTTCTGCAACTTATTTTTCTATCTTTTGAAAACAATAAGCTTGCGCGAAAAATAAATTTGCAGAAATTTGCGATTTTGGGAAAAGTGTGGCATTTTGCCCCACCGATTCCATTTTCTGTAGTCGCAAAAATGATTGAGCCTGTAAGCGCGATTTACGATGATCCAGCTTTGCGAAATCAGAGACCTCTACAGCGTCAGCTTCCGCGACGCCGGCGCGCGGTCGTTCTAACGTAATGTGGTAGAATCGCGCCGACACTCGGGTAGTCAAAATTACTGCAAAGTCGCGGAGGTTTCCATGCACAACAAAGCTCGGCTACTGCTGGTCTGCGCGGCGCTCGTGGGATTTGTCGCAGCGCCTGGTTTGAGCCAAGACCAAGAACTGAGCGGCTTGCTGTCGAGCTTGACGGAGCCGCACGATTACGTTCAGAAGCGCATCTCGAGTTACGACCGCACCGGCGGCAACGAGGATTATCGCGAGATCGCTTCCGGGCAGACGTTCACGCTGCTCGACGAGGCCGGCCCTGGCGTGATTACCCACGTCTGGATCACCATCGCCAGCGACGAGCACTATCACTTGAAGAAACTGGTCCTGCGCATGTACTGGGACGGAGAAAGCACGCCCAGTGTGGAAGCGCCCATCGGGGATTTCTTCGGCTTGGGCCTGGGAGATTATTTCCTCTACCAGTCGATTCCCCTCGCTGTCGGTTCCGATAAAGCTCTGAACTGCTTCTTCCCCATGCCCTTCCAGAGGCACGCGAGAATCACCGTCACCAACGAGGGGCAGAGGAAGGTGGACGCGTTCTATTTCAACATCGACTTTCGCGCTTACCCCAAGCCGCTATCGAAGGAGTCGCTATATTTCCATGCGCAGTACCGGCAGGGCGCTCCCAACAAAGCGATTCACGGAAACGGGCTGAATCTGACGGGCGAGGACAACTACGTTTGGATGGAGGCCGCAGGGCGCGGGCACTTCGCGGGCGTCACCATGTCGGTGCTCGAGAATGCGGACGGCTGGTGGGGCGAGGGCGACGACATGTTTTTCGTCGACGGTGAGAAGCTGCCCTCCATCAACGGCACGGGCTCCGAGGACTATTTCCTGGGTGCGTGGGATTTTGGCGGCAAGCCATTCGCTTACGGATTATTCGGCGCGCCTCAGGTGGGTGCAGAGCGAGCGGGAGCGCGATGGTCGGTTTATCGATTTCATCTCGATTCGCCGATTCCGTTCACCAAGTCGCTGCGCGCCACCATCGAACACGGCCACGCCAACGATCGCGCCGACAATTATTACTCAGTGGCCTATTGGTACCAGACCGAGCCGCATGCGGCTTTCCCGCCGCTGCCGCCGGTGGCGGAGCGCCTGCCGCAATTACATCCAGGGAGTAGGGAATAGGGAGTAGGGAAAAGGCGGAGGGAAATTCCTGCCCTGCTCCCTATTCCCCCTCCTTATCCCGAAGCGCGTTTTGTTCCCGCGATCTGAGCCTCGAGCTCGTCCATGTCGAGAACAATCACCTTTCTCAACTCCAGGCGAATGATGCCGCGATCCACAAACCGCCTCAGGTTGCGCGACACCAAGTCCCTCACCGTGCCAATCTCGGCGCCAATTTCCTGGTTCGTCTCAGCAAGTGGAAACTCGATGCCGCGTTTCGTGCGCACACCCGACTGGAGCGCCCGGTCGCGCAAGAAGCGCGCCAGCCGGTGGCTGACTTCCTTCAGCGAAAGCTCCTCCACGAGACTGGTCAAGTAGCGGAAACGCCAGGCCAGCGTGCGGATGACGGCAAAGGCCACCTCGGAGTTGCCCCGGCACAGGTCGAGAAATTCACGTTTAGGCAAAAATAGGAGCGTCGAGTTTTCGAGCGCCGCCGCGGAAGCCGGGAATGTGCCGCCATCGAACAACGGCAATTCGGCCACAGTCGAGCCAGCGCGCTCAGTGACGAGGATTTGCTCCCGGCCGTTTTCCGCCATCTTGAAAAGCTTGACCGCTCCCGACTGCACAACAAAGAGGCCATCGCAAGGTTCGCCCTCGGCGAAAAGCATTTCGTCCTTCGCCACGCGACGAACACTGCAATGACTGGCCAAGGCGCGCAGTTCCTCCTCGCGCAGGATACTGAAGAACGGGACGCGACGAAGGGTGTCGATGGGGTTCAACGTGGCCATTTATATTTATCCTAAATCAGAAGTCAGAAGTTAGAAATCAGAATCAGAAAGCAAGGCCGTAATTTCGACTTCTGATTTCTAATTTCTGATTTCTGCTTTGAATCCCACGACTTAAGTCATCGCCGCAGAAAGCCTCGGGACGCTAGGATGATGGTTGAAGAAGGCGGACCCAGCCGCCCGGCTGGGGCGGCCTGCTCGGAGGAGCGACCATGGCTTATATTATTGCAGAACCCTGCATCGGAACGAAGGACACGGCGTGCGTGGACGTTTGCCCGGTGGATTGCATTCATCCCCGGAAAGATGAGGCCAACTTCGCCGAAGTGCCGCAACTTTATATCGACCCGGTCGAGTGCATCGATTGCGGGGCGTGTGTTCCGGTTTGCCCGGTGTCGGCGATCTTCCCGCTGGATGATCTGCCGGAGAAGTGGGCGAACTTCACACCGATCAACGCTGAGTACTATAAGAAGTGAGTCAGTTCGTCGGTGTCTCAGTGGGCCAGTTTCTCGAGAACTGAAGTACTGACCGAGTGACAAGCTGATTGGACCACGGACAACGGACAAGTGCGTGATCTGCGTCACACCGAGCTGTGACGGAAAGTACGGCGGGACAAATACCCGTTGACTACACTGTTTGCCGGGTACAGAATTCCAGTAGGGAATCGAAATCGCAGGCTACTGGTTGGCGGAGCCCGACGATCTCGCGTTCTTGAAGCGCCGCCACAGGGAAGGCGGGCCAAGTGATAAACCGGAACCTCAAATTCGGAATCGGAATCGCGATCATTGTGGGGGTCGTCGCCTGGGAGGCCATCGGAGGCTTTCAGCAGTCGAAGACCTATTACGTCACCGTCGCTGAGTTGACCACCGGCAAGGTGGCCCGGCATCGCGTGCGCGTGGGCGGCGTTGTCGCGCCCGATTCCATTGAGCGGCGCGGCGGGGTGGTGACGTTTCGTCTGTCCCAAGACGCGCAGGCTATTCCGGTGACTTACGTGGGGTCCGACACACTCCCCGATACTTTTGTAGCCGGCAGCCAGGCCATCATCGAGGGTGACTTCACCGCGGACGGAAGATTCCGCGCCGAGAAAATCCAGGCCAAGTGCGCATCTAAATACGAAGCCGCGCCGAAGTATCCCGGTCAGGGCGCGGAGAAGTCGCCCAAAGTCGCCGGTCTTGGCGGAGCACACTGAAGTTGGCAGAACTGGCTAAACACTAGCGCCGCAGCGCTTCGCCCTTCGTTCTTGGTCCCGGCCAAAGTCCTTCGAAATCGCGAGCGAGCCCCAGGTACGCTGGAGAACAACTTATGAATCAAGCAGGCAGCGTCGCACTGATAGCCGCACTGGCATTTGCGGCCTATGGAGTGATTGCCGGCGCGCTGGGCGGCGCGCTGCGCAGCCTGCGGGTGACCCGGAGCGCGGAGCGCGCCACGCTGGCGTTTTTCGTGATGATCACCGTGGCCGTGGCGGTGCTCGAGGTGCTGATCCTCAGCGACAATTTCAACAACGCTTACGTCGCCTCCCACTCGAATCGAGACCTGCCGTTCTACTACAAGATTGCGGTGCTGTGGGCGGGACAAGAGGGGTCGCTGCTCTTCTGGACGTTTCTGCTTTCGATCTACGGCGGGCTGGCCGTGCTCTTGAATCACCGCAAGAATCGCCAGCTCATGCCTTACGTCGTGGCGATCGTGATGGCCACCGGAGCATTTTTCACTTCCGTTGTTTTCTTCGTCGCCAATCCGTTTGGCGAACTCACGTTGACCACCGCCGCCGGCACGCAGTCGCTCACGTTGCCCGACGGCAATGGGTTGACCCCGGCCTTGCAATACAATTCCATGGTCATCCATCCGCCCATGCTTTATCTCGGATATGTGGGCTTTGTGGTGCCGTTCGCTTTCGCCATGGCCGCGCTCATCACCCGCCAACTTGGGGACAACTGGATTCGTGTCACCCGGCGCTGGACGATGGTCCCCTGGATGTTTTTGGGCACCGGCATTCTGATGGGAGCCCACTGGGCCTACGAAGTGCTGGGTTGGGGCGGCTACTGGGGCTGGGACCCGGTGGAGAACGCGTCGCTGCTGCCCTGGCTGGCGGGCACGGCGTTTCTGCACTCCGTGATGATCCAGGAAAAGCGCGGGATGCTGAAGGTTTGGAACATTGTGCTGGTCATCACCACGTTTTTCCTTTGCATCTTCGGGACCTTCCTCACACGCAGCGGCATTGTCTCCTCCGTTCACGCCTTCGCGCAATCGGCCATCGGGCCATTCTTTGCCGTATTTCTGGCCATCATCGTTTTCTTCTCGCTCACTCTACTATTTCTGCGACTCGACTATTTGAAGAGCGAGAACAAACTGGACTCCGTGGTCTCGCGCGAAAGCGGATTTCTATTCAACAATTGGGTTCTTCTGGCGGCGGTTTTTGCAGTGCTCTGGGGAACGATTTTCCCGATCATCTCCAAGCTGGTGGAGGGCACAACGGTTTCAGTCGGGCCTCCTTTCTTCAACAAGACCACGATTCCCATGGGTCTCCTGCTGTTGTTCCTGACTGGCGCTGGGCCACTCTTGGCATGGCGGAAGACTTCTTTCAAGAGTCTGCGGCAGAACTTCACTATTCCCTTGGCCATCGCGGTGGTGGCGGGCGGCGTGCTTTTTGCGCTCGGCGTGCGCGACGTTTATGCCTGGATGGCTCTGTTCCTTTGCGCGTTTGTCGCTGTGACCATCTTCCAGGAATTTTACAAAGGCGCCCGCACCCGGCAGCGGGTTTACAACGAGAATTTTGTCGCAGCCCTTTACAACCTGACGATGCGGAACACGCGGCGCTACGGCGGCTACGTGATTCATTTCGGGATAGTCTTGCTGTTCATCGGATTTTCGGGGCTGGCGTTCCGGACGGAAACCAAGGCCACGATGGCCGAGGGTGACCTGCTGCGCATCAATGATTACATGCTGCGCTGCCAGACCCTGACCGAAGGCGAGGATCCGAATTACATTTATCAGCGCGCCGTGTTGACCGTGACCAAGGCCGGCCGGGCGTTGGGCGTGCTGGACCCGGAGCGCCGGCTTTACAAGGCCAGCCAGGAACCCATCAGTCACGTCGCTATCCACAGCTCGCTGGTTGAAGACCTTTACGTGGTGGTGGCGGGTGCTGATTCCGACTCGGGCAAAGCCGTCGTCGAAGCTTTCGTGAACCCGCTGGTGGGCTGGGTTTGGATTGGCGGCGCAGTAGTGTTCTGGGGCACGCTGCTGGCCATGGTGCCCAGCCGGGTGGAGCGCGAGATGGCGGAAATTCGACGGCAGAGGGAAGAGGTTGTCGCGGAGGACCATGTTTAGCGGGCAGATGAAAACGCGCGAGCCTGCGCGAAGCGCCTTGGAGTGCGGCAGCGGAGCTGCCGCCCTCGCACGCGTGCTGCAAGATGACCGAACGGCGGGAGTTGGCGCTCCCGCACTCCAAGGCGCCTGCGGCGCAGCCAGTGCCTGCGTTGTCCTCATGGCGGTGATCATCTTCGCGACGACGGTGGCGTTTGCCGCGTCCAAGCCGACGCTCAAGTCGATTGGGGAAGCCCTGATTTGCCAGTGCGGCTGCGGACAAACCGTTTACGGCTGCAACCACTTCGAATGCGCGTCACGAGCGGAAATGAACGCGCTGATCGAAAAGGAAATCGCCGCCGGCAAGGATGAGACAACGATCCTTCAGGATTTCGTAAAGAAGTACGGCGTTCAGGTGTTGGCCTCGCCACCGGCCAAGGGATTCACCTTGCTGGCGTGGGTACTGCCGGGTCTCGGATTGGTCGTCGGGCTCGCGGTCGTGATTACTTTCGTTCGGCGCTGGCGGAAGCCGCCCGCGAAACCCGATCAAGCACCGCCGGCTCCCATCGATCCCAAGCTCCTCGAAGCGGTCGAGGAAGAAATGAAGAAAATCGCGGGCTAATAATATGTTTCTAGCATTCGCATTGTTCATTGCCGCTTCGATGGCCGTCCTGGTGGCGACGCCCCTGCTCGCGCCAGAGAAGGCGGGAGAGGGCTTGCTGCCTGTCGACGTCACGGTGCAAGGCGACTTGAAGCGGCGGCGCCTGGTGGTCTACGAGAACATCCAGGACCTGGACTTCGAGTACAAAGCCGGCAAAATCGCCAAGGATGACTATGACTCCCTGCGCGCTGAATATCAGGCGGAGGCGGCCAGACTGATGGCGGACTCGAAGGCGGCGGAAACGCTTACCGCGGAAGAATCGTTGATCGAGCGGGAGGTCGCGGCACGTCGCGCCCGGCGCAAGAAGGAACCCGTGGAGGACTACACCTGTGCCGAGTGTGGATTTGAAAATCCGGTGCCGGTAAAGTTCTGTGGTGAATGCGGCGCCAAAATCAGCGGCAAGAGGCAGGGGGCAAGTGGCAAGCAAGAAATTAAAGGGCGGAATCAATGAAGAATGGCAAATGTGAAATGGCAAAAGGCAAATGGCAAATGGCATCCGCCGACCACTTGCCATTTACCATTTCCCATTTTCCATTTGAAATGTTGTTTAGGGCCTTGCTGCTCACGATTCTGATTCCGCTTTCTCTACAGGCGCAGGCGCGGATTGAGGGTCGGGTGACGAACGGAACGACCCAGCGTCCGGTGAGCAATCAGAAAGTCTTGGTGCTGGAGCCCCGGCAAGGAATGCAGCAGATCGCAGACGCGACCACTGACGCGAACGGCAACTTCAGCATCTCGCAGAACGGCATCGGGGCCGGGTCTTTTTACCTGCTGCAAGCGAATTTTCAGAGCGTCGCCTATCACGCGCCGGCGCAGTTTGACGCCAACGGGGTAGCGAAGGCGGAGATCACCGTCTACGATTCGATGCACGAACCGGCCTCGATTCGCGTCAGCCTGCTGCGCGTTGCCGTGGCCGCACAGGGCCAGAAAATCCGAGTCCAGGAACAGTATCAGATCGAGAACTCCAGCCGGCCGCAGCGCACTTACGCCAACGATCAGGGGACTTTTGTCTTTCGCGTGCCGCCGCAGGCCAGTGAACCCAAAGTTGCGGTAACGGGCCTGATGAACATGACCGTACCGTTGTCGCCTGAGCGCGGGAAGTCGCCGGGAGAATACAAGCTTCGATACGAGTTAAAGCCGGGCGCAACGCCGGTCACAGTGGAGTACGACGCGGACTACTCCGGCGGGCCGTTCGCGTTTAGTGATCGCGCTGCCTTTCCCATCGATCGCGCTGAACTGTACGTGTTCCCTTCGAGTCTGAAGGTGGAATCGAAGACCCTCAAAGCTGCGGGCGTTGACGCCAAGGACGACATTCAAAAGCTCGAGGCGGAGAACATTCCACGCGGCTCGACCCTCGATGCGAGTCTCAGCGGCGACGCTGCCACGCAGAGTCAGGGGCAGCAAGAAAGCGCGCCCGAGGGAACCGTCAAGGTGGTTCCAAACACGATGACCCGGCTGGGCGTGCCGCTCTTGGTCTGCCTCTTGCTTCTCTTGCTCTGGGCGCTGGGCGTTCGTGCCAGCAAGGAATGGCCGCGGTGGAAAGAACGGCACGCCACCAGCCCCGCGAAGAAACAACTCGAGGCCAAGGCTGACGCGCTGTTTAATTCCATGGCCGATCTGGATGAGCTCTTCGCCTCCGGGAAAATCGAGAAGAAACAATATTGGAAAGAACGTTTGGAACTGAAAGCCAAGCTGATGGCGATCTTGAAGAAAAGCCCGCCCTCGCATACCGAGCCTTATGCCACTCGACGCGACCCGCGCTAATCGGGGATTCGAGCTCATCAACGTTTCCAAATTCTTTGGCGATCTCGCAGCCCTGCGAAATGTTTGCCTGCGTATCGAGCCGCGCGAATCGGTGTTTCTCTATGGCGCGAACGGGGCCGGCAAGACGACGTTGCTGCGGACGCTAGCCGCGCTCTCAAGGGCGAGCGAGGGTGAGGTCCGATTCGACGGGCAGAAATTCGAGGAGCAACCCCGCACCGCCAAGGCCGCGATTGGATTCGTTTCCCACGCCACCTTCCTGTACGGCGAGCTGACGGCCAGAGAAAATCTGCAGTTTGTGGGCAAGCTCTTCGGGCTCTCGTCGCTCGAGGAAAAGATCGATCGCGCCCTGGACCTTTTCTCGGTCAGGGATCGCGGCCACGAACCCGTCCGCCAGCTTTCGCGCGGGCTTCAACAGCGCGTCTCGCTGGCTCGCGCCTTTCTGCACAATCCGGACTTTGTGTTGCTCGATGAACCTTTCACCGGCTTGGATCAGGCGGCGATGGACAATCTGCAAGACCTTCTGCGGCGGCTGCCTGAACAAGGGAAGGCCCTGATTTTTTCGGCCCACGACTTCGAGCGTGGCGCGGCAATCGCGCGCCGGCTCGTGGTGCTGGAAAAAGGCTCGGTGAAGTACGATGGCGAACTTCGCCACGCGCCGCTCGAGGAGCTTGGGATTCGAAGAGAAGTAGGCAGTCGGCAGTAAGCAGTAGGCAGCATCGACGAAAATGGGAAATGGGAAATGGCGAAATTCAAATGGCAAATGGCTAAGCCTCGCCATTTCCCATTTACCATTTCCCATGCCCCATTTGCCATTCTTTTTCCCGCTGCCCACTGCTTTCTGCCTACTGCCTACTTCGTGACAGAGGTCTCCGTTGCGTAGTCTGACTGTCATCTGGGCGATTTTCGTGAAGGACCTTCGCGTCGAGTGGCGGAGCCGCGAAACGCTGGCCCCCATGTCTGTATTCGGGCTGCTGGTGGTTTTCCTGTTCAACTTCGCATTTGAGACAGCCCACGAGGAAACCTTGCGTGTGCTGCCGGGTCTCTTGTGGATCGCATTCGCCTTTTCCGGGATTCTCGGATTCAACCGTTCTTTTGCTGCCGAGCGCGAGAACTCGTGCCTGGAGGGGATGACGCTGGCGCCGGTTGATCCCAGTGCGATCTTCATTGGCAAGCTGCTCGCCAACCTGGTTTTTCTCGGCGTCACCGAGGCGGTGGTCGTTTTTGCGGCAGCGGTTTGGTATAACTTCTCTTTTCTGCCGGCGCTGGGCGGGCTGGTGCCGATCCTGCTTCTCGGCACGCTGGGCTATGCGGCGCTCGGAACCATCTTTGGCGCGGTGGCCGCAAACACGCGGATGCGCGAGGTGATGTTGCCGGTCTTGCAGTTTCCCGTGGCCTTCTGGGTGCTCATCCTGGCGGTGGACGCAACCTCGGACGCTCTGCGAGGCGCGTCGCGCGCGGAATTGAACGGAGGATTGTTTCGCGTGGGAGGAGTGAGCATTATCTACACGGTGGTCTCGTATCTGCTGTTTGAGTACGTGCTGGAGGAATAGGGCGTGGTGAAGAAAATCTTTTCTCCATCGGTCCATCTCACCGTCACGCTGGCGTGGCTGATCGTGGCGCTCTACATGATCTTTCTCTACGCGCCACGAGAGGCGACGATGGGCGAAGTGCAGCGGATTTTCTACGTCCACTTCGCTTCCGCCTGCACGGCGCTGCTGGCGTACTTCTTCGTCTTTTTGGGCAGCATCGTTTATTTGTGGAAGCGCGCGCGCCGGGCCGACGATTTTGCTTATGCCTCGGCGGAGGCCGGTTTCATATATTGCTGTTGCGTCCTGGTGACGGGGCCTTTGTGGGCAAAACCCGCCTGGGGCATCTGGTGGACATGGGACCCGCGGCTCACGTCGACGTTCATCCTCTGGCTGCTCTATATCGCTTACCTGATGCTGCGGAGCTATGTGACCAATCCGGGGCGCGTGGAGGTTCTTTCGGCCGTGGTCGGGATTCTCGGATTCGTGGATGCGATCATCGACTACATGGCCATTCGGTGGTGGCGGACGCAGCACCCACAGCCTGTGCTGGGGGGCGGAGAGGGCTCCGGGCTCGAGCCGCGAATGTGGCTGACCGTCTTTGTCACCTGGGGTGCATTTTTGTGCTTGTTCGCTTACCTGGTCCGCCAGCGGATGGCGCTTGCGGAGTCGCGGCGCGAGTTGGGCGAGCTGCGCCGCGAACTGGCATCATAAAAAAGGAGGGGCATGGTGAACGGGTATCTCTTTGCAGCCTACAGTTTCGTTTGGGCGATCTTTGTCGTCTACGTTTGGATTCTCGCCAGGCGCCAGGCTCAGCTCCGAAACGAGCTGGCGGATTTGAAGCGCAAGATTCAGGAAGCGTCGCTTTCAGCCTCCGCTTCGAGACGGTCTTGAAACCAAGCTCGGCCTTTGGACCACCTCATCCGTCTAATCTTTCTTCAAATCGAGTTGTGTGCAAATCCCGAAGACGCGGTTCTTGACAGCACCGGCCCAATCCGGCGCTCGGAAAAGTATCGACGGCAAACGACAGCGCGTGCTAGCATTTGAAGGGAGCAGATAATTTCAGCAACGATCGACCGGCGTATCAGACTTCGGGCTCTGTGCGACGGATGCTCGTGAACCCCGCCAGGTCCGGAAGGAAGCAACGGTAGCGAGCCTCTCCGTGCGCCGCAGATCAACCCGAAGTCTGGCCCAATCTATTTGCGATTGCCGATTTGTGATTGCCGATTGCAGGGCGGCGGATTGCGACTCTGAAATGCCGCCCGACACGATCTTTTCAATCACAAATCGCAAATCGGCAATCGCAAATCGGCAATCCGATGTCCTATCAAGTCATCGCCCGCAAGTATCGCCCGCAGGTTTTCGACGAAGTGGTGGGCCAGCGACTCATCACTGAAACGCTGAAAAACGCCATCCTTCAAAACCGCGTCGCGCACGGATATATTTTTTCCGGAGCGCGCGGGGTCGGCAAGACGACGACGGCGCGGATTCTGGCCAAGGGCGTCAATTGCGTGAACGGACCCACCGTCACGCCGTGTGGCGAGTGTCCTTCCTGCCAGGAAATCGCCGCCAGTAATTCCGTGGACGTGCTCGAACTCGACGCGGCCTCCAACCGGGGCATTGACGAAATCCGGCAGCTCCGCGAAACCGTCCGATACCTGCCGGCCCGGGATCGCTACAAGATTTTCATCATCGACGAAGTGCACATGCTGACGGTCGAGGCTTTCAACGCCTTGCTGAAGACGCTGGAAGAGCCGCCGCCGCGCTCCCTCTTCATCATGGCCACGACGGAGCCGCACAAGCTGCCTGCCACCATCCAGTCCCGCTGCCAGCTCTTTCCTTTTCGGTTGCTCGACTACGGAGAAATCTATTCTCAACTCGAGAAGATCTGCGCCGCGGAAAAGATCCAGGCCGATGAAGGCGCCTTGAGCGCGCTCGCCCAGGCCGCGGAGGGCAGCCTGCGTGATGGCCTTTCGTTCCTCGATCAGGTCATCGCCTCCTGCGGCGACCACCTCGACGAAGACCGCGTGCGGCAACTGCTGGGCGTGGTTCCCGCGAGAATCTTGAGCGAGATTGTTGAGTTCATCGATGCGGGCGACAGCGCGAAGGTTCTCGAACGAGTCTCGCAGCTCGCGACCGAAGGGTACGAACTCGGGCATTTCTGCGGCGAGTTCACCCGCTTTGTGCGGGACTTGATGGTCGCCAAATCCTGCGGCGCCACGAGCTCTCTTCTTCAAGTTCCTAATGACGAGCGCCAAGCCTTGGTGGACCTTGCCAAACGCTTCAGCGAAGAAGACCTGACGCGGTTCTTTCAAATCCTTCTGCGCACCGAGACGGAATTGAAATACGCACGCGAGCCAAGATTTCACTTGGAACTTGGCCTGATGAAATTGGTCCATGCGCGGCGGCTGGCTTCTCTCGAGTCGCTGGTCGCGGGACTTGCCGGCTCGGGTCCGGTCGAGAAACTGACAAGCGGAAGCCGGCCAGGCATAACGGCGGCACCTTCTTCGCCGCCTATGAAGGCCGCTGAATCCGCGCCTCGGCCCACGATCGAGCCGCGGACGCAAGCCGCTCCTTTCACCGCGCCAGGCAGCCCGCGCGCGGCCGCAGCACCGCCACCCGCGCAGAGTGTGAGCGGTGCCACCGCGGCAGCCCCTGCGGTTGCAGCTCCAGTGGTTGCGAGCGCCGCGGCTGAGGATTCAGATTTGGCTGAAAAGCGGCGATCAGAGATCGCCGCTACAACAGAGGACGCGCGCCTGACCGCGATCAAGACACTCGCTGACAAGACCCAGCGCATGCTGGGCAGTTGTTTGACCCCGGTCGTGGGTTGGCGATTCGAGAACAACGAGGTGCGTTTTATTTTCGCGCGCAAGGATTCCGAGGTTGCGAAAATGCTCACCGACATTTCTGGCCTTCGCGATTCGTTGCGCTCGATTTGCACCCAAGTCCTCGGACAGCCCGTCAAGATTTGTGTTACACTTCAGGAAAAGGAAGGCGAGGCCAGGGCGGCCGGGCCTAGCGCCCGGGAAAGGGCAAGCCAGGATGCCGGGGTGGAGCGCTTCCGCAAGACATTCGACTGCGCCTTGGTGGAAGTCAAAGACTTGACCGAGGGGTGAGCGATGAAGAATCTGCAACAGATGCAGCAGATCATGAAGCAGGTCCAGCAGATCCAGGAGCAGCTTCAAAAGCAACTGGACGAGCTGATTGTCGAAGCTTCAGCGGGCGGCGGCATGGTGAGCGTCAGAATGAATGGTCAGAAACACCTGGTAGCCGTCCACATCGATCGCGAGGTGTATGAATCGCG
The DNA here is from genome assembly GCA_050013575.1 of Terriglobia bacterium. Lineage (GTDB taxonomy): Bacteria > Acidobacteriota > Terriglobia > UBA7540 > UBA7540 > DASYXZ01. Next base: position 42,268 of record JBEKEZ010000008.1, on the reverse strand, counting down.
GGACCTCGAAATGCTCCAGGACTTAATCCAGGCAGCAGTGAACGAAGCGGCCCGGAAAGTGGACGAGCAGACGGCCAGCCGGGTCGGCAACCTGGCGGGCGGCCTCAACTTTCCCGGCCTGACCTGAAGACGGAAACTGGAAATTGGAAAATGGAAACTAGAAACTGGAAAATGGAAACTGGCCAATCGTGAGCGGCACCGTTTCCAATTTCCGGTCCGCATTTCCGAATTTCCAATTTCTACTTTCTAATTTCCATTTTCCATTTTCTAGTTTCCAACATGAAGGATTTCGCTGAGCCGTTGGCTCACTTGATCGACGAGTTGAAACGTTTGCCCGGGATTGGTCAGAAGTCGGCTCAGCGCCTCGCCTTCCACCTTCAGCGCACCCCACGCGAGGACGCGGCACGCCTCGCCGAAGCGATCCTGGAAGTCAAGGATAAGATCAAGCTTTGCAGCGTCTGCAATAATCTGACCGAGCTCGACCCCTGCGAATATTGCTCTGACCCGTCGCGTGCCCAGGATGTGATTTGCATCGTGGAGACACCTTACAACGTGATCTCCATCGAAAAGACACGCGAATTTCATGGCCAATATCACGTCCTGCACGGAGCCCTCTCGCCGCTCGAAGGAATCGGCCCCGATCAGTTGCGGATCAAGAGCCTGCTGGACCGCCTCAAAGATGGCAAGGTGAAAGAACTGATTGTCGCCACCAATCCCAACGTGGAAGGGGAAGCCACCGCCATTTATCTCGCGAAACTCATTAAGCCGCTCGGCATCAAAGTCACCAGGATCGGCATGGGGATTCCGGTTGGTTCGGAGCTGGAGTTCGCTGACGAAGTTACCGTGCTGAAGTCCATGGAGGGGCGGCGCGAGATCTAAGTTCGTGAGGCCATCGAGAAAGTCGAGATCCTTCGCTTCGCTCAGGATGACATCCCCGCGCTCAGGATGGCGAAGGTCCCCTCAGCAGGGCACTCATCCGTTAAGGATTACTTGCATCTCCGGCCCTTTCAAAACATCTCTAAATAAAAGCTGACATGCTACGCCGCATTGCACCGCTGATTCCTTACCTGGCCCGCTACAAGAAGCGCTTCGTCGTGGGGTTTGCCACGCTGGTAGTCTCGCAGGTCGTGGGCATCGTCATTCCGCTGATCATCAAATCTGGAATTGACGATCTCTCCCGCAGCCCTGCCATGGCGGGGTCGGCGCAGCTGTTGACGCTTGGCGGAGTTCTGATCGCGGCCGCGCTCATCAAGGCTTTCTTTCAGTTCTGGATGCGTTGGATTCTGATCGGCATTTCGCGCGATGTGGAGTACGACCTGCGGAACGACCTCTTCTCTCACCTGATGCTTCTCTCTCCGCGCTACTACACCGAGACGCGCACGGGCGACTTGATGTCCAAGCTGACGAATGACTTGAACGCGGTGCGCAACATGGCGGGCCCGGGCATCATGTATTCCGCCAACACCATCGTGGTGGGCATCGCGACCATCGCCCTGATGCTTCACCTCGATTGGCGTCTCACGGTCCTGACGCTCATTCCCCTGCCCCTCGCTTCGATCGGGGTCAAGTTTTTCGGCCAAAGAATTCACGACCGCTTCGAAAGAATCCAGGCGATGTATTCGGAAATGACCGAGATGGTGCGCGAAAACTTGTCGGGTGTCCGCGTTATCCGGGCGTTCCGTCAGGAAGCGCCCGAGTCTGCCCGGTTCGACGCGATGAATCAGGAGTTCGTGGAAAAGAACAAGCGGCTGATCTGGATCACCAGCTTTCTGTGGCCGGCGCTTGCGCTGCTCTTTGCCATCGCCTTCATGCTGATCATGGTGGTGGGCGGGCAGCACGTGCTTTCGGGACTCATCAGCGTGGGCACCTTCACCGCATTCAACATCTATCTGACGTATCTTATCTGGCCGATCATCGCGCTGGGCTGGGTCACCAACCTCGTGCAGCGCGGGATGGCGTCGCTCGAGCGGATGAATCTCATCTTCCTCGCTCAGCCTGAAATCGATGATCGCCTCGCCGTCCAGCACGCGCCCGAGTCTCTCAAAGGGGAAATCGAATTCCGGAATCTGAGTTTCAGCTACAACGGGAAGCCGATTCTCAAGAACGTCAACCTGAGGATTCCGGCGGGCAAGACGGTGGCGATTGTGGGCGCCACGGGATCCGGCAAGTCAACTCTCGTCAACTTGGTTCCGCGCCTTTACGATGCGCCCGGCGAAGGCATGATTCTGGTTGACGGCGTGCCGATTCGGCACATCCCACTCCAGACCTTGCGCCGGCACATTGGATTCGTCCCCCAGGAAACGTTTCTTTTCAGCGACACGATCCGCGAAAACATCAAGTTTGGCGCGCCGTCCGCCTCCGACGCTGAGGTCGAACGTGCGGCCGACATTTCAAACATCCTGTCCGAAATTCTCGATTTCCCAAAAGGCTTTGACACGCTGGTCGGCGAACGCGGCCTGACCCTCTCGGGCGGGCAGAAACAGCGCGCCGCCATTTCGAGGGCAGTGCTCCGCGACCCGCGCATCCTGATTCTCGATGACGCGCTGTCGAGCGTGGACACCTATACGGAAGAAAAAATCCTGAATCAATTGACAGGCGTGATGGCGGGCAGAACGACCATTTTGATCTCGCACCGGGTCTCCACCATCCGGAATGCCGACGAAATTGTCGTTCTTCACGGCGGAGAGATCGTCGAACGCGGCTCGCATGAAGAATTATTGGCCCTCAACGGAGCCTACACGGAGCTTTACAACAGGCAGTTGATTGAGGAGGAGCTCGAACAGGAAGTTTAGGCAGTAGCACAGCCACTCCTGGCTGTGCAACGAAAGCTCACCGGCAGGAGTGCCGGTGCCGCGACCTAAATCATGGCAGAGGCGTTTCACGAAGAAGAAATTCTCGGCAAGGCATACGACAGTCGCCTGATGAAGCGGCTGATTCGTTACCTGCGGCCGTACCGGTTCGTCGCGGCGGTGGCCCTCGCGGCCATCCTGCTTTACGGCGTTTTGCAAGCCGTTCCGCCTTACCTGATGAAAGTAGAAGTGGACCGCTATCTCGATCCATCGGGTCGCCAGCAGATTCCCCAATTCCTGGCGAACTTCCTCAGCCGCGATCCGCGCGCCGGAATCTTGCAGATTGCACTGGCCCTGTTTTTGCCCACTGTGGCCCTGACCTTCCTGCTCGAATTCGCGCAATCGTTCGCCATGCAATGGGTAGGGCAGAAAGTGATGTACGACCTCAGGAAGGAGATCTTCGGCCACCTGCAACGCCTGCAATTGAGCTTTTACGACCGCAACCCTGTCGGCCGGCTCGTCACCCGCGTCACGACGGACGTGGACGTGATGAACGATCTGTTCGCCTCCGGCATGGTGGCCATCTTCGGCGATGTCTTCACGCTCCTCAGCATCATGGTGGTGATGCTGGAGCTCAACTGGAAACTTGCGCTGCTCACCTTCGCCGTTTTGCCTTTGATTGTCGTCATCACGATGTCGTTCCGCCGGGCCGTCCGCGAATCCTACCGGCGCATCCGCGTGGCGATCGCCCGCATCAACGCCTATCTTCAGGAACACCTAACGGGCATGATGGTGTTGCAGCTTTTCAACCGCGAGCGGAAGAGCCTAGAGGAGTTCGAAAAAATCAATCGTGCTCACATGGAGGCCTACAAAGATTCCATCCTGGCTTACGGGCTGTTCTATCCGGCGGTGGAGTTCATCGGCGTCCTGGCGGTGGTGATTATTCTCTATAGCGGCGGCCGCATGACCCTGCACGGCGCGGTCAGCGTCGGCACGGCCATTGCGTTCATCCAGTATTCGCAGCGATTTTTCCGCCCCATCCAGGACTTGAGCGACAAGTACAACATCCTTCAGGCTGCCATGGCGAGCGCGGAGCGAATTTTCAAATTGCTGGACGCTCCCGTGACCATCGCTGATCCGGTAGGGGAGGGCTCCGCCCTCCCGATTGAGGCTGCCGAAGCACGTCCCGCAGCGGGAGCTCAGAACGCTGCGCTGCCTCTCGTGGAATTTCAGCGCGTGGGCTTTGCTTACAAGGACGATCACCGCGTTCTCGAAAATGTTTCTTTCACCATAGAGCCCGGTGAGACTGTGGCTGTGGTCGGGCATACGGGCGCGGGCAAAACCACGCTCACCAATCTGCTGTTGCGCTTTTATGACGTCCAGGAAGGCCGCATTTTGTTCGGCGGGATTGACATCCGCAATCTGCGCCTCGGCGACTTGCGCAAGAATTTCGGAATGGTCCTTCAGGATCCGTTCTTGTTTTCCGGCACCGTGGCCTCGAACGTTCGCCTGGGAACGCATGGGATTTCTGACGCGAAAATGCGCGACGCGGCGCGCAAGGTGAACATCCTGAATTTCATCGAGAGCCTCCCGGCGGGCTGGAATGAGCCGGTGAAAGAGCGGGGCGCCACGCTCTCCGTGGGGCAAAAGCAGTTGCTCTCTTTTGCGCGTGCCCTGGCCCACGACCCCAAGATCCTGATCCTGGATGAGGCCACTTCGAGCGTGGATCCGGAGACGGAATTCCTGATTCGTGAGGCGTCGAGGCGGCTTCTCGAAAATCGCACCTCACTGGTGATCGCGCACCGGCTCTCCACCATTCAAAACGCCTCGAAGATCGTGGTCATGCACAAGGGCCACGTTCGCGAGGTCGGCACCCACCAGGAACTGCTTCAGAGGCGCGGGATTTATTTCAAGCTCTACGAGCTTCAATACAAGGACCAGGATTTGCCCGTGGTCCGTGGCACGGTGCCCATTATCAGTTCGGCCGAGAGCGAGTCGCTGACACCAGAGACATGATGATGGCAACCGGCTGGGCTATGTGGTAAGTTAGGCTAACAGAGGCAAAACAAGGGTGGCCCAAAAGCGCATATCCAGGCAGAGTGTTGACTTTCTCCGGATGCATGCAAATATCTGAAAGTAACCATACTTATAGATAGAAAGCGGACGAGTTGCAACTGACCACGGATAACGAACGGCGGAATGTGACGAATTGCTTGTTTATGGTCGCGGGCGAGCGTTCCGGCGATGTCTACGGTGGCGAACTGGCCAGCGCTTTGCGTGTGCGACTGCCCGAGGTTGAGATTATCGGCTGCGGCGGCGACGCGATGCGACAAGCTGGGGTCGAAACCACCGTGGACGCGCGGGAATTCGCCCTGATGGGCATCGCGGAGATGATCACGGATCTTCCCCGAATCTATCGGGCATTTCATTCGTTGCTCGATGAAATCGATCGCCGCAAACCGCAGCTTGCCGTTCTAATCGATTCTCCGAGCCTGAACCTGCGGCTGGCCAAACGCTTGAAGCGCCGCGATGTCCGCGTCGTCTACTTTGTCAGCCCTCAAATCTGGGCGTGGAAAAAGTGGAGGATCAAGCACATCAAAGCCCGCGTGGACAAAATGCTCTGCATCTTCGATTTTGAGGAAGAGATTTACAAGCGGGCTGGCGTTCCCGTCGAGTATGTGGGAAACCCGCTGGTGGACTTGGTGCGGCCGCGGCAATCTCGCCAGGAGTTCTTCGCTTCAGCGGGGCTCGAGCCGGATATTCCGACGGTGGCGCTCCTTCCCGGCAGCCGCAAGAAGGAAGTCGAGTTCAACTTGCACACCATGCTCGACGCCGCCTCGCGGCTGGCTCTGTCGCGAAAGGTTCAATTCGTCGTTGCCGTTGCACCGCTGCTTGATCCTGAGTGGCTTGAATCGCGAATTCACCGCGGCTATGTGGGCAGGGCCGCGCTGCGCACCGTCACCCATTCCACGCATGACGCGCTTCGGCACGCTGACGCCGCCGTCATCGCCAGCGGCACGGCCACCGTCGAAGCCGCCCTGTGCGAGACCCCGATGGTGGTCGTCTACCGTGTGTCCCCACTCACCTGGTGGCTGGGGAAGTTCATGGTGGACGTTCCTTTCTACAGCATGGTGAACCTGCTGGCGGGAAAAGCCGTCGTGAAGGAACTCATCCAGAACGATTTCACTGCGCCGAAAGTGGCCGCCCAGGTAGAATACTTGTTGGACCATCCGGAAGCACGCGAAGAAATGCGAAGGGAATTCCGAGCCTTCAAACCACGCCTGGGACCGGGCGGAGCGATCGAGAAGGCCGCCGACGCGGTGCTGAGGGAGTTGGAGCCGGCGCGGACTAGCTTGCAGCATGTGTAGGGCGAGTTCCCAGACGCGGTCTTTACAGCGCAGATCGGCGTCGGAACCAGTTAGGTAGGAGAGCGCTCCGCCCTCCCGCGGGAGGCCTGAGGGCTACCCTACGCGAGCGGGTTTGTGAATCAGCGCAGGGGAAGCCATGCCGTCACATCAATTCCCGGCGTATTGATGCAACGGTAGGGGCAGAGAGTTAATCAAACCAATGTCGGGCTTGGGGAATAAAGAGTGAGAGAAAAAGAAAGGGTTGATCAAGATCCTTTGCCACTCGGGAGGGGAGTGCGCGCGCCCCTTGGTGTGCTTTTAGTAGCCGGGGTCTTGCTCCTCCGCGTGCCCGCCGCGCACGCGCAATCTTCACTTCCACGGTTTGAGGTCACCCAATACGCAATCGCTGCTGAGCTTTTTCCATCCACTCACATGTTGGCGGCCAAGGTGCGGATTGAGGTCGTTCCGAAGGCTGACACTTCGTCCTTGCTGTTTGAGCTGAACAGCACTCTGAAAGTGAAGAGCGCGGTGGATGCTGCGGGGAAGAACCTGAATTACCGGCAGGAGGGTTTGAACTTGCAAGTGGAGTTCTTGAGCCCGCTGCCAGCGGCCAAGCCCGCCACGATCACAGTGGAATACGAAGGTACGCTGGCGACTGCCGACGGCAGTCCAGTAGAGAATCTGAAGCTCGCGTACGTGGGTCCTGAGGGCTCCTATTTGCTCTATCCGGCGCGCTGGTTTCCCGTCAACGGCTACGGAGTGAATCGCTTTGCCGCCGCCATGCGAATCACGGTGCCCAGCGACGACACCGTGATTGCTTCCGGAACCGTTTCCGCCCCGGAGCGCGAGCCGGGCAAGGTAACTTACACCTACAGGTTCGAGCAGCGATCTTTCCCGGGCACGGTCCTGGCCGGAAACTACATCGTGCAACCGTCAACTGCGGTCGGCGCCGACATCACCCTTTATCTCAAGAAGGGCCACGAGCAATATGCCGGCAGCTACGGGGAGACAGCGGCGAAAATTCTGGAGTTCTATTCCCTCAAGTTCGGCTCCCTGCCGAATCGGCATCTTGCTCTCGCCGAACTTGACGACAGCACGGTCGGCGGCTATTCCGCTCCGGGTCTGGTGGCTCTGGCCTCGCGTGGCTTTTCCGCTCCCGTCAATTACCGCCTTCTCGCCCACGAGCTTTCGCATCAGTGGTGGCGCTGCATGGTGAGCCCTGCGACGCCTGACGACGCGTTTCTCGACGAAGGCCTGGCGACCTATTCTGCCGCCATGGATGTGCAGGAAATGGCCGGCGAGAACGCTTTCGAAGACGTGATGCATGAAGTCGAAGTCGGAGCCCTGACCCACGAGGACATGGCGCCCATCAGTCAGGCCGGCCGCTTGCACGAATTCACGCCGGAGTACGAATCCATTGTCTTTCAGAAGGGCGCCATGGTGTTTCACATGCTGCGCTGGGTGATCGGCGACGATGCCTTCTTCCAAACTTTGCAGGCGATGGCCAAGGAGCATGCCTGGGGTTCGATTTCAACCGACGAATTTCAGAAACTGGCGGAGAAGAGCGGCAAGCAGGAACTGACCTATTTCTTTGCCCAGTGGGTGAGCTCGACCGGCGTGCCCCAATTCAAGCGCACGTGGGCGGTGTATCGGACCGCGAACGGCTACCAGGTGGTGGGCAAGGTTCAACAGGATTTGGACATCTTCCGCATGCCGGTGGAAGTTCGCGTTTTCACGGAATCGACGAGGCCCATCACAGAGCGTGTGGAGATGGTGGGTACCACGGCGGACTTCACCATCAACACCCGGGCGCGCCCCATGCGCGTGGTTGTAGATCCGGCGAGCCGCCTGTTGAAGTATGACGACAAGATCAAAATCTCGGTCGAGATGGCTCGGGGCGATCAGCTCGCGCAGGAACAGGCCTATCTCGAGGCCATCAAACAATACCAGTCGGTGTTGGAGCTGAATAAGAATTATTCACTTGCGCATTATAGAATCGGTGAGATTCTTTTCAAGTTGCGAAACTACAACGCGGCCATGGAAGCTTTTCGGCAGGCGCTGAGCGGCGATCTCGATCCGAAATGGATCGAGGTGTGGAGTCACCTCGAGATTGGGAAGATCTTTGACGTCACCGGCCAGCGCGACCGGGCGCTGAACGAATACCAGCGAGCTTTGCAGACCAACAACAACACCCAGGGCGCGCTGGATGAAGCGAACCGCTATATTCAGAAGCCCTACAAAGCGGAAAGCACCCAGGCCGAAGGCAAGTGACGGGCGTCCGCCTGCCATTCTGAGCCCTTTGTTTGTCATCCTGAGCCCTTCGCTTGTGATCCTCAGCCCTTCGCCTGTCATCCTGAGCGAAGCGAAGGATCTCGTCTCGCAAACTTGAGGCCGGTCAGTTGCGGACGATCGACATTCCGTGACTGAACCAGCACTTTGAAGATCGTTCCCATCCCGCGCGCGCCTTCGAAATCCCCCGGAAAAATCAAGCGCTTCAGTCTTAGGCGCGCATCAAGCCTTTCGGCTTCCGTCTGTCCGGGCTCGTCAAGATCGGCGAACCCGTTCACTTCGCCCAGAGCCATCAGAAATCGTTCTTGCGTGGTGAAGCCGACTGCGTCCAGCCCCGCTTGCTTTCCCGCATCCATCAGCGCGGTGAAATTCACGTGAGCCGTGAGATCCTGTTCGCCCGGCGCGCTGTAGAAATCCTCCGACACGGTGTGACCTCGATAGGCCACCAGCGTTCCTCGCGGCCGGGCCGGCGTGTACAGGAATTCCGCCAGATCGCCATAATCAATGGTCAGCACAAAACCTCGCGCCAGTTTCTCGGCGACAGTCGAAATCCACTGAACTGCTCTGCGATTCACTTCGGCGCGACATCCTTCTTCGAGCTGATTCGCGTAGCGAGCCACATCGGCCGCCACCGCGGATTCGCTGAGCGGCCCGAGTTTCTCGCGCAAGTTGTCGTCTTCAGCCGCGACATAAATCTCTTTCAATCTGCCCGCGGAGCGAGTGACGACGTGGACAGGGAACGCATCGATAAGCTCATTCGAAAAAAAACAGCCGATCACGGGTTCGAGTTCCTCCAGCGACGCCAGGGCGCGAAAGCGCCCTCGGAAATTCTCTTTGGCGATACGGTTGAGCAGACGCGCTCGCGTCCTCGGCCCCGGCTCGATCACCAGGTATTCCAGGGCGGCACAAAAGTCCGGGCGCGCTTTCGCCGCCCAGCGAAGGAAATCAACGGCGAACAAACCGCGGCTGGCGCCCATTTCAACCCAAGTGAATCGAGAGGAACGGCCGAGAATCTCCCACATCTCCGCCGCCTGCCGCGCCACCAGCCGGGCAAAAATCGGGTGCAGGTCAGAGCTCGTGAAATAATCGCCTGTCGTTCCCGTCCTCGGCTGCTCCTGCATGTAGTAGCCGTGCTGAGGGTGATAAAGGCACAACTCCATGTACTGCGCAAAGGTGATTGGGCCTGAGCGCGCCAGCCTGTCGAGGAGAAGAGTCTTGAGCGGAGTGGTCAACAGAAAAGGGTAAAGGATAAAGTGTGACGGGTAAAGATCAACTGGCTCTCGAAAAACCCTCGACCGATGGAGCGTTACCCTTCCGGCCGTGCCGTCAACCGCTGGTGAGTGTCCTGAAAAACTTTGAGCGCTGCGTCGTCATACAGGACGAAGTGGATCGTCTGAAGACGGGTGCCCGCCTTCACGTGCTCAAGCACCTCGCCGATCATGATTTGCGCGCACTCGCTCATGGGAAATCCTGCGATGCCGGTCCCCACGGCGGGAAAGGCGATGCTCTTCAATCCCTTCTCCTCGGCGCGCCGCAGGCTGTTGCGCGTTGAGGCGCGCAGAGATTCGGCGGTCGTCGCGCCGCCCAGCCCCATGCTGGCGGCGTGGATCACGTACCGCGCTTGGAGATTGCCTCCGGTGGTGAGCGCCGCCTCACCCATCCGAATCGGGCCGATGCGGTCGCATTCCTCTTGAATGCGCGGCCCGCCTTTTCGCCGGATCGCGCCGGCAACGCCCGCGCCGAGCATCAGGTCGGTGTTTGCCGCGTTGACGATCGCATCTGCGTCCGCGTCCGTAATGTCGCCCTTGCTGAAAAGAATGTCGGTTGGCATAGCTCGTCTTCCTAATTCTCATTTCCCGTGGCACGCCCATTGCCCCAGACTTCGCGGAGCGCTCGGCGCACAAACACGCGAACCATTTGTCGGCGGTACTCCGGCGTGGAAGCCGAGGTTCGCAGCGGCTTGCCGGTTCGGATGGCATCCTGTGCGACTTGCTCGATCAGCTCCGGATCATACCTGTGACCCCTCAAGAGCTCCCCGGCCTTGACCAGCCGTGGCGCATCTCTTCGGTCATGACGCGCAGCAAGCTGAGATAGTCATGGCGGCGGGGCGCCGTTTCGAATAACCGGCGCTGATCGGGAATGTGCATAATCGACTTCCAGCGCAACTGCCCTTTGTAATCGCCGAACTCGATTTCCGGCGTCACTTGACCGTACTTCGCTTCGAACCGGTATTCTTTGAATTCCGGCGCGTCCAACCCGATGTCTTTCTGCCAGCCGTAAAAGTAGTCGATCCAATCATCAAAGTTAGAAATACGCAGCATCAGCTTCCTCCCTTATCAGGCTTCGGGCGGTGTTCGCTTGAATTTCGGCAGGCGTTTCTCAAGGAAGGCCTGCAAACTATCGGTAAAATCCTCGGACTCGAAACACTTCATCTGCGCCTGGACCTCGTGCTGCATCATTGAATCCAACTGGGTTTCCAGCCGCTCATAGAGGGCTTCTTTCAGCAGACTCAAAGGCAGTGAAGGCGCCGCGGCCAGCCGCTCCGCCAGTTTGCGCGTCTCGACGGCGAGTTGATCGTGTGGCACCAAGAAATTGACCAGGCCGATGCGATGCGCCTCCGCCGCGTTGATCGGCTCGCCCAGAAGAAACATTTCCATGGCGCGGCCAATTCCCACGAGGCGAGGAAGAAGAAAGGTCCCGCCCCAGTCCGGGTGAAGGCCGAGCTTCACAAAGGCTTGGGTAAACGTCGCGCGGTCTGAGGCGATGCGAAGATCACAAGCCATTGCCAGGCTCACTCCCGCCCCGGCCGCCGGCCCGTTCACCGAAGCCACCACGGCCTTGGGGAGGCGCCGGATGGTGCGCACAATTTCATTACCAGCTTCAAGCCGGGCGCGGAAAGTTGCCGAATGATGTTGGGTCTTCAGGTCCAACATCGTCTGGATGTCGCCGCCGGCGCAAAAGGCACGCCCGTTGCCCGTAATGACCACCACTCGAATCGAGGCATCGTGAGCGACGGCAGCCAAGGCATCCGCCAGCCCGAACTGCTCATCCTCGTCGAGAGCATTCAATTTCTCCGGACGATTGAGCGCGATGGTGCTGATTGGGCTGTCACGATGGAGAAGCACTGCGTCATTGGACATTGCGTTTCACCCACTGCGCCGATTGCAGAAAATAGTGAAGCAGATGATCAGGAAACTGCTGAGGCATTTTTGCGCCGCTCCTGCGCCTTCTTCTGGCACTGATCGACGAACTGCTGAAGAATTCGTTTTTGTTCGGGTTGCTCGGCGATCTCCTCCGGGTGCCACTGCACGGCCACCAAGTAAGGGTAATCGCCCGTTGCCTCCACGGCTTCCACCAAACCGTCTTCGGAGTAAGCGGTAATCTTCAAGCCTCGGCCCACCCGTTTGATGGCCTGGTGATGCAGACTGTTCACGTGACAATGCCCGTTCAGAACCTGCCCCAGATGCGACTCGTGATCGCTCACCGTCACCGTGTGCGTGAGTTCGTCGCGCTCCTCGTCTTGCCGGTGGTTGAATTCGATCTTCGCGTCACTCGGCAGGTCCTGATAGAGCGTTCCGCCGAACTTCACATTGATCAGTTGGGTGCCTCGGCAGATCCCGAACACCGGCAGTTGAGAAGACCGCGCTTCGTCCAGGAGCTTGAACTCGAAATCATCGCGCTTGCGGTTCACCTTGACGTTGTCGTATTTCTTCTCCTCATCGTAGAGCGCCGGGTCAACGTCTTCGCCGCCGCCCAGGAGAATTCCGTCAAAGTCTTTGGCGTCCTGCAGAGCGGGATCGGCCGCGCCCGCGGTGACCAACTCGATTTCCTCGGGCCGCGCGCCCGCCACGAGCAGCGCCTTGAAATAAGGCGAGTCCTTTCCTTTGGCTCTCTCTTTGTCCGAAACGGAAATGGCGATTCTCATCTTAAGACCGTCCTTAGTCCTTTGCCATTTGTCCTTGGTTTTCTGCCCATTGTCACCGTCCTCGCCGTGCCACCGGCCTGTACCGCAAGTGACAAGGGACAAGTGACAAAGGACGAAGGACAAATGACGCGAAGTTATTTCGCCTTAAAACTCGGCGTCCTTTTTTCAACATACGCCGCGAGTCCTTCTTTTGCATCCTCGCTCTGGAACAGGTGCTGCTGTAGTTCCCGCTCCAGCCCCAGTCCTTCGCCGAATGACATCTCGAGTCCCGAGCAGACGGACCGCTTGATGCAGCCGACGGCGCGGGCAGCCGTGTGCGGCGGCAGGAACTGTTTAGCATATTCCGTGACCTGAGCAAAGAACTCGTCACGGTCGACGACCTGGTTGACGAGACCGAGCTCTTCGGCCTCCTCGAAGGAAAAAGTCCGGCGTTTCATCCGAGTTTCGATCCCCTGGTCATTCCCGCACCCCGTCCCGACGGGGTCTCCGGAAAAGCGGGAATCCAGAGGGCAAGTTTTCGAGTTTCCACTTTCCGTCCTTTGCAAATCGGGAATAGGGAGAATACCCGTAAAGTCTATCTCACAGAAAACAAGACACATTCCGGCTTTGAACGTAATTCGTCACCTCCGGCCATCTGCGACTTGCCACTCGTCGCTGCTCGTAAACAACCGCGACCCGTTGGCGCTGCCCTTCGTCCATCGGCGGGACGCTTCGGCCGAGCGACGAGCCCACGTGCCAAAAATCCCGTGCAAGAATATTTCGGCCATCTGTTCGGCGCACTCGCGAGCGTCCGGGTCGACGCGCGGGTTATACCACTGATAGATCCAGTTCATCATTCCAAATAGCGAAAGCACCGCCAAGCGCGTTTTCACGCCCTTCAACTTCCGCGCCTGCCTGAGCGCTTCCACTTGAGCAAAGCAGAGCTCGTAGTAGGCCTTCTTGAGCGCTTTTAGCTCCCGCCCCAGCTTCGCGTCGAGTGGGCCGACCTCGTGCGTGAGGACCTTCATCTCATTTGGATGAAGGAGAAAGAACTGAAGGTGGTGCCAAATGAAAGCGCGCAAACGGCGTTCCGGCTCCTGGATTTCCTTGAGGAGGGCGCGCGAGGAAGCCAGCACGGTCTCGAACGTGTGGCGCTGGATGAGGTAAAGCAGCTCTTCTTTGCTCGAGAAGTAATAGTAAAGGCCGGCCAGACTCACGCCCGTCGCGCGCGCGATGTCGCGGATACTGGCGCGGTCGAATCCCTTGGCGCAAAACACCGCCGCTGCTTCGCGCAGAATCATCTCGAGCTTGCGGTCAAAGTGCCTGGAATTACGGTGTGTCTTCGCTACACGTCTGTCATTCTGAGTCCTTCGCTTGTCATCCTGAGCGAAGCGAAGGATCTCGCCCTGCCGCTCAGGATAAACTCCGCGAAGAATCTCCCGAACGGGCCGGTGCCCGTTCCCGGCCTTGCCGAGCGTGACGGAGTCCCGCAATTGTGCCAACCGACGCCTCTTCAATCGAACGTTCGCTCGACTCTCATTGTAGCCCTCCCGGCCAGCCTGTCAAGGGGGCCAAGAAGAAGCTAGAATCTGGGAGTCTGAAGCTAGAAGAGACAAGCAGAGCAGCTCTTTGGTCCCGGCGATTCTAGCTTCTAACTTCTGATATTCGGTGTACACTCACGCTTGCTATGGAAACCCACTACGAATCGGATGCCTATGACAGCCGAGCCTGAGAAGCCCAAGAAGCCGGCGAAGGAACCGCCTCGATGCACATGCGCGTGCGTTCAATGCGACATCGGCGCACATTGCGGGAATCGCAAGAAAGGGTGCGAGTGGCCCAGGTGGGGAGACGTGGCGTCAAAAACGAAGCCTAAGAACCAGTAGCTGGCAAACACTCGCCGATGGCGGCTTCCTCGTTCGCTCGCTGCTTCGCCGCCCATTCAGCGAACAACCGCTCGAACTCCTGAGGGGTGTAGACGCCCTTCTGGATCAAGAGGCTGTTCATGGCGTAGATTGTGGCCTTGAATCGCTCGTCTCTGGAGAGTGAATCTAGTGCTTGTTCAAAGGACATTGTTGGCCTCTCTCACGCTTTGCACAGCTCTTGCAAAGCACAACTACTCGACTTCTAGTCTAACTCCTATACACGTTTCCGTAACGAATTTCAAGCCGAGAGTGAGAATGCATGCCTAAGCTATTTCGCAATTATGTGAACGGCCAATTTGTTGAAGCGAAGCCGGGGCAGACGTTTCCCAACATCAATCCCGCCAACTTCGACGAAATCGTTGGACTCTTTCAGGCTTCAAGCGCGAATGATGCCACGGCTGCCTGTGAAGCGGCGGCCAAGGCGCAGCCCGATTGGGCGGCTTTGCCTGCGCCGCGGCGCGGCGAATTCCTGTTCAAGGCCGCCGAGCTTCTGGAGAGCCGGCTGGACAAATTGGCTGAGGAGATGACGCGCGAAGAGGGCAAGACGCTGCCCGAGTCCAAAGGAGAAGTGAAGCGCGCCATCAACATCTTCCGCTATTTTGGCGGCGAAGGCGCGCGCCAGTTCAGCTACCAGATTCCCTCCGAGCGCGAAAACGTTTTCTGTTACACCTTGCGCAAGCCTTTGGGCGTGGCGGGCCTCATTACGCCCTGGAATTTTCCCAGCGCTATTCCCGCCTGGAAAATGGCTCCGGCGCTGGTGGCGGGAAACACCGTGGTTATCAAGCCGGCGTCGCTCGCGCCGCTCAGTGGTCTGCGCCTGGTCGAGGCGCTGCACGAAGCGGGCATTCCCGCCGGTGCCGTCAATTTCGTGACGGGCAGCGGCGGGACGGTCGGCAATGCGATTGTCGAGCATCCCTCCGTGCGCGCCGTTTCGTTCACCGGCTCGTGCGAAGTGGGCAACGCCCTGCACGAGAAAGTGTCGCGGCGGAAAATTCGCGTCCAACTTGAAATGGGTGGCAAGAACCCGACCATCGTGCTGAAGGACGCGGATCCGGATTACGCAGCGGACGTCCTGGTGAATGGCGCGTTTTTCTCCACTGGGCAAAAGTGCACCGCGTGCAGCCGCGCCATCATCGAGAAGCCGATTTATGATGCGCTGGTGGACAAGCTCGTGGCGAAAACGAAAGATCTCAAAGTCGGCAATCCGCTCGAGCCGGGCGTCGCCATCGGACCCGCCGTCGATCGAGCACAGCTCGAAACGGATTTGAAATACATCGAGATTGGAAAGAGCGAAGGCGCGAAGCTCTTATGCGGCGGAAATCGCCTGACCGGCGGCGTCTATGACAAAGGCTACTTCATCGGGCCCACCATCTTCGATGGCGTGGCGCCGGAAATGCGAATCGCGCAGGAAGAGATTTTTGGGCCGGTCCTGGCTTTGATGGTGGCCAACGATTTTGACGACGCCATGCGCCTGGCCAATGGCGTTCGCTTCGGCCTCTCGGCCTCGATCGTCTCGAAAGATTTGGCTCGCGTGCATCAGTTTATTAATCGCATCGAAGCGGGACTGATTACCGTAAATCTTCCGACAGCCGGCGTCGAATATCAGCTTCCCTTCGGCGGCACCAAGGAATCGAGCTTCGGCATGCGCGAGCAGGGGCCGCTGGCGCTGGATTTCTATACTGAGACAAGGACCGTCTATTTGAAGTATACGCAATAGGTTGTTTTCAGGGCCGTGGTTCGGAAATCACATGAAGAGCGTACGAATTTCGAAGATTCCGGCCATCATCATCGTGGCAGCCAGCCTTGGGATGGTGCTGCTGCGGGTGTGGGATATTCGCAGGCTCTTTTCTCCGGTGTATACCATGGATATGTCGGACGACGTAATCCGCCTAAGCAAGCTGAGTGGGGTTCTGGACGCCTTGCTTGGCACTGCCGGTCTGGCGCTCGGCGTGGCGACGTGGAGGGGAAGGAGATGGGCGCGCAACGCACTTTTCGTCCTTGCCGGTCTCTGGGCAGCGCTGTTCACGGTCGGTACGTCCGCAACATTAATTTACTTCGACCTTCGTCTTGAGTCGTACGCGTTCTCGCTCTGTCTGGCGTTGTACTACCTATCCACAGGATTTCTGTTATGGGCTGCGCGTGGAGCGATCAATGAAAAAGACACAGCAGTTTCTTGCTAAGCTGGAACTTCCCGGCGGAGACAATCACGCCCTGGAAGCTTCGAAGAAGCGGTTCGTGGACGATGGTCAATACCGCATCGAGATTCCGAGCGTCGAAGGCCCGGGCGTTTTTCGCGAGGTGTTGGAAGCAGCCAAGGCCTACAAAGTGCCCATTCATCGCGTCAGTCAGGGCAGCGGGATCATGCTGCTGACGAAAGACGAGATTTCGGAGATGGCGCGGATGGGCGCGGAGCATGGCATCGAGGTTTGCCTGTTCATTGGCCCGCGCGCCACGTTTGAAACGGGCGGCCAGACCGCTTCGCCGGCTGGCAAAGTGATCGGCTTGCAGCATCGAGGCGCGGACCAACTCGTCTACGCCATCGAAGACGTGCGGCGCGCCTGCGAGCTGGGCATCCGCAGCGTGCTTCCCGCCGACCTGGGACTGATCTGGGTGCTGAACGAAATGAAGAAGAAGGGCGAGCTGCCCAAGAACCTCGTTCTGAAAAGTTCGGTGACGCTGCCCGCCGCGAACCCGGCCACGGCGAAGGTCTTCGAGAGCGCGGGCGTTTCGACGCTCAACATTCCTACGGATCTGAGCCCGGCGCAGATTGGCGCCATCCGCCAAGCTGTGGACATTCCCATCGATATGTACATCGAGGTTCCGGACAACTTCGGCGGGTTCGTGCGCTATTACGAAATGCCTCAACTGATCCGCGTGGCGGCGCCGATTTATTTCAAGTTCGGCCTGCGGAACGCGCCGGATATCTATCCATCCGGTTTCCATCTCGAAGACATCGCTGTGAAGATGGGCCGCGAGCGCGTACGCCGCGCCCGCATTGCACTCGACCTGCTGGAGCGCTATGCGCCCGACGCCAAAATGTCGCCTGTCGGCGGCAAAGGCGGCTCAGGCGTCACAGACCTCGGCATCCCTGAGCCGTGAGGGGTGCGGCCGGCGGGGCAGACTTCCTCAACTCAGAAATTAGAAACTAGAAATCAGAACCAGGACACCGGCGAAGGAGCGTTTCTGTCTTCTGTCTTCTGTCTTCTGTCTTCACTCTTCTGCCTTCGGCTTTCCGCCTTGTCGCCCGCGCTCCGATTCGATTTTCCTTGACTCATCGCGGCGCAAATTTTAATATCCGCTCAACGCTAGAAAGGAGGTGATCCATGTCAATCGGAAGTAACCTTAGCGAGGGTGCTGAGGCTTAGGCGTTCGCTAGCGCCGTTGTGTTTGGGAAGCTTCTCTTGAGCGAAGAGAAGCAGGTGTAGAAGGCGCTGGTCAGCGCCTGGTTCCCCCGGCAGGCCGGGAGAAACGCCAAATCCCATCAGCACCCTGAGCCCCTGGTTCCGCCAGGGTGGCGGGACCAGGGGATTTCTTTTTCTAGGGACTCCCAAGGGCTCATGGCCAAACGCACACTGAAGCTGCCGCTGGTGGTGATGACCATCGGCCACTCCAACCGCCCGATTGAGACGTTTCTCGACCTCTTACGAGCGCATGAAGTAAAGCAAGTGATCGACGTGCGCACCGTTCCCCGCTCCAAACACAATCCCCAATTCAACAAGGACGCGCTCCCGCAAAGCCTGCGGGCGGTGGGAATCGGCTACCGCCACATGCCGGGGCTGGGCGGGTTTCGGCGCGCGAAGCGCGACTCACCCAACGCAGGCTGGCGCAGCCCGACTTTCCGCGGCTACGCGGACTATATGCAAACCAAGCCATTTGAAAGGAGCTTGAAAAAGTTGGTGGACTTGGCGAAGAAGAAGCTGCCTGCCGTGATGTGTGCGGAGGCGGTGCCCTGGCGCTGCCATCGCTCACTCATCGCGGATGCGCTCGCCGTGCGCGGCGTTCAAGTGGAACACATCATGACCAAGATCATGCACCATCCCCACAAGCTCACGCCGTTCGCGCAGGTCAAGGGCAAGCGCATCACCTACCCGCCGGAAGAAGAGCCGCCAGCGATCAGCTCTCAGGCGTCAGCTAGCTGAGTTAGGAATGCTCGCAAGCTGATGCTCAACGCCTGACGGCTGAGCGCTGAGAGCTTCGTACCGGGCGAGCGCCTGCTGAATAACCTCTGTCGCTTTTTCCGCAAGGTGATATTTGGGAAGATCTTTCGGCCGCACCCAGCGTGCATCGAGCACATCGGAAGCGGGCGAAAGGCGGCCGCTGAGAAGCCGGCAAATGTAATCCACAATCACGAAGTGATAGCGAACGCGCGTGCCGCCGCGCCCGCCCGGCATGATGCGATCGATCACGGTGAGGAGTTCGAGCGGCTCGACCTCGAGCCCGGTTTCTTCCTTGAGTTCGCGCCGCAGGGCACGATCCAATTCTTCGCCCAGCTCGACCAAGCCTCCGGGAATCGACCACTCGCCTTTCAGCGGTGGGCGCTTGCGCCTGATCAGCAGCACCCGGCCGCGATGAATCACCACGCCCGCCACGCCAACCAAAGGACACTTGGGAAATTCGCGCCGCATGGTTGACAGGAATCTTAGCACAGCAGCAAGAAAGGACTTTGGGATTCAGGATTGGGGGAAAGCCGTCAGGCGCAGGTTGCCGGTGCTGAGTGGTCAGAAGTGAGTCAGTGATACAATGCGCCGACATGACTCGTTCCGGCGCGCGAATCCTGGAATCTGTTTCCGACACGGCCTTGCTGGTAGCGCACCATCGCGCCATGGAGTCGGCGCGGCCGGACGCGCTCTTTCGCGACCCCTACGCGCAACGCCTGGCGGGTGATCGAGGCGAAGAAATTGCGCGCAGGCTGCCCTGGGGCAAGCGCATGGCCTGGAGCACCGTCACGCGCACGGTGTTGATGGACGAAATCGTCGGGCGGCTGGTTGGCGATGGCCTGGACACAGTGCTCAACCTGGCCGCCGGGCTCGATGCGCGGCCTTATCGTCTGCCCTTGCCGGCCACGTTGCGCTGGGTCGAGATGGACTTGCCGGCGATCAGCGCGGCAAAGGCCGAACTTCTGGAGGGCGAACGGCCGCGCTGCCAACTCGAGCGGGTGAGCGTGGATCTTGCCAACCCCGCCGAACGGCGCCGCGCGCTTGCCGAGCAGGCCGGCAAGATGAAGAAAGCGCTCGTCCTCACCGAGGGCTTGCTGGTCTACCTTACTGAGACGATTGTCAGCGAGCTCGCGCGCGACCTGCACGATCAGCCAGCCATTCAATACTGGACGTGCGATGTCGCGACTCCACTGATCGTGAAGCGCATGCAAAAGTGGTGGGGCAAGCAAATGAAGGCCGCAAATGCCTGGACACATTTCGCGCCTGCCGAGGGAACGAAGTTCTTCCAGCCGCTGGGCTGGCGCGAAAAAGAGTTCCACCCCCTGTTCGAGAACTGCCTGCGCCTCGGCCGCCCCGTGCCCTTCGCCTGGATGATCAAGGTGCAGATGAAGCTCTTCGCTAAACGCACCGAGAAGCCAATGTCCAATTGGCGCGCCGGAGTGGCGCTGCTGGAAAGAGAATGATTTGCCGGCGGCGCAAGGCTGGCGGCGTAAAGCCGCCGCTACAAGTTTCGCGGGAATGACATTGACGGCGCGGCGGATGCGGTGTAGAAAAGGTTGGATTCCTTCCGCACAGCGGGACGGGAATGACATCGAGAACTCCAAAGGAGGACGAACTATGATTCGACGCGCCATGATGGCGGGATTGCTGGTTCTGTCGGCGGCCCTGATGGCTGCGGCCGCGCCAGCTAGTACGGTGGACGGACGCTGGCAGGGCTCGATCAGCGGACCCAACGGCGACTTCACGATCAACTTCACCTTCAAGGCTGAGGGAACAAAGCTGACCGGAACTGTCGCGACGCCCAACGGTGATGTGCCGATCGAGGAAGGTAAGCTGGATGGTGACAAGATCTATTTCGAGACCCACTTTCAGGACAGCGTCATTAAGCACCAGGGAACGATCTCGGGCGATACGATCCAGTTGAAGGTCACCGGCCCCTGGGGCGACTCGGACATGACCCTGAAGCGCGTGACAGAACAGAAGAAGAGCGAGAAGTGACTGGGGACGAAGCTAGTGCCGTTCCAACTTATTAGACCTATGTTCAACACGTACGTTCTGTTTCGCCCCATAATCGGGACGGCCCCGAGAAGCTAGGTCGAAATAGTTGGAACGGCACTAGGAGCTAGGAGTTAGAAGCGAGAAGAGGGAACAAAACGCAACTCATCTCCGCCGGGTCATTCTAGCTTCTAACTTCTGACTCCTAGCTTCTGACTTCTAGCTTTTCGCTTCTAAGTCCGTCCGCTCTTCGCGAATGCGGG
The DNA here is from genome assembly GCA_050013575.1 of Terriglobia bacterium. Lineage (GTDB taxonomy): Bacteria > Acidobacteriota > Terriglobia > UBA7540 > UBA7540 > DASYXZ01. The sequence goes on along the minus strand of JBEKEZ010000008.1, from coordinate 21,602 downwards.
CGGCCTTGCCTTTGAGCTTGCGCAGGTAGTAGAGCTTGGCGCGGCGCACGCGGCCCGACCGCACCACCTCGATCTTGTCGATGGCGGGTGAGTGCAGCGGGAAGATGCGTTCCACGCCGTGGCCAAAGGAAATCTTGCGCACGGTGAAGGTGGAATGACTGGCGGCGCGGCGGCGTCCGATGACGGCGCCCTCAAAGATCTGAATGCGCTCCTTGTCGCCTTCCTTGATTTTCACGTGGACGCGCACTTGATCGCCGGCGCGAAACTCCGGGATGTCTTTCCTCAATTGCGATTGTTCGATCTTGTCAAGAACGGTCATAATCGATCTCCTGAACTCAGATTTCAGAAGTTAGAAGCTAGAAGTTAGAAGCTAGAATGAAGACCCACCTTCTCTCCGACTTCTAACTTCTAGCTTCTAGCTCCTTCAACACCTCCCGGTCTTCCGGGCCGAGCTTAAGTTTGGCCAGCAAATCCGGCCGTCTTCGCCAAGTCTTCTCGAGAGCCTGGCGATGCCGCCACTCGCGGATTTCCTCATGGTTCCCCGAGAGCAAAACCTCGGGGACCTTCAAACCGGCGAACTCCGCCGGGCGCGTGTACTGAGGGAAGTCGAGCAGCCCCTCATGGCCCGCGCTGCCGCTCGAATCGACCGGCGCAAACGATTCGCACTCGCGCGAGGCTTCGTTGCCCAACGCTCCGGGCACGAGGCGCGTCACCGCTTCCATCACGACGGCGGCGGCCAGCTCGCCGCCGCTCAAGACATAATCGCCGATCGAAACCTCGTCGGTCGCAAGGTGCCGGGCCACGCGCTCGTCCACGCCTTCATACCGGCCGCAAATCAGAATCACCCGCGCGTGCTGGGCGAGTTCCTTCGCCACCGCCTGGGTCAGCAGCCGCCCTTGCGGAGAAAGCAGAATGACGGGGAGATCCGTCGCGGCGCCTTCTGCCTTCAGCGCGCCCACAGCGCGAAACAGCGGTTCGGGCTTGAAAACCATTCCCGGCCCGCCCCCGAACGGCCGATCGTCTACGGTGCGATGCCGGTCGTCGGTCGAATCGCGCAGATCGTGCAGCCGGATGTCAATCAGCCCGCCGGCGCGCGCGCGCTTCAGCAGCCCGTGCTCCAGAATGCCGCTGAAGAACTCCGGGAAAATGGTGATGACGTCGAAAATCAAATTAGTGCTTCAGTATGTCAGTGTTTCAGTATTTCAGTTACTCAGTCCACTCTCGCAGCCACCACCAGCTTCACGAACTGACTCACTGAAATACTGACCTACTGACTTACTTATTCAATTCCAACAAATCTTCCGGCGGATCGACCAGAATTGTTTTCGCCGCGATATCGATCCGCTTGCAGACATCCTGCGCCAGCGGTATCAGCAACTCCGGCCCGCGGCCGGAGGCGCGCGCCACGTGAAGGAGTTCGGCCCCGCCCGTGCGTTCGACCTCGGTTACAATGCCGACCTCTTGCTCCGCGCCGTCCAAGTCTCGAACCACGCGGCAGCCTTCCAAGTCCCAAACGTAATACGAGTGTTCGGGAAGCACCACCCGGTCTTCGCGCAGGATGAACACATGGAGGCCGCGCAGGCGATCGGCCTCATCAATAGAGTCGACGCCCGAGAACTTCAACACGATCCGGCCCTTGTGCGGCCAGCTTCCTTCAACGGCAACGGCTCGCGGCTCGCGGTCGGTTACCTCCAGATAGGCGCGCGCCAAGCGGCCGAACCGCTCCGGAAAATCCGTCAGGATTTCGGCGATCACTTCGCCGCGCCGCCCTTGCGGCCTCACAATTCGCGCGATCGCCAGGAATTGCCCGGCTCCTGTCTCGGGCAATCCCTTCGGTGTTTCACCGCCCGGCATACGGGCTGCGACAGGACGCACGCTCACCGCCTGAACTCGCACCGGGCGCGCCTTGCCGCGCAGCCGCTCACTCGAGAATTTCCAGAGTGTAGCGTTTCTTCAGCTTCATCCCCGCGGCGCCGAGAATGGTCCGAATGGATCGCGCCGTTCTTCCTTGCTTGCCGATCACCTTTCCCAGATCCGAGGGATGAACGCGGAGCTCCAGAATGGTGACCTGCTCTCCCTCGACCGCCCGGACTACAACCTGATCAGGATTATCAACAAGTGCTTTCGCAATGGCTTCGATCAACTCTTTCATCTGCGCCTCCCTTGCAGCATTTGGCGTCCGGAAAGTTTCTCAACTGGGGCATAAGAGCCCCCCCAAGGAAAGATTCCGCAAGAGAAAGATTAGATTCGAATTCGCTCGCCCCGGCCGGGGGCACCTCCACCGCGAACGCACGTCCAAGCTAGACTTTGGGCGCAGGCGCGGCCTTCAGAAGGCTGCGGACCGTCTCCGACGGCTGCGCTCCCTGCTTCAGCCAGTAATCCATGCGTTCCCGCTTGAAGACCAGCTCCGGAGGATTCCGTCGGGCGTTGAAATGCCCCAGGATTTCGACGAACCGACCGTCGCGCGCCCGCTCGCGCTCGATCACTACGATGCGGTAACTGCTTTTCTTATTGGCCCCCGTTCGAGCCAGCCTTATTTTCAGCAATTGTCCTCCTGTCAAGAATCGAAACTGGAAATTCGAAAATCGAAACTCGGAAGAATTATGAATTATGAATTATGAATCCCAGGAATCCGAAGCTAGAAATTTTGGGGGACAGTCGCGCCCGCTCCCTGGCCTGGTTTTTAATTCATAATTTATAATTCATAATTCATAATTTCCTTTAGCCCCTAATTCCCGCCTGCCCCAGCTTCGCCAGCCCCTTCCCCAGCAGGCTTTGGCTCATCGACTTCATCATCTTGCGTGTTTGCACGTACTGGCGCAACAGTTGGTTCACTTGCTGGACGCTGGTGCCGCTGCCGCGCGCAATCCGCTTGCGCCGTTTCCCATTGATGATTTCGTGATTCTCGCGCTCGCGCGCCGTCATGGAATTGATGATGGCCTCGATGTGGACCAGTTCTTTTTCGTCGACCTTGGCCTTGCTGGCTTCCTTGAACATGCCGATCTTGGGCAACATGCCCAGCATCTGTTCCATGGAGCCAAGCGACCGCATCTGCCGAAGCTGGTCCCGGAAATCGCCCAGCGAAAAAGTGTCCGTCTGGATTTTGCGATGGACTTCGAGCGCCTTCTGCTTATCGATCTTTTCTTCGGCTTTCTCGATGAGCGACAGCATGTCGCCCATGCCCAGGATGCGCGAGACGATACGGTCGGGATGAAAAACTTCCAGGGCATCGTACTTTTCGCCCACGCCCACGAACTTAATGGGCTGCCCGGTGACGTGGTGGATCGAGAGCGCGGCGCCGCCTCGGGCATCGCCATCCAGCTTGGTGAGGATCACGCCGGAAGTTCCCAGGCGTTCGTGAAATTCCTGGGCGCTGCGCACCGCGTCCTGGCCGATCATGGCGTCGGCCACCAGCAGAACTTCGCTCGGGCGCAGCTTTGTCCGCAGCTCGCTGACTTCGTTCATCAATTGCTCGTCGATGTGCAGGCGGCCGGCCGTATCGACAATCAGCATGTCGTGGCCGCGGTCGGCCGCGTCCTTGCGCGCCGCCAGCGCCAGTTCGATGGGTGAAGTGATGCCATCGCCAGGAAAGCACGGGATGTCGATGGCCTTGGCAATAATCGCCAACTGCTCGCGCGCCGCCGGGCGGTACACGTCCGTTGAGACCAGCATCGGCCGCTTCCGCCGGTTGGCGAGCCACAAGGCCAGTTTGCCCGCCGTGGTGGTTTTGCCCGAGCCCTGAAGCCCGACCAGCAGAAAAACGTTCGGATATTCTTTGGTGAAAGTCAGGAACGAGGCTTGACCGCCCAGAATGGCAATCAGCTCGTCGCGAACGATCCGCACCACTTCCTGCGCCGGCGCAAAGCCCGAGCGCACCTGCTCGCCCATCGCCTGGATGCGAACGCGGTCCATCAGGTGTTTCACCACGTTCAGGTTGACGTCGGCATCGAGCAAGGCCAGGCGCACGTCGCGCAGCGTCTCGTCAATGGAAGACTCGTTCAGCGCGCCCTGAACGCGCAACGTCTTGAAGACGTTTTCGAATTTTTGCTGTAAAGCGTCAAACATGCAAGATCCGCAGTATTTCAGTCAGTCAGAACATCAGTGGGTCAGTGACTGACAGACCGAAGTACTGACGCACTGACGGACTATGGTTTCAGCCCTCTGCCACGCAAATTCCCTAATTCTAAACTAGTTATTCTATCGGTCGCGCTCCGATAAGTCAAGGTTAAGGCGCTCACCGTAGTTATGCCATTTGCGGGACACGGACGCTCCCAAGTGCAGTCATTCCCGCGAAAGCGGGAATCCATCCGTCGCCTCTCGCCAACGGTCACAGTCTTTCTCTGGTCACCTGCCACATGCCACCGACCATTTTCCCACTCCCGGCCCTTGACTCCCCGTGCTTGCGCTTCAGCCCTTATCTCCTTTATTATATTGTACTAAACTTGCCATTTCGCCCACAGTGGATTCGAGGCCATCTCCGAGACCTTGAATTGAGGCCAATTCATGCCAAAAACAACCTTACGGTGGCTTCGTAATTGGGTTCGTTCCAAATCGACTTCCTTTGTTTTCAATAACCTGGTGGCTTCGAACCTCATTTTTTCACATTTTTTCGTTCGGCCTCCCTACAGTCCACATTTTGGTCCGTCCTGGCGCTGTTCCACGCCAAGGAACGATATTCAATCCTGTCAATTATCTCTCCCAACATCAAACCTCCCCAGGCTTCCAACTCCCGGCTCCTTCGGGCTCTAACCTTTGCTTCCCGGGTCTCGATCAAACGCCCGCCCCACGGCAGCGCAACGGATAAAGGGCGACGGACACTTCTTCCGCCTGCTGGTTCCTAACTCCTAGATCCTTAATCCTATTTTTCCCCTTCCGCAGGCCGAGACGCGGAGAGGAACAACACTACGGGCAGGCCTGAGCCTGAAATCAGTATAGCTCTCGGTTATACCGTTTGTCAAGTATATTTTGGCGGCGGTAACGTCGGGGAGCCAATGCTTCGCGCCTTGGCGTAATGACTTCCCCTGCGTCGGACTGTTCACACACCGTACGGCTCAAAAGTCAGGGAGTCACGGTCAGCGAGATTGTGTTCGATGTTACCCAAGTCTTAGTTTCACCGTCGAACCGCGACACCCGCACACTGTACTTTCCCGGTTTTCTCAGGTCGAACAACGCACTTAAATCGATATCTTCGGTGAAATAGTCGACTGCGTGCGCAACCACGGGTATCCACCACCGTTTTCCATCGGGCGTGTCGCTTGTGGTGCCGCCTGCGTTAACGCCCTCAGCCGTCTTCAGGTAGTCTGATTCGGGCGGAGTTCCCCCATTCGCATCGCGAACCTGCACTGTATATACCGTTCGGGGCCCCCGGGTGGTTTCAGCGAACGATAGGTCCCTGAACATCGAAGCCGTCGCCGTTACTCTGATTTCTTGGCCGGCCTTCACGACATCCCTATTCTTTGGAGTCCAAAGCTCGATCGAGAACGGAATCCTGCCCGGAGGCGGTTGGGCCGCCGAGTAGGCGGGCACAATCTCGACGCACTGGGTACACTCATGCATTTCCAGGGCAAAACTGATCGCTTGTTCCTCGGCGCCTTCGACTTCCAAACCTCTGTGCCATGTGCCAAAGCCCGAGCTCGTCACCGCGATGTCGTAGCTTCCGGGCAGCAACTCAAGAAGTGCCCTGCCGTATCTGTCAGTTTGTGTTTTATGTCCAAAAATCTCTGATGACCGCTGATACTTGACCAGCGCGTACGGGATGACCGCTCCTGTTACATCCGCCACACTGACGGTGATGTGCGCGGCCCCCTTCGACGCTGGGCTCTCGGTTTGCGGGGACTGCACAGATTGCCCTGCGCCGATGCTGAGAGGCGCGAGCAGTGCCGCGAGAAGCAACATTGCAATTCTCATATCTCCCCCTCCGGGCGCACGGGGAACGATCAGCGTCGCCATTATCCGTCTTTTGACACCCAGCGGCGGCTAATTAAGCAGATGCTGGCCAGGAGCGCCGGGTTGGAGCGACGTAAGGGGGGCCCTCGTGGGTGCCTTGAGAAAGGGCAGCACAAAGCCTGACACCTACAAAGCTTGAGCCTGACACGTTGCCCGCGAGGGGCTCGGCGCATTGATATCACTTGACCAAGTGTGATATCATTATTTCTGGGCTCAAGGAGTTCTGTTATGCCAGCGATTGTAGTCCGCAACATCTCTGCCGAGACCCACCGCGCGTTGCGTGTCCGGGCGAGGCGGCACGGACGGAGCACCGAGGCAGAAGTTCGCGCCATCCTGGAGGGGGCCGTGCGGCCGGCGTCGCGCCTCCGGCTCGGCTCCGCGCTCGCTGCGCTAGCCAAGCCGCTAGGCGGCCTCGCTCTCGAGATTAGGCGCGACAAGACGCCCGCGGAGCCGGCGGAGCTTGCGTGATCCTGCTCGATACCAACGTGATCTCCGAAGCCATGCGCCCGCAGCCTGATCGGAACGTGCTCGCGTGGCTCGATGCGCAGGCGGCCGAGAGCCTCTATCTCTCGACCGTCAGCCTCGCCGAGTTGCTGCTTGGCATCGAGAGCCTGCCGGCCGGCAAACGCCGCAGGGCCCTGGCCGCTGCCCTTGACGAACAGATCATCGCTCTGTTCGGCGAGCGAATCCTAACGTTCGACCTCAAGGCGGCCGAAGTCTACGCCAAGATCGTCATCCGCGCGCGCCGGCAAGGCCATCCGATGGCAGTGGAGGATGCCCAGATCGCCGCGATTGCCGCATCCCGCCAGTTTAGTGTGGCCACGCGCGACGAGGCGCCGTTCCAGGCGGCTGGCGTTCCGGTGATCAACCCCTGGACCTCGACGCCCGAAGCCTAGTGCCGTTCCAACTTTGTTGGGCAAACAGTTTTCAGCCACTCAGAGAGTCTTTGCGCAAGACGTAGGTGCAATACATAGGCGTAACAAGTTGGAACGGCACTAGGCGCGCGGTCGCCAAGGCGCGTAGGGCCCACTGGGCAGGCACCAGACTTGCCCTTGGGGTGCCATCCATGAATAATCGGACTGATTCAATTCCGCGCTACTGAGGGTTTGTCCATGGCGGAGGAACGATAGGTCTTCAAGGCTAGTCGATGGACGAGGGGCAATTTATTCTTCCCGGTTCGGATCGAAATCACCCCAGAGCACGTGATTCGGGTGAAACCGCATCTGATGAGCTCCGACGAGGAGAGCATTGCCATGTCAAAAGTGGCCTCGGTGACCATTCACACCGGACTGATCTGGTCTGAGATTCGAATCGAGTCTTCGGGAGGCGCTGACCCCATCACCAGCCACGGCCATCGAAAAAAGGACGCACGCCAGATTCGCGACCTCATTGAACAGCTCCAGAAACAGGGCCCGTGAATTGCCGATGCGTTCGTTGCACTCAGCACAAGTTTTCGATTTTCGATTGCCGATTGAAAAGCGCTTCATCGGTAACTGGCGAGCGAGCCTTCAGATCCTTCGCTGGCGCTCAGGACGACATACCATTCTGTGCAATGGAAAGTGGCAAGCGCTTGACGATGGCCGGTTTTCCCGGCAGTATGAATTGAGCCGGTCGTTTCAGCTCGAAGCTCAACTTCGGCGCTTTGCAAGGCGAAAATCGCAAATCGCCGATCGAAAATGATTGGGCCTGTAGCTCAGTTGGGAGAGCACATGGTTTGCAACCATGGGGTCGGGAGTTCGAACCTCCCCAGGTCCACCAATCAATTCAAAGCACTTAATCCCAATCCCGCGTTTCGGAAAAAGTACCAATTCGTACCACATACTGCCTCACAACAAAGCCTGGGCAACTTTTGAGGATGCTTGCCGTTTATCCTCTGACACGGCATGAGTGTAGATGCCGAGTGTTGTCCTGATGTCAGCGTGCCGTAGCAATTCTTTTTGAACGATAGGGACCGTGCCAAGAGCGTGAAGTAGGCTTGAATAGGTGTGCCGGAAGGCATGCCATCCCACCTTACCAATTCCCGCTTTGACCGCTGCGGGCTTGATGTGGTCGGTGAGCAAGATGCCTGCCCAACGTGGTTTGCCAGAATCACCAGCGAACACGTAATCAGAGTCCGCCTTGTAAGTCGCCCTTTCTTTATGTTTGAGCAGGACAACCGCCAAGTCGGGGTCTAAAGGCAAGTTCGCTTCGGATGCATCGGTTTTGGTTGAATTCACTTCTCCCGTTACGACGCTCCGCTGAATCCTCACCGTGAGGTTCTCAAAGTCAATGTCCCCCCACTGCAAGGCGAGAAGTTCACTCACCCGAAGCCCGAGACAAGCAATCGTTACGACCATAGTCCTGTAAGGCTCCTCCAGTTTTGTCAAAAGAGCCTTAAATCCGCCCGGCGTTAGCACCGGGTGGGATTTCAACCTCTTGTGTGACTGCCTTACAAGAGTGATGGGGTTCCGTTCCAAAATCTCCCAGCGAACAGCTTGATTGAACAAGGCGTGCATGTAACCTCGAATATGGGCCCTCACTTGGCGGGAGTGCGGGTAGGCATCTAGCCAATCTTGAACTGCCATGGTTTTGACGTCCTGTACGAACTCCGTGCCCCATCTCGGACGGACATGCTTGTTGGATAACCATCGGTAACAGTTTACTGTATTGCGTCGGCAGTGCTTCGGCGCGTACTCTTCTATAAAGCGGTCCATTAGCGCCCCAACAGTAACAGAGTGGAATCGGGCTTGCGGAGTCTGTGCATTGACCTTGATCCGCAGATGCTCTACTGCCCTTTCCGCATCCGCCTTGGTGGGCAGCTTCAACACGGTGCCGACCAAGACGGACTTCCGCCTTCCGTCCTCGAAGTACCTGAATTGCCAAACGTGCGGTCCTTTCTTGCGCTTCCTGAGAATCAAATCTCCGTATTGATATCGTGCCGTCACAGTTTCTCCTTTTCAGAATGAAGTCTCTGTGCGGCACGGCTGGCATCCGGAGTGTAGCTTAGTATTCACCCAAGACTCAATCGCTGATGCCCGGTACCGCCAAAACTTCCCGACCTTCAATGCCGGGACCTCACCTGCTTTAGCCCAACGCTCAAGAACCTTGGGGTTAACCCGAAGTATGCTTGCGGCTTCCGCCGACGTTAATAGTGGTTCCAAGTTGCTCCCCTTTCTGATCCTTCTGCCGCTACGCCCCAGAGGGGCGTTTCACCGGACTTCCACCGGCTCTTCAGGCGGCTTCAAGTCGCTGACCAGCAGCGACCGCTGGGTCATATCCCAGTAATACCGTGGGCTTCGCAAAACCTTAGGGAATCTTGAAGTCCCCGGAACTCGGGAGGGGCCCCGGTTATCACCGGCCCGGGCCATGGTTCTCTTGGCCACACTCCCCAGCGGCAGCTATTTGTCGGTGAGTAGCCCGACTCCTACGGCGGTCGGTTGCTGTCCGACGCCTTGCCTCGTCTCTTTCAGGAATTCCGTAATCCCCCTGTGCCTGACTCCGTCCAGAAGGTCTGACGGATGGTATTCCCGACCAGCCCCATGCCCGAACCTGAAGGCTATCCCCCGCCCTGCGCACAGATCCCTTACGTGCCGGGCCCATTCCAAATCGAATGGCCGGAAGTCGGGAGTGCTGCGCTCCCCGCTGACGCAGACCAATCCGATGCCACCGAGATGGTGGGCAAGCTCGGGCGTGGGGTCGTCGAGGCACGGGCAGATGTCGATGAACTTGAAGGCCGCAGGGATATCCCGCAGGAAATCCACCCTGTCGAGGTGGCACTTGGACTCGACGCTCGCGCCGATGGCGACATTGGGATAGCCCATGTCCCAATTGGAGGGCAGGCATCGGGCCAGCCTGTGCGTCCGCTTGCTACAAAACATCCAAGTCAAGTTGGGAGTCGAGCGCATGATTTCCCACGCTTCGGCACGCCAGGGGTCGGCTTCTTCTATCAGGAAGTCCGAGCAGAAGCAGATGCCGACCGTCTTGCGACCGCCCGCCGCCGCTGCGGCTTTCTGCCATTTCATGGGTCGATCCCAAGTGCTTGTGCAGCGCCGGACGGTCCCCGGGTCTCTTCGGTACTGCCGCAGCATGGGGAAGATGAAGCAGTTCTTGCAGGCTTCGCTAAACTTATGGCAACCTTCCCATGGGTTCCAGTTATCGCTATGGTTGTGATGTTTGTGCTTCATCGTCCCACTCCTTGACCGAAATTCTTGGTTCTTTCATGTTGCTCACTCCTTGCCCTATGCTGGTCACGGCCGCTTCCTGGACAGCATCGGTTTGCTCCACTTCCTTCTCCTTCAAACATGACCAGCGTCGTTTCTTGGCCATTGATCCTGAATACTCAATTCCTAGCGCGTAGCGAAGGGTCTTTCCCAACGTCGGTCATCAATCGGCTTGACTGATGCAATTTCCAAACGCCATCTTGCTGAAGGAAGCGGCATTTTTTCATCGCGCCCCCAATTTGGCGGCCATGGATTCGAGTGGCCGGCGTCAAGCTGGTTCCTTGGCCATAGCCGCGATCCGACTGACAGGGAGCAATATCAATCCTGGGCAGTCCCTCACAATTATTCTTCTCTGAAATCGCTCGGCTAGCTTGCCCCGCCCGCGACTCAGGCCATGGCGGATCGCGATTTCGGCGATTCCGCCGCAATTCTTCAGTCCAACCAGCTTTCAGATTTGGGAGTAGCTCAGGCGCGAGCCCCTGATTAGCTCTGCGACTCGCTGCTCGACGACCGCTGGAATCTTGCCGTGGCGGCGGACGTGGTCAATGGCCCGGACCATGAGTGGTGGCTTGGACTCGTGAGGTGGCCGTCTCAGTCCCTGCCAAGACAGGGAGGGCCGCACACGGAGCCGTCCTGTTGCCTCTCAGGGTCAAGCTCATTCGCTATGTCCTCCGCAAAGAAGTTGACGAACACTGCACGGACGACGGAGTAGCAGCACCCGTGTTCCTCCATCACAGACAGCACAGCATTCCAAGTGTCTTCGTAGAGGCGGTCAATGGCGTTGTCAACTTCCAACCAGCCACCGTGCCTCACAGACGCATGACCGATGAGGTCACGGCATGTCAGCGAGAATGCCGCCCTGTAACGATTGTCTTCGTCCTTGTCCCGTGCCGCTCCGATGCGTGCGAGGAAGCCCGGATTGCGCTCCTCCTCAGCATCAATGATTTTGTTCTGTTGGTCCGGCGGCATGGTGCTGTCTTGCCGCTTGTAGAAGCTTCTTGCTTTGTCCTTAATCCTTGCCTTGCCTGATGCCATGTTCGCTCTCCTTTACGGTTCTGCCGCTACGCCTGTCTCGGGGCGTTTCGCCGGGGTCCCGCCGGTCCGTCGGGCGGCTCCCCGTTGCTGGCCAGCAACGTCCGCTGACCTGTATCCCAGTAATACCGTGGTTGGGGAATCTCGAAGTTCCCCCTCCTGAGCAACGAATCGGGTGCCGGAAAGCTCAATCACCGGCATTCCGCAACAGCCTCCCCCCATGCTGATCGCGCTCGCCCAGGCCTTCGGTTCTCCGAAAAGGGGCTGCCCGACCAGGGACTCGTCGCTGGTCTTCTTTCCGGTGGCCAGCGTTTCATTCATCGTGTAGAATCCCACGCGAAGCCGCCGCCTGCGGCGTTCGCCAAGTTCGGCAGCGACCGACCGGCAATGGAGGCGGACCAGGCATCCGGGTTCTTCAGCGTTGGGAAGGAGCGAGGAGCGGCGATGGCCAAATTGCTAAGGCATGGGAGCCTTTTCACCGGCGTCGGGGGAGTGGACCTCGGTCTCGGCTGGGCGGGATTCAAGACCGCATGGCAAGTTGAAATCTGCCCTTTCGCCAGAACTGTGCTGGAGAGGCGCTGGCCAGAAGTGCCGAAGTTCGCGGACGTAAGGGATTGCGGAAAGGCAAACCTTGATCCCGTGGACATCATCACGGGCGGCTTCCCGTGTTCCGATGTGTCGGTAGCGGGAAGGAAAAAAGGGCTCGGGACCGAAGACTGCCCCACCGAGCGGAGCGGTCTCTGGTTCGAGTGCCGCAGGATCATACGCGAGCTCCGACCGCGATGGGTCCTCATCGAGAACGTCTCCCGCCTCCTGGACACGGCAGACGGCGACACGGTGCTTGATGGGCTGGAAGAAATCGGCTACGCCTGGTGGCCGCGCCTTCTGGACGCCGGGGCGCTCGGGGCACCGCACAGGCGGGAGCGGGCATGGATACTCTGCCGCGACCGCGCCGACGGGCACTCGGATATCGAAGCAGCGATGGTCGGCCAAGGGGCGCTCCCGCCGGACTGCCGGGACCGGATGGGGGAGGCGCTCGAAAGGTGGGACTACTGGAAGCGAGAGCTGGCAAGGGGAGCGGGGCATGGGTGCCCTGCCATGACGACCACGCCAACGGCGACGGCGGTGCTGGAGGCGGAATGGCCCGACGGGCGGATTCGCCAGAATGGCGGGGGGCGATGGAGGAAGCGAAGCAAGAGGGGCACAGAAGGCTCGATGTCGTGGGCACAGGAGATGGCGGCGCGGGCGGTGGCGCAAAGGAACCCGAGGCTTGTGCCCACCGCCGAGTGCTGCGAGGAGTTCATGGGATTTCCGGCCGGATGGACTCGCGTGGGCGAGGAATCCACGGAGCTTCCGAATGAATGGATCAAGGGTTGGGGCGAGGAATCCGATGCCGACGCCTACGCCCAGATCGTGCGGGAAGTCCACCGGATGCCCGACTGGCCAGACAGAGTCAAGGCGCTCGGCAACGCAGTGGTGGTCCAGGTGCCGATGCTGATCGGCGCTTGCATCCAGGAATATGAATCGCGGCTTCCGACCGCAGCTCTTGCCCGGGCTGGCGAGCGCAAGGAGGACGGCTTGAGCCGGAACCTTGCGGCGCGGATCGTGCCCGTCCGCGAGACTCGCGAAGATTCTTCGGAAGTCGAGGTGCGGTTCGAATCACTCGGAGTGGAAGGGACGAGGAAGACGTACCGGGAGCTGAACGCAGCCCTGGAGGGGCTGGCCAGCAGAGTCGTGCAGACGATGAGGCAAATCGTCCCTTACCTGGCCGGAATGCAGAGCCTCCTTTCCCAGCGGGGCGCTGACCGAAGGATGGTCCTCAGGAAGGCTGGTCTGCCTGGTTGGACGGAATGGGCGGAGCGCTACGCGAAGAGCCTGGACTGCACGATCCGGACAATCCAAGTCCATATCAAGCTCCATCGGGAAGAGCAGGAGCGCGGGGCGTCCGGTCGTGTGGTTGCTGCCAAGAAGCTGACCAGGGGCAGCGGCGGCTCGAAGCCGTTCAAGCTCACTGGTCGGCAGCAGTCTGCGCTCATCAAGGCGCAACTGGTCATGAACGACCTTGTGACCGCGCTGAAGAGCGGCGGGGACTGGAAGCCGCTCCTGGTCAAATACGAGAAAGTAGCCGCCGCCCCGCCCTTGTTGGGCGCGTACCTGGACGGCTTGAGCCGCGAGCCTGACTGGAAGGCTGCGCTGACCAGTCTGGTCAATGCGCTGGAGCCGTGCGCCGACAGGTTGACCCCCTTGACCAGTGATGCGATGAATGCCGCCAGGTCGCTGCTGGGGGGAAAGACCAGCGCAGAAGCCACCGTTGCCGCGCCAGCGCCGCCGACTTTCCCGTACCCAGACGGCAAGGATTGGCTGGCTTCCGGTCTGGTCGCAAGCATGCCCGCCAAAGGGCTCGCCTCCAGCCATCCTGACCACGAGGGCAATCATCTTCCTTCCCCGGCTTGACCCCCGCAGCGCTCTACGCACCGCGGTTCCCCAGCCTGTGGTCTCGGCGCGAGTAAGTCATCCCTGACAACGCAGTCCATGTAGAAGATCATCCCCGAGACTAGTCACCACAAAGCCTGACCGCTTCGGAGCCTGACCATCTCCTGAAGGCTGGCCAGACCCAACGGCGCGCCAACCGGTCGAACTCACCTCTCCGCCCATGCTGCAAGGAATATAACGCGCACTTTCAGTCGCTTAAAGCCCCAGTCCGAGCCAACGGGAAGCCCGCCGCGAAAAACTCAGCTTTCGGTATTGGACCCATATGCGAGCCCGACAAGGTTGATGGCCAAGAAGTCGGGGGGCATAAGGGAGAAAAGCAAATGGAGTTTAACTACGTTTCGGATGGTGCATGCGAAGTGCCCAGCCCCGGCGGTCACGCCGATGTGGATTGGTTGATGGGCGGTGCGGGAGTTGGCGAATTCGATCCAGGCTCGCTGATTCCAGACTTTGCCGCAAAGCCCTATGAAGTTTATTGCGGCGATGCAGTCGAAACAATCCGGAAGCTCGGGGCGGGAGGCGTCAGGTTCGATTGCGTCGTCACTTCGCCTCCCTACTATAGGAAACGCCGTTACGGTAAGTCCGAACAGGAAATCGGCCAGGAGAAGGATGTCAACTCATTCGTGTCATCTTTGGTCCGGGTCTTCCGGGAAATCCCGCTGCGGCCGTGGGGCAGCATCTGGGTGAACCTCGGCGACAAACGTGGTCCCAATAAGGAACTCCTGGAAGTGCCCGAGCGTTTTGCCGTTGCCATGCAGAACGCCGGGTTTTTCCTCGTGGATAAGGTAGTGTGGGCAAAAGAGGTGGTCATGGTAGATGGCACCTCCCTCGGCCGTTGCATGGTGGAGCCAGCGAATGGCCGCCTCAACGAAAATGGATGGGAACCCTTCTATCGTTTCGTTCGTGACCCGGACAAAGCGTGGTCAGACACTTGTGCGGTTCGCATCCCCCGGGATTCCAGGCACTTCTTTCAGGAGGGCACCGAGACGCCAGTCGCGCAGCATCCCTACAAACTCGACATGGAATGTGTTACCTCGCTCGAAGGGAAAAATGCCTCCGCCGTCTGGTATGTCGGGAAATCACGCAAGGGAAGGAATTTTTTCGCAGCGTATCCCAGCTGCTTGGTCGAGCGACCCATTGCCATGACGTGCCCAGAGTACCTGGTGGATGACGGCGGGGAGATCAAGCCCAGGGAACGCATCGTTGAGCCGACTGTTTATTCCGAGGGACCGGGAAAGTCCAAAAGAATGATTGGACAATACACCTCCACCGTAGAGAACCTGCAAGAGAAATCAGGCCGCATGGACAGTGGCCGGCAGTACATCCCGCAATATCCAAGAACCTTGGGCTGGACGCACGAAGATAGGTCCGTGGTGGGCCCGGGGATCGTGCTCGACCCGTTTGGGGGCACTGGCACCACGGGCGAGGTCGCCATCCTGCTGGGCCGCAGGTTCGTTGGCATCGACCTGTACCAGGACAATGCTGATCGCATGAAGGAGCGGTGCCAGAAGGCGCTTGCGAGACTAAGAACTGAAAGAAGAGTGAACTGAGGGAGCTCAACGGTCTGGCGGAAAGTCTTGTCGCGGCGGTTGGCGTGCGGAAAGGCAGTTGCAACCCCGTGGCACCGCATGCATCAGGCATCATGAAAGACTTCTCCTGCACGAGCATCGTCGCGAACTCCGCCTGCTGCTTGGGTTATGCATTACCCAAGAAGCTTGGGTTTCCTTCCCCGCCCTCGGTGAGCCTGGCGCGCCTGCGGCGCGGGGAGTGGACGTTCGCGCAAGATGACAGGGCGCGGGCCTGGTCCCGGAAGGCGATGGACGGGAAGCCCGAAACTCGGCAAGCAAATGGGAGCAGGAATTTGGAAGTTATGGGATTACGACCTTTGGGCGAGGCACCCCGATCCCGAACCGTGATCGGCATTCAGCCAATCGGGAAAATCGCGCTAGGGCGAATCCAGGCTTCTGGCTTTCGCGCCATTCGCCGCATCCTCACGGCGACGACCTGCTTGCATCGCCCTGAGTTTTGCCGCCGCCACGGCGGGACTCCAATGGCATGGCTCACGCTAATTCTCCTTGTGGTAGTTGCGGACATTTATTCTGTCGGGATCGGTCAGCCTGCGCAGAAGCGCCTCGCCGGTCACCCTCACCTGCTCGACGTCCGACTTGAGGAACATGTCACGAAACCCCTGCATCGTCCGGTTGGTCGTGACGATGAGTTGACCGCCGCACTCATCCATGGCATCGACGAGCCGGAACAGGACATTGGCGGCGAACTCCGTCATCTTGCGCTTGTCTATTTCCTCAAGCACCAGCACGGGGCGATGGTCGTTCTTCCTGGCCCAGAGTATCTGGTCCACGGTCACGTCCCGCTGCACGCTCTCCTTGTCGTCCGCCATGGCATAGGCGACCTCCGAGTCAAACAGATGGTTTCCGTCCACCCGCCATAGGTACTTGAGTGCATACTGCGAGTTTGTCGGGTCGGGCTTACGGAAGGCCGTCCAGAGCGCGTGGATGTACAGGGCGGCCGAGTAGGTGGTCTTGGAGGTGCCGGGCTTCCCCAGGAAGAAGTAGGAGTCGTCGGGGTGGGCGCGCAGGAAGGCTATCTCCTTCTCCTGGCGGGCGCGGGAGAGCGACGACTTGTCGCTCCATGACAGGCTCGACAGGCTGAACTTGCAGAGCCTTTCCGGCAGCCTCTTGGCCAGCATCTTCTGGAAGTCCCTGAAACCGATGCACTCGCAGCCGAACGTGCGCAGGAAGTAAAAATTTGTCACGGTGCCCCGGCACAGGAGCGTGACGGACTTCGTGTCCTTGCAACGGGGGCACGGCCTGCCCTCCAGCACGGCCCGCCTTGCCTCGGTGTCCCATGGAGCCAGGGCGTTCGCCGGGTCCTCGGCGACCTCGTACTTCCCGTCCTGGTCGGACTCGCGGCGGTAGAACATCCACGTGTCCCGGTCTCCGGCCTTCAGCGCCATGCACTCGTCCTTCGTGAGCTTGAGCGGGTAGCGGGAGCGCAGCTCCCTAATCCGCTTGGCGATCCTTTCCAGGCGGTCCTCCTCGTAACGCGGATCGCGGAGGTCCTCCACGTCGTCCAGGCCGTCCTCCAGCAAGTCAATGGCGTCGCTCATATGATTCCCCTCTCCTTGAATTCGGCGACCCAATCAGGGTGCAGCCGTTCGTACTCTTTCTCGTTCTGGCGGAGGTGTTCCTTGGTTTCCTCCAGCCCCTGTTCGTTGATGATTCGCTCGAAGCCCCACAGCGACTCTTCCTTGCCAGCGGTCGGTGCGGCGGCCTTCCTCGCCTTGGCGTTCGCCTTTCCCTTCTGCCAGCGGTTGAAGTTGGTCACGATGTGCTCCAGCATGTCCTCGAAGTAGTCAACCGGGTCGGGGTATTTCTTCCCGTCCTTGCCCTTTGAGTTCTTCCCCCGGATGAGCTTGCCGGACGACCAGAACGGGTCGGTCTCGAAGCCGAACTTCATGTAAGCGGCGAGGGACGGGTAGGTCTTCAGGAGGCGGGACAGCACGGAGTGCCAGTGCAGGAGCGTGCTCTTCTCGTTGTATCCGGGGTTCCCCTGGTAGTTCAGGAACATCTCGACCAGCTTCTCCGTCTCAGGCTCGCGGGAGGCGAGGGAGTTTGGGGAGATGTAGTCAACGGGAACGAGCCTACGCTCTGGTGGGGCGGCATTTGGAAGGGTGGCGGCGCTTTGCGCCGATGGGCACACGGAGACCTCGGGTTCCGCAGGAAGGGAGGAGACAGGCTCCACAGGTTGAGGCTTGCTCTCGGGAGCCAGGTTCCCCGTCCGGGGAATTGAATCCGAGCCGGGGTCCGGTCCGGCCTTCACTCTATCTATCCTGTCATTCTCTACGTCATTAGATAGGTCATTCGGGTGGCGTGGTGCCACCAGTGCTGGTGGCGTGGTGCCACCACCTAGTGGCGTGGTGCCACTAGTGGCGTCATGCGACTGGTGGTCTGGTGCCCCTGGTGGCGTGGTGCCACCAATTGGAGCCTCGAATCCCCATCCTTCGAAATGCCACCGGCCGCCTTCTTCCCTGACGGTCTTCCGCTTCAGGGTCCAGGAATTGCTGGCTCTCTTCGTTCCCCGCGCCTTGTCGAACAGGCCCACATCTTCCAGCAGCCGCGCAGCCGCGATGGCCGTTTTCCTGTCGATGCCCCCGGCGGCCTTGGCGATGGCAGCGTAGCTCAGGAAGCATCCCCCTCCGTTCATCCTGTTCGCCAGGACGATTGCCACCATCTTGAGCACAAGGCCGCTGATGGTCCTCGCGCCGCTGGCGTCTTTCCCCGGCGGGAAGTCGGTATTGATTGCCGCGAAGAGGGCCTCACTGCCCATTGACCTTCTCCGTTCCCGTGCCGGCCGCCTTGAGGTCCTTCTTGCGCAGGCCGTTTTTCTTCGCTATCGAGAAGACGGTGCCAATCGTGGTCCCGTTCTTCGTGGCCACGCCCATATATGAGAGTTTTCCTTCCCGCAGGTCGGCAAGGACGTTTTCCTTCATTTCCTCCCTGAACCTGAGCAGCTTGTTTTCTGGGTACAAGGTGTTGTCTCCTTCGTTTTCCGTTCTCGTATCTGTGCGCGTACATATAGTAGTTTCCGTAGTCGCAAAACTGCGGTTCGCCCCCTGGGCGCAGAAATGGAAGCGCAGGCGGCTAGACGTTGCCTGCAACCGGCCCTCGTCTTTTCGCATTGGCGGGCGAACCGGCGTCCGAGGCGGGGAGTTCCGGGGACTCTTGCTGAAAAACCGGGCTTGGGTCCGCTTGACGTCGCGTGGGGGCCTTCCTCGCCCGAGGGAACTCCTGCGATGCCGTCAAAGCGGACACAAGGGTTCCCTCCTGCTCTACGGTGTGACTCGGGCCGTGGCGTTCGACGCGACGAACGAAGTCACGATCCCGGCGACCTCGGCAGTGGGCTCCCTGTCACTCCGAGATTCGACAACGAAAAATCCACGCGATATGCGGTTCTTTAGTAGGGAGCAATTTGCCGATGCAATTCCTGCTCCCAAATTTCAAATCCGAGGAGGCATTCTCATGGAAGGAATCACCGCAGAGGAAAGAACGACCGATGTTGTCCCAGGATCATCGCCCGCCACAGATTCCCCTGGAACGTTCGGGGAGCCAAAGCCCGCCGACGAGATCGCGCAGCTCTGGACGGTCCACGTCCAGGCGAAGGGCGTCGTCAGAAAGACGCGGGAAGAAATGAAGGCCGTGCGCCAGCGGCTGAGCGAGCGGCTATCCGAGATCAAGCCGCTTCTGGTGCGCCCTGGCCGCAGCGGCCAATGGTCGGCCTGGCTGAAAGAGCGCGGGATTAGTCGCGCCAGCGCCGACGGCCTTGTCCGGCGATATGCGGCTGCTCTGCCCGGACATGAATCGACTCACGAGGAGATTTCAAACCCGCCAGACGACAGCGCCGAGAACCTGGCCAAGGTCGTATGGTCGCGCCTAAAGAAGGTCCTGGCCACCGATCAGTCTGCGATCGATTTCATCGGCTGTCTCGTGACCGCATCGGGCGTCGCTCACGAGCAGCGTGATGACGGGCTGGTCATTTTCAATCCCGTGCCCAAGGCTGCGGATCAATTGTCAGATTCCGCCCCTGCAACTGACCCAATTCCGCAGCCTTGCGATGAAGCCTCTAACATTGCGGCCGAGCCACCGGCGGAAGCCTCGGCGGCAATCCCGGCGACCGAGCAGGCTGCTGGCGATGGCGACGTCTGTGCCGAAGCAGTGGTTTAATCGCCGCTGGGGCCGAGCGTCATCGCGGCAAGAAAGCGGAAGCTTTGGCGCTCGGCCCTCGCCTGTCAGGAGGAGAACCATGGACAACCGGTCCGAAGTGGACAATCAGAAGAGATTACAGAAGGAATCCGCCGCCGAGCTGGCGGTCGGCGCGCTGGAGGGCAACCCTAACCCTTTGGACGTGGACATGGGCGATGTCGACTTTTCGCCCGCCATTCTGGACCTCGCCGGCAGCCCAGAAGAAGCCGAGACTTGCCCGACTCCCCGCTGCACTCGCTCCGACGTGGATGAGTGCATCCTATGCGGCCAGCTACTGCGTGAGGACTGAGCTGGCTTGCCGGGGACGCCTGGCGGCCGCCATCCCCGCACTGGGGCGAGTCGCCGCCCGGCACGCCGCCGCTGGGCTGGGGCGGAGTGCCGGCCGAGCAAAAAAAGCGGTTAGAAACCGCAAAAAACGCACCGCCGCTGCGCTACTGCCTTTGCGCCAGAGGGCGATTGCAGCCTCGGTTTCAAGTCGCCTTATGCTTCCCGGTGCGGCAGGGTGGTCCGCAGGCTGCTGCGAGTTTTTGGACCAGCCTGGCGGGGCGATTTTCGTGAGAGTCCGGTGCTGCGGTCGAGCCCGGTCGAGGCATTGGACCGATTCGCCCGCCTGCGGTCGTCAGCGGCGATCGGCGGCGGCGCGCCGGGACCGGGCAGTGGGGTATGTCAGCTTGAAAGACTTTCTTGCGAGCGAGAGAGGTTCGGGCAGCCTGGGCGTGATGCGGGCCACGCTCGCAAGGACCACCGTGACGATTTGCAACGGCGACTCCCGGGAGCTCGGCTGGATCGCGCCGGGGTCAGTCCACCTGGTCCTGACCTCGCCCCCGTACTGGACGCTCAAGGAATACCCCCGCCGCGAGGGTCAGCTCGGTCTCGTCGAGGACTACGACGCCTTCCACGACGGGCTCGACAAGGTGTGGAGGCATTGCTTCCGCGTGCTGGTTCCTGGCGGTCGGCTGGCGTGCGTCGTGGGGGACGTTTGCCTGTCTCGCCGCCAGCATGGCAGGCATTTGGTCATGCCCCTGCACTCCGACATCACCGTGAGGGCGAGGAAACTCGGCTTCGACAACCTGACTCCGATCCTCTGGCACAAGATTACGAACGCGCGCCACGAGGTCGAACGCGGGCGCGGGTTCCTGGGGAAGCCCTACGAGCCCAACGCCATCGTCAAGAACGACGTCGAGTTCATCCTCATGCTTCGCAAGCCGGGCGGCTACCGCCAGCCCACGGGCGAGCAGCGGGAAGCGTCCAGGCTTTCGAAGCAAGAGCACCGGGCGTGGTTCCGTCAGGTATGGAACGGCCCCAACGGGGAGTCTACAAAGAACCATCCGGCGCCGTTCCCGGAGGAGCTGGCGCGTCGGCTCGTGAGGATGTTCTCCTTCGCCGGCGACACTGTCCTCGACCCCTTCATGGGCACGGGGACGACCCAGCTGGCCTCCGCCCGCTGCGGCCGGAACGCCATCGGGGTTGAGATCGAGCCGGCTTACGCCGCGATGTCGAAGGAAAGAATCGAGAGGGAGCTGGGGGCGCTTTTCCGGCCGGCGGCGCCCGCCATCCGCCTGGTCCAGGAAGCCACCCCGCCCGAAGTGGGAGTTGCATGCGGCCCGGACCGGCGGCTCACGATGGCTTTCGCCAAGCGCGATGATCCATCCGATGGAATCGTCTTTCCGGGACCCCAGGCTGCTGCTGCCGTCCCGACCAATGCTTGCGCCCTGTCCGATCCGGAAGTCGCGTAGCCAAGAAAGCAGCCCGATTATGCGCATGAAACGGAGAATGGTCCCAGCGGCGACGCTTGCTTTGCTACTCGCATCGACCGTGCTTGCCCAACAGCCGGGGCGTCTGCTGGTCGTGGATGTGTATGGCAAGTACGGCTTCGGCAAGGACCGTTGCAACCCTAAGATTCTCGGGAGACGCAAAACCGACCCGTTCCGTGGTCCTTGGAAGCGCCCAGCACTGAAAGCTCGGCGGGACATTGAAGTCGCAGGCACTCGGGTGTACATTGCCGGTCGGGCGAAAACTGAAAACGGAAATTCTGGCCCAGATGAAACAGGACGGCCCGGAGTTGGTGCGCAACGCGGTTCCGATACTGAAGCCAGAATGCTCTGAGATCCCACATTTGCCTACAGCGCCATCCGTCCGCCGCCCGCAGAACCTG
>JBEKEZ010000007.1:0-188232 GCA_050013575.1 Terriglobia bacterium | reverse complement strand
AGGCCATTGGCGATTACATCAGCAGTCATAACCAAAACCCGCGAGTCTTCGTCTGGAGCGCCTCGGTCGAACGCATCCTGACGAAGGTCGCCAAATGTAAAGAAGCGTTGGACGCACTACACTAGCTCCTAGCTTCTAACTTCGAGCTTCTAGCTCCTACGATCATGGATTCGGCAAGAGACAAAGCGATGGAAAAACTGGTCGGCGCGCGGCTTCGCGCCGGGCTGAACGCCGGCGGGGCAGAGTGTCCGGTGGCTGAAGTGCTCGCTGCCTTCGTCGAACGCTCTTTGGCGCCGCGCGAGCGCGCGAGTTTCGAGAGCCATCTCGCCAGTTGCGCCCGCTGCCAGGAAAGTGTGGCGGGATTGGTTCGCCTGATCGAGGCCGAGACGCCCGCTGCCGTCCGATCCGCGGCGCCCGCGCCCTTGCGTGTCGCAAGGCCTTTCTGGCCCAGGTGGGCTTGGGCGGGTCCGGCCTTGGCCGCCGTTCTTGTCGCCGGACTCTGGTACACGGGAGAGTTCCGGCAAATCCTGCGACCGGCCGGAGAGATTGCCCGGCAAACTGCAAGCCCGCCGGCCAAAGGACCTTCAGCGCCCCAGGCTCCGTCGCCCGAAGTAAAACAACCGACTTCTGCGGCAGCCGGACGCGACGCAGAGCTCAAAGATCGGCTCCGTGCCAGCCAAGCTCGGGACATGGAAGCGGCCCGCAAGCTCCCCGGCGGGAAAACCGCTGCATCGCAAACCGAGACTGCGACAGCACAAGAGTACGCACTTGACCGCGCCCAGAATGAGCCCACATTGCAGGCCAAAGGGATAGTAGAAACACCGGC
Source organism: Terriglobia bacterium (assembly GCA_050013575.1). Classification (GTDB taxonomy): domain Bacteria; phylum Acidobacteriota; class Terriglobia; order UBA7540; family UBA7540; genus DASYXZ01. The sequence continues at coordinate 187,406 of JBEKEZ010000007.1, read as the reverse complement.
GCCCACAGCGCCGCCGCCGCCCAAGCCGGTGGCAGTTTCGGTGCCTGCCGCTACCGCAGAGCCCGCGATGCGAGCCCAATTCGCCAAGGTCCAACCAGGCGAAGGCGGAGGAACCGTTCAGCGCACTCGCAGCGAAATGGATCAACTTAGCCTTCATGGTGCTGGACGAACTGCCGGAGCCCAAATCAGCGCGACACCCGCAGCCGGAACGACAAAAGACGCCAGAAACGCAGCGCCATTGCCTTCCCCGCCTCCTGGGCCGCCCCCACCGCCCGTACCTGCTGCTTCCGAAGCTGTGACTGAGGAAGCGAAGTTGAAAGAATCCAATGCTCGCGAGGATCAGAAGAAGGAGCAGCCCGCGCTCAGGGCCGCGACAGAAACGAAGCAAGAGAATGCGGTAGCCAAAGAGAAGGCAGCCGCGAACGTCCCGGGTGCCACGACCCAGACTGTGGAAGTGCAGGCACAAGCCACAAGCCTTGAGATCGAGAGCCGTTCGGCGAGTGATGTGTCGAAACTCAAAACTCAAGCGAAGTACACGATGCCCATGTGGCGAGTGGGCCCCAACGGACTCATTCAGCAAGGGAATTCAAGCGGGAAGTGGAAGAAGCGCCAGAGCGGCGTGAAGACGGACCTGTTCAATGTTTCCTTTCCCAGTCCCAGCATTGGTTGGGTTGTGGGACAGCGTGGCACCATCCTGCGCACGACGGACGGCGGCAATACCTGGTTGAAGATGCCCAGCCCGACCGGCCAAGACCTCACCCAAGTTACCGCGACGAATGAGTTGGCGGCCTCCGTCACCACTCGCAACGGTGTGACCTACACCACCACCGACGGCGGCAAAACCTGGATTTCTTCGGGGCAGTGACTGCTTCCGTATGTCTAAGTCTAATCGAAGGAATGCACACGTTCGGGATTTCGGTAGACAAGCACCGCGACGCAATGACAGAATCAAAAGCACGATGGCACCTGCGCATGACCTAGCCAGCACGGGTGTATCCTTAGCGACTGCCCCGACCGAGCTTGCACCGGGCGCTGTAGTTGTAAACACTGAAGCCTGCCGCAGGCTTGCGGTATTGCTGCAAGCACAGACCATCCCTGACGCCCGCGAGGAGATCTCCCTCCCATGGATGTCGCCGGAGCAGGTCGGTAACTTCTACCTCTTACTGGTTGCGATCTGCTACCAGACCTCCCCACGCGGAAGACTGCCGCTCGAGGGCAATGTTGAAGGACGGCATCTGCATGGCTGGGATTATCTGTCCGCGAAGCTCGAACGCGCAGCGCGCAGCAATTCGGCAATCCTCGCTCCGGTTTCTTGGGCACGTACTTCCGCGAACGAGGTGCAAGAACTTTTCCGCGACGAAACCCTGGGTGACCGGTTGAGCGATCCGGCCGGTCGCGCTTTACTTATTCGCGACCTAGGTCAACGAATGTTGCGGCGTTCCTGGGATTCCGCCACCGATATGTACCATGCTTGCGAGGGCCGCATCGCAAGTGGCGATCCGAACCTCCTTTCCTCGCTAGCTCAATTTCGGGCCTACGACGACCCCGTTCGAAAGAAGAGCTTTTTCTTTCTTGAGCTCATGCAGAATGCCGGCCTGTGGAAGTATGTTGATCCGGACAAGCTTGGAGCGCCCGTCGATTATCACGAGGTGCGCGGACATTTAAGGATTGGCACCGTCGAAATCTACGACTCCGCCCTGCGTGAGAGGATCATGAGCGGCCTAGATGTAACGTCGGCGGAGGATGTGGAGATTCGAAAGGCCGTGTACGCGGCACTGATGTTGGTTTCGGAAATCACTGGGCCGAGAAATCCCGGCCGGCTCCACTACTTGTTCTGGAACGTCTTTCGGTCGTGCTGCACTCGCGAGAACCCCCACTGTGATGCGTGTCCACTTACGTGCAGCTTACCGACTCGCTACGTCCCGCTAGCCTTGTCTGTGGGCCCCATAAGGCGCTGCCCTTTCTCTACCGTTTGCCGGAGTGCGGGGCGAGAACCGAAGCTGATTGAGCACTCCGTTGATACCTACTACTACTGATCCGCCAAGGCACACATAGATCCTGGACCATGTATCGATGAGCAATTCACATTCAAGCCGTTCACCCTCCGAGCCGGAGGCCAAGCTTCGGCATGAGTTTGTTGGCATGATGTTTGCCGTCACGATTGGAGAGGTCGGCTTGCAGGCAGCAGGCCTCGTTCAGGCCGGGCACCTAAAACAGTTCCTTCCCGCCTACGGTCACCTTCTTTTGGCGACGGTGGTAGTCGCGACTAGCTGGGTCGGGTGGTCGGCCAGTGTAGCGCCGGGCGCCCGGAAGGACGTTGACCACGTCTTCCAATGGGAGTTTCTGGTGCTCCTCCTCGACGTATTCTTGGTTGTCATATACTTCATACTCGTAAGAACGATTGATTTTGGAAACGAGGAGAAGCCGCGTATTGACCCTGCCTCGATTGTCGCACGTTGGATCGTGGTCATCTTTGCCCTCTACGTCGCGTGGGATCTTCTTACCAAGGTCGTTATTTCTTGGAGGGATGGAGCGACATCAAAGAACAAATGGCGTGAACATTTTGATCAATCGTGGCGTCGATCAAGCGGTTCGCGGATGGTTCCGTCGTTTGTGTGCTTCTTCCTTGCCTGCTTGATATGGCAGTGGCTGCGAACCTCCGACCGCCCACGTTATCTGACCGCGGACTTTTCCCTGCTTGGGCTCGTGCTGCTTTTCAGGGCGCTCAAGGAGTTGGTCTCGGCCTATTTTCCCGGGTCCCAAAAGCCTCGGATGTCTAAGAAATCGGCGGTGACGTGCTCGGTCGTATGCGGACTGTTCATGTTAGCCGGAATTGTATGGACCGCGTACTCTTAGGCCCCTACCTGCACGGACAGTCGCAGCAACTGAAACCGGACGCTAGGCAGGCAGTCGTGATGGCTCGTCAATCAGGCCTGTATACGCGATGGGCGCGCGAAATGCGGCGGAGTGAATTCTTTCATCCCGGCGACCGCGTGGGCGTGGCCGTATCCGGCGGGCCAGACTCGATGCTCCTGCTCGATTTCATGAAAGATTTGGCGCGCGATTCGGGACTGACCCTCGCCGTTGTCCATTTCAATCACCACTTGCGCGGCGCGGAATCGGATGCGGACGAGCGTTTCGTGCGCGAGCGCTCCGTCCAGCTTGGGATCGAGTTTCTCCGTGGCGAAGCTGACGTTGCGGCTGAAGCGCGGGAGAAGCGCCGCAATCTGGAGGCGACAGCGCGCGATCTTCGCTACCGATTTTTCTTTTCCTTGGTCAATCAAAGAAAGCTCGACAAAGTCGCGACGGCGCACACCGCGAACGACCAGGCCGAGACGGTACTTTTGCGGCTGTTGCGCGGCACGGGCACGCGCGGGCTGGGTGGCATTTATCCTGTCCTTGACGGCAAGGTGGTGCGGCCTTTCCTGAACGTCACCCGCGCCGAGGTGGAGCGCGAATTGCGCGAACGAAAGCTGGAATGGCGGGTGGACTCATCCAATCTCAACCCGCGAAACCGGCGCAACCAGATTCGAATGGAACTTTTGCCGCTGCTTCAAGAGAAATTCAATCCAGAGACCGTGGGCCTGCTGAAGGAGCTTGCCGACCGGGCGCGCGACGACGAGGAATACCTCGAGCAGCAAGCGCGCGACCGAGGCCGTCCCTGGCGGGTTCGCGAGGGACAAGAGGAAAAAATTCCGGCGCGCCCTTTGGTTGAGTTTCCGCCCGCCATCGCCCGCCGGGTATTGCGCCAAATGGTGCTGGCGACTCGCGGCACGCTCAAGGGCATCAGCTACGAGCACATCGAATCGCTGCGCCGATTCGCGGCCCACGGGCAAAGCGGCCGGAAGCTGGTGCTGAAGGGTGGCCTCGAAGCGCGCAAGGAATTTGATTGGCTCATTCTCGCGCCATATCAAGCTGACGAGTTCGACGCACCATTCTCCTACCCTGTGACCGTGCCCGGGGAAGTGTGCGTTCCTAGCCTGGGGCTCACTTTTCGGTTCAAAATTGTTGGGCCGGACGACCGTCCGCAGGCGTATAATGTATCCGGGGGGCTTGGGCTGGACCCAGGCAAATTGTCGCAGCCGCTGGTGTTGCGAAGCTGGCGAGCCGGAGACCGATATCAGGTTGCCGGCAGCCATAAGCGCTGCAACCTCAAAGAGCTGTTTGCGCGGCGCAAAATCCCTCTCGGGCAGCGGAAGCACTGGCCGGTGCTCGTAAGCGGGGAAGAAATCGTGTGGGTGCGGAATTTTCCGCCCGCGGCCGGCGCCGTTGCTTCACCTACTGCAAAACAGCTCCTGATCGCCGTTGAGGAGATATCGACAGAACGAGAGGGCACGCATTAAATGAAGAAGCCTTCTAAGCGCTTAAAGAAAGTCGCCAAGGTTTTCCGGAAGGCGAAATCCGCAAAATCAGTCGGGAAGCCTTCCGCCGCCAAGACCATTGAAGCGTTTCCGGGGGAGCGCCTGCAGGTGGTTTTCAGCCCGGAGCGGATCCGCAAGCGCGTGGATGAACTGGCCGAGCACATGAACCGCGACCTGAAAGGCAAAACCGTGCATGTGATCGGCGTGCTGGAGAACTGCTTCATGTTCATGGCTGACCTCGTCCGGCGGCTCAAGATCCCGGTCATCTGTCATTTTCTGAAGACCGATATGTCTGACGGCATGTCCGGCAATGTTGCTGTCCGCCAAATCGTTTTTACACCGCGAATTGACGTGGCGGGCAAGGACGTTCTTCTGGTTGACGGTATTTTGCAATCGGGTGTGACTTTGGACCATCTTCTGCGTCTGATGATGGGGCAGGGCGCCAGTTCGATCCGCACCGCCATGCTGGTGCAGAAAGTGGAAGACCTGAAAGTGGATGTGGCCACCGATTACGTGGGGTTCAAGACGAAGGAGAAATTCCTGGTCGGCTATGGCCTTGGCTACCAGGAACGATACCGAAATCTTCCATACATCGCGTCACGGACCTAAGAGCAGTGGCGAGGAGAAAAGCAAATGGGGTGTGGCCGTCGCCGAGGGGGCGAGCGGGTTGCGAACGAAGCCGGAATGTCCTTTAGAATGAGTGCGATAAGTGTCACGGATACCGGCTCTATTCCCGATTGGTTCGAACCGGAAAACGAGGCTGGCTATCGGTCGGCCAGCCTCGAGCATCTAATGAAACTACAAGTCGGGGGTTAGTGGGAAAAGTCAGGGGAGATTGCCTGTGAACTCAGCGGTCAAGAACATTATTTTCTGGGTCCTGATGGTGGCTCTCACGGTTCTCGTGTGGGCGGTGGTGAAGAACAATGCGGTCGGCAACGTGACGGAATTGACTTTTCTGGGCTTCATGAATGAGGTCAATCGCGACAATATCAAAGATGTGACCATCGTCGGGATCGAGGCTACCGGAACTTTCAAGAAGGACGGCGGCAAATTCAAGACCACCATTCCTGGCAACTACCCCGATCTGTACAAGACGCTGCTGGAGAAGAACGTCAATGTGACGCTTAAAGACAGCTCAGGCGGCAACTGGGTCACCTGGGTGGCGAACGGCCTGCCCATGATCCTGCTGCTCGGTCTCTGGATTTTCTTCATGCGGCAAATGCAGAGTGGGGGTAACAAGGCGCTCTCCTTCGGCAAGAGTCGCGCCCGCCTGCTTTCCAGCCAGCAAAAGAAGGTCACCTTCAAGGATGTGGCGGGGGTCGACGAAGCCAAAGAAGAGTTGCACGAAATCATTGAGTTCCTTCGTGAGCCGCAGAAGTTTCAGAAGCTGGGCGGCCGCATTCCCAAAGGCGTTTTGCTGGTGGGCCCTCCCGGCACGGGCAAGACGCTCCTGGCGCGCGCCATCGCGGGCGAAGCCAACGTTCCCTTCTTCTCGATTTCCGGCTCGGACTTCGTTGAGATGTTCGTGGGCGTAGGGGCCTCGCGCGTGCGCGACCTGTTCGAGCAGGGGAAGAAGAATGCGCCCTGCATCGTCTTCATCGACGAAATTGACGCCGTGGGCCGCCACCGCGGCGCCGGCTTGGGCGGCGGGCACGACGAGCGCGAACAAACTCTGAACCAATTGCTCGTCGAAATGGATGGCTTCGAATCGAACGAAGGCGTGATCCTCATCGCGGCCAGCAACCGTCCGGACGTCTTGGATCCGGCGTTGCTTCGGCCGGGTCGTTTTGACCGACGCGTCGTGGTCCCGCTTCCCGACGTGGGTGGCCGCGAAGGCATCCTGAAAGTTCACAGCAAGAAGATCCCGCTGGCGGAGGACGTCGATCTTTCCGTTCTGGCGCGCGGCACCCCGGGCTTTTCCGGCGCCGACTTGGCCAACCTGGTGAATGAGGCGGCGCTGCTCGCGGCACGTCACGGCCGCAAGCAAGTCATCATGGACGATTTCGAGCAGTCCAAAGACAAAGTTCTGATGGGGAAGGAACGCCGGTCGCTCATCCTCTCCGAAGACGAGAAAAAAAATACCGCTTATCACGAGGCAGGGCACGCCCTCGTGGCCACGATGGTGCCCTATGCCGACCCCATTCACAAAGTCACCATCATTCCTCGAGGGATGGCGCTGGGCATCACCATGCAATTGCCGCTCGACGACAAGCACAATTACTCGAAGGATTATCTCCAATCGCGCTTGGCCATCATGATGGGTGGGCGCGTGGCGGAGGAGATTTTCCTGCAACGGATCACCACCGGCGCCGGCAATGACATCGAGCAGGCCACCGAGCTGGCCCGCCGCATGGTTTGCGAGTTCGGCATGTCCGAAGACATGGGACCGCTCGCCTACGGCAAGAATCAGCAGGAGATTTTCCTGGGCCGCGATCTGGCCACCCAACGCGACTTCAGCGAAGACACTGCCATTAAGATCGACCAGGAAGTGAAGAAATTCGTGATGACGGGCTACCAGTGCGCCAAGGATGCCATCGAATCGAATCGCGATGCGCTGATGCGGATCGCGGAATCGTTGTTGGTGCGTGAGGTGCTGGACGCCAGTGAGGTGAATCTGCTCATCGAAGGCAAGCCTCTGCCCGAGCGCGTCCGGCCGGAACCGCCGCAACCCGAAACGACCCAGGTGCTGAAACCTCAGCCCACGGCCAAAGTCCCCGGCCGCGAGCGGCCGCAGCCAGCGTGAGAAGAACAGGATTTAGGATTTAGGATCTAGGATCTAGGATTTGTGACTCAGCATCTAGTCAAATTCATACAAAAGCATTGATTATGAGAGAATGGGGGCGTTGGCTGGTTTTGGTTGCGTTGCTTGCTCCGCTCGCGATCTCCCGAGCGCAGCAGTCGTCGCGAGAGCCTTCGACAGCCAGCAAAGAAGATCACGGCTCATCTCAGACGCCGGCAATTAAGGCCGTTCCGCCAGTCCCCGCTTATCATCGCAGCGAGAAAGAGGCCAAGCCGTTTCCAGCCCTCCTCCCCGCAAGCCAGTTTCAGAGGTATCCGGTCATCGCGCGCGCTTACGAGATCGCTCACGAAATTCCCGGCGTGCTGGCGCAGCAACCGTGTTACTGTTACTGTGACAGGCACTTCGGGCACTCGAGCTTGCTCGACTGCTACGCGTCGACGCACACGGCGGGATGCATGACCTGCCTCAAGGAAACCTACTTCGCCTATCAAATGACCAAACAGGGGAAGAAACCTGCTGCCATCCGCGCCGCCATCATCCGCGGCGATTGGCGCGACGTCAACCTGAATTGACACCCCGGCTCCGCGTGCAGTTTTCTTTGATTTGTGATAGAAGTACGCCCACGACACTGCGCCCCAGGCCCGCGGGCGTGAACTTTTCTCGAGGAGGACGATTCATGAAGAAAGCAATAGGCGTTCTAGTCTTGGCCCTGACCATCGTGGCCGCGTGGCCGCAGAGCGCGCGCGCCCAGGGTAAGTTCGAGCCGGTCACCGGCAAAGCATTTGACATGGCGATGCCCAAGGATTTTTATTTGGAAGGCAACGCCATTCCCACCGATAAGCGCAACGCGGCGATGCTGAAATCTTCGTCCGCGCCCCGCGTGCTTTTTGCCCTCATTGATACCACCGGCTACAGTTCGCAGATCAAACAGAAATACAGCGGCATGGTGATCACTGAGGGCAAGGTTTCGATTTGTGGCACCGCCGTGGATGTGGGCAGTTACGGGTTCGGCCTCGATAAGCCCGCGGCCCCGAGTACCGCCGATGCGAAATTTCATCTCTACAACCAGGCGGGAACCGAAGCCGCCTCCTGCGCCGCTCCGCGCGATGCGTCGATCAAGACGCCGAGACCGCTCGCAGTAAACGTGGGCAAAGATGGATCCGCGTGGCTTCTGCTGGGCCGCTACAAGGTGGAAATTCGGCCGTAGTCGTGCGGACATTCGGTGCGGCCTTGGAGAGATCGACCACCGGCAGCCGACTACCGGCTACTGATTCTCTCTGAAAGTTCTTTCACCTTCTGTGCCAGGCCGGGAAGCCGGGATAAATGCGCGTTTAGTCTCTTGTACTCGGCGAGCGGGCGCACTGGGTCTCCCCAAACCGCGCTTCCCTTCCGAATTATTTTCCCGGGGAAGGCGGCTCCTCGGCCGCCGATCATCACGTCGTCTTCAATGCGGACGTGGTCCGCGATGCCCACTTGTCCTCCCATCACCACGCGGTCGCCGATCTCGACGCTGCCGGAGATGCCTGTCTGCGCGGCAATTACGCAATGCCGGCCGATTTTCACGTTGTGCGCGATCTGGCATAGGTTGTCGATCTTGGTTCCCTCGCCGATAATGGTCGTCCCCAGCGAGCCGCGGTCAACGGTGGAATTGCTGCCAATCTCTACATCGTCTTCGATGATGACTTTTCCAAGTTGAGGGAATTTGTGCTGGCGGCCCTCGGCGAAAACATAGCCGAATCCGTCTGAGCCGATCACGACACCCGCATGCAGGACCACGCCGTTGCCGATTTCGGCGCCCGGATAAACTGTGACGCGCGGATACAGGACACAACGCGATCCGATTCGCGCACCCTCGCCCAAGAAGACTCCCGCGGCGAGGCGCGTGCCTGCCCCAACCTTGACATCGCTTTCGATCACCACATAAGGCCCGGCGCTGACGTTTGCGCCCAGCTTCGCGCCCGGCCCGATCACGGCCGTCGGGTGGATCTCGGCAGGAGGGGCGGCAGGCGGGTGAAGCGCCTCTGCTGCCCGGATGAACGCGAGCTTGGGATGCGCGACGGCCAGCGTGGTTTGCCCTGCGATGGCCGCTCCCTCTCGAACCAGAATCACTCCCGCGTGGGCGCGGACAGCTTGCTCGAGGGCTCGCGGGCGCTCCGCGTAGGTTAGTTGATCCGGCCCCGCGCTCTCGAGTCCCGCCACAGAAGAAATCTCGCGGGACTCATCGCCGTGAACTTTTCCGCCCAGCAATTGCGCAAGCTTTTTGACAGTCACGGTTGCCTCCCGGCCGAAGAAGGAAAATGGAAACTGGAAACTCGGGCGCGCGGGGACCAGTTTCGAGTTTCCGCTTCTTCCAATTTCCGGTTTCTCTTCTTCCGACTCTCGACTCTTAACTCTCGACTTTCAACTTCTTCAAAACGGATACAGCGGCGGCTCGCCCGGCGGCCGTGTTTTCCAGCGTCGATGCACCCAGAGCCAATGGTCGGGATAGCGGCGCACGTACTCCTCAATTAGCCGGGTAAAATTCGCAGTGTTGGCCTGGATTTCATCGTCAGCGTTTTCCTGCTTGATCCATTCGACGGGGTCAAACCGCAGCCGATACTTTCTTAATTTCGAATCCCAAATCACCAGACCCAGGACAATCGGGACTCCCGCCTTCCGGGCCAGGCGCGCAGGCGCGGTGGTGGTCGAAGCCGGCCTGCCGAAGAAGTCAACAAAGACGCCCTCGTCCGGCAGCATGTTCTGGTCCATCAGAATGCCCACGGCTTCGCCTCGCTTGAACGCGCGCAACACTTGCGAGCCGGCGCCCGTCTTTTCAATGGGCCGCCCGCCGCTGCCGGAGCGATACCGCTCAATGAGCGCGCCGATCAGCGGGTTGTCCAGCTCCCGCACCAGGAAATTGAGGGGATGCCCATACACTCCGTGCGCGAAGGAACTCAACTCCCAATTGCCGAAGTGAGCGGTGAGAAACAACACGCCTTTGCCCTGGCTGTCGGCTCGCGCATAATTCTCAAACCTGTCGTAAATGATCAGGCGTTCAATGTTTCCACGATTCAATTTCGGGAAGTGAGCGAAGTCAGCAAGCATCCGGCCGAAGTTGCGAAAGAGGCCGAATAATGTCCGTCGCCGCTCGCGTTCTGTCCATTCCGGAAACGCCAGGCCAAGGTTAAACAGGCCGACACGGCGCAAGCGAGGCCACAACCAATAGCTCAGCGCCGCGAGCACTGCGCACACCCCACGCGCCGCTCCGTGAGGCAAAGCACCGAGCAGCCTCAAGATGGTGCTGGCCGCCAGGTATTCGACGCGGCGGCCAAGCGTGATGGGCTTCGGCAGCCTCTTATCCTCGAAGCGACTGGCGCGTGTGGCAGGGCGTTCGGCGGTCAACGGTCCCATGCGTCCTTTCTGATTTTGATAGCAGGAAGACCTTCCGATTCCGTACCGCCACCGGACCGAGAGCTCACGCCATCAGTCGGCGCGGAGGGGCAGGCTCTGGAGGAAAAAAGTGAGGACCTGGTTCTCGTATTCCTTCTTCTCGGTGCCAGAAGCCTGGCCAGTATACCCACGCTGCAAGACCCACAGGCGCTTCGGTTGCGGTGCGAGGCGGTAGAGATCCTCGGTAATCGACGCTAGCAGCGGCGTATCCTGGCCGGAGATGAAAAGTTTGGGAACATTCCCCAGTTTTGCCAAGTCATCCCGGATTGGCGACGGCTTTTTTCCAAGGCTCACACGAAACTCCAACTCGGCCAGACTCCGGAACGCGCCGCTGGGCCCCCCCAGGAGTTGGTCCAGTTGGGCGTCAAACATCTCGACCGGCTGTTCGTAAATGGAATCGACCACGAATGCCTTCACCAACGGGCTTCGCTGCGCGGCCACCAGCGCTGCGTATCCGCCCGTGGTGGCGCCATATAAGCCGACCCGGTGAGGATTTATGTCTTTCTGTTTGGTCACCGTCTGGATGGCAGCTTGCAAGTCATCGACCTGCTGTTCTCCCAGGTCAGAGAAGGAGTGCTTGGTTTTCGGCCCACTGAAATTAAACGCGTAGACGTTGAAGTGATTTTCCTGCAAGACCGCTCCCAACGAGAGCAGTTCGGAACGATTGGAGTCGTAGGCCGGGCACAAGATGATGACTGGCGCGCCCTTGAGTCCACGCAGCAGCCAGCCTTCGTGTTCGCCGCCGTCGCGATCCATGAACGAGAGGCTCTCATAGTTGGTCATCAGGAAAGAAGCAGGGGTGACGTTTTCCGACTCGTTACGCTCGGTGACGATTCGAAAGGTGAAGAAACCGGCGGCTCCAGCCAACAGCAGGATACAAAGCAACACCACAATCAGGAACCCCCAGAGAATCCGGGAAGCAATCCCTGACGGAGCTCGAGCCGGGGCGGCGATTGCGGCGGCGCGCCTACGTGCCATAAGTGTGCGTGTTTTCGTCTCCCCGATGGGAAGGCATCGCTCGCATTCAAATCCCTCAAAACATGCCATGCTATCACAAGCACTTCCACGGTTCGACAAAAACTTTAGGGCGAGGGTAGAAGCTGGAAGCTAGAAGTTGGAACCCAGAAGTTAGAATCACGAGACGCACGCCTCCGGCTCTGCCATTCTAGCTTCTATCTTCTAGCTTCCCTTTTCGCTTTCATCGGCGCCACCCAGTCGCCACCGATTCTGCTGTATACTTGATCGAGTTGATGTCCGAGATTATCGACATTCGCCACTTCGCGGCAAGCCAGTTTCTGCCTCTGCTCCAGGCCGAGTCGAAGGTTTGGGGCGCACACCTTCGCTGGGACTATACGGCTTCGGTCCGCCTGATCTCCTCATGCCTGGAGGACAAACGCCTCTCCGGCTACGCGCTGGTGCGCGACCACCAGATTGAAGGCTACAGTTTCTTTTTCTATGAAGGTGAAAAAGGCTTGATCGGGAATCTCTTTGTCGAATCGAGCGAAGGGCAGTTGGACCAAGCGCTGTGCCTGCTCGAACACGTCATCGAAACGCTGACGGAAATCCCCGGGGTGACGCGAGTGGAAACGCAGCTTCCTCACTTTGGCTTTGAAGAGCTCGATCCCTGCTTCTCGGCGCACGGCTTCAAAGGATTTCGCCGGAACTTCATGGCCGCCTCGCTGAAGGATCGAAAGCCCGGCGGCGATTCCGCCCTTCCAGCGTCGGGGACGCACATGGGAGACGCCGCATCCTGGCCAAGTGATTTTGTGATCGAACCTTGGGAGCCGAGGCACGACCGTGAGGCGGCGCAGCTCCTGTACCACGTTTACAGAAATCACGTGGATGCCATCATCAACGATCAATACGCCTCGGAGGCGGGCGCCGCTCGCCTGATCGACAATATTCTGCACCAGCATGGTTGTGGCGAGCAGATCCCCAAAGCGCCCAAGGTCGCCATTCACCGGGCGACGGGCAAATTGGCCGCTGTGCTGGCGCTGACCTCGGTTCGCGCTACGACCGCGCACATTCCGCAGGTCGCCGTGGCGCGGGAATTTCAGGGCAGCGGCCTGGGGACTGCCATGATGGAGTTCTCATTCCGAGAACTCGCCCGGCGGGGGTACCAAGAGGTCTCGCTGACGGTGACGGACGCAAACGCCGGTGCAGTCCGCCTTTATGAGCGGTTGGGCTTCAGCACTTTTCGAACTTTTGGCGCCTTCGTCTGGAATCGGCCCGCATGAAGGGCTCGATTGATTGACTGTGCGATTATCCCTTCGAGGCATCGGCCGTCCTATTATTCGGGCACACGCCTCCCCCGGGCGGTCAAAGCGAATGGACGCAGGGCACGCGGTCACCATAAGGCGACGTCCGGAAAGTGGTAATCGGCGTACCGCAATTCGCGGCGCCGATTGAGAAGGCGCAGGATGACGAAAAAGATCCGATCGCAAAGAAACGGCCCCCACAAGCGCGACACGGTGCTAGAGTTCAGCTTTGGGGCTGTAGTAATCGAGAAACTTGACTTATCGTGTATCGTAGGTATAATAGCGGCCTGTCGACCAAGTGATCGAGGCGCGGACGATGGACCCCAGAATCCTCCGCACTCTTGCCGCGATCGAAGGCGGCTACGCCCGGTGCCTGAGAGTCAGCCAACTTGCCGCGCAAGCGGGCCTAAGCCGGTCTCGCTTTGAGCACCTCTTTAGGGAGCAGACGGGTGAAACTCTTACGTCGCGCCTGCGGCGGGTTCGCTTGGCAAGGGCTAAATTGCTTCTCGCCGATTATAGTCTGAGCATTAAGCAGATTGCTTTTCGATGCGGGTACTCAAGCAGCTCAAGCTTCACTCGCGACTTCAAGAAAGTCTTTCAGGCATCGCCCTCCAAATACCGCTATAGGACGTTTTGATATTAAATAGCACGTTTTGTCAACTGATTGATGTTGACAACGCTATAGCAAAGGCTTAGCCTGCATCCGTCTCCACCCTTAGACGACTTTGCTGCGCCACGACCGAGGCGCGGTGCCAAGGCGTACAAAGAGCGCCATAATCTCTGGCGACCGCCACCCTGAATTCGCACTATGGAAGTCCGACGCCTTTAACAGAGGAGCTAAATATGGAAGCGACAAACCGCCCAAGCAGGTTGGAAAATCTCGCCAATCTCGCCACGATTCTCGTATCACTCTTGCTCTCGGCTGTTTTGGTCAAGGTCTTCCTGCTGCCGCAGCCAGGGCCCGCGCCTAATCCCGCGCAGCCACACGCTGGGATGAGTATGAAGCGATCCCTTCCCGGCGTCGATTGGGTCAAGAACAAGCGCACTCTGGTCCTCGCCATCTCGAGTCAGTGCCACTTTTGCACGGAAAGCGCCCCATTCTTCCAGAGAATCCAGAAGGAGAGGGCAAAGGATCTGAAATTGGTGGCCGTCCTGCCCCAATCAGTGGACGAAAGCCGGAAGTACCTCGAAAAAGAAGGCGTGCAGGTTGACGATGTAAAGCAGGCCTCGCTCAACGCGATTCGGGTCACAGGGACGCCGACATTGTTGCTGGTTGATGGCAAAGGAACCGTGACACAGGTTTGGGAAGGGAAACTGCAGCCGGATCAGGAGGGAGAAGTGTTGGCCGTTCTGAACAAGAACGCGTCGCTATAATGAGCCCCGGTATGCCAGCTCTCATCCGTCCGCGGTTGTGAGTGCTGCGCAGCGCTGACGCGCATCGAGAAGGCCCCACCGCGTCGCTCGACGGGCCCATGCTCGGGCAGCGAGAGGCTAGGAGGAGGTTGGCGATGTCAAGATTAATCCAGCGTTTGAGCGTGATTGCAATCTGGTCGCTGAGCGCCGTGCTCGCATCTGTTTTGGTGATTCGAATCTGGCCTGGAGCGCACCTGCTCGCTGGGGCTAGAGAGGCCGACGATGAGTGGACGTGGCCTAAAACCCTTCAAGTTTATCCGTCGCATCCGGGTGACCCGGTGAGACTGATCAAAATTATGAAAGCTGGGGAGGAAGTCGTGCCCGGAATCTACAGAATCCCCCAGATAGCCGTGCACGGAGGGCAAGAAATAGACGCCGTCAAGAACTGGCTGAGCGACGCTTCCTTTACGCTCAGGAGTCCAGCTTCCAAGACTATCGTCTCCGTGGGGATATCTGTCACCTTCCCCGTTCGTCTCACCGACATGCATTGCAACACAGACACCAGCACCGAAGCGTGGTGCCGCGCCCATACCCATTGGTGCGACGGTGGCTGTCCTGTCCTCATCCAGGAAACCCTGCACTGGGGCTTAATTCCAAGCATGACGGCGTCCGGCGTGGAAGCTCGATACACCCGCGCCCGCGCTAGAGGCGAGGAATGGCGGATCCTCCGTCAAGGGAATGGCCCGCTCCGTCTCGCTCCCGGCGAGGAAATCACACTTTCTCCGGCCGACCGCGTCGAAGGAATTTGGGGCGGAATCGACCCCAGGGCCGGCGTCCCGGAAATCATGAGTGGCATCGTCTCGAGAGAAGGGTTTGAGGAGGCAAAGAATACAGAGCCCTGTTTGGAACGGAGAAGGTCAAAGACAGGGTGCGCCTTCGCCGAGGCGCCTAAGTTCAATATCGGCATCGACGTCGTTTACTTTGAGGATGGAACGATATGGGGAAATTACGGGTTTGGTTACGCTCTCCCCGATCCGGACGGGATCTTCACACGTGTAAACGCAGGTGACCTTCCAGGGATCGTCAGCCCGGCCCCTAGGCCAAACTGATGCGGGCTACTCATAGACCGGGTTAGCGCGATGGCCAAACCGACGGGCGGACAGCGGGCGCGGCCACCGCTTTGAGAGGAAGGCGGCATCTATGAAGGGACGATTGACGCTCTTGAGACTCTTGGTTCTCGTTGGCTGTTTGCCCCTCGTTACGAGGCAGGCCCGCGTGGTTAGGGCCGGTCCCTATGACAAAACCTGTATCCAGTACAGATGGCGGCCCGATTACACCGCCTCCAAACTGCGTTTCCCCCTGCAACGCCGGGACCTACACCACGTATGATGTGAGCCTCACGGGCTTCTACAATGCGACCCAGAACCTAACTCCGTGCAGCCCCTCAACATGTACCGAACCAATTGCGTACAACACACCGACCCCCGCCGCTTGCAAGACCACCCCCCCTGACGGCTGTTGCGTGGCCGCGACCGATTACTGCAGCCCTACCGAGTGCCGCGGGAATGACCCATGTTGCGGGTTCGCTAACTGCGTGAGCGGGAAGTGTTGCGTCGCCGACGGCGTGACGTGCACATACGACACTGATTGCTGCAACACGATCTGCGTTGAGAACAAGTGCCAAAACTGCGTGTCAGTTGTTCGTGATCCCTGTCTGCCCGGTGAGTGTTGCAGCGGGATGACATGCGCTAACAGCACCTGTTGTCTGAATAACGGCCAAACTTGTAGCGACCCCAGCGATTGTTGCAGCGGCATTTGCAACGTGAATACGTCCATATGTGTGGCTAGCTGCGGCCGCGTGGAGCAATGCGGTGATAATGAAGCATGGAATGGCACGACGTGCAGTTGCCAGCCAAATACACCCATCATCATTGATGTGGACGGCTCCGGCTTCCATTTGAGCGATTACGAAGGCGGCGTGAAATTCGATATCCTAAACACAGGTACGCCCATCCAGATTAGTTGGACGGCTCCGGGTGCCACAAACGCGTTCCTTGCATTGGACCGGAACGGCAACGGTGTAATCGACAATGGCGCGGAGCTGTTTGGAAACCACTCTCCGCAGCCGCTGTCCAACGACCCCAATGGATTTCTCGCCCTGGCGGTGTTCGATAAGCCCGAGAACGGTGGGAACGGGGACGGCATCATCGACGCACGCGACGCGATCTACTCCAAGCTTCGGTTATGGATTGACGCCAACCACAATGGGATCTCCGAACCAAATGAGCTCCACACCCTTCCGGAACTCGGCGTTGATTGGATCTCGTTGGACTATAAACTCTCGAATCGAACCGACCAATACGGCAATCGCTTCCGCTATCGAGCCAAAGTCGACGACCCGGGTCACTCGCATGGAGACCGTTGGGCCTGGGACGTATTCCTTCTCTCTGCCCCACGGGGTCAGTGACGCGGGAATGTGTAGGGAGGCGAGTAGCAGGTAGCCATCTCCAAAAGCACGATGCGGTGTCAAGCTGATTCTTGGAAGCAGGGCGCCGCCGGCAGGACGCGTGACACGCTCGACCAGTGGAGCGACTCTTGAGCTGGCAGTGCTTCGGCTGTTTGAGACTCCTCGGCCTTTCTGTTCTGCCGGACTGGGAAGCGATTGTCTGTCGGCGCGCCCATCGGGCCCCAAAACCTCTGTGCCGGCCTGAAGGCCAGCTCTACGTCTTCTTCGCTTTCAAGAGATCCTTCAACTCATCCATGAACTCGCGGACGTCTTTGAAATCCAGATAGACGGATGCGAAGCGCACGTAGGCAACCTTGTCCAATTTCTTGAGCCGGTTCATGACGAGCTCACCCACCTCGGTGGTCGGCCGTTCGCGGTCTGCGGATTCGGCGACGAGGGCCTCCGTCTCATTGACGATTTGCTCCAGCTTATTCATCGGCACGGGTCTTTTCTCGCAGGCCTTCAACAGTCCCGCCAGCAGCTTTTGCCGGTCAAATTTTTCGCGACGCCCGTCTTTCTTCACCACCATGTAAGGAATTTCGTCGATACGCTCATAGGTCGTGAAGCGGCGCCCGCAGCCGACACATTCGCGGCGGCGCCGGATGGTATCGCCAATCTTGGCTTCGCGCGAATCCACCACTTTGTCTTCCACGTGCCCGCAAAATGGACACTTCATGGCTCGCTCATTCCCTCCCGCGGATCAAATCTACTTTCCCGCCCGCTGTCGTTCTTTGTCCGCCGCCGCAGGCCGCTCCTCGACCGGTATCGATTCGAGCTTCTTAAACGTCAGTCCTTCATAAACCAAAAGCGATAAGCCCAGCAAAACGCAAGGCACGGAGATGATAAGCCAAAGCAGAATCCCCGCGCTGGTGGCGACTTCCGGCGTGACGTGAAAGAATCCGGTGAGCACGCCGATCGCCACCACCTGGAACCCTCCCCCGATGCCCGGCAGTTGTGCCAGCATGCCTAAAATCGAAAACACCAGCACCAGTGCCGCGGCCAGCCAACTGAGCGTTGCCAGGTCCCCACCGAGGCTGCGAAACGTCAGCCAGAACACACTGGCGTTCAAGACCCACAGCAGCGCGGTGGAGGCGACGCTGTACAAGAAATCTTGCCAATTCTCGATCACCTCCAGGCCATCGACGAACGACTGAAGAAAACGATCCACCCGCTGCCGGCCGTGCTCCGAGAGGAATCGGAGGAAACCGGGACTTCCTCCCGCTCTCACCTCGGCGGCGCGAAGGCGGAAAATCACCAGCACGGTGATGATCAGAAACGCTACCAACAGAATGGCAAGCCCCACCCAGCGCGTGGCGCGGACCAGGTGGCGCGCGTGGGCGGTCCCGGGCTGTAGCGGCCCGAACGCCAGCGCTACGGAGAACAGTAGGATGATAAAAATCATGTCATAAATGCGCTCGAGCAGCCAGATCGCAGCCTGCGAAGTGAAGGTGACGTTCTCTTTTTTGGCGATGTATGCCGGCCGCACGAATTCGCCAGGCCGGCCGAGCAGATAGATGGCAGCGAATCCCAGGACTTGCCCTACAAACAAAGGCCACACGGGGCTCTTTTTGATGGGATCAAGAAAGAACCTCCAGCGATAGGCGCGCACCAAATACGTGGAGTAGGTGGTCGCTATCGCGGCGAGCAGATAGAAGAGGTTCGCTTGCTTCAGGGAAAGCCAGACCCGGTCCCAACTGAAACTCTGCCACTCCGCGCCTTTGGTGAGGTTATGAAAAGCCAAAACCAGCACGACGGCACATACGAGCAGCGCCAACCATCGTCGTAGGTTCTTGCTCATAGGGCGAAGGCGCGAACGTGGGCGTCCTTCGCCAAACTAGCTGAACGCCCACTTGAAGTCAAGCAAGGCAGGGCACGTGGCACGGTTCCGTCAGAGTCGCGATAGTGGAGTGCCGATGAAGGGTGGCGGTGCCTGAGGGTGGGTGGCGGAGGTTCGTGCAATATGTTAATCAAATAGTTAACTGCCGTGCGCACGGAGCGGCAAACTGACTCAGGATTGAGGCTGAGAACCTGTCCCCTTTGTTTTCATACACATTCCGGCTTCGTTTTTTTTGCTAACTACATTTGTTTTCTATAACATTCCGGCTTTCTTGGCTTCGTTTTCCGAGCATTTTCCTTTTTTTCATACACATTCCGGCTTCGTTCCAATCCCTCGCACTCTCTTCGAAATCCTGCTGTCTGAAAAATCTTTGTTGATGGTGAAGGACTTATTTCGTTCATGGAGTCCATGGTTTCGCCGGTATCTTGCTTTGTAATCATACACATTCCGGCTTTCCAGGCTCTTTCGACGAATTCTTCTTCCTACTTAAGCGCGTCAATTCGTCGCTTTTTCCGCGTCCCCAGTAGTCCCTTCCGATTAGACTATTCAAGCTTTAGCAAACATCTCGCTTTCAACAAAACAAAACTCAGCATACTATTACTTCATTGTCAAGTCCACATTTGGGACTGTTTTGTGGCCCTGGAGCCCGTGGCGGGGAATTTACGGCAGCCCACGGTGATAGCCATCACTGTTGTCGTCGACCGAATCTGCCAAAGTTCGCAGGACAGGGGCGGAATCTGGGGTCGCGGCCAGGCTTCAGAATACTTAGTATGCGCGGCCGGGTGAATACGGCCACGAGCGGCGAGGGCGCGGCTCGCGATATGCCTGCGTCAAGACCGAGTGGGCCGCGTAACCGCAAGCGAGACCTATGAGACCAAAATCAGCCGTGGCGGGTTCCCGAGCTAAGAGCGGCATAGCCTCCGGAGAGCGAAACTCTTCGCGACCCACGCCGCTGCTTCAAGACGAACCAGGAGATTCGCCGCGTTTCAGGCCTGCTCCCATATGTGCCTGCGCGCTCTTGGCGCTGATGGCCTTTCTGGCGGGAGGCGCGGCCTTGCGCGAGTCTGTCACCTTTGATGAAGTCGCGCACATTGGCGCCGGCGTGAGCTACTTGCAGAAGCTCGATCTCCGGCTCAACGAAGAGCATCCTCCGCTGGCGAAGGTCATCGCGGCAATCCCGCTGATTCTGCGCGGCACGCGCGCCGACTATACTCACATTTCCTGGACCACCAGCACGAAATTCATGCCGCACGCATTTCTGGGCGAGTGGGTATTTGGAGAATGGCTTCTGACGCGCTGGAACGATCCCGTCCGCACGCTGGCGTGGGCCAGACTGCCCATGCTGATGCTCACCCTGATTCTCGGCTGGGTCGTCTTCGTCTACGCGCGGAAGATCGGCGGTGATTGGGGCGGGTTGCTATCACTCGCGGCATATGTCAGCACGCCAACGTTCATCGTCTTCGGCCCGCTCGTACTCACCGACTTGGCCGTGACCTTGTTCTGCCTGCTCACTCTGTGGCGGTTTGCTGATCTTTTGCAAGAGCCTACCCGCAAGAACGCCGCGCTCTTCGGGCTGTGCCTGGCTGGGGCCCTGCTCGCGAAATTCTCTTCCGGATTGTTGTTCTTTGCCTTTGGAGCATTTGCGTGGAGCACCCGCTTCCGAACACTACCGGAACAACCGCCCGATAAGCCGGAACTCCGCGCCTGGCGGCGCTTGCGTTGGCGGTGGACGCTCAAGGGCACGGCGCTGGCGGCGATTGTGGTTTACTGCGTCTACTTCCTGCTTTCCCTGAATCAATCCACGGATGCGCTGTATCTGGTCGGCCACAGCGCCGCCTGGGTGCCCGTGCGCAGGCTGCTCATGTCGCCGTGGCTCTACCTTCGCGGGCTGCTCATGTTTGTTGTCACTTCCAGCCGCCCGACCTTCCTTCTTGGTCACGGCTACTCTCACGGCGTTTGGTTTTATTACCCGGTCATGCTGGTGCTGAAATCGACACTCGGTTTTCTTGGATTGCTGGCGCTCGCGCTGGCCATGGCGCTGGCCGGAAGGCGGCATTTGCGAAGGCTTGGTATTCCCCGAGCGCTAGCTTTGCATTGGCGGGTGCTGTGGGTTTCGCTCGCCGTGTTCACGGCCGCCTGCATGGCTGCGCGCATGAGCATCAGCATTCGGCACTTCACCATTCCAATTGTTCTGTTGATTGTCATGCTGGCGCCGCTGCCACGGGTGATCCAGGGCCTGCATCACGAGGCTCCCTTCTGGGGTCGCGGCGTCGCAGCGCTTGCGGCGCTCCTGGCCGCCAGTTCGCTGCTCACGGTGGCACGCGCGTATCCGAATTACTTCCCATATTTCAACGCGCTCACCGGGAGCCATCCGGTGTACTGGTGGGGGAGCGATTCCAACGTGGATTGGAACCAAGCGCTCCCCGAAGTCAGAAAATTCGCCGACCAGCGCGGCTTGAAGGTCCTCAACCTCGATCCCTACGGCTCCAACGACCCCACCTTCGCTGTGCCACAAGCGCGATTTTGGAACTGCCAATTGCCTGCACCGGACGACGCCAATCAATGGGTTGTAGTCTCTTCCAATATGATCATGGACTCACACAACTGCACGTGGCTGATGCAGTATCCGCACGAAATGCTGGCGGGCGGCAGCATGTGGGCGGTGCACCTGCCGCCGGCTATTCCTCCCCCCGGCGCTCAGGGCGGTCCTCCGCCGGCTTCGGAGTACAAGCAGTTCCTTGGCATGCCGGAAGATTGGCGTATGTTCATGCTCGACCTTACCCGGCATCCGGAAAAGCTTCCGCAAGCATGCGCGGACATGGAGGCGCGTTTCCGGGAAGAATATCAAAAATGGAAAGCTCGTGGCGCCTCGAACCGGTGAGAGCGCGAGTAGTGACGGGCAAGGTCTGAAGGGTGAATCGAAAGTGTGAGTCTTTCTTGAGTTCATCCCTCAGATTTCATACTTCAGCCTTCATCGTTGTGTTTAGCCCGCGTTGGCTTTGTCCCAGTCCGGGCGCACCAAGGGACGGATGGGTTCCAACTTCTTCTTGGCTAGCGCCTGGTTCACCGGCTGGACGTCTTTCGCCATGAAGTCGTTGAATTCCTTGACGACATCCTCCAATTGGTGTTTGAGAGAATCGATGCGCGCCACCTGGTAATCGCCCGGCCGGCCTTCGTAGTACGTCAAGTTGTCATAGAGCTCGATCGTATATTCGCGAAGGCGCATCTCGCCGGTGATGGCGCCACCTGTCTTTGTGGCCACAATCTTCTTGCTGATGGTGTCGGCCTTATCGGAGAGATCGGTGAGTTTCTTCTTGAGAGGGTCGTTGGCGTCGAGTTTCGAGGCGCGAGCCGCGAGAGCATCCCGGACGCTGTTGATATTATCGACGTCAAAGCTCATGTCACCCAGCAGGTCGCGCACCCGCGTCGACGCGTCGAGTTGAAGCTTGCGGTCCTCGGCTGTGTACTTGGCGCGCGGATCCAGGCCGACGTTAAGCTGGGTGGTATAGGTCTGGTCGCCGCGAGTCATCTTGATGGTGTAAGCTTCCGGCAGCACTCGAGGCCCGACCATGGCACCCGCCAGCGAGACGGCGGGAGGAACGCGCGGCGGCTTGAGCGCCATGGACCATGGCACGCGCGTCAGGCCGCGGCGACTATTCGCCGGCAGTGTTTCCACCAGCTTGCCTTGATCATCCAGGACCTCGATTTTCATCTTGCCGAAAATGTGACGCTTCTTTTGATAATACGTGATCAACGCGGCGCCCGGTGGGTTAGGGCCGGAAAAGGCGGCGTCTCCTTCCGACCATCCACCGCCGGCCATCAGCCGCTGATAGGTAGGCCTGCCTTCGAGGAATACCGCCTCCTGTGCCATGACTTCGGGAGTGAGTTTGCGCAAGGGCGTGATGTCGTCAATGATCCAGATGCCGCGTCCGTGAGTGGCGAGAACCAAGTCGGATTCGCGCGGCTGGACCGCGATATCGCGCACCGCAACATTCGGGAACTCGTTGCCCTTGTATTGCGCCCACTGCTTGCCGCCATTGAGCGAGATCCAAAGACCGAACTCCGTGCCGAGAAATAGCAAATTACTGAGGACCGTGTCCTCCTTAATCACGTGCGCGTAGCCGCGGACGCCGCTATCCTTGGTGACGATAGGCGTCCACGTCTTGCCGTAGTCTGTGGTCTTGTACAAGTAGGGGTCCATGTCGCCGAAGGTGTGGCGATCGAAAGTGGCGTAGGCGACGGCGGGATCGAAGCGGCTGGCCTCCACCCACGAGACCCATGAGAATTTCGGCAGGTCTGGCACATTGCCCACCACGTTCGTCCAGGTCTTGCCGCCGTCGCGCGTGATCTGAAGATTGCCATCATCCGTGCCCACCCAGATCGTCTGTCCATCGCGGGGCGACTCGCTGATCGAGTAAATGGTGGTATGGGTTTCGGCGTCGGAATTATCCACGGTCACGCCGCCTGATTCTTCCTGCTTCTGCTTTTCGGGATCGTTGGTGGAAAGGTCCGGCGAAATTCGGTCCCAAGTCTGGCCATGGTCGCGGGAGCGGAACAGGAACTGCGCCCCGATGTAGACCGTTCCCGGCTCGTTGGGGCTCATGTAGATGGGCGCGTTCCAATTGAAGCGCAGCTTCCCTTCCCCATAATTCGGCAAGGGCTTGATGCCGCGCCCCACCAGCGTCTTACGATTCACGCGAACGATTTCCCCGCCCTGCGAATCCTCATAGACATAGTTCGGGTCAGACGGGTCAGGCAGCACCCAGAATCCGTCGCCTCCGCCGAGACACTCCCAGCGGCTATTGGTGATGCCTCCTGGGTAAGATGAATCGCCGATCCAGTTACTGTTGTCCTGCAATCCCCCGTAAACGTGATACGGTTCCTCGTTGTCAACGGCCACGTGATAGAACTGCGAGACGGGCAGATTGTTCGCCTTCCACCAGCTGTTGGCCCCGTCGTAGGAATACCACACCCCGCCGTCGTCTCCGGCGATGACACGGTCGGTGTTGTCCGGATCGATCCAAACATCGTGGAAATCGCCGTGAGCGCCGCCGCCAACACCACTAAAGCTCTTGCCGCCGTCATTGCTCATGATCAGGGTGAGGTCGGGCTTGTACAGCTTGTTTTCGTTCTTGGGATCGACGATCAGGTTGGCGAAGTAGAATGGCCGCCACACCATCCATTGGCTCGCGTCGCGCTGCTGCCAGGTCTTGCCGCCGTCGTCGGAGCGGTAGAGCGCGCTCTGCGGCGACTCGATGAGGGCGTAGACCACATTCGGGTTTGAAGGTGCCGCAGTCACTGCGACGCGGCCCCACGGCTTGGGCGGCAGGCCTTTCGCGCTCTTCTCATCTAGGTCAGTCCAGGTGGCGCCGCCGTCCGTGCTCATGAAAAGGCCGCTGCCACTGAACGAAGTAGGCGTCTCGCCCCCGGAGCGAAACGTCCATCCCTTGCGACGGAAGTCCCACATCCCCGCATAGAGCACCTTGGAATCGCGCGAGCTCATGCTGAGCATCGAGCAGCCCGTCGAAAGGTTGGCGCCCTTCAGGATCTTCGTCCAGGATTTGCCGCCGTCGGCGGTCTTGTAGACGCCGCGCTCGTCGCTGTCGCTCCAGAGCTTGCCGGGCACGCAGGCGTATACGGTGTTGCCATCGTGCTGGGCGGGATCGACGATGATTTTGACGATGTGCTCGGAATCCTTCAGGCCCATGTTGGTCCAGTTCTCGCCCGCGTCCGTCGATTTGTAAATGCCGTCGCCGATTGACACACTGTTGCGCGTCCAGCTCTCGCCCGTCCCCACCCAAATGGTTTTGGGATTCGAGGGATCGATCGCGACCGCTCCGATCGACTGCACAGGTTGCTTGTCAAACATGGGTTTGAACGTGGTGCCGCCGTTCACAGACTTCCACACCCCGCCGCTCGCCGATCCCACGTAGACAGTAAGCCTGTCCTTGTCTTTCACCGCGGCCAAGGCCGCGATGCGGCCGCTCATCGTCGCCGAACCGATATTCCTGGCGCCCAGGCCGGAAATCGTGTCCGAATCGAACTTCATGTCCTGCGCCAAGAGGCAGGTGGAGCGCATCCACACCATCAGAATCACGAAGACATAGGAACGAGCCAGCAGTCTGTTCATTGTCCAGATATCTCCTGTTTTGAAGGGCCGGTCCCGCCAGGCGGGATCGGCCTCTGGCCGGGGCGAGCCCCAGCCCTACATCAGGCGCTTGCGCGCCATCACCTTACTTCGGAGTACCGGGCGCTCCGGCCGCCGGCTTCGAGGCGGGCATTGTGAACAGCGCGTCGTCGACCGTTGGGTTGATTTCCACCTTCTCGACAGTCAAACGAACGCGGTCCGGGTCGCCCTTCCGTCCCTCCTCAACCGCAAAGGGAAAGTAGATACCGCCCACCTGGTCGTAGTCGCCATAGTACGTTTCCGACTCCCGTGGAGCGCCACGAACAAAGTTCTGAGTCTCGAGCTTCAGCTCCAGATACGAATCCATGTCGAAATAATAGGTGCGGATATCGCCGTTCTTCAGCGTTAATTTCACCTTGTAGCAGTCGGTCCCTTCCACAGAATCGTGGCCCATGAGTTCCGCCTTGTGGCCTTTTTCCTTATAGTCCACCAGCGGGCCGTCCATATCCGCATCGACCACCATCTCTTTCATGTCGTCCTCGGCCAGCAGCTCCGGTTCCCGGCGGCCCTGGAACGGGCTCACTCGCCAGCCAACCTTGCCGTCGTAGGCTTCCACTTCCGTCATTCCCTGAAGGATGAATTCGGTGCGCACCTCGTTCGGGCGCTTATTAACCTGTCGAACATCCGCCTTGAAAGACCCGGCGCTGAACTTCGCGGTCTCAATGCGGCTCCCGACAGACTTCAATTTTTCCATTCCGCCGTGCGCCTGAATGTTCTTGGCAATGATCCCGTCCACAGTCTGAGCACAGATCGCCGCAGGAAGCAAAGCCATCGCGGCAATAAGAATGAGAAGCTTTCGACACATGTGGGTATGCTCCTTGGAAGAGACTGGTCCCCTTCCGACTTGATTCTCCGAGTTGCCCGTCAGGCGTGTTGCACGTCTCGAGGGAGGAACCGCATTCGGGGGTTTCGCCGTGACGAGTTGGAACGGGGCTGGGCTGCGATATGCAAGGGACATCAGTTTGGAGGCCCGTTAGGCGCAGGGAGTATACACCGTTTCTTGTCGAGGTGAGAGAGTTTTTCCAAGAATTCCGGACAATGGGCGCGCGGACGGATCCGACCGCCCCAAAATCACAATCGAGAAACCGTGCCAGATACTGCGTGATCGCCCGCGAAAATGGGTCTCGAAAACGAGGGCCACTTATCCGGAAAAGAGTGGTAGGCCTGGGGAGATTCGAACTCCCGACCCACGGTTTAGGAAACCGTTGCTCTATCCATCTGAGCTACAGGCCCGTCAACCCAATTCACTGATTTCCAGTAGATTAGCACACGCGTCCCTTCCCGGTCACATCCGACTCGGAAAAATCTTGGGAACAAAACTCGCTCCAGATCGTCGCCCGCGCGACCGTAAATCTGTGGAATGACGTTGGCGTAAACGTTCAATGTAGTTTCAGCCGGCGGTTGTGGACATCACGCTTCAGGTCGGCCAGATCACCCAGGCAGTACGGGTGATCAGGAGCAACCCGGTGCTTGAGACGCCGGAGATAGAGGGCCATTCAGTGGCTCTCCATCCTAATCCGGGGATGGGGCTGGCCCCGTCGACTTTCCCACGACGAGATCAAGGTTGATTTTATATTCCCTGCCGGAGTTTCGCGCCGACGTCGATGCTCTGTGGAGGGCGTCGGCCGCGGTCCGGCCCAAGATATCGGGGTGCATGTCGACCGTGGTGAGTCGGGGCACGAAGTACTCTGCCAGGAAGGTGTTGTCAAATCCCGTGACCGATACATCCTCGGGGACGCGAAGTCCGTTATCCGTGAACGCCTTAATCAGTCCCACGGCCGTCAGATCATTCATGGCCACCACCGCCGTGGGCCGAGGGGACGCTTCAAGCAGTGAAAGGCCGGCCGAGAACCCTCCGTCAAGGCTCTGATTACCAATGATGACTGGCCCCGGCTCAAGGCCGTGTTCGCGCATAGTCGCATCGTAGCTCTGGTGACGTGACAGTATGTTCTTGAAGATGCGCCGGCCGCCCACGAAGGCAATCCGCCGGTGCCCCAGTTGATAAAGATGATCGATAACCTGCCGCATGCCAGTCAGGTAATCGACCTTAAGATTCGTCGCGCGCTCGTTGACAAAATCCAGATCGAAACAGGTCACCGGTATGTTCTGCCTGACGATCTCCTTGAGCCAAGCCGGGCTCATCTCGGAGGTCAAGATCGCCACACCGCGCACTTTTTGCTCGAGCATGCGCTCGGCGGCGCGTCTCATGAGCGAGACTTTATACTCGGTTTCCTTGACGATCACGTCATAGCCCCAGTGTTGGGCCCGAGCCTCGAAACTCCGGATCGCCACGGCGAAGAAGGGATTCTCAATGTCGGAAACAATCACCCCCATGGTTCGGCTGGTGCCGGCCGCGAGACTTCGCGCATTGCGATTCGGATAGTATTTGAGCTGGCGGGCGATCGCCAGGACGCGCCGTCTTGTTTCAGGCATGATGCGTCCGGTCAAGTTGAAGGCGTGCGACACGGTCGCCGTGGACACACCCGCCACCTTCGCCACATCGCGTATGGTGATGGAGGGACTTCGGAGCGGACTCGGGCGTTCCATAACTAGTTCAGCTTAGGTTAACTTAGCTTTGCGTAGTTTACCACTATGGGATTCCGCGCGCAAGCCTTATCTGTGAATTTGCTCATTTTGGGGGCTCGCGCGGCAGGTAGATAATTGTTGACTCGAACCCTCGATCTGGGTTAAACGTTTCAGCTATAGCGCATTCATGCAGGCCGATGGCTGACATGCGAGAAGCGTCCGCACGACTCGGCAAATCCCGGAGCTTCGAATTTGGCGCCCTCCTTCTATTTGTCACCATGGTAAGTTCAGTCGACCTCGTTCTCTCCCCCCGGCAGGGATTGGCACAGCAGGTGGTGACCATCTCGGTCCAGACAACCGTCACCGAGGGCACGTTCAGACCAAGTTGGGCGTATTTCGGGCACGACGAGCCCAATTTCACTTATGGCGAGTACGGCAGGAAACTCCTCGTTCAGCTTGCAGGGTTAAATCCCGGTGCCGTTCACATTCGCACCCATAACCTGCTCACCAGCGGCGATGGCACTCCTCGACTGAAGTGGGGGTCGACGAACGTCTATTCGGAAGACGCCGCAGGTCGGCCCGTCTATGACTGGACCATTCTCGACAGAATCTTCGATGCTTATCGTGCTGCCGGAATCGCGCCCTTCGTTGAAATCGGCTTCATGCCGAAGGCGCTGTCTACGCATCCTGAGCCCTACCAACACAACTGGCCAGAAGGCAGCTTGTGGACCGGTTGGGCATATCCCCCAAGAGACTATGGAAAATGGAGGGAGCTGATACGCCAATGGGTGCTTCATTCGATTCAGAGGTACGGCCGCGAGGCGGTCCATTCGTGGAATTGGGAAGTGTGGAACGAACCGGACATTGGGTATTGGCAGGGCACGCCGGAGGAGTACTACCGGCTTTATGATTTTACGGCCGACGCAGTGAAACGCACCTTGCCTCAAGCGCGCGTCGGTGGTCCGGCGACGACCGGACCAGCCGGCGCCAAAGCCGCTGAGTTCCTGAGGAATTTCCTGGATCACTGCGTTAGGGGCCAGAACAATGCCACTGGCAAAGCAGGCGCGCCTCTCGATTTCATCTCGTTTCATGCGAAGGGCCGCGTCCAATTGGTAGACGGCCACGTCCAGATGGGAATCCAGCGGCAACTTGAAGATATCGCCAAGGGATTTGAAATCGTGGCCAGCTTCCCCGAGCTTCGTCGCTTACCCGTAGTCCTTTCCGAATCGGACCCCGAAGGGTGTGCGGCGTGTTCGGTTGCGGCCCATCCCGAAAATGCTTACCGAAACAGCCCACAGTACGCTGCCTACAACGCCGCCGTGCTGCGGGATGCTTTGGAGCTTGCGAAACGTTACAAAGTCAATCTTCAGGGAGTCTTGACCTGGGCCTTCGAGTTCGAGGATCAACCCTATTTTGCCGGCTTCCGAGCCTTGAGGACCCGTGATATCGATCTACCCGTTCTGAACGGGTTCCGCATGCTGGGCCTGATGGACGGCGAGAGAGTTCAGGCCGAAAGCAGCGGAGGGTTGAGCCTCGACCGAGCGCTCAGCTCAGGAGCACGAAGCTCCCCCGATATCAACGCGCTCGCGACGCGTGGTGAGCGCGCAGTGAGTGTTCTCGTCTGGAACTATCAGGACGACGTGCCCACGCCACCGGCCCTGATTCACCTGACCATCCGGGGCATTATCACCCCGACTCATCGAGCGCTCCTTCATCACTACCGAATCGACGAGACATCCAGCGATGCTTACTCGATTTGGAAGAAGCTCGGATCGCCCCAGGAGCCGTCGGCTGAGCAGCACGCTCAAATGAGAGT
Organism: Terriglobia bacterium; assembly: GCA_050013575.1. GTDB lineage: Bacteria > Acidobacteriota > Terriglobia > UBA7540 > UBA7540 > DASYXZ01. The sequence goes on along the minus strand of JBEKEZ010000007.1, from coordinate 158,393 downwards.
GGCGGGGCAACTCCAACTTCTGGAGTCTCCCCAGTGGGTGAGTGTGGACGACGATAAGATCGAGATGGACTTCCAACTTCCATCGCAAGGAATTTCGCTGGTTCGGTTGAGTTGGTAGTTGTCGCTGCCGTGCGAAGCGGCACGAACGATGAAGGCACAAAGCTATGTGAAGCAACGAAGGGATGAAGCGAAGCTCACATCTGCGTGAGAAAGGGCAAACGATGGCTATAAGTGGTGTGGGACTGAAGGGTCAGCTCATTGGGGCGGCTTTGGCGGCCGCGCTTCTGGCGATTCCGGCCTTGGGCGTCGCCGGAAAAGCACCGAAGTCCAACGATTCGACGACCACGCCCAGAATTGGTGAGATTGCGCTCAAGCAGATCACGATCGACGACAAGTTCTGGTCGCCACGTCTCGAGGTGATTCGCACCAAGACACTCGATCACGTCTACAAGGAGCTTGAGGCGACGGGATGCATCCGCAATTTTGATATCGCGTCCAAGAAAACCTCGGGGACGTTCGGTGGGCCTTGGTGGGCGGATTCGGACGTCTACAAGTGGATTGAAGGCGCTTCGTACGTGCTCGGAAACCACCCTGATCCGGAGCTCGAGCGGAGGGTCGACGACCTGATTGCCAGAATTGCCGCCGCTCAACAGCCCGACGGCTATCTGAACACTCACGTTCAGATCGAAGAGCCGGACCTGCGGTTCAAGAACCTTGCCTTCTTCCACGAGGACTTCAGCTCTGGGCATCTGTTCGAGGCGGCCGTGGCGCACTACGAAGCCACCGGAAAGCGAACCTTGTTGGACGTGGCAACGAAACTCGCCGATTGCTTTGATGCGACCTTTGGCCCCGGAAAGCGGGATGGACTTTCGGGCCACGAGGGCATTGAACTCGCTTGGGTGCGACTCTACCGGGCGACCGGCAACGACCGCTACCTGAAGCTCGCCGAGTTTTATCTGAACGAGCGGGGCAAGAAGCCATCCGTTTTCGAGGAGGAATATAACAATCTTCCGGCCAATCGCACGGTACTGTGGCGTGAGGGTGTGCCTATCAATTTGCGCGCGCTCCAGGACCATTTCTTCGTCCGCCCGCTGGCGGATCATTTCTTCCTTGCCCATCCCACAGCGTTTGACACCAGTTATTGCCAGGACAATCTGCCCGTCCGCGAGCAAAGCGTAGCCGTGGGTCACGCCGTGCGCGCGATGTTTCTTTATTCCGGCATGGCGGATGTCGCTTATGAGACCGGGGATCGACAACTGATCGCAGCCCTCAACCGCCTGCACGACAGCGTGACGCTGCGGCGGATGTACGTGACCGGAGGCATCGGCCCGTCGTCCAAAAACGAGGGTTTTACTGACGACTTCGATCTGCCTAACGAGAACGCATACCAGGAGACTTGCGCCTCAGCCGGCACAGTGCTGTGGAACTTTCGCATGTTCAAGTTGACCGGCGACGGACGTTACGTCGATTTGCTCGAGCAGTCGCTTTACAACGCAGTCCTGGCGGGAGTCTCACTTGAAGGTAACACTTTCTGTTATGCCACTCCACTCGCTTGCGACACCGCCTTCAAGCGCCAGCCTTGGTTCGAAGTCCCGTGTTGTCCAACTACTGTGGCACGTTTTTTCCCTTCTATCGGGCGCTACGCCTATAACCAGTCCCCGGACGGCATTTGGGCGAACCTGTATATCGGCGGCCAGGCGGTGGCGGAGCTTGCGAACGGGCACAAAATAACCGTGAAGCAGACCACGAATTACCCCTGGGAAGGACACGTGAAACTACGCATCTCAGCAGAGGCGCCGCAGGAGTTCACGCTGCACTTCCGCGTGCCGGGCTGGGCGAGTGGCTCGACGATCGCTCTGAATGGAAAGAAAATTAGCCCGCCTATCGTGAGCGGCTACGCCCAAATTCATAAAAGGTGGACTTCAGGCGATGTCGTGGAGCTTACCCTTCCCATGCCTATCGAAAAGCTGGAAGCCAATCCCAGCGTTTTGCAATCTCGGGGCAAAATTGCGCTGCGCCGCGGGCCAATCATCTACTGTCTCGAGCAACCTGACAATAAGAGCGATCTAGACCACATCGCATTGCCGCTCTCAGCAAACTTAGCGGCGCATTTTGAGCCGGCGCTTTTGGGTGGCGTTACAGTCATCACAGGCCAGGGCAGCGTGCAGAAGCCGGACGACTGGACGCGTCAGCTCTACCGGCCCGTCAATGCTGTGGGCGGCGAACCCGTCGCGATCAAGGCTATCCCTTACTGTGTATGGGGCAATCGCGGCCAGCAGAAAATGAAGGTGTGGATTGACGCTGTTCAGTGATTCGTGATATGAAAGCGGCGCTTGGGACGGTTAAGCGTTTTATCGTTTCTGCTCCGGCACCGCATCCCAACCGCAAAAAATCCGTAGGAGGGACACTCCCGTGGCGAAGATTCCAAGAAGGCGCTTCCTGAAAGAGACAGGTGTGGCTGGCATGGCGCTGGCTGCCGGCTCGTGGCGAGGCCGAGGAGCATGGGCACAGGCTGCGGCTACCGGCCCTACGCGGGTAGTGATTGATCCGACGCGGCAGATTTCTACCCTCGACCATCATCTTTTCGGATCGTTCCTGGAACAATTGGGCCGGGCCATTTACACAGGCATCTATGAGCCAGGGTCGCCGCACGCCGACTCGAATGGATTTCGGACCGACGTGATGGAAGAAATCCGTGGCTTGGGAGTTCCGGTCATCCGCTGGCCGGGCGGGAACTTTGTCTCCGGCTACCACTGGCTGGACGGTGTTGGTCCCAAGAAGGATCGCCCCCGGGTTTTGGATCGCGCCTGGAACACCCTGGAAACCAATCAATTCGGCACAAATGAATTTATGACGTGGTGCAAATTGGTGAACACCGAGCCACTCATGGGCATGAACTTCGGGACCGGCTCGGTGGAGAACGCGGTGGCGCTGGTCGAGTATTGCAATGTGGAGAAGGGCACGCGGTGGAGCGAGCTGCGGCGCCAGCATGGTTACGAAGCGCCCCACAATGTGAGGTACTGGTGCCTGGGCAACGAGATGGACGGCCCCTGGCAGATCGGCCACATGGTGGCAGTCGACTATGGGCGCAAGGCCGCCGACGCCGCTCGGCAAATGCGCGTCATCGATCCGTCGCTGAAGCTGGTCGCCTGCGGCTCGAGCGGGCCCTTCATGCCCACCTACCTCGAATGGGACCGCCAAGTGCTCGAAGAGTGCTACAACGAAGTGGACGCCATCTCGCTACACCGGTACTTCGGAAATTCTGAAGAAACCGGGGGAGACAGCTCGAGATATTTGGCGCTGAATCTGGCCATGGATCGGCAGATCGAAGAAATCATCGACGTCTGCGACATGGTCCGCGGATTGAAGCGCACGAACAAGCGGCTCTGGCTCTCGTTTGACGAATGGAATGTGTGGTACCGCGCTCGCAGCGGCGATGCCGTGAACGGCCATCGGCAGGAGGCGCCGCGTCTTCTCGAGGAGCCGTACAATCTGGAAGACGCTTTGTTGGTGGGCGGCCTCGTCATCTCGCTCCTGCGCCATTCCGACAGGGTGCGGTTGGCCTGCTTGGCTCAACTAGTGAACGTCATCGCTCCGCTCATGACTAATGAAAATGGCGTGCTGCGAAACACCATCTACTATCCCTACGCTTGGGCTTTGCAATACGCGCGCGGCAACGTCCTAAGCCTCGTTCCCGAAGGACCGACCTACGAGGTGCCGCGGCTTGGCAGACCGATTGAAGCCGGGGGCGCCGCGATGTCTGGCCTGGGCCAGGTGCCCTATCTCGATATCGCGGCCACCTTTGACCCAGTGGACAAGACAGCGACGCTATTCGTTTTGAACAGGGATTTGGAGAAGCCTCGCGAACTGGTCGTCGACTGGCAAGGCATGACGCCCGGCAAGGTAACGAGCGCGCAGGTCATCACAGGATCGGACCTCAAGGCCACGAACACCTTCGACTCGCCGAAACGAGTCGTGCCTCAGGCCCTCGAACCACCGCGGGTTGGCGCACCCATGACTCTCGAACTCCCGGCCCGTTCTTACACAGCACTCAAGGTGTCAGTGTAAGGTGTGAAAGTCGCAAGGGCGAGAACACCCGGGTCAGACTGAAGATTGCTTGGCTCAATCACCGCCGCAGCAGGCTTGCGTAGGCTTAAGAGTTCGTCTTGGCGCGACGGGGGAATCAGCGAATGTCGATCAGGCGCTCTTCAGTTTCGCCGACTTTTTACTTGTGGAGCTTGTCGTACAGCCGTAATTCTTCCTGGCCGCGTTCCTGGTCACCCGTGCGGAGATACGCTTGCGCCAAGTGGTAGTGGGCATCCGGAGCGTCGGGCTTCAAGCGGATGGCCGCCTGAAACTCTTGAATCGCGTCCTGGTCACGGTGCTGGTCGTGGTAGAGAATCCCGAGCTGTAGGTGCGCGTCCGCCAAGCGCGGGTCGAGCGCCATCGATTTCCTGAACAAAGATTCAATCCGAGCCACGTCAACGCCTTGGTCGCCGCTCCGGGAGCCTTTCCATAAACTGAGCGCGCCGTAGTAGTAGGCGAGAGCATTGTCCGGGTTGGTCTCCATGAACTTCTTCATGCGCTTTGCGACTTCATCAGCTTGGCCCATGGAAACGTTATACATTTTGCCGAGGAACAGGTACGGCCGAGGGTCGGTGGGATTGAGGTCCGAAGCGTGGCAGAGCGCCTTGATCGCTTCATCGTAGGAGCTACGGGAATAAAACGCGATACCAAGTCCGATGTACATCCGCGGAGAATTGGGATAAAGCGCCGCGCCTCGCTGGAAAACTTCCGTGGCGGGTTCAAGGGTTTCATGGAGGAGCAGTTCGTTCCCCCAGTCAAAGATGTTCATCTCGCTGGGGTCCATCTGCGCCGCCAGCTGGAATTCATTGATCGCAGAGGGCGGATCGCCCAGAGCTTCGTCGGCCTTCCCGAGGAGATTGTGGAGTTCGGCTGTATCCTTGCGCCGGATCAGGTCCCGAAGCAGGATTTGTGCCTTCGCTGCGCTCTTCGTTTCGAGATACGCCAAGGCCAAGTCGTATCCGTTGGAGCCATCTCCGGGCTTCAACTCTTGCGCCTTTTCAAGATAGGGGATCCCGTCTTTCAAGTTATCCAAAGAAAGATAATGCTCTCCAAGTTGATGATTGATATCGAAGCTGTTGGGATCGGCTCGGAGGGCCTGTTGGAGCCTGCTCTCCACTTCCGCGGCCTCGGGGTTTTGCCGCCCCCGCGTCTGGGCTCCAAGGGCGTTATCGGTGAGGCTCGGGCCGTCACTCAGCAAACGTTGCGGGCTCTCGGCTTGCGAGGAATACCCGGCCGCGTCTATCGTGCCTTTGACCGCGCTGGCCTTCAATTCGACGCCGTCGTAATAGCTAGGCTGCTGCTGGGCCGGGGTCGCCTGTTTTGGTTCTGGCGGAGCTACCGGCGCAAGAAGTAAGTCTACGGTGGTCGCGGTTCCCTCCGTTACTCGCACATCGGCTCGCGTCACAGCCTGATAACCGGCAGCCTCGGCGGAAAGAATGTAAGTGGCAGGTTCTACAGAAGGAAACGAATAATACCCGCGCTGATTCGCTGTGACGGATTGCCGGCTCCCGTCGGCAGCCACTAGCGTCACCTTCGCCCCGGGAATCGGGACTTTGGAAGAAGCGGCGACGATCCCCGTCACCCTGCCTTTCTCGATTGCGAAGAGGCAGCCCGCTCCCATCAAGAGCGTCACCAACAAGCCGAGCAGAGCGGCCGGGACCTGCACCGTGATGGTGGAGGGTCGGGAGCCATGGTGACCTTCGGCAGCATCAGCAAACGTGAACGCGCGCGGAAAGCCCTCCGCCACGAGGCCGATTATCCCAGTCATAGAGGTCCCTGACTCAGCACCCAGGGAGAATACAATTCTAGCACTGCGCCTCCGGCGGTGCTACGCAACGCATTGACTTTGCATTGAAAAACATTGGCGACGGGAATACAATGGGCCCAATCTCGATTCAATGCCCGCAACGAAGATGGACTGGGAGCGAGGTCGGCCTCGCCAGGTTTGCAAGTGGACAATAGCGATCGCTTACGAGCTCAGCTTGGCGCGCAGTATTCCGCCGATTCCGAGGTGATCGCGGATCCTCGAAAGCGGGCGTTCTTGCGTAAGGCGGGATTGCTCGTCGCCGGGCTCATGCTCCCTCGGGCGCGCGCGGATGAGAACCCACAGGTTACGGTCGGGTCAGGCCAGAAGGTCGTAGTTGTCATCTTTGGTGGAGTGCGCCGCGCCGAGACCTTTTCGGCGGACGGGCTGGAGAACATCCCGCACCTCTCGCGGGACCTGCTCCCCAAGGCGCTCTTCTACACCCATATCCGCAACGAGGGCGTGACCGCGCACTTCAACGCCATTTCCAGCATCCTTACCGGCAACTGGCAACGCGTTGACGATTGGGGAAAACTGGCCCCAACCACTCCGACCGTGTTTGAGCATTTCCGCAAACGACTCGGCGCATCTCGAAGTGACACTTGGGTTGTGGCCAGCAATAAAGCCCTCACGAGCCTGATCGGCGCCAGTTCGGCCTCCGATTATGGCCCCGAGTATGGCGCCAATGTGGTGTTTCCAAAGCAACTGATGATCACCGCGGTCGCCGACGCTCTCCGCCGGGGACGAACCGCCAACATGGCAGATCGCGCCAAGGTTGAAGCCGAGTTCGAGAGCGCGCTCGGAGGAAGCAACTACGAGGGTCTGGGCTGGACGGTGTTCGATGCCGCCGACCGCCTTGATCCGCGCGTGCGAAGCACGATTAAGGACGCCATCGCCAGCTTTGTGCATGGTGGACCCACTTCCGGCGATGAGCTCACGTTCCTAGTCAGTCGCGAGGTCATGCGCCAGTTTTCACCGAGCTTACTGGTGATCATTTTTTCGGATGTGGAAGTGGCGCACTTCGGTTCTTATGCAATGCACCTCGCGGGCATCCGAACGGGAGACCGGTTGGCGTACGAACTGTGGCAGGAAGTAGAAGCAAACCCCGAATACCGGGGAAAGACCACCCTGCTGGTCCTCCCGGAATTCGGCCGTGATCCGGATGGCTCAACGACGAATGGATTTTTCAATCATCGTGGCAACGAAGAGTCGACCCGGACCACGTGGATGATGGCGCTGGGAGCGGCGGTCGGCAAGCCGCAAATCATCGAGCGTCCCGTCCGGCACGTCGATCTTTGCCCGACGCTCGCGGGCCTACTGGGTTGTCCGCGCATGGATTCGCAGGGCAAACGGCTCGTCGAATTGCTCGTTTAGCTGGTTGAGGAAGGTTCAGGGAGCCGCGATGAAGTTCGAGGAAAGCCTACCGCCGCAAGTGCGAGACGCTTTGAGGAAAGGCCTCCTCAAACGCGTCCCGCTGACCTTCCTTCCGTTCGTCAATCAGCAGCTTCGGGAGTGGGATTACCTCTTCCCGTACGAACGACAGTCGATTTTGCGGCTTCTCGTTTACGTGACGGAACTGAGCGAGGACGAGTGTTCCAATCTCTTCCGAGACGTAGTGCGGCTCGAGGAGAAAATGGGGGTTCGCCACTGGCAGCAGTTCTCGACCAGCGAACAAACCATCGAGAACGCCTCTCTGCTCGCCCGATCGCCGTACTATCAGGAATGGCGGCGGGCCGTGCAGGCGGTCTTCGATGCGGCTGAGCAGCGCGCGCCCAGTGTTGACGCGGCCTCGCGCAGCTCGGCACGCAGGCTGGTAGTGCTGGTTATCCCACGGCCTCTTCCCCTCGATCCGGCGAAAGTCTGGCACAGGTGGCAGGGCATTGGCCGAGCAGTGAAACTCGATTTCACCTCACTTGGTGAGAACCTCAGCCCTTCGGAAGCTCTTCTCGGAGGCACATCCGGCGCGGCCGGGAGACGTTCCGGAGGATTGCTGGACATTGCGTTGCGCCGCCCGGACGCCCCGCCTGCGGACACCTGGATTTGTGATGCTGGAAGCAGCCTAGTGGATTACCTGCTGACGGACGGGCCTTCCGACGCCCGGGTGGCGTCACCTATGCTGTTGAGCTACGGTAGGCTGGACCCGTTCCGGGAGAGGTTCGCGCACGAAATGAATACCATGCGCAAGGACCTTGCCGACGCTGATGCGGTGTACGATCAACTGCGCAAAGTCGAGGTCACCTCGTGGTGTCCTCCGGAAGTAGCCTCTGAACCCGCGATTCGGGAATTCCTGCGCTCGCTTTATCTTAGCGGCAACGGCGCCCTAATCTTCGGCAACTCCTTCGTGGAGTGGGCGGCCTCGGAGGCGTTCCGTCGCGCCCGTCCGTCCTTCCTTGTGGCGCATTTCGGAGTTCGCAGCAAGCCCAAGCCCTTCACCAGCGTGGTGGTTTTTGAAAACCCGGACCGGCTTAATCCCCTCCCTGCGGCCGACGACTTGCCAGGTAGCGCCCTGGATGCCGAGATGCTGGCACTCTACGTGTGGCTGGCCGCTATTCGTTACCCCGAATACGAGCGCTCGACCGCATGCGTCTGCTTGGCTGAAAGCATCTCCGAAGCCTATGTTGTTGCCCCCCAGGAATTCGGCCTCGGGCACGAAACCGCGCCGGTCGCGCTCGATCGGCTCGCGGCCGCACTTCAAGCCTGGATAGCCTGAAGAGAACGCCCTGTAGACTCAGGAGCATCTTCCTTTTTTTTGGCCGCGTGTCTGGTTTGTCACTTCCGTCCCGGATTGTGGGAGAAATCCAGGCGGTCGTGCGGCTGTGCCAAAGTAATAAGACTTCATCAGCCGCCTACGGATTCACCTGTCCGAGCAAGCTTCGCGCTTCGGCGTGTTCGGGATGCCGGGCGAGCCACTGTTGCAGAATCTCACGGGCTTGAGTTTTCGCTCCCTGGGCCATGTAAAGCCGCGCCAGGTTCAGGTACGGCTGATCGAAATCCACGGCCACACGAAGGGCCTTCCGAAACTCCTCCTCGGCTTCGGTGGTCCGTCCCTGGCGCAAAAAGAGCACGCCGAGATTATTGAGCGCCTCCGGGTAGTCCGGGCGAAGCTGCAAGGCCCGCTGCCAATACTTGAGCGCCCCATCCATGTCGTTCAGTTCCGCGTAGAGTCTCCCAACTCCATAATTCACCTCGGGGTCATCCGGGGCCAAGGCGACGGCGCGGTCCAAAGCCTGCTTCGCCTCGTTGAAACGCTGCTCGCGGCGATAGACGTTTCCCAGGTTGAAAAAAGCGATGGCGTAATCGGGCTGTTGCTCGATCGCCTGCTGAAAATAACGGGTGGCCTCACGCGTATCGCCGGCCTGCGCTGCGAGCAATCCCAGGTTGTTGAGGGCGTCGGGATATTCGTGGCGCAGCTCGAGCGCCCGCTGAAGGTGGCGGCGGGCTTCTTCAGGCTTTCCTTGCTTCAAGTAGAGCGTTCCCAAACTGTAATGCGCCTCGGCATAATCGGGATTTGTCTCGAGCGCCAGGGTGAATTCCCGGATGGCTTGGTCGTAGTATCCAGCCTGAGAAAACGCCGCACCGTAGGTAAAGGCATTGCGGCGGAATTCCCCCAAATGCAGCGTACCGGGAAATGGCAACGCCAGACCTGCTCTGTCTTCGAAGGTCTTCGGAATGCGCTCGCGGTCCGCCCTCAAACGCTCGGCATCGACCGGGCCCTGATAAACCTTCACAATGAACCCCTTCGAGTCGACAAGAAACGTCGTAGGCAAGCCGAGATTTCGTCGCCGGTCAAACATGAAGTGGTAGACGAGATTGTAAATCCCGGTCACGTCATCGGTGGCCAACAGGACGGGCAACCGAAAGGAGTTCGCGCGGACGAACGCGCGGACCTGCGCCGCATCTTCCTGCTTGTCAAGATTGATGGCCAGCACCTGGAAAGACTCGGAATTCTTCAACGCCGGCGAGCGATCAAGCGCTCTTAGGGTTTCGACGCTGGGCGGACTCCATGTCGCCCAGAAGTTAAGAAGCACTTCCTTTCCTCTCAAATCCGTCAGGCGGCGCTTTTGCCCAGTGAGATCGGGGAGTTCGAAATCGGGGGCCAGGATGGGATCGATCAACCACGTTTCGCAGGTGGCAGGCGGCGGCTCGGCCACCGGCGGAGTGGGAATCGCAGACAGAGGTTGATAAGGACGAAACGCCTCGGCCCGGAATTGGTCCGAGCCCTCTTCAATTTCGATACGATGATTCGCAGGGAGTGCTTCAAAGTGCTGGATGCTGCCGCTGGGCCAACGGATTTCGGCGCGGGCGGAGGCGGCTTTACCCATTCCGAAAAAGATCTCCTTGGTGTGCTGCGAGGGAAAGCCCGTTCCGGCTTGCAGCATTTTCATCTGCCGCCCCTCGGTGGTCTCAAGGATGACGACGGTGCCGATCGCGTCACGGTTGCTTTTCGTCCCGCGAAGTCGAAGGGCCAGCGCGTTCCCAAGGTCGGTCGCTTCGCATCGCAGGATGCGCAATTGCGGTCCGGCCCGACTCTTCAGAGCTATCTCCAGCCGCCCGTCGTGATCGAAATCGGCGAGGGCGAAGGCCCGGCTGTCATCTGAAAAATCCAGGCCAACCGCACCGGAGATGTTGGAAAAGGTCCCGTCCCCGTTGTTGTAAAAGAGGACATTACGGAGGTGACCTGCCCAAGTTCCGTCGGAGCGAATCAGCTCATTGATGGCGTTCCAGCCGAGTTCGTAAGCGGGGGTGGGGTGAGCGGTCGCCGGAGAATGCGAAACTACCTGTTGCCAGAAGAAGCTTTCCAGGTCATCGCGGCTGGGACCGGAAATCATGCCGTTGGCGATGTAAAGGTGCGAGCGCCCGTCATGGCCGAAGTCCCAGGCGTAGCAGGACCATGACCAGCCCGCCTTTTCGATTCCCGCTGCGGCGCTCCGATCTTCGAAATGGCCGTTGCCGAGGTTATGGTAAAGGGAATTTCCCTTGGCGTGGTGGCGGAACAACACGCGGACGTCCGGGGGCATGCGATCCAAGAAACTCATCTGCGATGTCAGACGCATGCCGGAGGCTTCCCACATATCCGAGACGTAGAGGTCGAAGTTCCCATCGTTGTCGTAATCGAACCAGCAGGAACTCATTCCGGGCCCCACGTCCACCACTCCCGCTTCCTCGGCGACATCGGTGAACGTCCCGTTGTGATTGTTGTGATAAAGATTTTTCCGCCCGAAATCGTTCACTACGTAGAGGTCCGGCCATCCATCGTTGTCGTAGTCGCACCAAGTGCAGTCGAAGCTGAACCGGTCGTTGTTTTGGTTGAGCCCAGTCGGCGCGGTCACATCCTGGAAGGTGCCATCGCCCTCGTTGTGGAACAGGAAATTAGGCGGGCCGTTCCGCGCGTCGAAGTAAGGGACCGGGAAGTAGTATTGCTCGAGCCCCTTGTAATAGCTGTACAGGCAGCAGTAAATATCCAGGCGCCCATCGCGATCGTAGTCGCCGAAGGCCGCACCGGTGAAGGTTCCCTGCGGAGGTCGCGCGAATCGAAACGCCCCGGGCTTCAACTTGAACTGGCCGTTCCGCTGATTGAGAAACAGCAGAGGACCATTGGCGGTAACCACGACCAGGTCCTGATAGCCGTTGTTGTTGACGTCCGCGAAGAGCGCACAAGGAGTGTTGTCCAGGACGCCCACGCCCGCCGCTTCTGTCACGTCCTCAAAAGTCCCGTCGCCGCGGTTATGGTAGAGCCGGTTGGGGAGCCCTGACGGCTGGCAAATGTAAAGATCGTCGAACCCATCATTATCGTAGTCACCTGCCGCGATGCCGTTGTTGCCGTAGATGTCGATGCCCGTCGCCGCGTCGAGCACGGTCCGCCAATAATCCGTGCCGCGCAGCAATTGGGTGCGGTAGGAAGAGACATCCTTCAGAGCGGTCGAAGTGATGTCAACAAATATGGGTTGAGAAGAGGAACTCTGGGTCTCCGAAACGGGCTGCCACTTTTTTGCCAGCCATTTCCCCTCGGAACTTTGCTCCCATTCAATCTGCCACAAACCGATTCGCTCAAAGCGGTGCAGACGCGGCCCGGTGCCCACCCACATGTACCGAATCTGGGTCGTGATGTGGAGTGGAGAAGAGGATATGATCTCCAGGTCTGCCACCTTGAATTCAGCTACCAGAATCTCCGGGGTCAGGGCAAAGGAAGATCCGACCTCCTCAAGAAATGCGTCACGGCCGAGTGACAGTTCGGAGGAAAAACTCGCGCGATGCACAGTGAGAGTCGAATCACCCCGGATTTGGTGGAGCGCTTGCGGGCGGGGCGAAGCCGCCGTCAGTTGCGGCGAAAGGAACGCCGCGAGCGCACGCAGGTCATTCGGGTTTTTCTGAAGCTCGACCCCCCATGGCGCGAGAAGTCCTTCAATTTCGCGGCTGTATCGCTCGCTGGGAAAATCGTCCTCTTTCTGCCGGGCTTTTCGGATGAGTTCCTCGAGGGGAGAGCGTGTTCGATAGTGTGGAAGGATCCGATATTCGGGGAACAGCGGGGTGGCCGCAGCCTCCTGCGTTGCAGCGTCCTGAGTGAGTGGCGCGGCGCGCGCCCCGAACAGCGGCGCAGGGAGGAGTAGTGCAGAGGCATAGCCGCAAGCGCCCAGGAAATCCCGCCGGGTTAGCATCCGTTCTGCTTGCCGTGGACGAATTCGCATCCTCACGACCCGTTCGACGTGCAGGATGTCTAACCTAACAACTAAGGTCGTCAACCGTCAAGATAAGGACCCTGCTTGGTGAGCGCAAAGGAAGAATGTCCGGTTTATGCAAAGTAGAAATGTCCGCTTCCGAGGCGGCCCGTGGTAAGGCTCATGTAGGGAGTAGAGATGAAGCATTCGAGCGCGGCCGTTGGTCGCAAGCAGACATTTCTACGCTCGCGTGGGCCAGCCCAGCGCGTTATGCGATGTGGATTAGAAGTGAGATCAGCCGGTGCTTGAGCGGTCGATGAGTTTACTGCCGATCCGCCATTCCATCGGCTCACGAACCCATGACTCAGTCTCGCTGGGGACGCCGCTCTCCGATGGCTGGCCAAGCGCCGCTCGGCCCGACCGGCTTCGGACTAATTTTCCAGGACCGGCTTTTCGGCGGTGCGCCGCCTGGTGGCGCGCTTTTTCTTGGGAGCTTCACCTTGGGCCAGCTCGAAGGCGGCCATGGCGGTTACGAACTTCCTGACACCGAAAGTATCAAAATCCACGGTGGTGCGATTGTCGTCGCGTTCCACGATCGTGCCACAGCCATACTTGGTATGGCGGATATATTGTCCAGCTTTCAGATTCATAACTCTCCCCCTTTACGGACGAGGTCCGCGGTTCCGCCGGCCCCCATGGCTCTCGCCGCGCGGGCCACCCCCCGAGTCCGACCGCATCGGGCGGGCTTCATTCACGGTGAGCTTGCGGCCTTCCAGGGTCTGTCCATTCAAGCCGGCGATGGCGCGCTGGAAATCCTCGCCGTCCGCCAGCTCAACAAAGCCGAAGCCTCGCGATTGCCCCGTCATCTTGTCGCGGATCACCACCGCCGAGGCCACCTGAAACCCGGCATTCGCTACAAAATCGTTAAGGGCGGCGTCCGTTACACTGTGGGGTAAGTTCCCCACAAAAAGTCTTTGACCCATTCAATCCTCCTGGTGAAGGGCGGTCCTTGCGAACCGCCCGTCCCCACTTTCAATTGCGGGTCTATGCGCGTTCGACGGCGTCAGCCTGCAAGCCCTTGGGGCCTTTCTTGACCTCAAAGCTCACTCTGGCGCCCTCTTCCAATGACCGGTAACCTTCACCGATGATCGCGGAGAAATGTACGAAGACATCCTCCCCACTCTCGCGCTGAATGAAACCGTAACCCTTGGCCGCGTTAAACCACTTGACTGTACCTGTTTCTTTCATATCCATTCAACATCCTTTACTCTATAGATTTGGCAATTTGTGGGAACGGCTGCGGCGGGACAAACCCGACGATCCGCTGTAAAACCGCGGGTCACACAGGTTAAGGAGCATCTTAATCGAACGCCCTTGCAACTGATGCGATACTCGGTATTACAACTACAAACTGCAAGGGAATCATAACACAGCTTTTCTGATCTTTGCAAGAGAAAAATAGCGGTTCTTCAGGGGCCTCTGTCTTGCGCCGCCATTCCACCTGGAGCGTCATGCCTGCCGGGGTTGCCGTGCTGGCGTACCAATCAGCATTGCATGTTTTGGTTTCAATTAGATAGCAGTGGCCCTAGCCGTATCAAGATCTCCCGTTGAGGGCGAGCTCGTGATCTCGACAGCCGGCAGTCGCACATCGAAACCTCGTGATCCACGTCACGACGAAATGTGGCGTGGGTCATACATCTTGACCCGCATCGAAATACATCACGTGCGCTACTTGCGCGATTATCGCAGTGACGTGGGCGCGCTCGAACGCGTTCTGGTCGCGACGCCGAGCGGAGCCCAAGTGCCTTTGGCTCAGCTTACCGATATCCGATTGGTGACCGGCCCCGGCATGATTCGCGACGAGAACGGCCGCCTGAGCGGCTATGTCTACGTCGACATCGCCGGCCGCGACATCGGGAGCTACGTGGAGGAGGCCAAGAAGATCGTGGCCGAGAAGGTGCACGTGCCGCCCGGTTATAGCCTGGTGTGGAGCGGGCAGTACGAATTCATGCAGCGCGTCAAGGAACGCTTGAAGCTGATCGTGCCCATCACGCTCTTCATCGTTTTTCTCCTGCTCTATTTCAACACCGGCTCCGTCATGAAGACGTTCATCATTCTGTTTGCGGTGCCGTTTTCCGCCATCGGCGCGGTGTGGTTTCTCTACCTGCTCGGCTATAACATGAGCATCGCTGTCTGGGTGGGGCTGATCGCCCTGATGGGTGTGGACGCGGAAACCGGTGTCTTCATGCTGCTCTATTTGGACCTTGCCTATCACGAATGGGAAGCGGCGGGCCGCCTGCGGAGTCTCGGTGACCTGAAAGATGCGATTCTGCACGGGGCGGTGAAGCGAGTGCGGCCTAAAGTCATGACCGTGGCGTGCATGTTCATGGGCCTGCTGCCCATCATGTGGTCCGCCGGAACCGGCGCCGACGTGATGAAGCGCATCGCCGCGCCCATGATCGGCGGCATTATCACCTCATTCTTGATGGAGCTGATGGTCTATCCGGCCGTCTACGAAATCTGGAAATGGAATTTCGAACTGAAACCGCGCCTGCAACACGCCGAGGCGGCACTGTCCCCGAAGTCCGCGGTATAAGCGCGCACCCCGCTCGCCGAGAACACCAGTTATCGCGCATTTGCCTCGGCCCGGGCATCGCCTCTCCTGTGCCGGAGTTCACGGCGGGCTGTGCCAAGTCACGCCCAGGCGATCCAAGAGTTCGATGGCATAGCGAATTCGAACGGCCACACTTTGCGCGGAGTTCTGTGGATCCTCGGCCACAACAACACCCACCACGCTGCCTCCAGGATCGAGATAGACCGGGCTGCCGCTGTTGCCACGGCGTAGTCGAAGATCCAGAATTAAGACCTCGCTCGGCGGCGCCTTCCGGCCGGAGAGCAGCAGCGTCTTATGGCTGAGCACGTGGCCTGGTTCGGTGACCGCCTGCCAGGCAAATGCCGGATGGCCCGTCACCTTCACCGACGCGCCGGGCGCGACTTCGACTGCGCTCAGCGTTTCGTAAGGAATCGATAGATGTTCGTCGAGGCGCACCGGCCGCTCGGCTTTTATCACGGCAAGATCGTGAACTTCGTCCAGGCCCACCAATCCGCACGAGACCGATGGCGCCATCACTCCCTCCTGCGGCACAGCCCCGGACTCATCAGCAGCGGCGGGCGCGAACTTGGCGACGATCCTCGCTTCCGGCGTTTTCGGCAGGCATTCCCGAAGTTCTTTGATCACGTGCGCGTTGGTCAGGATGTAACCGTCGTCGTTGACCAGGAAGCCTGTGGCGGAACATTCCTGGTTTTGTCCTTGCCGACCCGGCCCGACGGCCAGCAGTTGCACCACGGCGCGACCCGCGGGATTAGATTGCACGTGCAGATTCGAAGCGGGCGGACTTTGTGCGCCGGGGCTGGGTACGAACCGCATCCCGGAGACGCATACACAAAATGCGGCCGCAATGGCGTAAGTGATTTTTGAGTGCAAGGTTTGCCGTGAGCTACCGCTGCGGCGCGGGTTTGCTGCTGTGTGCCACTTCGGTAAGTTTCACCGACAGTTGCTGCAAAGCAGGCTGCTCGACCTTTAGCACGGTTTCAGAAGGCTCGTAGCCCGCCGCTTCGACGCGCAACGTGTGCTGGCCGGAGGGCAACTGGAAGGGCCCGAGGGAATCCGACAAGCCAACAAAAATCCCGTCCAGCGTGACGCGCGCTTTGGCTGGAAGGGTTTCGAGCAAGAGGGTTGTGACGCTCTCCCAGGCATACCCAGCGTCAGGATTGTAAGCCGGGCCGCGCGGATCAGCACTCTCATAGCCGGTCCACCAGCCATGCGGCAGATACGGGCCCGCCGTGGGCGCATAGTAGCCGCCACCATAGAAAGGAGCGTAACCGCCGTACCCGCCCCAAAAGGGAGAACCGTAGGACGCATAAACGCCGCCAGAACCCGATGCCCCTACCGCGCGGCCGACGGAACCAACGCCTCGCTGCCCGGCGACACAAATCGCGCTACTGACAAATAGGGCAGCTATGGTAACGGGAATGATCTGGACCTTGCGGCTGAAAAGAATTCGGCGGTTCATAAGACACCCCTCGCCTGAAACCGCTTTCGATGTTATTAAGCTAGCACATCTCGGACTGTTTTGCAAGCGCGTTTTGATCCGAGCGTCATTCGCCAGTGTTCGCGCGACCAGAGTGGATATATACGCGCACGCTGGAATTGCCTTGCTGCTCTTTTTCGGATAACGTCAGTGGGCGGCGTATCAGTCGACAGCATGCGCCACTGAGGGACTTTTGAACCTTTTCGAGCTCACCCGAGATCTGGTCTCCATCGATTCCGTAACCGGAAACGAGCGCGAATGCACGGAATACTTGCGAGGCATTCTCGCCACGCAAGGGTTTCAGGTTGAACTCCAGCCCGTCACGTCCGGCCGGTCGAATCTGCTGGCGCTGCACGGCACGCCGGAGGTCGTGTTGAGTACTCACATCGACACGGTCCCGCCTTTCATTCCCTGCCGCGAAGACTCGGACTACATCTATGGGCGCGGCGCGTGCGACGCGAAAGACATCATCGCCTCGCAGGTGATGGCGGCGGAGCGGCTCGTCGGCGAAGGGGTGGACAACTTCGGACTTCTGTATTTGGTGGGCGAAGAAACTCTGAGCGACGGCGCGCGCGTGGCCAATGAATCGCCGTGCGGCTCGAAATTCATTATCAACGGCGAGCCGACCGAAAACAAACTGGCGCTGGGAACTAAAGGCATCCTGCGGGTAGACATTCGAACCCGCGGCAGAATGGCGCACTCGGCTTACCCGCAGCTCGGCGAGTCCGCCATCGAGAAGCTGTTGGATGTTCTCGCCGCCTTACGCGGGCTCGAATTGCCGCGCGATCCGATTCTCGGCCCATCCACGCTCAACATCGGCGTGATTTCCGGCGGGCGCGCCGCCAACGTGATTGCGGACGAAGCGTCGGCGCAAGTGCTGATTCGAACCGTGAATGGCGCGCATGAACTGCGCGAAAGAATCGCGGCCCTGCTCGACGGACGATGCGAATACGAGTTTGTTCGCGAGACGCCGGCGCTGCGACTGGAAAAGCTCGACGGCTTCGAGACCGACGTGGTGGCGTTCACCACCGACCTTTCGACTCTCACGCGCTGGGGCAAGCGCGTGCTTCTGGGGCCGGGTTCCATTCGGGTCGCGCATACCAGCGAGGAGCGCGTCGCCAAAGCTGACCTGACGCGGGCGGTGGAGCTGTATTGTCGGATGGTGCGGACGCTGAAAGAGCGGAAACTGGAAATTGGAAAATAGAAACTGGAACATGCGGCTCACTAGTTCCCAATTTCCAGTTTCCATTTTCCAATTTCCAGTTTCTTCTATAATCTAGTCTCTGGCAGCAGAAGGAAGTTGGCATGAAGAAGATCGAAGTGGGCATTCTGGGCGCCACGGGGATGGTCGGGCAACGCTTTGCGAGTTTGCTCGAACACCATCCGTGGTTTGAGGTCGCCTGGCTTGGGGCGTCTGACAAGTCGGCGGGGAAGAAATACGGCGAGGCTTGCAACTGGCGCCTGCGCGATCCCATGCCGGAGAAGGCGCGGAATCTTCCCGTCCACGAGTGCACGCCGGACCACGCCTCAAAAATCCCGCAACTGGTTTTCGCCTCGCTCGATTCCAAAGTGGCAGGCGAAGTGGAGAAGGCCTTTGCTCAGGCCGGGCACGTGGTAGTCTCGAACTCCAGCAACCATCGCATGGACGCGGACGTGCCACTGCTCATCCCCGAAGTCAACCCCGACCATCTGGCGCTGGTGCGGGTTCAGCGCCGCGAGCGGGGCTGGAAAGGAATGATCGTCACCAATCCCAACTGCACCACCGTGGGACTTGCGATGTCGCTCGCTCCGCTCGAAAAAGCATTTGGCCTGGATCGCGTCCTCATGACCAGCATGCAGGCGGTTTCCGGCGCCGGCTACCCTGGCGTGCCCACGCTCGACATTATGAACAACGTCATCCCGTTCATCTCCGGCGAAGAAGAAAAAGTTGAGCGCGAAACTCAGAAGCTGCTGGGCAAACTCTCCGACGGGCGGGTTCAGCCGGGTGATTTTGCCGTCAGCGCCCACTGCAATCGCGTGTTCGTGGAAGACGGCCACATGGAGTCGATTTCGGTATCGCTCAAATCGAAGGCGACGGTCGAAGACCTCGTGAAAGTTTGGCGCGCGTTTCGCGCCCTGCCGCAGGAGCGCGAGTTGCCCTCGGCGCCGAAGCACCCCATCGTGGTTCGCGACGAGCGCGACCGGCCGCAGCCGAAATTTGATGTGACAACTGAAAACGGAATGGCCACCGTCATCGGGCGCGTTCGCCCCTGCCCGGTCCTCCAGTTCAAATACACCGCGCTCAGCCACAATACAATTCGCGGCGCCGCCGGAGCCGCATTGCTCAACGCGGAGCTGATGAGATCGGAAGGATATCTCGACTGAGAAATTATGAATTGTGAATTATGAATGCCGGCCTCCGACGTCTACCCGTTTTCATAATTCATAATTAGACCGAGGCTTCTGTGCGGAGCAGTGCCAACGGATCACGGACAACGGCCAACGGACAAGTGGTGAACCTGGCTTTGCTCGGCTATGGCAAGATGGGCAAGGTCCTGGCGCAACTCGCGCCGCAGCGCGGCTGCGCGGTGAAGCTGACTCTCGATATCGACGGCAACGCCAAAGGCTCGGGCATTACGCGCGAGAATTTTGCCGGCATCGACGTGGCCGTGGATTTCACCACTCCCGATGCGGTAGTCGAGAACATCCGCGTGGTCGCGGGTTTGGGCGTGAATCTCGTCGTTGGAACCACCGGCTGGAATGACCGGCTGGAGGAAGTCCGCGCCATTGTGGAGAAAAGTGGCATAGGCATGGTCTATGCTGCCAATTTTTCGATTGGCGTTCAACTCTTCTATCGCGCCGCTCGAGCCGCGGCCGAAATCTTCGCCGCCTTTCCCATCTATGAGCCCTACATCACTGAGGCCCATCATCGCGCCAAGAAGGATGCCCCCTCCGGCACCGCAAAGGAACTAAAGCGCCAAGTTGAGTTACTCCTTAAAGGCCGCGAGATTCCGGTTGCGAGTATTCGCGCCGGATTCATCCCCGGCACGCACGAGCTTGGGTTCGATTCTGAAGCCGACACCATCATCCTGCGCCACACCGCCCGCGGAAGGCAGGGATTTGCAGAAGGCGCACTGCACGCGGCACGATGGGTCGTGGGGAAAAAAGGCTTGTTCACCTTCGAGCAGGTTTTGAAAGATGAAACACAAAGACACCAAGACACCAAGAAGGACCCTTCCTGAAGCAGTGGATTGTTTTCGTGGCTTTGTGCCTTCGTGGTGAAAACACCGGAGGAATTATGGCCATCGACATTCGTGGTTGCGGCACGGCATTGGTAACGCCCTTTACCGCGAGCGGCGCGCTGGACGTGGCAGCGCTGCGGCGGCTCGTGCAATTCCAGCTTCGCGAGGGAATTGATTTCCTCGTGCCCTGCGGCACGACGGGGGAAACGCCCACGCTCGAACCGGAAGAATATCTCGGCGTGATTCGCGTGGTGGTGCAAGAGGCGGCCGACAAGGTTCCCGTCATTGCGGGCGTGGGAGGAAACAACACCCGGAAAGTCGCAGCCCTGGCGCGGGAGGTCAGCGCGCTGGGGGTCGCGGGCATACTTTCCGCCGCGCCCTATTACAACAAGCCGACACAGGAAGGAATGTACCAGCACTTCAGGGCCGTGGCCGAAGCCACCGACCTGCCGGTGATTTTGTACAACGTTCCCAGCCGCACGTCGTCGAACATTGAGCCGGCCACGGTCGCGCGCCTGTCCAAGATTCACAACATTGTCGCGATTAAAGAAGCCTCGGGCAGCATCACGCAGCAAATGGAAGTCTTGAGTCAGGTCGAGCCGGGCTTCCGGGTGCTCTCGGGCGACGATTCGTTCACGTTTCCTCTGATGGCGCTGGGCGGCCACGGGATTATCTCCGTGATCTCCAACGAAGTCCCGCGATCTATGACGCATTTGGCGCATCTGCTCCTTGACGGTCAATTCGATGAAGCACGCAAGCTCCATTTCCAGCTTCTGCCGCTGATGCAGGTGAATTTCATTGAGACCAACCCCATCCCCGTCAAAGCCGCGCTTGCCATGATGGGCATGATCGAGGAAGTTTACCGCCTGCCGATGTGTCCGATGAAACCCGAGAACCGCGCCAAGCTGGAAAAAGTGCTGGGGGCGCAAGGATTGCTTCAAGCGCTGAGGGCTTAGAAAGAACCGCAGAGACGCAGAGGCGCAGAGGCAAACCAAGATCATGGAACCTAACGAGCTCACGCGGCGTGTGATCGGAGCATGTATAGAGATTCACAGGTGCCTCGGTCCTGGCCTCTTGGAGTCAGCATACGAAGAGTGTCTCTGCTACGAGCTTTCACAAAGCAATATCCACTTCGAGCGTCAGAAACCGTTGCCGGTAACCTACAAAGGAGTCCAGTTGGACTGCGGCTACCGACTTGATCTCGTTGTTGAGAATCAACTGATCGTCGAGCTTAAGACGGTTTCGGAGTTGTTGCCCATTCATGAAGCCCAGCTCAGCACCTACTTGAGGATTTCCGGATTAACTCTCGGGCTCCTGATCAATTTCAACGTTCCGGTTCTGAAGGACGGCATCAAGAGATTGGCGAGCAAATTCCAAGCTAGCTCTGCGTCTCTGCGTCTCGGCGGTTGATTGTTTTGATGAACCTTCAATCCCAAATCGAAGAGCTCTTCGCACGCCCTCCCTGCTCCCCCGACGAAGAATACTTCCAAGCCTTCGACGAGCTCAAGGCGGGGCTGAACGAAGGCCGCATACGCGCCGCGGAGCCCGACGCGAGTGTGCCCTCAGGCTGGCGGGTGAATGCCTGGGTAAAGAAGGGAATTCTGCTGGGCTTTCGAATCGGGCGAGTTGTGGAGATGCCACCGAACAACTTTCAATTCCGCGACAAGCACACATTCCCTCTCAAGCAGATTCCGGTCAGCCAAAACGTTCGCGTGGTTCCGGGCGGGTCATCCATTCGCGACGGCTGCTACATCGGCAAGGACGTGGTCTGCATGCCGCCCATGTTCGTGAACGTCGGCGCCTACGTCGACGACGGAGTGATGATTGATTCCCACGCGCTGGTAGGTTCATGCGCGCAAGTTGGAAAGAACTGCCACATTTCGGCTGCCGCGCAAATCGGTGGCGTGCTCGAGCCCGTGGGCGCGTTGCCGGTGATCATCGAAGACGAAGTTCTGGTGGGCGGCAATTGCGGTGTCTACGAGGGAACCGTTGTCGGCCGCGGCGCCGTGCTGGCCGCCGGAACCATTCTCACTGGCTCGACACCGGTGTACGATCTCATCCGCGACACGGTCTATCGGCGCGAGCCCGGCGCGACGCCGGAAGAAACCAAGCCACTCATGATTCCTCCCGGCGCGGTGGTTGTTCCCGGCTCGCGCGCAGTCACCAAGGACCGCGGCAAGCAATTGGGGATCTCGCTCTACACGCCCGTCATCATCAAGTACCGCGACGAGAAGACGGACCAGGCCGTGAGGCTCGAAGAGTTGTTGCGGTAAGCGCAGTTTTGTATCTCCACCGAGATAAATCCCTTCTATACCCTCAATAGGAATTTCCAATTTTACTTGGACTCCGGCCGCGCCTAATGTTGAAGCTGGAGCAGCGCAATAGGCGGTGTGGTGTCGGCCGGGCGTGCGGCAGAAACTGGAGCCTGGAAACTTAGAAATCGGAAACTTGAAAATGGCAACTGGCATCCTCGCCAAAACGCTCTTCAATTGTCCAGTTTCCAGCCGGAGAGTGGCGTATGCAAAAACAGACAGCGTCGGTCCGTGTGCCGGCGACGGTGGCCAACTTTGGCGGCGCCGGGGACACTGCCGCCTTGGCGCTTGAAGCCTCGCTGAACGTGAAGGTCACGCGGCGGGCGGACGGCCATGTGGGGATCCGCTATTTCGGCGAGCATGGCGAACGGGTGCCGCGCGACCGGTCGAATCTGGTGGTCCGCGCCATCGAAGCCGCACTGCACTGGAAGGAACGCGAATTCACCGGCGCAGACCTCGAGATTTATAGTTCCATCCCCGTGGCCGTCGGGCTCGGGTCGAGCACCGCGGCTGTTCTCGCCGGGTTGCTGGCTGCCGATGCCCTCTATCGCTTGGACATGGGCGAAAAGGGTCTTCTCGACCTCGCATCGGTCTATGAGACGCGCGGGACTAACCTGCGGGCTGCGTGGCTGGGTGGATTTGTCGTCTCGGTCGAAAACGCCTCGGCGGCAAATCAGCGCCCCGTGGCCGTGACCTACCAAAAGTCGGCTGTTCCGGATGGCTCCGTCCTGAGCGTTGTGGTGCCGGAAATCCCGCGCAGTGCAAGAGTGCCGGCGCTGGAGGAAGCCTTGCGGGTGCGGCTGTCTGGCGACGTTCCGGTCTTCGTGTGCGGCTCGGGCCCGGCGGTGGGAGTGTTCGCCGTAAGAGACTCGGAGCAGGCTGTCCGCGAGATTGGCGAGGCCTTCGCGCGACACGGCGTCGCGTGCAGCTCAGCCGAGTTCCGCCCGTCGAATACCGGCGCGCTGGAATGGAATGGCCTCAACGCGAGTGCGATGGTTGCTATGAGCGCCGCGCTCAGCAAGTCGCTTTCAATCGCCAGCCCCGCACCGGCGTAGACCTGACGGTCTGATGCTGGCACCGAGCAGACCGGCCAACTTAAATTCGACCCTGCGACCATGCTCGACAATTCCGTGATAGCTCGTTCTCGTCAAAAGCTCAGACTCCAGGGCCGGGCTGTGACTGGACGCCAAGGCGACCGACCGGTCGGTAGGCCAGCGGGTGGGGCGGTTCAATCAAGTGCGGCGCAGCTATGCAACCAAGTCCGGGTGCTGTCCTAATTTGAACGTAGCGCCACCCTTCAGGGCGGCGCGTGCCGGGCTAAAGCCCGGCGCTACACCCAAAATTAGGACAGCACCCAAGTCCGGAAAACGCAGCTAGGAGCAAGGATGATGTATGATAATTGTTCCCCACGCGTCAGAAGCTGTGAAGAAATCGGGTTGAAAACGAAAGGGCCTCACGCACAGGCGCGATGTCGCAAAGTACGCGAAGCAAACACAGGAGTTTTTCCTTGCGAGCCGTTGCGCGTTAGCGTCTTTGCGAGAGGCTTTTGATTTTTTCACAGCTTCTCGTACAGCATTCATCGTTTAAGGAGAAGCAATGGCCAAGGTTTACTACGAAGCGGACGGAGATTTGAAGAACCTCGCCGACAAGACGATTGCCGTCATCGGATACGGCAGTCAGGGGCACGCGCACGCGCTCAACCTGCGCGACAGCGGCCTGAAAATAATTGTCGGTTTACCGGCTTCCAGCAAGTCGCGCTCGAAGGCTGCGGCGCAGAGGCTTGAGGTTGTCGAGCCAGCGGAAGCGGCGCGGCGCGGTGACGTGATTGTGGTGCTCATTCCCGACCCGGCGCAGGCGCAAGTCTACAAGGAATCGATTGCGCCGCATCTCACGCCGGGCAAGACGCTACTCTTCGCCCACGGATTCAACATCCATTTCAAGTTTGTCGTCCCGCCGCCCACGGTCGACGTCATCATGATCGCGCCCAAGTCGCCGGGGCACCGCATGCGCGAGCTCTTCACCGAGGGCATCGGCGTGCCGGCACTCCTGGCCGTCGAGCAGGACGCCTCCGGCCGCGCCGAGCAGACCGCGCTGGCCTACGCCAAGGGCGTCGGAAGCTTGAAGGCGGGCGTCATCCGCACCACGTTCAAGGAGGAAACCGAGACCGACCTGTTCGGCGAACAGACCGTGCTCTGCGGCGGTGTTTCCGCGCTGATCACCTCCGCCTTCGAGACTTTGGTCGCCGCCGGCTATCAGCCCGAGATCGCCTATTTCGAGTGCCTCCACGAACTGAAATTAATTGTGGACTTGATCTATCAGGGCGGCATCAAGTACATGCGCTACTCGGTGAGCGATACCGCGGAGTACGGCGACTACACCCGCGGCCCCGTGGTGATTGACGCTCACGTTCGCGAGACCATGAAAAGAATTCTCGCCGACATTCAGAGCGGCCTGTTCGCGCGCGAGTGGATGGACGAAAATGCCCAAGGCCGCCAGCGCTTTCTTGAAATGCGCGCCAAGGCCGAAAACCACCCCATCGAAAAAGTGGGGACCGAATTGCGCAAGATGATGGCGTGGAACCGCCCGGCGGAACAGGAAGCCACCGCCGCACAAGCACAAGCGAGAAGGTGACGAGGACAGTGGCAAGTGGCATGTGGCGAGAATAGCCGTCAGCGATCAGCTCTCAGCCTTCAGCGAGACTCTCTCATTTCCGAGCTTCTTGCTGAAAGCTGACGGCTGATGGCTGATAGCTGATGCTGCGGAAAGGAATGCACAAAGCCGTGACCAAATCGTCGAATGACAAAAAGGCAGTTGTTCACGTCAAGAAGCTCGCTCTGATTGGTGCGGGCAAGTTGGGCGAAGGCCTGCTCTCAGGATTGCTCAGCTCACAACTGATTCCAGCCAAGCGAGCCGTGGTCACCGTGGCGCATCAGCCGCGCGCGGATTATTTAGCCGAGAAGTACGGCGTGAAAGCAGGCACGGATAACCGCGCCGCCGTCGCTGGCGCCGAGCTAGTCTTGATTTGTCTGAAGCCTCAGCAGGTGAAAGGCTTCCTGCACCAAGTGAAAAAAGAGCTGTCGAAAGACGCCCTGATTATTTCCGCCGCCGCCTCCGTCACCACGGGACTCATCGAGCGCGAGCTTGGCCATCCGGCGCGCGTCGTCCGCTCCATGCCCAATACGCCTTGCCTGATTCGCCAGGGCATGACCGCCATCGCGCGCGGCAAGCACGCGACGGACGAGGATGTGAAAACCGCGCAAGCCATCTTCAGCTCCATGGGACGCACCGTGGTCGTGGACGAAAAACACATGGACGCCATTACCGGACTTTCCGCTTCCGGCCCCGCTTACGTTTACTTGATCATTGAATCGCTGGCGGAAGGCGGCGTAAAACTCGGCCTGCCGCGCGAGCTGTCAACCGAGCTCTCCGCGCAAACGCTTCTCGGCGCTTCGTCGCTCGTGCTGCATACCGGCGAGCACCCCGCCAAGTTGAAAGACATGGTCACCACGCCCGCCGGCTGCACCATCGACGGCCTGATCGAGCTCGAAGAGGGCGGCCTGCGCGTTACCCTCATCAAAGCCGTGGTCCGCGCCGCCGAACGCGCCCGGCAACTCGTCGAGAGCCAGAACACGTGATCCCGGTCGTGTGGGCGTCGACGTCCGATTTCTGGTCCGATCCGGATCGGACCATCGGACTCCAGCCATCGGAGGATCGGGGGCGATTTCGCGGCCGCTGAAACTCGCCGCCTGTCTGCCGTTTACTGTCTACCGTCTACTGTCTCCTCTGCTGCCTTCCGCTTCGCCCGCCTACCGTCTACTGACTCCTGACTCCCGACTCCTGCCTCCTGTTTGCCGCCCCGTGGCACGGCCATCTTGGCCGTGGTCTTCGTCGCCTCACGGGCGGGACGCCCGTGCTACGAAGGGCAACGGCCCGCCTGCCTTCGGCTTCCCCCGTCTACCGTCTCCCGCTCCTGACTCCTGTCTTCTACCTGCCGTCTTCTGCTTTCCATTGCTCGCCACTCGCCACTTGTCACTTGCCACTGCTCTTACGCCAGTTTCGAATTTCGACTTTCCAGTTTCCGTTCTCGCCAGTTTCGAATTTCGAGTTTCCAGTTTCTGTCTTTCCGCTTGCCACTCGCCACTTGCCACTGTTCTTGAGTGCCAGTTTCGAATTTGGATGCGTTCGCTACGCCCAGCACAAGTTTTCGAGTTTCGTTCTTTGTGCCGCTCCTCGCTATCGATCATCTCCTTTAGCAGCAAGTCCATAAGTTTCGCAGACCGCCAAAGGAACCTGCACTACAGCCCAACAAGGGTACCGGCTGCAGGCACTAAATGGCTGCCGGTCGAGGGCATTACGTTTGCTTTTCGTCCTCCGGTTTCTCCTCTGCCGAACCTTGGTCTGACCGGTTTTCAGGGATAACCTTCCACCCGATCTCGAAAAGCAGGTCGGACAGCTTTTTGAACTGTTGCCCAGCTAAAATCACTTCTTCCCTCAATTGGCCGTATAGTTTCTTGGAGAGCTCCTGTTTTGCGACTTCTGGGAACTTGTCGGGATCCTTCCAATTCAGTGCAACGAAGATATTCCGAATAGCAGTAGCGCAATAACTCCTCTCGATCACCTTCACACCGATTTGCTGACTGTATCGCTTCACAAAACGGCGGAGGATCTCGATGGCATCGTCATACTGTTTGAGCGCGGCAAAGGCGACACCAGAATCGAATAGATGTTCTGCAGCGATTCTAAATTCGATTTCCGTGACCTTGGCTTGAAATTCCTTCGTCAGCCGATCGATTGCATCTGAAACCTGTTTTTGATTCTTCTCAGTAAGGGCCTGCGTCTCGGATCTGAGCTTTTCTTCCATAGATACCCTGAACTCGGTGACGACACTCTTAATGACAGCCTCGGTTTGTCTTTCGAACGCCCAGAAACTTAAGCCTCCGGCCACGGCAAGCATAGCCGTGAGAAGGATGCCAATCGCCCACACCATGCTTTTCTGTGCGTCGAAAGCCTTTTCATAAAAACCTCTATACTCCGCCTGAAGAGCGGTAGCTTGGGCGTGTTTCTCCTCCAGGGACTTTACTTGTAATTCCAAAGACCTTACCCGGTCGCTGAGCTCACCTCCGCTGGCGCCAGTAGCCGGCTGCGAGGGCGGCTGAACGGCCGCGCTGCCCACGCTAATTGTGAGTCCCACCAAAAGGGTGCCAAACATCAGATCCAAGAATGATTTGTTCATGCGGACCTCTCGGGAATTGTGTCTCCACCCCATTCTCTCATCTAGGGTCGAAGCGTGCGTCGCGCTTTCGCGGCTAATAGCCACGCTCAACCCGTGCTTGAACTGATCGTGGGTTTTATCATCTGAGAAACGGCCACGCGCAGAAGCAGTCTAGCGTGGCTACCGATTGCTCCGCCGCGCCACATCATGTCCGAATTCTGACGCCCTTTTTCTCCAACATGGTCAAGAACATGAGCCCATATTCGATAACCATATTACGGAGCAAGCGCGCAAATTCGCGATCCGCTATAAGCGGATGCACACCTTCATGGCTGAGAAGTGTATACAGCGCTCGCGCGAATTTTTCCTGCTGCGTAGATAGAAATGACTTGCTCCGCAGAAGATTCAGGGCCGGGTCCCATTCCTGCAAAGCAGCATCCCCCGATTCATTCGCGATCACTGTGGCCGCATCAATATGAAGGTGTTCGTAAAAGCTCCGTATGTGTCCGAGGCAGCTCTTCAGATCGAATGCATCTGAAGATTCCTGATACAGATCTTCCGCTCTCTTTAGCGAAGCGGTAAGCAAAGGATCGAAACCCAGGCTGTCGAGGAATTCAACTACCTTCGCTTTGTCGCTCTCAATTTCGAGGTTTGTGGTTTGCTGAAGCGCTCCCTTCAGGTACCAGTACCGGGCCTGACGGCACTGCTCTCTGATCGCGTCGATTGCCTTGACGATCTCCTCGCCTTCGTCCTTGAATCCCTGACGGTAATGGGGGTTCTCGACCACCGGACCTCGGATAGCTCCCCTCGGCCTTTTTACGGAATAAGTCTGTCGCTCAGCTATTTCGCGCAAATGGGATAGTAACTTCGGCATATTACCGAGGTCTCTATCACTGAAGACATTGAAATTCAGTGCGATGATCTCTTCAAGCTCGAGCAGCATCACAACCAAGCCGGGCTTAGGCATTTCGGCTTCAGACGTCGCCGCGAGGAGTGACCGCAGATGACCTGTACGAACGCAAAATTCGGCGAGGAGAGCCAGGCTGGACGTGTAGCCGTGCCAGGAGGGAAACGTCGCCTGAGGGCCTTCCTTCCTTCCGATAGGAGCTGCGGGCACCATCTTCAGGAGGGCAGAAATGAACGCGGGGCGATCGTGCGGCGTGAGCTGATTGAGAATAATGAGCAATAAGTTGAAGTTCACGCTTTCGAAAACGAAGAGCCTCGGGTTTTCATAAACTTCGCGAGGGCGCCGCTTCCTCATTCTGCTGAGACCTATTAGAGCCGCCATGCTGGGCGTGTATCCCTGCGACCGAAGCTGGCTTTCCTCCCACCGCGTCTCGGGCGGCCACTCCCTGGCCACATAACGATATCCAAGTGTGGGGCGCACCCGCTCCTCCTCAAGAATGTGAAGAGCCTTCTGCACTGCGTCTGTCAGTTCCATTGAATGTAGATAATACTGCGTCTATCTCCAGAAGAATAGCAAGCAGCGCTCACCCCGCAGCCGGTATCCACAGTCAACCCTTACTTTGACTGACCCTGGGTTTGTGGTCGAGGCGAGTACGGTTTTCTCGTCTCTCCCGCACCTCTTTATTTTCGCCCTTCTCGCGATACTGTTCGCCCATTTTGCGAGCACCTGCAAGAACAGAAATTCGAAACTGGAAAATCGAAATTGGCAGGAACCGAAACTCGAAAATCGAAAATGGCAGGAACCAAAACTTGAAAATCGAAATTCGAAAATCGGATGGGACTCCGCGGAGTTTACCGTGAGCCCAGAGCGAGAGAGAGCGTTTTACCACCAAGGCACCAAGATACGAAGGAAAGCAAACTTGTAGCCGCGCTCAACTCGCGCTTGGGGTGACCGTGGGTTTTGTCAGCGGGAAAAAGCCCGCGCTCAGAAGGACGCTGAGCCCGGCTACCCGCCAGCTGCTAGTTATCGGCGATGAGGACCCTGCTCGCAGGGTCGTAGTACGCTCCGCTATGCCCGAGGAGGCGGAGCGAGTAAACGAGAAAACTGGCCTCGGCTTCGCTGCCCTCCACGCGGTAGGCGCCGGGAAATCCGATTTCGCTGCGCTTGAGATACTCGCGAATCTCGTCGGCAGTTCGGAGCTGCCCGTCGGCAACAGTGCGTTCCCAGTCGAAGACACCGGAGGATGGTTGCGGTAATCCAGCCCTGAGGTGCAGTACGGGGTAGTCCCGGTCGGCACGGACAGGCGCGGCTTCCGCCACTTTTGAGGAAACATAGGCGGTCGGGACCAAGGGTGTAACTCCGGTGGTCAGGAACATGCGTTCGTCGGCCCAACCTCGGAGCCCCCCGTCCAGAATAGCCACGTTGTTGTGTCCGGCGCGAACGAGGTCCCACCATAAGTGGGTTGCCGCTGGCGTCACGGTATCGTCGTAGATCACGATGGACATCGCGGGGCGGACAGCGAGTAAACCGAGCTTCCGCGCTACAAGGTCTGCGGCGCGAGGCTGGCGCTCGTCGCGCTCTTCACCGGCGGGCCAGCTTACTGCGTTCGGAATATGCCCTTTGGCGTAAGCCGCCCCGTTGCGGACATCGATCACCCGGTAGGCGTCCAGGAGTGCGTACCTCTTGCTGAGGAGCCTGGGCATGCACCGCAGGCCCGGATCATCAAATCCTTTCTCGCCCTGGAGGCTGATCAAAAACCCGGCCAGATCGCGCGCATCCGCTCCTTCGTAGGACACACCCCTGAAGAAATAGGATGGCGACAGGATCTGCCCTACCAGGTCCACACGCGGCCGCCGGCCCACGCCGGCCAGCGGTACCATATCCTGACAATGGAGATCATCACCGTCCGAGCCGTGGCACACCTGGCAGTGCGTCCGGTACAGTCGTCCGCCCTTGTCGAGGTTGGCGCCGCCGCGCTTGGTCGGCACTGTCTCCTGGGCAAGCATTGCAAGCGAGATCAGGCTTGCGGCCAGGACGCTCGCCACCGCCAGCTTGCGACTTGCGTACCGCACGCGCTTCATAGCGAACCTCCAACTGATCCCGCGCTGCGGGACTAGTCACCCGCTTGCGTGACCAAGCCCCGCTTGAGAGGATGGTTGTGCATGCGGTCTAGCCTCTCCAGCGCTTCCTTTCTGAACGAGTATCGCAGCAGCAAGCCGAACGCAGTGACGGGCGGCACAGCCCTAGGTGACAGCTCTGGAATCGCAAGCATAAAGAGCTGATCACGGTCAATCCATACTTTTATTGGGTGCTGTCCTAATTTGAACGTAGCGCCGCCCTTTAGGGCGGCACCTGCCGGGCTGAAGCCCGGCGCTACACCCGAAATTAGGACAGCACCTTTCATTGACTGTGGGTTTGTGGTCGAAGCAAGTAGGCTTTTGCGGTCTCTCCCGCACGTCTTCTATTTTCGCCCTTCTCATGATACTGTTCGCCCACTTTGCGAGCACCTGCAAGAACAGAAATTCGAAACTGGAAAATCGAAATTGGCAGGAACCGAAACCGCCGACAGCCGAAACTCGAAATTCGCGAGAACGGAAACTGGAAACTGGCGAAAGCCGAAATTGGAAACTGGCGAAAGCCGAAATTGGAAACTCGAAATTCGAAAATCGGATCGGACCAGCAACCGGAGAGTCCAGAAGTCGGACTTCGCTAAAAGAGAAAGCTTTACCACCAAGACGCCAAGGTACGAGGGAAAGCAAATTTGCAGCCGCGCTCAACTCGCACTTGAGGTGACTGTGGGTTTTGTCACCGGGAAAAAGCCCGCGCTCAGAAAGACGCTGAGCGTGGCTGCCGCTGGCCCGAATGCCTTAAGCAATTCCAAAACGTACGTTCGCTGCGGTTCTGGAATCATGTGGCGGCCCACGCTCGTTGAATGGTATTGCTCAGCAGGACTTCAGCTTGTTTGAGGTCTCGTCCACCCCGCGCGTACAAATCCAGATACACCTGCACCCCGGACACAACTAGAGCTTTCCCGACTCGCCTCGAATACATAAAAACGCCATCATCGTAAGGGTAGATAAAGCGCAGCATAGGACCGACCGATGGCTGAGACTCTAAGGTTCGCAGGTTTACGTCCCCTTCTCTCGACACCAAAAACACATCTGTTATGTCGATATCAACAAACGGCGCTTCCAGCGAAGCGGCCATAGCTCCGCTGAACGCGAATGTGCCCGGCGCGAGTCGGTCGATTCCTGAGCTTATGCTTTGCAGATCGCGACCGAAGGGATTGTTGGCCTGAAAAGAGCTACGAAGTCTCCAGCGGTAGCGTTCTTTGTATTTCTGCGCCCATTCCGCTAGAAGCCGAGATGGTTCCGGTACGAGTACGACGACGCCGCGCCTGCGGACAAGAAGCTGGTCCTCGAGAGCCGCAATAGCTTTCGAGACAGTGCCCATGCTTAGGGCAAAATCAGCTAGGACCGCTGGCGCTATGTTTCGGAAACGTGCGCTCTCGGCAACGAGCTCCCGTGAGATCTCGGTGATGCTCCAAGGTTTTGGCCTCTCCAATAAAACCCGCAGAACTCGCGAAGATCGGCCAGAAAATACATTGATTGGTCTTTGACTCTCCGACGCGGGCACCGAGATCTCGCGGCTGCGCATTCCGGTGCGTTGCAGAGCGAATTTGCCGGGAACGTTGATGAAGATGTTTCCGGCAAGGTCCATAAAATCGATCTCTTTTTGAACACAAAAGGCTTGCGTTTGTGGGGACAGCACCGGCGCAATCACCGCTACTGCGACGTCAGCTCGTAACGACTTCAATCGCTGTATCCAAGGCGCAATCTCCTCCAGCAGCCGAGGGGAAAATGTTGGCTTAATTTCGCCCAATACTTGCACCCGATTCGGGCCTGACCTCAATTCAAAGCTGACATCGAACGGTTGATCCGGCCCTCCTTGGACATCGCGTATGGACACTCCAGGCAGACCTCTAACTGGAATCTGTTTCCGCAGAGCGTCGGTTACATCCTGTTCGATCTGGGTGCGCGAATTCACGAGGTTGTTTTCTCAAATCGGAAACCATGTGTAAAGGAAAATTTTCATATAGGAATAGTTTCCTATATAGGAAAAACGTTCAAGTCATTGACAAATAGGACCCGCAGGGCCAGGGAGCGGACTGCCGTGCCGCCCCGTCGTCCAGGATGACATTCCTGGGGACCTTTGTCCTTAACTCTTCACCGTCCGCCGTACCTTTCCAGC
This sequence comes from Terriglobia bacterium, assembly GCA_050013575.1. Taxonomy (GTDB): domain Bacteria; phylum Acidobacteriota; class Terriglobia; order UBA7540; family UBA7540; genus DASYXZ01. Next base: position 125,853 of record JBEKEZ010000007.1, on the reverse strand, counting down.
CACTTCAATTCTTCCCGCACCTTGATTTTTCCGTGCCAGGGATTCTTGTCCAGGTCGTGGCCTTCGCCGGGAAAAATCAGCAGGCTGGTAGGAACGCCGAGGGTATGCAGGGCGCGCTCGAGCAGGTAGTCCTCGCCCACGTAGACACGAATGTCTTCCGCGCCGCCCACCACGTGAGTGGGGGTTCGGACTTTATGGATTTGCCAGATGGCAGCCTCGGCGTCGTAGTTCTTTTGGGCCTCCCACGGAAGTCCTCCCAGAAAGTACGCATCATCAAAAGTCGTATCATCGTTTCCCCAGTTGGCCACGTGCTCGACGGCGCCGGCGCCGGTCACCGCCGCCTTGAAGCGATTGGTCTGGGTGATAAGCCAGTCAGTCATATAACCACCGTAGCTATAGCCCCCGATGGTGAGCCGATCCGGGTCCGCGATGCCGTCTTTCACCAGGGCATCGATGCCCTCCAGGATGTCTTTCCCTGGCCGGGAAACGATGTGGGGAATAATGTCGAGCGTGAACTTATCGCCGTAGCCGATCGAGCCTCGGTAGTTAGGCTCAAAGACCAGCCAGCCGTTTGTTGCCGCCAGCGCCGCCCATTGATACCAGTCCGCCTCGAAGTGATTGCCATCGGCGTCGCCGGGACCGCCGTGAATGAAGGTGAACATGGGCAGGTGCGAGGCGCCAAATTTTCCCGGCGGGTAAATCAGCATGCCTTCCGCCGTCGCGCCATCGTCCGTGGTCCAGCGATAAGGCTTGCCCTCGGGAAGTGCGCGCTCGGTGAAGAGCCGATTGAAGGAAGAAATCGGGCGTGCCTGACTCAACTTGTCCGGACCTTCGGCGAGATAGACCTCGGCTGGCTTTTGGAGCGACGAATAGACAAAGGCCAGGCGCGGCGAATGCTGGGAAGTGGAGAGGTGCTCATAGGTGCCTTCCATGCCGGGCTGCTTGGTGAATTCGCCGGCGGGATCAGCTTGCACGTAGGGCTGCACCTCCGTTCCCAGCCGGCCGGCCGCGAGCAGTTTGCCGTCCGGCAAGGGAGCGAAATCGGTGATGGCGCCTTCGAATCGCGCCGCCCAACGAGCGTGCGTCCTGGGCGGGCCGTCGGCTGCCGTCCAGTAGACACGGGACTGGGCGTCCTCATATGAGCCCTCAACAGAACCATTGAGGTAGGAGAAAAATATGTGTCGCCCGTCAGGCGCCCAGGCGATTCGATCGAAGATCGCGGAGCCGAATTCCGGTCTCTGCATTCCAGTCTCAGGATTGGCGCGCGCCGCAGTCACGTAGATTGCGTACGGCTCCAAAGACTCCCAACGCTGGGAGCGCGACTCCGTGAGGATGGCGAGCCGTTTACCATCGGGAGAGACCGCGAGTTGTTTCGCGCGGTCGCCAAGCAAGGCGACCGAACCGAGCGCCGGCTGCGGACTGGTTCCGATTTTCTGCTCGTCGGCCGGTCCATGATCGAGCACGGCTTGAATGCTCACCATCCAAATGGCGTCTCCTCTTTCGGACTCGCGGAACCGGACAACGTCCTTCCACTCTTTCTTGTATCCTTCTTCCTGTTCCTTGGACCAGTGCTCACGGGTGGCGAAGAAGAGGGATTTCGAGTCTGCGGCCCAGGCGAACGCATGGACTTCCTCTTTCCCTGACGTCAACGCGAATGACTCCCCGCCATCTGCGGAAATGACGTAAAGCTGGGCGACAGGTTTTTCGCTCTTTCCCTCATCCTCTTCGTCGCGCCCCGCCGGCTCCGAGGCGGCTCCCACATCCTCCGCCGCGCGGTCGGAGAGGAAAGCAATCCAGCTCCCATCGGGCGACCATTCCGGGTCGCGGTCGTGACCCGATTGGGTCAAGGGGATGAGCGGCTCGTGTCCCCCACGGTTTTCGCGATACAGCCAGAGGTCACTGCGGAAGCGGTTGTGGTCCCAATCCGGCCGAACGGTGCCCACAACCACGGCGCGGCCATCGGGAGAGATTTTGACACTTCGAATATCGACCGCATTGAAGAACTCGTCGAGCGTGAGCGGAGGTTTTGACTGCTGTGCCACGCAAAACGGGGCGATGAAAACAGCCAAGAGAACCAAGGGCGACCGTTTGACCCTTAACATAAAGTCCCTCCAAGACCTCGGGGATTTCGTAGGAATGTCGGGGCCAGCGGTACGGAGTTAACCGCAAACCGCGAGTTCTCGAACGCGGGTTCATAATTCATAATTCATCATTCATCATTTATATTCATCCCGTGCTCTTCATTCCAGCGGAAGTATTGTTCCAGAAAAATCAAATCACGCCAATACGCACGCCTGTGGATGTGACCGCAACTATGAGATGTGAGGAAGGGCTCCACGAGCTCCGCGCCGCCGGCCGGCAGCCGCGGTGAAGGATTTCCTGACCGCAAGCACGCTGCCCGCGTGTTGTCCAAAGCATACTGACCGTAGCTTGAGCACCCATCTGGCCGTGCCCGAACCCATCAGGTTTCGGACCCTTGACAACTATTCCATATTTCTAGTATTCTCGAAATATGCCGAGTCGAAAAAACGCTGCGGAAGTCGCTCGATACGCCGACGCCTTTGCGGCCATGGGCGCCGAGCCGCGGCTGCGCGTCATGCAACTTCTGTTGACCGCGCACCCGAAAGGCTTGGTCGTGGGCGACATTCAACAGGAGCTCGAAATCCCGGCGTCCACGCTCTCGCACCATCTCGAAAAGCTGAAGATGGAGGACTTGGTGGGCGTCCGGCGCGAGGGCACGTTTTTGTGGTACACGGCCAACACTGGAGCGTTGCAAGAGATTATCGATTTCTTGTATGCGGAGTGTTGTACACGGAACCAGGCTATCGAACCGGGCGAGCTTGTGGCCATCGGGCAACCATCAACCAAGACGTCGGAAAGGAAAAACAAATGAGCGATGAAAACCTTAGGGAAGTTGTTAGGGAGAAGTACGGTCAAGCTGCACTTCGCGTGATGCAGGGCAAATCGACGTGCTGCACGCCCAAAACGCCCGCCGGAATTGCGCAAGTCGACCCCGTCACCCAAAACCTCTACGAGGCCGCGCAGACCTCGGAACTGCCCGAGGAAGCGGTTCTGGCCTCGTTGGGATGTGGCAACCCGACGGCGCTGGCGCAATTGAGTCCGGGCGAGAGCGTGCTTGATCTGGGTTCAGGCGGCGGAATCGACGTTTTACTGTCGGCCAAGCGAGTCGGCCCAACAGGGAAAGCATACGGCCTGGATATGACGGACGAGATGTTGGCGCTGGCCCGCGAGAATCAGCGCAAAGCGGGCATCCCGAATGCCGAGTTCCTGAAAGGCGAGATCGAAAACGTTCCCCTGCCCGATAACTCCGTGGACGTGGTCATCTCAAACTGTGTCATCAACCTCTCGACGGACAAGGACCGCGTGTTGCGCGAAGCGTTTCGCGTGCTCAAGCCGGGCGGGCGCTTTGCCGTCTCCGATGTGGTGGTGCGCGGCGAGGTACCGCCGGAAATTCGGCGCAACGTCGAGCTTTGGATCGGTTGCGTCGCCGGCGCTTTGCAGGAATCGGAATACCGCGCCAAGCTCGCGGCCGCGGGTTTTGAGGCCATCGACATCGAGCCCACACGCATTCATTGTGCCGAAGACGCTCGCGAGTTCCTGACGGGCAAGGGGATCGATATCGATGCGATTGCGCCCATGGTCCAGGACAAATTCATGAGCGCCTTCGTTCGCGCCCGGAAGCCGGGCTCAACATGCTGCGCGCCGAGCTGCTGTGGCGGGTCGGTGGGGCAGTAAACCCAATGAAAGTGACCCAATCGAAGGGAGTGCCTTTCGGCGATGCGCGAACATCTGACACGGAAGCTCTCATTTCTTGACCGATATCTGACCATCTGGATTTTCCTCGCCATGTCTGTGGGCGTGCTTTCAGGCTACCTCGTGCCCAGTCTCGTCCGGACTCTGACTGCCTTTCAGGTGGGGACAACCTCCATTCCTATTGCAGCCGGTTTGATCCTGATGATGTATCCGCCGTTGGCAAAAGTCCGGTACGAAGAGCTCGGCGAAGTCTTCCGAAACAAGCGAGTGCTGTTTCTGTCCCTCTTGCAAAACTGGATCATCGGCCCGGTTCTCATGTTCGCTCTGGCGGTCACTTTCCTGCGGAACCACCCGGACTATATGGTCGGTCTCATCATGATCGGCCTGGCTCGATGCATCGCCATGGTGATCGTCTGGAACGAGCTGGCCCGGGGCGATACCGAATATGCCGCAGGACTCGTGGCCTTTAATTCAGTCTTCCAGGTGCTGTTCTATTCACTCTATGCGTGGGTGTTCATCACGGTGTTGCCGTCGTGGATCGGACTGAAAGGGACTGTCGTTCAGGTCTCGATGAAACAGATCGCACAAAGCGTCTTCTTCTACCTGGGAATACCATTCCTTGCAGGAATGCTCACTCGCTTCGCTCTGGTTCGTTTTCGGGGAAAAGAATGGTACGAAAAAAGGTTCGTTCCCCGCATCAGTCCGCTGACCCTCATGGCATTGCTCTTCACCATCCTTGTGATGTTCTCCCTGAAGGGTCAGTACATCATTCAATTGCCGCTGGACGTTCTGCGCATTGCCGCGCCCCTGCTGATCTATTTCGTGGTGATGTTTCTGGTGTCTTTCTATCTGGGCAGAAAGCTCGGAGCCGATTATTCGCAGACCGCAACGCTCTCATTCACCGCCGCGAGCAACAATTTTGAGCTGGCCATCGCGGTGGCGGTTGCGGTGTTTGGAATCAATTCCGGTGCCGCATTTGCGGCCGTGATCGGCCCGCTGGTTGAGGTCCCAGTACTGATTGGCCTCGTGGGAGTCTCGCTACGATTCCAGCGTCGGTATTTTCCGGCACATCCCGATGAATTGGCTGAAGTTGAATTGGTTCGTGGCTGAAGATCCTACGAGCTTTATTTGATTGGCAAGGCGGCTCAACGAGGTTAGGCGTGCAGGAGAGACTGCGATGATCAAGCTGAAGGTGCTATTTGTTTGCACTCAGAATTCTTGCCGGAGCCAAATGGCCGAGGGATTCTTGCGGCACCATGCGGGAGATCGCTTCGACGTGTTCAGTGCGGGAGCCGAACCCGCCGCCCTGAATCCGACTGCGGTCGAGGCGATGGAGGAGATTGGGATTGATATCTCCGGCCAACACTCCAAGGATGTTGCTCAGTTCTTAGGGCAAAGCTTCCAATACCTGATCAGGGTTTGCGACAAAGTTAAGGAAACTTGTCCAGTCCTTCCCGGAGCAGTCTGGTATCTGGACTGGAGCTTCGAAGATCCCGCTCAAGCCAAAGGATCCTCAACCGAACGGATGGCCGCCTTCCGTCGCGTTCGGGACGAAATTGAGGGACGGGTTCTGGACTTCATAGCCAAGGAATCTTTACCAGCCTGATGAGATCCAACGGAGCTTTGCGCATTTCCAAGCTGACTACTTCGGGCCTGCAGCCATGATTTTTTCGATTTCGTCCACGGTGCGAGGCAGCCGGCGCGATAAGAGCTCCGCACCGTCCTGAGTGATCAGGATATCGTCTTCGATGCGCACGCCAATTTTCTCTTCCGGAATATAGATGCCAGGCTCGTCAGTGATCACCATGTTGGCCTGAAGGGGCACGTCGTAGGTGGCCGGGTCGTGAACGTTCAAGCCGACGTGATGCCCGAGGCCATGGATGAAATACTGGCCGAGCGAATTTCCGTGCAGGTCCTTTCCGTGTGTGTCGATGTAGTGATAGGCGATCTCGTACAGACTATTCGGCACGCGGCGCGCCAGCGTCATCCCCGGCTTGGCCGCAGCGAGCACCGCGTTTTGCGCCCCCAACACGATTTCATAAATCTCTCGCTGGCGGGGCCTGAAATGTCCGTTCACGGGCAAAGTGCGCGTGATGTCGCTCGCATAGCCGCTGTAGGAGCCTGCCACGTCCATCACCACCACGTCGCCGTCTTTCATCTGATGGTCGTCCTGGTCATAGTGCAGGACGGTCGAAAAAAATCCCGAACCGACAATGGGAGGGTAAGCGGGCCACTCACAGCCGCGGCGCTCGAATTCATATTTCATCAGCGCCGCAATTTCGTATTCCCAAACCCCCGGATGAACGGCCTTCATGGCGGCCAGGTGCGCGTCGAGGGAGGCCTCCACGGCTTTCCGCATGAGCGCGATTTCTGCCGGCGACTTCACCATGCGCATGCGGGTGAGAAGCGGGCGCACGTCCTCGAGCGCTGCGAGAGGCGCCAATTTGTGCAGCTTTGAAACCATCTCCTCGACGAAACGGTCTTCGCCGCTTTCGGGTTGGGGCGTGAGCTCGGTGTAAATTTTGGGAAACGTCTTGAGCGCTTCCAGAAGTTCGGCCTGAAAAAGGGCGCTGCTCTTCACCGTGGGAAATCCGGTGCGCGCGATTGCGTCCGCATCGTCAGGGCCGAGCTTGGGCCCGGTCCATTTCTCAGCCCGGTAATCGTGGGCGGGGATAAAGAGAATCTCTTTGTCGATTTCAGGCCCACCGCCGTTGCGCTTCGCCGAGGAGGCTTTAGGCACCAGAAGAAGCATGCCGTTCGGCTCGCTCCAGCCGGTGAGGTAATAGAACATCTCGTTCTGGCGAAACCGTGTAGTGGAGACGGCAATTTCGTCCTCGCCGTAGCCGAAGAGCACAATCACGCCATCGCCGGTCTGCTCGAGGAGGCGGGCGCGCCGCTCGTGATAGTCGGAGAGCAAGCCTTTATCCCAAGCCCGTGCCGGCGTTGCCCACCAGACGGCCGCGACGATCACTCCGCAAATTTGCGCCAACAGAAAAGCGCGACACGTGTTCTTCTTCATCAAGCCCTCCTCGCAAACGAAGTTTCTAGGATAAACCAGGGGTCAAGCCGGCAGCCGGAAATTAGAAAGCAGCGGGCCGAAATCAGCGGGAAGAGCGCGACCAAAACTACGTTCCCACAGGCACGGCGCGGGCGCGCAAATGAAGCAAGAACGGCAAAGCTCGCCAGAACCGACGCATAGGGGTCTGGAACAGGGACATGGCGCCGGTGTAGGCATAACCGACCAAGAAAATCATGAGGAAGGGCGACGTCAGGTAATTCTCGCTGTCGAATGAATAAGCCAAAGTAAATAGGAAATAAGCCGCCAGCCCAAGCTCGACAATCGGAATCCATCGGCCGCGATGGAGGTATTTCTTCCGTTCCCAATTATCGGCTCGGCCTTCCACACCAAACTTCGGCGTGCGGACAAAACCCGATTGCATTCCCAGCAGCGCCTCAATCACCGCCTTGGAGTTGCTGATCGCCAGTCCGATGCCGACGGACATCAGGAATGGAATGTACTTAATGCGGCTCCACCAGCCGCGCGGGTAAAGCGCGCGCTGGGCCGTCAAATAAAAAGTGGAAACCGAGTTCGTGGCAGCGATGAAAAGGGGCAGGTCGAGATACAGCATCTGGAACCAGCCCTGGTAAAACCGGACGATCATCGCCGGCAAAAGGATGACAGAAAACACCACCATCAACGGGTAAGCCATGTTGGCCGTCAGGTGGAAAGTGGCTTCGAGTTTGATGAACAGCGGCTGCGGGCTCCTCCAGATGGTGGGCAACAGCTTCTTGGCGGTCTGGATCAATCCCTTGGCCCAGCGTGCCTGCTGCGTTTTGAACGCGTTCATCTCCACCGGCAGTTCCGAGGGGCACTCGATGGTAGGGTCGTAAATGAACTTCCAGCCGCGCAACTGCGCGCGGTAGCTGAGATCAGTGTCCTCGGTCAGAGTGTCGTGCTGCCAGCCGCCCGCGTCATCGATCGCGCAACGCCGCCACATGCCGGCGGTGCCGTTGAAATTGAAGAAGCGTCCGGAAAGACTTCGGCCGCCATGCTCGATCACAAAGTGGCCGTCGAGCAGGATCGCTTCCACCTGCGTCAGGTTTGACGTCGTGCGATTGATCCACGTCCAGCGGCCCTGCACCACGGCCACCTGCGGGTCGGCGAAATAATGGATCATCTGCATCAGCGCTGAGGGCGGCGGAACAAAGTCGGCGTCGAACAGGGCAATGAACTCGCCGCTGGCCTTTTTGAGGCCCTCCGCCAACGCGCCGGCTTTAAAACCTTCTCGATTGTCGCGGTGGTGATAAGTCACGGGATGTCCGGCTGCCGCATACTCGCTCACCAATCGGGACGCCACCATTGTTGTCTCGTCGGTGGAATCGTCAAGAACCTGGATATCGAGAAGTTCCCGCGGGTAATCCAGGTGAGTCACCGCGTCGAGCAGCCGCTCCACCACGTAACGCTCGTTGTAGATGGGAAGTTGTACCGTTACGCGCGGCAGCGCATCGAATTGCCGCTGAGGCTTCGGCGACTTGTGGCGATTCTTCAGGAACAAGTACGTCAGGTAATAACGGTGCAGTCCAAAAAACGAAAGAATGATCAGAATCGTGAAGTAGGGAATCAAAATCCACAGGTCGAACGCGTTGGCGCGATACAAGCCTTGAAAAGGGTCCTTGTGGAAAATGTGATACACGTACCGGGCAATGGGGTTCGTTGGAGTGACAATGGCGGCGATGAGGAAACGAGTCATCATCTGATTCGACTCACGATGGAGCTTTCAGGTTACACGTGCTCACTTCAGTGGTCTGGGAACCGGATGGCTGTCGCGGCTCTCGCGCGTGGCGAGCGCCACTAGTTGTGGGCAACTAACCCGCTTCTGACAATTAACACTCCCATTTTACCACGAAAGCATCGCAAAGCGCGGGCAAATTATCCTGCCAGCAACTCCCGATACACAGCAGGATCGACATTTCCGCCGCTCACGACGCAACACACAGCGCGATTGCGAAACCGTTCGGGCTCCGTGAGCAGTGCGCCCACGCTGAGAGCCCCGGTGGGCTCAACCTTTAGATTCGCCAGCGCGAAGAGCAGCCGCACCGCTTCCGCGATGTTTTCTTCGGGGACCTCGACGATGCCCGCCAGCCCATCGCGCAGAATCGCCCAGTTGTGCTTCCCGAGGCTGAGCGTCCGCGCGCCGTCAGCGATGGTTTGGGGCTCGCTATCGTTTCGGACGATCTCTCCGGCCTTGAGCGACCGAGCCGCATCGTTGGCGATGGCAGGCTCGGCGCCGATCACTTGAATCTTCTGACTGGCGCGCGCAGATTGGCGAAGGCCCTGAATAATTCCCGAAGTCAGCCCGCCGCCGCCCACCGGCGCGACGACGCAATCCATCGGGCGGCTAAGTGCCGCGAGCTCCGTGCCCAAGCTGCTGTTGCCCTCGATCACCAGCGGGTCGTCATAGGCGCTCGCGACGTAAGCCTCGGGATGCTCAAGCGCCAGTTCTTGAACTCGCGCGGCGCGGCTCTTCATGCGCACGTCTACCGGTTCAACCTGGCCGCCGTATTCGCGCACCGCTTTCACTTTGACCTCAGCCGAGGTCGAGGGCATCACGATAATTGAGCGCTTGCCCAGCAGCGAGCACGCGAAGGCCAGGGCTTGCCCGAAATTGCCCGACGACGCGGTAATGATCAGAGGGTTGGGCACGCGCAACGCCACGTTGTACGCGGCGCGAAACTTGAAGCTGCCGGTGTGCTGAAAAGTCTCGCTGGCAATGAAGAGATCGACGTCCAGGCGTTTGGCGAGCCGCGGCGCCTCGATGATCGTCGTGGGCCGGGCCAACTCCCGAAGTGGTGTAATGGATGGCCGAGATGTTTCCATCAGGCCGCAGTATATCAAAGAGTCGTTCGTGGTCGCCGATCAGTGTGTGTCAGTCCGCAAGAATTTCTGTTCGTCAGTAACTGACAGACTGAGCTACTGACGAACTGAGGAACTGGCAGCGGACAACGGACGATTTCCTATTCGTTCCATCCCGCGTGTTCCTGCCAGTCGACGATGCGGTAATGGATTTCTTCCCGCGGCAGCTCGGCGAGGGGTTGGTGCGCGCCCTCCGCCAGGTTACCGTCCTGCGATTGGTAGGTCCAGCTCATTTCCTGCTTGAGCGCCGCGGCCTCACCGCTCAGGTGAACGACGAATTTCTCGTACTTGAAAGGTGCGGGCTTGGTGCCGCCGGCGCCGTAAGCCTCGTCGGCGAGGATCACCGTTTGCGGATCGATCCGCTTCTCGTGCAGAAGCTCCTGGCACGCTTTCACTACAAACCAGTTCGCGGTGCGATGGTCGACGTGGCGCTCATCCGGGTGCGACGTGCCGATCATAGCCGGATGAAACTCGGTGATGATCTGTTTCACGGCGTCGATCACAGCATCGCGCGCAAAGGGGAGATTAGGCTTGAACATGTTTTCGTAAGGGGCGTGGTCGGTGGCGAGATAAATGTCAAGAAACGGATTGCTCACCTTAATGTGCTCGGACCAGATGGCGCCGGAGCCGCCGTCCGGCAGGCCGAGAAAAATCACGTGGTCGCGCGTGAGACCGATGTGCTCGAGCGCCTCCATGGATTCTTCCATGCGCACCTCGCCGAACTCGCGAGCTTCGTTCGGCCCACAAGGCTTATCGAAGTAGCGCTCGCATTCGCCTACATCGCCGCCGGTGAAAAACACCACGCGCACGGGAATGCCCGCCTCCACTGCGGCGTGGATCAATCCGGCGTACGGGTGCTCGTCGTCCTCGTGCGGACAGAAGACCATCAGCGAGGCAGGAAGCTGGTTCATCGCCGCATCAGTCTTGGATGCAGTTTCAGGGGATTCACCCGGCGCGTAGAAATGCCGGTAATTCTTGAAATCAATTTCATCGTTGTAGGGGTGCGTATAGGCGTGGCTGCTGTAAGGTTTGGGCAGCACGCGGTTGGGATCGCGCACAATCACCTGAGGAGAGAACTGCATATCGTAAAGCGTGGTGCGTTCGGCGTTCCAGACCGCGATGGTGTAAGTATCAACCTCGGGTGGCGGCAGCTTGAAATGGCGCGCCGGACCGCCCGCGCCCAGCACCGCCACCTGCGTGCCTTGGAGAAAAGCGGCAGTGCCGGCGGGCATCATCGGAATGGTCGCTGCGCCGCCTGCCGGCAGATTCAAGTGCTCGCGCAAAACCTTGAGGCCCAACTGCGGGTTCTCCTGCTTCTTGCCCGAAAGGTTGGCCTCCCCCGAAAAAACGGAGATCCACGGATAGTTGGCGTTGGAAAATTCCACCATCAAATTCTGCAAATCGCGATCCGTCAGATTCTCCAGCGCCACTTCGCACTGAATGCTCTCGCCGGGCGCGTAAAATGTTTTATCGAGCGTGACGCGCGTTATGCGCACCAACTTTTTGTACGCGACAAAGCCTCTGACTTTTTCCTTGGCGACCACCTGATGTTCGTCGCGGTCCTCGACCTGAAGAACAACGGAATAGAGCCCGGTGGGCGCATCAGCCGGGATGGGCCATTCGACCTCGTAATACAGCTCGCCTCCCGTGCCTTTCGATTTCAGGTCCATCTGCGTGCTCGTCTCCGCCGTGGTTCCGACGTACTGAATGTTGGCGAAGAGCGCGTACCGGCTCGGGTCGCCCGAAAGGCCTTTCAGTGTGGCGCGAATAGTGGCGATCGTGCCGACATTGAAGCCCGTGTCCGCCGGAGCGCCCTCGACGGAGATCGGCGGCGCGCTCAGAACCGGGCTCGCGAGAATGAAAGCACACATTAGAGTAATGCAAGGCTCTCTTGCCGTGATCATGTTGTCTCCCCTGCGCGGTCAAAGGTTTTGCCATTATTGGGTGCCTCTTGCCAGAGTGCAACCTCAATTTCGTCCGGGGGACGGCTCAGTGTTCGGGGCGCACCCGGAACGTTGGCCGACCATTCCCGCGCTTGCATGCGGCACGCATCTCGTGTACACTGTTTTCGTATGAAGAACATCACACTGAGTGCCGACGAGCACGTCATCGAGCAAGCTCGGCTTGTGGCTCGGACCCAGCGTAAGACTCTCAATGCGGCTTTTCGCGAATGGCTGGAGCAGTTCACGGCGCAATCCGGAAGCGGGCGGGAAGTCGATTCCTTGATGAAGCGGCTTCGTCACGTGCGGGCCGGCCGCCACTTCACGCGGGACGAGATGAATGAACGGTAGGTTTTTCCTCGACACCAACGTGTTTGTGTACTCGTTCGACGAGAGCGTGCCGCCGAAGGCGCGGCGGGCAAGGCAGTTGATCCGGCAGGCGGTGGAGACAGGACAAGGCGTCGTCAGCTTTCAGGTGGTGCAGGAATTTTTCAACGTTGCTCTCCGCCGATTCTCGAAGCCGATGACGGCGGCCGAGGGGGAGCAATACTTGTCCACGGTATTTCGGCCGTTGCTGGCCATCAACTCGTCGCCGGCCCTCTACGGAGACGCGCTCCGTCTCTCGGAGCGGCACCGCCTCTCTTGGTATGACTCAATCATCGTTGCCGCAGCGATCCAGAGTCGCAGCAATATCCTCTACAGTGAAGACCTCCATCACGGGCAACTGTTCGGCAGCCTGCGTATCGAGAACCCTTTCCTCTAACCTGCCTTGTCCATCAGCTCAAAGCTCGGCAAATGTCCGGTGTCAACCGGACGAGCGCATCGTGGACGCTCTCAAAGGCAAGTCCGAAGAGGAACCAGACCGGCGCGTACTCCAGCGTGATGATGCCCTGAAAGTTGCCGGGGAAATTTGAGTAGTCCCACGGGCATTTGCCGGTAATCCTCTTGATCAGCCAGCCGGTGATATATTCCACCGCCCAGATGCACATGAGGTAGGCGGCACCGCGGAGCAGCCAAAAGTGAGGCCGAAGAAGATTGTGGATGGGCTCACCCAGCGGCGACAGCAACCCGTAAATGGGAAACATCCAGAGATAGCTGTGGCCCATCAGCCGCCAGTCTCGCTGCTTGCCCCACGCTCTCTCAGTGACCGCGCTCCAAACGATCTCAAAACACCAACCCAGCAGACCGTAGATGACAAAGCGAATCCACATTGCCAGGAGCCCGAAGTCGGAAGAAAACACCGAAACCGCCAAGATTGTAGCAGCAAGTGTCTGCGGCGGGAGTCCAAATCATCCGTCACGTGCGCCTGTGACGAATATCACGGAAAAAACTGGCGAAGAGTGTCAACGTTTACGCTTGTTGGCGTGAGGGGATAAGTGTTTGCAACAACCGCGAAGAAGGATGGCGCAGAGGTGCAGCCGGCACCTTCGTCCCGTCAGCCTGCGATGAACGGGAATCTGCGAGCCGGACGAACGGGGTCCCCAGGTCCTTCTTCCGACGACGCGAATCCGCGACAAGAACCGGGAGAAGCCCACTCGCCCAGTCAGCACGCGTTCTCGAAAGAAAACGCCATCGCGCTGATTGCCGTCGCAGGCATCGTGGTCCACTTAGGTCTTCGCATAGCGTTCGGCGCGTCACGCTTTGCCGTTCAGGTCCCTCTGCTTGCCGTCCTCGTCCTGGGAGGAATCCCACTCGTTTTCGAGTTAGCTCTCAAGGCCATCCACAAAGAATTTGGCTCCGACCTGCTGGCCGGAATTTCGATTGTCACTTCAGCGATTTTGGGACAATACCTGGCGGGATCGCTGGTGGTGCTGATGCTCTCCGGCGGCCGCGTCATGGAAATTTACGCGGTGCGAAAAGCGTCGTCGGTTTTGGAAGCCCTTGCGAAAAGAATGCCCAACATCGCGCACAAAAAGCTGGCGGCTGGGACCGTAGATTTGCCGCTCGACAAGATCGAAATCGGCAACGTGCTGGTGGTATTCCCACATGAGATCTGTCCGGTGGACGGTGTGGTTCTGGACGGCCACGCGACCATGGATGAGTCCTACCTGACGGGTGAGCCCTTCATGATCCCGAAAGCGCCGGGCGCGACGGTATTATCGGGCGCGCTCAACGGCGAAAGGGCTTTGACCATTGGCGCCACCAAACTCGCCGTTGACTCTCGTTACGCGAACATCATGAAAGTGATGCGCAGCGCGCAGCAGAATCGCCCCCGCATCCGGCGGCTGGGCGACCAGTTAGGCGCCATCTACACGCCCATCGCCGTTGCCGCGGCGCTCGCCGCTTGGCTGTGGAGTGCGCACGCGCTACGGTTTCTCGCCGTCCTAGTGATCGCCACGCCCTGCCCGCTGCTGATCGCCATCCCGGTGAGCATCATTGGATCAATCTCGCTGGCGGCGAAGCGGGGGATCATCGTCAAAGATCCGGCGGTGCTCGAACAGATCGAGACTTGCCGAACCATGATCTGCGATAAGACCGGAACACTGACTTACGGCGTTCCCCAATTGACCGACCAGATCATCGGCCCCGGCTTTGAGGCCGCACAAGTACTGCGTCTGGTGGCAAGCCTCGAGCAGTATTCGAAGCATCCGCTGGCGAGAGGAATCCTGCGCGCGGCGAAAAAACTCCGCCTGCCTCTTGCGGAGGCCACTGAAATCAGCGAGCCGCCTGGCCAAGGACTAAAAGGGAGCGTCGAAGGACAGCAGGTCCACGTCACCAATCGACGACATCTACTCCAGGAAACCCATCAAGCCGAATCGAGCCTGCCTCCATCCAATGCCGGGCTCGAATGCGCGATTGCCATCGATGGCGCGTACGCGGCGATTTACCGCTTCCACGACGCACCACGCGACGACAGTAGACCCTTCATTGCTCATCTCTCGCGCAAGCACCAGTTTAGAAAAGTGATGCTGGTTTCCGGCGATCGCGATTCCGAGGTGAGGTATCTTGCCGACCTGGTCGGCATCAAGGCGGTCGAGGCATCCAAGAGCCCGGAACAGAAGGTCGAGATCGTGCGCAAGGAAACCCGGGCCGAAAGAACGTTGTTTCTTGGCGACGGCATCAACGACGCTCCAGCGCTGATGACCGCCACGGTGGGCATCGCCTTCGGACACCACAGCGACATCACCACCGAAGCGGCAGGCGCAGTTATCATGGACGCGTCGCTTGCCCGTGTCGATGAGTTCTTTCATATCAGCCGGCGGATGCGCGCCGTAGCTCTCCAGAGCGCCGTGGGTGGTATGGCGGTGAGCCTGCTCGGCATGGTCTTCGCGGCGGCCGGATACCTTCCGCCCGTGGGCGGCGCCATCGCCCAAGAAATAATCGACGTTGTTGTGATCGCCAACGCCCTGCGCACCGCGATTCCGCCGAAAACGCTGGTTGATTTCTAGCGGTTGTTGAAACGAGCGGCGGTCATTAGTCGGAGTGGAAGAGGGAAATAAATGAGCGTGATGAATCAGGTTGCTGAAGGTGAAAGCGCGGATTTGCAGTGGAGTTGGCTTTACAAAATCGCCGGCACGGCTGCGCTCATCACCGTAGTGCTTATCCCGATCCAGATCGCCGTCTTTATGGCGTGGCCGCCACCTGGTTTTGAACCGACGTCGAGCACTGTGATCGGCTTCTTCACCTTATTCCAGAAGAATAGGCTTATTGGGCTTCTCGACCAGGATCTGTTGTTAGTCGTGGACGAGGTTCTCGGGATCCCGATAGCTCTTGCCCTCTACATCGCCCTCAGGAGAGCCAACCAAGCCTTCATGCTCATCGCTACGGCGCTTGGACTCGTGGGTTCGGCGGCCTACCTCGCGTCCAATACCGCTTTCGCGATGCATTCCCTCAGCGCGCAATATGCGGCGGCGACAACCGACTCCCAGAGGTCTCTGTTGGTGGCGGCGGGGCAGGCAGTGCTCGCCAACTACACGGGGACGAGCTTCCAGGCGAATTATGTCCTCGGATCTGTAGCCCTCATCATAACCTCCGCGGTTATACTGAAAAGCAACATCTTCAGTAAACTGACAGGGTATGTGGGAATTCTGGCAAGCGTGATCGGACTCGGTCTATACGTGCCCAAGATCGGCCTGGCCCTCTCGATCCTTTCTGTCCCCTTGTTCGCAATTTGGAACACCCTCATCGCGCGAAGGTTCTTCCACCTGAGCCAACGATTCCCTGAGAGCCGGGATTCGGCGCTATAATGCCCCTCCCGAGTCTCAATCATGCCGACGCGAACTGAATTAATCTCAGCGCTCCCAGAAACCGGTTTCCCGCCACCCGTCCGGCAAAGGCTCGAGAAGATTTTTGGCTCGCAAAGCTGCCCCAGCGTGATTTCGCAAGCCGACGCCGAAGCGATCAGCCGGGAGGCAAGCATTCCGTCGGCTCGGGTGATGCTTGAGCTTTTGCCGGTCGCCAGACTGTTTTCGGTGTCGCCCATTTCCAATTTCAAGGTCGGAGCCGTGGCCCGCGGATCGAGCGGCAACCTTTACTTTGGATCGAACATGGAGTTTCTCGGGGAGGCGCTCAGTTTCTGTACTCATGCGGAGCAGTCCGCAACGGTCAATGCCTGGGTGCACGGCGAAAAGGGCATGGACGCCTTGGCCATCAACTACGCGCCTTGCGGATATTGCCGACAGTTCTTGAACGAGCTCACCACCGCCGCGACATTGGAGATTCTTCAACCCGACAAGCCCGGTGTCTTGTTGAGCCGATTGCTGCCCAACGCCTTCGGGCCGCAGGACCTCAACGTGAAGGGCGGGCTGATGCAATCGCACGGCGAGACCCTGATATTGGACACGAGCACGAAAGACCCTGTCGTCCTTGTGGCTCTCGCGGCGGCGAACCTGAGTTACGCCCCGTACAGCAAGTCGCGGGCCGGCGTCGCGCTGGCCACGCGAAGCGGTGAAATCTACACGGGGCCTTATGCCGAGAACGCCGCGTATAATCCCAGCATGTCGCCGATGGAGTCGGCGCTGGCTCACCTGAATATGTGCCTGGCGTCTTTCGATCAGATCGTGCGGGCCGTGCTGGTGCAACAGCACTCGGATCTCTGCCTTCAGATAGACGCTTCGGCGGCAGTTTTGAAATCGGTCTCTAAGGTAGCGCTTGAAACTCACTATTGCCACGCTGAGACGCGCGGACACCCTTAGGAGCAGCCCCCGATGATTAGAAAACACAGCGCTGGCTTCATCTGCGCCGCCATGATGCTGGCGGCGTCAAGTTCGGCAGCGGAGAAAATCAAAGTAATCGTCGACCAGGACGCGCGTGGCCCCGGCACGACTGACATGCAGTCGATTCTGCTCTTCCTACAATCGGACAAATTCGAGGTGCTGGGCATCACCACCGTAAGCGGCGACCAGTGGGTGAAGGAGGAAACGCAGCACACGCTGCGGCTGCTCGAAATCGCCGGCCGCACCGACGTTCCGGTGTTCGAGGGCGCAGAAAACCCGCTTCTGAATTCCAAGGAGGAATCGGAGCGCTGGGAAGCGATGTACGGGAAGTTTCGTTACAAGGGCTGCTGGACGATCTGGGAGAAGCTGCCCGCGTCGGCCGCGTTCAGTGCGAACTACCACGAGCCGGACGTGATTCCTCCTATGCCGGAAGGTGCGCCGCAGATCAAGGCTCAGGATGAGGCCGCGGCCAGCTTTATGGTCCGCATGGTACACAAGTTTCCCGGAGAGGTCGTGATTTGGGCCGGCGGCCCGCTGACCAATATCGCGCTGGCGCTGAGGCTGGACCCGTCGGTGGCAACGCTGGCAAAGGAGCTGGTCTTGATGGGCAGCGGCTTCTACTCCGATAAGAGCGGCATCAACACCATCGACGGCCGCCGCGAGTTCAACTGGTGGTTCGACCCGGAAGCGGCGCGGATCGTCATGCGATCGCCCTGGAAGAAGATCACCATCACGCCTATCGACGTTTCCGTGAAGACCACGCTCGGCCCCGAAATTCAATCCGCCATCGCCCAAGCGGACACGCCGATCGCGAAATACCTGACGCAGTGCTCCCATACAAGTTATATGTGGGACGAGCTTTCAGCCGCCGCCATGATCGACCCGACGATCATCACCGATTCGAAAACGCTTTATGTCGATGTCGACATCGACCACGGACCGAGTTACGGTGAAACGGTCTTCTGGGAGCCGACCGCCCACGTTGCGCCGTATGAGCGATTGGCCGCCGTGCAGTTCGATCTCGACACCAAGAAATTCTATGACTTGTATGTGAAGGTAATGACCCAGCCCCTGGGGCGGCAGGCGATGCGTCGCGAAGGTCAATGATGAAGCGGGCTTATCTCAGCCTGCGTATGTCCGCGCGCGGAATGATTCGACTTCCTGCCGCGACGGCGTCGCAATCTGTGTTCCCATTTTGGTAACAGACAGCGCGGCAGCATCGTTGGCGAACCGGCAGGCGCTCACCAGATCCATGTCCTCTGCGAGTGCCACAGCCAGTCCGCCGTTGAACACATCGCCGGCCGCAGTAGTATCCACCGCCTTCACTTTGGGCGCGGGCAGCACCTGCGGCTCACCGTCCGTCACCAGTAGGCATCCCTGATCTCCCAATTTCACAATCACGGTTTTCGCGCCACGCGCCCGCAGCTTTTCCGCAATCTCCGCGGCCTGCCGCGTGTCCAATCGGCTCGGTTGAAGGTCAGCAAGGATGGCCGCTTCGGTCTCATTGGGCGTGAGCACATCGACCAGCTCAAACAGCTCGTCGGGAAGCGTTCTGGCCGGTGCCGGGTCCAAAATGACGCGAGCGCCGGCACGACGGGCGGCACGCGCCGCGGCAATCACAGTGGGCAGCGGATTCTCGAGCTGAAGCAAAACGAGCGCCGCGCCGTCGATGGATCCCTGGGCGGCCCCGACATCCTGGGGCGAGAGGCGATTGTTGGCGCCGGGCACGATAATAATCGAGTTGTGGCCGTCGTCCGCAACGAAGATGAGGGCGATGCCGCTCACACAGTCTGGAATCGTCAATAGGGCGCTCACGTCGCATCCCACCTGCTCGAGGTTGGCACGCATGCGCCGGCCAAAATCATCCGAGCCGACGCGTCCGAGCATTGCAACATTGCCTCCCAGACGCGCCGCGGCGTAGGCTTGGTTGGCGCCCTTGCCGCCGGGCTCGTCGAAGTAAGTGTGGCCGGTCATCGTCTCGCCCACCACCGGGATGCGCGCCGCGCAGGCCACTAAATCCATATTCAGACTGCCAACCACTACGATTTTGCCCGCCATGAAATTTGCCCCCGTTGTGTAATTGGAACGACCGGTAAGAATAGCCGAGCCCAGTGACCAGTGACAAGGGACGAGTGACGAGAAATCAGTGGCCCGTGGCGAGGGGCAAGCTGCCGGTGGCCAGTTGCCGAAGCCTCATAAAGTTCTTTACTTTCGGCTCCATTTCGAAGAAGCTATTTGTTTAGGTTGGCGCTGTCCTAGAACAACAAAATTATCAAGCGAATGCAGGGGTGTCAGTGCGCTCCGATGGCGCAGATCTTCCACCGTAGCACCAACACGCTATCCCGACTGAGTATATATGGCGCCGCGTTCATTGTTGCGGCGCTCGCCGTGGTTCTTTATTTGGTCAACGAGTCCGCCTATTTTACGGACGTCAACGTGGCGCGGGAACAGCCGGTGCCGTTCAGCCACAAACATCATGTGACCGAGCTCGGCATTGACTGCCGTTACTGCCACACCTCGGTTGAGAAATCGTCATTCGCAGGCATCCCGCCCACCTATACATGCATGAGCTGCCATTCTCAGATTTGGGTGAACAGTCCCATGCTCGAGCCGGTGCGCGAGAGCCTAGCCACAGACCGATCGATCGAGTGGACTCGCGTCAACGCTGTTCCGCAGTTTGTTTATTTCGACCACAGCATCCACATCAAGAAAGGGATTGGATGCACCACGTGCCACGGCCCCATCGGCGAAATGCCGATCACCTGGCGCGCCAACACGCTCTACATGCGATGGTGCCTGGCCTGCCATCGCCAGCCGGAGATGTTCGTTCGGCGCCGCGAAGATGTGTTCAAAGCGGACTATCGGCCGCCCGCGGAGCAGCTCGCTCTGGGGCGACAACTCGTGAAGGAATACAAGATCAAGGACTCAAAGCAACTGACCGACTGCTACACGTGCCACCGGTGAAGGGAGGAGCCAGAAGCCAGAAGTTAGAAGCTAGAAGCAAGCTGGAATCGAGCTTACCGACGAGGCAAGCGAGTTCACAGTTCCCTTTTGGCTTCTAACTTCTAGCTTCTAGTCAAGCGTATGCCCCAAGACGGCAAAAACCGATTAGACCTGGTTCAGATCAGGGCGCGCCTCGAAAAGGACGGCGACCGCCGCACCTGGCAGAGCTTGCAAGAATTGGCCGAGACTCAGGAATACAAAGATTTCCTCCATCACGAGTTCCCTTACGATCCGGCAAAGTCGCCGAGCGCAGTCAGCCGTCGCGACGCCCTGAAATTCATGGCCGCCTCCGCCGCCTTTGCGGGCCTGACCGCGTGCACAAAACTTCCCACGCAAAAGATTGTGCCCTACGTCCAGGCACCGGAAGAAATCGTTCCGGGCAAACCCCTCTTCTATGCCACCGCCATGTCCTTAGGCGGCGTCGCGACCGGCGTGCTCGTGGAAAGCCACATGGGGCGGCCCACCAAGATCGAAGGAAATCCCCAGCACCCTGCGAGCCTCGGCGCAACGGACGCCTTCACTCAGGCCTCGATTCTGACGCTCTACGATCCTGACCGGCCGCAGGTGATGACGCATCAAGGGCGAATCAGGGCGTGGAGCGATTTTCTCGCCACCATCGATAGGATTCGCGAAGACCAAGGAGCCTCCAAGGGCGCGGGCCTGCGCATTTTGACGGAGACCATCACCTCGCCCACGCTCGCCGATCAGCTTCAATCATTGCTGAAGCAATTTCCCCAAGCCAAGTGGCACCAGTATGAGCCGGCGGGCCGCGACAACGCGCGCCAAGGCTCTCGCCTGGCGTTCGGCCAGTACATGAATACCTTTTACCGATTCGACAAGACAGACGTCATCCTCGCCATCGACTCGGATTTTCTTTGTTACGGCCCCGGCAGCCTGCGCTACGCCCGCGATTTCGCCGATAAGCGGCGCATTACGGACGCCAACAGCACAATGAATCGCTTATACGCGATCGAGAGTACGCCGTCGAACACTGGAGCCATGGCCGATCATCGTCTGGCGCTGCGAGCGAGCGACGTGGAAGGGTTTGCACGCGCCGTTGCGGCGCAACTAGGAGTCAAGGGAACCTCGAGCGCTTCGGCCCCACCCGATATTCCCGCCGGCTGGATTCCCGCCTTGGCGCGAGACCTTCAGAAGCACAGCGGCTCGAGCCTCGTGATTGCGGGCGATCAGCAGCCGCCGGTCGTCCACGCTCTGGCGCACGCCATGAACCACGCGCTGGGCAATATCGGCAAGACCGTAATGTGCACCGACTCCATCGAAGCCAATCCCGTCGACCAGACACAGTCTCTGCGCGACTTGGTGAACGATATTCGGGCCGGCTCGGTGGATACGCTGATCATCATCGGTGGGAATCCGGTCTACAACGCGCCGGCGGATTTGGATTTGCGCAGCCTTTTCTTCCCGCCTGCCCCGGCGCCGGACGCACCGCATCCTCCCTCAAAAGTGAAGCTCAAGATCCATCTGAGTCTGTACCACAACGAAACCTCGGAGCTTTGCGACTGGCACATTCCCGAGTGCCATTATCTCGAGTCGTGGGGAGACGCGCGGGCCTACGACGGGACGGTTTCAATCATCCAGCCGCTCATCTCTCCACTCTACCAGAGCAAGTCGGCGCACGAGCTGCTAGCGGTTCTCCTGGGCGAAGCCGGCAACTCGGCTCACGACATCGTGCACGATTTTTGGAAGAGTAAGAAACCTGCGATGGACTTCGAGAAGTTTTGGCTTACCACCTTGCACGACGGCGTAATGGCCGACACCGCTCTTCCTGAAAAAACTGTCTCTGCTGCGAAATTCAATTTCGGCGCTCAAGCTTCAACCCCAGCCTCGCAGCCGGGTGCGGGCAGCATGGAGCTCGTCTTCCGCCCCGACCCCACCATCTGGGACGGCAGCTTCGCCAACAACGGCTGGCTCCAGGAAATGCCCAAGCCCAACACAAAGCTCACTTGGGATAACGCGGCCATGCTGAGTGCCGCGACCGCCGAGCGCCTCGGCGTGGTCAACGGAGACTTGGTCGAGCTTCGCTCAAGCGGGCGGACGGTGAAAGCTCCGGCCTGGATCATGCCCGGCCACGCCAACGACTCTGTCACCGTGCATCTCGGTTACGGCCGCACGCGCGCGGGGAGGTTGGGAACGGGAATCGGATTCAGCGCTTACAGTCTTCGCACCTCGGATGCGCCCTGGATCGCTACCGGCCTTGAGATCACGAAGACCGGCGAACGCTATCCACTCGCCACCACGCAGCACCAACACATCATCGAAAGACAGCATTCAAAGGTTGATGAGGAGAGCACCGCCGCGTTCGACCGCGACCTGGTCCGCGTGGCCAGGCTGGAAGAATTTCGCAAAAATCCGGATTTCGCCAAGGATCCGCCGGAAAGAACTACAGAAGCGCAGTCACTCTACCCCGGCTACAAATACGAAGGTTATGCGTGGGGCATGGCCGTGGATCTGAATAGTTGCATTGGCTGCGGCGCGTGCGTGGTGGCGTGCCAGGCTGAAAACAACATTCCCGTCGTCGGCAAAGACCAGGTGGCTGCGGGCCGCGCCATGCACTGGATCAGGATTGATACCTATTTCAAAGGTGATTTGGAAACGCCGGAGACCTATTACGAACCTGTGATTTGCATGCATTGCGAGAATGCGCCATGCGAGGGCGTGTGTCCTGTGGGCGCCACGCTCCACAGCCCTGAAGGCCTCAACGAGATGGTGTACAACCGCTGCGTTGGGACTCGATACTGCTCCAACAATTGTCCTTACAAAGTCAGACGGTTCAACTTCAAGCTTTATTCGGATTGGACCACGCCGAGCCTTTTTGCGTTGCGAAATCCCAACGTCACGGTGCGCAGCCGCGGCGTGATGGAGAAGTGCACTTACTGCATCCAGCGAATCAACAAGGCCAAGATCGCTTCCGAACTCGAAGACCGCGATGTGCGCGACGGCGAAATTCTGACGGCCTGCCAGCAATCGTGCCCGACCCAGGCGCTGGTGTTTGGCAATATCAATGACCCGAACAGCCGCGTCGCGAAGCTGAAAGCGCAATCACGCGATTACAGCCTGGTGGCGGAATTGAACACCCGGCCGCGCACCACGTATCAAGCACGGCTGAGAAATCCCAACCCGGAGATCAAGGAATAGGATGGGGACCGTTAATCCTCAAATGCCGGTGGAGCCGGGAAGCGCCCGGCCGCTGATTGGTCCGGGCCACACCTTCGGGTCGGTCACGGACAAAATCAGCGCCATCGTTCTCACCAAGGGCACGCCGCGCGGCTGGTACTTCGGATTCGGCATCGCGTTTCTATTGGTCATGCTCCTTCATTACGCGATGGCGTACCTGTTTTTGGTCGGCGTAGGCATCTGGGGAATCAACATTCCTGTCGGTTGGGGCTTCGCTATCGTCAATTTTGTCTGGTGGATCGGAATCGGCCACGCCGGAACTTTAATCTCCGCGATCTTGCTGCTGTTGCGCCAGAAGTGGCGGACGTCGATCAACCGGTTCGCCGAGGCCATGACGATCTTCGCCGTGTCGTGCGCCGGAATATTTCCTCTGATTCACGTCGGGCGGCCGTGGCTTGCTTATTGGCTGCTGCCCTACCCCAACCCGATGGGGACGTGGCCGCAGTTTCGCAGCCCGTTGGTGTGGGACGTGTTCGCGGTTTCAACCTACGCCACCGTTTCGCTGCTCTTCTGGTTCGTAGGGCTGATCCCGGATTTGGCCACCTTGCGCGACCGCGCCAAGCAGCGCGCGGGGAAAATCATCTATGGCGTCCTGGCCATGGGATGGCGGGGCTCTGCCGTGCACTGGTCGCGGTACGAAATGGCTTCGCTGTTGCTCGCGGGACTGGCCACCCCCCTGGTTGTTTCCGTTCACACGGTCGTCAGTTTCGACTTCGCCGTTGGGGTCATTCCCGGCTGGCACACCACAATCTTCCCTCCATATTTTGTCGCGGGCGCCATTTATTCCGGCTTCGCCATGGTGATGACCCTGGCCATTCCGATTCGCGCTTTTTACAGGTTGGAAGACTTCGTTACCATGCGCCACCTTGAAAACATGGCCAAGGTCATGTTGGCGACGGGGCTCATCGTCGCTTACGGCTACATGATGGAAGCGTTTATGGCGTTCTACAGCGGAAGCCAATACGACAAATTCATGATTATGAACCGGTTGACGGGACCTTATGCTGTCCCATATGCGTCGCTGCTTCTTTGTAACATCGTCATCCCGCAATCACTTTGGTTCAAGCGCGTCAGAAACAGCGTGCCCGCGTTGTTTGTTCTTTCACTCGTCATTAACGTTGGCATGTGGCTGGAGCGATTCATCATTGTCGTCACCAGCCTGCACCGCGACTTCCTGCCGTCTTCGTGGGGAATGTACTATCCGACCCGCTGGGACTGGGCCACGTTTACGGGCACCATCGGACTGTTTGTCGCCTTGCTGTACCTGTTTGTTCGATTCCTGCCCATGATCTCGATTTTCGAAATGCGTCAGCTTGTCGCGGAAACTGGGGAGGGTCGCAAGAAGGCATGACGCCGGTTGCGCAAAGTATGAGACGACATCCGATTTACGGCCTGATGGCGGAGTTCAAGAGCCCCGAGGATCTTTTGGCCGGGGCGGAGCGCGCCCACAAGGCCGGTTACCGGCGAATGGACGCCTTCACGCCCCTTCCTATCGAGGGCCTCGCCGAAGCCATCGGCTTTCAGCGCACACGGCTGCCCATCATTGTGTTGATGGGAGGAATTTTGGGAGGGCTCAGCGGGTTCGGAATGCAGTACTACGCCAGCGTGATCGGCTTCCCGCTCAACATTGGAGGAAAACCTTACAACAGTTGGGTCGCGTTCATTCCCATCACCTTCGAGATGACGATTCTGTTCGCGGCGCTATCGACGGTCTTGGGCTTGCTGGCCCTGAATGGATTGCCGACGCCTTATCATCCGGTGTTCAACGTTCCCGAATTTGAGTTGGCCACCCGCGACCGCTTTTTCCTCTGCATCACTGCGAAGGATCCTAAGTTCGATCTTGAGGAAACGAAAAAGTTCCTGGCAGGACTGAACGCGCGCAAAGTGAGTGAAATTGAAACCTGAGTCGCCAGCGACTTCAGAACAGGGGCGAGCGACAAGCAAGAAAATGTGTCAAAAGTCAAAAGTCGAACATCAAATGTGGAGGCCATTGAACTCTCGAGTTGCGACTCTCGGCTTTCGACTTTTGCCGGTCACTCGTTCCCGCCCAGCGGGATCACTCGTCACTATCTCTTTGTGCCTTCTGCTCACAACGAGCTGCAGACAGGACATGCATATCCAGCCAAGATATAACCCGCTCGACGCCAGCCCATTCTTTGACGATGGCCGGTCAGCGCGGCCAGTTATTCCAGGGACCGTGGCCCGCGGCCACCTGCGCACCGATGAAGCCTTTTACACAGGCAAGGTCAATGGGACCGAAGTGAACAGTTTTCCATTTCCGGTCACGCGCGAAGTTTTGGAGCGCGGGCGCGAGCGATACAACATTTACTGCACGCCCTGTCACGACAGGGTGGGCGATGGCCAGGGCATGATTGTGCAGCGTGGTTTTCCACCGCCGCCGTCTTATCACACGGACCGCCTGCGCCAGGCGCCGGTCGGCCATTTCGTCAGTGTGATCGCCAACGGGTACGGCACCATGTACAGCTACGCATCGCGCGTCGAGCCGCGGGACCGGTGGGCCATCGCCGCCTACATTCGCGCCTTGCAGTTGAGCCAGCAAGCAAAGACTTCAGATTTGAACGACGACGACCGCCGGCAGTTGCAGAGTCTTCAGGAACCGGCGCAATCGTCTGGGGCAGAGAAGAAATGAATTCCAACGGGTCGCTGCGGCTCGAATTCGATCGCGCTCAACAACGGGCGCTCGTGGTCGGGGGAATCGGGCTTGTGGCCTGCCTGATCGGAGCGTTGATGAATCCGAGGCAGTTCTTCCAATCTTACCTGGTCGGATATCTCTTGTGGCTGGGGATCGCGCTGGGCTGCGTGGCTCTGGTAATGCTGCACCATCTGGTGGGAGGAAACTGGGGATTTGTCATTCGCCGGCTTCTGGAATCGGGCGCGCGGACGCTGCCTATTCTAGTGGTTCTCGGAATACCGTTCGCCATTGGGCTGTCACCTTCTCACGCCTGGGCGCGGCCCGAGCTATTGAAGTGGGATGCGATGTCACCGTTCAAGCGAATTTATTTGGGCGACACGTTCTTTTACCTACGGACGGCCATTTATTTCGGCGCCTGGATTGCGCTCGCATACGTTTTGAATAAGTGGTCCTTCGAACAGGACCAGACCGACCAGCCCGCCCGGGTCGGCATCCGCCTCCAGGCACTGAGCGCGCCCGGAATCATCATTTACGGTCTGACCGTGAGTTACGCCGCGGTCGACTGGGTGATGTCGCTTGAGCCCGGGTGGTTCTCCACCATCTACGGAATGATGTTCATCGTGGCGCAGGCGCTCACCGCCATGGCGTTTGTCATTATCGTGCTGATGTGGCTCTCGGATCAAATGCCCATTTCGGATGTGGTCTCGGCGTCGCACTTCCACGATCTCGGCACGCTGCTGCTGGCCTTTGTGATGCTCTGGGGATACCTGCTGCTATCGCAATACCTCATCATCTGGTCCGGCAATCTTCAGGAGGAAATCACGTGGTATATGAGCCGCGGCAACGGCGGCTGGGCCGTGATCGCATCGTTGCTGGTGGTCTTTCACTTTTTCGTTCCGTTCTTCTTGCTGCTGTCGCGCGACGTGAAGCGCCGCATGCGCGTGCTGGCCGCCGTTGCGGCGGGCTTGATCCTCATGAGTTGGGTCGATCTTTTCTGGATTGTGAAGCCGTCGTTCAAGAACGCGCCGCCATTCCATTGGATGGACGTGGCGGCACCGGTCGGAGTCGGAGGAATCTGGATCGCGGGGTTCATCTGGCAACTGAAGGGCAAACCGTTGTTGCCACTGAATGACCCCGAGTTTGCGGGAGGCGCAGGCCATGGCGACTGAGAATCACCACGGCGGCCGCCACGAGGCGACGGACGCCAACATCCGCAGCATCGTGAAGTTTGCCATTGGGCTGGCTGTTCTGATTGTGGCGGCGATGGTCGCGATGCGCTGGCTATTTGACTACCTCAAAGCCACGCAGCAGTTGGGTCCTCCGGCTTCGCCATTCGCGGAGAGCCAAGCGGCGCCGCCAGCGCCTCGACTGCAAGTCCGTCCCGTGCAGGACCTGAAGCAATTGCGCCAGGCGGAGGATGAGAAATTGAATAGCTACGGCTGGGTCGACGAAAAGGCCGGCATCGCGAGGATCCCCATTGATCGCGCCATGGACTTGTTGGTTCAAAAGGGATCGCCCGTGCGCGAGGTCACGCCGTCTGGAGGATCGAAAAAGTGAACGCAACTCCTGCAAACATGAAGCTCGCCAGACCGGTTACGCGTGCCCTCTTCGGCGCGACCGTGCTCGCTCTCTCCATCTCCGTTATCGCTCGCGCCCAGGGTGACAACGAAAAGCCCAAACTGCTTCAGGACGTGGGCATCGTTCAGCGGTTGAACGAACAAGTTCCGCTCGACCTGGCGTTTCACGATGAATCGGACCGGACGGTGCGGCTGCGCGACTACTTTGGCAAGAAGCCGGCGATTCTGGCGATGGTCTATTACGAGTGCCCGATGCTTTGCACCGAAGTGCTGAACGGGTTGCTCGCCAGCTTGAAGAACATGCCGCTCGACGTGGGCAAGCAATTCAACGTGGTCACGGTTAGTTTTAATCCGCGCGAGAAGCCGGGCCTCGCGGCAAACAAGAAAAGGGTTTACGTGGGCCTCTACGGACGTCCGAAGGCATCCGAAGGCTGGCACTTTCTCACCGGCGATGAAGCCGAGATTCGGCAGTTGGCTCGCGCGGTGGGCTTTCATTATGCGTACGACCGGGAGTCTGACCAATTTGCTCATGCCGCGGCGATCATGGTGCTAACGCCGCAAGGAAGGATTTCGCGCTACTTCTTCGGCATCGATTATCCGTCGCGCGACTTGCGCCTGAGCCTGGTCGAGGCGTCCGGCGAAAAGATCGGCTCGCCGGTAGACGAGATTTTGCTGTACTGCTACCACTATGACCCGACGACGGGCAAATATGGACTGGTCGTCGCGAACGCGATGCGTATGGCCGGGCTCGCGACCATTCTGGTTTTGGGCTCGTTTCTGCTCGTGATGTTTTGGCGCGAGCGTCAGGTGCTGAAGAAGGATTTAGGAGCCAGGATTTAGGATTCAGGATTCAGGATTTAGCAACCCAGCGATCTAGGTTGAAGGCCGTCTCGGTTCCTGCAGCCTAAATCCTGGATCCTAAATCCTGCTCGAAAGCTATGTGGTCCGGATTTCCATTACGGCCTGATCAAGCCTCGACGATTGCCGAGGGCTACGATCATCTCTTCTATTTCGAGACTCTCATTGCCATCTTTTTTGCGCTTCTGATTTTCTCGACCATCTTCTTTTTCGCCGTCAAATACCGGCGGCGCTCGCCGAACGATCGCCCGCCCGACATCGAAGGCTCGGTCGCGCTCGAGTTAGCGTGGTCGCTGATTCCGGCGGGTCTTCTCGGCATCATGTTTTTCTGGGCATCGAGCCTTTACTTCGAGAATTCGCGACCGCCCACGGAGGCGCTGGAAGTCTTCGTCATCGGCAAGCAGTGGATGTGGCACCTTCAGCACGCGGAGGGTCCGCGCGAGATCAACGAGTTGCACGTGCCCGTCGGCCGGCCGATCAAACTGACCATGACCTCCGAGGACGTGATCCACGACTTTTTCGTTCCCGCATTCCGCGTCAAGCACGACGTGGTACCCGGCCAGTATTACTCCATCTGGTTCCAGGCCACCAAGACCGGCAAGTATCACTTCTTCTGCGCTCAATATTGCGGCGCGCATCACGCCTCGATGATCGGCTGGGTCTACGTCATGTCGGAAGTGGACTACGAGCAGTGGCTGACGCATGCCGGCCCGAGCGGCGAGACGGTGGCGCAGTCCGGCGCGCGATTGTATCAACAGCTCGGATGCGTGACCTGTCACGGTACGGGCCGAGCGCCGGCGTTTAACGGGCTCTACGGCAAGCCGGTCTTGCTGACCACAGGTGAAACGGTCACGGCGGATGAGGCTTACCTTCGCCGATCGATTCTTGAGCCTTCCGCGCAAATCGTGAATGGCTACGGCCCCATCATGCCGACCTTCAAGGGCCAGGTGAGCGAGGAAGGGCTGTTGCAATTGATTGCTTTCATCAAGTCTCTGGGAAATGAAGAAAGGAATGCCGGGAAGCCATGAGCACCGCAGCGCTCGAACCCTCCATCGAAACCCACGTTCACTACCTGAACGTGAACTACGGGATCAAATCGTGGCTGCTCACCACGGACCACAAGCGCATCGCGCTGCTCTACCTCGGCTCGATCACCTTGATGTTTGTGTTGGGCGGCGCGGCCGCGGTGCTGATCCGCTTGCACCTGATTGAGCCCACGGGCGCGCTCGTGCAGCCGGAGACGTACAACAAGTTATTCAGCATGCACGGCATCATCATGGTCTTCTTCTTCCTGATTCCTTCCATTCCTGCGACGCTGGGCAATTTCCTGGTGCCCCTGATGGTGGGGGCGCGCGACCTGGCGTTTCCGCGCATCAACCTCCTGAGCTGGTATCTCTACATCATCGGCGCCCTGATCGTTCTCGGGGCCATCGCCACCGGAGGGATTGACACCGGCTGGACGTTCTACACGCCCTTCAGCAGCACCTACTCCCATACTCATGTGGTCGCGGCCATCATGGGGATCTTCTTGGCCGGCTTCTCATCCATTCTTACCGGTTTCAACTTCATCGTGACCATCCACAAAATGCGCGCCCCCGGGTTGACGTGGTTCCGAATGCCGCTCTTTCTCTGGGCGATGTACGCCACCAGCGTCATCCAGATTCTCGGCACGCCGGTGGTGGCGGTCACGCTGTCCCTGGTGGCGGTCGAGCGCCTGTTCCACGTGGGCATTTTCGATCCCGCGCTGGGCGGCGATCCCATCCTCTTCCAGCACTTGTTCTGGTTCTACTCGCACCCGGCGGTTTACATCATGATTCTCCCCGCCATGGGCGTGATCAGCGAGCTGGTGACCTGCTTTTCCAAGAAACGAATTTTCGGCTACAGCTTTATCGCCTTTTCCAGCATCGCCATTGCCGTGCTCGGCTTTTTGGTCTGGGGCCATCACATGTTTGTCTCCGGCCAGTCGGTTTACGCCGGGCTGGTGTTTTCGGTGTTGAGCTTCCTGGTGGCGATTCCTTCCGCCATTAAAGTGTTCAACTGGACGGCGACGCTCTACAAAGGTTCGATCTCTTACGACGCTCCGATGATCTACGCCATGGGCTTTATCGGCCTGTTCACGATGGGCGGCGTGACGGGCTTGTTTCTGGCCTCGCTGGCCGTGGACGTCCACGTGCATGATACCTATTTTGTGGTTGCCCACTTCCATTATATCATGGTGGGCGGAGCCGTGATGGCTTACCTGGGCGGCATCCATTTTTGGTGGCCGAAAATCACCGGCCGGCTTTACCCCGACAAATGGGCGCGGTTCGCGGCCCTGGTCATCTTCATCGGCTTCAATCTCACTTTTTTCCCGCAATACATGCTGGGCTACCTCGGGATGCCGCGCCGTTACGCGGTGTATCCGGCGGAATTCCAGGTGCTCAACGTGATGTCGTCGGCGGGCGCGTCCATTCTGGGCGTCGGCTATCTCATCCCGCTCGTGTATTTGTTCTGGTCGATGCGCTACGGGCCGGTGGCGGGACCCAATCCCTGGGGCGCTAAAGGATTGGAGTGGACCACGCCCTCGCCGCCGCCGACCTTCAACTTTGAGACTACACCCGTCGTGACCGAAGAAGCCTACGCTTACGCCAGCGAGGAGGCGCGCGTTGGTTGAGCATCAACACAGTACGGCCGCAGTCCACGCGCTCGCCCACCAGTTCGATGACCTGGAGCAGCAGCACGAAGCCTCGAACCTCGGAATGTGGATCTTTCTCGCCACCGAAGTCATGTTCTTCGGCGGGCTGTTCGCCGCCTACACGGTCTACCGCCACCAGTACTTTGCTGCTTTTGAAGCCGGCAGCCGCCTGCTCGACTGGAGATTTGGCGCCACCAACACCGCGGTGCTTATTTGCAGCAGCTTAACGATGGCGCTCGGCGTCCACGCCGCGCAACTGGGCAAGCGCAAAGCGCTGATCGTGTTTCTCATCCTCACCATGATCCTGGGCTTGGCGTTTCTGGGAACCAAATTGACGTTTGAGTGGAGCCACGACTGGGCCGAGCACCTGGTCCCCGGCCTGAATTGGGCGCCGCAGGGAGAAATCTTAAGCCGCTTGCAGGAAGCGCACGCCCCGCTGCCCCAAGTCGAGCTCTTCATGTTTTTCTATTTCGGGATGACGGGACTTCACGCCCTGCACATGGTGGTGGGCATCGGCTTGATGATCGTTCTGGTCATTTTGGCGCGCGCCGGCAAATTTACGCCTGAGAATCCGAACCCGATCGAGATGTCGGGGCTTTACTGGCACTTCGTCGATATCGTTTGGATCTTTCTTTTTCCGTTGCTGTATTTGATTGGAGGACTTGCGTCTTCACAGTAGGACCGGGGCTTGCCCCTCTTAGATTTTGGATTTTGGATTACAGACCGTGTACGGCCACTCCCGTCAATCCAAAATCGAAAATAAAGCCGCCCCGCAAACGAACATGGAGGTTTTCTAACAATGCCCGGGCACGTCGTTGCCACCAAAACTTACTATCTCGTTTTCGCCACACTGATCTGCCTCACCGCTCTCACCACGGGCGCTGCGCTCATCAATCTTGGCCCGTGGAACACCGTCGTCGCGTTGGCCATCGCGGTGTGCAAAGCAACGCTGGTCGTTCTGTTCTTCATGCATGTCAAGTACAGCAGCCACCTCGTGCGCCTCGCGGTGGTGGCGGGATTTTTCTGGCTGGCCATTCTCATCGCCCTGACGCTCGGCGATTACCTCAGTCGTTCCTGGATCCCCGCCCCCACGGAGTGGCAGAGTTCGGCGTCTCAATCGCTTCCCTGAATACTGAAGCTATCAGCTTTCAGCCGTCAGCGATCAGCAAACAAAGCGCCGGACTTTGCTTGCTGAAAGCTGACTGCTGATGGCTGACGGCATTCTGTGCTACGATTGATCCTTAGAACCTCAGCAAGGTCCGCCGATGACGGGAATCAAGTGCATACTCGCGACCAATGACGACGGCATTCACGCTCCAGGCCTGAAAGCTCTTGAGGAGAGTCTGGCAGCCTTGGGAGAGGTGACGGTGGTCGCGCCCGACAGCGAGAGGAGCGCGACGAGTCAATCGATCACCATTCACGCGCCGCTGCGCGTGCGCACGCTGGACGAGCGGCATTACGCGGTTTCAGGAACGCCCGCCGACTCGATTATTCTAGCTCTTCACTTGATCCTGAAAGACCAGCGGCCTGACCTGGTGGTGTCGGGAATCAATCCCGGCGCCAACCTCGGTGAGAACATCATCTACTCCGGCACCGTGGCGGCGGCGCTCGAGGCCACACTGCACGGCGTGCCGGCGATCGCCATCTCGTACGCGTCGCGGAAGCACACCGACTTTGCGCATTCTGCGGCCTTCGCGGCGCAGCTTGCCGCCAAAGTGCTGGAAGAGGGATTGCCGCCCGGCGTGATGCTCAACGTCAACGTGCCGCGCGGCGAGGTCCGCGGCGTGCGAGTCACCTGTCAGAGCCGGAAGATCACGCAGAACGTGATCTTCGAAAACAAGGACCCGCGCGGCCGGCCGTATTACTGGCAGGATGAGACCGTGGCGTTCGATAACGTCGAGCCCGATTCCGACTACGCGGCCATCCTGGCTCACGAGATTTCCATCACGCCGCTGCAAGCGGACCGCACGGACTACGCGAGCCTGAATCACTTGTCCGGTTGGTTGCCGGTGCTCCAGGCGCCTGTCCCGAAGTAGCAACCTCAAACCCTATGCCGAGCGTTCGAGTTCGTTTCGCTCCCAGCCCCACCGGATACGTTCACGTTGGCAACGCGCGCACGGCCCTGTTTAACTGGCTTTTTGCGCGGCATCACAGCGGAGCATTCGTCCTGCGCATCGAGGACACGGACATCGAAAGATCCGAGGAGCGGTACGAGACGCAACTGCTGGCGGACCTTCGTTGGCTCGGGCTTGACTGGGACGAAGGCCCGGACAAGCCGGAAGGCGGCGGCCCCTTCGGTCCTTATCGCCAGTCACAGCGCAAGGAGTTGTATGCGCGCTTCGCAACTGAGTTGATCGACAACGGTCACGCCTATCACTGCTTCTGCTCGGCTGAGCAACTCGAGGCGGAACGCCAGGCGGATTTGAAAGCCGGCCGCCAGCCCAAGTATTCCGGCCGTTGCCGCAAGCTGCTTCGTGTGGAGGTGGCTCGCAGACTGGCCGCGGGCGAACTGGCGTCGATTCGCCTGAAGATTGAGGCCAGCGCATTCACATGGCACGACCTCGTCCACGGTCCGACCACGTTTTCGAGCGAGGTGATCGGCGACCCGATTCTGGTGCGCTCCGACGGTCATCCCGCATATAACTACGCCGTCGTGATCGACGATCACCTGATGGAAATCACTCACGTGATTCGCGGCGACGACCACATTTCAAATACACCGCGCCAGCTTGCGCTCTATCAAGCTTTTGGTTGGGAGCCACCCGCCTTCGCTCACCTCTCGACCATCCTGGGCCCCGACCGCACGCGGCTTTCCAAGCGGCACGGCGCGACGTCGCTGGCGGAGTTTCGCAAGAAGGCAATCTTGCCCGAAGCGCTGAGGAACTATCTGCTCTTGCTCGGCTGGTCTCATCCGGATGGGAAGACAGAAAAGCTCAGCAAGGAAGAGATGATTGCCCTCTTTTCGCTGGAACGCGTCAACAAAAGTCCGGCGACCTTCGACATGGCCAAACTTGAATGGCTGAACTGGGAGTACCTCGCCGCCGGCAATCTTGACCGGGAAGGACGCTTACGCGTCTTTCGGCCACCGTTCGAAGATTTCCTCACTTCCAATGATTTTCTAGGGCCAGATGAGATCGAACACGCGCGCGAGTTGACGGACAGACTGCTCCAAATCTATTGGGACAGTAAAGGCCGAACAACTTATCAGGAAATCGCTAAGCTCGTCTTCGGATACGACGCTCAGAACGTCGTCAGTACCGAAGAAACTCGTCACGTGGCCGAGGAGCAAGCGCCGCGCGAAGTTCTCGCCAGCTTCATTCCTAAAGTGCTTGCGGAAACCGATCTGTCCTACGAGCGTTTCCGCGAGATTGCGAAGAGCGCGCAAAAGGAGACGGGCAAGAAAGGCAAAGACCTTTTTCATCCGATCCGTGTGGCGGCAACCGGCGCGGTCTCCGGCCCCGAGCTTGAAAAGTTGATTCCCATTTTTGAAGAAGGCGCGAAGCTCTCGTTGGCGCGGCCCGTCAAGAGCACGGCGCAGCGGTTGCGGGAGTTTGCGGAGGCAGCAAGTATCGGATTTTAGATTTTGGATTGAAGACATCAGTTGTTCGCGGTCCGTTGCCAGTTGCAAAAACAGCCGGGCAATTACGCCTGATTACAGGCTTCCTGCAACGGACAACTGAGGTCTGACTTAATCCAAAATCCAAAATCCAAAATCCGTATGACATCATCAAAACGTTCTTTCACCAACTCGCTGGACGCCATCTACGGCATCAACGCCGTGAGGGAAGCTTTGCACGCGCGGCCGGTCGACTACATCCTGGTTTCGCAGGGCCAGCACAGCCGCCGGCTACAGGAGATTATTGACGAATGCCGCGCTGCCGGCCTCTCGGTCCGCTTCGCGCCGCGCATTGCCGTGGAGCGCGCGGCGGGCACGCCGCAGCATCAGGACGTTGTCGCCATCTGCGCGGCGAAAGCCTACGACGATCTCGAAAGCGTGGTCGGCTCCACCCCCCGGCCCTTGCTTCTAGTGTTGGATGGCGTGGAAGATCCCGGCAACCTCGGAGCGATGGTGCGCACCGCCGTGGCAGCGGGCTCGAGTGGCATCATCATTCCGGAGCGGCGCGCGGCTGGGATTTCAGCCGCCGTGGCTCGCGCCGCCGCGGGGGCGCTCGAACACGTGAAGATCGCGCGCGTCACCAACTTGGTGCGCACCTTGGTAAGCTTGAAGGAACGAAGTATCTGGGTCTATGGGTTCGAGCCGCAAGCGCCAAAGTCTTATCTCGATCTCGACTACACCGGCGGCTGCGCCCTGGTGCTGGGCGGCGAAGGCCACGGATTGCACCGGTTGGTCCGCGAGGCATGCGACGACCATGCGCACATTCCGTTGCGCGGACCGGTCCAGTCGCTGAATGTTTCGGTCGCCGCCGGAGTCGTGCTGTATGAGGCCGCGCGCCAACGGGGCCATCGAGGCATTGGGTGATTGAGTGATTTGGTGATAGGGTGATTGAAAAGAAAAGCAGAAACCGGAAAATGGAAAATGGAATTTGGCCTGTCCGTCTGCGCGCCCAGTTTCCAGTTTCGAATTTCCAGTTTCCGCCTTTGTTACGCAACGCGCCACTGATTTGGCTCATCCAACGAGGGGAGAGTTGAAAAGCGCAGGTGGCACCATGTTGCTGAAGTCGCCCAAGTCGACGCTGTCGCTGGTTCTTTCAGTCCTGGCGGTCGCTGCGCTTGGAGCCGCGGTCTTCGCCTCGCCCGCCCGCGCTCAAGAGGGGGTGACGGGCGGCGCGCCCGTGTTCTCCAAGCCCAAGGACGAACCCCCGCCCAGTCCCGACCTGGTGAAGCAAGCCACCAGCATCAAAGTTCGCTCCAACCTGGTGACGACGCCGGTGGCGGTGATTGACAGGTCGGGCGATTTTGTCTACGACCTCGAACAAAAAGATTTCGAGATTCTCGACAATGGGTCTCCCCAGAAAATCCAGAGCTTCGAAACTGAGGGGCGGCCCGTGGCCCTGGTGATTGTGATCCAGGTCAACGGCGACGTGTTGCCGCTGCTCGACCAGGTGCGGCCGCTGGCTTCGATGTTCTCCGACTTGCTGCTGGGCGCGCAGGGAGTGGGCGCGGTGGTTCTTTACGACGATCGCGTTCGCGTCGCCCAGAATTTCTCGAACAATAGCGACAAGCTGAACGCCACGTTCAAAACTATTACCGGCCGCGGCGACGGCGCGCGCTTGAATGACGCACTCTCCCGCGCCATCGAGATGCTGGAGAAGCGGCCCTCCGCCGAGCGGCGCGTCATCATCGCTTTTTCCACCGGGGTCGATTCGGGTAGCGAAACGTCTAAGGAAGAAGTCGTCCGTCGCGCCACGGGAGCGGAGGTGGCAATTTACGGTCTGGGGTTTAACCCTGTGGAAGCGCTGCTCAAGCAGAAGCCCCACCTGCCGCCGGCAGGGCCGCTCGACACCAACGTGACGCGGCCGCTTCCGCCCAACACCATTCCCACGCCGTCGAATTCCGTGAATACTTACGATGCGCCCATACCCGTGGTGCCGATTCTGGTGGCGACCGGCGAGATCATTCACTCCGCCGTGGCGTCAAGTCCGCTCGAGTTTTACGCCGGCTATACGGGCGGCGTGTGCTACTCGCACTGGTCGAAGAAGACTTTGCAGGACCAGCTCAACCGCGTAGCCTCAGAGATTCAGAGTCAGTACGAGCTCGCCTATGTCCCGGACAACCAGGAGCAAGGCGGCTTCCACCGCATTGAGGTCCGAGTCCGCCGGCCTGGTGTGAAGGTCCGCGCGCGCGCCGGCTACTTCTTCCCGGAGAAGACCCAATAGAGCTTTGGGTGATTTGGTGATTGGGTGATTGAGCGATTGAAAGAAGCTCTTCGATCAGTCAATCGCCAAATCATCCGATAACGCAATCACCCGATCACCAAATCGCAAAATCGCTCAATCGTACTCGTCGTACTCCTTCACCTCGACTCGTTTCCCTGCCTTCACGTCAATCTCCGCGAGGTAAGGCCGCATGGTGAGCGGCGGAACTTCGAGCACCAAGCCGCCTGGCGCGCCGTGCTCTTCGTACACGATCACAAAATAGCGGTTCTTCTTGCCGCCCATCAGCGTCACTAGTGAAGGCGGTTTCACCTGCCACTTGATTTTCATTTTTGAGACTTTCCGGCTGATGTCGGGTCGATACTGCATGAGGGTGATAGCGGTGTAGGGCACGGAAACGGAACCGTTGGCGCACTTGAAAATCAGCGCGTCCGCGCCCACCTCGAGCGAACCCCGGCAGTCCTCGGGCAGTTTCTCGGTTCCGCCCACGTATTTGAATGGCGACGCCGCGACTTTCTCTTTTCCCGCTGCGGAGCCCGGGACTCCGGCGGCGAGCGCCAGCATGTGGAATGCAACCATCCATTTTATCATTACTTTCATTAGCATACTATCCTTTTAGGGAACTGGCGCGCGCAGCTTCGCGCTCGAAAGGGAGTGCGCTCATCGCTTCGAGGACAGAGGCGGCGGAAGAATTCGCTGCGGCGTTGATGGACGTCACCGGCCCAAAAGCGCTTCCTTAAGGGCCGGCTGCTCTTCGACAGGCACATCAATATCAAGATACCACGGGACGGCCAGCGGCCCCCAGTGGGCCGGTTGAAACTGGCATTGCTCGACGAGCCTCAAAGCCGCGCCGTACTGGTAGGGGAAACCCTCGATGGGTTTCACGTCCAGGGCCCGGCCGTCGTCGCTCACCAAAACCTGCACACGTTTGAGCGCGGCATGAGGCGCGAGCGGCGTCACCATGGAGGGAGGCCGCACTTGCCGGCGGAGATACTCCTCAGCCTCGGGAGGAATCTGGTCTTGCTTCAAATTGCGCAAAGCGAAGTTCACGTCCACGAGGGTGACGAAAGCCACGGGTCCGCGGGCCGTCTTGAAGGGCGCATAAAGCCAGCGACGCACCGCCTTGAGCGCGGCGGCGGCCAGAAACGGATGGCCTTGGACGACATTGGCCTCCGTCACTTTGCCTTCCGACGACACCAGCACTTGCATGCGGACTTTTCCCTGAATGTAATTGACCTTGGCCAGCGGCGGGTACTCGGGCTTTGTCTGCGCGAGAATCAGACCGGTGGCGGCTTTGCGATCCAAGGTAACCGGACGCGCCTCCGTGGATTCCGTTTGCGCTCGGGCGACGCAGGCCAGCGCCAGGAAGGCGGTGAAGAGCGCGAGAGCCCTCATGCCCCGGGTCATGATGTCATCCTGCTTTCAAGGCGTCCTTCGTCCTTTGTCATCCACCCCTCGCAACTCATGAGGGGGACAGCGGACTAAGGACGATCCTTCTCCATCATCACGTGCGCCACCACGTAACGGTCGGAGTGCGAGATGGAGACCGACGTTCGTGCGACGCCCAGTTGGCGGGCGATTTCGAGCGCCCGCCCAGTTAAAACCAGTTCCGGCTTTCCGCTGGGGAGGTGCGTGATTTCCACGTCCAGCCACCGAATGCCCTCTCGCCAGCCGGTGCCCAGCGCCTTAAATGCCGCTTCCTTGGCGGCGAAGCGCGCCGCGTAGCGCTCCGCCTTGTTCCTAAACTTTTCGCAATACTCGATTTCCGCCGGCGTAAAGACGCGTTTCGCGAAGCGCTCGCCGTGCTTTTCCAGGGCCTCCTCAATGCGCGAAGTCTCGGCGATATCGACGCCCGTCCCCACCATCATGCTCGCGTTATCTCCACCACATACCGTATGATACGTGGCTCCGTCACGAGGCCGCCGCCCCTGCGCCGAGAGCACGCGCCGCCTGTCGAGAACCGCCCAACGCCAAGCGAAGCATAACAAAACGAAAAACAGATTTCAATGACAAGTGGCGAGTGGCTGCAAGATGTGATTCTCTGCATTATCGTCGTCTTTCTTTGGATTGGAACTTCCAAAGTGGTCAT
This sequence comes from Terriglobia bacterium, assembly GCA_050013575.1. GTDB lineage: Bacteria > Acidobacteriota > Terriglobia > UBA7540 > UBA7540 > DASYXZ01. The sequence continues at coordinate 87,186 of JBEKEZ010000007.1, read as the reverse complement.
TGGTTCGGGGCGCGTGAGAGTGCACAGCGGCCTTTTGGGCATCGGCCCGAGGCGCGAAATTCCATTCTCCGAAATTGGCAGCATCACCATGCCTGTGGGTATGCAATCGGGCGGGAGATCGGGTACGCCGTATTACGACATCAAGCTCAAGCTGACTGATGGCCAAGAGGTGACCTTGGCCAGCAGCATCCGCAATAAGCTCGAAGCAGAATGGCTGATCGCCAGCATAAAAAGCGAGATTGGATTGAAATAGTTGATGCGACGTGGTCTGCGGTTCTTGCTGAAACCTGGCAGGCTGATGAAGAAAACCCTGGCGACCATGTCATCCTGAGCGAAGCGAAGGATCTGCTTTCTGCCTACTTCTTTCTACACCTGCACGGTCACCGTGGTTTCGGTTCGAGTGACGGGGCGATAAAGCGTGTCGCGCTCAAAGGGCTCGTGGCCGGCCTCGCGAATCAGGCGGGTGATTTCCTGCCGTGTCATGGTCTGCGGAGTGGTGGCACCGGCGTCATGGTAGATCTTCTCTTCCACCACCGTGCCGTCGATGTCGTCCGCGCCGAAGCGCAGCGCGACTTGCGCCACGCGCGGCGTCATCATGATCCAATAGGCCTTGATGTGCGGGAAATTGTCGAGCAGCAGCCGGGCCACAGCCACGTTCTTCAAATCCATAAACCCGCTCGTCTCGCGCTGCGCGACCATCTTGCCGAGTTCGGTGTTGGGGGTATGAAAGGCCAGCGGGATGTAGGTCATGAAGCCGTGGGTCTCATCCTGGAGCTTGCGCAATTGTAACAGGTGGTCCACGCGGTCTTCCGCCGACTCGATGTGCCCGTAGAGCATGGTAGCGTTCGAGTGCAGGCCCAGCTCGTGTGCCGTGCGATGCACCTTCAGCCAGGTGTGCGCGCCGATCTTGTGGTCGCAAATCAAGCGGCGAATCTTGGGCGCAAAAATTTCCGCGCCGCCGCCCGGCAATGAGCCGAGACCGGCATCCTTGAGTCTCACCAGGATTTCTCCAATCGGCAGCCTCGCAAAATGCGAGTAGTAGCCGATCTCGACCGCGGTAAAAGCTTTCAAGTGCACCGTAGGGAAGCGTTCTCTCAAGCCACGAAGCAAATCGAGGTAATAGTCAAACGGCAAATCGGGGTGCAGCCCGCCCACAATGTGAAACTCGGTGACTGCCTCGCTCCAGCCTTTGCCTGCCACTCCAAAGGCTTCTTCCAGCGCCATCGTGTAGGCGCCGGGCGCGTCCGGCTTCCGGCCAAAGGCGCACAGCTTGCAACTCGCCACACAAACGTTGGTGGGATTGATGTGCCGGTTGACGTTGAAGTATGTCCGCTTGCCGTGCAGCTTCTCGCGCACGTGGTTCGCGAGATATCCAAGCGCCAGCAGGTCGTTCGACTGAAAGAGCGCCACGCCCTCGTCGAAGCTCAAACGCTCCCCGGCCAGCACCTTGTCGGCAATGGATTGCAGCGCGAAATCTTCCAGCCTTAAGTTCACAACACCGACCTCTCCAGAAAAACCCGAAGTTTGATTTTAAGTCTTTGCCCGTTGGCTTGCCAAGTCCGTCACTCGTACTTCACGAATCCCGGGTTCAGCACGCCCTTCGGATCGAATTTCTTTTTCATCTCGAGCACGGTGGGCCATTTCGGGCCGTAGTGCGCTTTCCACTGCGCGTGGTCGAACGCGATCCAGCCGGAGAGATACCGCTTGCCACCCATCATCATGGAAGCCGCGCTGGCGAGGCCGAGGCGGGGCAGAGCTTCTTCAAAGAACTGTTTGGGAATCGCGGGCAAGATTCCAAAACCCATCACGAATTCTGTTTCGGGCCGCATAAACAGGGGAACTCTTGAGGCGCTGCCGCGCCCTGGCCACAGCAGAATGTGCCCTCCCACGATGGCCTGGGGCGGCATGTTCTGAAGCACTTGGCCGATGTACATGGGCGTGGTTTGCCAGGGCAGCACGCATTCCATCCACGGGTGGGTGAACTCCCAGGCGCCGGAGCGCTTCCAGAGGGCGAAGAGTGGGTCGAGGCGGGCAAAGAATTCGCCGAGGTCGCCATCCTCGGTGTGAACGTGCTTGTAGAATTTCAGGCCGTGCAGTTTTTGCTCGACGGTCTCGGGCGAAACCGCTCCGTCCGTCTCGATGGTGGCGTGCAAGGGAAAGAACCACTGGGCAAACCCCTGGCGCTGGCCCCCGATTTTCTTAAAGCCTTGCGGGCAGGGAACGCACCAAGACTCCAGGTAATTGAATCGCTCGTCGGTCATCATCGTCTCGAGGTCTTTCAGCAGCACCGCGAGGTCATCGTAGAGCAGGTAGAAGCTGCGGAATCTCGGTTGACTGCGGCGCAGCTTCAATTTCGCTTCGGTGATCACGCCGAACTGGCCCATCCCACCGCGCACGGAATCGAAGAGATCTTTGTTCTGCTCCGCCGAGCAGCGCAGCACGTCGCCCGTGCCGGTGGCCACTTCCAGCTCGAGCACGTTGTCCGCCTGGGTGCCGTAACGCCAGGAGGCCACGCCAAGCCCGGACGTAGAAAGCGTCCCGCCGATGGCCGTGTCCAGATTATTGGTCAGCACCGGGGGCGAGAGATGTTGCGGCAACAAGGATTCAACCAAGGCTCGCCATTTGAGCCCGGCTCCGCACACGATTGTTGCCGACTTCTCGTCCAGATCGTGCATTTCGGCGAGCGAAGCCATTTCCAGCACGATGTCTTTCGAGAGCGACTGGCCGGTTTGCGAATGGCCGGAGCCTCGTGTGGCTACGCCCAGCCCGTGACGCGCCGCGAACTTCACGACGCTCGCGACATCGCGCGCCGAGGCGGGCCGAACCACCGCGGCCGGCTTGCGAATGATGTAGTGCCCGAAGTCCGTGGCGAAGGTGTCTCGCGCGGCGTCGTCAGTCAGCACTTGTCCAGAAATTTCGCGTGCCAATTCCTCAGCCCAAGACATGCATCCTCCAGTAATTGCTCCTCGTTCTCAGCGTCCACCATCTAATCAACAAAACCCATCGCCAAGACGACACGCTTGGCGATCTCCCGAATGCGGGCTTCACTCAGTGATCGCAGCGGGGTGCGGCCCGGACTCAAGCTCGTCTTTCTAACCACGCTGATGTTCTCAACAGCCAAAGCGGATTTCTGTGGCAGTCCCGTCTCACCTGCCTCCAGGTGCAAATGAGTTGGGAGGTCGCGCAGATTTGTTGTGAATGGGACTACCAGCACTGTGTCCGCTTTATCGTTCTGATTGCGGGCGTCGAGAGAGACTACCACAACCGGACGCGAGGCTTTATCGGGCGGGTCCGTGGGGTATTTTACGAACCATATCGATCCGCGACTTGGACGTGGTTTCTCGGGAGTCAAGCGCTACCTATCAGGGTCGGCCAGTTGGGACTCTGCAAACTCGCCCCACGTGTTCTCCGCTTTGCGCTCTTCCGCTGAAAGTGAGTTGTAATATGCAGACACGTTTGCCGACAGCGCATTCAACTCAGTTTGACGCCGGCGCTCCCGTAAGATCGCTTCGAGCGCAGCCGTAAGAGAAGGCTCCCCTCTGTCTCTCCGAAACGATTCGAGGAATTCGACCGTATCCTTAGAAAGAGAAAAGGTCTTGCGGTGTTTGCGCAGGTTTGACGCACTGATGCGCGCACCTTTTGTCCTGCCAATCTTAAGACTGCTTCTCATACTCTATAGATTATCGCCATTTCCAGGGTTCGTCCAGGCCTTCTTGTATTCCTTGCCTTCGCGCTTCAGATTCTGCCAGCCGCTCAAGGCGAGTCCGGGTGGACAGATTCACCCTTCCGTTACTAATCCCTAATTCCTAATTCCCAATTCCTACGTTAAGATGTTTGTGGAGGTGCGGACTAGTGCCAGACTTGCCTCGATATGACATTGCGATCATCGGCAGCGGACCCGGCGGATACGTGGCCGCCATTCGCGCCGGTCAACTTGGACTAAAGACGGCCTTGATTGAAAAGGACAACAAGTTCGGCGGAACTTGTTTGCACGTGGGCTGCATTCCAACCAAAGCGCTCTTGATGAACGCCGACGTTTACGACTATTTCAAAAACGCCAGCGAGTTCGGAATTACATGCAAGGAATTTGCGGTCGATTGGGAGGCCATTCAAGAACGTAAGGCCAAGATTGTGCTTAAGAATGCCAAAGGCGTCGAGTACCTGTTGAAGAAGAATAAAGTAGAGACCTTCGAAGGCTTTGGCAGCCTGGCGGGACCGGGCAAGGTCAGCGTGAAGGATTCAAAAGGGCAGGCGCGCGAAATCGCGGCCAAAAATATTGTGCTGGCGACTGGCTCGGAAGCGAAAATGATTCCCGGACTCGAGCCCGACGCCGACACGATTCTCACCAACAAAGAAGTCCTCAGCCTGAAGGAACTTCCCAAGTCGATGGTGATCATCGGCGCGGGGGCGGTGGGCGTGGAGTTCGCATCCCTCTATCATCGCTTCGGGACAAAAGTGACGGTGCTCGAAATGCTGCCTCACGCTGTGCCGCTGGAGGACGAGGAAATCTCCACCGAACTCGAGAAGTCTTTTCGCAAGCAAGGCATCGCGATGCATCTCGGCGCGAAGGTTCAGAAAGTGGCCAAGAAGACCAAAGGCGTCTCCGTGGAATTCACCAGCTCGGACGGCAAGGCGCAGACGCTCGAAGCCGAAACTTGTCTGGTGGCTGTGGGCCGCGCGCCCAACACCCAAAATATCGGCCTGGAAAGAACACGGATCAAGTTGGAGCGCGGATTCGTAAAGACCAACCCATTCATGCAGACCGATGAGCCGGGCGTTTACGCTGTGGGCGACATCGTGGCGGGCAGCCCGCTGCTGGCCCACATCGGCCACATGGAAGGCGTTGTGGCGGCGACGCACGCGGCCGGGAAAGAGACAGAGCCCATCAATTATAAGCAGGTGCCGAATTGCACCTACTGCGAGCCGGAAGTGGCCAGCGTCGGTTTGACCGAGCGGCAGGCGCGGGAGGCGGGGCACAAGCTGAAAGTGGGCAAGTTTCCCTTCAGCGCCAACAGCAAGGCGGGCATTCTCGGCTCGCGCGAAGGATGGGTGAAGATCGTTTGCGACGAGCGCTATGGCGAAATTCTCGGCGCTCACATGATCGGACCACGAGTGACCGAGATGATCGCCGAAGCCGTGGTGGCGATGCGCCTGGAAGGCACGGCCGAGGACCTCGCGCACACCATTCACGCGCACCCGACTCTTTCCGAGTCGGTGCTGGAGGCGGCGCACGCGGCGCACGATTGGGCGATTCACATCTGATTGAATCATTGAGCCATTGGGTCATTGATTCATTGAAAAGCGCAATCGTGGGTCCCGGTTTTCGCGATCAGTGGGCGGTGAGGCGGCGTTTGCAAACTGGCCGATCGCTGCGCGGTCTGGTCAATGGCTCAATGAGTCAATTCTTCGTCGTCGAACAACTCGGATTAGTCGATTACGCCAAGGCGCTGCGCCTGCAAGGTGAAAAGGTGGCGGCGCGCAAGGCCGGTGCGATTCCCGACACTTTGTTACTGCTCGAGCATCCGCACGTCTTCACTCTGGGAAGAAATGCCAGGCGCGAGCATCTGCTGATTTCGAATGAGCGCGTCGGGGCGCTGGGCGCGCAGGTCTTCGAGACCGACCGCGGCGGGGACATCACTTACCACGGGCCGGGGCAGCTTGTCGGTTATCCTATTCTTGACCTCACTCGACACCGGCGCGACATCGCCTGGTACATGCGGTCGCTCGAAGAGGTTTTCATTGGCGTTGCTGCCGATTACGCAGTTCAGGCCCGCCGCGTCGCCGGCGCGCCGGGCGTTTGGGTGGGCAACGACAAGTTGGTGGCGATGGGCGTCCACCTTTCGCGCTGGGTGACTTCGCACGGATTCGCCTTCAATGTGAATACCGATCTCCGGTACTTTGACTGGATCGTCCCCTGCGGCCTGCGCGACAAGGGCGTGACGTCACTGGAGAAGTTGCTGGGCCATCACGTCGAGATGGATGAAGTCATCGAGCGCGTAGTCGATCATTTCGGCAGAGTCTTCGGCCTTACTATGGAAACGGGAACTCGGCCCTTGGCAGTTTCAAGCCGACAGGCACACTCGACCGGTTTCTGACTCTCAACTTTGAACTCTCAACTCTGAATTGATCCGTGAACTCTCAACTCTGAACTGATTTGCGAACTCTCAAGTCTTAACTGAATTGTGAAACTTAACCGCACCCAACTCCACGAGCTTTACCACTACATGCGGCTGAATCGCCGCGACGCCAAGGGCCTGATCAAAGCCGCCATTCGCGACGACAACCCCGTAATCTACTTCGAGCACAAATTCCTCTATCGCCGTATCAAGGAAGAAGTGCCGGCAGAGGATTACGTGGTGCCCATCGGGAAGGCGATCGTTAGGCGCGAGGGAACGGACATCGCGGTGATTACCTACGGCGCGATGGTGTGAACCGCCCTCGAGGCCGCGAAGGAAGTGGAAAAAGAAGGCGTGTCGCTTGAGGTCGTTGACCTGCGTTCGCTGTTACCCTACGATGAAGACGCAGTGCTGGCCAGCGTGCGCAAATGCAGCAAGGTGATCTTGCTTCACGAAGACACGCGCACTGGCGGGATGGCGGGCGAGCTTGCAGCGCTGATCGCGGAAAAGGCGTTCGAGGACTTGGACGGCCCGATCGTCCGCGTCACATCTCCCGACACGCCCGTGCCTTTTTCGCCGCCGCTCGAGGAGTATTTCTTGCCGAATGCGAAGAAGGTTGTGGAGGCGGCAGGGAAGCTTGCGGAGTTCTAGGGAACTGTCAATTGTCCCTTGTCCTTGGTCATTTGTCCCTCGCCCGTTGGACGCGGCGCGCGACTCCGTTCAGTCGCAAGGGACTAGGGACCAATGACAACGGACAGTTCCTCAATGACTCAATGAGGTGAAGATGCCAACGAACGTCATCATGCCCCAAATGGGGGAAAGCATTGCCGAAGGAACGGTCACGAAATGGTTAAAGAAGGTTGGGGAGCGCGTCGAGCGCGACGAGCTGCTCTTCGAAATTTCCACGGACAAAGTGGACGCCGAAATTCCTTCGCCGACCTCCGGCATCCTGACGAAAATCCTCGTGAAGGAAAACGAGACGGTGGAAGTGAACACCGTGGTCGCCGAGATTGACGGCGAAGGGGCAAAGGATGAGGCGCCGGCTCCCGAGGAGAAGCCGAAGACAGAAAAGCCCAAGGCCGCACCCGCGGCGGCCGCGCCTGCTGCCACGGCAGGCCGCGCCACGGCGCAGGAACCGGCCGCTCAGCGCCCCGTGCCGGAGGAGGCTGCACCCGCGCCCAGCGGTCCGAGCGCGGCAGAAAAAGTCCGCTCCTCGCCTCTGGTGCGGCGCATCGCGCGCGAGCACAACGTCGATCTCACGCAAATCTCCGGCACCGGTCTCGGCGGCCGCGTCAGCAAGAACGACATCCTCAATTATCTCGCCCACGCTCCGGCAGCGGCGGAAGGCGCCGAGGGTCGCGCGGCAGCACCGGCTCCCGCAGCCCCGCCGTCGGCTCCGGCAATGGTTTTCAGCGGCCCCACCGAAGCGGTGGCGATGACGCCGATGCGCCGCCAAATCGCCGAACACATGGTGGCGAGCAAGAATATATCCGCGCACGTGGCTACCGTTTTCGAGGTCGAGATGACCAGGGTCACCGAGCTGCGCGAGCAACACGCCGCCGAGTTTGAGCAGCGCAACGGATTGAAGCTGACTTACACTCCCTTTTTCGTGCGCGCCAGTGTCGAGGCGCTGAAGGCGTTCCCCATCGTCAACTCTTCGGTCGAGGGCACCAACATTGTCTATCGGCGGGATATCAATATCGGGGTCGCGGTGTCGCTTGAAACTGGATTGATTGTCCCGGTGATCAAGCGTGCTGACGAGAAAAACTTCCTAGCCATCGCTCGGGCCGTGCAGGACTTCGCGGAGCGCGCCCGCTCGAAACGCCTGAGCGTGGAGGACGTCCAGGGAGGAACTTTTACCATCACCAACCCCGGCGTCTTCGGAAGCCTGTTTGGAACTCCCATCATCAATCAGCCGCAGGTGGCGATTCTCGGCGTGGGCACAATCGAGAAACGGCCCGTGGTGCGCCATGACGCCATTGCCATCCGTCCCATGGTTTACCTCACTCTGTCCTTCGATCACCGGATCATCGACGGCGCCGTGGCCGACCAATTCATGGGCCGCGTGAAGGCGGTCTTGGAAAATTGGGATGAGGCGCTAGTTTAGGAATTAGGAATTAGGGACCGCGAACTGGGAACTGGAGATCAGGGGTAAGCTGCTGATCCTTGTCCTTCCGCCCCTGATTCCCAATCCCTAAGTCCTAATTCCTGCGAAAAGAATCGAGCGTCCACGTATCATCGGTTTGCGTGTGCCGGAGAATGTAAAGGTTGGCGTCGTCGGCGCGGACCTTGAAGCACTGATAGTTTTCGCCATACCACCGGTCGAGAATTTCCTTCACCTCATAAGTCCGACCCCCTTGCGCGAGAGGCGTGAAGCGGAGCGGGCGTTCGTCCGCCTTATAACCGGAATAGCATTCCACTTTCAGGGTCAGACTCATCCAGATGATCCTAAGCAAGCTGATGAAAAAACGCTCCAAACAGAGATCCTTTTTCATCGGCCCGCTAAATCATTAACTCGCGGCGGATGGACTGCGCGTAGTCGTCGACGCCGGCGATGGGTTGAAGCCGAATCCCGCCCTCTTCCAGGATTTTCTGCGAAAAAGTCGCCACTATGTCGCCCGGCGCAGCCTGCGCCTCGACCACCGCGGTGAGCTCGGCAGTCTCCCTATCACGGACACGCGCGAAGGTGTAGGCCAAAGCCTTGGCCACTTTGGCGTCCGCGTCGCGTTTTAGGGAGTGAGCGTGGATGAAATGCAGGTGACCGTTGGGCCTGCCGTGCGTGAGGAGCGGGGTGTATCCGTAGTCAAAATTGAACGGATCGCCCGCGTGCGTCCAGCGAGCGGCTGAAATGTTTTTTTCCATCAATTCCCAAACGCCCGCAAGCGACAACGCCGCGGTGAGCTTTTGCTTGATGCGAATCCGAGTGTCCTCGGGCTGAGGCCCGGTGAGGCGCTGACCCACATAGCGCGCAAAGAGGTCCTGAATCTCGCTCTGCGGCTCGGCCAGACGAAAGGCGCGCGGCTCGGACACCTGAATCAAATTTGAAAACGACCTACGCATGAACTGGAGGTAGCCTTCGAGGTCAGCGCCGTGCTGGTCGATTTCCATTTCGAAATGCGCTTGAAGTTGGCGCAAGAGTTTTAGGTCGGCTCGCGGATGGAAGTGTTTGATGCGGCGAAAATCGTCCGTGAACAGGCAGCCCAAGTATTTCTCCTGCGGGCTGTGCAGCAGAACGCCGATGTTCACATACTCGCCCCGCACCAGGTCGGGGACGTACTGGACCAGATAGAGCGCGCAGTCCTTGAGTTGGCTTTCGTCGGTCATCGAATTCCGCTCGAGTCGAACTTTCATTGCCAATTCGGAAACGGCCGCAACTCGCAATTCTTGGCGTCCACGATGGCCTGCCGCACCTGCCTTCGCCGCGCGTAGAGGCGCTCAGCGAGACGAGTGAGTTGCTCCGGCTCGTCGCCGCACCATTCCGGGGGAATCTCTTTCACGCAAGCCTCAATGTGGCTCGCCTCCAGGTTCTCGATCCTGGAAAGATAGGGCTCGAACGATTTGAGCCCGCGCACTTTTTCGTAAACCAGGCGCCGCGGGTAAAGGCTGCGAATCGGACTGTCGGGAAAATTCCACTCGCCATCGTTAAAGCAAAAGCCGTGATCGATCAGCCACGCCGAATAATAAGGAGAGCGCTCTTCACCATTCGCGCGCGCGAAAATCACTTGGCGGCCGTCGCAGTTGCAAGTCCACTTGTCGAACACAAAGGCTCCCAGAAATGCAGAATCCAGGCCACGAACCTTGCGAAGCAGGCTGTCGGGAAGAAAGTCTACCACCAGTGTCTCACCCGGAGTTCCCGGAAAGCAGGAACCAAACTGAAGCCCGGGCGCACAGGGCTCGCGACGGGCACCTATCTCCATCACCAGTTGTGGATTCCCTTGGATGACATCCGCCGGTACTTCCACGAAAGCCGGCTTGGGCACCGGCAGGCCGATCAGCAAAGCGAGGCGAGCCGCCAGCATTTCGTTGGTCAAAATCCGCACATGCTGGGGATTGTTCTGAAACTTGACGACGTAGTAGTCGCCGTCCTGGCCGCGCATCAGGTGCGGCTGCGATGCGCCCCGCATGCGCCGCACAAATTCAGTGCTGCGGACGGTGGCGACGGGCGCCGGCTGGAACTGAGCCTGGGCGTCCCTTCCTGGACGCTGGTTGACCGCGGCGTTCAGCGCGGATGGGCTAGGTCGGCTTGGCCGCGGACGGGCTGGCATGGTAGTTAGCGCGGCGGGCGCGGGTCACGAAAAGCATTCCACATCGGCTGTCGGAGTGCAAAATGCTGCTTGGCAAGAGAGTGCATCGGCGCGCCGGGCGTCGCGGCACTGAGCGCCCGGCAGGGCAGAGCACGACGGGCGAGAAGAGCGGGCCATGAAGAGAGCTGTCTCTCAAGGGCTACCGCGCACACGTTTTCCTGGCCTCTCCGCCCGCTCTCTTTCGCAACTCCATCAACTCGCCTCAGCGCCGCCGAGATTTCTTCTTCCCCTTCGGCTTCGCTGCCGGCTTTTTCTTTTTCGCCGGCTTGGCTTTCGCTTTCTTCGGAGCTTTTTTTGGTTTCGCCATCTTGGCTTTTTTGGCGGGCTTGCGCTTGGCTGCGGCCCGCTTGGGTGCGGCGGGAGCGGGCGCCGCGGGTGGTGCCGGAGTCACCGAAGGCGTCGGAGGCACCGGCGTGGTCACCTCCGCCTCGTAGGAAACTTCCTCTTCGAGTCCCTCTGCTTCCTCCCCCCCACCCTCTTCCTCCTCCTCCTTGTAATCGGAGGAAAGTTCTTCTCCGAAGTCCTCCAGCTCATCGCCCGGCTCATTCTCTCTGTCGAACGCCATGAATCCCTCCTCGCTGAGTTTCCTTACTCAAGCCAAAATCTTGTCGCCCACGACCCATCCGAATAACTAAGCATGAGATCCTTCGCGAAGTTCACCGCGAGCGCGAAATGAAAAAGACCCTTCGCTGCGCTCAGGATGACAAGCGAAGGGCTCAGGATGACATGCCACTCCGCTCAGAGCCTGCCCTGACCGAAGGGAAAGGATGACCTGTCATTCTGAGCGCCGCGCAGCAGAGCGAAGAATCTCGCAAGCGATTCGACTCTCTGCGCGCTCGGGCAGATGTATACCAGAGAAATCATGTTGTCAAGCGCCATGATGCAAAGACACGGCAAAACGATTATCGGCCCGCCGGGGTGGAGATGGCGGTGGCTTCTGTCGCGCGCTGGGAGCGGCTCGGAGCGTTGGTGGTGCTGCGGCGCGATGGCTTCTTCTTCGCGGCGCTCGGTGGGCTGCGGCGCGCTCGGCTGGTGCCCCCGCCCGCCACGTAGACTCGCAACGATTTTCCTGGCGCCAGTTTCGAGTTGGTTTTCAAATGATTCCACTGGCGGATTTGGTAGGCCGTCACATCAAAGCGGTCTGCGATCATCTCCACCGTGTCGCCGTCGCGCACCCGGTAAGCCACAGCGCGGCGTGGCCCACGCTCATGGACACGCTGCAATGACGCCTCGCTGCCCGCGGCGAGAGGCAGCACCAGCCGTGAGCCCGCCTCGAGTTCGGTGTCGCGTTCGATGCCATTCGCCGCCGCCAGCGCCACGGTGGAGATGCGGTACTTTTTGGCGATGGAAGCCACTGTCTCGCTGCCTTCCACTTTGTAGGCCCGCCACCAGATGCGCTTGCCGCCGGGAATCGCCGCTATGGCTTTCTGGAGAGCGTCGCCGGTGCCGGCGGGCAGCGTCAACTGGAATTCCGGGTCGTTCGCCGGCGTCGTCCATCGCAGCAGCGAGGGGTTCAACTGGATCAGGTCTTCCACCGGGTGGTCGATCAGTTGGGCGATCAGGCGGAGGTCGGTGGGCTCGCTCACTACCACGCGGTCCACGTTCAGCGGAGGGTCGGCGTCTACTTGAAAGCCGTACGCCTGCGGGTCCTTGCCGATCAGCGCCGTGGCCAGAAAGATCGGGACGTAGTTCTCCGTCTCTCTAGGCAAGGCATGTAGGCTACGCAATTTCCAGTAGTCCGCGTAACCCGTCTTCTCCACGGCGCGCTGCACCACCATGGGGCCGCTATCATAAGCCGCCATGGCCAGAAACCAGTCGCCGAAAGTGTTGTAGAGGTCCTTGAGATGCCGCGCCGCCGCCAGCGAGGATTTCACCGGGTCCTTGCGCTCGTCAACCCAGCGGTCCTTCTTCAATCCGTACAACGCGCCCGTGCCCAGCGCGAACTGCCAGATGCCCACGCATCGCATTCGGGATACCGCCATGGGGTTAAACGCGCTCTCGCCCGCCGCCAGATAAATGAGGTCGTGGGGAAGGCCCTCCTTGTTCAAGGCCTCGCTGAGGATGGGATCGTACGTCCCCCGGCGCTTCAGGACCCTTTCGATAAAGCCGCGGCCGCGTCCCTGAAAATAGGTGAGCACGCCGTCGACGAAGTCGTTGGAAACCAACGGCAAGTCCGAGTGCACCGAGCGCAGTTCCTCCTCGGCGCGCTCTTTCACCTGCGGATCGACGGGGAAGGTCAGGGTGGCAATCGAGTCAATCGGCGCCGGCACTTCCCGGTGGCCGTTCAGCGCCTCGTAACTCTCCAAGCTGGCCACCTCGAGGCTGTGAACGTCCTCGACCAGCTTGTTGAATTCCGCGTTCAGCCGGTCGTCGGCGCTCAAGTTCAGCTTCGATTCAAGCATCACGCTCACCGCCTGGTCGAACTTCTGCCGGGCCTTCTCGAAATTGCCCGCCCGATAGTCCACCATGCCGGCGGCATAGAGAGCCTCGGCTTGCTGGATCAGCAATGTGCTTGAGTCAGGAAAGAGCTTCTGAGCAGCTTGCGTCGCGGGAGTCGATTTCGGAAGGGGCAGCGGTTCGGGCTTCCAGGCAGATGGCGGAGGCGGAGCTGGGACGACTGGCTGGTGCTTCTCCGCGGTTGCGCAAGCACCCAGCGCAACTACCACAGCCAGGCAAAAGACCGCCCTTGGCCTCCCCAAGACCCTTTCCCCCTCACCAGGTGTTTTGACGAACTCGCCGCGCGCACCGTTAGCTGTCTGGCCGCACTTGGAGAAATTCTAACCGTAAGCCTCTTTACAGGTCAACCAGTTTGGAAACTGGAAAATGGAAACTTGAAATTCGAGGCTTGAAATTTGTACGCGCCGGCCCGGCCGACGTGCCACTTTCGAGTTTCAGATTTCCGCTCCCAGGCGCACCGCGTGTCGCACCGCGTTGACAATGGGCGAGAGGAGCCGTATATCTTAGTTTCAACTGATTCAGCTCGATCATGGCCGTCTGCCGGAGCAATGCCGTGGCTGAGGAGGCACCAGGAATCCCACGGTCACCCCGCCCGGAGGCACTGACGGTTGCTGCCCGCTAATCCCCAGTCCCGCTTGAGCCGTCCAGGCATTGGGAGGTATCGATGAAGCTAAAATTCGCGACAGTCATCCTAAGCCTTCTCATGGCAAGTGCGCTCGCCGGGGCTCCCGCACCTGAAGACAAACCATTGACTAAAGACCAAGTCATGGGCCTGGTTCGAAACCAGTTGGGGGATGAGTCCGGGGCGAAAGTGGTCGAGCAGCGTGGGATTGATTTTGAGCCCACGGATGATTTCGTCCGCGCCTTGCGCGACGCCGGCGCGGGTGAGGTCTTCCTCAAAGCCGTCCGGGAGGCGAGGCAACCGACGAAGTCTCAGCCTGCGGCGCAGGGCCCGCTCGACCTTTTTCAGATCTCCGCTCTCTTGCTGGACGGGGTAAGCAGCCAACGTCTGGCGGAGTTGGTCAGACAACGAAGAATGGACTTTTCACCCCCCGAGGAGAACTTGCAACTCCTGAAAGACGTGGGCGCCGACGAGGTTCTGCTGGATGCTATACGCGACACTCCGCCCGCGACGAACGTGAATATAAAGGAACGCCTCGAGACTGAAAACAAGCACGCTCAGATCGCCGAGCAGGACTATCGTGATCGCCTCGGCCGGGAGCCCGAGAATGTTGCCGTGCGGATACTCTTGGTATACGCGCTGAACCGGCAGGGAACGAGCAGCGACGGGTTGCAGATCTTGCGCGACGGGATTCGCTTTCATCCGGAGAGTGGGCTTTTGCACCGGCACCTTGCAAACGCACTTTATGGCGGGGGTAAGGGCGACGTGCAGGGAGCGATCGCGGAGTACCGTGAAGCTTTGCGTCTGAACCCAAACGACCGCGATGCGCACTATGCCCTTGGAAATGCCCTCCTGAAAAAGGACGACTTAGACGGGGCGATCGCGGAGTACCGTGAAGCGCTGAGGATTGATTCCGGTTATTGGTTTGCGCGTACCGGCATCGCTTACGTGCTGGAACGCAAGGGGGATGTGGACGGGGCCGTCGCGGAATACCGAGAGATCTTGAGGCGGAATCCCAACAACGAGATGGCGACAATCACCCTCGGGGGCATGCTGGAGCGCAAGGGCGACTTGGACGGGGCGACGGAAGAATATCGTGAGGCAGTCCGCTTGGCTCCTGGCCACAGCTTGGCGCACAGCAATCTGGCCTGGGCCCTCTTGAGGAAGGGCGACGTGGACGCGGCGACAGCAGAATCTCGCGAAGCTATCCGGCTGCTTCCGAGCTACGCCCCGGCTCACCTTATTTTGGGCTATGCCCTGAGCAGAAAAGGGGACGTAGACGGGGCGGCGGGAGAGTTCCGCGAGGCCGTTCGCCTCGATGCGAGCAATCCTGAAGCGCACCTTGGCTTGGCTGGCGTGCTTCAGACCAAAGGCGACCGTGAGGGGGCGCTGGCCGCGGCTCGCGAGGCGCTGCGAGTGAACCCGAATTACAGCCGAACGCACGACGTCCTCGGCGCTATGCTGATTCCAAAGGGTGATCTGGAAGGCGCGATGGCAGAGTACCGGGAGGCGGCGCGACTGAATCCAAAAGATGACCAAGCCCATTACGGCGTCGGCTGGTTACTTCAGAAGAAAGGGGATTTGGCCGCGGCACTGGAGGAATACCGCCTGGCCTCCACTCTCAACCCCGGCAACTCCAGCTACAAGCAGGCCTATGAGTTGCTCGCCAAACAACTCGGGAAATGATTGGCCTTGTGGGGATTAGGGGGAACTGGTGGCGCGAAGTCGTTTGCTAATTCCGCGGCGCTTATCCCGACCGCAGCAACCTTCGCTAAGAGCTCATCGCTCGGCTTTTGGCCGAGTGTGTTAGAGTCGGTGTCAGCATCCACCCGGAGGTGCCATTCCCATGTCACCTGTCCTGCCTGCACCATCGCCGGCGCCGTTAAAGAGCCGCCGTGGCTGGCTGATAGCCTTCGGCGTAATCGAGATTCTGATTGCGTGCTTTTGCCTGCTGCTCGTGGCGCTCATGGCGGTCGCAGTCTTGACGCTTAGCCACGGGAACCAGCCCGCGGGAGCTCCGGAACTCCCAACCGCCCCGGCCATCATGGTCGTTGTGGTTTACGGAGGGCTCGGCGCACTGTTTCTTGCACTCGGTGTGGGATCTATTAAGTGCAAGAACTGGGCCCGCATCGGCACGCAGATTGTGAGTGGCTTTTGGCTGTTCACAGGGCTCCTCTCCAGTCTGTTCCTGGTATTCGTTCTCCCCAGTACCTTGGAGCGACAGGGCAAGGTTCCGCCTGAACAACAGCACCTTATGCTTATGGTGCTGGGTCTCTTCATGGTTGTGGTCATGGTGCTGCTGCCGACAATGTTGCTGGTGTTTTATTCCCTCGGGAGCGTCCGAGCGACGTGCCTGGCGAGCGGCCTGGGGCAGACGTCAACCATGGCGGCCACAACGAATGCATCGGGCCAACTGCCGATTTCGGTCATCGTGCTTGCTCTGTGGGAATGTCTCGGCGTTCTCGCCGTGCTCTCCCTGTTGATTGTGAGGGCGAATGTGGTGTTTGGTACCGTAGTGCGCGGGCCGGCTGCCATGCTTTTGATTACTGCCCATGCTATCGTGAGCGGCATCGCGGCTTGGCTGGTTTATCGGAGAGATTATCTTGGCTGGGCAATTTCCTTGTTCAAGACCCTGTTCTGGACGCTCTCCTGGGGGGTCACTCTTCTGAGCCGCTCCTTAATGGACATCTATCAGGAGATGGGATTCCCCGAGGAACAACTGCAAGCCATGCGCCAGCTTCCGCACTTTCAGTTGATCACTGTCGTTTTTTCCTTGGCGGGATTCGCACTCTATTTCATTTTCATCGCCTACACGAAGAAGTTCTTCTCCCGGGCAGGCACAGTGGGCGAGTAGGATCGCCACGCTTCGCGCAGGCGAGCCCACGCCGCGCCCTGGAGTCGTGCCGGACCGTATTGGTGACTGCTATGCGCTTCGCGTCACTTGCACGAATCGAGCTGCTCCTTCGATCTATCTTCCTATTGTTGCTCCTGCGCGCATCGACGTATAATTGTCGGCAAATGGAGTGAAGGGCTATGGGGCTGCTTCGCCAGCTACTCGCGTGTTGCTCGACCGAGACCGCTCCGGACCTCTTAAGCAAGCCCGCACAAGAGCGGCTGGGCCGTTCGGCCATCCCGGCAATTTTCAACCTCATTGAGGCGTGGCAGGTGCGCGACGAATCACTCCGGCAGCTCTTGGAGGTGTGTTCAACAGCGTTTACTACTTACTAATCCGTCATCAGGAAAGAGGAGAAGCCCATGTTCCGGGTGCTGACGATTGCTCGCGAGTTTGGCAGCGGCGGTGCCGCCATTGGTCGCAGCATCTCCGAACGCCTCGGATGGAAGCTACTGGATAAGGCTTTCATCGAGAACATCGCCCATGCTGCGAAAGTCGATCCCCAGTTGGCACGACAGTTTGACGAGCGCACAGATTCGTGGCTGGAGCGAATCGGCCGAGGGCTTTGGCGAGGCGCCTTTGAGGCGGTCGCCGCCGTCAGCGAACCCGATTATTTCGATGCGGAAACGATGGCGGCGCTGGCGCGGAATATGATCGAAGAAGCCTACCAGCGAGGCAAGTGCGTGATCGTCGGCAGGGGGGCTCAATGCGTGCTTCAGGCCCGCCGAGATGCATTTCACGTCTTTATCTATGCGCCCTGGGCCGAAAGGGTGGCGCGCATCCAGCGGCGCGTACCGGGCAAGACAAACATTGAGGAACTGATCCGGTCCATGGATCGTCAGCGTGCAGATTACATCCGGACCTACTTTGGGTGCGACTGGATGGATCCGCACCTTTACAACCTCATGGTCTGCTCGGGACTGGGCGAAGACGTGGTGGAATCAACAATCGTCGAAGCCCTCGCGAGCGGGGGTTAGCAGTGCTGCACCCTGTTCACCTGATGAACTGGTAGGACGCGCCGGGAAGCCGGGCAGGACGGTGAACATGAACAGGATCCCTTTAGCATTGGCACTGGGTCTAGTGATGATCGGATGGGGGTGCGGCGGAAATTCAACTTCAGTTACGAATCCCAGCCCTCCTTCGCCGACGCCTCCGGGGCCGAACGCGACTCCCGACGAGCGTGCCGATTATCTGGTCTCGCAGATGACCCAGGACGAGAAGGTGCAGCTCGTGCACGGCGGCTCCACGAGCTCAAACAGCTCGCTGCCGCGAGGCGGGGCGGGATGGGTGCCGGGCATTCCCCGGTTGAACATCCCCGATCTTTATCTGGCTGATGGAAGCGTGGGCGCAGGCAACGGCATCGGGCAAGCGACGGCCCTTCCGTCGTCAATTGCCAGTGCGGCCAGTTGGGACGTGAATGAGGCTTACAAATACGGCAAAGTGATTGGAAGCGACCTCAGCGCCTACGGGATGAACGTCAACCTGGGAGGAAACATCAATCTAATCGGGCGCGAACCTCGCGATGGGCGCACGTTTGAAACGAAGGGTGAGGATCCAATTCTGGCGGGAAAAATCACCGCCGCGCATCTGAAGGCGATCCAGGACCAGTATGTGATCGGGGGCATCAAACATTTTTCACTCAACGATCAAGAGACGGGCCGCACTCAGGCCAACGTCCTGATTGATAATCGCTCGGCGCGCGAAAGCGATCTGCTGGCCTTCGAAATCGGCATCAAAGACTCCAACGTGCAGTCGGTCATGTGCTCGTACAACCTGGTGAACAGCGTCTGGGCCTGCGAGAATCCCTATCTGCTCTCGACCGTTTTGAAAGGCGACTGGACATTTCCTGGCTTCGTCATGTCAGACTGGTGGGCCACTCACAGCACGGCGGCGGCAGCGAATGCCGGCCTCGATCAGGAGCAGCCGAACAACACCTATTTCGGAAGCCTCGGGCAGGCTGTCCAGAGCGGCCAGGTTGCGCAATCGCGCCTCGATAACATGGTCCACCGGATTTTGCGCGCCATGTATGCGGCTGGAGTCTTTGACCATCCTGCTTCGCTGCACGCCGTCGATGTGGCGGGCGACGATGCCATCGCGCAGGAAGCCGAAGAGCAGGGCGCGGTTCTGCTCGAGAACAACGGAGTGCTTCCGCTGAATGGCTCGGTCCTGAGGTCGATCGCCGTCATTGGATCGCATGCCGATATTGCCGTGCTCTCAGGGGGCGGCTCGGCGCAGGTGATTCCCAACGGCGGGGCGGCGCTTACGGAAGGCAATCCGTGCCCTCCTTGCTGGTCGACGGTGATTTGGGACCCGTCTTCGCCGATGAGGGCGATTCAGGCGAAGGCTCCCGCCGCGCAGGTGCAGTTCAACGACGGCACAAATGCCGGCGCGGCGGCGGCGCTGGCGGCTTCCTCCGATGTGGCCATCGTGTTTGTCAGCCAATGGGAGAGCGAGGGCATGGATCTGCCGAGCTTGAGTTTTACCGATGTGATTCATTCGGCGCCGATCGATCAGGATGCTCTGGTGGCGGCAGTGGGGGCGGCCAATCCGCGCACCATTGTGGTGATGGAAAACGGCGGGGCGCAAGTGATGCCGTGGCTCAATCAAGTGGCCGCGGTGCTGGAGGCGTGGTATCCGGGTGAACGCGGCGGGGAAGCGATTGCGAATATTCTCTTCGGCGCCGTCAACCCGTCGGGCAAACTGCCCATCACGTTTCCAGCGAGCGTCAATGACCTGCCTCGCCCTACCATTGCCGCCCCGCCCGACCAGACCACGGTGTTTAACGTCGATTACACCATCGACGGTTTCAATGTCGGATATAAGTGGTTCGATACGAAAAATGTCGCGCCAGAGTTTCCGTTTGGGTTCGGCCTATCTTACACAACCTTCTCGATCTCCAATGCGCAGTTGGCCACCAACCTTTCTTCGAGTAATCCGAATTTCCAAGTGAGTTTCAGTCTGACGAATACAGGATCCGTGGCGGGCGCTGAAGTGGCTCAGGTCTACCTGGGGTTGCCGGCGGCGACGGCCGAGCCCCCGAAACGGCTGGTTGGTTGGCAGAAGGTTCTGCTCCAACCCGGTCAGGCACAGAGCGTCAACATCGAAGTCGATGAGAACGACTCGTCGCATCCCCTGTCTTATTGGGACGTGAATTCAAATTCCTGGCAGGTCGCAAACGGCGATTACTTGGTTTATCTTGGGAACTCGTCCCGCAGTGTCACCCAAGTAGGGACGTTTCACGTCGGGCCATAGGTTGGGATGAGCCCTCCAGATCCAAGTCGTCCTGTGGTGAATCGGTGGCTGATTGCGATCGCGGTCATGTCGAGCGCCATCATGGAGGTGCTGGACACGTCGGTGGTGAATGTCAGCCTGCCGCACATTGCCGGCAGCCTCTCCGCCACGGTGGATGAATCGACCTGGGTGTTGACCTCATACCTGATTGCCAACGCGGTGATTCTGCCCATCAGCGGGTGGCTGGCGAATTTGATCGGACGAAAGCGGCTCCTGCTGACGGTCGTGAGCGGGTTTACAATTTCGAGCGTGCTGTGTGGGCTGGCCCCCAGTTTGGGAGCGCTGATCTTCTTCCGCGTGCTCCAAGGGACGACGGGGGGAGGGCTGCAACCCCTTTCGCAAGCGGTCCTCCTGGAGGAGTTCCCTCCCGAGGAGCGGGGCAAAGCGATGGCGTTCTGGAGCCTCGGTATTATTGCTGCCCCCATCCTGGGGCCGACGTTGGGTGGCTGGATTACGGATACCTACTCCTGGCGCTGGGTGTTTTACATCAACCTGCCGATCGGCATCCTCAGCCTGCTCATGATCTCGCTGTTCCTTTACGACCCTCATTACATCCGCCGCGGGTCGCTGCGCGTGGACTTGTGGGGATTAGGCATGCTGGCCGTCGGCATGGCAGCGTTACAAATCATGCTGGACAAAGGCCAGGAGGAGGACTGGTTCGCTTCGCACTTTATCGTGATGCTGGCCGTGATCGCGGGGGTCATGCTGCCGGCCTTCGTGATCCGCGAGCTCTATATTCCGCAGCCCATCGTGCGTTTTAGGTTGCTGAGGTACCGAAGCTTCGCCGCCGGGATTGTGTTGGTCACGATACTCGGATTTGTTCTGTACGGCAGCCTGGTCCTGCTGCCGCTTTTCATGCAGACGCTCCTCGGGTGGACGGCGGTTACGGCAGGCATCTGGACCAGTCCGCGCGGGGTCGCCACCGCCTTGTGCATGCCGCTGGTGGGTTATCTTCTGGGCAAGGGCTGGGATGCTCGCTGGATGCTGGTCTTTGGGTTTGTCGTAGCCAGCATGGCCTTCTTCGGCTACTCCCACATGAGTCTGGACTCGGGCACCTGGGACATCCTCATGCACCAGATCAACCAGGGAGCCGGCATGGCGTTCGTCTTCGTGCCCTTGACCGTACTCACGATGGACCCTATCCCCAAGGCGGAGACCGGATACGCCACCAGCCTGTACAGCGTGGTGCGCAATATCGGCTCGAGTGTAGGCATTTCGTTCATCACGACGTGGGTGGCGCGGCGGTCACAGTTCCATCAGTCGATTCTGGCTGCTCATATCACAAGCTACGACCTGGGGACCCAACGGTTCCTGGAGCTGGCAAGAGGGCTCTTGTTTCAGCAGGGTTCCGACCGGAGCACGGCGGCTCGCCGGAGCCTCGGCGTGCTTTACGGAATGCTCCAGCAGCAGGCGGCTTTGCTCAGCTTCATCGAAGTTTTCCGGATTATGGGTTTCCTGTTCCTGGCATGCGTTCCCTTCGTGCTGCTCATGAGGAGGGCAAAACAGCGACGTCCGGCTCGCGCCGCCGGTTAACCCCGATCCCGAAGCAGGGCGAATCATGAAAAGCAGCGAGGAGTCTCCCGCTATCAGAAAATCCAAGGCTGTTCTGATTTCGGTTGGTACGACATTTCGAATCCAAAATCCGAAATCAAGGGCCTGCAGCGCTGGTTGCGGGTTAGTTCCTGGTGGTCTTCTTCAAGACGTAGTCGAAGAACCTTTCGGTCGTGTTATCGCTGGAGGTCCATTCGGCGCGGAGCGTCGTCTTCCTTTGCACCTTTCTCAAAGCGGAAAGGAGCGTGCGATTCAATTCCTTTGCACTCGCGCCCTCCATCTCGGCTTCAACCATGAAATCTTCCCCCGCCTTTCTGACCGAGCCCTTGGCAGCCAATTGCTCCAGAGCATGCCGGATGGTCTGAGCATCTGAGCGGCTCACTCGTGCCTTGAGCTTGAAGTTCATCTGGGTCTCCCCTTTTCCGCCCTCTGCGCGATTCCGGCTTCGCGGCCTACCGCTCTGGTGAGCGACGCAGGCGGTGGGCTGCATCCTCGTCGGCGTAGGCCGCCACGATCTCTCCGAAGTAGACACGGTGGAAATCACCGTTGGCGTAGAACTCCTCGCGCACCGCCTCCGCCAGGGTGTCAGGCGCCAGGTCGTTCCGGTGCAGCGTTCGGCACTCATAGTGCACAACGCATTCCTTGATGATCGGTGGCCGCACTTCGCGGCTGGAAATCGGCGTCAAGTGCATTTCTTGAAACTTATCGTGATCTCTCCCCGAGACGGTCCCGCAATGGCTCACCGCCGCTGCCAGCTCCGGAGGGGGCACATTCACCGTAAAATCGCTCACCTGTTCCAGCCGGCTGTAAGTATGGCGCGAGGGCCTTACTAGCACGATGAAAACGGGCCGCGACCAAATGGAGCCCATCGTGCCCCAGCCAATCGTCATGACATTGGGTTTTCCGTCCGTGCCCAAGGTGACCAGCAGCAAGCCGTCCTCTCGCATCCGCTGGATCGTCTGGGCAAATAGATCGGTGTACCGCACCCGTACTTTGGCCATGTGATTTTCACCTCAATCAGGATTCCTGTTTTGAACACCGGGCCACATTAATGTACACCCTGCGCGGCCAGTGGCAAGGCCCTGAAGCATGACGACTGTAGCGCGGGCGGGAAGTCCGCTGTGGCCGGAGCGTCGCGCTCCCGCCTTGGTGCAGTCTCGCACAGGCTAGCTCGCTAGCCGACCATGGAGTGTAGCGCAAGGCTCGGCCTCCAGTCCCGCAGGGCGGGACGGCTTTTCTACTTTCTTGGAAGGATTGGAAAACGCCCCAGGGGGCTGGCGCAGGCCTTCTGAGGCCTGCATCTTTAGATCAAATCCCCTCGGGATGAGATATATTTGCCTTTGCCGTGCCCCTCTATCATCGCCACTATACGCCGGGCCACGAGCAGTTTATCACTACGAGCATCTATCGGCGTGTCCAGTTGTTTCGCAGCGAGCGATTGGCTCGCCACTTCGTCGACGTGCTTCGCGAACGGCGCGCGCAATTGAAATTCGCTTTGATCTTCCCCCCTGCAGGATCATGCCGGAGCATTTCCATGTCCTATTGCGGCCCGAGCCGAGGTCATTCGCTCGCCTCTTGCCACTGATCACTCGCCACTTTTTCTATTGGCCGTGGTCCAGTTGGAGGTCTTATTTTCTGAATGACGCTTCGATCTTGGCGATGGACAGAATGCTGTGATGGAGCCGACGAAACGCGGGTCGCAAAGATCCCCACAAAAACCGTCGGCACGTATGCGCCACCCGCGGTCTCAGTCGCAGAAACCGGTAGGGAGCATCCTTTTCGGCATAGTTTGGACTGGAGGGAAGGGGTTGTAAACGAGGAACCAAGCAGAAAGAAGGTTCAGTATTTACGGTCTAGAACTCGTAAACATAAGATGCTACCTTATGAGCCCTCGTACCTGCGGGTCAGCGTTACGGAATGAGGGCCCGCTGAAAGGACAAAGATTCGCCAATGAACATCACGCTGTCAAACGGCAAGACCATCCCCGTCGAGATGCACAGAGCGAGGATCGTGCAGAAGATCACCCTGCCGCCCGTCGCGCGCAGACTGCAAGCCATCGAGGAAGGTGGCTACAACACTTTCTTGCTTCGAAACAGAGATGTGTTTCTGGACATGCTCACCGATAGTGGCACGAATGCGATGAGCGACAACCAGCTCGCTGCGATGATGGTCGCCGACGACGCCTACGCCGGGAGCGAAAGTTTCTACAAGCTCGCCGCGGCGGTCAAGGACGTCCTGGGCTTCGACTACACCATGCCGGTGCACCAGGGCCGCGCGGCCGAGCATCTGCTGGCCAAGGTCTTCGTCAAGCCCGGCGACGTGGTCCCGATGAACTATCACTTCACCACGACCAAGGCCCATTTCGAGCTGGCGGGCGCAACCGTGCTGGAAATCTACGGCCCGGAGACCCTGAACACCCAGAGCACCGAACTCTTCAAGGGCAATATTGACTTGCGGAGATTCGCCGATGCCATCAAGAAGTACGGCGCCGACAAGATTCCGTTCGTCCGGATGGAGGCGACCACCAACCTGGTGGGCGGCCAGCCTTTTTCCCTCCGCAATCTGCACCAGGTGAAAGAACTCGCAGCCCAGCACCACATCCCGTTGGTCTTTGACGGCAGCCTGATCTCGGAGAACGCCTATTTCATCAAGCAGCGCGAGGAAGGCTACGCCGACAAGTCCATCTCGGAAATCATTCGCGAGATGGCGAGCCTGGCGGACATCTACTATTGTTCGGGGCGCAAGAGCACCTCCGTGCGAGGCGGCATGATCGCCACGAATTCCAAAGACTATTATGACCGCCTGCGCGTCTGGCTGGTGGTGTACGAGGGGTTTCCCACCTACGGCGGCATGTCCATTAAGGAAGTCGACGCGATGGCCGTCGGCCTTCGGGAAATGACCGACTTCAGCGTGGCGGGTAGTGCGCCAGAGTTCATACAGTATTTCGTCGGACGGCTTCTGGAGAACGGAGTCCCGGTGGTTACTCCGGCGGGCGGACTGGCGTGTCATGTGGACGCCGCGCGTTTCCTGGCGCATTTGCCGCAGAGCCAATACCAGGCTGGCGCGCTGGCCGCCGCCATCTACATTGCCTCCGGCGTCAGGAGCATGGAGAGAGGGACCATTTCGATGGACCGGGATGCACAAGGCAACGAGGTGTACGCCGACCTGGAGCTGGCGCGGCTGGCGCTGCCCCGCCGGGTGTTTACGCTGTCGCAGATCGAATATGCGGTGGACCGGCTGACCTGGCTCTACCAGCACCGCCACTTGGTGAAGGGTTTGAGATTCGTGGAAGAGCCGCCGGTGTTGCGGTTCTTCTTCGGAAGGCTGGAAGCCCTGGACAATTGGGGCGCGGAGCTGGCAAAGGCCTTCGAGTCGGATTTCGGACCGCACTGCTGAACTGGGACGGTGGACTCTTCCGTTGTGCTTGGAGTGACCTCGAACACATGGGGGGCATGACGGGCACTGGGAAGAGGCTGGTTCGGTCGGCGGTGATCGAGGATTTCCGGACGCGGTTTCAGAGCGGGTGTGTGGCGCTTCCTATAATCCGCGCAAGGCGCGCGCCAGCCCGCCCGACGTGGCGCAGCAGGGCCTTCTGAGCTTTGTCCGGCGGCTGTGCATATCTCGTCACGGCCCGAAGAGTTGAGTTGTCGCTTGCTGGGTCTGAGTCGGAAAATCCGACCTATGTGAAGCAACTTGCACCATAACGGAAAATGCTTTCCACTCTCGATTCCCAACGAGGTCATTGGGCTCTAATGAAATCAATAACTTCCACCCATCATAAGTTTGGAGCGCCAATTGCAGGTGCCAGAGCGGAAGTCCACCCACCCGATAATAACATAAGCCCGGAGGACGCATGCACAAGACTCGAAATTCGGTTTTGATTCAGGTGGTACTTCTGCTTGTCTTCGGATTTGTGGCAAGCACAACCGCGCGTGCGGAATCGCTTCTCATAAGTCAGGAAAGCCCCTATGGGGGATATGGGTACGGCCTCTACTCCTGGGGTGGAATGACGAACGCCCTGAACTCTGCTTTTGGCGCCAGCAATATCACTGTGGACGGCTCAGACTTGAATAGCCTCAGCTACATGTTAGGGTTTGACAGGCTTTGGGTGACGGCGCGCCAGCCGTATGGCCAAGCGCTTAGCGCGACGGAGATTGCCAACATCGAGGCATATATTGGCACGGGCCGGCGCGTGGTTCTTATTGGTGAGAATGGTGCCTGGTCTAGCTGGAACAACTCGATTCTAAGCACAGTTGGGGGGTACTACAGCGGATATGACACGTCCGACACGCTCACCCCAGTTGTCTTTGACTCTTTGACCGCGGGAGTCAACAGCTTGAACACCATTGCTGACGGCCTTGCGGTTGGCGGCACATCGTTATTCAACGAAAATGTGGCTACACTGTGGGGTACAAACCAGAACACGTTGTCGCTTCTCAGCGTGAATGTGGAGGACGATTACTACGGGAGCGGGGCTGGTAACGTCCGATTCAAGACTAACATGGCGGACTGGCTGGCGGGGAGTTCGGTTCCCGAACCGGCAACGATTACGTTATTGGCGACTGGCCTCGCAGGCGTTTTCAGCTTGCGGAAACGACGCAAGGCTGTTAGGTAGCGATCTTCATCCTAGCGAGACGGGGAGCGACTAGCGCAGTCGCTCCCGCTCCTTATGGGCCGGCAGTTCTGCCTCCTTGGCCCCCGAGGTGACCGTGCGAGGATCGTTAAAGCCATAGCGCAGGGCTCAGTCTCAAAAGCCCTCCGGCTATTCCATTTTGTTCCCAAACAACTCGAGCAACCGCACGCCGCAGCCCAGGCCCCTGCGCTGGGCTCATAGTTCAGCCCTGCGGCGATTCCATTTCCTTCCCAACCAACTCAAACAACCGCAGGCGGGCTGGTGCAGGCCTTCTGAGGCATGCGTCTTTGGATTATCGAGTTTCACATTAGGATTATACTTGCTTCTGCCGTGCCGCTTTACTACCGGCATTACACGCCGGGCCACGAGCAGTTTATCACCACGAGCATCTATCGGCGTGTCCAGTTGTTTCGCCGCGAGCGATGGGCTCGCCACTTCGTCGATGTGCTTCGCGAACTGCGCGCGGAATTGAACTTCGCTTTGATCGTCCCGCCCTGCGGAATCATGCGGGAACATTTCCATGTCCTGCCGCGGCCGCCGGGAGGCTAGCTCGCTAGCCGACCATGGAGTGGTGCGCAAGGCTCAGCCTTCAAGGACAAGACTGCCCTGCGCCTACGACGATGACCTATGACCACGTTGACTGAGGCGCTCACGGGCGGGCTTCGTAAACTATGTTGAAGGGGGTTTCCGTGGCTCGCCGAAAACGGCTGAACCCGGCGGAAGTGATCACTCGTCGGATATTGGCTTCTCCGGCTTGCGCGCCCAGGCACAGTCCCACTTCCTGGGACCGGGAGCACGGCGTGCAGAGCAGGGTCGAGAACGAATAGTAAACTCGGCCCACAGGATTGAGGTTATCTTTCAGGGCGTCGTTGGCAAACGGCTCGACGATCATCCAAGTGCCATCTTTACCCAGTGACTGCCGGACGTGCTTGGCGGCTCCGATCGGGTCGCCCATATCGTGCAAACAGTCGAAGACGGCCACGAAGTCGTAGTCCTTTCCGGGAAACTCCTTGGCCTTGGCCACGTCGAAGGTGACGCGGTCCGCCACACCTTCACGCCGGGCGGATTCACGGGCCGCTTCGATCGATTTATCATGATAGTCGAATCCGAAGAAGTAGGATTTAGGGAACGCTTTCGCCATCAACAACGTGGAAGCGCCTTTCCCGCAGCCCACGTCGGCGACCCGCGCTCCCGCCTCCAGCTTCTGCTTGACATCGTGGAGCGCGGGAATCCACGTGGTCACCAGGTTGGCGGCATAACCTGGACGGAAGAACTTCTCGCAGCCGTGAAACACGCCGTCATCATGTTCGTGCCAGCCCATGCCGGCGCCGGTGCGAAAAGAGTCGGCGATCCGCGGAACCGCGGCCAGCGATCCCAGGGCGAGTTGGAAGGCTCCGGGAAGGTAGGCCGGGCTGTCTTCTTGCGCCAGCGCAAAAGCCTGTTCCTCAGTCAAGCTGAACTGGTTGGCCTTCGCATCGTAGGTGACGTAGCCGCCCGCCGCTTGCGAGGAGAGCCACTCCCGCACATAGCGTTCGTCGGTTTGGGTCTTGGCGGCCAGTTCAGCGGAGCTGAGCGGCCCGGCAGCGAGGGCCTTGTACAATCCGAGTCGCTCCCCAATCACCACCATCCCCGCCCCGACAGCGGCGCCGAGATCGCCAACGAACTGGCCGAGGAAAGCATTCAGTTTGTTCATGTCAATTGCCATCGAAGTCCTCCGTCAGATTGAATCCCCGCTTCCGCCGAGAGTGCTATGGCCAGTGGCTTGCAACACACCAGCCATTCTGGTGGACTCTCGGAACCCGCGGTTAGAATTTGAACGCCTACGAAAGATCAGATCTGCAGGTCGAATTCTAGTTCGACGCCACGCGGTTTGTCAATCTTGTTGTGCGTCTTATGTCAAAGCTCGTTAGAAATGTCCCTACTTTTGGTTTTTGTTTCTGGTTTTGCTTGTTTGGTTTTCGTTCTGCTTTGGCTCGCCACTTCGTCGACGCGCTTCGAGAACTGCGCGCCGAATTGAAATTCGCCCTGATCGTCCCGCCCTGCGGGATCATGCCGGAACATTTCCATGTCCTGCTGCGGCCCGAGCCGAGGTCATTCGCTCGCCACTTGCCACGGATCACTCGCCACTGCTTTGTTGGCCGTGGCCCAGTTGGCGATTCTACTATCCCGCCGATGCTTCCCTTCTGGCCATGGATCGATAGCAAGGACGCTCCCCACCCATGGTCGCAGGCCTCAGAAGGCTTGCGCCAGCCCCCGAGACTTGTGTCGGGCGTCACAGCATGGGGCGCGCCACTATGATGTGATATGCTGGGTTTTGTTTATGGGTTTTGACAGCATTCTCAACATCGTTTGGGCGCTTGTAGGTGTCGTGGCTCTCACCGCACTGGCGGTGTCGGAGCGGCGACGCGATGCGACCTCTTTGTGGTCGCGCTGCCAGCGGGGCATTGCCGTCGCAATCGTGGCAGTTGTACTTTTCCCCTGCATCTCTGCCAGCGACGACCTGATCTGCCTCGAGCAACTGCACTTTGCCTATGCCAATCATCATGGCTTTGCCGCTCCCAATCCCAGTGGATCCAACCACGGACCCAGGCCAGACTTGGCTGCGCTGCTTGGATCGCTTGAAAACTTCCAGATTTCGACGGTCTCTCCTCTTTTCACCACGATTTATTTCTACGATTGTGTCAGACCGCAGACCATCCAGGGCTGTGAACGACCGCTGCCCGCTCGCGCAGAGCGTGGACCTCCTCAGGCCACCTCTTCCTTGTAGACGGCAAGGCTAGGGCGACCGGCGACAGGTGGCACGCACTCAACGGCGTGATCTTCTTATCCCCTTCCCGCAAGCCACTAGCCACTACGTCTCAGGCCTCCCCGGAGGTTGTTCGATGCGGAATTTCAGATGGCCGCGGCGCCAGGCGCTGATGCTGCCGGGCGGCGCCGTCACGGCGGTGCTTCTATACACCGCTGACCTTTACGCCCAATCGCAGGCCGTGATGAAAATCGACCTGGAGCGCGCCATTCAAATCGCGCTTGGGCACAATCACGCCTTGAAGGCGGCGCAAACCCAGATTGATCAGAGCAAGGCAGAAGAAATCGCGGCCGCGATCAGGCCCAACCCTGTATTCACTTACGACGATCCGTTCATCCCGATCTTCAGCCCGGACCAGTTCACCGCCGATACTCTGAACAACGTTCCGAATTCGACAGGTGCGTGGCCTGGACTTACGAGCGGGGCCGAAAACGGCTTTAAAAGCTCCAGACCGCGACCGATGCGGCCGCGGCCGGAGCGGGGCGCTGGAGACGAGGCAGCGGCATGGGGGCACGAGCATACGAGGTCGTGGGAATACTGGCGGCGACAGTTGTGGCGGCCGCGGCATTGACGATTGTGGGGCTGGCGCTGGCGCTGCTGGTCCGACGGCTGCTTGGGCGGCGCAGCGACGGCAACGGGGACGAGCCCCAGGACCACTACTGCCCCAGATGCGGACAGCCCGCAGCAATGATGGGGCAAGCGATGCATTGCCCGGAGTGTGGACTGATCCCCCCCGATGAGGACGGGAACGAAGGGGCGACGGGAAATGACACTAGTTGAATCCTCGGCCTGCGGTTTTTCGACCCTGCCATCCCGCAGGGCGGGACTTTCACCTTCTGATCCGCCCCGAGGCGAGGTCATTCGCTCGCCACTTGCCACTGATCACTCGCCACTGGCTTGTTGGCCGTGGTCCAGTTCGGCATTCTACGATCGCGCCGATGCTTCCCTTCTGGCCATGGATCGGCAGGCTTTCTTCCACCCCATGGTGGCAAGCCTAGGGAGGGCTACGCCAGCCCGCTAATCTTGGGAAAGAAGAGTGCGCCCCTCGAGTTGCGGCCGTCGTTCTAACGAGATTTAACAGGCCAAGGCGCGCTGGAGTTGTCGATATCATTGCCCGCGAAGAGGAACAGGCGGGCGCTTCGATTCGTGGTGAATCTATGGAGTCTTGTGCAGAGCCTCCAAGAGTTTGATTGCGGTTCCAGTTCCGGGATCGTCCCACTCGAACCTAACGAAGCTCGCGACACCGGTCTGTGGATTTGTAGCCATTCCCTGACTTCCTACGTGCGACGGAGCGGCGTTGCCTGGGTTGCCTTGCGGTATGAATTTAACTTGGCTAACAGCTTTCGTTTGGATGTCGATGAGCTTTTCGAAATCCTCGGGCTTTACTTCGGATATCACCAAGGTGAAATGCGCCATATTTCCTCCATGTGCTTGAATGATGTTGTGTTGGCTAGCCCAGCGCTGCACCCCTACGTTTCCGCCGGTGTGCCTCTGTTGCCCGGCGTCGCGCGCTGTTTGGTTGCTTCGACTCCGGCTTCATCTTGTGCAGGTCCGAGATCACTCCATCGGACCTGAGCGGGTAGAGTGAAAGCTTCCTTTCCAACCTGGACACCAATTCACCCTGCTTTCTTCTTTTTCTTTTCCCTGCCTAGCGGTGTAAGTTCCTTTGCGTCCCACACGTTCCCCATGCGGGTAATCCTCGCCATGCACGGCCCACGGTGCTTGCGAAGTACAGTTTCAATTTCCCTCCGGGCGCTTATTATAGCCTGTGCCCACACTTCTGAGGCGGGATTGTTTGAGGAGAGGAAAAAGATTCTAACTTTGTGCTCTCCAATGACCCTCATTTTCCGCTCGTCCCTAAGTATGTTCGTGTCTGGCGTAATCGCAATCCACTTTCGCTTTCCACAGGCCTCCAGCCAAACCTCATCTTCCTCGTCTCGACGAAAGTGTTCATCGTGTACTTCGATTATAAAATTCCTAGCGCGTAGCAGGTCGGCAAGCTTTTCCTTTCCCAGACTGCGGTCCAGAAAAAAGATGTGGATTTCAAGCTGCTGGGGCGTATCGGATGGCTTCTTCAATCTGACCTTTGTCTAGGCCGTAGTCTTGTGCTAATTCATCAACTCCCTCGCCAGACCTGAACCTCCCGGCGAGGATCGTAGTAATGATGCCAGTGCCATAGACTATCGGGCGACCGGAGGAAATCCTGGGATCAATCACGATTACTTTCGGGGGTTCCTCTTCGTCGCGGCGTCTTATCCAGTCCATTCGCAAGGGGAAAAGACGAAGCGGGAGGCCAGAGCGATCCCGCTCTATTCTCTTAAGGTACATGTCAAGCACAGGCCCAATGCCAAGCTGTCCGTATCGGGACACGTCAATGTAGCCCTCTATTTTTCTGACAAACAGATCCTTCCCGTCCGTATAAAATTCTTCAGTTAAGAGTGGATGTTTGGAAGGGTATTCACGCGCAATGTAGTTCATCGCATGGCGCACAGCCACCAGCGGAACGTTGTGCTTTTTACGGGTCGCCAGAAGAATATGAGCTTCCACTAGGTTGAAAAAGGAAAGATATCCTGGCGCGGGGAGCTCGATCAGCGGCCTGAATAAGCGCGTGCCATGTTTACTTGGATATTTTCGCCCTCTCGTCCAAGTCTTGAGGGTCGCTAGTTTTACTCCCAGGTATAGCGACGCTTCCGTAATCCCGTATCGCGGCAGCTCCCGGTCGTCGTGTCCATTTCTGCGAGAGCGCGGCACTTTCAATGGCGGCGCCTTAAAAGGACGGAAAGAAAAATCTACGCTAGCCACGGCTGGCCTCCTCGTGCTATATTGCGAGCTAGTCGGAGGCAAACTTCGGCTTGGCAGCGCAGGCCGATTGATTCCGGTGCCCTCTTCACCGAAGTCAACTTGGTTTCTCCGCGAACTAAAGGATCAGTTGTACAGGCCGTGCTGGTTCACGGCCTTTTGTTTTTGTGAGCCTCATGCCCTCGCGCATGAGTCCCGGTATGCCGGGCGCCTTCCCTCGGCGCCTCCAACGGCGACTGACGCTCGCTCACCTTCCGTAATCTCGCGGGCATCGTACCTGAAATCGAACTGAGAAAGATAGCGGCGCAAGTCCTGCCTTCCGACGTGATGGTACACCCCAACCATGCCCCGTTTCAAGAGAGAAAAGAAACCCCTGACCGTGTTGGTGTGAACCTTCGCTTCGCCTTCCTCCCCCGAGTAAATCTTCAGGCAGGCTGGCGCAGGCCTTCTGAGGCCTGCGTCCTTGGTTTATCGAGTTCCACATTAGGATTATACCTGCTTCTGCCATGCCGCTTTACCACCGGCGCTGTACGCCGGGCCACGAGCAGTTTATCACCACGAGCACCTGCCGGCGTGTGGCGTTGTTTCGCGGCAAGCGACTGGCTCGCCACTTTGTCGACGTGCTTCGCGAACTGCGCGCGGAATTGAAATTCGCGCTGATTGGTTGGGTGCTGATCCCGCAGGGCGGGACTTTCACCTTCTGATCCGCCCCGACGCGAGGTCATTCGCTCGCCACTCTCTCCCGCCGCCACCGCGACCAGTCTCCTGTCCCGTCTGATTCTTGCCAATGCCAAGGCAAAGCGACAGCTCCGCTGTCGCAGTCCAAGGCGCCTGCGGCGCTTTCATGGGTTGCGGGCGAAGCCCGCCGTGGAGTGCGGTAGCGGCAGCTACCGCCTTCAAGGGCTCAGTGGAGCTATTTGCTCGATGCTAACTTCGGGATTGGGGTGTATACTGCATCGAGGACCGAAATGCCCGCCGGTCGTGGGGGTGCGCCTCGATGAGGGAAACCCACCGAACGTTTTGCGGTCTCTGCCATCCACGTTGTGGTGCTCGCCTCGTGATCGAAGACGGGCGAGCGATTAAGGTCGAAGGCGACGCGGAGCATCCTATCTCTCGCGGGCGGCTCTGTGCGCGAGGCCGACTGCTTGTCGATCACCTCTATCACCCCTCCCGCCTCAATTATCCCTTGAAGCGCGTGGGCGCGCGCGGCGCCAATGAGTGGCAGCGCCTCTCCTGGGATCAGGCGCTCGATGAGGTGGCTGAGCGGCTGGCATCGCTGCGCGATCATTACGGCGCGGAAACTCTCTCCTTCACCCACGGTACCCACCGGACGTACCACTGGGACGGCCGGCGCTTCTTCAATCTCTTCGGCTCGCCCAACCTGTGCGGCGCGAACAACATTTGCATGTGTCCCACCCAAGCGGTCGAATACGCCACTTACGGAGGGTTTGTCTCCGGGGATATGAGGCGAACGAAATGCCTGGTGGTGTGGGGGAAAGCCCTTTCGCAAAGCGACCCGATCCTCGGCTTTCCTGAAGTTGTGGCCGCGAAAAAGAACGGCGCGAAGCTCATTGTGGTGGACCCGCGGCGCACGCGCGAGGCGCAACTGGCGGACTTTTGGCTGCCGATCCGGCCCGGCACCGATGTGGCGCTGATGCTGGGCTGGCTGCGGCTGATGATCGAGGAGGGCTGGTACGACCGGGAGTTTGTGGAGCGCTGGACGGTGGGCTTTGACGATTTGCGGGTGGCGGCCGCCTCCTACACGCCGGAGAAGGTCTCGGCCATCACCTGGCTTTCGCCTGACAAGATCTGCGAGTCGGCGCGCTGCTACGCCACGACCAAACCCGCGGTAATCACCTGGGGCTTTGGTCTCGACAAGCAAGGGGTCAACGCGACTCAAGCGGCTCGGGCGCGATGTCTGCTCCGCGCTCTCTCCGGCAACTTGGATGTGCCCGGAGGGGAGCTCTTGGGACGAGTGGATCCCGTGGGAAAGATCGTCGGCCAGGATGTGCTGGAGTTCAATGAAGCCCTGCCTCCCAAGCAGCGAGCGAAACAGCTGGGGGCGGATGAATATCCCTTTTTCGGTTTTCCCGGCTGGGAACGCAACGTGGCTGCAAACCGCCGCCTGCCCGCGGGCTATATTGCTCTGCCTTCCGCAGACATGACCTGCGTGGCCCACGAGCGGGCCGTCTTCGAGGCCATCTTCACCGGCCGGCCCTATCTGGTGACGGCGATGATCTCTCTCGCCAGCAATCCCTTGCTGACTCTTCCCAACGTGCGGCGGACGCGCGCCGCATTGAAGGCCCTGCAACTTTACGTCGTCATGGATTATTACCTCACGCCATCGGCGGCGCTGGCCGACTACGTGTTTCCCGCGGCTTCGACAGTCGAGCGGACCGAGTTGTGGCTGACCCCAAGTTTCTGCGTGGCCTGTCCCAAGGGGATTGGACCCCTCTACGAGCGGCGCGACGATTACCAGTTCTGGCGAGGTTTGGCAGTGCGCTTGGGACAAGCTGAACACTGGCCCTGGCAAACGGTGGAGGAGGTGTGGAATTATCGGCTTGCCCCCGTCGGCCTCACCTTTGAAGAACTGCTGGCGCGGAACGGCCTGTTCGGGCAGCGCGAGTACCGGCGATACGAACGCTTCGGGTTCGGCACACCGTCGGGGAAAGTGGAACTCCGCTCGAGCACCTTCGAGGCTTTGGGATGCGCGCCCGTTCCCGTCTATCGCGAGCCTGCCCACAGTCCTGCCGCCGACGCTGATTTGGCGCGAGAGTACCCGTTGGTGCTGATCACCGGCAGCCGGTTCATGCCCATGTACCACTCCGAACAGCGGCAAATAGCAGCGGCGCGGGCGCGGGTGCCCGATCCGCGTGTCTCGCTCCACCCCGATACGGCGTCGGCGCTGGGGCTCCGGGAGGGCGCCTGGGCCTCGGTGGTCACACCCTTGGGGCAAATCCGTCTGCGCACGCACCTCACGGCTGCCATCGATCCCCGGATGGCCGATGTCGAGCACGGCTGGTGGTTCCCTGAGCGCTCGGCCGCGGAGCCGGAATTGTTCGGCGTCTTCGAATCCAACGCCAACGTGCTCTGCCCCGACGCCGCAAAGTTCTGTAGCCCGGAAATTGGCAGTTGGCCCCATACCGCTTTGCTCTGCCGAGTGGAACGCGCGGCAGTGTCCTAATTTGATTGCGCCGCTCGGAATGACGTCATCCCCGGGAATCTGTCATCCCGATTCCGCGAAGCGGGAGAGGGATCTCGCCCTGATGCTTTGAGTGGACAACACTAGTGCCGTTCCAACTTTCTTGGGCAAACAGTTTTCAGCCACTCAGAGAGTCTCTCCGGAAGACGTAGGTGCAATACATAGGCGTAACAAGTTGGAACGGCACTGGCAGAGCGAGATTCTTCGTCGCTGCCGCTCCTCAGAATGACAGCCCTTCGTGTCGGGATGACGTCATTCCCGGGAATCTGTCATCCCGATTCCGCGAAGCGGGAGAGGGATCTCGCCCTGATGCTTTGAGTGGACACCACTACCAGAGCGAGATTCTTCGTCGCTGCCGCTCCTCAGAATGACAGCCCTTCGTGTACGGGGATGAATCCAAATTAGGACATCACCGGAACGCACGGCTCCGCCAGCGGCGTAACCCTACGGAGGTTTGCAAAAGCCACATTCATCTTCTGTCAGGGCGCTCTCTGAGCGCCGAAAGCCCGGCGGGCGGGCCGCCCCGCCGGTTTCATCCAGGTCAGCCCCGGCGCAAGTTGCGTGGGCATCCCGTTTTTTGGACTCGTATGACACCCAGTTTGCCCGAAGATGACGTGCGAGAGATACGGGGCGTTGCCGATCGGTGGACGGCGGCCGTTGAGGCTGGAGACGTCGAACGACTCGGACGGCTCATGACGGATGATATCGTCATCATCCACGGAAATGGGCGGCTGGTTCGTGGAAAAGAAGCGGTCATGAACGACTTTGCCCGGTCGTTGAGAGACTTTTCCGTCCAACAGACCGTGGAGTCCGAAGAAACGATTGTCGCCGGCGAGTGGGCATTTGATCGCGCCACAGTCCACACCACCATCAGCTCTTCGAGCAGCGGCGACACCAAGAAGTTCGATTCCAGAACGGTGACAATTCTGCGGAAACAGAGTGGTTGTGGGTGGTGCGTGGCAAGGGTAATTGGCGTTGTATATCAACAGCACTGAATTGCGGCGCGCTATCAACAGCAATGAATTGCGACGCGCTGGCAACAGCAATAAATTGCGACGCGCTGGCCAAATACCGTCCAGCGCGGAACCACTTCACTTCCCCATGCGCCATCCTGCCGCCCCGTTGGCGCTCCGTCCGGCGAGCAAGCCCCGGCGCGTTGGGGCAACCTCAGGCCCGGATATCACTGCGGCGCTGATCGCCAAGACCAGGCACCTAACCGCGCTTTGATTGATAAACCGTCCGGACGGTTTATGATGTAAGGCTGATCGTGGCTGGGGTGGGGAGCAGGGCAGGAAGGGGGTCAACTATCGTACTCATGATATAATAACTAATCGTGTCCACATGCGCCGCAACGGGCCTCCGAATGTAACTATTGAAACTTTTGGAACTATTGAAACTAATTTTTCTATCTGACGCAAATAATAAACTTGCGCGAAAATAAAATTTGCAGAAATTTGCGATTTTGGGAAAAGTGTGGCATTTTACCCCACCGATTCCATTTTTTGTAGAGCCTAAAATTTATTGTAGAACTCAAAATCTTGCGCAGGCCAATACCTTCTCCAAGCTCCTGAGCCGCGCCACGGACGTCGAACCAGAGTGCCACTGATCGTCAGCCGCCGGCCATGTTCGTCGCGCTTGCCTCGGAAGAAAGTGCTTGTACTCGGCGTCGGCTTCGGATAGATTCACGCCACGGGTTCGGATACTCTTGTTCCACTTGCAAGAATTGTGCTGCTTGCTCGACCGTGGAATCGCGCCGTCTTTATCTCCGCGATGCTCGTGAAAGATTTCAACGAGGAGAACCATCATGAACGATATACCAAGAACGGCCTGGGTTTGGTACATGGACTGTTTGGCCATCGTACTCCTGGCGAGCTTCGGCTTGGCACAGACGCCTCGCGCTTCGGCGCAGACTCGGAGTGCATCGGCATCACGACCATCGCCATCCGTGAATTCCCAGAATCCACCGTCGCCCGAGGCCGGCGCGCCTGCCAGCCCGACTTTCGAGTTGACGAGCACGCTGGCGGGTCACACGGATCCGATCTCGAGCATTGCATTCAGTCCCGACGGGAGGTATCTGGCCTCCGCAGGGTGGGACAAAAGGCTCGTCCTCTGGGACGTGGCGACTGGCCGCGAAGTGCGCACTCTCGTGGGTCACGAGCGGCAAGTCCTCGCCGTGGCTTTCAGTCCTGACAGCCGCTTGATCGCGTCGGGAGCCCAAGATTACACGGCCCGGCTCTGGGATGTTGCCACCGGGCGTGAAGTCCGCATGGTGTACGGCGGCGGCGACTTTGTGTGGACGGTGGCTTTCAGCCCGGATGGGACCCAGTTTGTCACCGGGAGTGGAAGTGTAATCCGATTATGGGACGTGGCGACAGGCCACTTGGTGAAGACCATGAAAGGCGCGACGAACTTTGTCCGTTGCCTGGCCTACGCACCCGATGGAAAGACGTTAGCGGCGGGAAATCACGACAAGGCGATTGAGCTCTGGGACGTGGCGGAAGGCCGGGCCGTACGCACCCTGACGGGCCACACGGACGGAGTGGAAGCGGTAGCGTTCAGCCCCGACGGGCGATACCTGGCCTCGGCGAGCCGCGACAAGACGCTGAAGTTGTGGGAGGTGGCGACCGGCAACCTGGTGACGACGCTGGAAGGTCACACGCAGGAATGCAATGCGGTAGCTTTCAGCCGCGACGGACGCACCCTGGCCTCGAGCAGCAACGACATGACGGTGCGTCTGTGGGACGTCGCCAGCGGCAAGGAACTCGACACGATCAGAGCCCACAAGCTGAATGTGAGTTCGGTGGCGTTCAGTCCGGACGGCGGCATGCTGGCCTCGGGAAGTTGGGACAAGACGGTGAATTTGTGGGACGCGGCGACGAGGAAACTGGCGCGCACGCTGAGTGGGCATACGGACGGCATCCTCAGCGTCGCGTTCAGTCCTGACGGGCGATACTTGGCCTCGTCGAGTCACGACTGGACCATCCGGTTGTGGGACGCGTCCAGCAGCGCCGAGGTGCGGACCTTTTCCGGGCACAAATACGACGTGAATTCCATCGCCTTCAGTGCGGATGGAAAATACCTGGCCTCCGCCAGCGGCGATAAGATGGTGAAGCTCTGGGACATTGCCAGCGGCAACGAAATCCGCAATTTCCGGGGTCATACGCTGGACGTGAATTCGGTGGCGTTTAGTCCCGACGGCCGTTATCTTGCTTCGGCGGCGGCGGACAAGACCATTCGATTGTGGGAAGCCGCGACGGGGCGCGTCGTTCGCACATTGACGGGCCACACGAATAGCGTGGAATCCATCACTTTCAGTCCTGACGGTCGGTCATTGGCCTCCGGCAGCCAGGACCGCACCACCAGACTCTGGGACGTCAGCACCGGTCGAGTTTCGCGCATCCTGAGCGGTCACCGCGACGCAGTGATGTTTGTCGTCTTCAGCCCTGATGGCCACACGCTGGCCTCGGCCAGCCGGGATCATACGATCCGACTTTGGAATGTGGCGACGGGGCGCGTCCTAAACACCCTGACCGGGCACACCAGCACGGTGTTTTCCCTCGCCTTCAGCCCTGACGGAAAGTACCTCGCTTCCGGCAGCCAAGACGAGACCATCAAGATCTGGGAGGTGAAATCAGGGCTTCAGACGAGCACGCTGAAAGGGCATCTGGAAGCCGTCACCACCGTGGCCTTCAGTCCAGACGGTCATTATCTCGCCTCGGGCAGTTTTGACCGAACGGTTAAACTCTGGCGGCGCGAAGACGCTGTCAGCGGCGGGGCGACGGCCGGACCCGCTGGAAAGTGAACGTAGCTCCGGGGCGCGCATCACCGAAAGCAGAAGGGAGTAGGCACAAGGCAGCAGAAAAACCTGAGAGCTGTCGCCGCCCTCTGGTTGCTGCTTTCTTCCTACCGCCTTCTGCCTACTGGTTCGGTGCCTGACTCCTACCCCTCCCGAATTGAAACCTGGCTTACGTCTCTCCATGTGATCCGTCAGGCTGAAGAAGCGTCTCACCGGTTCAAGGCTACGCTGCGATTGACCGCTAGGGAATAAAGCGAGTAAGATGTCGACATCTGGATTCCTTAGAAGAGGTCGTCATCATGAGAGTTCACTTCCGCGTCCTCACACTTATCTCATTCCTGTGTCTCTCGCCGCTATCACTGTTCGCCCAGAGGGGTACAAATATTTCCGGAGACCCCGGTCAGCCAGGTTCCGCCAATTACGACATTACTGCCGCCCTGCAAAAACATTGGATCGTTGCCGGCAAGGTTGTGACGGTCACAGGTGATCCGATCAAGGGGGCGAAGGTCGAGGTGGCGCCCATGGCCGCGTCGGGCGAATTCCATAGTCTCGTGACAAACTTTCCCGGCGAGTTCCAGACGGAGTATTGGTTAAACTCACAATATGTCAAGCAACTCAGCGTGGCCAT
Source organism: Terriglobia bacterium (assembly GCA_050013575.1). Lineage (GTDB taxonomy): Bacteria > Acidobacteriota > Terriglobia > UBA7540 > UBA7540 > DASYXZ01. Next base: position 48,088 of record JBEKEZ010000007.1, on the reverse strand, counting down.
TACCGTCACCAAGAAAGGTTATCAGAAGGCACGCGTGCTGGCTGATTTGGGCGATGCCGAGAAGCCCAGGGCCTTTCTCATAACCCTCCGCGATCTCACTGAAGACCCCAACTTGCTCTCGCAGGCCGATCTGATTGCAGCGCTGGCGCCGAAGCTGAGAGAGCTGAGCTCCGCGGATGGCCTGTCTTCTAAAAGCACGCAGGACTACGAGCGTGGTGTGGAGGAGTTTCTCAACAAGAAGCATTCCGACCGGGCCGTGCCGTTCTTCACCAAGGTCATCAGCCGCGACCCGTCCTGCGCCGCGTGCCGCACGATGATGGGTTTGGCGGAACTCGATTACGGCGACTGGGACGGCGCGCAGGTCAACTTTGACGAAGCGGTCAAGGCCATCCAGGCGGATCGAAAACTCGGACGCCCCGAGCCTTTCGTCGCCTACGGCGTGATGCACAGTTGGCGGCACGATCCTGAGAAGGCTGCGCCATTCTTCATGGAAGCCCTCAAGTATCCGCCGCAGGAACCCTTGGCGTATCAGGAACTCGGGCGCTCGGAGCTGCTGCTGCAAAACTGGGCCAACGCTGCTCCCTACCTTAACAAGGCTCTCGAGATAGGCGCAAAACCGGAGGCTCGGCTGATGCTCGTCGAAGCCCTGTTGAACGCAGGCTCTGCCGAAGAAGCGAACAAAGAAATGACCCGTTATCTCGGTGGAAAAGACGTAAAGCAGATGCCGCTTCGAGTCCGCCAGCTTTGGGCTCAGGTCCAGGAGAAAAAGAAAGTGGAGGTAGCCTATGCCGAGGTAGGTTCGGGTAGAAAAGTTGCGGCCATCGATTATCTTCGTCACCCGCCGCCCGAGCTGAAGGGCATCGAGCCGGCCCAGGATCAGAAAGAGCTGGACTCTATCCTCAAAGCCGCGGGCAAAAACGTTGCCGCGTTTTTTCAGAATTTCCCCAACACCAGCGCTCTTGAGCAGATCCACCAGGAGAAGCTGCGCCACAAAAGCAACAAGGTGACCGGCTCACAGAATCAAGAATTCCATTACATCTGCATCGTTTCGACGGAGTCCTTCGGGCCAGGATTCAGCGAATACCGCGCCGATCTGTCGGGAGAAAAGGGCCAACCGCATGGCTTGCAGGAAGGATTCATGCTCACTAATGGATTTGCATCCGCTTCCCTCGTTTTCCATCCTGCCTATCAATCGCAATCGACGTTTCGTTACTTGGGACGCCAGAAAATCGAGGGCCGGGACGCGTTCGTCCTCGCCTTTGCTCAGCAGCCGGGGAGAGCGCGGATGAACGGAAACTTCAAATCCGGCCAGGTGAGTATGCCGACGTTCTCCCAAGGCCTGGCCTGGATTGACGCTTCGAGCTATCAGATCCTCCGCCTGCGCACCGACCTGCTGACGCCTTTGCCGGAGGTCCGGCTGGAGCGAGAAACGACGGAAATCGATTACAACGAAGTCCACTTTAAGACCATCGACCAGGCATTCTGGCTGCCGCGCGCCGTCACCGTCACGGTGGGATGGAACGGCAAGAATCTGCGGAATGCGCACCAATACTCAGACTTCAAGCTCTTTAATGTGGCGTCCTCACAGCGGATCGGTAAACCAAAAGAAGAAGCCTCCAAGGATGCAACTGGCCCCGGAGCGCCACTCTAAGGCATTGCGTGATTGGGTGATCGGGCGATGGCGCGATTGAAGCACGTCCCGATCGCACCATCACCCAATCGCCGGCTCACTCAATTTTTTTGAATTTTTCTCTTGACAAGCCCAAAAAACCCGTGGTATTTCATTGGCCAGTTTGGCGGCCTGTTCAATTTGCGTAATCGGGTAGCTGGGAACAATCTGCTCAACTGAGCAAGACGCACGTGTGTCGGGCGTCGTATGTTGACTTTGCCGAATGCGGGTCTAGCATCTTCAGGCATTCCAAAACCCAGGAGGAGGGCCGCCGTGAAACGACTTCTCGCTTATGGATTATTTTCCGCATTGCTGTATTGTTGCCTCGCGCCAGCATCAATGTGGGCGCAAGGCGGCGCCACAACCGGGATTGTGGCCGGGGACGTGACGGACCAGACCGGAGCCGCAGTAGCGGGCGCCGAAGTGACGCTGACCGATACGGCCACGAAAGCCTATCATACCCAGCCCACCAACACCGTCGGCCGATACATCTTCGCCAGCGTCAATCCGGGCACTTACGACATCAAGGTGACGCTGAAGGGATTTCGGGTATCCGCTGTGACGGGGCAGCAAGTTATCGTCGGCCAAACGCTCACCGTGAACGTCTCGCTGGAAGTGGGCGCTACTACGCAGACGGTGGAAGTGAAAGCCACGCCGGGCGCGGAGCTTCAAACGATGAACTCCACCATCGGAAGCACGCTGGGCGGCTCCACGCTGCTCTCGCTTCCCAACGTTAACCGCGACGCCACCACACTCCTCGTCTTCCAGCCCATGACCGCCCCCACTTTCCACGGGACAGAGGGCAACACCACGGGGGGGCAGGTGGCTGGCTCGATGAGCGACCAGAACACCTTTACCCTCGATGGCGGGAACGCCACCGACGACCTGGCGGGCGACAATAACTATATAGCCCCCAACCGCGGCTACGCAGGTCCCCAGGCCGCCATCCCCACGCCCGTGGAAAGCATCGAGGAATTCAAAGTCGCCACCAACAATCAGACCGCCGATTTCAGCGCCTCCGCCGGCGGCCAGGTGATGCTGGTGACCAAGCGCGGTACTAACACCTTCCATGGCTCGGCGTATGATTATTTCCAGGCGGACTGGCTGAACGCCGCCGGCTGGGATCTCAATTCAACTTATAACGCCCACCTTACACCAGTGAAGCAGCACCAGAACCGCTTTGGGGGCAGCGTCGGCGGACCCATGCTGCCAAGTATGGCGGGCGGAAAGACCTACTTCTATTTCAACTTCGAAGGCAGGCGGTACCCGTACGCGAACGGCAAGTATGAAAGGATTGTACCTTCCGACACGTTGCGGCAGGGGATCATCGAACTCAGAGATACCTCGTCACCGGCCAACTGGATTCCATACAACCTCAAGACTTCCATGCAATGCGGGACGGCAGGCAACGCGGCTTGCGACCCGCGCGGCATCGGGTTGAACCCGGTGGTCTCCCAGTTGTGGAGCACCTACATGCCGGAGCCGAACGATTGTGACAATTACGGCGACCACCACAACACTTGCGGCTATTACAGTTCTCTGAAGCTCCCCATAAAAGATGACTTCGCGGTCGTGCGCTTCGATCACGATTTTGGCGCCAAGTGGCGCTTCAACACCAGCTACCGGTACTACAAGCTGGACGATCCCTCCACCAATCAGGTGGATATCGGAGGGATACTCAAGGGCGACACGAAAGGCGTGCTGGCGTCGGGGTCCTCCAACCCCCAGCAGCCACGCTACATCGTGGCGGGGATGACCGGAACCCTTACCCCAACCCTGACCAACGATTTCCACATCAGCTATCTGCGGAACGATTGGAACTGGATTCGCGCTGGGGCTCCCGTCGGCCAATTAGGCATCCCGGGCGGACTCGAGGTTGAAACCACCACCGGCGAATCTACCGGAGGCGGGAACCTCCTCGCTCCCATGAACTTTGACACCCAGAGCGCCCGTTTCCGCACCTGGGACGGGCACGACTGGAACTACTCTGACACCCTGGGCTGGCTGAAGGGGAAGCACTTCATGCAATTCGGCGGCAACATCCTGCACTGGTGGGACGACCACGTCCGGGACGACAACGTGACGGGGTCCCTCAGCGAGTTGGTCTATCAGATCAACAAGGGCACGGGTCTGTTTATGAGCACGGCGTACCAGCCGATGCACTGCACCGCGGACGGCCAGACGAACTGCCTCAACACCACCTACGCCAGCACTTGGAACAATCTTTATGCGATGACGCTGGGCTTCGTGGGTACTGCCCAGCAACTGATCGTGCGGGGCGGGAGTAACTTTTCGACAACGGGCGCGTCCTATCTGGAAGACCGCTCCATCACCGACGGCTATAGCCTCTATTACACTGACTCCTTCAAGGTCAGGCCAAACCTGACCATTAACTACGGCTTGGAATGGGGCGTGGTGATGCCTCCGTACGAATTGAACGGAGTGCAGGACTTCATGACCGACTCTACCGGCGCCGCGCTGAGCTATAATCAGTATGTTAGCAACGTGGCATCTTATGCCGCTAACGGAACAGTCTACAACCCCGTGATCGGCTTTGAGCCGATCCGAGGTGTAGGCGGGTCGCCCAAGTATCCGATCGACCCCTTCTATGGCGGCTTCAGTCCCCGTATATCCCTGGCCTGGAACCCCAATGCCGACTCGGGCATCCTGCATACGCTCTTCGGCAACAAGAAAACCGTGATCCGTGGCGGCTACTCCCGCATTTACGACCGGACCAATGCCGTGAACATGGTGCTGTCGCCCCTGTTAGGCTATGGCTTCGGACAGCCCGTTAGCTGCAACGGCGCCGGCATTATTGGAGGCGTTGCCGGATGTTACGGAACCAACAGCACTGACCCCACCAACGGCTTCCGCATCGGCGTGGATGGCAACACCTCGCCGTTCCCGGCGATCGCGCAAACCCTTCCCATTCCGGCGGAGCCTGGGATTGCCCAGTTCAATCCCTCAACCGGCCTTACGACTACAACTCCCCCCGCCACCGTTCTGTTTTCTCTCGACAGTAAGTGGCGGCCGGGAACTGACGACTCCATCGACTTCAGTATCCAGCGTGAACTGCCCGGCCAGATTATCCTGGAAGTCGGGTACGCCGGCAAATGGATGAAGCACACTTATCTGGGCATGAACAACGACGGCGTGCCTTACATGCTCTCGCTGGGCGGCCAGAGTTTCGCCCAAGCCTACAACCAGCTCTACCAGGCCGATCGCGCCGGTACGGCAATAGCTCCACAACCCTTCATCGAAACCGCCTTCGGTGCCAACAACCCCTATTGCGCGACATTCGCGAGTTGCTCGGCTGCCGTACTGGCGAAAGAAGGGGCTGGTGGAACGGCCAACATTACCTACCAAGCTGTGTATCCGCTGTTCCAAGACCTCGATCGCAAAAAGGTGTGGAACTTCCCCGGATGCGTGGGCTGCCCCATTCTGTCCGAGGATTTGCAGGGGTACCATGGGATCGATGTGAGCACCACCAACGGCTTCGGGAACTATCAGGCCGGCTTCCTGAGCGTTCAGAAGCGCACCGGCCACGGGCTCACGTTGAGCGGCAACCTCACTTGGTCGCATACCCTCAACACCGTCGCCATCAACCAGGAGTACGTCGAGGACAGTCCCAACAATATCTACAACCTTCGCGCCGACTACGCTCCCGCTCCCTACGACCGCACGTGGGTGGCCAACGTTCTGGGCCGCTACGAACTGCCGTTTGGGAAAGGAAAGCGCTTCTCAACCACCAACCCCATCCTGGATCGGATCATCGGCGGCTGGTCGGTTTCTCCGATCTGGACTTGGGCCACGGGACTTCCCATTGAAACTTTCACGGGATCGTGCACTGAATTTGGGACGGGACAATATTTCCCCTGGTGCGCCGGAGCGGTGCCTCTGACGAATACTGGCAGTTTCGGCAAGACACCCCACATGGCAGTCAGCACTGCGAATCAGAGCGGCGTCGGTGCATACGGCGCCTATGGGGCTTGCACCGTTGGCGTCCTCAACGACCCTTCGTGCAACGGAGCAGGCGTAGGCACGGGAGGGAACCTGTTCGCCGACCCCACCAAGTCGTATAACTCGTATCGGCCGGCGATCCTCGGTTTAGACACGCGCGCCTACGACACCGGTCCATTCTACGGGCAGCACCGCTGGAACGTTGATATGACGATCGAAAAGTACACGAAAATCACCGAGCGCGTCGGAATCTCCTTCTACGCTCAGATGCTGAACGCCTTCAACAACATGGAGTACAATGATCCTTCCATGAATATCCAGGACCCGGGCGACTGGGGAGCTCTCTACACCCAGTACAACCAACCGCGGATCATCGAGCTTGGTCTGCGGCTTGCGTTCTAGAACTTCGTTACAACTGATCAAGACGTTCGAGGGCCAGCTTCGGCTGGCCCTCTTTTTTTTCCGGGAGCGCGGGCGGCTCATTGCGGATCGCTGATTGCCGATTGACGATTGAAAAGGGGGGGCCGCTGGCAGAATCCGCTCCCAATCGGCAATCTGCAATCGACAAGCGTCAATTAAAGAGCGGGCGGGACGCCAGCGCTCCCAAGTCGATTAATATAGAATTTAGAAGATTCATTATTAAAATTGGAAGATTCGGAGTTTCCGTCCCTGCCCGTCATGGCCATCTCATGCTTGGTTTTTCAACAACTTAGAGTTTGAATCGACTTTGGACACTCGATTGCCGTAGAATGCTTGGGGGTTCTGTCTGGATAAGAACCGATGTCGGGTACGGAGGAAGGGTCAAAAAAGTTGGTCAATGGCCCTAAGTCTTGACGAACGAAACCGGAATGTCTTTTAGAATTTGTCGAATAGTATTCACGGCTATTGCCCCTAGTCCCGATTCCGTGGATTAGATCCTTATCTGACGATGTTCAGACCACATCAAATGCCAGAAAACGGAGGAAACAGTATGAGTAAGGGTTCCTTTTTTAGGGCTTTTGCGACCGTGACATTTCTGCTTGTGTTTTCGGCAGGCTCAGCTTTCGCCGATGAACTCGGAAGCATCCGTGGCGTCGTGACTGACACGTCGGGCGCCGTCATTGCGGGAGCCAAATTGACAGCCATTAACGTGGCCACCAATATCTCCGTTTCGGCCACCAGCAGAGCTGATGGCAGCTATGAGTTCCTTCAGGTTAGTACACCTTCCACTTACAAGGTTACCGCCGCCCAGGCAGGTTTTAAATCGTTTGAGGCTAATGATGTTCACCTAAGCCTGAATCAGATCTTCGTGCTGAACATCACGCTCGAGGTGGGTGCAGTTTCGCAGCAGGTGACTGTCGAGGCTGCCCCGGTTCAAGTCGAAAGCACAAGTATCGAGTCGGGTGGGACCCTCACCGCCAGTCAGCTTGTGGATATTCCGCTGAATGGCCGAAACTGGGTGCAACTCCAGCAGACGCTTCCGGGCGTGGTGGCAACCGCCGACGGGCGGGGCAATTTCGCCACCAACGGCAGCCAGCCCGACCAGAACAGCTACTTGATCAACGGCATTGACAGCAACGACCTGCCATTGAACACGGCGCTGGTCGTTCCCAGCCCGGACTCCATTGCGGAAGTCAGGATGATCACTAATACCATTAACCCCGAGTACGGGCGCAACTCCGGGGCGATCATGGATGCGGTCACCAAGTCCGGGAACAACAAATTCCACGGGGACGGGTTCGAGTTCTTCCGCGACACCAGCTTGGACGCGCGGAATTTCTTCTCGCCCAGTTCGGTCATCTTTCACCAGAACCAGTTCGGTGGAACGATCGGCGGACCGATTAAGAAGGATAAGGCGTTCTTCTTCTTCTCCTACCAGGGAACACGAAACGTCGTTCCTCAAGCGGGAGGGACGACGACGGTGTTCACACCGGACCAGCGCAACGGGATCTTCCCGGACATCGCAACCTCCGGTGCGCTCTCGCCGTTTGCGATGACGGGAGAGGATGGAACGACGTATCCGGCGGGCACGGCTTACTCTACGATCTTCCCCACCGGACACATTCCCACGACGGATTTCGACCCCCTTTCCGCCACCCTGCTGAGCAAGTTTGTTCCCTTGCCCAACAACGGAGGCGAATACGACTTCAACCCCGTCACCACGGGAATAGACGACCAGTACTTGGGTCGTGTTGATTTTAACCTGAGCTCCAAGGACGCCCTTTGGGGCTCCTGGCAATGGGAGCGGCATCCCACTGGCGATACCTTACCCTTCACGGGCGCCACCCTCCCGGGGTTCCCGGACACGAACCAGCGGCATATCCAGAGTCATTCGGTGACTTGGAACCACACTTTTAACGCCACCACACTCAACGAAGCGCGCATCGGGTACACGCGTTTCAATTATGGTGCGGTGCTGCCGGTCAACGTCCTCACCCCGAGCTCAGTAGGGTTCACGGGCATTACGCCGCAGAACCCGTTGCTGAGCAGTTATCCGGTGATCAGCCTCACGGGTTATTTCACTCTGGGGTTCTCGACCAACGGCCCCCAGCCGCGCCTTGACGCGGTCTCCCAGGTGGACGACAACTTCACCAAAATCTCCGGCCGCCACACCTTCAAGATGGGTTTTGACTCGCGCCATTTCCAAGTTTACAATCCCTTCGCCAATTCGCTCAGTGGGAATTACGGTTTCGGAGGAACGGGGCTTTATTCCACCGGAGATGCGGGGGCGGATTTCATGCTGGGGATTCCGGACACATACGGTCAAGGGGGTGGGGACATCATCAACGCCCGGGGCCAGGAGTACTATGCGTACTTCCAGGACCAGTTCAAGATCCGGAGGAACCTGACGCTCACCTACGGCACGGGCTGGCAGGTGGACACGCCGACCGTCGACAACTACCACAGCAATGAAGCCATGACGGCTTTTCGGCCAGGACAGACGTCCACCCTCTTCCCCAACTCTCCGGCGGGTTACGTGTTCCAAGGCGATCCGGGAGTCCATGCCACGGGCGTAACGAAATATAACCATTTCGGGCCGCGCCTCGGGTTTGCCTGGAGTCCCGGCAGCTCGGGCAAGTGGTCGGTCCGCGGCGGCTACGGCATCTACTTCAATCGCGAGTTGGAAGAGCAGACCTTGCAGTTCCTGGCCTCGCCGCCCTTTTCGGTTAGCTCCACGGGCGCGGCAGGCTGTCACGGCAGCCCGGGCTTTGCCAATCCCTTTGCGGACATCAAAACGGGCGCCCTGTGTCCAAACCCGTTTCCCCTTCCCTCGAACCCGCCCTCGAACGTCGCCTTCGGACAGTACGAGCCGATTTTCCTGTATGCCGTGGACCCCAACACCACTGTTCCGTACTCGCAAAACTTTAACCTGACCGTGCAGCGCCAGCTCACGGCCGACACAATCGTTTCCGTCGCTTATGTCGGAGAACTGGGCCGTAAAGAGGTGATTCTCCGAGAACTCAACCCGGGGCTGAACCCCGCAGCATGCTTGGCAGGAGTCGGTGCGGAAGCCGGCTGTGTGGCCGACCGCACCTTCCAAGGCTATGATTACCCCCAGAATTTCCAGTATGATCCCAACGTCCTTTCTGGAATCGGGAACAACCAGACGACCGGGATCTCGAACTACAACGCCTTGCAGGTGACCATGGCCAAGCACCTTTCGCACGGGCTGGCGTTCAACGCCGTTTACACCTGGTCCCATGCCTTGGACAATGGTTCCGGCTTCGAGAACTCCGGGTTCGGCGGAGGAGGGTTCGGCGGATATGGCAGCGTCCGGGCCACTAATCCCTTGAATCAAACGCTGTACAACTACGGTTCGTCCGAGTACGACGCGACGCACCGGTTTGTGATTACCTACACTTACATGATCCCGTCCATCCATCATTTCGACAACTGGGCGGCCAAGCGGATCTTCGGCGGCTGGGAGATGAGCGGTGTGACCACCTTCCAATCGGGCTTCCCGCTCGACGTGGTGGACAGCGGCTTCCGATCTCTGACCTGCTGGGCAGGCACCTGGACGGCATGCTGGGATGTCCCCAACGAGGTGTCGGCGCCCCAGTATGTGGACCCGCGCACGAGCAGCCTAGTGAATGCGACAAAAGGCGGCACAGCGTCCAACACTCACTATTGGTTCAATCCCAACACGTTCGCGCGATCGGCCATCGGCTTGCAGGGCAATGCTGGCCGTGACCCCCTGCGGGGGCCTGGAATCGCTAACTTCGACTGGGGCATGTATAAGGACACTCAGATCACCGAGTCCACCCGGCTGGAGCTCCGCTTCGAGTTCTATAACCTGTTCAACAAAACCCAGTTCGCTTCCTCGGGGATTAGCACCAACATCAACTCGGCCAATTTCGGCCGCATCCTGGCTGCCGCCAACCCGCGGCTCATCCAGTTGGCGGCGAAGTTTTACTTCTAAAGCGCACCTCGGCTGAACCTCAAAAGCGTCCCGATCCGTCGGGACGCTTTTGTGTTTAGGGGGCTGCGGAAGTGTTTTGGTTTAGGTGAAGAGCGGGCCTTCGCTCAACTCCAAGCGGGCGGGACGCCCGCGCTCCCGCCGCCCCCACCGTTTCCGTTGCGTTGAGCGCGGAGGGGCAAGTCGAGTACAATGGAAATCGCACGAAGAGTTGGCTTGCGGTAGTCCATGTTCAGAGGTGCCGCGTGACGCAGAAGAGTTTTGAAAGCATCGTCGCCCAGGTTCAGCAGCTTCCCCCCGAAGAAAGGCTCCGGCTCATTAAGAGCGTAGTCGACACCCTAATTACGCCTGGACACTCAGCGGAACCGCGTCACCTCGTTTATGGTGAATTCCGAGGCGCGCGGATGTCGGCCGAGGTGGACTTCAGGATCGCGGAATGGCTGCCGAGTGACCGGAAGATGAATGGCCCATAAATATGTCCTCGATACCCACGCAGTGGTGTGGTACCTGGAAGCCAACCCACGCCTTGGCCTCGTGGCGAAAAGGGTCATTGACGATCCCCTCAGCAACCTCGTTCTGCCACTGATTGCTCTCGCCGAGGCTGCCTACAACGTCGAGAAGGGACGCACGGCGATTCCCACAGTGCCCGACCTAGTGGCAGCCATTCTCGCCGACTCACGCATCGCGATTCTCCCGGTTACGTGGGGAGTGTTTCAGTAGAGCTTGAACGCCATCATGTTGCCTGAAATGCATGACCGGCTAATCGTCGGCTGTACGCTCCATCTCCAGTCTCTTGGCGACACGATTTCAATACTGACCAAGGACACCAGCATCGTCGAGGCCCACCTTGTTGCCACCCTCTGGCAATAGCAACTGCTCAGGTTGACGATTGCCGATTGGAACAGGGCCGCTGGCAGAATCCGCTCCCAATCGGCAATCTGCAATCGACAAGCGTCAATTAAAGAGCGGGCGGGACGCCAGCGCTCCCAAGTCGATTAATATAGAATTTAGAAGATTCATTATTAAAATTGGAAGATTCGGAGTTTCCGTGCCTGCCCGTCACGGCCATCTCATGCTTGGTTTTTCAACAACTTAGAGTTTGAATCGACTTTGGACACTCGATTGCCCTGCAATCCTGCGGTTTTTTGTCGGGACAAGAACCGACGTAGGTCTTGGAGGAGAGTTCACAAGATTGGGTGAATGGCCCTCAGGCTTGACGAACCAAGCCGGAATGTCTTTCAGAACCAGTACATACCATTCGCGGTTAACGCTCCCAATCCCGATTTCGTGGGGTAACTCCTATCTGATGAAGTTCAGACCACATCAAGTGCCAAAAAAGGGGGAAATAGTATGAGCAAGAGCGCCTTTTTGAAGGCTTGGGCGGCAGGGATATTTCTTCTGCTGTTTTCAGCCAGCTCGGTTCTGGTTCGGGCGCAGTCGCTGACGTCAGGAGCCATCGCGGGCAATGTGATGGATCCTACCGGAGCGATGGTACCCAATGCATCCATCACCGCAACCAATATTGGTACCAATGCGAAAGCTAGCGTGACCTCCAGCTCGAACGGCTCCTATATAGTTTCCCAGCTCACGCCGGGCGACTACAAACTAAAGGTGAGCGCCACTGGATTCAGGGAGGAGAATGTGGGCCCGATCACAGTGACGGTCAGCCAGACGACCAGCGTGAACGTGTCGTTGGAATTGGGTACCGCCACCCAAACGGTGGAGGTTTCTGCCGCTGGAGCGCTGATTCAGACGGAGAACCCCAACACCACAACTACCGTAAGTACGCAATTGATTGACACTTTGCCGAACGCTGGCAACGACCTCACCTATGTGGCCCAGATTGCGCCGGGGGCCATCATGAACACCACGGGCGGCTACGGAAACATGGAATTCAACGGCCTTCCTGCCACTTCCACCAACTTTACCGTTGACGGCATGGACGCCAACGACCCGTTCCTGAATCTGAACAATTCCGGCGCCACCAACCTCCAACTCGGATTGAACGCCGTGCAGGAGGTGAGCGTCAACACTCTCTCCTTCTCGGTGGACCAGGGGCGGTCGGGTGCGGCGCAGGTGAACTACATCACCAAGCCCGGCACCAACAAATGGCACGGAAACGCATTTGAGACCTGGAACGGGAGTTCAATGAACGCCGTAGACTGGTTCATTAACGCTCAGCCGGGAGCTCCCGCCACCAGGACGTTTTCCAACGTCAATCAGTACGGAGGCAGTATCGGCGGGCCGATCCTCCATAACAAGCTGTTTGTTTTCGGCGACGTCGAAGGGATTCAGATTTCGCTTCCTGCCACGAAGACTGAGAATTACCCTACGCAGGCCTATGACAGCTTGGTCTTAGCCAGCATTCCGACGGGTGGCTACGATCCCGCCAACAAGGAGACATATGCTCCGCCGCCTAACGCCGCGGTGGCTGTCGCTGCGTACACGAAGGAGCTCGCGCTTTACGGAAATCCTTCCGGTGGCGTTCCCATCTCGACGGCTGACTGTCCCCTCGGAAACAACCCGTTATCTGCTGGCGGCGGTCCTGCGCAGCCTTGGTTGCCAACGTCAAAGGCCAGTTCAGTTCACGGCGATGGTTGCCGCCTGACCAAAACTTTCGGCATTTCCAACGCCACGCATGACCTGTTCATCAAGACTCGCGTGGACCACGACATTAACCAGACCAATCGCGTTTGGTACTCCTTCGAGTGGGAAAGGGGTGTGCAGGCGACTTATACGGACCCAGTGAATCCTGTCTTCGATGCTTTCTCCACTCAGCCTCAGTCCGGCGCCTCGATTTCGTACGCCCACACCTTCAATCCCAATATGGTGAACGAATTCAACCCGGGCTACTACTGGTACTCGGCCATCTTCGAGCCCAACAGCTTCGCCAAGGCGCTCGCAGCCTCACCCTATGAATTCAGGAACACAAACCAAACGCCCATCTATGGGGATGCCCTCGACTGGCCCCAAGGCCGCAACGTGCTCGATTGGCAGTTGGTCGACAACCTCACGTGGACGCGCGGTAATCACACCTTCAAGTTCGGCGAAAACCTGCGGCGTTCGCTGGTCAGCGACCACGATCCCGGCTTCGAGACCACTCCCTACCTGAACATGGGCGACGAGGCCCAGTACGCATATGACGTTTTGGGAACTTATGCCATACATGGTTTTGCGCCCAACCTGGACGAGCCCATCAAAATCGCGGCTTTGGATATGTACGCGCAGGATACTTGGAAGGCGAGGTCGAATCTAACCTTCACTTATGGTATCCGCGCGACTTGGAACTCGGACCCCAAGAGCGGGTACTCAGACTTCGCCCGCTTTCCCAGCAGTTTTTTCAATATTTCACATGATGTGAACGAACCGCTGAACGCTGTTATCAATCCCAAGAACAGCCTCATCTTTCCCTCCACTCAGTTGATCGCTTGGCAGCCGCGTCTTTCGGTTGCATGGTCGATGAGGCCAAAGACTGTGCTGCGCCTGGGTGCCGGCGCCTTCAGTGATATCTTTCCCGCCAGCGTCGCAGATCAATTGCTAGGGAATTTCCCCAACAAGAACTTATTTTACGCGAACTGGAAAGGACAACCGATTACGGCCACCTATGCGGTCCCGGGCTCGGGGAATGGAATTCTCGGTGATCCGAACAACGACGGTCTCAGTAACATAGCCAATGCAAACACGCAGTTAAACGCAGGGTTTAAGAACGGCGTACTTTCCTGTGTGGCAACAAATGCGCCGGCCAATTGCCTGCCCTCGGCCGGTTACTATGCTGTGCCGGACGGTACTTTCCATTACCCTATCTTTTACGAGTGGCGCGCCACCGTGGAACAGGAATTCGGCACGAACTGGAGGGTCTCGGTGGGGTACGTTGGGACGCATGCCAGTCACATGCCCTACGGGGAACAAGCGAACGGCTTCCAGACCGTTTGCCAGGGATGCTTTTCGCCGTACATGTACGACCCAACGTTTAACGGGCCGGACGGGCGGTTCGGCGGCGTGACGCAGCTTGTGCAGGGCGCCAACAGCACTTACAACGCTCTGCAAACCAGCCTGGAGAAGCGCATGTCGCATGGCCTCACGCTGCGCGCCAACTACACGTGGAGCCATTGCATCGACGAAACCTCGAACGAAGGTATTGTGACGGGCGCGTTTGATCCAGGTGTAGGTATAACTGGAACGACGCCGGGACAGCTCTACCAATTGCACGGCAACTGTGATTATGACATCCGCCACGAGTTCAATGGCTCGTGGGTCTATCAGTTGCCTTCGCCCGTACACAATCACTTCCTGAAACAAATTTTGGGTGGCTGGCAATACTCGGGAGATATCTTCCTGCATACCGGCTTCCCGTTCTCAGTTTACAGCGCGGGATACTCCGCCAATGGCAACGGCGTGTTCCAAGGCAGCGCCCCGAACTTTGCCGTTCCGACGGGAGCGAACCTCTATGCCAAGTGGCAGCACACCGGCACTCAATCACCCGGAGTTTCGGAGATCCAGTGGCTGAATCCTAAGGCCTTCCAAAGCGTCATCGATCCAAACACTGGGTCCTGCACCGCCGGCGAGACATTCGATGCCCAGGGCAATGCTCTGACCTTCAACGATAACGCGCAGACCTGCCAATACGGCGCCGGATCACGCAACAACGTCTTTGGCCCCGGATTGATTTGGACGGATATGTTCATCAGCAAGAACTTCAACATCACGGAGCGAGTGAAGCTTCGCATCGATGGACAATTCTACAACGCGTTTAACCACATGAATCCGGCCTTCCCGGGATCTTCAGCGGGAATAAGCCAGTCCCCCGGCACATACACCGACGCCTTCAACATCACCGGTGCGGTGAACCCGCCGACTGGCCTTCTGGGTTCCGGCCTCGGTGGCGACAACTCGGTGCGTATGATCGCTCTCCACGCCAGGATTGAATTCTGATCTTGGTTGGCTTGCGAGCTTGAAATGGAATTCTCAGTGTTCCGGGGGAGAACCTCACGGTTCTCCCCCGTTTTTGTTTCTGCGGACCGTGGGGCGGCCGACAAGCCCGTTTGGCCCTACTGCTTTGCTTTCGCTTGTTCGAGCAGGCGAAGAGCCGCGGGATCCGAGGCGTGCCGCGTTAGCCACGATTCCAGCAAGGCACGGGCCTCACTGGCCTTGCCCAGCGACAGGTTTAAGCGAGCGAGATTGTAAAGCACCGACGCCGCATCAGGATTGTGTTGAAGAAGGGCTTGAAAGGTCTCGACAGCGAGTTGCGTTTTTCCTTGCCGGGCGTAGAGGACGCCGAGGTTATTCGCGGCCTGTTCGCCGCCGGGCTCGATTGCCAGGGCCCGGTGGAACAATTCTTCAGCTTTGCCCTGTTCACCTTGACGTGCCGAGACGATGCCGAGATTGTTGAGCGCACTGGGGAAATTGGGAGCGAGCGATACGGCACGTTCAAACGCTTGGTGCGCGGCGTCGAGTTCATTACGTTCGAGGAAGACATAGCCAAGATTATTCCATGCCTCGGCAAAGTCCGGCGTTTCGCGGGTGGTTTTCTCCAGTTGAGCTTGCGCCTCGGCGAGCTTCCCGGAGTCCATTAACAGGACCGCGAGCAGATTCTCAGCTTCGGGAAAGACGGGCCTTGATGCCAGCGCCGCACGCACGCCCGTCAGAGCGGCTTCGGTCTTGCCCGTTTCCCTTCGCGACAAGGCAAGGTTGTATTGGGCTTCGGCGTCATTGGGACTGTTTTCCACAATTTGGGCTAGATAGAGCCCCGCTGCTCCCGGAAAGCCGATTGCCGACAGGGCCGCTGCGAGTGGCCTGAAATCCCGGCGGAACGAGCACAATTCGTTGCGACCGGGAAACGGAAGTGCCGCGGCGCCGGACTTGACCCCAGTCCGAGCATCCTGGAGGATCTCCTCAGCGTCGGCGCCACCCCAATATACCTTTACCAACTTGCGAAAGGAGGCCAACCCCGCAGGTTCCGGGGCACCGCCGGCTCCAACCTCAAACACCAAGCCTGTGGGGATCGGCGGCTCGCGCCGATGGTCAAACAGGTAAGCGAGAATCGTGGAGCAGAAGGTGCGGAAGCGCTCGTTGGCGCGCCAGGGCGGGAACTCCAGCAGTTTGGCAGCGCCCGGCGGGATGGGACCCTCTCTCCACAGCACCAGCCGACTCGGCAGTTGGCCCTGGACTCTCAGCAGAGCGTCGAGACCACCCGGGTGCTGCCTCTCCTTGCGCGATTCTCCGGCCTCCGGTTGCGTCGGATCCCACAGCCAGAGAAGCGCGTAGCGATGTGAACTCTGCGCTTCAGCGCGCTGACGTTGAGACGACGCCTCATTTTCAGGCATTTCATCGAACATGCGCATGGCACCAAGCGAGGGCATCGGCACCGGATCAACCAACCTGCATGAGAAACGGTCTGGAATCGGTTCGACGAGCGGCAGGCCGTCCATTTTGGCGGTTCGATCTTTTGTGCCGCCGGCGCTCGGTGTCGTGAGCCGTTCTCGGCGGGGAATCTGCTGGCCTTCGACCAGGTAATATCGGAACCCGCGGGCCAAACCGGCGCACTCGCTCACACTCCCGCCTGGCCACCGCACTGTTACTTTGGCGCCTTCCGCGAAGTTGCCCAAACCAAATATCAACTCCTTGCTGTGTTGTGCGGAAAAGCCCGAGCCACAGTTCAGATAGCGAACTTGCCGTCCGGCAGGCGTTTCGATTTCTACTCGCGCCCCGATGGCGTCGCGGTTGCCTTTTTTCCCGCTGAGACGTATCGCCAAGCCGTTGCCCGAGCGGGGCAAGTCGTTCCGCAATAAGCGCAATTGAGGGCCGGTGCGGTTATGTAGGACCAGGTCGGCGTCTCCGTCACCGTCGTAGTCGAACACGGCAAACGAGCGCCCGTCGTCGGTAAAGTCGAGGCCCGCGATTGCCGAGGCATCGACGAATTCTCCCTTGCCGGTATTCAGGAAAAAGACATTGCGTTCGTTCCCGTTCCATGGGTGGCCGGAATGCGCGAGCACGAAGCTGGCGCTCCAAGCGGTGCGGTAGGCGCTGGTTGGAGTGGATGTGTGCGGAGAAGCCGCCACGATTTCTTCCCACAAATAGGAGTCGAGAGGTGTCCGTTCGGGCGTGGGTGAAGACAGGAAGCCGTTAACTGTATAGATATCCGGACGGCCATCGTTCTCGAGGTCAAAAGTGTCGACACCAAAGTTCCATCGGCCACGCGCCGCTCCGGCGGCCCCTGGTAATCTCTCGAGTGGGCCCCGCTGGGCAAGGTTCTCTCCTACCTCGGCGCGTGAACCTCTCTCCCGCGATGCCGCATTGCGATAGAACGCGTTGCCACCGGCGAGTTCTTCGACCACGCTCTCCCCCACGTCTGAGAAGCGCTTCAGAAATTCCGGGTCGTGCGACATGCGGTCGTTGGCCGGGATTGTCATGTTGGCGACGTAGAGGTCAACTTTGCGGTCCCCATCGAAGTCCGCCACAGAGGCACTCATGCCCGTGCCGTGGCCGGATACGCCGTTCTCAATCTCCTCAAACGTTCCATCGTGCCGATTACGGTAATAGTTGTCGCGACCGAAATCGTTGACCACCACGAGGTCCATCCATCCGTCGTCCTCGAAGTCGGCCCAAACGCAAGCAAAGCTATACCGATTATTGCCGTGGTCGAGGCCGCTTTTGCGGGTGACGTCTTCAAAAATTCCATCACCTCGGTTGCGATAGAGGTAATTCGGCGGACCATTTTGAGCGTCGTAGTACGGAGTGGGAAGCGGCGTCGCGCCTTGCCCCTGAAAATATCCGTATGAGCAAACGTAGAGATCGAGGAACCCGTCGTTATCATAATCGGCAAGCGCGGCGCCGGTGAGGGAAGCCTGTTGTGGATTGGGAGGGAATGCGTCATGCAGTAAAGTGAAACGCCCATGACCGTCATTCAGGAAGAGCAGAGGACGTGATTGCGTAACCAGAATGAGGTCCTGGCGCCCTCGATTGAGCACATCGGCGAAGAGGGCCATCGATGTGGCGTCCAGCAAATCCACTCCCGCTCGGCTCGCCACATCCTCGAAAACTCCAGGTTCTCGCTGGCGGTACAAGCGATTCGGCAATCCCTGCGGTTGGCATAAATAAATCTCATCCTGACCGTCGCCATCGGCATCGCCAACGCTGACGCCGCAATTGCCAAAAATGTCGAGGCCGCTAGCCTCGTCGAGAACAGCGCGCCAGTAATTGGCGTCGCGAAGCAGATGACTCTTGTAGCTCGGATCCTCGCCGAACGCGGCGGCTGTGAGGTCCGTAAACACCACGCCGGGACCTCGGACCGTAGTCATTTCGAGAGGCCGCCAGGCCACGATCTGCCAATCAGAGGCCGAGGTTCGGGATTCGAGGTTCGGGGTTCGCTGCCGTTCCCCAGTGCCTAGCCCCTGACCGCTGACACCGGTTCCAGCCGCTTCCCATTCGATCTCCCACTCGCCAACAGCCTGCCAGCGAGTTAATGCTGGCCTCGGATTTGCCTCGGTCTGCGAAACCGATTCAGCAGGTGGCACGCTTGCTAATTCGAAGCGAATTCGTGTCCGTAGATTATGAGATGTGCCGGAGCTCAGTAACTCTTGAGGGGCCGCCGAAATTTGCAGGCAGTCCAACTGCACCAAGGTGAGTGGATGATGTTCAGCCAAAAAGCGGCGAAGGCTGGAGCTGAACTCGGTCGGCCCGAGCGGCGCAATTTCGATATTGGGCGTACCCCACTCCGCTTTGCGAACGTCAAAAATCGAGTCCCCCCGCAAGGGGCTCTCGTGTTCAGGCACGGGTGAGAAACCGCGAAAGCGCGGCGATAATAGCTCTTCGACGCGAAGAGCTTCTGCCAGCAGAGCTGTGCGAAGTTTCTCGATTGAGGCCGAGAGAACGTCCATGCGCCGTTCACATTCAAAGCGATGGTCGCGCTGGTAGAATCGACTGAGCGCTTGCCCCATTGGAGTCCACGGGCTGGCGTTGAACAGCGGGGACTGCGGATTGGAAACGGGCAATCCAATCGGACTGGCCGAAAGACGGGGAGAAAATGCGCTGTGGAAGAGATCGGCATGGCGCGCTCGGTTGCTGCCCAAGGGCACGGGAAACGACGCGGCGAAGCCTGCTACGGTCGATCGAAGGAAACTGCGGCGAGAGAGTTTCCTGATTTCAGACAGCGCGCGCGAAGCTTCGGTTTCCCGGCTTTTCACGCACCTCGGTAATTTTGGGGAGTTCGTTTTAGTGCGCGGCATCCATGGCCTTCTGCTTGGCATCGGCGATAGCGCGGCGCTGGTCATCCGAGAGTTTCCGCGCCTTGACCGCCAGATCGGGGCGGCCAAGTTTTTCATAGAGTCGCGCGAGCTGCCACTGCAATTCTCCGGAGCTATCGGCGGGCGCCGCCGCCTCCAAGTCGGCGAGAGCTTTTTGATCATCACCGAGCGCAAGATAGGCCTTGCCGCGGCTCCATTGGGCCACCAGAAGGCCGGCATCCATTTCCAGCCCTCGATTCAACAGTTCGAGCGAGCGGTTTGGTTGCCCGAGGCGCAGATAGACATCACCCAGCTCGAACGCGACCACTGGATCAGCCGGATCAAGAGCGTAGGCCTCTTCGAGCTCGTGGCGCGCCGGTTCAAGGTCCGACCGCGCACGATAGAGATGACCGAGGCCGGCATGCAGCGCGGCACTTTGGGGACTCTCCCCGAGGCCGGCGCGATATTCGCGAATCGCCGCCGATTCATCGTCTTCCTGCTCCGCCGCGAGCGCTCGCAACGCGTGAAGCTGAGCACCAAACAGCGGCGAGCGGGCCGCGTGCGCGTATGCAATCTCACTGAGCTGCAACGCGGCGCGCGCCCGTTGATAGAAAACTTCTTTGGAATCGGGAAGGAATTCTAGCTCCTGAAGAACACGTTCCGCAGAGTCCGTTGTTAAAGGCACAGGGCGGCTACTCTCCGACATCTTTGCTCTTTCTGAAGGCTGGTCAGTAGGAGGACCGCCGCTCTTAATCTCGACTGAAGCATTCTCTGCACCTTTCAGCATCACTCTCCGCGCCAGCGACGGATACCGGGCCGCGAGCGCCTCACCTTCAAGACGCCGGTTCCATGAACTCTCAGGAGCGAGTTCGTCCAGCCGGCGGGAATTCTGGCGCGCTTCCTCGAGCGCGACGCTTCCCAGCACAAACCAGACGGAGGGAGTGTCGGCGTCCGAAGCCGCCAGGCGCGACAGCCAGTGCCGCGCCTCGCCAGGCTCTCCCGAGGCCCAGGCTAAAACGGCGCGAGCCCAAAGGACGTCCCGTTCGGCAATCTTGACTTCCCCTAGGGAAGAATCCTCTGCGGCGGCCCCCGCTTCATACTGGGTCAACAAAGGGAGCAGATCTTTCCGGGCGCCGTCAGCATCTTCAGTGACCAATCGGCAGATTCCCAAAAACAGGCGCCCGGCGGCGGCAGAGGGGGCATCAGGCTGCGCCGAGGCCAACTGGGCGGGCGCCTTTGGGAATAGTGAGTAAGATTCGGCCAGGGCTCGATTCCACCTCAAGGGCCCGCAGGTCGGATGTTGTATCGAAACGCGGGCATACACGGAGGCGGCTTCGCCAAAACGACTGCCGCGGAGGGCGCTCTCAGCACGCACAAACTCGCTGCTCATCGTAGCTCTATCCGCGTCGGGTAGACTCCCCTGAGCGGTCGCCTGCCCTGCGGGTGCTCCGCCTCGGCTGCAAGCGGCGACGAGCGATTGAGCGGGCCAAGCGAAGTCTGTGGGCCACGGTGGCAGGATCGCGGCACCTCCTTCAATCCGGTGAAGCCTGCGATCAGTGGGTGGCGCCGGGGGATGAGCGCTGGTGTGCCCCGTCTCCGTGGAGACGATTGCGTTGGGGGCAGAGTAGGACCCCAGGAATTCCAAGGCGTCAGATGTTCCGGGCTGTTGGGCTTGTTCTTTCTTGGGAGCCTGGCTCTGTCCGAAAGCAACAGAAACCAACGTCGCCAGCACAGCGAAGGCCAACAGCGATTTGAAGACATCCGTGGGCATCACACTCCAATTACCATGACTGACCGGGAAACGCAATGGAGAGCATCAGCGAGCCGGAACAACCATTTGAGAATTCACGGAGTCGCAATTAGCATCGCGATTCGGAATGTGGTAGTATTGGGCAGTCAGTCAGCCATTCCGACCGCGAAGCCGTGGCCGAAGGGGTGCGGCTTGCGTGTGCCGCTTTGGGGTCTCTGAAAGGAAACAACCATCATGTCAGGGCATTCGAAATGGGCCACCATCAAGCACAAAAAAGGCGCTGCGGACGCGCGCCGCGGGAAAATCTTCACCAAGCTCATCAAGGAAATCACGGTTGCCGCCCGAATCAGCGGCGGCGACGCGGACTCGAATCCGCGCCTGCGCACGGCGGTGCTGGCCGCGAAAGCGGAGAACATGCCGGCGGACAATATCAAGCGCGCCATTCAGAAAGGCACGGGCGAACTGCCGGGGTCCGTCTATGAAGAGGCCGTTTACGAGGCCTTTGGACCGGGCGGCGTCGCCATGATGATCGAAGTGGCGACGGACAGCAAGAATCGAACGATTTCCGAAATCCGGCACATCTTCACCAAGAACGGCGGGAACCTGGGGGAGCACGGATCTGTCGGGTGGATGTTCACCAAGCGAGGCTACATCGTTGTGCCCAAGGAAAAGGCCGACGAGGAGATGCTGCTCAACCTGGTGCTCGAATCGGGCGCCGAAGACATGTCCGAAGATGGCAGCAACTGGGAAATCTTCACGCCGCCCGAGAAACTGCATGCGGTCGCGGACCGCTTGAAGGCCGCACATATTGAACCGGCAGTGGCCGAAGTTTCGATGATTCCGCAATCGCACATCAAATTGAGTGGCAAGAGCGCGGCGCAAATGCTGCGTCTGATGGAGGAGTTGGAGGACCACGAAGACGTCCAGCACGTCCACGCCAACTTCGATATCGAGGAGGCGGAGATCCACGCCCTCACACAGGCTAAGTAGTCCGATTTTGGATCTTAGATGCCGCCGAGGTTCGAGGTTCTCCGGCGGAAGCGGCACACGCCTTTGGATTTTGGATTGGGTGATGGAGATTAGCGTCAGTTCAATAATCCAAAATCAGAGATCGCCTGTCCTCAAATTAGCGCGGTGCGTTCGGTTGCCTCTCACGTGGGCAGTCATTATCGGCACCGTGGCCGCGACCGCCATAACTCCCGCCGCTCAAGAGGCGCACGAGCCAGCCAAGCTGACCTTCAACAAAGTTCTGCCAGGCAGCGCGCCCGAGTTCATGGAACTCTCGGTTGACTCCACCGGCTCGGGCACATACGAGGGGCGGCAACTCAAGGACCCGTCCAGCCCACGGACTCTGAAGCTCACCCCCGAAACAACGCAGAAGCTCTTTGCGCTGGCCCACGCCATGAACGATTTCAAATCGATCGATCTCGAGAGTCACAAGAACGTGGCCAACCTCGGACGAAAAACCTTCACCTACGAAGCGGCGGGGCAGAAATACAGCGCCGAATTCAACTACAGCCTGCGGCGCGAGGCGCAGGAGTTGGCAGACCTTTTCGAAAGGATCTCCAGCGTCGAGGAGCACATCAAGGCCCTGGAATTCGAGGCAAAATACGATCACCTGGGCCTTCCTCGTGAGCTCTTGCAGATTCAGATCGACCTCGCCAACAAAGCGCTGGCCGACCCGGAACTGATGGTGCCGACGCTGAAGTCGATTGCGCATGACTCGCACTTTCTCCATCTGGCTCAGGTCCGCGCCCAGGATATCCTCGAGCGACTTGGCGAAAGCGATGAGCGCCTTCGGTGAGGGGCTTGACTGCGGTGCTGCCGGCCAGCTCGATTTTCTGCACTTCGAGCGCGTGCGGCAATCTATCCAGATTGACTATCGCCAGGGTCTTGCCAATGACATGCGTATTTTCGTTGCTCTGGACGCGCCCAAAAGTGCATCCTACCTGATTGGCAAACGAAGATGCAGACTCTGAAACATCCGCTGCTCAATGAGCGCAGCGAGCGGCCCATTCAGCGATCACGATATCTTGAACTTGGCCTGGGAGGTCTTTGCTATGCGACGACTGGTATTCCTGACCTGCTTGCTTGTTATGGCGCCCGGAGTCCTGGTGGCGCAGACGAAAGACGTTGAGGAGCGGCTCAAGGCCGACGAAGATCGCATCCACGCTTTGGAGGAGGAGATAAATGCGCTCAAGGCTGCTCTGGCGGCAGCCGCGCCCGGCGCGCTGACCTCGCCGGCACAGGCGCCCGCAACCGCTACGGGCACGGTGACGGGCGCTCAACCCGCTGCGGAACAACAAGCCCCTTCGCCGCCGGCCGAGGCGCAGGCGCCTGCCAGCACCACGCAAGCGGCGCAGACTGTGGCGGCGAATGCGGTGTTGCCGGGTGAAACTCCGGGCCAGCTTCCTGTTTATGGTGGCGCGAGTGCCGCCGCCAAAGCCCTGAACCCCGACATCAGCGTCATCGGTGACTTTCTCGGTGCGGTGGGTAAGAACCCTGTGGCGCCCGGGCCTGCCTTGGAGATGCATGAGTCCGAGATTGGCCTTCAGGCTATCCTCGACCCTTATGCCCGCGCCGATTTCTTCCTCTCGTTCGGTGAGGAAGGCGTGAACCTCGAAGAAGGCTACATCACGTTTACC
Source organism: Terriglobia bacterium (assembly GCA_050013575.1). GTDB lineage: Bacteria > Acidobacteriota > Terriglobia > UBA7540 > UBA7540 > DASYXZ01. The sequence goes on along the minus strand of JBEKEZ010000007.1, from coordinate 24,447 downwards.
TCGCTGCCGGGAGGATTCGTCGCCAAGGTGGGCAAGATGCGCGCCGCTTTTGGCAAGGTCAACACGCTCCACAATCACGTGCTCCCCTGGGCGGACCGACCGCTGGTCACTGAGAACCTTGTGGGCGGCGAAGACGGAATCGACGACGCTGGTATTTCCATCACACGGATTTTACCGGCGCCCGATGGTATCTTCCTCGAGGCAACCGGCCAAGTCCTCCGCGGGGATTCCGCGGACGTTTTCAGCTCGAGCCAGCGCGAAGACGCCAGCTTCGTTGGGCACTTGCGCGGCTACAAGGACATCACCGATAACACAAATATCGATCTCGGTGCCTCTTACGCGCGAGGGCATAACGACTCTGGCGCGGCGCTGGGGAGCAATGCGTTTCGAACTCAGCTCTATGGTGTGGATGCCACGGTGCGCTGGAAGCCCCTGCGCCGATCAATCTACCACTCCTTCGTGGGGCGCAGCGAACTCATTTGGAGCGACCGCGAGCAGCCTGGAAACGTCCAGCACGCCTTTGGTTTCTATACTTCCGGCGACTATCAACTTGCAAGGCGGTGGTTCGCCGGGGGGCGATTCGACCGCTCCGACCGCGCTACCAATGCGAACCTCACCGACTCCGGCTTTTCTGCAATACTTACGTACTGGCCGAGCGAGTTCAGCCAGATTCGGGGACAGTATCGTTTCGGCCGGTACGCGAACGGCCAGGACGCTAACGAACTCCTGTTCCAGTTCCAGTTTTCACTCGGTGCCCATGGCGCCCACCCCTTCTGAGGAGTTGATATGATCCTGAGAAATGTTCTGCTGCGTCTCACCCTGATTGCTGCTATGGCCTTCGCTCGAGTGGTACTCTCACCCACCTCGGCGGAGGCCGCTTCGAAACTCAAGGTCGTGACCGCCACAACCGACCTGGCCGCTCTGGCCGCGGAAATCGGCGGGGATCGCATCGACGTGGAGTCCATCGCTCGCGGCTATCAGGACCCGCACTTTGTTGAGGCCAAGCCCAGCTTTCTTCTGAAACTCCGCAAGGCGGATTTGCTGATCGTTGTCGGGCTGCAACTGGAAATCGGGTGGCTGCCGCCGCTGATCACTCAGTGCGGCAACCCGCGAATTCAGATTGCAGCGCCGGGCTACCTTGACGCTTCGGATTTCGCAGAGATACTCGAGAAGCCCACCGGCGTGGTCACGCGGGCCATGGGCGATGTGCACCCGCTCGGCAACCCACATTATTGGCTCGACCCGGAAAACGGCCGCCGGACCGCGCGCGCGATTCAAATGAAGCTCGCCGAGATGAGTCCCGGGAATCAAGCTTACTTCGAGGAGCGGTTCCAGGATTTTAGTCAGCGGCTTACGGCAAAGGAGAAGACGTGGGATGAGGAGATGAAGCCCTTGCATGGCCTCAAAGTGGTTACCTACCACAAGTCCTGGCCGAACTTCGCCAAACGATTTGACCTGGACGTAATCGGCTATATCGAGCCGCGGCCCGGCATTCCTCCCAGTCCCAGTCACACCCTGGAACTGATCGGCCTGATGCGGCGCGAGAATGTGAAGCTGATCATGGTTGAGCCTTACTTCGACCTCAAGACCCCGAACAGCATCGCCAGCCAGACGGGAGCGCAGGTCCTGGTGATGCTGCCCTCCGTGGGCGGCGAAAAAGAAGTGACCGACTACTTCAAACTTTTCGATTACGATATCGCGCTGTTGAGCAAAGCAGCCAAGGCGATACATTAGGATGACGAGGGAAACCGGATGGAAATTCTCCCATTTTTGCTGATGCCGTTCCTGGCCAGTCTGATCCTTACCGGGATCCACGCCTACCTGGGCGTGCACGTAGTCGAACGGGGCGTTATCTTCGTCGACCTCGCCCTGGCTCAGATTGCAGCGCTCGGCGCCACCGTGGCGATCCTCTTCGGTATGGATCCGCACAACGGCTATACCTATTGGATCAGTCTGGCTTTCACGTTTCTGGGTGCGGGGATTTTCGCCGTGTTCCGGGTGCGCCGGGCGCACATTCCGCAGGAGGCGATCATCGGCATCGCTTACGCTGTAGCCTCGGCGGCGGCGATTCTGGCCATGAGCAAGGCGACCGGAGAAACGGAGCACTTGAAGGATATGCTGGTGGGCAATATCTTGGCTGTTTCCGGGCCGGAGGTGGCCAAGACAGCGGTGCTTTATGCAGCGATTGGCTTGTTCCACTTTATCTTTCGCAAGAAGTTCCTCCTGATTTCCACTGACCCGAAGGCGGCCGAGGCCCAGGGCCTCTCGATAAGGTTCTGGGATTTTCTGTTTTACGCTTCATTTGGGTTCGTCGTGACGTCGTCGGTCGCCATCGCCGGAGTCCTTCTCGTTTTCTGTTACTTGATTGTGCCGTCGGTGGGCGCGATGCTGTTCGCGGACAGAATCGGACGGCGACTGGCCATCGGCTGGACAATGGGAACGTTGGTTTCAGCGCTGGGCGTATACCTCTCAGTGGTGCTGGATCTGCCCACCGGCGCCACCATCGTTTGCACGTTCGGTTTAGTTCTGGTGATGATGTTTATCGTTCGTTTGGTTCTCAATCACCGGCGCAGCGCAGCCGAGGGAGAGCCCGCAGCAGCCCTGGAGACGCCAGAGAACAGCCGGAGCGTGAGTGCGCGCTAGGATCGGGCATGCGAACTGGCGTGTGAAGGAATGCAACGGATGATGCTTGTGGCGCATCTCCTTTGATGGAGGCGTGGCGTCTTTGTAGAATCTCGAAGTAAACCTAGTTTTCTGCTAAAATAGATGGTCTTGGAATGATGGCGCAGATCACAAGACCCTACCGAATTCTTGTTCCCGATCGGGCGCGGCGCCTGGCAATGGCCGTGGCGGCGGGCGTGTTGCAACTCCACCTTTTTCTGGTCATGGAGCTGCATCACCACCAGACCAAGGTCTTCACAGCTTCCCACCACTCCGTTCGCGCCACGCTTGAATCTTCGCAAGGTGTAGATTCGCCCTGCCCGGCGTGCCAAACTGCTCGGCATGGCACGGTGCGTTTCGCGACTCCTGTTTCAGGCGTGCTCCGCCTTTCCGAAACTCATACCCGGCCAGCGATAATTTGCGTCAAGTTCTCAAACCAACCTAAGACTAGTCCCTCCGACCGTGCTCCGCCTGTCGTCTCCTAGAAGTTGACACCTGTCCCGGTTGCTCCAGGCGAATCACAAATCTTTCCCATAAGGAGGGAAAATGCATTCATTTTTGCAGAGGTCTTTAAGATTCCACGCACCCGCACGAAGAACGAATAGCCTTTTCGCCGTGTGTTTTTTAGGAAACTTAGTTTTTGTTGCTGCCGCGTTTTGCGGCTTTATCTTGTCGGGCGCGGCCGCGGCGCGAGCTTCGGGAGCGAACTCCGGATCGATCGACGGCGTGATAACGGATCCCTCCGGCGCGGCGGTCGCGAACGCTACGGTCGGCATTTCAGACCCGGTGAGCGGATTCAGCCGTGAGATGACCACCGGCAGTGACGGTGCATTTCGCTTCAGGAACGTGCCATTTAACACTTATCACATGGTGGTGACGGCGAACGGTTTCGGATCGTACACGCAAGACGTGGACTTGCGCTCGTTGGTGCCCGTCGAGTTGAGTATAAGCTTGAAAATAAGCACCGCAACTACCCAGGTGACCGTGACGAGTGAGGCGGCAGACTTGATTGAGCAAACGCCCACCAACCACACCGATGTCGACCGCGATTTGTTTGACAAACTCCCGCTGGAGAGTCAGTCGTCGTCCGTGAGCTCACTTGTTACGCTTGTGACGCCCGGAATCGCAGCGGATTCCAACGGCCTCTTCCATGGAATGGGCGATCACGCCGAGAACTCATTTTCTGTTGACGGCCAGCCCATCACGGACCAGCAAAGCAAGGTTTTCTCCAATCAAATTCCAATGGACTCCATCCAGTCACTGGAGGTGGTCCCCGGGGCGCCGCCGGCAGAATTCGGGGACAAGACGAGCGTGCTCATTAAGGTCACGACGCGCTCGGGCCAGGGCGTCTCGCCGCCCCATGGCAGCGTGACGGCGTCCTACGGCACTTTTGGCTCGTCCACGGCGGGCTTCCAACTTGGCTATGGTGGCCAGAATTGGGGGAATTTCATCTCGGTCAGTGGATTGGACACCTCGCGGTTTCTAGACCCGCCGGAGTTCACCGTGATGCACGACAAGGGGAACGAAGAGAACCTCTTCGACCGGGTGGACTACAAGCCAACGCAAGCCGACGCGCTTCAGCTAAACTTCGGCTTCACGCGTTCCTGGTTTCAAAATCCCAATTCGTTCGACCAGCAACTTCATGTGGGTCTCACCAACCCTTTGACCGGCGAGCCGTTGGGTCCGACCGACGAGCGCTCGCAAATTAACACCATTAACGTCGCGCCGTCCTGGACGCGCTTGGTTAATGCGAACACCGTGGTTACGTTTGGCGGCTTTCTGCGGCGGGATCAGTACAACTATTACCCGAGCGCTGACCCCTTCGCGGATTTGGCTCCGGACCTCCAGTCCGAGACCATCGGTCAGGGTCGGACGCTCACCAACCTGGGCCTTCGCTCGGATGTTTCCTACATGAAAGGCATTCACAACCTGAAGGCGGGAGTCACGTTTGAGCACACACTCCTCACGGAGAATGACAGCATCGGCATCGTCGATCCGACGCTGAACCCGGTATGTTTCAATGCTGACGGAAGCGTGAACACCAACCCCATGGTAACCAGCCAGACGCAATGTGGCGGCGCGCTCGATCCAGGGGGTATGCCTAATGCGGGCTATAACAGCGTCCTCGCGCCCTACGACTTGACGCGCGGCGGAAGCCTCTTTCCCTTTCACGGGCACACGGACGTGAAGGAGTTCGCGCTCTACGCCGAGGACCAGATCACCAAAGGGAGTTGGTCCTTTAACCTTGGGCTTCGCGGGGATACGTATAACGCCCTGGCAACTACCAAACAACTGGAGCCGCGGCTCGGTATCGCCTATAAAATTAAGCCGAGCAATACGGTGCTTCGCATTTCTTACGCGCGTTCCCTAGAGACACCATTTAATGAAAATCTGGTCATCGCCAGCACCGGTTGCAGCTACCCGTTCCTTGCCACCCTGATACCGCCGCCCGGCGTCACCTGTGCCCTAGGACCGATCCACCCGGGCTTCCGCAATGAATTCCACGCCGGCCTGCAACAAGCCTTCGGACGGTTCCTTGTTGTGGACGGCGAATACGTTTGGAAGTACACCCACAACTCTTACGACTTCGGCACTGTGGGCGCCTCACCCATCTACTTCCCCATCGAATGGACCCGTTCGAAGATTCCCGGATGGGACCTGCGCGCCACCGTGCCGAACTTTCACGGCTTCACGGCCTTCGTGGTGATGTCGAGCGTTGCGGCACGCTTCTACCTGCCGCAAGTCGCCGGGGTGCCCATCATTCCGCCGGCGACCGGCGTCTTTCGCATTGACCACGACGAGCATCTGAATGAGACGACACACCTGGAATATCAGCCCTGGAAGCGCGGGCCGTGGTTCGGGTTCAACTGGCGGTACGACAGCGGCCTCGTAGCCGGTGCCACGCCCTGCTATAATCCGTTCACCGCAACCTGCCAACCGACATCGACCATGCTGAATGGCCAACCCGCGGTGAGTATGCTGAACACCATCACAAGCGCGACCCTGACTGCCGACCAGGAGTTCCAGGCCGGGTTCACGTGCAACGGCGCAACTGCGACCCCGTTTGTGGCTCTGCCTAACCCATGCCCTGCGTCACAGTTCGGGTCTACGCTTATCAAGGTACCGGCGCCAGGGACGGAGAATGACGACCATAACCCGCAGCGAATCGCCCCGCGCAGTTTATTTGATATGGCAGTCGGCGACGACAATTTGTTCAACGGCGACCGCTACAAGTGGAGTTTGCGTTTCTCGGTCGTCAACCTGGCCAACAAGGTCGCGCTCTACAATTTCCTGTCCACGTTCAGCGGCACGCACTACGTGACGCCACGGACTTTGACAGCTGAGCTGAAGTTTGTTTTCTGATCCTACCGGCTTGGCAACGCGCCGTTCCTGGGCCAGGTCAAGCGGGTATTGTGGAGTTGTATTCGGGTTAGGGCCGACCCTTGCGTCGGTCCTGGGTCTGTTGTGCCGTGGCCCTCATCGGCGTTTTCTCGGGGTGAACCTCAAGGTTTCGAAGGGTGCTGTTTCTGCCACGCCGCGACCCGCTGCTGGGCGTCATTCAATTGGTCTTTGCTTAGTTGCGCTACGAGTTGTTTCTTGTGTTCGTCCCAGTCTTGATGTCCGGGGCCGGCGAGCGAGTACCACTTGTAAGCCTCAACGTTGTCTTTGGCCACGCCGAGTCCATTTTCATGTAATCGGGCCAGGCTCACGCACGCCAGCGCAGCGCCGTTTTCCGCCGCCATGTCGTACCATTTCCGGGCCTCGGCGTAATCCTGCTTAACGCCCTGGCCTTTCTCGTAGAGTGCTCCCAATGCGTACTGGAAGCCGACTCCGTCCTTCTGCGCGGTGCCGCCGCGCAGCCACTTGAGCGCGTTCGGCGTCTTGGCAACAAGGGTCTGGATTCGTTGAATGAGCGGTTCTGTCTCGGCCTGTTTGCCTTCGAGAGAGTAAACGCCCAGCAAGGCGATGACGGCGCGCGAGGTGCCCAGGCTGACCGGTCCTTGCGCTTTGTCATAGATGGCGAGTGCTCGCTGGTCAGCCGTTTCAGCCTCGGAGTATTTTTTTTCCGCCGTACACACGCTGGCCATCTCCATGAGGCTGTCGGCGACAGCAGGATGCTCCGGACTCAAAGCCTTCTCACTGATGGCCACGGCGCGCTTGTCCAGTTCTTCCGCTTCGGCATATCGGCCTTGGTCAACTTCGTTCCTCGCAGAGCGCGTGAGGACGGCGGCCTCGGCCGGATCGGGCTCCTTGAGCTTGTCGTAGATCGCAACCGCTCGCTGATAGAACTGCTGGGCATCAGCGTAACGCTTTTGCGCGTGGTACATCGCTGCCAACTGGCTCAGGGTGTTGGCAACGTCCTTGTGTTCGGGCCCCTCCGTCTTCTCGCAGATCGCTAACGCTCGCTTGAAAAGCGGCTCTGCCTCAGCGTACTTATTTTGCCGGGCGTAAAGTTGACCGAGATCGTCAAGGCTCGAGGCTGCCTGCATGCTCTCGGCGCCCTTGACTTTCTGCGCGAGGGTCATCACCTCTTTCCGAATCTTCTCCGATTCGGCAAACGCGCCGAGGCGTTCCAGTATGGCCGCCATCTCGCGCATCGGGGGCACGATGTTGATGGAGTTCGGACCGAAGTTCGCTGTGTCGAACTCCAGGCGCTGTTGCGCGATGCGATAGGCTTCCTGAAAGTTACCTCGGCCGAAATAGAGGTTGATCAGCCCGTCGTAAACAGCGTCGATTAAGATCATCGTTTGCTGCGCACGCTCGCTGTCGCCAACGGCTTGCCATGCCCCCAGTGAGTCCTGGAATTTCAGCTTCGCCGTCAACAACGCTCCCTCGCTCTGCTTGCCCATCTGCGCTCTTCCATCGATGAAGGCTCTTTGAGCCTGAATGCGCGTGCCGTCCTGAGGAGTAGGAGGATGGGGCGTGTCCATCTTGATCTCATACTTGCCGGCAGCCGCGCCCTCCTCGAGGGCGCGCACCACAAGCTTGTAGGTCCCGCCCGTATCCGTCACCCAAAAAAGCGGCTCCAGTCCCGTCGCGCCGCTCGGGCTGTCGATTTCCGCCAGGCTGGTGCCGTCGGGGCTGATGAGGGAAACGACAACGTCGATGCCTCGCTGATCGACCATGACGTGGAGAAACTGGCCCGAATCAAGCTGAATCGTGTAAGTGTGCGTCTGGCCGCCCGCCATGTCGCGCAAGACGGGTTTGTTCGCCTCAAGGGCGCGCGGCGGTTCCTCGGGCTTTGGAGCGGTTGACGGTGCTGGGGCTTGCTGTGAGTTCCCTGGGTTTGCGCTGGCTGGCGTGGCGGCTTGGTGCGCATTCGCGGAGACGGCGCGCGCTGGCAAGCCCGGCTTTGGCAATCGCTCGATGCGCCTTGCGAAACTCGCTTGTGAGGCCACACCTTGCGCCCCGGCGACAGTAGCAAGGCACCATGATATCGCAACCATCGAGACTGAGATCTGCTTCACGGTTGTGCCCCTCCTAGAAAAGGTCGCTCAACAATGGACTTAGCCCAAGGTGAGGGCGGTCCCTCAGGAACGCCTATGCGTCCGGAGTCAGAATCTGTGATGATGACCGGGCCTGATCTTTATTCACGCATGATGGAGCGCATGATGTCAACTTGAAATCGTGCCTGGCCCAAGCGATCGTGGAAAATGCGGCCCTCGCCGGAATTCCATCAGCCCAATGTCGGCTTTGCCGGGAGAAGACGCGGCTGGTTGCGCCGGTCGGTGCGGTCGCCGGTCTTGCGTCGGGTCCGTTAACCACATCCTTGCGGGCCGACACCATAGGAATCCAAAACATCCCGCAAGGTTATGATGCCTTCCAATTTGTGCACATCAGCTCGGCTAACTACGGGCAGGACGTCCAAGTGAGTCGCACCCATGCGTTCGAGCGCTACATGCAGTGAGTGGTCCACATGGACGTGCGGAAAAACGCGTGCATCGATAAGCTCACTCAGCCGTGCGGCGGCGCCTACCTGCTGGAGCTTGCTCAGGCTGACCACACCGATTACACCTCGCTCGTCGATCACTGGCCAAGCGCGGAAATTGCTGGAGTGTGTTTTTTCAAGGGCCTCTTGGACCGTCATCTGCGCAGCCAAAACCTCCGTGGCAGCGCGCATGGCCTGGAGCACTTGGCGTTGCCCCTCCCGTTGGCGCGTCTCGGCAGTCGGCAAATGAATGCCATCCTGCTGTGCCAACTCTTCGTAGATCGGTTTCCGCTGGAGCCGCGAAGAAATGAAAAAACTGATCAGGTTCGAAATCATCAGTGGCACGATGACCGCGTAGTCGCGTGTGGTCTCGAAGATCATGACGACCGACGTCATGGGCGCGCGCACGATCCCCGCAAACGCCGTACCCATTCCGACCAGAGCATAGGCGCCGGGCGACGCGACGTAGGCCGGTGCCAGGTTGTGTGCAACAGTTCCGACGATGCCCCCGAGCATGGCCCCGAGAAACAGGCTCGGCCCGAAAATTCCACCGGCGTTTCCGGAACCATAGCTGGTGGTCACCGCCAGAAATTTGAGGACGAGGAGCAGAACCATCAGCCTGAACGCCATCCCGCCGTTCAAAGCATCTCCGACATACTTGTAGCCGACCCCCAGCACCTGCGGCACAAACCAGCCCATCACTCCAACCATCAAGCCGCCTGCCACGGGCTGAAACCATACGGTTTTTCTCGGGAATCGCAGGAAACGCTCCCGCATTCCAAGAAGGACCTTCGTAAATGCCACGGACACCAGGCCGCCTGCTACCCCTAACACCGCATATATCCCAAATTCTGACGGACTGACCAGTTGGTACTGCGGAACCTGAAAGAGCGGATTGTTCCCGAGGAGCAGGCGCAGCATTGCCCAGGAAGTGGCTGAGGCCAGCACCACCGGTCCGAATACCGGTGCATGGAGATCTCCGACCACTTCCTCAAGCGCAAACAATACTGCTGCTAGCGGCGTGTTGAATGCAGCAGCGATTGCTGCTGCGGCTCCCACCGGCACGAGCGCCTTCACTCTTTCCGGATGTAATCCGAGGGTTCGCCCCAAGACGGAAGCAATCCCGGCGCCAACTTGAACTGCTGGCCCCTCGCGTCCGAGCGGGACTCCGCTGGCAAGCGTGGCCGAGGTGCAGAAGAATTTTCCGAACACTGTGCCCAACGTAATGCGGCCACCTCGGGCAAAAAGGGCGGCCTTCGTCTGAGGAACGCCGCTGCCGCGAGCGTCCGGAAAGAAGCGATAGAGCAAGTAGCCCATCCCCAGCGAGCCCACCACCGGCACCAGCACCCGCCGCAAAGCAGCGCCACCGGCAGGATATAGTCGCGTTCCAAATCGCTCTGTCAAGAGGATGAAAGCTACAACGGTCGCGCCCACCAAGGCGCCAATCAGCAACGTCAAGACCAGGAAGACTTGTTCCTCACGCTCATGAAGAAGCAAAGTCCAATGCCGTATCGGGGCTTTCCACCAGCCTGCGTTGGACTGCTCTCTTGCTTCCTGCATTTCTCGCTATTCTCCGTGGACCAGCATATCTTATGAAGGGCGCAGTTCCCTTCAAAATCTTGCGGCTATTCATGCTGAGGATCATGGCCCACCCGCACTGAGAACGTCGCGAGAACGATTACCGGATGACCGCGATACTTGTCGATGGTGCTCGACCTGAGCGGCAATTACTCCATCATTCTGCCGGTGATGATTTCCAACACCATCGCCTATCTGATTTCTCACAACTATCAGCCTGTCGCCCTGTTTGACATGCTCACGCGCGAGGACGGTGTTCATCTGCCGTCGATGGAAGAGGAACGCGAGCAGACGACGCTGCGCGTGGAGGATGCCATGCGCCCCGCTGGCGAATGTGTTCTGAACGGTGAGAATTCTGTGAATGTCGCTCTCGATCAAGCCAAGTGGACCACCGATCCGTTCTTCCTGGTACGATACCAGGGCCAGTGGACCGTCATTCGAGCCGAGACTCTCAAGAACCTCGCGAAGGAAGGTGTAGGCAGTTTGCCTCTGGAAGAGGTCTATACGAATCCTCGAATGCCGGTTGTCCATCCCGACCAGCCCCTGGACTTGGCGCTGCAAAGAATGGGTGACTGGCCCCTGTTGCCGGTCGTGAGCCGAGCCGATTTTCGCAAGCTCGAAGGCATGCTTTCGATTGATGATGTGCTTCGCGGGTACAAAGACTATAACAACAGCCCGGCGTGACACTTTCGAATGAGCGCGCTAGAATAACCCGCCAATCGAAGTGGAGGCTGAGATGAAAAGCATTGTGGCGAAAAGTGCGCGCGTTCCCGCGAGGTTTATAAGGTCCGTCAGCGTGGCGATTATCGCCTGCGTGCTGGCCGCGGCATTGAGCGCTTCGTTTGCGGCGGCTCAGGCGCCGGCCAAGTCGTCCGCCGGTTTCAAGCTCGAAACTTCTGCATTCAAGCCGGGCGGCGACATTCCGGCAAAATTCACTTGTGAAGGCGAAGATGTCTCGCCCGCTCTTACTTGGACTAACCCACCGGAATCAGATAGGAGTTCCCGAATCGCCAGCAAGAGCTTCGCCTTGATCGTCGAAGATCCTGACGCGCCGACCGGAGATTTTGTTCATTGGATAGTCTTCAATCTGCCTTGGACCACACGCGGGGTATCCGAGGGCATTGCGAAAAATCGCGACATCATTCAAAAGAACGGGCAAAAGGGAGGCATCCAAGGACGAAATGATTTTGGCAAGGCCGGCTACAACGGACCGTGTCCGCCGCCCGGAAAGGCGCACCGATACTACTTCCGGCTTTACGCGCTCGACTCAATGATGATTTTGGAACCCGGATACACCCCGACTAAAGAGGAATTCGACCGAGCCACAAAGGAGCACGTCATTGCCAAGGCGGAATTGATGGGGAAATATCAGAGGCACTAACGCGACCGTAGGGGTACGGCTTGCCGTACCCTCGGCTCCTATTGCGGGCCGGCAGGGTAGCGCAAGCCCTACCCCTACATGTCCGGCCAGGGAAGGTGATGCTCATGACAAAATATCAAAGGAAACTGAAAGCGCTGCCGCTACGGATTGGGATTTTGATCACCGTGGGGCTGCTCCCGCTGGCGGCGCAAACGAATTCGGAGAAGAAACCTATGGCGAAGAAAACGCCCACTGTTCAAGAAGCGAAAAAGTTCATTGAAGACGCCGAGGCCCGGCTGCTCGAGCTCAACGTGGAAGCGAGCCGAGCCGACTGGGTGAAATCCACCTTCATCACGGACGACACGGAACTGCTTGCGGCGAAAGCGGACGAGCGCGCCATCGCGGCCGGCGTGGAGTTGGCCAAACAGTCGACGCGCTTCGACCATCTCAAGCTACCTCCCGATGTGGCGCGCAAGATGAAACTCTTGAAACTTTCGCTCACCCTGGCGGCGCCGGCCGATCCCAAAGAGAGCGAAGAGCTCACTCAGATCGTCGCGAGGATGGAAGGGACATACGGCAAAGGCAAGTGGTGCCCGGCCGGTAAGGACAAATGCCTGGACATCGAAGACCTCACGCGTCTGATGGCCAACAGCCGCGATCCGAACGAGCTGCGCGATGCCTGGGTCGGCTGGCATCAGATCGCCCCACCCATGCGCAAGGATTTCGTGCGCTATGTGGCGCTGGCCAACAAGGGCGCGCGAGAACTTGGCTTCGCCGATAACGGTGCCATGTGGCGCGAGAAGTATGATATGCGGCCCGACGAATTCTCCAAAGAGCTTGACCGGCTCTGGGAACAGGTCCGGCCGCTCTACGTTTCGCTCCACGCCTACGTCAGGAACAAGCTGCGCGAAAAATACGGCTCCCAAATGGTTCCGGCGAACGGCCCGATCCCCGCGCATCTGCTGGGCAACATGTGGGCGCAGACCTGGGACAATATCTATCCGCTCGTCGCGCCTGCGAACGCCGACCCGGGATACGATCTCACCCAAATCCTGAAAAGCCGCAACACCGACGCCTTGCAGATGGCGCGCTACGGCGAGCGCTTTTTCACCTCGCTGGGCTTCGACCCGCTGCCGGAGACTTTCTGGACGCGTTCGCTCTTCGTCAAGCCGCGCGACCGTGAAGTGGTTTGCCACGCCAGCGCCTGGGACGTGGATTATGTGAACGACCTGCGAATCAAAATGTGCATCGACATTACCGAAGAGGATTTCACCACCATTCATCACGAGCTGGGCCACAATTTCTACCAGCGCGCTTACAACCGGCAGCCGTATCTGTTTCGCGATAGCGCCAACGACGGCTTTCACGAGGCGATCGGCGACACCATCGCGCTTTCCGTCACGCCCGAATACCTGGTGAAAATTGGATTGCTCGATAAAGCGCCGGATGCTTCGAAAGATACCGGCCTGCTACTGAGGAAGGCTCTGGAAAAAATCGCTTTCCTGCCTTTCGGCCTGGTCATCGACCAGTGGCGCTGGAAAGTCTTCTCGGGCGAGATTCCGCCGGAGAAATATAACGAAGCGTGGTGGCAGCTCCGGCTGAAATATCAGGGCATCGCCCCGCCCGTCGCTCGCAGCGAGGCGGACTTCGATCCCGCCGCCAAGTATCACGTGGCCGCCAACGTTCCTTACATGCGCTATTTCCTGGCCGACATCCTGCAATTTCAGTTTCATCGTGCCCTGGCGCGCGACACGGGCTGCACTGCCCCACTTAATCGCTGTTCGATTTACGACAGCAAGGAGGCGGGCAAGAAGCTGAATGCCATGCTTTCCATGGGATTGAGCCGCCCCTGGCCCGATGCTCTGGAAGCCTTGACCGGCCAGCGGCAAATGGATGCAACCGCCATCCGCGACTATTTTGCGCCGCTCGAAAAATGGCTCAACGAGCAGAACCAGGGCAAGCCGGTGGGATGGTAGGAAGGGAATTATGAATTCTGAATTCTGAATGATGAATTAAGACAAGAAGCTATCCTTGGTTTCCGCGATTTGGTTTTCATACTTCAGAACTCATAATTCAGAATTTGTTATGAAGCCTAAAGTGTTTGTCACTCGTCCCCTGCCCGCGCAGGCGATCGAGATGCTCGGCGCGCGATTCCAAGTTGAAGTTCATCCCCAGGACTCGCCCATGCCCCGCGAGGAACTGGCTGCGGCCTGCCGCGAGGTTGACGGCCTGCTCGTTGCCGGCACGCGCGTCACGGAAGAAGTCTTGAGCGCGGCGCCCAAGTTACGTGCCATCTCTGCCGCCTCCGTCGGGTACGACAACATTGACGTCGCCGCCTGCACGGCGCGCCGCATTCCCGTGACCAACGCCCCGGGCGTGCTGGAAGAAACGACCGCTGATCTGACGTTTGCCCTTTTGCTCGCCGTGGCTCGGCGCGTGCCCGAGGGCGACCGCTATATCCGCGAGGGCCGCTGGCACGAATGGCAGTGGGGTTTGCTGCACGGCGCGGACATTCATCACAAGACACTGGGTCTCTACGGATTCGGCAGCATCGGCCGGGCGGTGGCACGGCGGGCTCGCGGATTTTCAATGCGCATTCTCTATTACGCGCGGCATCGAGTGGCAGAGGCGATTGAGCGCGATTTCGAGGCGCACTACGTGGACCGCGAGACTCTGCTGCGCGAGTCGGATTTTGTGAGCTTGCACGTGCCCCTGACCGCGGAAACCACTCACGCGTTTCGGGCGCCGGAGTTCAACCTGATGAAGCCTTCGGCTTTCCTCATTAACGCTTCGCGCGGGAAGGTTGTTGATGAGGAGGCGCTGGTCGAGGCGCTGGAGAAGAAGCAGATTGCGGGAGCAGGCTTGGACGTTTTCGAACGTGAGCCCAAAGTGCATCCGAAGCTCTTAACCATGCCCAACGTCGTCCTGGTGCCGCACGTGGGCAGTGCGACCAGTGAGACACGGCTCAAAATGGCCATGCTCGCGGCCGAAAGCTTGATTGCATTGCTCGAAGGCCGCCGGCCGCCGAACGTGGTTAATCCTGAAGTGTACGAAGAAACTCTCAACACCAAGGCACGAAGGCACAAAGACGCGTAAGGCCCTGAACAATCCGGGGGCTTTGTGACTTGGTGTCTTGGTGGTGAATCTTCTCAACTCTTGAGTTTCCGCAAGATGTCCTGAATAATAGGCGCATGCTGACGCGCAACAATCCTCGTTTAACTCTCGAAGGCGCTCGCCTCATACTGGCCGCGGCGGAGAAGAAGGCGCGCGCGCTTTCCGTGCCCATGAATATCGCCGTGGTCGACGACGGCGGGCACTTGCTCGTTTTCCAGCGCATGGACGGCGCCAAGCTATCGTCCATCGAAGTCGCCATCACCAAGGCCAAAGCCGCTGCCCTGCGTCGCGCGCCGACGGGCCCATCGCCGGTATCGGGCGAGCCGAGCGCCGTACTCTCCCTGGGCCTGTCGCTGGCGACGGATCTCAAGCTCACTCCTATTCGCGGCGGCCTGCCGTTGATGGTGGGCGGGCAATGCGTGGGTGGCATCGGAGTGAGCGCCGGATCGGAAGAGGAGGACGTGCAAGTGGCGCAGGCTGGCGTCGACGCGCTGGCCCAACATGCCTGATGGGAACGCAAACCGCATCACTCGGCGCGAAGAAGCCTCTCTACTCAGACGGGAAATACCTGGCCCAACAGATTCTGCTGGAAACGATGGCCGCCATTGATCCGCGCCGCGCCATGCTGGCCAAAGTCAAGCGAGGGGACAACACGCTGCATGCCGGCGACGTTGAAATTCATATCGCCAAAGAGCCGCGCGTAGTGGCTTTCGGAAAAGCCGCCAGCCGCATGACGGCGGCGCTCGATGAGATTCTAAGCGGACAAATCGAGGCGGGGGTTGTGGTCGCGCCGACGGAGGCCGCGAAGAGATTGGAGCATTTTCTCTATTTTGTCGGCGGTCACCCTTACCCGACTGCCGGCAGTCTCGAGGGCGCGCGTGCGGCACTGGACTTGGTTACGAACCTCACTGCGGATGACACCGTGATTTTCCTGGTTTCGGGCGGCGGCTCGTCGCTCTTCGAGCAGCCACTGGATCCCGAAATCAAGCTTGCCGATCTTATCGAGTTCAACCGGATACTGGTCACGAGCGCTCTGCCCATCGAGCAAATTAACGTGCTGCGCAAGCACCTATCGGCGGTGAAGGGCGGCCGGCTGGCGGTCCGCGCCTGGCCGGCGCACCAACTCACCGTGTACGTCTCCGATGTTCCCGACCCGTTTCCGTCAATGGTTGCCTCGGGGCCGACGATGCCGGACGAGTCGACAGTCGACGAGTGTTACGCGCTCGCGGAGCAGCATCGATTGACGGCGAAGTTTCCGCCCGTCATTCGCAAGCACTTCGAGCAGCGGTCGCTGGAAGAGACTCCGAAGCCCGGCGACCGGCGGTTTTCGAATTCGCGCTTCGTCTGCGTGCTCTCGAACCATGACGCCGTTGTGGCGGCGAAATCCGCCGCCGAGAAGCTTGGTTTCACTTGTGAAATCGATTCAAGCGTCTGGGATGCCGACTTCCGGCAAGTCGCCGATGCGAACCTTGACGCCCTCGATGCGCTGAAGAAACGGCACCCGGACTTTCCCGTTGCGCTCGTGGTGGGCGGCGAAGTCACCTGCCCCGTCACCGGACCCGGCGTGGGCGGGCGCAACCAGGCGTTCGCTTTGTACGCGGCCGAGCGCATTGCCGGCCAGCAGCGGGTGGTGTTGAGCGCCGGAACAGACGGGCGTGACGGCAACAGTCCTTCGAGCGGCGCCGTCGCCGATGGGCACACCATCGCGCGCGCCCGCGATCGCGGGTTCGATCCCGAACAGTACCTCGCCGAGAGCGATTCCTATCACTTCTTCTGCTCACTGGGCGATACGGTGGAGATCGGATTTACGGACAATAATGTTAGAGATGTGCGGCTCTGGCTGGATTTTAGTTAGGGAGACGTCATTTGTCCTTTGTCATTGGTCCTTTGTCCGTTATCGTTGGTCCGTTGCTGGAATTGGTTCATTGTTCCATTGGTTCATTGAACCATTGAAAGACTGCTCGAAATCATAGCCTTTCAATGAATCAATGATTCAATGGATCAATGGCTCAATCTTGTCAGGGATGCCTCAAAGGAGAAAAGTCATGCCTGAATCCATCGCCTTCATCGGTCTCGGAATTATGGGCCAGCCCATGGCACTGAATTTGGTGAAAGCGGGTTACAACGTCACGGTCTTCAACCGAACTGCGGAAAAGACGAAGGTCCTGGCGCAAGCCGGGGCGCGCGTGGCCGCGACTCCAGCCGAAGCAGCGCGCGACGCTGAAATCATCTGGACGATCGTCAGCGATACGGCGGCGATGGAAGAAGTCGTGCTCGGCAAGGGAGGCATCATCGAAGGCGTGCGCGAGGGCGCCGTGCTGATTGATTCGAGCACCATCAGCCCGACCGTCAGCCGGAAATTCGCCTGCCACTTGGCGGGCAAGGGCGCCAAGATGCTCGACGCGCCGGTGACCGGCAGCAAACACGGAGCGGAGAAAGGCGAGCTGACGTTCATGATCGGCGGCGACCGCGATGTTTTTGAGCGCATGATTCCTGTCCTCAGTGTACAAGGGAAAAAGCACATCTATTGCGGACTGCACGGATCGGGCCTGGCAGCAAAACTCGCTCAGAATGCCATCCAGGCAACTATGGTGGAAGTTTTTTGCGAGGGCTTTGTGCTGGCGACGAAATCCGGGGTGCGGCCGGAAACGATGCTCGAAATTATTCAATCAAGCATGGCGCGCGCCAACCTCACGGACTTCAAGGCGCCGTTCATCTTCAAGGGCGACTTCACGCCGTACTTTCCGCTCAAACTCATGCACAAGGATTTGGAGCTTGCCATGGAAGCCGCCTACGCGCAGAACGTCCCCATGCCAACCACCGCCACGGTGAAAGAGACCTACGCCGCCGCCAAAGCGCAGGGCAAGGGGAACTTGGATTATGCGGCGGTGGTGACTTTTCTGGAGGAATTGGCTGGAGTGAAGGTGCGGTTTGACGTTTGATACTGTATGTAGTATCATTTCACATTGCCTCCGTGGAGTTTGAGCGTAGATGGCCGATGAGAAGAGGATTCGTTCCAAGATTCTGGAAATAGCGGAGAGGCGAAAGAACGTCACGTTGGACGAAATCGAGTGGGTCGTCAATCAGCTCGGACAGTTCCATACGATAAACCGCCGAGATGCCAGACATGGGATATTGTTTCGGGTGGGCGACCAACGGTTCATGGTGAACAGGCACAGCCCGGGCAGCAAACAGGTCAAGAGCTACTCAGTGGATGATTTCATCGATGCGTTAAGCGAGCTGGGTTGGTATGAGGACTAACACATGAAGGATCTGAAATATTACTTGGGTTTACCTTACACGGTGATTGTTCGCCGCGACGAGGAAGGTGACTTCGTCGCCCGTGTCGAGGAGCTGCCTGGGTGCGCAGCCCACGGGAAAAATCCGCAACAAGCTTTCGAGAATCTCGAAGAAGCCAAGGAACTCTGGATTTCCGACTGTTTGGAGAGTGGGGATCCCGTTCCCGAGCCGGCTATCGCGGATCAATTGCCGAGCGGCAAGTGGGTCCAGCGAGTGCCGAGAAGCCTTCATCGAAGACTTTCACACCTTGCCAGGCGCGAGGGCGTGAGCTTAAATCAACTGGTAACGTCCATCATATCTGAGGGCGTGGGTTTCAGGCGATCATGGGAACGAGTGCCCCGTCATGACGCCAGGACGAGAATGCACGTCCGTTTTGCACGCGAGCATCGCAAGGCGTAACACAAACCGGGCGGGCCGCCGCTGAGATTGTGCGAAGGTCAATAAACTCCCTTCACGAAGCCACCATCCACGGCAATGGAGGTGCCGGTGATATAGCTGGCGCGCTCGGAGGCAAGGAAGACGACGAGCGAGGCGAACTCTTCCGGTTGGCCGAGGCGCTTCATCGGGATCTGTGAGGCCCAGCGCTCGCGGATTTGTTTCGGCTCCACGCCTTCGGCTTGGGCGAGCTTGCCGGCCAGTTCATCGAGGCGCGCCGTCTGCGTATAGCCCGGGCAGACGTTGTTCACCAGCACGTTGTCCTTGGCGTATTCATTGGCGAGGGATTTCACGAGGCCGCTCACCGCCGAGCGCACGGAATTCGAGAGCACCAGGTTGTCGATGGGCTGCTTGACGGCGGTTGAGGTGATGGTGATGAGGCGTCCCCATTTTTGCTTCTGCATCAAGGGCAGAACTTCGCGGGCGAAATACAGCGCGCTCATCAGATTCAAATTGACACCGGCTTGCCAGTCCTCGACCGTGGTTTCAGAGAATGTCTTGGCGGGAGGACCACCGGCGTTGGTGACACAGACATCGATGCGCCCGAAATGTTGAACGGTCTGAGCGATGAAGCGCAGCACTTGCTCATAGTCGGTCACATCGACAACGCACGTGAGGATTTCGGCGCCGGTTGCCTGGCGAATCTCCTCTGCCGTGGCATTCAGTTTCGCCTCAGTGCGGGCGCAGATTGCGAGCTTGGCGCCTTCGCGGGCTAGTCCCATGGCGACGGCTCTGCCTAAGCCCATGCTCGATGCAGCGACAACGGCCACTCGATGCTTTAGTCCGAGGTCCATAATTTTCGATTGCCGATTGTCGATTGCCGATTAGAGGGTGCGAGCAGCTCCTCGTTTTTCAATCGACAATCGAAAATCGGCAATCCGTTTCATCCTTTCCTCAGGTAATCGTCTTTTCCCGTCAACCAGTCCACGCGGATGGGGCTGAAGATGTCGAAGTCCATCGTGTCCTCCAGCGCCACAGCGCTGTGCGGGACGTTGGAAGGGATTACCAGCACTTCGCCAGCACGCACGATCACCTCCTGCCCTTCCAGTTCGAATTTCAGGGCCCCGTCCACGATGTAGGAAATCTGTTCGCTCTCGTGCTGATGAGTGGGCACAACTCCGCCCTTGGCGATAAAGACCTGGGCCAGCATGGCCTTTTCGCCCGAGATTACTTTTCGCCAAAGTGTCGGGTTCATCACTTCCTTCTTGACTGTGTCCCAGGCGAAGCGCTGCATCGTTTCCTCCTCCTAACTCCTTGGCACGCCGCGACGAAAAGCGAATCCTTCGCTGCGCTCAGGATGACATACGTGCACACAGGATGACATACGCCGGAAGGTTTTTTCCACTGGAAATTGCTCTTGTCCTGTTGTCTAATGGGCACCACGCGAAAATTGGAAATGCCAGAAACCGTGTACGCCAAGCCTTCCATCCGGAGGTCCGTCATGCGCTATTTCAGTCGAGCTTTCCTGGTAGCCGCCTGCTTGTGTTTTAGCTTGCCCGTCGGAGCGCAAATGCAGTGTCAGAATGTAATCGTCGGGTCGCCCGAAGACCTATTGATGTTGGCGGTCAACGGGGCGGACAATCCGCAGGACCAGCTTGCTGCCCTCGACAAATACGCCCAGGCCCACGCCGACTCGCCCTTCATGCCCTGCGTGAATTCTTACTACGCGACCGCATACATGAAGACGAACAATTTCGACAAGGCGATCGAGTATGGCGAGAAAGACGCCGCCGCCAAAACCGTCGACCTCAATCTGCTTCTGACCTTGATGCGGGCCTACGTCGCGAGCGGCAAAGTGACTGACGCTACCTTCACCGCGATCATGATGGCTCCTGACCAGATCAAGATCGAGGGCAATCCTGCCCGGCCCTCAAGCGTCAGCGACGCGGACTGGCAAAAATCTCAGCAGGAGCTCGCCGAACAGTTGAAAGAACAGCGCGCCTATGCCGAGTACGCCTTCTTCCAACTTCTGCCACGCGTCACTGACGCCACCAAGCGCGTCCAGGCCCTTGATGCTTTCATGCAAGCTTATCCGGACACCACGAACGTCGGCCAGGTCAATTTCCAGTATTTTCTCGCCTACAAAATGGCCAACGATGCTGCCAAAACTGCCGAATACGGCGAAAAGGCAATCGCCTCAGATCCGAACAACGTGGCCACGCTCAACCTGGTGGCCGATGACTACGTAGCCCGCCAGGTGGAATTGGACAAGGCATCTGACTACGCAAAGAAGGTTCTGGATCTCGCGCCCAAAATGCAGAAGCCCGAGGGAATGGCGGATGAGCAATTCAAGGCGACTCAGAACGCACAGCTTGGGCTGGCCCACCTTACCCTGGGCTATGTCTCGTTTCTGAAGACCAATAAGACGCACAAGGTTCTCCCCGCTATCCAGGAGTTCAAGACTGCGGTCGATTTGATGGCCAACGAGCCGCAGCTTCAAGCGCGAGCACTGTTCTATCTTGGATATGCCTACGAGGTCTTGGCCCCCGCGAAACACAAAGAGGCAGCCGACGCGTTGGCGCGATCAGCCGGCATCGCGAGCCCCTGGCAAGCCCAGGCGCAAGACCTCCTCGCCAAGGTCAAGGCCGCACAAGGACACTGATCGTGGCACAGGCACTCTTGCCTGTGCTGAACGCTCGCGAATCGCAAATCGTGTTGATCCAGCACAGGCAAGAGTGCCTGTGCCACGCAATGCGTCAGGCGCGGCGCCCCGTTCGCTTCCAAATCAAATACACCGGCACGCCCAGCGCCACCAGCACGCAACCCCATCCTGCTTCGACGGGCTTCTCGACCAGCGTGTTGGCGATAAACAAGCCGGCAGCCAGCACGAAGAGGATGGGCACCCAGGGATATGCGGGCACCCGATAAGGCCGGGGCAAGTCAGGAAGCTTGCGCCGCAGAACAATCACCCCGAGAGCGGTGAGCGCATAAAAAATCCAGGCGGCAAAGATGGTGAAGGTGAACAATTCTTCATACCCGGCGAGCAGGACCAAAAACACCGACCACGCTCCCTGCACCACCAGCGCCAAATACGGCGTGCGAAAACGAGGATGCACTGCGGCACACCAGCGGAAGAACAGCCCGTCCCGCGCCATCGCGTAGTAGACGCGCGCCCCAGCCAGAATTGATCCGTTCGTGCTTCCAAAAACCGCGATGATGATGGCGAGCGCCACCAGTTGCGAGCCGTTCGGTCCAAGAATTTTGGCTGCCGCGTCCGAGCCCACGCGCTGCGAATGGGCGATTTCCGGCAGCGTCAGAACATGGTAGTAGACCGCGTTCAATCCGGCGTAGATGGCAATCACAGCGCTGGTGCCGACAATCAGCGCCAGCGGCAAGTTGCGCTCCGGGCGTTTCACTTCACCGGCGGCGAAGGTGACGTTGTTCCAGCCTTCGTAAGCCCAGAGCGCGGCCACCATCGCAACGCCAAAAGACCCCCAGAAGCGAAGGCCGGTTGGCGTCGGCAGCGACTGCGGCCCGCCGGCCGGTCCATGCACGAGTGCGTAGCCGAGCGCGATGAGCGCGACTACGATGCCGACGTTCATGCCCGTTAGCACTGACTGAACCCAGCCGCCTTCGCGGACCCCTCGATAGTTAATGGCCGTGAGCAGAATGATGACGGCGGCGGCCGCGAGGCGCTGCTGCCAGACCGAAAATGGAAAGAAGTTCGCTAAGTAGCGCGTCAGGCCGACCGCCAGAGTGGAGATGCCGCCGGACTGCTGCACCAAGAAGAACATCCACCCGCAAAGAAAACTCACCAGCGATCCGTAGGCCTCACGCAGGTAGACGTATTGGCCTCCGGCTTGCGGCATCATCGCGGCGAGCTCGGCAAAGGAGAGCGCGCCGAATAGGCTCAGCACTCCGGAGACGACCCATACTGCCAATCCCGCGCGTGGCGAGCCAACCTCTCTCGTGATTTCGGCCGGCACAATGAAGATGGCGGAGCCGATCATGATGCCGATTACAATCGACGACGCTTGCCAGAGCCCCAGCGCGCGCAGGAGCTTCGGCTCGCCTGCTTGGGAAGGCTCACTCGTGGTGGGTTCAGGAATGCCCATTGGTCTGGTCAAATTGAAAGCGGGGTGCTCGGTCGCTTCATCGACCCGCGACACGATAGTGGATTACGCGTGCGCGGTCAATCGCCATTCGGTGAAATGGTGTAGCGCAAACTCCTTCGATGCCAGGCGTCGCCGGGTTAGGATTTTTGCGAGCGTTGAGCAGTCAACAGGCTTATGATTACTCTGGCAGGGCCGAATTCACGGGCCATTTCAGATTCTCTTTCGCCGAGAAGACGGGCACGCTCTGCGTCCCCAGACTGAACGCGACGACCAAGCGTGCGGCTCGGGCGGCGACAGAGGAACTGACGAAAACCCGCGAGGGCACGGTGCCGCGTACCCCGCGGAGCGAACGCAGCCGCGAGTGGGACCGGCAGGCAAAGGATGAAGAAATACGACCTCATCATCATTGGTTCGGGGCCGGCGGGCGAAAAGGCCGCAGCGCAGGCAGCCTATTTTGGAAAGAGTGTTGCGCTGGTTGAGCGCGGCCGTTGGGTGGGCGGCATCTTTGTCAACACCGGCACCATTCCGAGCAAGTGTCTGCGCGAGGCGGCCCTCTACTATTCGGGGCTGTTGCAGCGCGGCCTCTATGGAATTGACTACTCCCTGCGCGAAGGCTTGACGGTGCGCGATTTCATGCACCGCAAGGATGAAGTCGTGACTCTCGAGCGTGGCAAGGTCCGCCAGAATCTGCTCGCCCATCACGTCGAAATCATTCAGGGCTTCGCCTCTTTCGTGGACGCTCACACCGTCCAAGTCGAACTCACGGGGCGTAGCCCGGAGGGCGGTCCAGAAGGAGCCGCGAGGAGCCAGACGCAAGGCGGCCAGGAGAACAGCACAGGCGGCGACACGGAAACGGTGACCGCGGACTACATCCTGATCGCCACGGGCTCGCAGCCGCTGCGCCCGCCGGACATTCCTTTCGACCGCCATTTCATTTTTGACTCCGACACGGTCCTGGAGATGGACCGCATTCCCAAAAGCATGGTTGTGATTGGCGGCGGGGTGATCGGTTGCGAGTACGCTTCCATCTTCACCGCGCTGGGCGTGCAGGTGAGCCTGGTGGCAGGCAGCGAGCGGCTGCTGCCTTTCCTCGATGCAGAGGTCTCGGCTCGACTCAAGGATCGGCTCGAGTCCCTCGGCCTGCGATTGATCTTGAGTGACCGACCGACCACAGTTGCAATCGTGAGCGGCGGCGTGCGCGTCACGATGCGCTCCGGGCAGGCGCTGGAGGCGGAGACAGCTCTGATGTCCACGGGCCGCAAGCCGCTCGTGGCCGGTCTAGGCCTCGAGAAAGCCAACATTACGGTGACCGACCGTGGCGTCATCCAAGTGAACGAGCATTACCAGACTTCCGTGCCGCACGTTTACGCGGCGGGAGACGTGATCGGCTTCCCGGCGCTGGGCTCCACGTCCATGGAGCAGGGGCGCGTGGCCATTTGCCATGCGTTCGGTTTCCGCTACAAGCAGCGCCTGCCGGAGCACTTGCCGTTGGGCATTTACACCATCCCCGAGATCTCCGCCGTGGGCGAGACCGAAGAATCGTGCACGACGAAGGGCATCGCTTATGAAGTGGGCCGCGCCCAGTACGCCAATAATACCCGCGGGCAGATGATCGGCGAGACGCACGGATTCCTGAAGCTCATCTTCCGGCGCGACGACCTCCGGCTGCTCGGCGTTCATGTGATCGGCGAGAGCGCCACCGACCTCGTCCACACCGGCATGATGGCCATTGAGCTTGAGGGCAGCATCAACACTCTGGTCGATTCGGTTTTCAACGCGCCCACTCTCTCGGAAATGTATAAGGCGGCCGCCTACGACGGGCTGGGCAATCTGGCCGGATACAAACTGAAAGAAGGCTGACGCTCAATAACGGCACAGCGCTGCTGGTAGGAAGTGCCACTAAGAAGGTTTTGCGAACTATGAGAATTTTGAGGGCCTATGAAAAATGGAATTGGTGGGGCAAAATGCCACACTTTTCCCAAAATCGCAAATTTTCGCAAAATTTTTTTAAGCTC
>JBEKEZ010000006.1:0-205416 GCA_050013575.1 Terriglobia bacterium | reverse complement strand
GGGGCACGCTGTTGCTGCTGTTGCGGCGCGGCGCGCTGTTGCTGCGGGGCACGCTGTTGTTGCTGTTGCGGCGCGGCGCGCTGTTGCTGCGGGGCACGCTGTTGTTGCTGTTGCGGCGCGGCGCGCTGTTGCTGCGGGGCACGCTGTTGCTGCTGTTGCGGCGCGGCGCGCTGTTGCTGCGGGGCACGCTGTTGTTGCTGTTGCGGCGCGGCGCGCTGTTGCTGCGGGGCACGCTGTTGTTGCTGTTGCGGCGCGGCGCGCTCTTGCTGCGGCTGCTTCTTTTCTTGCTGTTTCTGCTCTTGCTGCGGTTGTGGCTGGCCGTTGGTCGGTATGCTCATTCCCACCAACGACACCGCGCTGATGACAGCCGCCACCACTATCCGGTTCAACATACTAATCTTCACAGCACACCTCCCAAGTAATTCGGTCGCTCCATCGGATATAGGTCGTAAAGAGAACCCACGAGGAGCACAACAAGCAGAATGAGTAACATAACCAATTTCTTCTGTTGCCGACCGCCTCCTGCCAGATCCTGGCTGGCAAACCGTTGCACACTGTTTGTACCTCCGGGTGATTTGGGTGTCAGCCCAATACTGCTCACGCGCTCGGTCAAAATAGCTCACCCCGGTTTTGCGACGTGGACATACATGCTGGGACTAAAGGAAGCGGAATGATGTACAATCGCAGTTACCCTGGAGTACAACCGCGGGGATTCTGGATGGGTCCCGAACCTGGCATGGCCATGCGTCGCAAGACCGCTCTCACCCTGATTCTAATCGCCGCCGCTGTCTTGGTCGCGCTGATTATCCTCGCACCCGTTCTTTTCAACCTGGATCGCTACCGCCCGGAGGTTATCTCCTATCTCCAGGAAAAGACCGGAAAGCCGGTCGAAGTCGGGCGCTTGGCCCTCACTCTGTTTCCAAGCCTGTCGATTCGCGTCGACGACTTCGCCCTGAAGAATCCCGCCGGCTTCCCTTCCGGCTATTTCGTTAAGGCTTCTCGGATTGATGCCACATTGGACGCCGGCGGGCTATTGCGCCGGCAGGTCGTCATCAAGTCAGTGAAGCTGAATGACGCGTTGATCAATTTGATTTCGGACCCCGACGAGGGGTGGAACTTTGAGAATTCCACTCCGTCGAAAACTTCAAAGAAGGTATCGCCAGGAGGCGCGCACACCTCCTTTGGGGGAGTGATTTCCAAGGTGGAATTTGAGGGAGGACAGTTGGTGGCGTCGTATCTTCTGCCCTCTGACGAGCCTGCCGTCATCATTTTCGAAGTCCACAACGTCTCCGGTAAACTGGAGCAGGTGGACCTCGGTGCGTTCATGGATCCGTCGTCTTCCACGATTGCCGCCCAGGGGGACCTGAAGGCGGACTCTGTCCGCTTCGTCTCGATCCAGGGGACGAACGTAAAGTCCAAGCTCCGGCTGATGGCGAAGCAGGTGTTTTTCGCTGACGGCAGCCTGGACGCTTACGGCGGACGTGGCGCCGGCGACCTCTCCTTTAATTTGGCGGGACGAAACGCCAGCTTCAGCGCAAACGCGCAAATGGACGGCGTTGACGTGGCCCATCTTCTCGCCGCGTTCCCACAGGGCCGCGGAAAGTTGACGGGAAAGATGGTGGGAACCATGAAGCTTGCAGGAGAAATCAAACATTCGCGTGACCCGCTGTCGGGGACACACGGAACGGGGCGCCTGACGGTACGCAACGGTCAAGCGCCCAGCCTCAAGCTCAACGCGAACGTGATGAAGCTGGCGCGCTTCAACAACCTCGGTCCCGCCGCCCAGAATCCGGACTCGTTTTCCTCCATCTCCGCCGACCTGGAGGTGGCCAATCAACGGATATCCAGCCGTCAGATTAATATCGTCGGCTATGGGGTCAATGCTCAATGCTCGGGGAGTTTGAACGTGACCGGCGCCGGCAGTCTGGACTATCAGGGCGTGGCTGAGATTCTCGCCAAGCAGGGCTTCTTCACCAACACCATGGCCAAGCTGTCCGGAGCAAAGTCAAAAAACCACAAGTTGTCCTTCCCCTTCCGGGCCAGCGGAACAATAGACAACCCCCACTTTTCCGTTGCCCGTTAGCGGGGTGCTGAAATGCCCCCAAAGATGGCATCCTGACGAGCCGGAAGGGTATGAGGTCATTTCCACACTTCAGTAATTGGCTCGGCATTACCATCGCCGGAATTGAGTGGGGACACTCCGAAGTTGTCTTCAATTGTCCTCAGAACGTTGTAATGAGTATATGCTTTTGTAATCTCTCCGGGCTTTACCATGTCTCCCAGGAAAACGGTATAGATTCGCTCAGTCTTGTCGAAAAATTCTGACTCGTCGAAGGTGACAATGACCAGAGTTCCTTTCATCTTATCGTCCAGAGGAAGCGACTCCTTCAAGAATTTGTTCAGCCAACTTGAAGCTTTCTTCAATCCCCTCCCAGGTCGCAACACGGGATCGTGCCCGTCATCGTCCGTGTTTGGGCTATAGAACATGTATCGAGGGAGAGGATGCTTCTTCGGGTCGCTTCTGAAGTCTTCGACATCAGCTACAAATCTGTTGTGCGGGTCCTTGGTAGAGACGGACACTACGTTGCCGAAGCTTTCGTGCTGAATTTTCGCAAAACTCAAGAACGGGACGTGCTTTCGAGAATATTTCCCACGGTCACCAAGAAAAGGTTGGGGTTGGGATGGGTAATCCTCAGCGTAGTTCTTCCAATCCAGGAAATCAGCGATGGTCCGATGGCTATCGTCGTCGGGGAGAGTAATTTGGTCGTTGCTTCGAACGCCAAACGAGCTCCCGGCAACCATGGCCAGATAATTGGGATAGGACGGGTGAATCAAAGCGTGGAAGTTGCTGAAGCTAGCTCCCATCTGTGCTAACTGCGCCAAAAATGGGTCTTTCATTGCCGAACTGTAATTCTGGTTCTCCAGCACAATTATCAACACACGATCGAAATGCTTCCCGACGATTGCAACTGGAGCTGGGGCGAGGCTAAGGGGCTGGGCTTTTGCGGGGCTGTCCGCGACCGCCGGAGCCGGCGTCACCAACTTCAATTGATCGAGCGAAGTCAGCACCGCCTGCCAGCTTGCGGGGTCTTTTTTGGTCTCGATCGGTGCGGAGAGGTCCCCATAAAAGTTCAGGATGTTTTCGCGCAGCTCTGGTGACGTCCGATCGAACTTTCGCTCGGAAAGTTTGGCCAGCAACTTTGCGTACGCGTTGTCGGTCAGGGTGTACTCCGCTGCTGTGGTCTTTTTTCCGGTATCGAAATCAATGTTGGAGAGTTGCAGGGAGTCCGTTCGCACTTCTTCAAGATAGGCTCGGTATTGATCTACAGACGTATTGATGCTCTTAAAATACATCTCCTCCGTCTTCGGGGTGGGGTTCTTGAACGCCATCGCTTTGAATGGCCCTATTTTCGGCATGAATCGCATGAACACTGACAACACGCGCGCGCCGAATCCCGGCTTGATGTAATCCTTTCCCCACTCCCTTTCATAATCGGAGCGCGAAAGCCGGTAAAGGAACTTTCGTTTTGAGAAGCTGGGCTCTTCGCGCATCATGTCCTTCTTATGGGTCCGCAGCGCGACCCGTGTCATCTCCGGGATCAGCTGGCTGACAGAGTAACGGTACGAGCTGATCGTGAGGTCCTCGCGGGGAAGCACGTCTTTCAATTCCACTCCGTAGACAACCGGAAAGACGCGTTCCAGCAGGGACTTGGACACCTGAAACCCAATGAAATCGTGATATTGTTGCGATGCATAACGGTTCTTCGCCACCTGCACCATGTCGAATCCGATTTCCGTTCTGATATGCGCCGTTTTGTCCTGTGCGTACTTG
Source organism: Terriglobia bacterium (assembly GCA_050013575.1). GTDB lineage: Bacteria > Acidobacteriota > Terriglobia > UBA7540 > UBA7540 > DASYXZ01. The sequence continues at coordinate 201,584 of JBEKEZ010000006.1, read as the reverse complement.
ACGGAGTCACCGAACTTCGCCCGCAGCTTCGGGTATTCAATCGCGACGGCCTGGTTGACCGCCGGGTGGCCGGCAATGTCCGCCGCATAGTGCGCCAAGGCGCCCATGGCGAACGCGTACTCGTTAGCGTCCTGACTCTCGATCAGCAGCTCGCGAACGAAGTCCCCGCTACGAACGTAATGCACCAGATCGCTGAATTGCCTGCTGCCGAATGGGTAATAGCCGAGGTCCTGGATGACGGCGCCGCCGTAGGCATAGGCGTGCGCCTCCGTGATCTGGTCTTCCGTCAGCGCCGGAAATCGCTTGAGCAGCAGAGGCCGGATCTCATCTTTCCAGAGCAGGTCGACAATTTCCTCATGCGTCAGAACGGAATAGGCAAACGAGCTGCCGACGCACACCAGCAAGACACAGATGAGAAAGGCAACTGCTGGCGTTTTTCTCATGCTTCGTATTTCCTTGATGACAGTGAACCAAGAATGCGTGCGCCAGGCGCTTGTTGCGTCTGGCGCGGTGATTAGTTTCGTTCGATGACTTGCAGTGCTCTCCATGGATCGCTTATAAACTGTTAAAGGTTCGTCCACCCGAGGGAGAGTATTTCGTCAGCGTGCCGTCCAGGCCCTGGGCCGCACGAGTAGGGCGCACCGTGCCGTCGATCAGAATTTCTTTCGCGGTCACCTTACGTCCATACACTTTTTGGTTATCGTCTTCGTCTTGCTTGTACACGGCCCCGTCGAGCGAGACGCCGGCAAACAAGCCTCGCGATCTCGAGTAGCTGAGAATCTCAGCATGGAGTTGAGCGTCGGTCGCGCCTTCGGCCGATCGACCCACCGGGCCGGCCGCTACCGATAATTCCGCGCCCAGCTTGACGCTGTCCTGAACCAGTTTTTTCATGCCTCCCGGGTTCATCACCAGGAAAACGACGTCGGTCTCCTTACCGCCGATCTGAAATCCCACGCTCGCGCCACCCAAGGTGAACATGGAGGGGGCATCCCACCGACCGTTCCCGCCCTTGCGGCACACCAGCACACCGCGACCATAAGTGCCACCAAATCCAAGGGCGAACTTGATCTCAGAAGGAACGATGCCCAAACACACGGCCTTGTCCAGCAAATCATGAGGAATGGCCTTGTCGGGAGTACTCATGATCTCGTTCATAACGTTGGTTGCCTTTTGCAGTTGGCTCTCGCCTGCAAATGCCGACGCGCAGAACGTAAGTAACAAAAGAACTAGGGTAAGTCTTTTCATTTTAAGCTCCTTTTTTGTGTTTCCACCCGCTGACCGGAGTGTCCGAGGTTCTCATTTCAGGACTTGTAGGACTACAGACCGGCAACGCTATTCTTTCGAGGGCCACGGACTCTAATTCGGCCTCCGGCTCGGGCCTGCTCTTCAAGGAAGTAACATTCGGGGGCTTGCAGAAATCAAAGAGTCCCGGAAGAGCTGTAGTCGAGATTAGGTGCACGCTGTTACAAGCTAATGTGAAGGTGGATCGCGTCGTGAACGCGATACCCACTATCCACTAGAATCACATGTCCCCCGATGACGATGTATCGGTAGCCGCGAGGTGGACGGCCCAAACCGCGCGTCATATCATCGGGTGCCGGGCGACTCATCCTCCGCATGTCGGCATCGAGCACGTAGCCCGGCTGAATCCGACGCTCGTAATCGTCATTCCACTGGTCGGGTTGTCTGAACACCGGATGGTCCCGGTGCTGGTTGTAATAATCGCGCGCGGCTTTTTGTTGCTTCTCGTTGAACTGGCGATATTGCTTCTTACTTTGCCCGCGGTTCTGGTCACCCCGGTCTTGTGCCACAGCCGCGATGCTGGTAAAAGCAAGCAACGCCGTCGCACAAGCGGTCATCAACCATCGTGTCTTCATAAATTTCCTCCAATCAAACTTGGGATTTCCCTTTTCAACCTTGGGCGGACGTGGGTGTACGCCCCAGCCGATCACAGTTACATGACTATTATATCCGAGGGCGAAGGGCGTGTCAGTTCACTCCGGCTCACCGGTTAGGTCAAGATTGCTCACCCAGCCAAAGGGGGCGGGCGACCAAGGCGCATGGCCGGCGGAAACAGAATCCTGCGTTCGCTACGGCAGAGGTAGAGTAATGACGGATGTGTCGATTGTAATCGCGCCGTTCTCGGTCAGAGCTCGACCTTCCAGGTTCGCGCCATTTTGTATGTCGATTGCTCCATTCGCCAGAATGTTTCCCTTCATCACGCAGCTTGTTGCAAGGGTCACAAAAGTACCCACCTGCCAATAGACATTGGAGGCTTTGGCGCCGTTGACCAGAATCACCTGGTGACCGACCGCGACGACGAGCGAGCTGGCTGCCTGAAAGATGAAAACAGCATTGGCGTCGCCCTGCCCGTCCAGAGTTAAATCCCCTGACGATATTTCAAGCTCGGACGAGGAGTTGTAAAGGCCAGCGGCGAGGGTTATCCCGCCAATGTTTCCGGCCACAGACACACTCCCTGCAGATTGAGCCGCGGCGTCTGTGTACGCCGTAGCCAGGTCAACTTGGGCCTGGGCTGCGGCAGGAACGCCCGCATAAATCGTGCCATTCACAGTTCCAGGCGGGAACCCAGTCACCGTATTGCCTGGGCTCACCCCAAGGTCGCCGTTCACCAGGCTTGCGCCGACGTTACTGACTGAGGGCCCAGCCAGGACCGCAAAAGTGGTGGCCGACCCAAGGGCGATCGCCGATTGAGGATTGGGCGCAGTACCCGTGGTAAAGCTCCAGACATAGTTTTGCGCCATCGGAACCTCTTCGATGTCTTCCACGGCGGACGTGATAGTCGCAGTATAGGTGGTGAGAGGCGCAAGATTGCTCAGAGGGGTAAAGGTTACAAGTTTGTAGGATAGATGAAACGCGACTGTGCCAGCTACCGGAGCTCCGCCCGGGCCGGTCACGAAGAAGTCCGCTGTCGTGAACGTTAATGGATCCATTAAATCAGAAAAGGTTGCGTTAATATTCTGGTTAAGTCCCACACCGGAAGCATTATTTGCGGGGGACGTGAAAATGACCGTGGGGACAGGGTAGGCATCCCCATGACTGTCGCCCGTGGTGAAGGTTATGGAAAAGTTAGCGGCTAACGGATTGCCTGCAAGATCCGTGGCTCCGGTGGTGATGCTGAGAGTAAATGTGGTGAAAGATGGCAGATAGTTCGTGGGTATAAGCGTGGCTGTCGTACCCACGGCAGCGTAAGCGACAATCCCGTCCACGGGAGTTCCGCCAGGTCCCGTCACCGTAAAGGTTGTTGCGTTGATCGTCGCAGGGTCCATACCCTCACTAAAGAATACGGCCATGATCTGATCAATGGGCACTGCCGTGGCATTGGCAGCGGGAATTGTGGCAATTACTGTGGGTTTGGTCGTATCTACGGTGACACCTGTGGTAAAGCTCCAGACAAAGTTGGCGGCTAAGGCGTGCCCGGTGAGGCTAGAGGCCCCCGTGGTGATTGTGGCAGTATAGGTGGTGAGAGGCGAGAGGTTGACTGTGGGTGTGAAGGTCGCGGTAGCGCCCAAAGCGACGTAAACAACTGTTCCGGTCATGGAAGTTCCACCCGGGCTCGTCACCTGAAAAGTTGCCGTAGTGATCGTTGCAGGGTCCATGGCCTCACTGAAGGTGGCGGCGATTTTCTGATTGATGGGCACGCCCGTGGCAGCATTAGCGGGGTCTGTAAAAATCACCGTAGGAGGGTTGGCGCCTGAAGACGCACCCGTTTCAAAGCTCCATCGATAGCTACTCGCCATGGCAAAGCCCGTCGTACTTTTGGCCCCAGTTGTAATTGTGGCGGTATAGGTAGTGTTGGGCGCGAGCTCGGCTGCGGGTGCAAAACTGGCGCTTGTACCTGGGTAGGTGACTGTTCCTGTTACGAGAACGCCGCCAAACCCCGTCAGCGTAAAAGTTGTGCTGTTGATTGTTGTGGGATCCATCGGAACACCAAAAGTGGCAGTTAATGTCACGCCCGTGGGAACAAGTATGGCGCCAGCCAAAGGGATGGTGGCCGTCACCGTGGGCGAGGCCGCCGTGGTAAAGCTCGATACAAAGTTGCTCGCTAGTCCAGTGCCTTGTAGATTCTGGGCGCCCGTTGTAATCGTGATGGTGTATGTAGTATTGGGCGAGAAGCCAGCGCTTGGAGTAAAGGTCGCAGTTGAGCCCGAAGAGGCCGCGGTGCCGGCCACAGAAGTCCCGCCCGCTCCCGTCAACGTAAAGGTCGTATTGTTGATCGACGAAAAGCTCATCGCTTCGCTGAAGTTTACGGTGATGATCTGCCCTATCGCCACATTGGTGGCGGCATTAGCGGGGTTCACTGACATCACCGAAGGCGCCGGCTGGGGCGGGGTGACCGGATTTCCGCCAGAGCCGCAGCCCGACATCAACACAGCCAACATGAATATGGTGATGCACGGCGTATAAATCTGAAATCTCTTCATTGGCGTCTCCCAGGTGACGTGGCGTTTCGATCCCGCCGAATTGGACCCAGACGGTGGTCGCGGATTTTTCCTCGTTCTTACTTCCCGCGCGAAACTATCAGGTTCATGAGAGGCTGTCTGTTCAGATTCGCACGCACGAGTGGTCAAAAGAGAACACTCAAGAAGTTAACTTTTGAAAGACTGAAATTCCTTAACCTTGAACGGCCTGGTGCCTCGCCAAATTCGCATCGGGATGAAATCAATTGACTTTACCCATGCTCATCCCCGATATTCAGCCGCATGTTCGCGCTCCTGTGTTCGTGGTTCCGCCTTCTGGTTTCACCCTGCTGCGTCCGAGGCATCGCGCTGGAGAATCTGGCTCTACGCCAGCAACTCGCCGTAATGAAACGGCAACATCCCCGTCTACGGCTTCGGGGGACAGACCGCTTGTTTTGGGCGTGGCTGTCCAAGGTATGGAAGGATTGGCGAGGGGCTTTGGTGATTGTGAGGCCGGAAACGGTCATGGCCTGGCATCGACAAGGCTTTCGCCTCTTCTGGGCCTGGATTTCCAAGCGAAAATGCTGCGGCCATCCAGGAGCCAGTGCGGAGGTCAGAGCTTTGATACGGAAGATGGCCGAGGCGAACCCATTCTGGGGGGCGCCGCGCATTCACGGGGAATTGCTGAAACTGGGTATCAGCATCTCGGAGCGCACCGTCTCCGGACTCTTGCCCAGGAATCGGAAGCCGCCCTCTCAGACTTGGAGGACTTTCCTCGACAACCATGTGAACGAATTAGTCTCAATCGATTTTTTCACCGTTCCAACCGCCACGTTCCGGGTCCTGTTCGTTCTTATCGTCTTGGCCCATCATCGGAGGCGGCTGATTCACTTCAAGGTGACGGAGAATCCGACTGCAGCCTGGACCGGGCAGCAGATAGTCGAGGCCTTTCCGGAGGACACCGTACCTCGCTACCTGATCCGAGACCGCGACCGAATCTACGGCGACGATTTTAGAAGTCGGGTCAGAGGGTTGGGAATCCAAGAAGTAATGATTGCGCCGCACAGTCCTTGGCAGAATCCCTTCGCAGAAAGACTTGTGGGCTCCATCCGGCGCGAATGTTTGGATCACGTGATCGTGTTGGGACACCGCCATATGCGGAAGATCCTCCAGAGCTACGCTGATTACTACTTGCAGTCCCGAACTCACTTGTCGCTGGCCAAGGATGCTCCTGCTTCCCGGAGAGTCGAGCCGCCAGAACTCGGAACGGTCGTTGAGCTTCCCCAAGTGGGAGGCCTCCATCACCGGTATGAACGGCGCGCCGCATAGTCGGCGGAGCTCGCCCGGATGCGCACCCCCAACCACTCGACTCCCTCTCTCAAAACGACGCCGACAAGCCGGGCGACCACGCACTCCAGTTAAGATATCCCTCGATTCGGTTAGTTACTTACTGATAGTGCTCATAGCGAGACGGGACTCACGTCCCAAAGTCGTCGTGGATCCCCGCAAGTTTCCACCTATGGGGTTCTGACGAAGGACAGGTGGGCCTCGTCGCGCACGAGTGTGATTGGCGTCACTGCAAGAGCTCTCGGACGAGGCTAGTCTCGCGTCGATCGAAAACTCCAAGGTTCTGACTTCGACTCGAAAGGGGGCAAGGGTGGCATGGCGCCATTGAGACCCACGAACGCGGGGCCTCCCGCCTTGCGATCCTGGCTGGGGATCTTTCGTCTGCCCGCCCATGTCCCTCCGCTGTCGAGTGCTTATTCCCCACAGTTTCGATTAGTTTACTTAGGTATCGGCCGTTCCCAGGCGGGTGGCGTGGGCGCTGAATCCTGGATCAGAATCGCACTCGATCAGGGCATCGCCAGCCTCTATTCAGAACGTCTGGGTGGGTCGAGGCCGCTGGCGGAGGAAGCACAGCCTGTTCCTGGGTTGGTTCTGGTTAACCCCGATCTCGAAGGAGGACGAATCATTGGAGATTTGGACCCGCTCGCTCGGGCCGTTCCGACTACATTCGTCGGTAGATCGGTTGGAGCCACGAGCAGTCGGAACAGCCCACGGTCCCAACTTCCGGATCGGGGTGAAGCACACTTCGGACAAGGAGAAAACTCATGGAAAACGAATTCCTGCACATAGTTGACAAGCGCACCCAGGCCACTTACGACGTCCCGTTCCACAAAGGGGCGATTCGGGCCATGGACTTGCGCAAGATCAAGACCGGCCCCGAGGATTTCGGGGTGATGACCTACGATCCCGCCTTCATGAACACCGCTTCGTGCCAGAGTGCGATTACGTTTATTGACGGCGACAAGGGCATCCTGCGCTATCGGGGCTACCCTATCGAGCAACTGGCGGAGAAGTGTACGTTCCTGGAAGTCGCCTACTTGGTTCTGCACGGCGAACTTCCCACGGCGGCGGAGTTGAAAACGTGGGTCTCGAACATCACGCACCACACCATGCTCCACGAAACTACCAAGAAGTTCCTGGAAGGTTTCCGCTACGACGCGCATCCGATGGGCATGTTCATCAGCACGGTGGCGGCGCTCTCCACCGTCTATCCGGAGGCCCGGAACGTGCTCGACCGCGAGACCCGAAGGCTACAGATTTATCGGCTGGTCGGCAAAGTTCCGACTATCGCCGCTTACACCTACCGGCACAGTCTCGGCTACCCCTATGTCTATCCCGACAACGAACTCAGCTACACCGAGAACTTTATGAACATGCTCTGGAAGATGGCGGAGCCGAAGTACCAGGCGAATGCGGTGCTGGCGCGGGCGCTGGATATTCTGTTCATCCTGCACATTGATCACGAGCAGAACTGCAGCGCCAACGTCATGCGGGCCGTGGGCAGTTCGCAAGCGGATCCGTTCGTGGCCACGGCCGCGGCGGCCGCCGGCCTCTCCGGTCCCTTGCACGGAGGCGCGAACGAGGAAGTGCTGAAGATGCTGGACGAAATCGGGACCAAGGACCGAATCCCTGCCTACATTGAGCGCGTCAAGGCCGGACACGGCAAACTGATGGGCTTCGGCCACCGCATCTACAAGAACTACGATCCCCGCGCTCGGATCATTAAGTGGGCCGCCGATCAGGTGTTCCAGGTCACGGGCAGGAATCCCAAGCTCGAGATCGCCATCGAGTTGGAGCGGATCGCGCTGGAGGACGAATACTTCATCAAGCGGAAGCTCTACCCCAACGTGGACTTCTACTCCGGGATCATCTACCAGGCCATGGGATTCAAGCCCGAGATGTTCACGGTGCTGTTCGCCATTCCGCGCACGGTGGGATGGCTGGCTCAATGGCAGGAAATGCTCGAAGATCCAGAGCAGAAGATCGCGCGCCCGCGGCAGATCTACACGGGCTACGGCGCACGCGACTTCGTTCCCATGGAGAAGCGAGGCGTCGCGGCTGCTCCTCTGACCCGTTGAGGAGGGCGACTCCGGCGAAGTGGGCGAACCCCACCGTGTCACTTGGCACGGTGGGGTCGCTGACCCGAGATCGAGCCGGGGATCTGGCTCCGGCAGTATAGCCAAGTAAACTGAAGGAGGCTGAAATGCGAAAGAAGGTCACTGTGGTTGGAGCAGGAAATGTGGGAGCCAGTTGTGCGCTACGCTTGGCGGATCGCGGACTGGCGGACGTGGTGTTGGTGGACGTGATCGAAGGTTTGCCGCAGGGCAAGGCCCTGGATATGCTCCAGGCCAGCCCCATAGCAGGCGTGGACCTCGCGCTCACCGGCGGCAACGACTACACTTCCACCAAGAATTCTGACATCGTGGTTCTCACGGCAGGCTTTCCCCGCAAGCCCGGCATGAGCCGGGACGACCTGTTGTGGGCCAACTACGAGATTGTCAAGAACTCGGTCGAACAGGCAGCGAAGTTTTCTCCCAACGCCATTCTGATTGTGGTTACCAACCCCTTGGATGCCATGTGCCATGTGGCTCACACGGTGAGCGGCTTCCCCAAGCACCGCGTGGTGGGCATGGCCGGCATCTTGGACACGGCGCGCTTCCGGACCTTTGTCGCCCAGGCGCTGGGAGTGTCGGTCGAAGACGTGGTGACGTTTGTGCTGGGCGGCCATGGCGACACGATGGTGCCTCTGGTGCGGTACACCAGTGTGGCGGGCATCCCGCTGACCGACCTGATGGAAACCGCCGCCATCGAGGCTCTGGTCAAACGCACCCGGGAGGGAGGCGCCGAGATTGTCAAGCTCTTGAAAACGGGCAGCGCCTACTACGCGCCGTCGGCGGCGGTGGCGGAGATGGTGGATTCGATCCTCAACGACCGAAAACGCGTGCTGCCCTGCTCCGCGTACCTCGAGGGCGAGTACGGAATCCACAACCTGTTCGTGGGCGTTCCGGTCAAACTCGGAATGAGTGGAGTCGAAAAGATCTTCGAGGTCAAGTTGAACGCGGCAGAGCAACAGGCCTTGAGCAAGAGTGCCGCCGCGGTGAAAGAGCTGGTGGACGTGATGGCCTCCAAGCTGACGCCCAAAGCGGCTGCGTCGTAGTTTGTTGCAGGACGCTTTGGGGTGGTTTGGGAGCGATCGCGACCGACGAAGCGATCGGCGGGGTGAGGATCGTCCAAGATTCGCGGCCACCGGTCGCCGGTGCTTGTTTGCAATCGGCCTGACGCGCCACAGGAAATCTGGCAAGCGTACAACCAGAGGGCGGCGGTCCAGCCTCCACTACGGGCGGGGCGGCAGTTGATCTGTGCGCCCCGCCCGTAGGCATGCACTTGACGCAGACTTCAGACGGCGCAGGCGGCCGCAAATCAACGCCGGCGTGCGCAAACTTCGCTCCAGGTATCCACGCAGAAAGTACTTGACAGGGCCGGCTGCTTGAAGATAGTCTATTAATTAAATAGGCGTAGTAGGGCATATGAAAATCTCAAAAAAAGGCCTTTACGCGTTGGAAGCTCTGACGGCGCTGGCCAAAGACTATCCTCAGCGCCCAACCAAGATCCACGAGATTGCAAGCTCTGAGGGCATTCCGGAAAAATTCCTGGAGGCGATTCTGCACGATCTCAAGCTGGTGAGAATTGTCGATAGCCTCCGCGGCACCCAGGGCGGTTATGTGTTACGACGCGATCCTTCCAAGATTTTCCTGGGCGAGGTCATTCGCACCATCGATGGCCCGCTGGCTCCCCTTGGCGACGCGGAAACGCTGCGCGGGCTGGTCAAGATGGACAGAAAGCACAGCGCCCTCTATCAGGTCTTGCTCGATGTTCGGAATTCGGCTGCCGGAATCCTCGACCACACTTCTCTCGCCGATTTGGCTGGAAGCCGAGGCAAGCACCGAAGGTGATCCTGCCCCGGTTCAATGACGAGCAGGCCGAGCCCCAAAGGTCCGGTTTGTGTTGTGGTTGGTGGAAGACATTTCTGCTTTCGCCGAGCTGAACTCTGAGAGTTCAAATTTGACGTCGCAGACGAAAGAGATTTCAAGGCAACAAACGGCCTGAGGGCGATCTTGCTGCGCGCTCCGTTCCAGTAAAAATTCCTGATGATTCTGTCGTGAAGCGACAGCATTCCAACGCTAATGGTGTGAGATTAGAGTCGGAAATTCATTATCAGACGTAAGGTCGCACCACGCCTGTCACAATTGGCGATCCTGCCTCGAAGACAGCGCACACGGCAATTACTTCCGTGTGGATGACGATGCAGGAGTTAAGGGACTTCGGTCTACACAACGCCGTTTATCGCGGGTAATCGGCGAGGGCGGCGTTCTTGCATTGCGATCTCGTGTGGACGCTGGCACTTCTACGGGTAGGCCGTTACTCAGGCACTGACCGCATTCTGATAGGATAAGCTCAGTTCTTACACTGACATGCCGCTCCCTATGGGCACCAAACTAGGTCCCTACGAGGTCCTTGCGCCCATCGGCGCAGGTGGCATGGGTTAGGTGTACGCGCACAAGACACGGTTCGAGAAATCTGTCGGGCAGGACGCTTCGGGATGGGCAAATCAGAACCAGCACGGTTGTGCCCCACTACGGTTCCGATCTGCCCACGGATGGATAGAGGCCTAGGCGAGCGGTCGTTGCTAAGTTAAGAGGCGCGGTCGAGCACCCTGATGGTCTTATCGATTCCAGTACTCGACCGAAAGCTTCCAAGCCACTCGGTGAATTCAGCGATTAAGACCCTAGCAGAGTCAGAGGGCTCGCGAACCGGCCCGCGCGAGCCAAGAAAAGCGCCACCTCCGTTTTTGCCGATCCCAACAACCGGAACGGGGGTTAGTGCCAAGTTGACAGCTCTCTTTTCCGCCGAGGTCAGGCAAGGTCGTAGCGATCAAGGTTCATCACCTTGTTCCACGCCGCCACGAAGTCCTTCACAAACGCCTCCTTCGAGTCGTCACAGGCATAGAATTCCGCGATGGCTCGGAGCTGGGAGTTCGAACCGAAGACCAGGTCGACACGGGTGCCGGTCCACTTGATTTCGCCCGTCGCCCGATCGCGCCCCTCATACACGCCTTCGGATGCAGGGGAGGCTTGCCACTTCGTCTTCATATCGACCAGGTTGACGAAGAAGTCATTCGTCAGCGTCCCGGGCCGCTTGGTGAAGACGCCGTGTTTGGACTGCCCGAAGTTAGCATTCAGGGCGCGCATGCCGCCAACGAGAACCGTCATCTCGGGGGCGGTCAGGGTCAGCAACTGCGCCCGATCCACCAGCCGCTCTTCCGCTGTTCTTGGGTCTCCATTCCGAAGGTAATTGCGGAACCCGTCGGCGGTCGGCTCCAGCACAGCGAATGACTCCACATCGGTCTGCTTCTGCGAAGCATCCGTGCGCCCCGGCGAGAAGGGAACCTTCACGGCACGGCCGGCCTTCTTCGCCGCAGCCTCGACGGCTGCGCAGCCGCCCAGAACAATCAGGTCAGCAAGCGAGACCTTCTTCCCGCCAGTCTGCGAGCTGTTGAAATCCTTCTGGATCGCGCCGAGCTTCCGAAAGACCTTGGCCAGCTCGGCGGGCTGGTTGACTTCCCAATCCTTTTGCGGCGCGAGGCGAAGGCGTGCCCCGTTGGCGCCGCCGCGCTTGTCGCCGCCGCGGAACGTTGCCGCTGACGCCCAGGCCGTCGTGACCAGTTGGGAGATGGACAGTCCGGAGGCGAGGATCTTAGCCTTCAGGGCCGCAATGTCCCGCTCGCCGATCAGTTTATGATCCACAGCGGGAACGGGGTCCTGCCACAGCAGCGGCTGTTTGGGAACGAGCGGGCCAAGGTACCGCGAAACCGGCCCCATGTCGCGGTGCGTCAGCTTGAACCAAGCCTTGGCGAAGGCGTCGGCGAATTCCCGCGGGTTCTCGTGGAAGCGTTTCGAAATCTTCGCGTAGCTCGGGTCCACCTTCAGGGCAAGGTCCGTCGTGAACATCATCGGGGGATGCTTCTTCGACGGATCGGAGGCATCCGGCACGGTGCCCGCTGCCGATCCGTTCTTGGGCGTCCATTGTTGAGCACCGGCGGGACTCTTGGTGAGTTCCCATTCATAGCCCAACAGGTTGTCGAAGTAGCTGTTGCTCCACTTGACCGGGTTTGTGCTCCATGCGCCCTCGAGCCCGCTGGTGAACGCGTCGGCGCCTACGCCGGTGCCAAAGGTGTTCTTCCAGCCGAGGCCTTGCTCTTCGATGGGGGCAGCCTCAGGTTCGGGACCGACATACTTGCTCTGCTCGGCAGCGCCATGGGCTTTGCCGAACGTGTGCCCGCCGGCGATGAGGGCCACCGTCTCCTCGTCATTCATCGCCATGCGGCGGAAGGTCTCGCGGATATCCCGTGCCGCAGCGATGGGATCCGGCTTTCCATTGGGCCCTTCCGGATTCACATAAATCAGGCCCATCTGAACCGCGGCGAGAGGATTCTCGAGCTCGCGATCGCCACTGTAGCGCTCGTCCGCCAGCCACTTGCCCTCCGGCCCCCAGTAAATGGCTTCTTCCGGCTCCCAGATGTCCTCGCGCCCACCGCCGAAACCAAAGGTCTTGAATCCCATCGACTCCAGAGCGACGTTACCGGTGAGTACCATTAGGTCGGCCCAGGATATTTTCCGGCCGTACTTTTGCTTGATCGGCCAGAGCAACCGGCGTGCCTTGTCGAGGCTCACGTTGTCCGGCCAACTGTTGAGGGGCGCAAATCGCTGTGCTCCGGAACCCGCGCCGCCTCGACCATCGTGGATGCGGTACGTGCCGGCGGCATGCCACGCCATACGGATGAAGAGCGGCCCATAATGGCCGTAGTCCGCGGGCCACCAGTCCTGCGATGCCGTCATCAGGGCATGGAGGTCCTTGATCACGGCATTCAGGTCGAGGCTCTTGAATTCTTCAGCATAATTGAACTTCTTGTCCATGGGATCGGACAGGGGGGAATGCTGGTGCAGCATCCTTAGGTTTAACTGATTCGGCCACCAGCCCGCATTCGTCGGGGCCGTGGGTCTGCGAGCGCCGCCCGATACCGGGCACTTGCTTTCGGTTGACAAGGTTTGCTCCTGATGAGCGGGAACAGGCGCCCCCGCTCTGTTGGTGAGTTTATTATCCATGTATGCCTCCTCCTCTCTTTTCCAGTCGTAAAATCACCGCCGGCCGCGCTGGCTGGCGCGCGCCATTAATCCGGTATCCACACGCCTACGACACTGAACGGGAAGCGTGCCGCGGAGCGCACTTCGCGCAGAGCCCCCTGAAAATGAGTTCGCATTGGCGAAGAACCCGCTTACCGAGGGAGCCCGAGGCAGGCCTGGGCACATCGTACCACTCAATGTCCTCAACATTGCCGCAGCGGTCGCAGATGAAGTGGTGATGCCGCATGCCTTTCGCATCGAATCGCGCGGCGCGGCCCTCGACGGCCACTTCACGCACCAGACCTGCCTGCACCAAGTCCCGCAGGTTGTTATAAGTCGTGGCTCTTGAACAGCGCGGATCCACTCGATTCACGGCTTCGAAGATTTCCGCAGCCGTGGGATGCCTGTTGTGTTCCATCAAGAATGCCATCACGGCGTAGCGCTGCGGAGTGCACCGCAACCCGCTGCCTTCCAAGGACCGTTTAATCGCCTCAGCGTCCATCAAGGATTTAGATTATTTCTAATGTGATATTTTGTCAAGACTTATGCTTTCGGTTGCTGCTGCGAGCAGAAGACTGGCGGATGCCGTATTGAGTATCCTCATCGAGTGGCCGCCCTGTTACTCTTCCCACGTCGAACGGTCCCGACATTGCGGGCGCGGGGTTTTGAGACGACCAGGGCAGTGGGCGACAGATTGGTGCGGAATCATGAGACGCGATTTCCCTGAATAGCACCACGTTCGGAACGACCATCCGCCGCCTCGCGCAATTGTGTTCAGATGGTCGCGTACTCGGAAACAATTGTACGCAGTACGCTACAACTTGACGCTTAGTCGGCTTACCGGAAAAGTGATTGAAGCCCCTAAAAAGTGGTAGCGCAATTAAATCCCAGATTAACCGCCGAAAGTCGCCATGTGTTTATTGGTCGTTCTGCGGCGCCAGACATTGTGGGCGGATGAGGGCGCACACGAAAACTACTTTCGTGTGAGCGACAATCCAACCGCGAACCGCAGACGACATATGTTTTGCAGCCGGCCCGACTGCCGGTTTGCTAAACTTCAGTCGTGCAATTGGGAAAGCCAAGTCGGACCGCCTGGGCCGCTGCCGCTCACCGGGCCGCTCATCAGATTCTGGAACAGGGCCGCATCTTCGCCGATCCACTTGCGCTGCGCATTTTGGGTGAGGACGCCGAGACCGTAGCGCGCAAGGCTGGCGAGCGACCCTCCGGACGAAGGATGCGAATTTTCATCGCCGTGCGGACCCGCTTTGCGGAGGATGCTTTAGCGGCCGCTGTTGAAAGGGGTGTGCGTCAGGTTGTGGTGCTCGGGGCGGGACTGGACACTTATGCCTATCGCAGCACATTGCGTGACCGGATTCGCATCTTTGAAGTTGACCATCCAGCTACTCAGGCCTGGAAACGCCAACGCCTCGAAGAGGCGGCTATCCCGATACCAGGCTCGCTCACCTTCGTTCCCGTTGATTTCGAACATCAGACTTTGGCCGAAGGCTTGGCCGCCGCTGGTTTTGATTCGTCGCAGCAGACTTTCTTCACCTGGCTTGGCGTCGTGCCTTACCTGACCGAGGAAACCGTATGGTCGACCCTCGGTTTCATCGGGAGTCTACCCAATGGCGCACATGTAGTTTTCGACTACAGCAATCCTCCGGGTTCACTACCGGCGGAAATGCGCGTCCGCCACGAGAGGCGTGCGAAGCGCGTCGCCGAGTTGGGCGAAGCCTGGCTGAATTACTTTGAGTCGGCCGAGCTCCACGCCAGCCTGATCGCACTCGGATTCTGCGAAATCGAAGACCTGGGGCCTCCCCAGATAGCCGCCCGCTACTTTCCCAACCGGGTGAGGACTCTTCCCGACAAGGGCGGCCATATCCTGCGAGCGACGTCGAGCAGACAGAGTAATCACACGACTGTGTGACGTCGATTGTTCCGTCCACTGCACTAATTCGTGTACCTCTTTGCACGATTTAAGGCTTCGACGGTCCGGCTGTGACGCCGGGCGAGGGCGCGGGTAGGTCAAGCGTTCGTTCTGCCATGGGAGGAGGCGTACCATTCAATCGTCCTTTTCAACCCTTCATCAAACGGAACTCTAGCTTTAAATCCAAACTCCCTTTCTGCCCGCGAAGTATCCAGTTTTCTTCGGGGCTGGCCATCCGGCTTGGAGGAATCCCATGCAATCTGCCCTTCGAAACCCGTGAGGCGGGCGATGAGCTGGACAAGATCCTTGAGGGAGATCTCGAAGCCCGATCCGATGTTGACAGGCTCCCTGCCCTCATACCTTTCCGTGGCCAGAACTAGTCCTTCGGCCGCATCTCCAACGTAGAGAAACTCTCTCGTAGCCGCACCTGTCCCCCAAACGACCACCGAGTCCCTTTTTTCCTCCTTGGCTTCCAGAAACTTCCGAATAAGGGCGGGGATCACATGCGAGGTTTCCGCGTCGAAGTTATCGCCGGGACCGTAAAGGTTAACGGGCAGCAAGTAAATGGAGTTGAACCCAAACTCCTGGCGGTACGCTTGCGCCTGCACCAGCAGGGACTTCTTGGCGATGCCGTAGGGGGCATTAGTCTCTTCCGGGTAGCCGTTCCACAGGTCATCCTCCCGAAAGGGCACGGGACAGAACTTCGGGTAGGCGCAGACGGTCCCTACCAGGACGAGCTTTTCCAGACCGGCCCTCCTCGCCTGCTCGATCAGTTCGATCCCCATGATGGCATTTTCGTAAAAAAAGGTGCCGGGCTTGGTGCGATTCGCCCCAATTCCCCCCACGGTGCCCGCCAAGTGCATGACGATATCCGGAGAAAAGTCGCGGAAGAGCCTTTGGACGTTGGCGCGACTGGTAAGGTCGTATTCCCGCTTGCGGGGAACGAAGACACTTTCACACCCCCGGCTATGGAGCGTCGAAACCACGGCCCGCCCCAAGAAACCCGCGCCGCCCGTGACCACTATCCTTTTGCTCTTGACGTCAATCATGATCCCTGCTCCCTTGCCATCCTTTATGGCTAGGCCGTTCGTTACTCGGAGGTATCCTGTCTCACAGAAGGCGGTCGTCCTCCCTCCCTAAGCATCTGGACATCCGCTTCCACCATGATTTTAACCAACTCAGGGAACCGAACCTTGGGTTCCCATCCGAGGACCCTGCGAGCCTTGCTGGCGTCCCCGAGCAGGAAGCTCACTTCATTGGGACGGAAGTAACGGGGATCAATTTCGACATATTTCCGCCAATCAAGACCAGCGCACTCGAAAGCCGACTCCACAAACTCTCGAACGGTGTGCATCTCGCCGGTGGCCACGACAAAGTCGTCGGGTTTTTCCAGCTGCATCATTCGCCACATGGCTTCCACGTATTCCGGCGCATAGCCCCAATCACGCTTCGCGTCAAGGTTTCCCAAAAATAGTTTATCCTGCAACCCGGTTTTGATACGCGCCACGGCCCTGCTGATTTTCCGGCTTACAAAGGTTTCCCCGCGGCGTGGCGACTCGTGGTTGAACAGGATGCCGTTGCAGGCGAATAATCCGTAGCCGACCCGGTAATTGACCGTCATCCAATACGAATAGAGCTTCGCGCAAGCATAGGGGTTGCAGGGGCGAAAAGGCGTATTCTCATTTTGAGGAGTCTCCGCCGCGTCACCATACATCTCGCTGCTCGAAGCCTGGTAATACTTGGTCTTGATCCCCGTCACGCGCAGAGCCTCCAACAGGCGGGTCGTTCCCAGTCCCGTGATGTCGCCCGTGTACTCCGGAATATCAAAACTCACCCGCACGTGGCTCTGTGCGCCCAGATTGTACACCTCTGCCGGTTGCAGCCGGTATAAAAGCTCGATCAGACTCGTCGAGTCCGCCAAGTCAGCGAAATGCAGAAAAAGGCGAACCTCCCGGCTGTGGGGGTCAGGAAAAATCGCGTCGATTCTGCCCGTGTTAAAACTGCTGGATCGTCTCTTAATCCCGTGAACTTCATAACCTTTCGACAAGAGCAGTTCTGCCAAATAGGAACCGTCCTGCCCGGTAATGCCGGTGATTAGCGCCGTTTTCATCGTTTCCCCTCAGATTCCTCGAATCACTTTCGGCCGCGCCGCGTATCAGGTGGACCCGGCTTGATGCTCGCCGGATTCCCAATGCGGTAAGAGAACAAACCTGAGAACAGGAGAGTAGATTACCCTCACGGCGACGGCTTGGCCACACCCTTCTCCAATTGCCAGAACACCGAACAGTCGCCAAAATCGGCGTTCTGGGAGTAAACCTTCCAATCTTTCAAATCGCTGATCGCCTCGTCGTCGTCGCAGACGACGGTAGTGGGATAGACGCCCGCCTTGATTCGCCGATCCACCTCCGCCTTGGGCAGAATGTGGAGCAACGCATTTTCGGCTGGACTCAACTGGAGCTTGTGCGCGTCGTTGTGCTCCATGCCGGGGGGTATGGGCCAGCGCGCAAGAAAGTAGATGGGCTCGGGGGCAAGGAGCGAGGCACCCTTGGGCGTCACCTCCTTCACTTTATCCGCCACCTGCTCGAGTTGGTGCCAGGTGTCGGAGTCGCGGTCCTCATAGACGCTGTTGCCCAAGCAAAGCGCCGCAGTGGCCAGCAGCGCGATCACCGCCGTCCGCGGGCGGTCCGGATTCTGGAGACGCACCGCCACCGCATAGAACCCGACGCCCGCCAGCACGGTGAGAAACGGGATGATGAAAACGAAGTATTGCGGGAAGGTGGGATGCGCGCACAAGTTTTGCACGCTGATGGCCAACAGCAGCCAAAGGCACAGGCGAAGCTCCGCGCGCCGCGCCAAGTCAAACTCGCTCTTGCGGATGAAAACCAAGCCAGCAAGCGCCAGCAGGACGAGCAGGAGGCTGGGCGAGCTGTTGAGCCAGTCGGTGGTGGTGCCGATATCGTGGCTGGTGGCTCCTTCCCAGCCCACGCGGCGATAGAGGGAGTGATACTTGAGGATGTTGAAGATCACTTGGTGCGGTCCCCGTACAAGCAGAACCAGCACGGGCAGGCAGGCCGCCACCGCGCCAGCCACAAAGGCGGCGGCTTTCGTCCAGCGGTTTCCGGCCCGATTATAGAGCCACAACCAGATCAGCAAAACGGGGGCGGCGGCCGCCGTCAGCAGAGTGGAACCCGCGGCCGCGCCGGCGCAGAAGCCGGCCAACGCACTCATCCCGAAACGGGGCCGGGCCACGGCTGCAATCGACGAACGAAACGCGACCACCATCAGCAACAGGCAAAGGGGATAAGCCTGCGAGCCCGCCCCGAACTCCCACACCAGCGAGTGCAGTCCGAACAGCGCCAGCGCCGCGAACGCGGCCGCCAGCCGCCAACGGCGATCGGGAACCAACGCGAACAGATACTGCGCGATCAACACGACCGAGCCGACGGTGACCAGGGCCGCCACCACGTGAACCACGCGCCATCTCGCGCCGAAGATTGTCATCCAAGCGGCATTCCAATAGGCATTCAAAGGGGTCTGCGGAAAGAAGAAGTCGAGGTAGGGACGCTTGCCGGCGCCGATGAGGTACGCGGTCAGGATGTGAAAGCCTTCATCCCAGTGGAAGGCCATGGTCTGCGAATAGGCCAGCATTCCCGCGGCTAAAAGCGCGAACGCGATCACCAGCGGGCGTAGGCTAGGCTCCTGGTCGCGCTGGGCGGAGCTGGTCACGTCGGCCGCATGGAAGACGGAGGGAAGCTTCATCAGGGAAAAACAGTTGAAGATCAAATGTTGAAGGTTGAAGAGTCAAGACCCAGGTCCCTGTCTTCGCTCTTTAACCTTGAACCTGTTCGACTTCTTTCAATCAAAACATTTGGAGATCAGCAGAACCAACCTCAGAATCTCCGGCTTCTCGATGGCCCTCCTCCTTGAAGTGCAAGCAGGAGTGCCCGCTTGGCGAAGATAATGGAACGCATCGACATTTTCAACCCCAGAATAAGCAGGCGGGTGATTTGTCAAGCCGGCTTTTCCCACACCAGCAGGGCGCGTGTCGCGTTCCACCGTCCGAGCGGCCCCAGCACGTTTTCGCAGAAACGCGCGGCGCGGATCAAGCGCCACGGCAGCCGGCGTGTGCGCTTGAACCCGAAGGTCGCCAAGTAGGGCAATCCCAGAAATCGTTCCAGCCGGGCTAGCCGAAGGCTGCCGGGCTCGCGAGCGTAATACTGAACCAGCTTGTAGGGGATGGTAGCGTTTCCGTCGAAGGCCTGCTTCCGGGTGGAATCGAAAGGGCGGCGCAGGTCGATGCGGAGCGTACAGTCTTCGTGGTGGAAGTAGCGGTAGAGCAAATAGGAAAAAGGCGTGATCCAAGGTTCGATCATGGCCATCAAGCCGCGGGGCGCAAGCACGCGGGTGGCCTCCGCGATAAAGTCGAGAGGGCGCGGCAAATGGTGCAGCACATCCAGCATGACCAACGCCCCCACCGATTGAGATGCGAACGGCATCGCACAAGCATCGCAAACCACATCCACCCAGCCGGTAAGGATCACGTCGGTGGAAATCAGTCCGGGACAGTATTCTTTGAAAAAGCCCGGCCCGGCTCCCACCTCCACTACCGGCGTCCGCCCCTGGACAGCCCGCAGCAATTCGGCAAAAAACTCCTGATAAACGGAGCGCAATTCCGGGCGGGCCGCCCAGACGCTACGGTGCCGTTGGACAAACTCCAGATCGGATGACAACGGCAGCGCGCTCCGCATAAACGGTGAATTCACGTAACGAAAAACAGTTTTGCTGCTGCTTTGGCCGACATGCGCAGCAGCAGCCAGCCATCCGCAAAACGGCGGATGTTCGTGGTGCCATAGGCTCGTGGTCTGTAGCGTATGGGGATCTCGACGATCTTCAGATTCAGCTTGGCCGCCCCAAACAGCAGGTCGAAATCCCCGAAAGGATCCAACCCCCCAAAATAGGCCCGGCCCCTCGCTAGTTCCTGATACCTTGACCGCCAGAGGACTTTGGTGCCGCAGAGGCTGTCTTTGATCGGCTGGCCGATGAGTGTGCTCAACAACAGCGCGAAAAAGCGATTTCCCAGCAAGTTGAGGAAACGCATCGCTTTGGGCTCCACGGTGTAGACCAATCGGCAGCCGTTGATGAACTCTCCTTTTCCGCTGACCAGCGCATCGTAGAAACAGGCCAGATCTTCGGGAGCCACGCTGGCGTCCGCGTCCAGGATCATCAGGATATCGCCCTGAGCGTGCGAGAAACCTAATCGCACCGCGTCGCCCTTGCCCCGACCTTCCTGGACGAGCACCGTAACGTTTCTTTCCGGCTGGGAAGCGGCGATTCGCCGGCAGACAGCCAGAGTATCGTCCGTGGAATGGCCCTCGACCAAAATCAGTTCCGTGTGCGAGCCCATTGAGGGCAGCCGATCGACGATCTGCTGAATATTGCCTGCCTCGTTCCGGCAGGGGCAGATCACAGAGACCCGCGGCAGCATGCGCCCTTCAAGGTGCAGGGGCCGAGCCACAACCCAGTTGGTAAGGCACAGGTGCCGAACCCCCGGCAGATGAGCCAGGTACCGATTGGCAAGTGCGCTCACCAGCGGCACGCGCTTGGGCATCAGAATATGTTTCCGGCTCTGGATGACTTCAAAATCCGTAAGGTGGAGAAGATTCACGATGTCTTCCACTGTGGTCCAGTTGAGCAGCGGCTGAGGGTATTTCCAACCAAGCCTTTCCGCTGCAACCAGAATCGGTTGCCACGCCCGGCTGTGCCAATGCATCACCACGCGCGTCTCCGGGCCGCATACGGCCCGGAGCCGTTCGAAGACCAGACGGATATCGAAAAGGAAGCCGGCCAGATCCGAGAGAAGGATGTAGTCGAACATCTCGCCCCGCAGGTCGAGGCTCTCCGCCGCCATCTGGCGGAATTCCAGATGCGGGTACTTCTTGCGCGCCAAATCCACCATCCCACCGGAAATATCGATCCCGACGCCGCGTCGTGGCCGCGTGGCAGCGAGCAGATCGCCCGTCCCACTCCCAACCTCCAGCACACTCGAGCCTTCTGCCACGTAGAAGCGCGCCAGCGATGACAGCGCGCGGTAATATCCTGCGTTCCGGCGTCGCCACTGATCAACTGTCGAAGCATAATGGTCAAAGAAAGCCGCCCAGGACCGGACATATTCCTCCATACTCGTCGGCAGGCGGTCCTTTCGCGCTTGCCTGGCCCACTCAGAGTACGGCTGTCCACTTCCTCCGGCTACCGTCTGCTGTGAAGAACTCATCCCAGCGCACTCCTCAATCTTGGCGGGAAACCGCTCCCTAGCCACTGGTGGCTCATAGCTTCCTCATCAAGAGCTGCTCGGGCGAACCCAGCCATCATGGCACGTGAATCCTAACATGCAACCACTGCGACTGCCACTCACCAGGCCATCTGGTAGTGTCCTAATTTCGGGTGTAGCGCCGGGCTTCAGCCCGGCAGGTGCCGCCCTAAAGGGCGGCGCTACTGCCAGTTTCTTGGAGGCTCCCGGACAGGCACTCGCAAGCCTGAGACTAAAGCCTTCAGGGCAGGAGGTATTAGGAGGCTATCGTTGCTAAGAATTCGATCCGCCAGGTAGAACTCACCGCCGCGACTTACGTGGACGCTGTGCTCGAGATTATCTTTTCGAGGTTTTGCGTGGGAAAGTGAAAGACCGCGGGCAGAAGGCAGCAAGAGAAAAATCGCAAATGGGACATGGCAAATGTGAAATGGAAAATGGCGCGGCCATTTGCCATTCACCATGACCCATTTTCCGTTTGAAATTTTCTTGAGACCTCAGAGATTCCGCAGATTTAATCTGAGAAATCGGCGTAATCTGTGGATCTCCTTGGGGAATAGCCCATCCGCCTCTTCCTTCTGACCCCTAAATCCTAACTCCCAAATCCTAAATCCTGACTCCTACCTCCTAGCTCCTGTCTCCTGTCTTCTGTCTTCCGCCCCTAATCCCTAAACCCTAATCCCTAACCCCTGCTTTCCCACTCGTCACTTGCCACTCGCCATTGCCCTTTTACATTCTGACTCCTGGCTCCTGACTCCTGTCTCTCATACCCTCGCGCACCCCATCCGAGCACAAAAGCCCCAGAGTTTCAAACAGGATGCACCAGCCGCGCTTCAAAGGAGAATCGTCTTTTTCTGTTTGGAGCGGAGCCAGCGGATACACGTCTCTAGGCTGTCGGTCCACACATCGTTTGGAGTTCTTGCCACTGGCTGGAATTTCAACATTAGAGCTTTGTTTTCGGGTCGTGGGAGGAGCCATTTCGCAACGGTATACATGAAAGAACTCCATTCGCGCGTAGAAGGATGCATGGAGACGGCCAACACGTCAAATTCTCCGAACTTATAGGGCCGCGTATCTTCCCCGGTTTTCGGGTCCTTGCCCCCACGTGTACGTTGGGTTTCTACCACATACATGTCCGCCGGAAGCCGCTTATATCCTTGACTTGCCATCATGGGAACGCCGCTCTTAAGGCGCTGCATTTTCACTTGCACGCGGATCGCACCCAGTTGGTCTCGCAACAGGAAGTCGTATGGGAAGTCCCCTCGTAGTTCCTCGCTGTCCCATCCTTCGAGCTTGTCAGCGACATTGAGTTTGAACGCAACTTCAGCAATGACACCCCTCACGCCTCGCAGAGTAAGGTCAGAGGCGCGATCAATCGCCTCCAAAATCGCTTCGGCAGGTATGTTGAGTTTTGCCTCAAGCGCATGAATAGGGAATTCGACCCGGAGCAGGTCGAAAATCTCGCGGCGCTCTTTCTTACTACAGCGGTTAAGGAGAAGTTTTATGTCGTCGACTTCGCTCATTCTGCTTAGTGCCCCTCGGGCGGCCCGCTCGCTGTGCCTGGAAGCTTTCGACGTCTGCACGGCTTACCAAGCTGCGGCCGCCTATCATAATGCTTCTTAACCGACCTGTGCGGGCTAGTTTCGAGATAGCCTGCCTTGTGACACCCCGGAGCCGTGCCGCCTCACTCTGGGAGATCCACTCAGAAATTTTTATCGAAGAGGGTTTAAATTTAGTTGACAACGTAAACCTATTTCAGTATCATGACAATTGAGCGCCAGTCTGTGCTATGTTCGTCGAGCGCCCCTGAAGGAGTTTGCAAGGACATTGTATGGCCAATGCTCACCCCACGCTAAATCGAAAGCGGCCCGAGCTTTTCGGCGAGACCGAGACCCCAAGCTCGTTACTACACGGTTTCGAACCCTACTATACTACGGCCTACGGGGCCGCTTATCTGGGAGATTCCCTGGATGTTATGAAAGCTCTACCCGACGAGTCTGTGAACTTGATTGTGACGTCTCCCCCGTATGCCCTTCACTTTCAGAAAGAATATGGCAATGTATCAAAGTCGGATTACGTTGAATGGTTCTTGCCATTCGGAACAGAGATCTTCCGGCTTCTCACTCCGGACGGGAGCTTTGTCTTAAATATCGGGGGAAGCTACAACCGAGGCGAGCCTACCCGCTCTCTGTATCATTTTAAGTTGTTACTGGCACTTGTGGAAATGGTTGGGTTCCATCTTGCTCAAGAATGTTTTTGGTTTAATCCGGCAAAGATGCCGATGCCTGCCGAGTGGGTCACGGTGCGGCGGATACGAATAAGGGATTCCGTCGAATACGTCTGGTGGTTTTCCAAAACTCCCTGGCCTAAAGCGGACAACCGAAATGTGCTTAAAGCGTACAGCAAGGACATGCTCCGTCTGAGCGAAAGAGGTTTAAACCGCACCACTCGGCCTTCCGGTCATAACATCAAGCCGAGCTTTAGCGAAATGGAGCCTGGAGGCTCAATCGCTCCGAACGTGATCGAATCCGAGATCCCGCCCGATATGCTAAAATTTGGCAATAATGCCGCCAACGATGAGTACGCACTTCGTTGCAAGGAATCAGGGTCTAAAATGCATCCGGCGCGCTTCCCCGCAGCATTGCCTGAATTCTTTATACGTCTGCTAACTGATTACTCCGACCTCGTGCTGGACCCATTCGCCGGTTCAAACACAACGGGCGCCGTAGCCGAGAAACTGCAACGTCGCTGGTTCGCCATCGACAATGTCGAGGCCTACTTGAGCGCCAGCAAATTCCGTTTTGAGTGATGCATTGTACGCGGAAGCGCGGAATTTCGTCTTTTGAAACTCCGCGGATTGTTTTTTAGTTATTCGACTCCGAAAAAGCTTCAACCTTCCGCATCACATCGAGAGTGCTTATGGGATTTCTAGCATACGTTTTCCTCGCTTACATTGTTGTAATAGAAATTCTCGATTGGTGTGGGCGCGGCGAGTTTATAGAGGCACATTGGCCTCGTGTGTGGCGGCTCATGAATAATCGCGCCGCACGATTGGTACTCTTGCTTATTACGCTGACTCTGCAAGGTCGTATGTTTTTGGAATCACGACAAGAGCCATCCGCGCAATCAAATAAAGACCTTGCACTCATGAAGCGCCGCGCAGAAGTAGCGGAAGATGCTAAAGCATTGGCAGAGGGTGAAAAGGAAATTGCCGATGCTCGAATTAAAGAATTAGAAGGCAAACTCACATCTGCAAATGCCGCTATCACCAAAAAACCCGATGCTTGGAAGGATGCCGAAATCAAGAAATTGCGAGAACGGGTTGGGCTAAACGGCATGCGAAGGTCAATACGCGATCAGATCACGAAGTTGTTGAATGAGGGCGCTGTAATTCGGGATGCCTGTCTTGAACCCAACGCTAAACCAGATGATTTGAGGAAGCTAACGAATGACTGGGCCGGTAGAAGTGTCAACGCATTGGCAGTATTAGAGCCATCATGGGCAGCGCGTTTTAACACGGCTACTGCCGCCCAACCCTTAGTCCACCCCGGAACAGCCGTCGATACCGATAGTATCTGGAATTTCGTAAATATAAGAATGGAAATCTTGAAGCAGATATTAGGGGAGATACACGACAGTTAAGCCACATCCTGTACTTTGGCGGTCGAATTTTTATATTCGAGATTCGGCGGGTGGCGCATACGCCGCGGGTTTTGCGATGTATGCGATACCCCGGAAGGAAAAGCTGAATTACATGCACAGCAATCTGGTGCAACGCGGTTTGGTGAAAGAACCTGGAGACTGACCGTGGTCGAATTGCGGATTCTACTTCTTAAACGACGCGTCCTTTTTGGCCACGGACGGTATCCTGTGATCCCATGCGGGGACCGGGGTCGCATAGATCACGACAACCACCGTGGGAGGGTAGGCGCGACCCGCGCAAGACAGGGGTTCGTCGAAAATTTTCAATCGGTAGGTGGGAGTTCTTCGTGCGGGCGCCCGTAAGATTTCGTAGAATTGCGTCATGAAGGGATCGGAGAGGAACAAGTTGTGTCCCTGCGGCAGCGGCTTGAAGTACAAGCGGTGCTGCGGAAACAAAAGCAGGACATTGGATCAGCCCGCACCGCTCGTGAAGGGCTACCACGCTCTCTCAAACGCGAGCAATCCTAGGACGTCTTCCATTCCTGCTTCCGCGTCCGCCGAATTTAGAATGCTAGGCCTGCCAGGGCAGGAGATGCAAATCACCGCCGTCCCGATTTTCGCGGATCGCGGGGACACGAGGAACCTCGGCGGGCCAGCGGGTCTTCGGGGCCTCTACAAAGTGACAGTCGTACTCTCACGACCCGGCTTTTCGCTGCGCGACGAGAGAAGCATCGAGTGGAGTGATAAGATCCGAGGAGATTCTCATCTAGCGATAACGAAACCCGCCTTCGCGCCCCCAGGCGTCGATGACCCAATTGCGATCAAATTGCGCGCCGACACGCCGGAAGGCCACTTTGAATTCACAGGGCTGCCGAATGAAAAGGGCTATCTGGGCAAGATAGAGTCTGAACCATTCGAAGCGAATGGTGCCGAAGATGCGCGCCAACGGGCATACCGAGCTTTGGCACCGACCCTCAGCGACTTTTCCGTCCACTTGGACATACCTATGAACATTTTTCAAATCGATGTTCTAGAGTTGAGAAACTCGACGACGCAAATGACATTTACCACTCCGTTCTGGAATGCGCCATTTTCCGTTACGCCTTTCCAGGCGATGACCCAGGAGTTTAAGGGGTTCGCGAGCCTCTACAGAGAGGCGCTGAATTCTAACAGCCCCGTCTACAGGTTCCTTTGCTTTTTCAGAATCATCGATGGAATTCACGTCCGCCGGAGGCGCCTGGGGCGGGAAGCAGCGATGACGGGAACACAGTTTCGGCGCCCACAAGAGAATATTCCGGCGCTGGCAGCCGACTTTGTGCCTTGGCTAAACGCGATATTCCCTATTCGGCAGCCGGAGGGGTGGGATCCACTCGCCATCGATTCAGTGTTCGTACCGGAAGCCCGGGGCAGGAAAATAAAGCATGTAGTCGACACCCACCTGCGGCTCCTTCGAAATGAGATCAGCCACGCGCTCTCCGAGGAGTCGGGCGAAATTAATATCTCGGTCGATGAGATGCTGCATGTGGTGAGGGTCAGTAAGTGGCTTCCGTTGACCAAGTGCATCGCACGCCGCATGCTAAAGAATGAATATCCTAACGAGTTCCTCCCGTACTTACGGGAGGATGGGTCGATTGCGTCCCCTCGACCTGACTCAACCGCAAAATAGATCTAATTCAATCCCGCGGGTGGCGCAGACATCGAGTGGCAGCCTCCGCACGGTTTTGGTGCCGTGGGGTTGTCAAAACCAGTGGCAAGTGGCGAGTGACAAGCGACGAGCGGGAAAGCAGGGGTTAGGGAAAGCCGAGAACCGACAATCGAAATTAGAAAATCCAAACTCGAAAATGGCAGCAGGCAGTAGCGCAGACTTCCTGCCCCTCGAAGTCTGCGTTCCTTACTTACAAACATCCTGGAACTGATTGATGCGCACGACCCCGGCCGGAAGAATGGCGCGGATCTCCAATTCCCCGCCCATGGCCTCGATGATTTTCCGAAGCGTGCTGATGAGCATGTCCGAGCGCCGCTCCACTTTGGAGATCGCCGCTTGATTGACATGCAGGCTTTCGGCCAGCGATTCCTGGGTCAGCTTCAGTGCCTCGCGCAATTCGTCGAGGGCCATGTCGTTGAGCATCCGCTCAGCTTTCGCTTCCGCCCGAGCCCGCGCGGCTGGCGACATTGTTGCTTCCAGCTCTCTGACATTCTTAGCCATGGATTAGACCTTCCTTCGACCGCGCTACAACCAGCATCTCTGCGATCTCGGCGCCTTAAAGATCGCAACACAGAGGACACGGAGGATCTCAGTGAACTCTGTGTTAAATCTTCGTTGACGACTGAGAACACGGAGCCACTATCTGGGCCCGACAGTCCAGTGCGTCGAAATCGACCTGCTCATCCTCCGTCAGGCTGCTCCACCAAGCCCCGAATTCATCCGTGTATTCGATTTCCCATTCCACGAAAGGAGTATAACCTGAATGGAATAAACTGTCAACCACGGAAAGCAAGTGCCGGCCGGTAGCCTCGGCACGGTCCACAAGAGCAGTGGAAAGTGACGAGTGGCAAGTGGCAGGTGAAATTCAGAAGTTCGAAGTCAGAAGTCAGAATGGAAAAGGGCAGTTGCAAGGGGCGAGTCCAGTTACTCAGCACTTTGGTGAGTCAGTATGTCGGTCACCGAAATGCTGACCTGCTGACCCACATTCTTTCGTTCATCAGTCAGCATTCATACTTCAGACTTCATCCTTGGGTTTCGTCCAGCGGACGGGTTTCGCCGCAGCGATGTTCGTCGAGCGCCTAGTGCCGTTCCAACTTAACTCGGCAATCTACTCCACCTGTATCTCGCTGACCAGGCTTGCGCCGTGGATGACCCGTTTTAGCCGAAAAAAGTTGGAACGGCACTGGTCTGGCGGGGCGAGCCTCAGAAAGGTTTCTTCCTGAAGCCCTCCGACGCTTGCCTGATTCCCTTCAGCCTGATGTGGGGCGGCTTCGCCGTTTTTGGGGAGCGAGCGGGCTCGAATGGTGCATCGCCTGATCCGCACCGCCCCCTGCCAGGCGTTACAGGGCACCCTCCCCAGGCGTTACAGGGCACCGCCCCCTGCCAGGCGTTACACGGCCCCGCCCCCTACCAGGCGTTACAGGGCACCGCCCCGCAGCGGCCGGTACGGGGTGCCGTGCAGCCCGAAGCCCCGCGCGCCACAGCAAGCCAAGCCTCCGGCCAT
This sequence comes from Terriglobia bacterium, assembly GCA_050013575.1. Classification (GTDB taxonomy): domain Bacteria; phylum Acidobacteriota; class Terriglobia; order UBA7540; family UBA7540; genus DASYXZ01. The sequence continues at coordinate 173,556 of JBEKEZ010000006.1, read as the reverse complement.
TGGTGAGCAGGCCGTGGCATGCCATCGATGCCACGGGCTTGAGCTGCCCAGACGTGTTTTACAAGTGAGTGATAACGCATGAGTAATACACGACCAAAATCCCCCGCCCAATGTAACTATTGGAACTTTTGAAACTTTTGCAACTAATTTTTCTAACTCACGCAAATAATGAACTTGCGCAAAAAATAAATTTGCAGAATTTTGCGATTTTGGGAAAAGTGTGGCATTTTGCCCCACCGATTCCATTTTTCATAGGCTGGAAAAACCTAAGGGAATTCACCTGAAACTGTCATGCTGATTCCCTCCCCGCGCGCGGCATTGAAACAGGAAGACGCCGCGACTCTCACCGTCCCGCGCTCAAGGCGTCGCGACCAAAGGCAGCTCGACGAAGCTCGCCTGGCCCGGCGCGTGGTAGACACGCTGCACCGCCTTTCGGTAATCCTCCGGCTTAGCCCAGAAGATATTGGGCACGAAGGTCTGCGGGTTCCGGTCGTAGAGTGGGAACCAACTCGACTGCACCTGCACCATGATTCGGTGGCCCGGGAGGAAGACGTGGTTCGCCGTGGGCAGCGCGAACCGATAGAGCAGTGGCTTATCGGAAGCGATGGGTTTCGGAGTCTCGAGGCTCTCGCGATAGCGACCGCGGAAGATATCGGCCGACACCATCAGTTGATAGCCACCCAGGTTCGGCTGGCCCGCCACCTCGTCAGGATAAACATCGATCACCTTGACCACCCAATCGGAGTCTGTGCCGCTCGTGGAGGCCACCAGATTGGCTACCGGCTGCCCGCTGATCTTGATCGGCGCGCTCAAAACGTCGGAGACGAACACCAGCACATCCGGGCGGCCTGACGCTTCCCGCTGGTCGTCCACAAGCCATTGCGGCCAAGTGTGATCCTGATCGTAGCCGACCGGCTGGCTGGGCCGCGCGCGGTAGGGCACAGGCTTGGCAGGGTCAGAGACATATTCGTCGAACGCCGCCTCACCAGGGTTCGGCGAGGCAAAGCTCAGCCTCAGACCGGCAGCGAGATAGAGCGGCGTTGGGCGGACCGTGCAGCCGCTCGCGCAACCCGCCGGCCAACCGGGTAGTCGTCGCCAAGTATTCGTTCCGGTTTCAAAGGCAACGACGGGTGGGATGTCGGCCTTGGGCGCGCCGTCCTTGAGGTATTGGTCGAGGAACGGTCGCAGGATCTCGCGGCGGAAGTAGAGCGCGGTATCGGTGTTGAACCTCAAGGCGCCGAGCGTACTGCCGTCCTCGATCTCCTGGCCGTGATGCCAGGGGCCCATCACCAGGAAGACCTTGTCGTTGTTGGTATCCTTCGGCTTGATCGCTTTGTAGACGGCGATGGCGCCGTAAATGTCCTCCTGGTCCCAGAGACTGTGGACGAGCATCACCGGCACATTGAGCGGCTGGGCCGCCAGCACGCGGTCCATTGCCTGGTCGCGCCAGAAGGCGTCGTAGCTCGGATGCTCCAAAAGCTTGCGCCAGAAGCCAACCTGTTCCAGCCCGCGCCGTCGCCCCAGCTCGCCCGCCGATCCCGCCTGCATATACATGTCATAGTCGTCGAAGTGACTCGTCCACCACTTGGCCTCCGAGGTGAGCGTCGCCTCCTGTTCGTAGATGTAAGGCATATTCTGCTCGCGGAAGGCGCCATAGTGAAACCAGTCGTCGCCCATCCAGCCGTCGACCATGGGGTTCATGGGCACGGACACTTTGAGCGCCGGGTGAGGATTAACGAGCCCCATCAAGGGCAGAAACCCGTCGTAGGAAATGCCGAGGATGCCGACCTTGCCGTTTGATTCCGGAACGTTTCTCACCAGCCAGTCGATGGTGTCGTAGGTGTCGGTCGAGTGATCGACCGGGGTCGGGTTCTGCGGCCCGTGCAGGGGGCGGTTCATCACGTAGTCGCCCTCGGAGCCGTACTTGCCGCGCACGTCCTGCACGGCGCGAATGTAGCCGCCTTCTACGATTACCTCGGTGGCGTTGTCGTAGCCGTTCAGGATGGGGCCAAGGTGAGCGCTCTCAGCGTGGCTCGTCTGCTTTGTCGCGCTGTAGGGCGTGCGCGTCAGGAGGATCGGCGCGCCCTTGGCACCCTTCGGCACTAGGATCACGGTGTGCAGCTTCACACCGTCACGCATGGGGATCATCACATCGCGCCGGATGTAGTCGAAGCTGTCAGTAGCGGGCTCAAACTTGGCCGGCGTTTCGCTTGGCAAGGCGGGGTACTGGGGCTGCGGCGCGGCGGTCTGAACCGCCGAGGGTTCCACGAACAAAAGCGCACCGACCATCGGCGCGAGCAAGGTAAGCCTACGAACGCGATTGATAAGCTTCATGAGAATCCCTCAAAGGCGCGAAAGATGGGGTACCGGTGCCAGTTCAGGGACAGCCACCTGCGGGACCGGATCCGTCGGCGCGATCTCGCAAGATCGCGTCGTGCTCTAACGATTGAGCGACGGAATGATATACCTGGTGTGCCTTCGCACGCCACGTTTAGAATTCAGGTGTAGCGCGGTACACGTCGAAGTCAGGTTTGCGCCCAACACATCTCGGGCGTACCGCCCTGTCCATACCAAGAATCTCATGTGCATTGAATCGAGGGAAGTTCTCAACTCGACAGAACCGTCGCGAATGCGTTCAATTCGTGAGGGTGCAACCGTCGGGAAGGTACAAACTGACGTTCCTCCGCCAAGATCACATCTGCCGGACTACAATTGATTTTTCTTCGGGCGGGTGGTTGGAGAGCAATATCCAGGAACCGGCGAACCAGACTCACCCCAAACGGCACGGCGGCTCATACCGCCGGGTGCTAGGTCGATCTCCCCAGTTTCTTCTCCTCACAGAATGCTTTGTGAATGCGTCCCTCTGAGTCACGTTGCAGGGTGGTCAGAATGGTGCCGAGTGGGTCACGGACCTGAATGAACAAAGGCATGCTTCCTGCCAGCGAATGCGTGGCGCAGCCCAGGCAAGGGTCGTAGGCGCGGAATGTCATCTCGACTATGTTCAGAATGCCGTCCGAGATTTTCCCCGATTTCACAAAAGCCTTGGCGGTTTTTCCCACGCCTAAAGCGATGCGGGCAGCGTTGTTTTGGGTCGCGACGATCAAATTGGCCTTGCGGATGATTCCCTTCTCGTCGGTCTGATAGTGATGAATCAGCGTTCCGCGGGGCGCTTCGACCACTCCAATCCCTTCGCGGGGCGTCTCGGTGGGCAGGGTGCGCACATGCGGATCGACGATCTCGGGATCAGACGAAAGTTCCTGCATGCGTTCGGCGGCGTACAGCAACTCCACAAGTCGCGCCCAGTGAGAGGCCAGTGTGTGGTGGACGGGCTTGCTTCCCAGGGTGGCGAAAAGCTTTTCGCGCGCTTCCTGCGCGAGGGGAGTTGCCATCCGTTCTGAGGCGTTCAGACGCCCCAGCGGCGCAACGCAGTAAACACCACTGTCGGGGCCCTCCGTGAGCCCCTTCCACCCCACCGGCTTCAAGAAGCAAAACTTCATGTAAGTCCAAGGTTCGACGTGTTCCGCGATGTAATCGAGATAAGCGTTCGGTTGGAATCTGGCGAACTCCTCACCACCCGGCGACACCACGCGAATCGCGCCATCGTAGAAATTCACTCGATTGCTATCATCCACCATTCCCATGTAATAGGTTCGCTGAGTGAAGGTATCGGAGAGGATGAGATCCACATAGCCGCTATTCTTCAGGACGATTTTCTCGAAAGTCTCGAGAGTAAAAAGAGCGAAGTCCACCGTTTCCTTGGCTACTTCGCAGAATCGAGCTTGGTCTTCGCGCTTCAGCGCCTTGGCTACACCACCGGGCAATCCGAAAACAGGATGAATCACTTTCCCGCATGCCAATGTGATGAGTTCGCGCAGCCTGCGGCGCGCCGAGATCACCTTCCGTCCCACCTCGACTCCCACCTTGGCGATGACACCCAGGACGTTGCGCTCGGCTGCCGGCGCCGAGGGCCCCACGATGAAATCCGGGCCGCCGAGAAAATAGAAATGCAGAGCATGATCCTCAGCCATGAAGGTGCTGTAGACGAGTTCGCGAATCTTCTTGGCCGCGGGCGGCGGATCGACCTGATAGAGGCTATCCAGCGCTTTCACGGACGCCATGTGGTGCGCAGTCGGGCATACGCCGCAGATCCGGGAAGTGATCTGAGGCATGTCCTCAGCTCGGCGTCCCACGCAGAACGTCTCGAAACCTCTCAACTCCGGCACCTGGAAGTAGGCACGGTCGACCTCACCTTGCTCGTTGAGGAAGATCTCGATCTTCCCGTGGCCTTCCAGGCGGGTAACGGGATCGATGGTAATCCTGCGTTGTTCAGGCTCTGACATCGGAATCCTCTTCTCGCTCGATGATCCGCCGCTCCTTCCGGCGCTCGCGCCACATCCAATGGAGGCAGAATCTACAGATAAACTCAACCGCTTGCGCCCAGTCTCCTCCGTCTCAACAAAGAAGCAGGCAAGCTGTAGCGGTAGAACGTCCCGACAGCGTCAGGGATGTTTTCAAAGGCTCGGGCGATCTCTGCCTCTTCTTTGCCGGCGGCGACCGAGGCCATGGCGGAGAGAGCCTTGCCGCCAAAATCCTTCACCCGGCTGGTGGGACCGAAGCATCCGGTGCAAGGCATGTTTCCCTTGACGCACAGGGCTTCGCAGCCCGCCCGCGTAGCCGGGCCGAAACAAAGCACGCCCTGCGCCAGCAGGCACGTCGTCTCGTCGATCAGCACCTGGTGTGGCCGCTTGAACTCTGCCAGAGAAAGTTGCTCCGGACGGGTCTCTTTGCGCGGACACTCCTCGCACAGCGCCTGATCGGGCGCCAGCACAGCTCCTTTTTCAGGCAGTTTTCCGTTGAGCAGTGCGTCGAGAGCGGCCAGGAGGATCTTCGGCGTGGGAGGGCAACCCGGCACGTAATAATCCACGGCCACGACTTGGTCCAGAGTTCGCACCGTATCGAACAGGACAGGCAACGACAGCGAGTAACCATTTTCCTTGGATACTCTCTGGGGGACCGCGCCGTCTGCGTTGGCCGTGCTTGGGCTTTCGGCGTAAGCTGTTCGGAGAATGCTCTCGCGGTCCCACAAGTTGGCCAGGCCGGGTATGCCTCCCAGTTGGGAGCAACTGCCGAACGCGAACAGGAGTTGAGACTTCCTCCGCAAAAGGTGGGCCATTTCCTCCTGCTCAGTGGTTCGAATGGCGCCATTGAGAAACGTTGCCACAATCGATCCGTCGGGCATCGCTTCCAGATCGCGTCGCTTGAAATCCAGCGCCACCGGCCAGTAAACGATGTCCACAGCGGCCACGACATCGAGGATCTTCTCTTCGAGATCGACGACGGTCTCCTCGCAGCCGCCGCAGGAAGCGCACCAATAAAAGGCGACTTTCGGCTTGTCGGCCATTACGCTGCGACCTCCTCCAAGGGACGATCTTCGGCCAGCCGCCTGGTGAAGGGGCCGAGCGGTCGCACCTTTTCCACCATGTCGTTGATGACAACCTTTACCTTTTCCCCCTCGGATGCGGAAATCCATTCAAGGCGGAACCGTTCCTCCTCGACTCCCATTTCCTTGAGCAGACGCTTTAACAAGTGAAAGCGCCGGAGAGCCTTGTAGTTCCCTTCCTGGTAGTGGCAATCGCCGGGGTGGCAACCGCCAATCAAAACTCCGTCTGCGCCTCGTGCGAAAGCCTCCAACACGAACTGCGCGTCGACACGGCCGGAACACATAAGGCGGACCACTCGGACGTTGGGCGCGTACTTGATGCGAGAAGTGCCCGCCAAGTCCGCAGCGAGATACGTGCACCAGTTGCAGAAGAATGCCACGATCTTAGGCTCAAATGGCTCAGGCATAGGTCAACACACCGTCGATTTCCTCGAAGATCTCTTGGTCTTCGAACAGATTCTGCTCAATGGAACCCGAGGGACAGGCGGCCACACAGGTGCCGCAACCCTTGCAGAGCACCTCGTTGATCTCGGCCTTGGCTTTGTCCTGAATAAAGGTGATGGCTTGGTACGGACAGACCGGGATACAGGTCTTGCAGCCAGAACAGGCCTCTTCGAGAACATGCGCCGTATTGGGTTCGAGCTCGACGAAACCGGCGTCGACAAGGGCCAGACTTTCGGCAGCGGCCGCTCCAGCCTGCGCTACCGTGTCAGGAATATCCTTGGGGCCCTGACAGCATCCAGCAAGGAAGATCCCATCCGTGAAGGTATTCACCGGAGCCAATTTGGGGTGCCGCTCGAGGAAGAATCCCTCGCTGGAGCAGCCGATGTTGAACAAGCGGCGCACGTCTTGCGCATCCTTTTGTGCTTCCAAGCCGGTGGCGAGGACTACCATGTCGACCGGGATCTTGCGAACCATGCTCAGCAGCGTGTCTTCCACCTGAAGAATCAGGCGGCCGTCACCATCCGGAGCGGGGTAAACGTCGGCGACTTTGCCGCGAATAAGCTGAGTTCCCTCCCCCGCCACCCGGTTATAGAACTCCTCGAAGCCCTTCCCCGGCGTGCGCAGATCGATGTAGAAGTTGTAGACCTCGGCCTCGGTCTTTTCTTTGATGAGGTGCGCCAGCTTCAACGAGTACATGCAGCACACGCGGGAGCAGTATCGGTTGGTGTGCTCGTCCCGGCTGCCCACACAATGGATGATGCCCACCGCCTTGGGCTTCCGGCCATCGCGCAGCAGGACTTCGCCGCTGGTGGGTCCCGCCGCGTTGGTGAGCCGCTCTAGCTCCAACGCGGTATAGACGTTCGGATAAGTCCCGTACCCGTAATAGGGGATGCGTTTGGCGTCGAAGACTTCAAAGCCGGTCGCCAGGACGATGGTCCCGACCTCGATGGTCTTGATTTCTTCCTGCTGATGGAAGTCGATGGCGTTGCGATCGGCGCAGATCTCGACGCAGGTCTTCTTGCACTTCCCACTCTTGAACTCAATGCAGGCTTCCGGATCGATGACCACAACTTGTGGCACGGCTTGGGGGAAGGAAATATAGATCGGCTTACGTTTGCTCAGTCCGACGTTGAATTCGTCAGGCACCTTCGCCTGCTTGTAAACGCAGGCTTCGATACACTCCAGGCAGCCCACACAGAGGTCCTCCAGCACGTAGCGGGGTTTGCGCTTTACAGTCACCGTGAAATTGCCGACATATCCTTCGACCTTCGCCACCTCGGACAAGGTCCACAGGGTGATGTTGGGATGCGACTTCACCGCGGTCATCTTCGGCGTCAGGATGCATGCGGCACAATCCAAAGTGGGGAAGGTCTTGTCGAACTGCGCCATGTGGCCGCCGATGGTCGGCTCGCGTTCCACCAGGTAGACGTGCTTGCCGGCATTAGCGAGGGTCAAGGCCGCGTGAATGCCCGCGATCCCGCCGCCCACCACCAGCACCTCGGGCTTAATCGGCACCTGCCGCCGTTCCAGCGGCCGGTGCAGCCTTACGCGACGCACAGCCGCGCGCACCAGATCTTTAGCTTTGTCGGTGGCCGCTTTCTTGTCGACGTGTACCCAGGAGTCATGCTCCCGGACGTTGACCATGTGGAAGAAGTAGGGATTCAAGCCGCCCAGCTCGGTGGCGTGGCGGAAGGTTTTCTCATGCAGGCACGGCGAGCAGGCGGCGACGATAATGCGGTCGAGGTTGTGCTCGCGAATGTCCTGCCGAATCAACTCCTGGCCGGGGTCGGAGCACATGTACTTGTAATCTCTCGCCAGGGCCACACCCGGCAGCGTGCCAGCGTATTCGGTCACGGCTCTGACGTCGATGGTTCCCGCAATGTTGGTCCCGCAGTGGCAAACGTAGACGCCGATGCGCACGTTCCCGCTCTTCTCTTCAGGCGGCGACACTCGAGTTGCTCCTTTCCACCGAACCGGTGGCCTGCTCGACCAATTCAGACAAATCCCGAACGATAAGCTTTCCTTCCAGGCCCGCGGTCTTGATGGCGTCCTGGAACATCACCAGGTCTTTCGGGCAACTGACGACCAGCGTATTCACCCCGCGAAGTCCCGCTGCCTCCCGGACACGACTCTCGGCCGGCCGCTCCTTGATGCCCGGCGGATCTTCCATCCAGATCCGGCCTCCTCCGGCCCCGCAGCAATATGAGCCGTCGCGGTTCCGCGGCATTTCGAGAAGTGTGGCCCCCAGCTCATTAAGGACACTCCGCGGCGCGTCGTAGACTCCGTTGTACCGGCCCAGGTAACACGGATCGTGATAGGTCAGCGTCATTTTCAAGCTGTGCGACACGGGTAGTTTTCCGGCTCGAAACAAGCGCGCGAGGAGCTCCGTATAATGGAGCACGCGCCCATCGTCGCCCAGTCCTGGGTACTCATTTTTCAGGGCGTGATAGGTGTGCGGGTCAGTGGTGACGATCTGTTTGAAATGGGCGCCAGCGAGGGCCTTCTGGTTCTTTTCCACCAGCATCTGAAAGAGCCCTTCTTCTCCTGCGCGTCGCAGGTCGTTACCGGCATTTTGCTCGGCCTCGTAAAGGATCCCGAAATCCACACCGGCTCGACGCAGTACGCGCGCCATCGCCTGGGTCGCGGGCAGAAGCCTCGGATCGTAGGAAGCGTAATCGCCCACAAACCAGAGATACTCGACCGGCTCCTTCCGCGCGTCTTTGATCTTGAAATCCAAGCCTTGGGTCCATTTGGCGCGGGCCCGCGGCGAAGTGCCGAACGAGTTGCCATAGCGCGTCAGTCGTGTCAGCGTTTCCTGGAGGCGATTCTCCACTTGTCCTTGCGAAACCAAGTGGCGGCGCATTTCCATCAAAACCGGGATGTGTTCATTAAAGACCGGACACTGCTGCATGCAGGCGTAGCAGGTGGTACACGCCCATATTTCTTCCGGCTTGACCAAGTCGCCCACCAGACTCACCGGCTTCACGTGGCCGTCAGGCGCTCGGACTAGTTCTTTCACCCGACTCATCAGTTCCTTCGGGGACAGTGCGTAGCCGCTGCCGACACTGGGACAGGCGCGATCGCAACGCCCGCACTCAGCGCAGGCCAGCCCTGAAAACAACTCTCGCCAAGTAAACTCCTGCCGGTACGCCGCTCCCTCGGATGGGGCCGGCATGCCGTGCGGTTCGAGCGACCCGAAGAATACTCCGAAAGGCGAAGCTAGCAGATGGAGGTGCTTGGAATAGGGGAGATATGCCAGAAACCCCAGCACCGTGACCATGTGCACCCACCAGAACGCAAGGGAGGCCGCCGGCGCGCGGGTCCTAAGCACCTGCCTCCCCAGGAAGGACAGGAGGACAAGGGCAATGAGCGCGAGGATGAGGGTGGCGTCCCTGGACCTCTCGAGGTGCTCAGGCGTGAAGATGTAGCGCCTCACGGCTGCCACTGCGAGCGCGACGAGGCCAAGCACAGCAAAAGCCTCAAGCGCCACAGCGACCCACCGCATATCGTCGGCGTAGGGAATGGGAAGAGAAGGGATCAGGCCGCGCGCCAAGTTCCACCAGAAGCTGGTGGCGTACAAGACAAAAGCCCAGAAGATGATGAGGTGGGCAAATCCAATAACCGGCTCGTTGAGGAGTCGTCGCTGCCCGAGCACATTGACCGCAAACAGCCTCACCCGTTGAGGCAGGTGATCCCAGCGCTTCTCCGGCCGCACGCTTCGCAAGACCCTGACGTACTGGAGAACCTTGGCCGCAAACACGGAGCAGGACACGACGGTCAAGGCCCAGAGGTAGACGTAGCCAGGCAGGCCGAAGTAGGTTGCGGTAGCCGGATCAAGCAGCATGCCTGTCCACTCCCTTCTTGCGCGCGATGGCCTCGTTCAAGGCCGGGAGTACCTCCAATACGTCCGCCACAATCCCGTAGTGCGCGATGTTGAAAATGGGTGCGCGGGGGTCGGTGTTGACGGCCACGATGAGAGCGGAATCCTTCATGCCCTCGGTGTGCTCGGGTGCCCCGCTGATGCCCAAGGCCAGATAAAGTTTCGGCTTCACGGTCATACCGGACTTCCCGACTTGGCGGGAAAGCGGCATCCAGCCCTGGTCGATCACAGGACGGGAACCGCAGAGGGCGCCGTGCAGATCCTTCGCCACCGTCTCCGCCAGCTCTAGGTTCTCCTTGCCTTGGATTCCGCGTCCCACCGCCACCAGTACCTCTTGCTGGCTGATGTCCACGTCGCCGGCTTCCGGCTCGATGTACTTTTGCAGGCGGATGGGCGGCTCGCGCAGGCTGACCGTCAACTCCTCGACCGGAGGACTCTGATCGACGCGTCCGTTTTCGGCTTTGCGGGCGCCCGGCCACAGCCCGAAAATGGCAGGCTCGGCGTCGGCCACCACCGTTGACTCCATCTTGCCGCCATAGAGCACGCTCTTGGCCTGGACCTTTCCATCCACCACCTTGAGGTCCTTACAGAAGTTGATGACAGGTAATCGCAGCCGCGCTGCGAGCAAGGTCCCGACACCCAGGCTCACATTCGTCAGCGGGATGATGATGCCACGCGGTTTCCTCTCTTTGACCAACTGCACCAATGCTTCCGCGTCGGTTTCAGGCACCACCTCGGAGAGCAAAGGATGATCGATGTAGAGGAGGCTATCCGCCTTGCCTAGAGACTGCGCCATCTCCTTGACATTGTGGCCCAGCAGCACGGCTTGGAGCGGAACGCCCAGTTGATCGGCCACCTCGCGCCCCAGCGCCAGCGCTTCATACGTGATCTCGGCGACTCGATTCCTCCAGTGCTCGACAACGACCCAAAACTCGGCTGCCATGGCGATTATCTCCTCAGAGCAAACCGCGCTCGGCTAGAATTCCGCACAACCCATCGGAGACCTGTTGGGGAGAGCCCTCCCACATGACGGCGTGCCCGGACACTTGAGGTTTTGTCATTTCCAGAACCTGGATCATGGAAAGCCCGACCTCCTCCAGCGTCGGGACCGGCAAGCTTTCAATCTTCTGGGACTTCATCGCCGCCCGCACCTTCGCCACCGGCACGTAGCGCGGGGGTTTCTCTGCCGCCTGAATACCGAAGACCGCGGGCAGCGCAACTTCAAACTCGCCTCGAACTCCACTCGCGTACTCCTTCACCACTCTCGCTTTGCTCGTGGCGAGGTCTGGATCCAGCTTGGTAACGATTCCGAGAAACGGCAGGCTGAGCTCTTCCGCGACCAAAGGAGCGACCAGGCCGTCCAGGTCATCGTAAGCTTGCGTGCCGCTGAGAATCAGATCAGCGGGCAAGAGGCCGGGTTCATTCGAGATGACCCGCGCCAGAATATGCGCCGCCTCGCGAGTCATGACGCCTTCTTCCGCGCCCGTGATCTTTATGGCGCGGTCCGCCCCTTTAGCGAGGGCCGTGAATAGGACATCGTCCAAGTCCGGCGCGTCGAGCGCCAGCACCGTCACTTTTCCGCCTTGGCGCTCCTTGAGGATGAGGGCTTGCTCGAGGGCGTGGTCGTCGGATTCACTCAATACCATGCGGAGAAACTCGAGATCCAACCGCTTCCCGTCCGGAGCAACTTCCAACTCTTCCACCACATCGGGCACCATTCTTAACGCCACGAGGATGTTCACGGACTATCCCTCCATCGCTTCGGATAACAGTTCAGTGACATCTTTGACGACCATCTTCTTGTCGTATCCCAGGACTTTCAGGGCATCTTCGAACCGGGAAATCTCGTAAGGACAGGATGTGGCAATCACGTCCGCACCGGTCGAGACGGCTTCCTTCACGCGACGTTCGGAGAGCCGCTCGTAGCCCTTGGATTTGTAATAGGTATCCAACCACATACCTCCGCCGCCCCCGCCGCAGCAGGTCGCACTAATGCGGTTGTGCGGCATCTCGAGCAGCTTGACGCCAGGGATGGCCCGCAGCAGCATCCGCGGTTCCTCGTAGAAGCCATTGTGCCTTCCCAGGCAACAGGAGTCGTGATAAGTGACCGTATAGCCCAGCTTGCGGGTCAAGAGCGGCTTCAGCGTTTCCAAATACTTTGAGAAAAACGGCGTCGTGTGGTCCAGCTCGTACTTGAATCCAACCCCGTCATACTGATACTTGAAAGCGTCGTAGGCGTGGGCGCCGGAGGTGACGATGCGCTTGAACTTATATTTGTTGAAGACCGCCATGTTGTAGTCCGTCAGCGTGTCAAACAACCCGGTCTCCCCCAACAGGCGGGCGCACTCGCCGGCGCACTTCTCCTCGTTACCCAAAATGGCAAAGTCGACTCCCAGGGCGTGAAAGAGCTTGGCCGTGGCGCGGCTGACGTCCTGTCCCCGGGGATGATACGAGTTCTGGCATTCCACGAACCACAGCACATCGACAGGCCTGGGGTCTTCAGCAAGGATGCGGACCGGGACACCGGCCGTCTTGACCCAGGCCGCCCGTTTGCGGGGCGATTCGGCCGTCGGATTGCCATATCGCAGCGTGTTCTCCAGCGCCTTATGCAGCTCGGAGGGAAGCTCAGGAAGACGAAGGAAAACCTGTTCTTTCACCAAGGGTAAAAGAACCTCGGTCAGTCGAATGTCTCGCGGACATTTCGCCATGCAGGCATAGCAAGCCACACAGGCGAGCAGGCTGTCGCTCGTAAAGACCTGTTCCAGTAATCCCGCCCGGAGCATGCCGATAATGCGTCGCGGCGGGTAGGCCATCACCTCACCGTGCGGGCAAGTGCCCGCACACAGACCGCACTGGATGCAAGTCAGGATCTCCCGGCCCTCGGGACGTTGCAGAATATTCTCAAGGGTGATTTCCGAGCAGGTGCTTCCGACACTCTGTATTGCGTCACCCATTGCCCTTCCCCCGGGCTGGCGAACAACTCTACTTTGCGAGCCTGGCAGCAACTTGGCATGGATTGGCCCGCCTTTGCTGTGACGCCGGTCACGCCAGAGTGTGACTTCCGTTATTGGGGGACTGTTCGGGGCCGCGACCCGGAACCCTGGGTGGATACAACTTGTGAACTCCGGAAGATGCCTGTCCTGGCGAGATTGGGGGAAGTCCGTTGTGGTCAAAGCTTCGTTTTTCGAAATGCTTTGATGGGCTGCTTTGCTCCGCGCCTCTACGTTGCCGCGTGGACCGCTTTCGCCAGCGTTCCGGGATAATACGCGTTGTTCTCGTACTGGTAGAGCATGCGCTGAGTATTGAAAAAGCTTCCGTTCACGGCGATGGCCGAGCGCATGACGCGCGCGTACTCGGCGGGCCGATTGTAAAACATTGGGATGATGATCTCTTCCAGCTTCCGGTAGAGCGAGGTGGCCTGAGAGACGTCGCCCTCGCGGCCGGGCGGCAGGTCACTCCCGATCGCCCAGCCCGTCGAGCCTTCAAAGCACCCTTCAACCCACCAACCGTCGAGGACGCTCAGGCTGGGAACACCATTCAGAGCCGCTTTCATGCCGCTCGTGCCCGAAGCTTCATATGGCGGTTGCGGGGTGTTAAGCCAGAGGTCGACTCCTGATGTCATGAGGCGAGCCAGAGTCATATCGTAGTTTTCCAAATAAACAACTTGGATCTCGTTCTTCAGTTGTGCCGCTGCTTCGAAAATCTGGCGGATGACAGCCTTGCCCTCACTGTCGCGCGGATGCGCCTTGCCGCCGTATATGACTTGGAAAAGCCCCGCCCGTTTGGCGATGCGGCGCAGGCGATCGAGATCGGAGAAAAGCAGGCCGGCCCGTTTGTACGTCGCCGCCCGGCGGGCAAAACCAATCGTAAAGGCGGACTCATCCAAGGCTACCCCGGTTCGCTTCCGCACTTCTTCCATCAGCGCAGCCTTGGCGCCGAAGTGCGCTTTTTGGATCAGCGCGCGCGGAATCCCGACAGCGTATCGAAGATAGTCGTTATCGTGACGCCACTCGGGAATGTGCTGATCGTATAACTCCTGAAAGGAGGGCGAGGTCCAGGTGAGGGCATGGACTCCGTTGGTGATGGCGTGGATGGGATAATGGGGAAACATGCCTTGGGAGACTTCCTCATGCCGCATCGCCACGCCGTTGACGTAATGAGCCGCGCCCAAGGCGAGAAAGGTCATATTGAGCCCTTCCTCCGTGCAGCATCGCGTATGAATCAGAAGATCGGCGCGGTCGCTGCCTAAGACTCGGGTCACCATATCCCATGGGAACTTGTCGTGACCGGCCGGGACCGGCGTGTGAGTGGTGAAGACGCACTGGCGCCTGACCGCCTCCACGTCCGCTTCGGATGGATCGTGGGACTGGCGCATTTGGAGCTGTTCCTCCAGCAAAGCGACCATGAGAAAAGCAGAATGGCCTTCGTTCATGTGATAGCTGTCAAGCTTCTCGAAGCCCAGCGCGCGCAGCATCCCAACTCCGCCGATGCCAAGCACGATTTCCTGGCACAGCCGGTAATGCGCGTCGCCGCCGTAGATCGTGTCAGTGAGGGTGCGATCCCAATCTGAGTTGGCAGGTAGATCAGCATCCAATAGATACACGGGGACGCGATGGCCGGAGATGCCGACCACATCGTAACGCCAGGCGCGGACCTGAACCTGGCGCCCTTCGATCTGCACCGCAGTCGTGGCGCCTTCCAAGACGAGACGGGTGTCAGGACCCCATGAGTCGGGCTCTTCCGTCTGGCACCCCCGCGCGTCCAATCGTTGGCGAAAGTAACCCTTCCGGTAAACCAGGGTGATCGCAACCATCGGCAGCTCGGCGTCGGCAGCAGAGCGCAGGGTGTCGCCGGCGAGAATGCCCAAGCCGCCGCTGTAAGTGGGTATGGATGGATCGAGCGCGATCTCCATCGAAAAATACGCGATCTTGGCTGTGCCGCGTTCTTCTGATGTCATCTGGCTTCCATCCTTAGTTGGAACTGAATAAAGGTAATCCGGCAGGAGCCGGTGCGCTTAGGCAGTTCAGGTTCCTGAGGCCGTCCGCATGAACTTGCTTTCAATCTTTTTTGCCTTGCCCAACCGCCGAACGTGGCGCTCCTCGTTGGAAAACTTTGCGCTGAGAAAACTCTTCGCCAGCTCATGGGCCAGTTCCGTGCCGATGACACGCGATCCCAACACCAACACGTTCATGTCGTCGTGCTCCACGCCCTGATGAGCCGAGTACGTGTCGTGGCATAGCCCGGCCCGGATGCCGGGAATCTTGTTCGCAGCCACGGAGGCTCCGACGCCGCTGCCGCAAATCAAGATGCCACGGTCGGCCTTGCCCTCCCTCAGCGCCTGTGCCAAGGCTTCGGCAAAGTCCGGGTAATCGTCCGGCTGCGTGCCGGTAAATGCGCCAACGTCGAGGACCTCGTACCCGAGTCCGCGCACGAAAGCCAGGACGTCTTGCTTCATGTCGAATCCCGCATGATCAGCCCCGAATACGATCCGCATTCCCCGTCCCCCTTGAATCCACAGAATCAATCCGCAGATTACGCAGATTGCGCAGAGTTCGACACTATAGCGCGAGAGGCAGAGTTTAGCACGGAATAGAAATTGTCAGTTGTCCGCTGTTCGTGGTTCGTTGTCCGTGGTCACTGATCGGTGTGTCAGTGGGTCAGTATTTCACTTCCTCAGTAACTGACACACTGAAATTCTGACTAACTGAGGAACCGGCCACTAACTGCGGGCAATAGAGGACCTAAACGGGGGGATTGCTGGCTTCCAGCCTTCGCACGGCGGTGGTCACAACTCTCAGTGGGAAGGAAACGTGAACGGTCTCGTCGCGATCGTCCACGTCGATGACCATTGAATCCCCGCTCTTCCGGATGCTCACATTTTCGTCCGGGCCTTTCACTTCCACCAGCGTGGCATCGGGACAGCGTTCGAGTTCCTGGCTCGCGGCTCTGACAACCGGCAACCATTGGCGCATCTCCGCGGACTGCTTTCGCAACTCTTTCTCAGGAACGAAATGCAGGCCGACGGGGACGAGCAGCGCGGGAACGATCAGCCGGATGTGTTCGCCGCCCGGCGCTTTCTCCTGGACTGATATCCGCACCGCCCCCGCCTCGTACGTGGCAATCGCGGCCGTTCCCACGACGCACGAGAACACCAGCAGGACGATCGTCGAGAGCTTCATGGCTGGAAACATGGGGCACCTCTCTCAAAACCAGTGGCAAGTTGCATGTGGCATGTGAGAGGTTGCCGATTTCCAACTGCTGATTGACGACGGGCAACCCACGCAACGACATGCCTCCGACAATCGGCAATCGAAAATCGTCAATCGAAAATCACTCGCCACTTTCGCTACCGTTCCGACGAGCTGCGCGTGTCCGTCCAGATGTGGACTGTTTCCTCGCCGTCATTCACCGAAACAAGTTCCACATCGCCTTGCGCGCTCAAGGCACGGAGGCCGGCCGCCACATCGATCTCGTCCCCGCCGCCGGACAGCATCGCCTCCACCACCGCCATCGGGACTTTGATTTCCACGTTCTCGGCTTTGCCGTGCTTCTCGTGAACCTTGATCAGAAGGTTCCCTGCCGACTTCGCGACGCGCACGTCTTCGTCGCGGTTCTTGACGGTGACGAACTCATTGTCAGACGCGGTGCGGACAGCCTCAAAAATGGCGCGCAGGTCGACCTCATCAACTCTGCCGTGAATCCTCACCTTGCCCTCGCGCAATTGATCGTTGTGAATGGCCGGCAGTACCTTTTCCGCCAGCGACATGGGGACGTTGATGTGAACGGTGTCGCCTTTGGGGTCAGTGCTGACTACGCTGACGTGAAGCCAGCGCTCCGGAGCCGCGGCCGCGCCGATGGCCGCCGCAGCGAGAAAACCTGTCACAACCAGCATCATTTTCTTCATCACAAGTCACCTCTCAAAAGGCAGTGTGTCAGTTGGTCGGTATTTCAGTGCTTCAGCGACTGGCAGACTGAAATACTGACGGACTGAGGAACCGTTCACACGCGCCGCGGCGAGCGCAAGAGGCGCGCCGGCAGCGTCACAATCGCCCATACGAGCTCCAACACCCCTTCTACCGCGATGCCCAAAATACGAAACGGCAGCAAAAGCAGCCAAACGAGCGGATACAGAATCAACGCCACCAAGGCCAGCGGCCAGCACAGCACCAGCAAAATGCACCAAAGCAGGAATTTGATCATCGCGAATATCTCTCCCCACCCTTCATAGGCTTATACGCATTCGCAGCGAATATGTTCCGAAAGATTTCCCCTGCTCTGGTTCTCACTCCGTTCGCACACGTCTTGTCCCGGGAGGCGGTTGAAAGCTGGGCGCGAACGATTGAATCAGGGTTGGGACTCTGACTCGGAAGTGCGTAGTTGAGGAATGTGCTTTCAGCGAGGCGAAGAAAGACTTTGCGTCCTGACCTTCAGATTAAGAGTGGGTAGCGCGAAGTTCGTGGCTTCCGAACTCCGCGGCCTCTCCCTCCAATGGAGTCGGCACAAGCGCCGCACACTTCCGGCACCGCGAGGGCTACCGGCTCTTGACGGCCGATGGTAAATTTACCATAATAGCTTATGGACCAGAAGGGTGCTTTACCTCCAGAGAATGGCGAAACAAGCACGACTCCGGGACCTGACCGATCTCGATTGCTCCCCAAGCCTGTGGTATGGATCGGCAGCAGCAGAGATGACATATCGACTCTCCCAGGTCCGGCGAAAGCCTCTTTTGGCCATCGGCTCCGGCAGGTGCAGGAGGGTAAAACGCCGCTCGATACCAAACCGCTTCCGCAGCTCGGGGCCGGCGTCTTCGAGTTGCGGGAACGTTTCGAGCGGAACGCCTACCGGCTGATGGTCGTGGTGAATCTAAAGAAGGCCATCTATGTGCTTCATGCCTTCATGAAGAAATCGAAGTCGGGAATCGGGCTGCCAAAACCAGATGCCGAAATAATCCAGGCGCGCCTCCAGCGGGCAGGCGCATTAGATACGGAGGACTGACCCATGGCAACAATTCCCATCCACAAGAGCACCGGCAACGTTTTTCGAGATATCGGCTTTACCCCCGCCGAGGCTGCGGAACTCACGGCGAAGAGCGTGCTGATCACGGCGATCGGCGAGACCATCAGACGGCGCAGGCTCACCCAAAGGGAAGCCGCGCGGCGATGTGGGACCGACCAGCCGACCCTTTCCAAAGTTCTTCGTGGCCGGATGGAGAGCGTCACGATCGACCGGCTCACTGCCTGGCTTACCGCGCTCGGCCGCACCGTCGAAATTCACGTGCGCCCCTTCGACGCCAAGGCAAGAACCGGCCACCTCATCGCCGCACCGTAAAGCGCGGAGTTCGTCCTTTCCGAAGTCCGCGGCCTTTCTCTTGAATCGATTCGTCACAAGACCCGCAGACGTCGGACACCGAGAGGGCCACGCTACCCGCTCGCTATTATGCGGCCTGTGGTTTCAAGCGGATGCTCACTTCTGCGCCGAGCAACGCGGCGACGCGTTGAAGGCGACTCAGGGTGATGTTGTCGTCGCCCCCCTCGAGCCGGGCAATGGCAGACTGCTGAGTCCCGATGCGTCGAGCGAGCTCTGCCTGAGAGATACCCCTGTTCAGTCGCAGTTTGCGAATCATCGCGGCCAGCTCCAACTCCAAACGCCGCTGGGCATACGCAGCATGGGAGCCTCGCGAGGGGCGCCGCCCGCGAAACTCCTTCCAGGGCCGGGCGGGTGTTTTCTCTTTCTTTGTCCTCATTTCCTCCTCACTCCGCGACTATAACATAAACGTTATGGAGTCGGTAGCCGGTGGCGCGGAGCGGCACTACCTGCTCTTCGAAAATCCACACACAACCTTATTGAAAACATGCTAAGTTGATGGCTGTCGAGCCCCTGGGTATGACGATCCAGATCGACCCTCACACGACTGAGCGTGCCGAAGAGCGTGGCGCCACGCCGGAGGAAATAGAAGACGTGATACGAACCGGATTCCCGGTCGCCGCTAAACACTGACGTGAGGGTAGAGCGAAGATTTACGATTTCGGAAGGCAACGTCTGGGCAGGACGTACAAGCAAAAACGAGTCGAAGTGTTCTACGCCATCGAGCGCGACGTTATAATAGCCGCGACCGTATACGTTTTCTACGGAGAATGGAAGCCTTAGAATGCGCGTCATTTACAATCCCAAGAGCGACCTGCTTTACCTTCGATTGGACGACCGGAAGCAGCAAGTGATCAATCGTCGCGTCGACGAAAACGTGGTGCTCGACCTAGGGGAAGACGAGAAGATAGTCGGCATCGAAGTGCTCGATGCCTCCCAGCACTTGAGCTTGGAGAAGTTACTGCCAGTGGAGTATGAAATATCGCACGACCTCAAGTAGTGTTGGTCCCACCGCTGCCCGAACTGCCGCCACGCCAGGTCTCGCACGGATGATTGAGGGCGGAATAGCGCAATCGTCAAACGGGGAAGATCGCAGACGTTAAGAAGCGAGCGCCAGCCCGCCCGTCGATTTAATACCGACCACGTTTTCACCGGGTGTGCAGAACCTTCTGCACCATCACGGCAATCTCACCTGGTTCGCTTTGTATCTCACCCAAGTATGTCGGCTCATACTTTTCCAAAGACTCGAGCTTCTCGCGCATGTCGTCGAGTTGCGCTGCGCTCAGGCGACACTCTGGTTAATCGCGATTCCTAGATCAAGAAAAATCATTTGACACGGCAATTATGGTTGTGCTATTGTAAGCGCTGTATCGGACCAGGCGGCTTTCCCGCAAGGAGGGTTCACCTCGGGGGTGCTGCGAGAAGTCCTCAAGTCGGCAAGATAGCCTGCCGCTGCCTGGGACCGCTCAATTTTCGATGGCTAATGGGCGATTGCCGATTGTCCACAGGACAAGGCTTCTCGGCTCGCCAGAAAGGGATAGTCGCGTGATTCTCAATTGGCGATCGCCGCAGGCGCCGAGAGCGACCGATAGCGAAACAGGGGTGGACTGCGGGATGAGGCTTTGGAACGAAGCCGGAATGTCCTTTATTTTCTGCTTGATAGGTGTTGCGGCTACCGCCTCTATTCCCGATTCGCCGGAAGCCAATTGGAAACTGGAAATGTGATAGATTGTCCCCAGCCTGACGGGTGATGCGTTCTCGACAGACTCGGAGATGAAAACATGAACGGAATTCGGCGGAATGCTCTCGTTGCCTCGCTGGTGCTCGCCTTGACGCTGTCCTCCGGCGTTCGCGCGCAGTGGGTGCCAGGGGATCCGGTCACAGGCGTTCAGAAACAATCCGATGGAGTGGTCCTCACCACGCAAACGGGCACCCTGAAGTTGCAGGTGTGCACGCCTTCGACAATCCACGTCACTTTTTGGCGAAGCAAAACGCTTCCGAAGCGGCCGGACTACGTGGTCACGAAAACTAGTTGGCCCACGGCAGACTGGTCGACGCAGTCCTCAGCCGACGCCTTTATCTTGTATACCGCGCAGTTGAAAGTCGTGGTGGACAAGAACAGCGCGATCACTTTCAACGACGTGCGCGGCCAAAGGCTGACGCAGGAGATGACGAGAACGTTGACGCCCGTCAAGGTGAATAGCGAGGACACCTATCGCGCCGAGTCCTCGATGGGCATTTACGGCTCGCACGAAGCCTTGTACGGACTCGGCCAGCACCAGGCCGGAGTTTGGAACTATCGCGGAGAATCGGTTGATCTTTCCCAGGATAATACTAATGTTGCTATACCTCTTCTGGTTTCAAGCCAAGGCTACGGCATCTTCTGGAACAACACTTCCCGCAGCCGGGTCAACAACCGTTTCATGCAGGCGCTGTACTTCACCTCGGAAGTGGCCGATGCCATCGATTACTACTTCCTCTATGGGCCGGAGCTCGACCGGATTATCGCGGGCTATCGCGAGCTGACCGGCGCCGCGCCGATGTTCGGCCAATGGGCATACGGATTCTGGCAGTGCAAGAACCGCTACTCGAGTCAAGCCGAGCTGCTCGAAGCGGCCCACAAGTATCGCGAGCTCCACATTCCGGTGGACAACATCGTTCAAGACTGGTTCTGGTGGAACCGGAAAGGCGAATTCGTCTTTAACAAGAACTATCCCGACTTCAAGGCCGCACTCGACGATCTGCACCGGAACCACTTCCATTTGATGATCTCGGTTTGGCCATTCTTCGAGCCCGGGTCAAAGGTCTATGACGAGATGGACCGGCGTCGATGGTTCATCGACCGCACCAAGTATGCCAAGCCGCCCTACCACGCCAACGCCATGGCCTTGTACGACGCGACGAACCCCTCGGCCCGCAAATATTACTGGCAACTGATGAACAAGGCCCTGTTCAGCATCGGCGTTGATGCCTGGTGGCTTGACACTACGGAGCCCGAGACCGAGGGCCGCGAAGAGACAATTCTGCTCGATCACAAGCTCGCCATTGGCAGCGGCAATCGCTACGCCAACATCTATCCACTCATGACCACGGCAGGCGTCTACGACGGACAGCGCGCCACGACGGACCAGAAGCGTGTTTTCATTCTCAGCCGCTCCGGCTTTGCCGGCATTCAGCGAAATGCTGCCGCCGTCTGGTCCGGCGACATCAACTCCGATTGGGAAACCTTCAAGCGCCAGATTCCGGCCGGCCTCAACTATTCGCTTTCGGGCGCGCCCTACTGGACCACTGACATTGGCGGGTTCGTTTGGGGCGATCCCGGCGATCCTACTTTCCGTCAGCTCTTTGTGCGCTGGTTTGAGTACGGCGCCTTCTGTCCCATCTTCCGCCTGCACGGAACGCGGAAGGACAATCAGAACGAATTGTGGTCTTACGGTCCTGAAGCGCAAGCCATCCTGGTGAACTTCGACCGGCTGCGTTATCGGCTGATGCCCTACATCTATTCCGTAGCATGGAAGACCACCAGCGAGAGCTACACTCCCATGCGTCCCCTGCCGATGGATTTTCGCGCCGACGCCAAGACGCTGAACATTGGCGATCAGTTCATGTTTGGGCCGGCACTTCTCGTGAACCCGGTCACCGAGCAGGACGCCGTGACGCGCCACCTCTATCTGCCCAAAGCCAAGTGGTACGACTTCTGGAATGGCAGCGCGCTCCCGGGCGGCAGGGCCATCGACGCTGCGGCGCCGCTCGAGCGGATTCCACTCTACGTTCGGGCTGGCTCCATCGTTCCGATGGGGCCTGATGTGGAGTACACGTCTGAGAAGCCCGCTGATCCGATTGAGCTGCGCGTCTACTCAGGCGCGGATGGCGACTTCACGCTCTACGAAGACGGAGGGGACACTTACAACTACGAGAAAGGCGCCTACGCCACTATTCCGATTCATTGGGACGACGCCAAGAAGGTTCTCACCATTGGCGAACGTCATGGCAGTTTTCCCGGCATGATGGCGCGCCGGACCTTCAATGTGGTTTGGGTGGGCGAAGACCATGGCGTCGGAGTTCCGCCACAGCCCGCGGACCGAACCGTGGAATACAATGGGAGCGCGATCACCATCATCAGATGAGGCGGAGCGATACTTTGCCAGATCCCCGATCGCCAGCGCGCTAACCGCCGGCGATGGCTCCTATAATGAGGTAGGGTTCTTTCCCCGACGCGACCGCCTCGAGCAGCGGGGCATCCGGCGGCTCGTGAGACAGGTCCTCTTCGCAGGCGAAGAACCGCAAGAACGGCCTGCGCTGTTGCGTCACGTGGTCGCGGATGGTCCCGCACAGCACCGGATAGCGGGCCTCGAGCGCGTCGAGCACCGAGCGCTGCGTGACTTGGCCGCCGACCTCAAGCTGCACTTCGCTGTCGACGCGCGCCAGAGTTCGTAAATGTGGTGGAAGCACAACTCGGATCATTGGAGCGTCTGCACCTCCACCGAAAGCACAGCCGGCAGATCGCGCACGATGGGCGCCCAGCTGTCTCCAGCATCGGCCGAGGCGTACACCTGTCCGCCGGTGGTGCCGAAATAGACGCCGCACTTGTCGAGCGAGTCCACGGCCATGGCATCGCGCAGCACGTTCACGTAGCAGTTGCTCTGCGGCAGTCCGTTGGTGAGTGCCTCCCACTCGTTGCCGCCCTTGCGGCTGCGGAAGACGCGCAGTTTCCCGTCATGAACAAAGTGCTCCGAGTCGCTTTTGATCGGGACCACGTAGATGGTTTCCGGTTCGTGCGCGTGAACGTCAATACAGAATCCGAAATCGGTGGGCAAATTCCCGCTCACCTCGTGCCAGTTGTCTCCCGCGTCGTCGCTGCGCATCACGTCCCAGTGCTTCTGCATGAAGAGCGTGTTTGGGCGCGACCGGTGCAATGCGATGCGGTGAACGCAATGGCCGACCTCGGCATTCGGGTCGGGAATGTATTGAGACTTCAGTCCGCGGTTGATCGGCTTCCAAGTCTTGCCGCCGTCGTCGGTGCGGAAGGCGCCCGCGGCCGAGATAGCAATGTAGATTCGCCCAGGATTGCTCGGATCGAGCAGGATGGTGTGCAAGCACATCCCGCCCGCTCCCGGCTGCCACTTGGGCCCTGTGCCGTGGCCGCGCAGTCCCGCAAGCTCGTGCCAACTATGTCCGCCGTCGGTGGTACGGAATATGGCCGCATCCTCAACTCCCGCATAGGCGGTCTCCGGATCATGCGGCGAAGGCTCAATGTGCCACACACGCTTGAATACCCAAGGCTTCTGCGTGCCGTCGTAAAATTGATGCGTGGTGAGCGGCTTGCCGGTCTCGGGCGAAGTGTCATAAATAAACTTGTTGCTCTCGCCCATGGGGAAGCCCTGCGGCGACATTGTGGGCCCGCCTCCGGGCGTCTCCCAGGTCTTGCCCCCGTCGCTCGAGCGCTGGATCACCTGGCCAGACCAACTGCTGGTTTGTGAGGCGTAAATCCGATTCGGGTCTGCGGGCGAGCCCTTCATGTGGAATACCTCCCACCCTGTGAACAGAGGGCCGCTGATGTCCCACTTTTCGCGCTTGCCGTCTGACTCCAGAATGAACGCGCCCTTGCGCGTGCCAACCAGTACCCGTACTTTGCTCATACGTTACTCCCTCCTGTGAGATGTCCAGACTTGGGTATCAGTGGAGTTGGGTCGCGCGCCTGCAACCGTTGCCGGGCTTGCGCCAGGACCCATTCGCGACTCCTCGCCATTTTCTCAACGAAAGCGCTGGGCAGCCCGGTCTCCCCGTACCGCGCTCCCCAAATGAGCAGCTCCAGAAGTACCGGCGCCAGATCAATTCCCTTCTCCGTCAGCCGGTAGTTCACCCTGCGCCGATCCGTCTTCTCAGCCTCTGCGGTGATGATTCCCCTCGCTTCGAGCTGCTGAAGACAGTCCGCGAGAGTGTTCTTCGAAATCCTTTCGCCTGATTCCTGAAACTCACGAAACGCTCGCAACCCGCGAACCATCAGATGGCGGATGATCAGCACCGACTAGCGATCTCCCAACATCTCGAGGGAGATACTCACCGGGCAACCAGACCGGCGTTGTGACCTGGACTTTCCCGACGCCGTTGCCAGATTACACAGGCCACTTGCAAAATGCAAGCGAGCAACCTTGTTGGTGGCGGACGAGTTTGATGTACAGGCGGCTTTATTCCGCCAGTGATTGAAGGCATGGCGGGGTAAACCCGCCGCTGCCTTACTTGGACGACTTTCCCGTCGGGGTTCGCCTCCTTCGGTTCCCATTCGACCCGCAGCGTGATAACCTTGGCACCGCTCGGACTACATTCAGGTAGGGGCATCCCTTGTGGGTGCCCAAAAGCAGGGCAGGCGCGAGGTCTGCCCCGACGGATGTGGAGGAAAGAATGCGCATTTTCACTCGATTCATGATTCTACTCTTTCTAGTCGCGCCCGCTGTGGCGCAGGAACCTACCCCCGATTACAAGAACCCCAAGCTTCCCATTGAACAGCGTGTAGCGGATTTGCTGAAGCGGATGACGCTCGAGGAAAAAGTGGACCAACTCGCCGGCGGGCGACGCCGCGCCATGGCCGAATTGAACAAGCCGAACGGGCCTCAATTGCTCGAGCGAGCACGGCGATTGTGGAGCATGGACTCGCCTCCGAACCCTCGCGAAGCTGCGGAAATCCGCAACGAGCTTCAAAAAATCCTGGTCGAGAAAACCCCTTTGGGAATTCCGGGGCTGTTCCAAGGCGAAGCGCTGCATGGCTACATGTCGAACGGTGCGACGAGCTTCCCGCAAGTGCTGGGATTGGCCAGCACGTGGGACCCCGAGCTTGTCCACCAGGTGTTCACCGCTGCCGCCGATGAGATGGCTTCCACCGGCACGAACCAGGCCTTTACGCCGGTGCTGGACTTGGCGCGCGACCCACGCTGGGGCCGGACGGAAGAGACTTATGGCGAAGACCCGTATTTGGTCTCGCGCATGGGAGTGGCGGCGATTGAAGGATTGCAGGGCCCGAATTTCATGATCGATCGCCATCACGTGCTGGCGACGGCAAAACATTTCGCGGCGCACGGTCAGCCCGAAGGCGGCAGGAACACGGCGCCAGGAAACTTCTCTGAGCGCATCCTTCGCGAGACATTCCTGGTGCCATTCCAGGCGGCCGTCGAAGAGGCTCAGGTGGGAAGCATCATGGCTTCTTACAATGAAATCGATGGCATTCCGAATCACATTAATCGCTGGTTGCTGGACAAAGTTCTCAGGCAGGAATGGGGCTTTCGCGGCTATGTGACGTCCGATGGCGGCGGGCTCCAGATGCTGGTGGAGACTCATCACGTGGCCGCCGACAACGCGGATGCGGCGCGCAAGTCGCTGGCCGCCGGCGTCGATCTCGATCTGAGCGATGGCTCAGTGTTTGCCACCCTGGTCGATCAGGTGCGCGAAGGAAAAGTGCCGGAGAGCGAAGTCGACCGCGCCGTCGCTCGAGTGCTGGCGGCGAAATTCCGCTTGGGGCTTTTTGATAATCCTTACGTCGATCCTGATTACGCCCAGCGAACCACCAACAGCCCGGAACACCAAAAACTGGCGCTGAAAACCGCACAGGAAGCCATTGTGCTTTTGAAAAACGAGGGCAACCTGCTGCCTCTCGATCTGAAAAAGATCAAGACCGTCGCGGTGATCGGCCCCAACGCCGCCGACGTTCATATTGGCGGCTACGGCCGCGAACCCGCACATCAAATCAGCATTCTCGAAGGCATCCGCAATCGCGTGGGCTCAAGCGGGACCGTTCTCTACGCGGAAGGCTGCAAGATCACCACCGGCCGGCAGGGCTGGCACGCGTGGTACGACGACAAAGTGGAGACGCCTGACCCCAAAACCCAGCTTGCGAGCATTCAAGCCGCTGCGCAAGTGGCGCACAAAGCGGATGTCGCGATCGTGGTGGTGGGCGAAAATGAGAGCACCAACCGTGAGGCCTGGTCGGAAAACCATCTGGGCGATCGCGACTCGCTGGACTTGGCCGGTTTTCAGGACCAGCTCATCAAGGCAGTAGTCGAAACGGGAACGCCAACTGTGGTGCTGTTGATCAATGGCCGCCCGCTTTCCATCAACTACGCGGCCGAGCACGTTCCGGCCATCCTCGAAGGCTGGTACCTGGGGCAGGAAGGCGGTACGGCGGCGGCCAACGTGCTGTTTGGCGACGTGAACCCCGGCGGAAAGCTGCCCATCACTTTTCCCCGCTCGGTTGGCCAGTTGCCCGACTACTACGATCACAAGCCGTCGCGAAACCGCAGCTACGTTCTGGCGGACAGCCGGCCGTTGTTTCCCTTTGGTCATGGACTCAGCTACACGACTTTTCGCTTTGAGAATCTTCGCGTCGAGCCCACGACAATAGGCCAAGCAAGAACAGCAACCGTGCGCGTAGATGTGACGAATACGGGGACACGCGAAGGCGATGAAGTGGCCGAGATGTACATTCATCAGCGGGTCAGCTCAGTGACGCGTCCGGTGATGGAATTGAGAGGCTTTCGCCGGGTGCACCTGAAGCCGGGCGAGAAAACAACGGTGGAATTCCCGCTCACGCCTGCAGCGCTCTCAATGCTCGATGTCAACATGAACAAGGTCGTCGAGCCCGGCGTGTTTGACATCATGGTCGGCCCTAGTTCCGCGCAGACCACGAGCGTCCAACTTACGGCGGAACAAAAGTGAGAGACCAGTAGGCCAGTTACGGCTTCGAGCCCACCCACAGCAGGTCGATCGGTTCTCGCTTTGACAGGGCTAACAGTTCTGGATCGCCGGTGACTAAAGCAGCCTTTTGCTGGCGCGCTGTCTCCACGGCGAACGCGTCGGCGTAGGAAATCGCGAAGCGGCTCTTTAGACGGGCTGCGTCCAGGATTAGTCTTCGATCCGGAAGGAGCATTTGAATCGGCATCATGGGCAGATCTGAAAGCAGTCGTTCGGCCGTCGCGGCGCCTTGCCGTTTTGCGACCAGGTAGAACACCTCTCCTACGTTGATCATCGACATGCTTGCTGTGGCCTGGCCGCGAGAAGCGCGCTCGAAGATGCCCCGCACTCTTGCGCAGGCGGGTTCCTCGCCCTGCAGCCAAGCGATCATGGCCCAGGAGTCAAAGACGTTTGCGGTCACGGTTTAGCTCCTTGCGCCGCTCTCGAGCTAAATCTCCCAGCAGGTCGGAGCCTTTAAGTCGCCCTTCCCACTGCCTCCAGCTCCCGGCCGGAGCCTTTCTAAGGACAACTTCATCGCCATCGATTCTGACTGTCAGACAAGAACCCTCCCATAGTTCCAGCTCGTCACGAACTGCCTTGGGAAGGGCTACTTGTCCCCTTGAAGAGACACGCGCTTTCAGCATCGTTTTCATACAGTCTTACTTTAATGTAAGACGGGCTGGAAATCAACGCGAGGCCAAGCACAGCGTCTCTCCATCCAGAGCCTTCGCCAGGCCGGCCATACCGCAAACAGCATTCTTAAGGCTTATAGAGCGACGGAAACTCCTTTTGGAGCGTGCGCAATTTGGGCGCGTCGTAGAAAATGATGTAGGGTTGATTGGGATGGCGTTCGAGGTAGTTCTGGTGGTATTCCTCCGCCGGATAGAAACCCTTCAAGGGGACAACCTGGGTCACGATAGGCGCACTGAATGTCTTGAGCTGATTCAGCTGCTCAATGTAAGCGAGCGCAATCTGCTTTTGCTCGTCATTGGCATAGAAAATCGCGGAACGGTATTGAGGTCCTGCGTCGGGGCCCTGGCGGTTCAACTCGGTGGGATCGTGGGCGACCGAAAAGAAGACTCGAAGCAAATCGCTGTAGGAAATTTGCGTGGGATCATATGTGATTTTGACGGATTCGGCTTGGCCCGTCGTTCCCATGCCGACGAGCTCATAGTGCGCGGTGTCTTCCTCACCGCCGGAGTAGCCGGCGACCACACTCTTCACTCCCTTGACGTGCTTGAAAACGGCGTCCACGCCCCAGAAGCATCCCCCGGCGAGCACGGCGGTTTGGTCGCCGGCAAGCGCGGAGCTTTGGGATTTCGCCACAAACGCCGGGACCTGTCCATGACCGGTGCGGCGTGCAGAGACGGCCCAGATGGCGAACACAACCAGCAAAAGCAGAACCGCGCGCCCACCGCCCGATCTCCAAAGTGACATGTTCGCTCTCCGTCTTCGGCGGGCGCGGAATCGAGACTTCAATGCCGAGCGCCACGCTCACACTGCCCTTGGATGTCGAATTTGCCCGAAATGTTTCCGCCAAGGTCAGCAGGCAACGGGAGGTTATTGCACGCACCTCTTAAAACTGTCGAAAATCTCTTTATGGGACGCCAGGATAAATTGTTTGGCCGCAAGGTCGGGAGTTAGCGACCAATCACCACGCTCGTGGGTGCCGCCCAATACGATGCCGTCAGAGCGCGGGAACATATACAGACCCTCCGGCAGCAGAATGTAGTCCACCTCCGGCTGCGGCAAGAGCACCGTAATTTGGCCCTTGACGGGAATGAGTTCCTCGTCGCCAAAAAGGCTCCGCGATCCCAAGCCCGTGCAATTGAAAATGAGATTCTCCGGCAGTCTTGAGACTGCCGGCCGGTCCGGCAACTCCATGACGGTCACCTTCCCGCCGGACAAAAGAAAGTCATCGAGCATGGCGCGCAAGCAAACGGAAGGCTCAATGAGCATGGTGTCAAACTGCCTGATGAATGGGTAGCCGGTAAACGGGACCTCGGATGGCTGAAGGTCACGCAACTCGGGCAGGAGGGCGCGGATGGGGCTCTGTTTTCCCATCAAGCCTTGGGCCGGAACCGGCTCGCTGCTCAAGTAAAAGTTGCGAATCCATCGCACGCCGTAACGCGGCCCGAGCATGGTCTGATAGCGCATGTAGGCGAAGGTCGCGGCGCGAACCAACTGCTCCATGAATTCCGGCGTGCGTTTGTCCGGATCAGAGAAGAGGAAGGGGAACCACTGTCCGCCAGCGACATTCGACGTTGTATTGGGCGGCAAGTCTTTGGCGTAGATTTGGACCTGGAATCCCGCCTCCTGCACGAGTCGGGCAGTGGCCAAACCGACCGCTCCGCACCCTATCACCGCCACTGGCCCGGAATGTCCGGCCAGTCCCGCGCTGAGCGCAAGGCTCGCCGTTCCCCACGACAGCGTGATGCCTGAGCCGCCGTGCCCGTAATCGTGGATGACCACTTTGTTGTCGACCTTCTCCGCGCGCACCACGAATCCCGAGGGCCGGAACGGGCGTAACCCAACCTGGGTTCGAATCTCTCGATCTTCAGACACGTGTACCGGGCGCAAGCCGCAATAGCTGGTGGAAACAAACGAGGAAACTGCCGGCCGTTTGTGCAGGCAACCGGAAAGCGCGAACGATGCCGAGACAAGCCCGCCGGCTTTCAGAAAGTGGCGTCGCAACATGCGATCAGAGCGGGCAACGCAAAAGCCATGAAGTATTGTACAGCAACATTCACTGACAAACTGTCACAAGTTCCGGCCGCAGGTGTCAACTCCCACTTTGCGAGACGCCGGCGGCCACAGCCACGGCAAACTCCGACCACCGATGCAGCAGCCGAGGGCAATCCCTCTACTTGTGTGCAACCTCCCGCCTTGCTTGACGACTCAAATTGATATCACCTACACTGTTTCTAGGTGGGGCGAACGGAAGGCAGGGTGCAATGACACGAATTGGGAAGTCTGTGGCGGTGATGGGCGTTCTAGTGTGCCTGGCCGGGCCGGCCATTCGCGCCGCGGAGGAATCCCGCTTTTTCCCGCTGAGCGACGTGCGCCCCGGGATGAAGGGCGTGGGCCGGACGATTTTCGAAGGCAACAAGATCGAAGAGTTTCAAGTCGAGATTCTTGGCGTCTTGAAGAACGTCATCGGGCCGAAGCACGACACGATTATTGCCCGACTCTCCGGTGGCCCGCTTGAAAAGACCGGTGTCATTGCGGGCATGAGCGGAAGCCCGGTGTATGTGGACGGAAAGCTGCTCGGCGCGGTAGCGCTCGCCTTCCCTTTTGCCAAGGAACCGATCGCCGGCATCACTCCGATTGGCGAAATGCTTGACGTTGTGCCCGCCAGCATTCCGGCGTCTCCAGCCAAACCTGTAGCGGCGACGAATTATCGCATCCTCCGCGCGACGGACAGCTCGGCGAGTGACCGTTTGATCCCGGTCGAGACAGACCAACTTCCGGCTTGGAGTCTCGGTAACGCGAGGGGTTCCGCCGGCGACTCCCTGGGCGCCCTGCGCCTGCCTCTGAGCTTCGGCGGGTTTTCCGAGGTTGCCGCCGCAAGTGCCCTGCCCCTTTTTCGCCAACTCGGTTTCGAGCCCATGCAGGGCGGTGCGCTCGCGGGCAGTCCATCGAATAACAACGCGGCGACGCCCGTCGCGGCGCTGGAGCCCGGCGCCATGGTGAGCGTCCTTTTGATGCAAGGTGACATGAATCTCAACGTCGATTGCACCGTCACCTACCGCGATGCCGACAAGCTCTATGCTTGCGGCCACCGGTTCTTGTTGACCGGCCCTGTGGACTTTCCCTTCGCCGAGGCACACGTCATCGCAACCGTGCCCAGCCTGGCTAGCTCGTTCAAAGTGGACGCGCCGGGTCCGGTGGTTGGGACCATCCATCAGGATCGCTTTGGCGCGATCTTCGGCACGGTGGGTGAGAAGGCCCGGCTCGTTCCGGTACACATTCAAGTGGATTCCACGCTGAACAAAAAGGAAAGTTACGATTTCTCGATGGTGCAGGAGTCGTTCCTTTCCCCGCTGCTCTTAAACTTGGGCGTGGTTTCGGTTCTCAGCTCGTCGGAGCGCATGGTAGGGCCGTCGACGCTGGAACTGACGGGAAAGATCCACCTCTCCAATGGCGAGGCCGTGAACTTGGAGGACATCCTGGCCGGGGATTTTAACACGGCCACCATGGCCGGCGTGGACGTGGCGGCTCCCCTCTCCTACGTTTTGGCCGCTGACTTCCCCGACGCGAGAGTGGAAGGCATCGACCTCAACTTTGTGTCGAAAAACGAAAAGCGCCTGGCGACGCTCGATCAGGTGTGGAGCTCGAAGTCAGAGGTACATCCTGGCGAGCACATTGAAGTCACAGCATTGCTGCGCACTCCCAGCGGGGAAAGCGTAATCCTGAAGATTCCGGTTGACATTCCGGAGAGCGTTACCGATAAGACGCTGTCGCTGGTGGTGGGCAGCGGCGCCAACATCAACGCGCTCCAAAGCCGCATGGCGCCGCAAGGCTCGATGCCCCGAGACCTGCGCCAATTGGTGCGAGCGCTCAACCGCATGCGCCGCAATAATCGCGTCTACGCGCTGCTGATGTCGCCGCAGCGGTCGCTCATGTTGCAGGGCGACGAGTATCCTTCGCCTCCGCCCTCCCTGGTGCAGACGCTTCTGGCGGACCCGGCGATGTCGGGCAACGTCACCTTCATCGGCACATCAGTGGTCGGAGATTTTCAGACCGAGCCCGGCCCCTACGCGATCCAGGGACAGAAAACGATTTTCCTGCGCGTGAGCAACGCAGGAAGCTAGACGAGATATTGAGTGATTGAGCGATTTGGTGATTGAGTGATTGACGCGTAACCTGAAAGAAGGAGGAACGAACCCGGAATGTCCTATGTTTTCTGCTGTGTGGAGTGCGTGGTTCCGTCGCCACCCCCGATTTGGGTAGGCCGCACACGATTGTGTTGAAAAAAGATGTTAAAAACGAGGTTCAAAGCCGTTAAGTTGTTGAAAGCAAAGGAGAGTGCCTTTGGTTCAAAGCCATTTTATTGGTTCGAAGCCATTTGGAAACCGGGCAGAATCTGGGCGAACCGAAAAACATTAAAGTAATACTTTAGCTTTTGTCATTAAGTCATTGATTGTACTGTAGTTATTACTCCGTGGGATTGGCAATCGACACTCGAAAATCGGCAAACATGAAAGGTTTGAAATGAAATTCAGTAAGATTATCGTCTCTTTGGTTCTGGCACTAATCGCCGCCACTTCCCTCCGCGCCGTGGACACAGCTTTCTGGCAGCTTGGCAGTTTTGACGAACTCTTGCAAGGCACGCTCCAGGGCGTCTCGCTGACGAGAGAGGGTCAATTGCGGCTGGCGCCGGACGTGCGCGCCGTCTTCAGTCCTGATGAGACCATGGCACTGGCGGTCGCGGCCGACCGCAGTCACAATCTTTATCTCGGCACCGGGCAGCAGGGCAAAGTGTTTCGCGTGGATTCGAAGCTGAAAGGCTCGCTGTTTTTCACGGCCCAAGAGCCGCAAATCTTCGCCTTGGCGTTGGGCCCGGATGGGGCGCTCTATGTGGGCAGCTCGCCGGAAGGAAAAATCTATCGCGTGACGAGCGATGGGAAATCCACCGAATACTTCAATCCGAAATCAAAATACATCTGGGCGCTGGCTTTCGACGCGCAGGGGCGTTTGTACGCGGCCACCGGCGATCGCGGCCTCATCTATCGCATCGACGCGAGCGGCAAGGGCGACGTTTTCTTCGATAGCAAGCAGACTCACGTTATGTGCCTGGCATTGGATCCTGCCGGCAACTTGATCGCGGGCAGCGTGCCGAACGGCCTGGTGTATCGAATCACCCCGCAAGGCAAGGCGTTTGTGATTTACCAGGCCAGCTATCCGGAAATCCACGATGTCGCCATCGATTCTGAAGGACACATCTACGCGGCGGCTTTGGGCAGCGCCGCCAGCGGCTTGACACCGGGAGTGTGGGGGCCGCAGAATCCCACGCCTCCTCCCCCCGGCGTCACGACGGTGACCGTGGAAGCGTCGGCGGAAGCGGCCAAGGCGGCGAGCGACAAGGCGCAAACACCAACCCCGACCACACCCGCGCCCAGCTTCAATCATCCCACGCCGGCCCCCCAGACGTTCACTCCCCCGCAGACCGGTCAGGGTCGCGGTTCGCTGATCGAGATTCATCACGATAGCTCCGCCGACACCCTTTGGACCTCGAACAGCGAGAGCATTTTCGGCCTCGCGGTGCGACAGGGCCGCGTGATGTTTTCTACCGATTCCAACGGCCGCATCTTTTCGCTCAGATCGTCGTCGGACGGCGAAGAGTTAACACTGCTGGCCGAAACCCACGAAGCGTTGGCCACACGGCTTCTATTCCAAGGAAACGATCTTTTCGCCACCACCAGCAACATTGCCGAGCTGGTCCGCGTTGGCGACACGCCAGGCCACGAAGGCAGCTATACCTCGCCGGTGAAGGATGCGAAGTTTGTCTCGCATTGGGGCGTGCTGGCTTGGCGCGGTGAAGTGCCCGCTGGCTCTTCCATCGAATTCTATTCGCGCTCTGGCAATTCTGACCGGCCCGACCAAACCTGGAGCGACTGGGCCGGACCGTATCAGGATCCCAACGGCAGCGCCGTTCAGAGTCCTTCCGCACGCTACATCCAGTGGAAGGCGGTCTTTCACGCCAAAGACGCGGCGGGACCGACTTTGGACGATGTGACCGTTTCTTATCTCAATCAGAACCTGGCGCCGCAGATTCACTCGCTCACCGTCTCGACCAGCGGTGAGCGCACGGGACCAAGCGGCGCGCCCGCCTTTCCCTCCTCGAGTGTCAGCATGAGCGTGTCCCCGGCTCCTTCGGCGCCGCCCTCCGGTGGTGTCACACCCAAACCTCTGACGACGATTAGTTGGCAGGCGGACGATCCGAACGGGGACCAATTGGTGTATTCGCTCTACGTTAAGGCGGAGGACGAACAGGAATGGCATTTGGTGAAGGACAAACTGCGCCAATCGTTTTATTCCCTCGAACCCGACTCGCTTGTCGACGGCAAGTACGTGGCGCGCCTGGTGGCGTCAGACGAGGAATCGAACCCGCCTGCCACGGCGCGGAAAACAGAACTCCTGAGCGCGCCATTTTGGATCGACAATACACCGCCTGAGATTCGGGTTCTGAAGCAAGCGGTCATGGGAGACGCGGTGGAAGTGCAGTTCCGGGCCGAGGATGCAACCTCTCCCTTGCGCGCCGCGCAAACCGCCACCGACGCCAAGGATTGGGACAATCTGTTATCTGACGATGGTGTGGTGGATTCGCGAATTGAGACTTTCACGGTTCGGGTCCATAATCTGGGGCCGGGCGAGCACATTATTGCCCTGCGCGTTTCCGATACGGCGGGCAATGTGGGGGTGGGGAAAGCGGTAGTTCGGATTCCGGCAGGCGCTCGATGAGGAGAAGCTGTCAGCTCTCAGCCAGAAATTGCCGAAACGGATGTGCTTGCTGAAAGCTGAAGGCCGATTGCTGATGGCTTTTCCACTGCTGGCAATCGCGGGTGGACAAGTAACCATTTTGGGTGCGGTAACGGACAACTCACTTCATACGCCGCGCATCTCACCAGCGAGTTGAGATGCGGCCTGATTTGAAACGCATTTGAGCTCAGAGAAGAACGCAACGACCAAGGCCGCCTCCGATTCTCAACTCATCGCCCGGGCCCAAAGCGGTGACGAACAGGCGTTCGCGGCCCTCTTTGAGGCTCACAAGCGCCGAGTTTATTCGCTGTGCTTGCGGATGACCGGCAATATTGCGGAAGCGGAAGATCTGTCGCAGGAAGCGTTCCTGCAACTCTTCCGGAAGATCGGAACGTTTCGCGGTGAGTCCGCATTCTCGACCTGGCTGCACCGGCTGGTCGTGAATGTGGTTCTGATGCATTTGCGCAAGAAAGGCCTTCAGCAGGTCTCGCTCGACGAGACTGACACGTCGCTCGAAGAGCCGGTCAAGCGCGATTACGGAGACGATGATCGAAGGCTGATGGGCTCGATCGACCGCATCACCCTGGCCCGAGCCATCGCCAAACTTCCGCCTGGGTATCGCGCTGTTTTCGTGTTGCACGACATGGAAGGCTACGAACATAACGAGATCGCCGGAATCCTGGATTGTTCTGTCGGTAATTCCAAGTCGCAGCTCCACAAAGCCAGAATGAAGTTGCGAGAGGCATTGCGCGAGGGCCGGACGGAAGGGGAATTTTCCGAGGGTCCGGCCGGCGCTTCGATCGCCGAAAGTGCGCCGCGCCACGAGGAAAGGTAACGGGCCATGTCAGAACTGAATGTCGAGTTCGATTCGGCGCGAGCCGCGTGCCGACAATTTGACCTGGATCTGCCCGCTTATCTGGAAGGCGAAGACCGGCCCCGCGTGGCCAGCCACGCCCAAGAGTGCGCTTTTTGCGGCGTCGTGCTCGCGGACTTGGAGCTGATCCGTTCGCGGTCGAGCGAGTTGCTGCTCGAAGATCCTCCGGCCAGGGTTTGGGCCAACCTACACGCGACGCTGGCTGCGGAGGGCTATCTTCGTGAGCCGCAAGTGGTCCCGCAGGGCGGGATGAAGTGGTTTCCTTCCCTTGGCGAGTTTCACTTGATGCGCTATGCCGCCCCGTTCGCGGCCATGGCTTGCCTGATCCTGGCCGCCACCCTTCTGACGATCCGCACCAACCAAAACCACGTTTCCCGGACGTCCTCGCCGCAGGCAAGCGTACCCGTGAACGCTCCCGAGGCGGCGGTGAATGCGGGCCTCGTCGAAAGCGTCAGTGCAATGGAAAAGAGCTACCGCGAGCGCGAAAAGTTTCTCGACCCGTCGATTCAAGCAAGCTATCGGAAAGGTCTGAAGTCCTTGGATGATTCCATTCGCGAGTGCCGCGATTCCCTCGACAAAGAGCCTACGGATGCCGTGGCGCGCGAATATTTGGCTTCCGCTTATCAGCAGAAGGCGGCGGTGCTGTTTGCTGCGTTGGAGTATGATGGGCGATAATCTGTTCTCACACGAGGAAGAGGACAACACGGTGCTCATGCGGGCGGCAGAATCAAGCGTTGGCAAGAAGAGTGCAGTCAAAGACAACTTAGTGAAATGGGGCGCCCTTTCCCTGCTGCTTTTTCCACTGGTGATCGGCCGCGCCGCAGGTCTGTTGCGGCAGGAGAAGACTTTCGACACCACTTCCAGCCCGCACATCGGACTTTCCAATTTCATCGGGCACGTTGTAGTCAAGGGATGGGACCGGCAACAGGTCCACGTGCTCTATGGGACCACTTCGCCGCAAGTCATCGTCGACGTCGACCAACTGCCTCCCCAGGGTCCGGTGGAGAAGATTCATATCACCACCCGCCTTTCGGATCCCAAGGCGGTTGGAGTGGATAAGACCGTTTTTTATAGCCTCGACGTGCCCTTGGGCGCCAACTTGGAAATTAGGAATAGCGACGGCAGGGTCGACATCGAGAAGCTGCAAGGCGATGCCTCGGTGGATTCATCGGCCGCAATCATTTCCGTGAGCGATGTGGCAGGCCGCGTGATGGCCAATTCGATTGACGGCAACATCGAGATCTTGCGCTCCTCTGGAAAGATCGAGGCCACCTCGATCTGCGGCAACCTCCACTTTGTGTCCCCAACAGGTTCTGCTCTCAAGGCGCAAACGACCTCAGGGAAGATCGTCTACGAGGGCGATTTGGTGAGCGGCGGCGATTACACTTTTCGCAACTACAGTGGAGACATCGATCTGTTCTTGCCGTCGTCGGCTTCGTTCGAGCTGAACAAGACGGTGCTGCGGGGGAGATTCCTCAGTGAGATTCCCACCTCTAACCGGCCGCAGAAGGGCCGTCCTCTTCCCGAGGCTCACACATTTCTCGGTTCGAACGTGTCGAGCACCGCGGCAGTCCGGGTCTCATCGTACAGCGGCAACGTCCACATTCACCGCCAGCCCTGAGGATTTTGGATTTTGGATTTTGGATTCGTTCATTGTCCGTCGTCAGTTGCCCGTTGTCCGCGGCAGCGGAGCCGGCGCGAGGAATTCTCAACAACCGACAATGAACTGCGAACAACGGACGTCCTCTTGCTAATCCAAAATCCGAAATCGAAAATCCAAAATCAAATGACTCGTCATCGGCACAAATTGATTTATCTTCTCGGGTTCATGGGCAGCGGAAAGTCCACGGTCGGCGCATTGGTAGCGCGGGGATTGGGCTGGCCGTTTATCGATCTCGACACCACCATCGAGGCAGGACAATCGATGACGATTCGCGAAATCTTCGAGCACGCCGGGGAGCCCTTTTTCCGTGAGATCGAGCGCGCCGCTCTTTTGGAGGTTTCCAAGACCGAACCCGCCGTCATCGCGTTAGGCGGCGGAACTTTTGTGCAAGAATCCAACATGCAGTTCATTCGCGACCGGGACGGGGCGACGGTCTGGCTGGATACTCCGTTCGATGTATTGCTCCACCGATGCGTAGGGAAGGGCAATCGCCCGCTTTTCCGCGACGTCGAGAGTTTTCGCCAGCTCCTCGAGCAGCGTTTGCCCTATTATCGTTTGGCTGAATACCACGTGGCCACTGAACGGCGCGCGCCGGAGGAAGTGGCGGAGCAAATTCTCCGTCTCAAGGTGTTTTGACGTGGGGAGGACGACACTGACTTTCACTCGACTGATGGCGGCAACCTTAGTGAGCTGCGTTCTGCTGGTGCCCAGCAGGACTGGCGCGAGACTTTTGCGCGCCGGCCAAAATTCGGCTGCGCCTTCACCTGCCGCCAACCTGGATGACCGCGGAACGTTTGTGATTTCCCTCGAGGGGCGGCCGATCGGAACCGAGAAGTTCAGCATCCAGTCCTTTGCGGATCGGATCGAAGGCGAGGCGGAGATTCAACTGCGAGCTAAGCGTGGCGCGCAGAGCCTCTCCGTGAAGAGCAGTCCCCGCCTCATCCTCAATC
The DNA here is from genome assembly GCA_050013575.1 of Terriglobia bacterium. GTDB lineage: Bacteria > Acidobacteriota > Terriglobia > UBA7540 > UBA7540 > DASYXZ01. Next base: position 135,738 of record JBEKEZ010000006.1, on the reverse strand, counting down.
CACAGTTCGAGCCTCAGACCTATTCGGTAACCCAGAAAGGCACGCCGGAGTTTCATCTGGAAGTGAACTTTCGCGCCCCGTTCAGCGTCAGCCGACTACGACTCGCAGGCCAAACCTCAGACGACGAACGCCAATTCGCCCTCTCGAAGGACGTCGTCGTGCTCGACGACAACGTGGTCCATCATTATCAAATTCTGGTCGACCGCTTCGCGCTGAAGTCAGACAAAAAACAGACCTTCAGCGCCTACGTTCCGCAGGAGGCTCTGCCTGGTGTCCTGACCGTGGAAGAAGTCGGCAACGACGAAGTGGAGCTCGACGGGCGCAAGGTTCCGCTGCGCCATCTGGTGCTGTCCACCGAGCTCGCCCAAATCGACCTCTGGGTGGATAGCCAGCAGCATCTCCAGCGAGTTTACAACCCGGCCTTACAACTCGACGCCACGCGCAAACAGTAAGCGACGAGTGCCCCCCGCGGCAGGATGCTCAGAAGTGCTGCCCACGCGAATGCAATGGGGATTCGATGACGGCGGTCTTTAGGGCAACGCTGCCTCTTCCAATTGTACTCCGTAGAGGGCGCGTGTCTGGCCTTCCAGCGGCCGACGCCACATCACGCGCGCGGTAATCTCAGTTTCGTTCGTTCCCGGGGCGTAGCCGACGGTCAGCTTGATGATCTCGCCGACCTTCATCTCCTGCTCGCAGACAAAGCAAACGCCAGTCCTGGACAGGTTCTCGGTTTTCGCGATCTCTTCCCTGCCGCCTTCGGCACGAATACGAACGGGCAATTTCACCGTCATACGCTTGGAGCGCCGACCCTCAATTCCCTGAGGCGCCGCAGCCCCAGCCTGGACTTGAGAGGCGTAGGGTTCCTCCGTTTCCTCCTCCGCAAACCCGAAGCGCCAATCCGTCCCGACCCTGCAGCGTGGGCACCGGCGATTCAGGGAGGAGTGAGTGATCAGGTAGCGGTAATGTTCCAAAGTGAGCGAAGCCAGCTCGCGAAAGCGGCACACCGAGCACTCAAGCAGGGTGTCGACCGTTTCTTCAGTCGTGGGAGCGGCCGCTATTTTGGGAAAGAAGATTCCCCAAAAGTTCAAACTGGGTTCAAGACACTCAACTCCCCACTCCGGCCCCTCGGTCAGTGATGGGCTTGTCCGCCCAACCACTCGAAACGAGCACGACATCCGGGTTTGAAGATTGGTGATCCGCAGCTCCTCATTCGGGCGGACCAGATGCTTCAACCTGATCCGAGCCCCGTTGCGGTTAATGACGATTGTGAAAGTCTCTTCCGTGAACTGCGTCCCCGCCAGGGTCTTTCCCTCGACGCGAATCGGAATTCTCAGTAGGACGCGCTCACTACCGCGCTTGTTTTCCGGAGGCGATGAAGCGGCGCTTTGACTCATGGCTGCATGCAACTTCGCCACACGATGCACTATCGGCAGAGTTGTGCCGGAGTTGAGAGATGAGTATACCGGATTAGAGACCCGCCGTCATTCGTCTGGACAGCTTCTGGCGGGGTCGCGGGTCGGTTCGAATGTGGTCTAACCGTGTCCCACGCCAGAGGCTAATGCTCCGCCTTCCCAGGTAGCGACCAGCTGGGAACGATCGACTCTGACTACGAGGCAGTCGGCAAGACGCGCTCAGATTCTTGCCGTGTTGCCGGGGGCGTCCCAGAAGACCTTCTTGCCCGAGCGGTACGAAATATTGACCATATGCCCGGCGGCGGCGGCGTAGTGGCCGACCTCTGCATTTTCGGAGCACTCTTGCCGCGAGCGAACGCAGTTGAAGAACTCCAGCATGTGAAGCGGAACAGCGTCGGTCGTATCATTAACGGAAGACGGTTCCCACTTCGTGCTGGCTTGCGCTTCCGCGCGGTGGTTGCCCTCGTCCCAGAACTGGTCTTGCGTGGCTTTTGGCCAGCTATCGATCGAGTACTGATAGCCTTCGCGGTGCTTTTCCGGCGCCAGGCTCAGCGCGCTGCCGCCCAGTGTGAGCGATCCATCAGTGCCGAGGAATTGAATGCCCTGCTCCGGCGTGCTGGCGTTATTGAAGGTTGCCGCCATGTTGACGCAGAAGCCGTCGTACTCAAACAGCGCATCGAGCGTGTCCGGCACCTCGCGCCCGTCCTTCCAGCGCAGAATGCCGCCCATCGCCGCCACGCTCTTCGGCATCTTTGCGTCCATGATGTAGTGGATGGAAGTGATGAGGTGAACGAAAAGGTCCGTGGTGATGCCGCCGCTGTAGTCCCAGTATTTCCGATAACGAAAGACACGCTCCCCGTCAAACGGCCGCTGGGGCGCGTTGCCCAGCCACTCCTTCCAGTTGAAATTCACGCCGTCTTTCAGGTCGGGAGGAATGGGATAATTCCACGCGCCGGTCGAGCTGTTTCGGTTGTAGGACGCGACAATCTTGGTGACTTGGCCGAGCTGGCCGGAGGCGATGATCTCTCTCGCCTTCTTCTGCAAGGGTGAAGACCGGCCTTGGCTCCCCGCCTGCACCACGCGGTTCTTGCGGCGCGCCGCCTCAATCATCTTCGGTCCATCTTCAATCCGATGCGTCATCGGCTTTTCGATGTAAACGTCCTTGCCGGCGTCCAAGGCGTCGAGCACCATGGGCAGGTGCCAGTGGTCGGGTGCGGCGATGACCACCGCATCAACGTCCTTGCGATCGAGCACTTTCTTATATTGCGCGAAATTGGTCTCGATCTTGCCGTCCGTGGTTTCCTTCGAGCGGTCGAGGTGCCCCTGATAGCAATCGCACGCCACGACGAGGTTGGCCTGGCCCGTAGTGGTGGCAGCGCCCATCAAAATGTGACCGCGGATGCCCACGCCGATAAACGCCAAATTGACGCGGTCGTTGGGACTGGCGGGCTTCGGCATTCCGGGAAACGCCTCGAGCGGTGTCCAATTACCATTCAAGAAATAGCCGAGACCCGCCGCGCCGGCAGCGCCTCGACGAATGAAATCACGCCTCGTGCAGTTCGACATTTCTACTCCTCCTTATGTGGCTCGTGAATTGGCTCGCACTGACGCATCACCATAGCGGCCAACAAAGAGCGCGCAATCCTCACCAGTTCGCGCCGCACGCTCACGACGCTTTCCTTTCTTCCGATGGCCGATCTTGCGCGTCACGCCGGGTTGGCTCGAGCGAGGAGGACCCCGTCAGAGCTCCCGAAGTCAGGGCTTCTGCGGCCAGCGCTTCCGCGCGCCGCTTGATGCCCAATAGCATTTTGCGCCCCATTATGAAACTCACTGGCTCGAGAATGACGCGGTTCAGCAATGTATATTTCCAGCCCTCGCTCCAATCCAGGCGAAAGCGCTCGATGAGTCTTGTTGTCGTGGCGTCGACAGGCTGAAGGAAGAAGATCCAGCTACAAGCCATGTAAGATTCGGGGTTTTTGTCGTGGAGCTCGAAAGGGCTTCCCCGGCCGCCGACTCCGCCACTGATTTTCCCACCCAACACAAGCGCATGGCCCGGCCAGACGGCAACAACCGGCGGCCCAGTGCCGCCCGGCTCCAGCGGTATCACATCGCCAGGCTTCAGGCTCTGGTACTCGGGCAAAATACGATCTGCGCTGTGAATGTTGAGGCCGAACAAATTCTCCAGCCAGTCATAGCTATAGAGTCCGCCGCGCCCTTGGCCCATCTGGACCAGCCAAGGCCAGATTTGAGCTGGTGGCGCGTTAATCGTCACCGCGTGTGTTGCCTGAAGTCTTGGTATCACGACGAGGTCATCTCCCGGTAAGGGTTGTCTCGCCTCTTCACCTGTGGCGCCCCACCGGAGATGCCAAGGCCTGATCACCTCAAGGTAGGTGATGACTGCAACTACGACGAAAATGCTGGCCCAGCCGAGAATTGGAAAAATGTGAGCCATCCAGGTCACCTGAACTGGTCCCGCGCACCGCACTCCAGGGCGAAACTCATCTCGTTAATTCCGCCCATCCAATTCAGCTTCCATTCCCCGGATCGTGTCACGAACGTCTTGATCCGAGGGCTGGGGGCTGCCCATTTCGGCCACCACGTCGATGGGCAGATCGTTGAAACTGGAGCGCGCCACCACTCGCTTGAACTGGTTCGGTGTTTCGGTCGCCTGATAGCAAATCACAGTGAGGTTGGCGTGTGCTGCCACGTAATGGGAGGCGCGCTCCGGACCCATTACGTAAAAGGCCGTGGACAACGCCTCGCTTTCGGTCGCGTCGAGCGCCAGAACCGCCGTCGAAAGCATGCCCTCCACAGGCCGGCCCGTGGCCGGGTCCAGGATGTGTGAATAAACCCTGCCCTCCTCCTTGAAGAAGTTCTCGTAGTTGCCTGACGTCGAGATCGAACAGTTCTTGAGATGAATCACGTCGGCACCCTTGTTGACGTCGAGGGGATCGCGCAGCGTGACCGTCCAGGCCCGCGCCTCGGGAGGCGCGCCGAGCGCGTAAATACTGCTCGTTCCGCTCGAGATGAGGGCCCTGGCCACACCGCTGGAGCGCAGGACCTCGGCCGCACGGTCGACCGCAAAGCCTTTTCCGATTCCGCCCAAGTCGAGCTGAACTCCCGCTCGGTCGAACCACAGGGTGCGCGCCGTGGCGTCGAGCTTCACATGCGCGTAGCCCACCGTCTTGAGCGTCTGCGCGATCTCCGCGTCGTCGGGCACGCGGCCCGGCTGTCGGAAGAATCCCCAGGACTTCATGAGGGGGCCAATTGTGATATCGACAGCGCCGGATGTTTCCGAGCTGTAACGGATGGCGTCGCGAATCAGCCGAAACAGCGCTGGTTCAACCACAACGCTGTGACGAGCGGCCGCCCGGTTGATGTAGGAAAGTTCGCTCTCCGGGCGGTAGTTGCTCATCTGCTGTTCGAGGCGGTCGATCTCGTCAAACACCTCGTTCACGACAGCAGCCAGGTATTCCCGGTTCGCGCCATAGGCGCCCACTTCGAAGGTGGTGCCCATGGCGTCGTGCGAAGCGCGGTAGCGGACCAAGTCCGCCCCGGCGGTCGATGGGCCATCCGGAGATTCCGAGTCAAAACTCAGAGGCATGATGCGCGTCCATCGAGAGCAAATTCACGAGATCTGCAAGGAGCGCGCTTCGCGAAAGCCACCATGCTTTAGGGAAGGAAGGGCGGGCTAGGGCGTGATGAGGCGGTTGGCGTCGGGCACATAGCCCACCCTTCCGGCGAGATCGAGGCGCTCACAATTTAGGTCACAAGGTCCTTCTTCGGCCACATAACTTTCTGGCCCGTGTCGATAGCTCGGTTCGCGTAAATCACCGCCAGGGCGTCGGCCATGCCCACCTCGAGGGGCGCGGCCACAGGCTTGCCTTCGCGAATGCTCGCCAAGAAATTGCTCAGTTCTGACCAATTCGGGTCGTGGGGCTCCTCGTAATCGTAAATACCGATGGACGCCAACCAGTGCTTGGCGTAGCGGAACTCGCGATCGACAAATCCATTGTCCAGGCTTTCCTGGTCGGGATAGATCAGAACGCCTTGCTCCGTGGCCCGCTTGGAGACCGTGGCGCCGGCCCACCAATTCTCTTTGGCCGCAACCGTCGACACCTTGGCCACTGGCTCGCGATAGTACATCCCCTTGCCGATCGTGATGACGAGCGTGCCACCGTCGCCCATGATTTGCTCGTTGAAATCGTAATGGGCGTTGCAGAGGATGGAGCTGTAGAGCAGCTTCTGGCCGCTCGGATACTCGAAGATCGCCTGCACGTTGTCATTCGTCTCGCGGCCGTCTTTCCAATGGTTGATCCCACCCGTGCCCACCACCGACAAGGGCTCGGCGCCCAGCGCCCAGTTGGCCACGTCAATCTGATGGGAACCGAGTTCCGCCATCAGCCCGCCCGAGTAGTCGCGGTACATTCGCCAATTGATCAGCCGCTCGAGCTTGGGATCGGCCACCGGACGGCGCCAGTTGTTGTTGCGATGCCATTGGGCGCGAACAAACGTCACATTGCCGAGCGCGCCTTTCTGGATCATGTGCAGGGCAATCCGGTAGAGCACGCTCGAACGCCGCTGCAAGCCCACCTGCATCACCTGCTTGGGATGCGCCGCCGCGGCCTGCCGAATGGGCGCAGCCTCTTCCTCCTTAAAGAACATGCTCTTCTCGACGAAGACGTGCTTTCCGGCATCAAGGGAGTCGAGCAGCATCTGCGCGTGCAGGTAAAGCGGCGTGGCAATCAACACCGCGTCGACGTCTTTCCGGTCCAGCAGCTCCCTGTAATTGGTGTAGGTTTGAGGATTGCCGCCGGTGGCTTCCGCGCCCTTCTTCAGATTCACCGGATAAATGTCGCAAGTAGCGACGCACTGGCCTTCGGGAATAGTTGTCAGCGCCTTGATGAGTTCGAGGGCGCGACTTCCTGTGCCGATTATCCCGTAGCGCACGGGATTGCTCACCGCCGGCGCCGCCAGAATCGCCGGCGCGCCGGCAACCGGCAGCGCACTAACTGCGGCCGCTGCGGCAGCGGTCTTCAAGAAATCTCGCCTGGTAACGTCTGACTCGTTCTCCATCTTCGCTATCCTAGCTCTTCCAAATCCTACCCGGGGATCGGCCCTACGCCATCAACTGCGCTTAGCCTATGCCAGGGCCAAAACGGAATGCTGTGATGCAAATCACACATCGTCGTGACCGAATCACACGATTGAGTGATCGGGCGATGGGGTGATTGAGCGATTGAAGGAGCGGGAGAAAATGGAAAGTCGAAACTAGAAGGTATCTCGAGATGCGATCTCATGCATGGCCACACAAGCACAATAATATACAGTAGTTGGTATACTCATTATGTAATATAACACATTGGACTGATGAGTGAGGACCCGCATTGCCAACCCCCAAGCGCCCGCGCCCCCGGACTGCCGCGTCATGGCATTCCCGGCAGTCTTCCTCGGGCAATTGAGCTCGGTCTCGCATCTGCTCTGCCGCAATCGGGAGTAGTGAGGTGGTGCTCCATTCATTTTTTCCCAAAATCAGGCCTTTTATCATCGCAGCTAATTGGAAACAAAGCATTTAGCCTCAATTGGTTTGTTTTTGTTCAGAATGGCATATCTTTCAGAATCTACGCGACTTAACCTCAATGGGTTTGTTTGGGTTTGTTTTTTCAGTTCACGACCGGCACAACCATCCTCCAAATCGGGAATAGAGGCGATATCCGCGAGACGTATCACGTTCATTCTAAAGCACATTCCGGCTTCGTTCGTAACCTCTTTGCACTTGCCCACCGCAACTTGCCTCTGGCCCTGGCCCCGCGACACTCCGCCTTTCGCGTCCAGTCTCTCACCCTTCGGAATTTGGAATCCGCGATACATCACCTTCAGAACCCGGTCGCGCGCAGGCCCACCGGCCTGAGACTATAGTTCTATTAGCATAGCTCGAAATGCCCTGTCAAGTACTTTTTCAAGAAAGTCTCTCTCACGGTTAAGGCGTAGCTCGGGGCAATAATGCCCGAACCCGGCTTGTTGGAAACACTCATCCGGCGTCAGGGCCTAAAATCGCCTTCGGTGCGTTCAGCACCAATTCGTGTGCCCGATAGGCACACATTGTGATACACTGTTGTCTGTGAAACGCTTCGCTTGGGACGATGCGAAGAACGAGAAGCTGAAGGCTGAGCGGGGTGTCGGGTTCGAGGAGATTGTAATCCTCATCGAGCGGGGACACTTGCTCGACATCCTGGAGCACCCGAACCGGGAGCGATACGGCAGTCAACGCATCTTCGTCGTCCAGCGCGGAGACTACGTGTATCTCGTGCCGTTCGTCGAGGACGCTCTTGTGTTTTTGAAGACGATTATCCCGAGCCGCAAGGCGACGAAACGGTATCTAGGCAAGGAGCCCAAAGACCATGAAACCTGATGCAGAGGAAAAACAGATTCTCGAGTCCGTCGATCGTGGGGAGTGGCGTTCTGCGCGCAACGTAAAGCGCGAACGAAGCCGCTACACTCGTTATGCCAAGGCGTTTCGGAAGGACCGCCGCGTGAATATTCGCATCTCAAGTAAGGACCTCACTGCGATCCAAGAGCGAGCTCTGGAGGAGGGCCTTCCCTATCAAACCCTCATCTCCAGCCTGCTACACAAGTATGCGGCCGGGCGGCTCCGAGAAGCCCAATGACCGCCCGCGCTTGGCACTAACGGCCCTCCTGTTCGACCGGCGATTTAATCTTAACGGAAGTCGCTGAGACCGACGGTTCCCATGATCGTCTTTGAGGAGAACACGGAGAAGCGGCTGTCTGAAACGAGTGCGTACCCCCCGCTTGCAGACTGCGGTTGATAGCCCACTGACTCGAGTAGCGGGCCAACGGAATGATTTGAGCCGCCTGCCCACTGGGCAGTACCTGCATTAGCGCACAGTTGATATCCTTGCTTGGCTGCTGCGCACGCCGGACGCGACCAGCATCGACCCCTTGCGGCCGTTCATCGACACGATTGACAAACGGGACGATCTTTTCGTGGATCAGGGCGACCGCGAAACTTATTCGCTCAAGCTGGGCCGCGGCGAGTGCGCGGCGCAGGAAAATGCGCGAAGTCCCTTGGACAGCGGCAGCGGAGCTGCCGTTGTCGACCGTGACCCCGCAAGGCGGTAGTAAGTGCTACCACGCCGCACGGTGCTGGCGTTTCTGCCACGCCTGTATTATCGTATCGATCTTTGGCAGACTCCCGAGCAAGACGGCGACCGTCAACTAGTGCCGTTCCAACTTTTTTGGGCAAACAGTTTTCAGCCGCTCAGGGAGTCTTTGCGCAAGACGCAGGTGCAATACATAGGCGTAACAAGTTGGAACGGCACTAGAACAAATCATGGATGGAGGCTCGAAATGAAACGCATCGCTTTGATCTGTGTTTTCCTGCTGTCCGCTAACCCTGGGCTTTCTCAGGACTGGGCCAAGGCGCGGCTGGAGAAGTCGCCGCGGCACCGTGAGTGGGTGACGGTGAAGCACGATGGCCGCGCGGTTGAAACTTTCGTCGTTTATCCGGAGTCGAAGGACAAAACGCCCGTCGTGCTGGTGATTCACGAAATCTTCGGCATGACAGATTGGGTCGAGGACCTTGCCGATCAGGTTGCCGAGGCCGGCTATATCGTGGTCGCGCCCGACTTGCTCTCCGGCATGGGGCCGAATGGCGGCCGCACTACCAGCATCGAACAAGAGAAGGTTATGGAGACAGTAAGTCACCTGAATCCTGACCAGATCACCGCTGACCTGAACGCCGTCGCGGACTACGGCCTGAAACTTCCGGCCTCGAACGGCAAGCTCTTCGTTGCAGGCTTCTGTTGGGGCGGTGGTCAGACTTTTCGCTTCGCCACCAACCGCGCTGACCTGTCAGCCGCCTTTGTCTTCTATGGTCCGCCGCCGCCGAAAGAGGCCATGCCTCGCATCACCGCGCCCGTCTACGGCTTCTACGGCGGCAACGACGCCCGCATCGACGCCACCATCCCTGACACGCGCGAGGCCATGAAAGCGGCCGGGAAAACCTACGATCCAGTGATCTATGAAGGCGCAGGCCACGGCTTCATGCGCGCCGGCGAAGCGCCCGACGCCAAAGAAGCTGATCGCAAGGCGCGCACCGAGGCGTGGGCACGGTGGAAGACGATTCTCGAGCGAAACCACTAAACAAAGGTGCCGAGTGGCAGGTGGCAAGCAATGACAACGGGGGTTCGGGATTCGGGGTTTGGGGTTCGGGGGAAAAGCCAACCTCCTGGTGGTTCTGCGAAACCCGAACCCCGAAACCCGAGCCCCTTCCCACTTGCCACTTGCCACTTGCCACTGCTTTTCTTGCCCCTCGCCACTCGCCACTCGCCACTGTTACAATTGATCGAGACCGGTATGCAGACAAATTTGATCTGGTCGGCGTCAGCCCTTTACGGCGTGGGGATTTTGCTGACATTGCCCTCGGTGATTCGCCGGCGCGTTGCTCTTCCCTCTTGCTCGCTCGCGGCCGTTGGCCTTGGCTTGTGCCTTCACGCTGCGGCGCTTGCTGTCGCCGCGTCGCGCGCCCATCGCTTGCCCATCACGGACGTCCGTGGCGCACTGTCGGTATTTGCGTTCCTGGCCACCCTGGCGTTCTTTTTGGTCTACTTGCGGTATCGAATTACTTCCCTTGGCATTTTCATGTTGCCGGTGGCCTTTGTTCTGACCCTGGTTTCCGCAGTCCAAAGAGGAACGCTGCCGAATTCGCCACAGTTCAAGAGCGGGTGGCTGCTGGTTCACATTACGGCTATCATGCTAGGCTACGTGGGTTTTTTCTTGACCTTCGTCGCCGCCATCATGTACCTGATCCAGGAACGCGAATTGAAGTCCAAGCGCCCGCGCGCCTTCTACTATCGGTTGCCGTCACTCGAGGTCTGTGACGAACTTTACCTCCGGTCGCTTATTTTCGGGCTACCGTTCTTGACCCTCGGCATCCTGACCGGGCTGATGAGGGCGAGTCACGAGTGGAAGGGCCCGTGGGCGTTCGATCCGAAGATTCTCGCTTCGCTCATCACTTGGCTCATTTATCTCTTCCTGTTCTCCACTCGGCTGAGCGGCAGTTGGCGCGGGCGGCGCTCGGCGTATCTCGCGATCTTCGGTTTCGCCACCATGATGGTGACGTTTTTGGGGATTTCGTTCTTGAGCGGCCAGCACGGCTATTTTCCGAATTTTGGGCAGACGCCGTAGGAGTGAAGCAGGAATTAGGAATTAGGGATTGGGAGAGAACGCTGCCTTTTGCTTTCTGCCTACTGCCTTCTTCTGATGGATTGCGGCATTCTACGGATTAGAGTGCAATGAACCTGGTTCTCGTCGGCATCAATCATCGGACAGCGCCGGTCGAAGTGCGCGAGCTCATGAACTTTGCCGAGCCTCGCGTGGCCAGCGCTCTCTCGGACCTGGTGAGCCGCGATGGGATCGAAGAAGCACTGATTCTCTCCACCTGCAACCGCGTTGAGGTTGCCGTCGGCGCGCAAGAAGATGTGAACGCCGACCCGATCGTCCGCAGCTTCCTCAGTCAATATCATCACTACGACGCGAATGCTTACGACCGCTACCTTTACTGGCACCGGCAGGAAGAGGCCATCCGGCACCTCTTCCGCGTGGCCTCGAGTCTCGATTCCATGATTCTCGGCGAACCACAAGTGCTTGGGCAGATGAAGCAGGCCATCGCCACGGCCCGTCGCGTGGGGGCCCTGAATGGCACGCTTCACGAGGTGGCGAACCAGACGCTGGCCGTCGCGCGCCGGGTGCGGCGCGAAACCGCCATCGGCACGACAGCCATCTCCGTTTCTTATGCGGCCGTCGAGCTCGCCAAGAAGATCTTCGGCAGCCTTGAGGGCAAAGTAATTTTCGTAATCGGCGCCGGCAAAATGAGCGAGCTCGCCGCCAAGCACCTGCTCAAGAGCGGCGCCAGCGCCATTTTCGTCAGCAATCGCACCTTCGAGCGGGCGCAGGAACTAGCCGCCGCATTCCACGGCACCGCGATTCAATTCGAACAGCTTTTCGATCACATCGACAAGGCAGACGTCATCATCAGCTCGACGGGCGCGCCGCATTTCGTGGTGCGCAAAGACCAGGCCGAGAGATTGCTCGCGGCGCGCAAGAATCGCCCCGTGTTTTTTGTCGATATCGCCGTGCCGCGCGACATTGATCCAGCGGTGAACGAGTTGGACAACGCTTTTGTCTACGATATCGACGACCTCGAACAAGTAGTGGACGCCAATAAGAAACAACGCCAGCGCGAAGCGGCGTTTGCGGAACAAATCGTGAACGAGGAAGTCGGAAAAGAGATGCGTCGTCTGGCCTCGCGCGATGTGGTGCCCACCATCGTCGCTCTTGAAGACCGCCTGAATCGCATCCGCGAAAGCGAAACTGAGCGCTACCATGGCCGCCTTGCCTCTCTTTCGCCCGAGCAACGCGAGGCTGTGGATTCGCTCACGCGCGGCATCGTGAACAAAATCATTCACGGGCCTATTACCGAGCTCAAAAGTGGCGCCGGCCAGCCCGGCCACGGCTCGCTGGTCCATATGGTGCGGAAGATTTTTGGCATTGAATGAACATCAAAATAGGTTCCCGGGGAAGTAAACTCGCCCTCTGGCAAGCGGAATGGGTCAAATTCCGGCTACTGAAAGCCGGGCATGAAGCCGAAATTCAAATCATCAAGACCACCGGCGACAAGCTCCCCAACGCGCCACTCACCTCGGGCGGAACGAAAGGGCTCTTCATCAAGGAGATTGAAGAAGCATTACTCGCGGGCCACATCGACTTGGCCGTGCACAGCATGAAAGACCTGCCGATTCAGCAGCCCGATGGACTCACGGTGGGCGCCGTGCCCGAACGCGCTGACGCACGCGACGTTTTGATTTCAAGAGAGGCGAAATCGCTGGCCCAGTTGCCGGCCCGAGCCCGCGTTGGCACCGGCAGCTTGCGCCGCAGCTCGCAACTGGCAGCACTGCGTGGCGATCTTTCCATTGTTCCCATCCGCGGCAACGTTGACACTCGATTGGCCAAACTCGACCGCGGCGAGTGTGACGCGGTGGCGCTTGCCTCCGCCGGCCTCACGCGCCTGGGTCTCGCGTCGCGGGTCACCCAGTATTTTTCCGTCGACGAGATCTGCCCTGCTGTCGGCCAGGGCGCGTTGGCCATCCAGATTCGAGAAGGCGATGCAGCGACCGCCGGCGCGATCGCGGAGCTTGACCATCCGCTGAGCCACCAGGCCGTTCGCGCGGAGCGAGCACTGTTGCGCCGGCTAGGGGGCGGTTGCGCAGTGCCGATTGCCGGCCACGCGACACCGCTAGACGGCCGATTGCGCCTCGTAGGTGTTGTGGCAAGCATCGACGGCAGCCGCGTGCTTCGCGCCGCAGCTACAGCTCCTGTCGAGGATGCGGAGCGCCTCGGTGGCGCCGTTGCCGAGGATTTGTTGAAGCAGGGCGCGGCGGAAATTCTCGAGATGTAGGGCCGGGGCTTGCCCCGGCCCCGGTTCGACGGGGCGCGGCAAGACGTCGGCTGACGCAGGCCCTGACAAGAGACCATGGCGGAAAAAGTCCATCTCGTGAGCGTTCGCGATGCTGCGTCAGAGCGGCCGCCGCTCTTCGGCAAGCGAATTGTGGTGACTCGGGCGCGCGGCCAAGCCGATGAACTTTGCGTCGCGCTGGAGGAGCTGGGCGCCGAGGCCATTGAGATTCCAACGATCGAAATCCGCGATCCGGCGTCATGGCAACCTATGGATGACGCCATCCGGCGGCTTGAGGAATTTCATTATCTGCTCGTGACCTCCGTGAACGGCGTGCGGAACTTTCTTTGCCGGCTCGCCGCTTGCGGCCGCGATGTGCGCGATCTGAAAGAGCTTGAAATCGGCGCGATTGGCCCCGCCACGGCGGCTGAGTTTGCGAAGACCGGCGTCAAGGTTGATTTCATTCCGAAGGACTATCGTGCCGAGGGTTTGCTTGAAGTCTTAGGCAAGCGCGACTTGAAGGGGAAGGCTTTTCTTATCCCTCGCGCCAAGGTGGCGCGCGACTTAGTGCCGCGAGTGCTGGCCGAGCGTGGCGCGCGCGTGGAAGTTGTCGAAGCCTACGAAACGGCTCTTCCGGAGTTCGCTTCCGGAGAAATCGACCGTCTTCTCAGCCCCCCGCCCGACGCCATCACCTTCACCAGCTCTTCCACGGTGAAGCATTTCGCCAAGCTCCTTGGCGGGCGCTCGATCGGCGAGGCGCTCGAAGGAATCGCCATCGCGTCGATCGGCCCAATCACTTCCGCCACGATTCGCGAGTTGGGCCTCGTCATCACAATTGAGGCAAAGGAATCCACCATCGCGGGGCTGGTGCGCGCTTTGGCGCAGTATTTCGGCAGGAAGGCGTAGGGCATAGTGAAAGCAGAAAGCAGTAGGCAGTAGGCAGTAGGCAGTAGGCAGTCAGCAGAAGGCAGCGCAGAACATTAGGTAGTAAGCAGAAAGCAGGCGCCAACCCAGTCTTCGAGGGTTTTTGCCTTTTGCTTTCTGCCTTCTGCTTACTGCGCGCTACAGCTTGAACAGCTCTTTCAGCTTCGTGGACTGCTGCCGGCTGACGGGGATGGTGGTCTGCTTGCGGTCATCCATTTTGATCTGGTAGGAACCCTTAAACCACGGGATGATCTCTTTCACGCGATTGACATTCACCAGGTAACTCCGTTGAGGTCGCCAGAAGGTCTTGGGATCGAGATTCACTTCGAGGTCATCAAATTTGCGGAAGTTGGAATGCCCTTCCAGGTTTTTCGTCACGATTCGGATGACGTCGTCTTCGATGACGGCGAAAATGATGTCATCCGCATCCACCAGGAAAAGGCGTCCCGCGCTTCTTACGGTCAATTTCGCCTTCGGGGCGAGCGGGCGCTCGGTGACCATTTGCACCAGCTTGTCGAGCTTCTGGTGCATCGACTCACCCGCCTCGATCATGCGCTTCACCTTTCCGACAGCCTTCTCCAGGCGCGCCCTGGCAATGGGCTTCAGGAGGTAATCGATGGCGTTGACATCGAAAGCCTGAAGGGCGTAGTGGTCGTAGGCGGTAGCGAACACAAAAAGCGGCAAGCGGATTTTCTTGTCGAGCAGCTTTTTGATCACCCCAAAGCCATCAAGTCCCGGCATTTGCACGTCGAGAAAAACGAGTTGCGGCGCCAAATCGCGGATCAGGTTCACTGCCTCCGGCCCGTTTTTCCCTTGGCCGACAACCTCGATCTCGTTAAAGCTCTTGAGCAAGAACGCCAGCTCATCCCGAGCCGGCTGCTCATCATCGACAATCAGGGCGGCAATTCCCATGACACCCGCTTTCCCCCATTCGTGAACGCCAGTGAACTGACGATAGCACAGCTGGGAAGCTGGATGCCATACCTGCCCGATGGCCGGCCGCGTCGGCCCACGCCATGATCATCGCCAACCGCAGGTTGATTCGCGGCCTTCATCGGGAAAACCTTGAACTCCTGCTCTCGCAGCACGCGCCCTTGTTCGCATCCGGCTGCGCGCGACCCCATGACTTGCCGCGCTCGTTGTGATACGATGCGCGCAGTTGCTGATTCGAAGCGCCGAGGTTCGAATTTCCATTTTCGAATTTTGAGTTTCGAATTTCAACGGGGGCATCGCCATGAAACAGATCTTTCCAGTCTTGCTGCTGGCTGGCGGAGTTGGCGTGTGTCTTCTTTGCCCTCAGCCGCTCAGCGCGCAGGCGTGCAAGGACGAGGAATCGATGGTAGTGGAATACAAGAAAGGCCTGATCGAATTGACCGACACGACGCGCAAGGAATCACTGGCCGACTTCGAAAAGGCTTATCACCAGAAGGCCGGCGTCACCAAACTTGGACTAACCGCGAGCATGGTGGACGGCCTGTTGGAATGCCTGGACAAGGCGAGTCAGGACCCGGCAGCCGCCAAAGACCAGGCAGATGCATTGAAGGCAAAACGCGAAAGCTACAGCAAGCTCAAAGAAAAACTCGCGGCGGATCGAAAGTCGCTGAAGGCTGCCGAGGACCCCAAGGCAGCCAAGGCCGTGCTTGAGAAGCTCGAATACTCAAACTGATCCGAAAACCGAAACTGGATACTCGAAAATCGTCAATCCGCTGTGAGCGGCGCATTTCGAGTTTTGTTTTTCCCTTTTTCTC
Source organism: Terriglobia bacterium (assembly GCA_050013575.1). Taxonomy (GTDB): domain Bacteria; phylum Acidobacteriota; class Terriglobia; order UBA7540; family UBA7540; genus DASYXZ01. The sequence goes on along the minus strand of JBEKEZ010000006.1, from coordinate 120,181 downwards.
CCAGGGACGAATAACAACTGACAACGGACAAACCTGTTTGTCTTCGCGCGCTCAACTCGTCCGCAGCAAGACCCTTTACCGGGGAAAGGTGGTGACGGTCAAGCTCGACCAAGTCATTGAGCCTGGCGGGATCAAGGCTGTGCGCGAAGTGGTGTGTCATACGGGCTCGGTGGTAGTTCTGGCGCATCTTCCGGACCGCCGCCTGCTGTTGGTACGCCAGTACCGATATCCTGCCGGGCAAGCGCTGTGGGAATTAGTCGCAGGAGGGATCGAGCCTGGCGAAAGTCAGCAAGAGGCGGCGCGCCGCGAATTGCTGGAGGAAACAGGGTACGTTGCCCGCGCCGTCAGGCCGCTGTTTGATTTTTTCCCTAGCCCGGGCATCCTGACCGAGAAGATGTATCTTGTCGAAGCGCGTGGCCTCACGCGTGCGAAGGCGCGGCCCGAAGAAGACGAGCGCATCCGAATTGGCCGGTTCACGGTCGCCCAATTGCGGCAGATGCTGCGCTCCAAGAAGGTGCGCGACGGCAAAACGCTGGCTGGTCTCTACTGGTTTCTGAGCAAGCGTCGTGGTGAGTGTTAATAGCATAGGCCCCGAATCGAGCGACGCCGGGGCGCAAAAAGGTCTTGACAACCGCCAGTCGCTTTCTATATTTATATGAGGGGAGCTTGCTCGGTGTTCGTATTCGAAATGGGCATCTGAAAGGTGGCCGGGAGCTCGAAGGGGCTCGCGGCTTTTTCTTTTTGCGGTGTCCGAAAGGCAGGCAGTCCTAACGCAGATCAAGGAGGCACGGAAGTGGCAAGACTTCAAGGCAAAGTGAAGTGGTTCAACAACAGCAAGGGTTACGGCTTCATCGGGCAGGAGGGCGGAGCCGACGTTTTCGTTCACTATTCAGCCATCCAGGGGGAGGGATTCAAGACCCTGCAAGAAGGGGACACGGTCGAGTTCGAAGTCACCCAGGGTCAAAAGGGACCTCAAGCCGACAAGGTCGTGAAAGTACAGGCGAGCTAGCCGGCGACCGCAAGACATTGTTCCTGGCCCAACTTCTCGGTTGGGCCTTTTTTTCCGGAAGGGCGTGGCACTGCGGACTGCGCTCGCTTGGTAGGTGTGTCCCGATGCGGCTTGATTTATGACCGCCGATGCGAGACAATAGGCCGCTGTTCGGCCCTGGCGGCACGCCGCTTCCCCCATCGGCACCGGCGTGATCCGGTAGCACCGGAATGAACGCCCGGGCTCATCGTCGCGGATCTTGTTCCGCCCAGAAGGCAGGTTGCGATGCCCAAAGCGATTTCGGCACTCGGAATCCTCGTTCTGTTGTCGCTTACTACCCCGGCTCAAGAGCTTTCGTCAGGTCCTCGCGGCATTGGGCTGACGCCGCGCGGCGGAGCGACCGCGCCATCCCCACCGCTATCGATGCCCAAGTTGACCGTCCCCGCAGACACTCAGGCGTCGGTGACGATGCTTTCCGGACTGCATACTCGGGTTAACCAAGTGAATGATTCGGTGACGGCGCGCTTGCAGCAGGACGTTTACGTGAACGGACAAGTCGCTCTGCCGACTGGCAGTCTCCTCACCGGGCACGTCACCCACGTGCAACTGGCGGGGCACATGCACCGTCCGGCCGAGCTCGGATTTCGGTTTGACACCATCACGCTGCCGAGCGGCGAGACCGAACCCATTTCCGCTGTGCTCGCTTCGCTCGACACGCCGCTGAAGAAAGTGCGCCTCGACCCCGAGGGCTATCTGAAGGGCACACGCGGCCTCTCTCTGAAAGCGCTGGCAGGCGGAATCGCGGCTGTCGGGACTTTTGGAGTGGGCAAGGTAGCGCTCGGCGCATCGTCAGTCGCTTCGACCGTGCTCCCCGCCGCGGGCGCGGCATTGCTGGGTTATGCGGCCATCTGGCCTCGCGGCAACGACGTGAATCTCCCGCCTCAAACACGCTGCCATATTCGCTTGAACTACCCCGTCACCGTGCGGGTGGCATGGTAACCATTTGCGATTTGCGATTGGCGATTGGTGATTGACAATTCTAGACCCCCGATGTGAGCTGCCCCGCGGAGCGCCTGTTTCAGTCGGCAGTCGAGTCGGCAATCGGCCGACGGCCAATCGCAAATCATAAATCGCAAATCACCAATAAGAAATGGATCGCCTGATCTTTCACAACGACCGAATCCTTCCACTCCAAGATGCCCACCTCTCGCCGGGCCAGATCGGCCTGCTGATGGGCTGGGGCATCTTCACGACCGTGCGCATCTACCGGGGCGTGCCGTTTGCCTTTGAACGCCACTGGGCACGGATGTCGCGCGACGCGGCGCTGCTGGGCGTCTCGATGTGCTATGAGCAACGCTACGTTCGCCAGGCGATCATCGATCTCGCGCGCGCCAATCAGCATCCGGAAAGCATGGCGCGCGTATCGTTTGTGAAAAACAAGGGGGGCTTGTGGGCACAGGCCGGCGACCGTCCTGACACTGACCTGCTCGTTTTCACCCGCGAACTGGTGGCATGGCCCGCCGCCGAGCGGCTGCGGATCGAACCGCATGGGATCATCGCCGCCGGACCTTACGCCGGAGCCAAAATGTTGTCGTGGGTCTCGCACGCCGCGGTTCTTGAAAAAGCTCATGCCGCGGGCTGTGACGACGCGCTCTTGCTCAACGAGCGAGACCAGCTCGCCGAATGCACGTCGGCCAACATCTTTCTGGTGCGAAAGGGCGAGGTCGTGACGCCGCCGCTTTCTTCCGGATGCCTGGCGGGCATCACACGCGAGGTTCTGTTTGAAATTGCGCCCCGCGCCGGAGTTCATCTGCGGGAACAAGAGTTGACGCTGAGCGATCTCGACTCCGCGGAGGAAGTCTTCATCAGCTCGACCACGCGCGAAGCCGCCGCCATCGGAGTGATCGATCCGAAATGGAAATATCCGGCTCCGGGAAGAATCACAGCCAAGATCGAGAAAGCATTTCAGGAATACGTAGGGCAATACTTAGGGGCAAAATCCTGTTAGGGGTGACATTCCTTCGGAGCGAACTGAAGTACCAGCGCCCGAACTCGCTCGGCCAACTCCAGTGCGTCAACAACCTGCTGACGATCCGGCGAAAACGCAAAATCGTATCGCAGCTCGACCGCGTAGTCGGTAAGCAATGACAGCTCCAAACCCACGAAGGGCCATCCCCGCACCTTTGCAGCTCCGATCTCCTGAAGCTCCTCCAAATCATGAGTGAATGGGAAAGCAACCTCCGCCAGAACCATCACGCCTTTCAGATACTTCTCCACGGCCTGTTGCGCGTGAAAGCACGCACTATCAAATGGCCCCTCCGCCTCCAATAGAATTCTGACCGATTTCAGGTCATTGTCGGCCTTGCCAAACCAGCCGCGCGCGTCGGTAAACTTATCGTTCATAGAGCAGCTTGCCCTCCCTCAGCGCCGTGGTCACGAAGAAACTCGGGACATTGGCCCAGGCCGCGATTTCTGCGGGAGTCCAGACGACAATATCCTTGGAGGGAAAAAGCCCCACAAGAGCGCGACGGTAGCGGTTGGCGCGCATGAAACGTGGAAGGGTCGATTCCTCAATAATCAGTAAATCGAGATCACTCTCCGGCCGGGCGTCACCCCGGGCTCGCGACCCGAACAACACAATCTTCAGCGGATTTCCCGCATTGACGATTCGACGAACCGCCTCTTGTAGCAGCTCTTCGGTAACCGGCGGGTATTCGTAGGCGAGTTCCATTTCTTTGTTGCCGCGTCTTAGTGGTGAACCCTATTTGCTTACATTCGGCAGCGCGTGAAAAGCTGATCGAGCAGAGCCAGCGCCAAATCCATTTCCTCTCGGGTAATCGTAAATGACGGCGCCAGAGTGAAGACGTTCTTGTAATATCCGCCCACGTCCAGCACCAGTCCGTATTTCCGTCCGCGGCCGTCGAGCTGGCCCTTCAGTCCTTCTGCGAAAATCCGATCGGTCAGCTCGCGGTCCGGCGTAATGCCATCGGGCTTCGAGACTTCGATGCGCAAAGCAAGACCCAGTCCGTCGACCTGCCCGATCGACTCCGGATGGCGGCGCTGAAGTTCTCGCAAGCCAGCGAGCATGTACGCGCCCTTATCGTTTACTAGCTTCTCGTAATCATCCTCCTCCATCATTTTCAGCGCTTCGAGCGCCACGGCCGTTCCCAGCGTATTTGACGAAAACGTCGAATGGGTCGAGCCGGGAGGAAAGATTTCCGGCGCAATCAGCTCTTCTCGCGCCCAGATGCCGGACAGGGGATTCAATCCGTTGGTGAGTGCTTTTCCGAAGACGATGATGTCCGGCGTGATGCCGAGGTGCTCCACCGCCCAGAATTTTCCCGTGCGATAAAACCCCATCTGGATTTCGTCATCCACGATCAGAATTTTGTGTTTGTCGCACGTCTCTTTCAGCCGGACAAAATACTCTTTGGGAGGAATCACGTATCCGCCGGTTCCCTGCACCGGCTCAATGTAGAAAGCGCCGTACTCAGCCGCCTGCGCCTTGGGATCCCAGACCGAGTTGTACTCGTTGTCAAAGAGCTTGGCGAACTGGTCGTGGCAATAGATATCGCACGTTTCGCGCTTCAGGCCGTAAATGCAACGGAAGCAGTAAGGATAAAAAACAAAATGTGCCCGGTCGCCGAAATGGCCGTAGCGACGTCGGTAGCGATAGCTGGAGGTGATGGCGGAGGCGCCCAGCGTTCTTCCATGATAGCCACCCATGAAGGCGAACATCAGGTTCTTGCCCGTCACCATGCGCACGATCTTGAGCGAGTCCTCGATGGCCTGTGATCCACCCACGTTGAAATGGACCCGGCCCTTCACTCCGAATCGCTTTTCGCAGTACTGTGCGATGCGCGCGGCGACTTCCACCTTTTCAGCGTGCAGGTACTGGCAGGCAAGCTGAGGCAAGCGGTCGATCTGACGTTTCAGGGCTTCGTTGAGTCGGGCGTTCTTGTAGCCGAAGCTCGCTGCGGAATACCACATCTGGAGATCGAGATAAGGTGTGCCGCGCTCGTCAAAAAGAGTGCTGCCCTCGCAGCCCACAAATACCTTGGGTGGCTCGAGATAGTGAACTGTATCGCCAAAGGAGCAGTACTTGCGCTCGAGCTCGAGCAGCTCCGCCGTTTTCGAAGTCCTCTCGGAAATTGCCACGCGAACTTTTCCTCCAGCTAAGGTTGGGCCGGCGCTCCCCGGGGTTCGGGATTAGCGGTTCGGGACAACGGATCGGTTTCTGCCTGAATAGCCCCGAATCCCTAACCCCGAAACCCGAATCCCGATTCTCTGCTAGCCTTTCGCCACTTACCACCAGCCACTAAGACTCAACTGCCGACAGCAACAGCTACTTTCGACTGCCGAGTTCTGGCTCTGGACTCCCGCCGGACGGGCGCCTCATCGGGTGTCACGCTTTCCAGAAGCGTCGCGAGGTCGGCTTGCAAATCCGCGAAGGTCTCGAAAGGCCGGCATGGAATTCCGTTGGCCCGGCAATGCGCGAACAATTGCCGCTTGGCAAACACCACGTCGGCGGCGCGAGCCGCGAACTGGTCGGACAGACCATCGCCGATGAAAACAACAAGCCTACCGTTCCCGCGAACCCGCCGGATGATCTCCACCTTGCATGTCGCGCAGTCGTGCCCGCAAGGCGGACCAGAATATGGGAAGGAAGGCTCGAGCCGCCGCCCCCGAATTTTGAGCCTGCTTGAAAAAAGATGCTTGCCGTTGTGCAGCGGGCCATTGAGTCCGGCGTTTTTAAGGACACGACGGATGATGAGGTCAAACCCATCGCTCACCACGTAGAATGGCATCTTTTTCCGCCGGACGAAGCTGTGAAAACTTGAGAAATGGGGATCGACGGTGACGGAATCAACGAGGGCGTTCAACTCTGTTGCTGAAGAGTCAACCAGCGCCACTTGGCGCTCCAGGCATTCGCGAGAGCCAATGAGGCCCAGCGCCCACTCCTGCTCAACCTCGCGCCATGACGGATGCGCGAGTTGTGCCAGCACCAAGTCGGTGGCGTCCTCTTGCGTGATGGTGCCGTCGAAATCGCAAACGATGATCGGTTTGGGTCTCATAAGGTGCGTGCCCAAATGAAAATCAAAAATGAAAAATTAAAAAGCCAAACGGCTGGCTCTTGATTTTTAATTTTGAATTTTGAATTTTGAATTTTTAGTTCAGCCCTCCCTTTCGTCCACCAGCCGCCGCGGCTTCCGCCCTTGGCCGAGCGCGCCCGGCGGCAAGTAACGGAACGCGAGCTGGTACATTCCGCAAACGTGATTGGCCCAAACCTCAGGGTAGCGAGTCTCGAGATTCCTCCGCACGGCCTGGTCGACCGTCGAGCGATTGATGCCATTCCCGAGCTCTAAGCGAAATTCAAGGACGTCGCGAGTTCCCTCCTGCCGAACCGCCACTTGCCAGTTCTCCGAGAGGCCTTCGACGTCGTGCAGCACTTTCTCAAAAATTTCCGGATGCATATTCCCCGCGCCCATCACCACCATTTCGTCGCGGCGGCCCTTGATTCTTGCGATGCGGCCAATCGTCGCCCCGCAAGCGCAAGGCGTATCAATGAACTTGGTGATGTCGCGCACGCGGTAGCGGATGAGCGGCATGGTGCGGCGGGAAAGAGTTGTCATCACCAGCTCGCCGTATCCGTCGGCATCAGGTTCGAGAATCTCGAGGGCAAAATTGTATTCATCTACGTGATAGCCGTCGCGGCCCTTGCATTCCATCCCCAGGCCGCCGCCCATTTCCGTGGAACCGTAACCTAGGATGACCGGCGCCTTCCAGACATCCTGAACGTAGTTGCGATAGACTTCTGTCATTCGATCGCCCGCGGCAAATATCAGCTTGAGCGGATAGGTCCCTTCCTTTTCGGCAATTTCGCTCAGGCTTACCAGCCACGTCGGATCGGCCACGATGACGTTGTATCGATACCACCGCATGCGGGAATAAAGCTCGCGAGGATGCGGCTTGCCGATCGCCGAGCAAAACACGCCCATGCGCTTGCAGGCGAGAAATGTAATCCAACTGCTGATCCAATATCCGGCGTCGAAGGTGCAGACGACGCGGTCGCCGGGTCGCACGCCATTTTCGTACAGGCCGGCCGCTTCGTAGCGAGCGCCAAACTCCAGTTCGTTGTAGCTGAAGTAAGTGCGCTTCGGCATGCCCAAGGTGCCCGTCGTCTCAAAAACGGCCTCGGGCTCCCGACAAAGAAAATCTTCGGGCGGCAGCCGCAGCAAATCCTCCGCCGTCGTAAAGATTTCGCCGAGGTCTTCCGGCCGGCGCACTCGCTTCGGATCCACGCCGTGCTCTTTCAACTGGCGCGCGAAAAACCTTTGTCGCTGCGCCGCGTATCGAACCACCTCGCGAAACCCATCGCTCTGAATTCGTCGTATGACGGATCGCGGCATCGACTTGCCCCAGCGGACCAGAGCTGGAGCAGAATCGCCAATGAAAATCCGTTCGACGAATTTGCGAGCCAAGCCGAACATTAAAGGTCGTCCCTAGTCCTTTGTCACTTGTCCTTCGTCATTCGTCCTTCGTCCTTCGTCCTTCGTCTCTGGTCTCGGGCCACTGGCTCCCGACGGCGACGCAGTCCGGTCATTTGCCGCAAAGGACAAATGACCAGGGACAAATGACGTCTTACATTAAATAGGCCGATTCCCCCGGCCGCGTGCCCGGAGTGGCGAGCAAGTCGATGTAAGAGCCCTTCTCCAGCAGAGCTCGGGCCACCTGCGCGATGGCGTGAGCAGCTTCGGGTCGAGCCAACTCGCGGGCGCGGCGTTCAATCTCTGCCAACTGCCTGGGATTGTTGAGCAGCCTGAAAGCCAAGTGAGGTATGTCCTCAAGGCTTCGGGCGCGAAGCGCGACACCGCTTTGCTGCAAGTGCAAAGCGTGAGCTTCCTCGGGACCGGGGATGGGGTGGGTCAAAATCATCGGGCGGCCGGCGGCCAACGCTTCGGCCATGGTCACCCCGCCAGGTTTGGTAATCACCAAGTCCGCGGCCGCCATCAGTTCCGGAACGTTATCAGTCCAGCCGAACAGATGAAGCGTCAGAGCAACTTTACCGCGCAGCGCCTCCAGACGCGCGCGCAGCGCCTGGTTGTGGCCGGCGACAGCGAGCACTTGAATCGAGAGACCACATTGCTCCAAGCTATGAACAACTTCATCGAGCGGCACCGGTCCCATGCCCCCGCCCATCACCAGGACAACTGGACGATGGCTGTCCAAGCCCAGCGCGCGCAGCAACTCGGGCCTGTCGAAGGGGAGCGCAAACGCCGGGTCGATGGGAATTCCGCAGACCAGAATGCGATTCGGCGAGATGCCCCATTCGATAAGCTGCGCTCGGGCACGGTCGCTGGCCACTGAGAACACGTCGATTTCGCGCTGTGCCCATGGTGGTTCCGTCTCCAGATCTGTATGGACCGCCAGAATGGGCGCGTTGAACCAGCCTTCACGCTTCGCCAGGGCTGCAATTTCTGCGGCCCCGATCTCCGTAACGATCACGAGGCGCGGCGAAAAGTCTTTGAGCCGGCGAAGAACCTCAGCGCAACCTCGACGAAAAACCCAGTGCGGAGCGGTCGAGCGATGACGCTTCCTTTGCCGTCGATCAAACAAGCCGCGCCAGATACCGGGAGCGCGTCGCAGCATCCACCAGTAGGAGTGGACGTAGAGCCAAAGAAACCACGGCCGCGCCAGCTCCACGGCATCAAACACCCGGACCTCAATCGGTTCGGCTCCGTCTTCGAGGGCGCGCTCGATGGCTTTGGCAGCTTGCACGTGGCCCGAGCCGACGCTCAAGGTCAGGATGGCGATCCTTTTGTTCATAATTGGGAGGATTTAGGATTTAGGATTCAGGATTTAGGAAAAAAGCAAAACTCGGTTGCATTCTCATTCTGAGCGAAGCGAAGAATTTCGGTATTTTAGGAATCAAACACTTCCGAGATTCTTCGTCGCCTTCGGCTCCTCAGAATGACATTTTTCGTCAGCGTGCTAAATCCTGGATCCTAGATCCTGAATCCTAAATCCTGTCTTTCCGCACTAACAGTACCGCGTTCAGCCCGCCAAAAGCGAAGGAATTCGAGAGCGCCACGCGCAATGGCTTCTCGCGCGCTTCGTTGGGCACATAGTCCAAGTCACACTCCGGGTCCGGCCGCGTGTAGTTGGCCGTCGGAGGAATCACGCCGCGCTCGAGCGCCATCACGGTGGCCACCATCTCAATTGCGCCCGTCGCGCCCATCGCGTGGCCGTGCATGGACTTGGTGGAACTGATGGCCAACCCGCGGGCGTGGTCCTTGAACACTTCTTTGATCACCTGCGTTTCCGTCACGTCGTTCAACTGCGTCCCGGTTCCATGCGCGTTGATGTAATCCACTTCCTCCGGATTCACTCCCGCCTCATCGAGCGCCTGGCGAATGGCGCGCACGGGCCCGACTCGACTGGGTTGCGTGATGTGGCAGGCGTCGGACGTCATTCCGAATCCCGCCACTTCGCACCAGATCTTCGCGCCGCGTCTTCGCGCGTGTTCGAGCTCTTCGAAGACCAGGATGCCGCCTCCTTCGCCCATCACAAAGCCGTCTCGGTCGGCAGAGAAAGGCCGGCAAGCTCGGCTGACATTGCCATTCGCGCTCGCCAGCACGCGAACCGATTCCCAACTTCGCATCATGCCATAAGTAATAGGCGCGTCGCTGCCGCCCGTCAGCACGATATCCGCGAGGCCGAACTTGATCAAGTGAAATGCTTCGCCCATGGCGTGGCCCGAGGAGGAGCACGCCGTAGCAACGGTCAGCGACGGTCCCTCAGCGCCATATTCCATCGAGATCTGGGAAGTCGCCGCGTTGTGCATGATTTTCGGAATAGTGAAGGGGTGAAGGCGCGTCGCCTGCTTGGCGTAGAGGTTGAAGAACCCTATATCGATGGTGGCGACGCCGCCCATGCCCGTTCCCGTGACAACTCCGAACCTCGGGCGTTCTTCCTCGCGCACCTCGAGACCGCTCGATTCCATCGCCTCTTTGGCGGCGATTAAGGCAAACTGCGCAAAGCGGTCGAGCAAATCAAGTCGTTTCGAGGGGAAATAATCGGTGGGGATATAGCCGGGAACCTCGGCTCCGATTTGAACGCTCAGCGACGACGGATCGAATTGCTCGATCCGGCGTACTCCCGACTGGGCTTTCGTCAAGTTCGAAAAAAAGCTTTCCCGCTCTTTGCCCGTAGCGGCAATGACTCCGAGACCTGTAACAACTACTCTCCGCATTTCATTTCACCACCCGACGAAGTCTTCAACAAGCTATCAGCCGTCAGCTTTCAGCTCTCAGAAAGCGCTGAATCGCTGACGGTCGAGGTCTTTTGCCAAGCCACCACGTTTCACGCATCACCTCCCAGCAGGGCGAAAACCGGTGCGCTGAAAGCTGATCGCTGATAGCTGAAAGCTCCTACTGGCTCGTGACCGGAGCTCCGCCTTTGGCCATGGCCATGAGATCGGAGATATCCTTCCCCTCGATCACCCGAGTCAGGCTGTCCACAACCTGGCGCACGCTCTTCATGTTCTGCGCCACCGAGTCCGGAATGTCGATCTTGAATTCTTCCTCCAGGGCGAACAGGATGTTGACGCCGTCGAGCGAGTCAATCCCGAGCTCGGCAAACGTCGATTCGGGCTTTACAACGCCGGGGTCGAGGTGTTGCTCCCGGGTAATCACTTCCACCACTTTCTCCTCTACGTTCATCTCAGCTCCTTCGTATTGGTTATTGGCCCAGCGACGCGCCTTCGGTCAAATCGGGATTAGAGGGAGCACCCGCTGAGCCTATCTTACTGAAAACACACGACATTCTAGATTCGTTCCCAATCTGCCGCGGCCGCCCGTTTCGATTCTTCCCAGCTTTGCCACGGTTCACTCTCACCTTGCCACTGATCTTGCCAGTCGCCACTTGCCGCTCCCTTTCTTAAGGCGTGGCCCCGGCTTCGATCGGATTCCTACCGGCGAGCTCTGCCACAACCTGTAACAGTTCCGAGAGGCGAAACGGTTTCTCAAGCATCTTGTGAACTCCCATGTCGTGGGCGAATTTCCTCTCCTGCCCGCTGATGAATGAGGACATTAGGATAATGTTGTGCGGGGCCTTCTGTTGACGCAGGTTTCGGAGAAGGTCAATGCCATTCTCCTTGGGCATGCGAAGATCAGCGATTACAATGCGATATTCGCCGTCGCGATTCAGCGCCTCGCGCGCCGCCGCTCCGTCGCCAGCAGTGCCGACAGAATAGCCGTTAGCCTCAAGCACCTCGCAGATCAGGCCGCGACTTTCGGCGTCATCATCAACAACCAGGACTTTCGGCTCCGACATTGACCACTCCTTCGACGTCCGATGTATCGTGGGGCAATTCAGTTGCCAATTTTGTTTAATCGAGGCTAAGCTACAGATAAGAAGCTCGTTATATCTTGTTTGATGTCAATTTGAAGCCAGGAATCTGAACTAAGGTGTGGCATTTTGCCACACTATACGGCAAATCGGGTCTGAGCCTTCGCCGCCAGACAGATGGGCTTGGCGAAGCCTGTTATCTGGCCGCAGATGAGCTAGATAGGGTACAGAGGAAATGGTGTGTTGAGCCTCGAGTGTGGCAAAAAGGGACAGTGAAAGGTCGGCGGCTAAGACCAGCGCATCACCGGAAGAAACGAAGGCGTCCCGCGCTTATGCGGCGTAACTCTTGATCAATCCACGCATATAGGCGGCTGCGGCTTCCGCGCACTGATCGGCGAATTCAATGCCCACCGTCTGACCATTGACCTTTGGCAGCGTGTGACAAAGCTCGTAGCCCAGGTAGCCCGTGTAGCCAATCTCATGCATGGCTTTGACAAAGGGCGGATAGTAGTCAGGGCCATTTACGCTGCCATCCGCCTCGCGCTTGAACTCGCCGCCGAAGTGCGAGAGCGCCTGTAGCGATCCCACATCGAGCGCCGCTTGGCGAATCGCCTGCGGAGACTTGTCATTCATAATCCAGGCGTCGAGCGAAACCTTGAGGTGCGGAGAGTCGACCTCTTTCACCATGCGCAGGACATCTTTGTGGTCGCGGATCACCGGCGTGTGGTTCTGGAGTGCCAAAGTGACGCCGGCGTCGGAGGCAAACTTCACGCTCTTCACCATGCCGTCCCGGCACCAGCCCCAGATCTCTTCGTCGGAAAAACCCTTATGAACGGCATCCCAGATGGGACGAGACAACTCGTAGGAAGCCAGCTGTGGGTGCTGCGTGACTCCGGGCCAAGCCAGGAAAACTCGAACCGTCGGCGCTCCCAATTCGGAGGCGCAACGAATCAGCTCGCGCATGTAGAGCACCTGAGCTTCGCGATGTTCGGTGATCGGACTGCTGAAATCGTTGTTCGCTGCCAGGCCGTAAATCTCGATGCCCTCGCCATCGGCCCTTCGGCGTAGTTCCTTGCAGCCGTCTTTCGACATCACCAGCGGGTGCCCATGCGGGCATTTTCCGTCAATTTCAATTCCATCGTAGCCAAACCGTTTTGCCCGCATGATCACGTCTTTGAGTGGCAGAGCGTCGCCTCGGTACCACACACCGAGATAGGTGATGGTGTAAAGTCCTACTTTCATTTGTGCAGACTTTGCCGGCTGGCTGCCAGAATTGCCCTTTGCCGTCTTCGATGCGCTTAGCAGACCTGCGGTCGCGCTGAGCGTGCCGCCCACAAACTGCCGGCGATTGATGGTGTCCATGGAAACCCTCCTTCGAGACCTTCATGACCCGGGCGCCTACAACCTGTCCCGCGCTGGGCATCATACCACCCCAACGGCGCATTGGATTGAGAAACGCAACGGCTGTTTCGGCTCGCCGAATCCTCAAGGCGGCACAGAACGTTGCGGCCGAAGTGAGCCATTCTAACTGATGGCAAGGGAATCAAAGTAAGAGCACGATCAGAAGGAGGAAATCAAAATCGCGGGGCGAAGTCACGTGCGGGCGGCTTGATTGACCCCGGCGAGCCTCGCTCGCCAAGCCAACCCGGCAGGTCCGAATTGGCTTGGCTCTTCGAGGCCCAGAGGTATCCACTACTCTCGGAGATTCCCACGAGACAAACTGTCCTCGCAGGACAACTAACCGCTGTTACTTCCCAAGTCGACGGCGAATCACACCACCGAGTCCGAGCAGGCCGGAACCGAACAGCATCAGGCTGGTGGGCTCAGGGGTTGCTTGGGACAATCCCGTGACTCCGCCATCGAGCCAAGAGATCGAGCCGGCGCCCTGAGGAATCGTGTTTGATTCCACTATCGAAAGCCAATAACCACCGCCCACTGGAGCGATGTCGGAGAAGTTAATCGTTCCAGAGATTGTTACGTTACCGCTGCAAAAGCCCGAGCCCGAGCAGTTCACGTAGGCGTACCATCCAGTGAACACGCCGTTAGCGTAGATGTTCCAATTCTCCTGTTGGCCGCCTGCGAGGAGATCACTGGCAGTCCAGTTCAAGTTTAGGTCTGTCAGTGACGAAATGCCAGTATCGTAAAAGGTCGATGAATTAACAAAGTCACCGGCGGTCCATTGATAAAAAGTTCCTCCGCCGGAAGGTATAGTTCCGCACCCGTTGGTGGCGCTGCAAAAAGCATCGCCAGCAGTAGGAAACGGCTCATATACGGTAAAGTCCGCAGGCGACGGCGAGGACGAGCTGTGTCCGGTCAACCCAGCTTGCCCTCTCCCTTGAGACTTTCCTAATCGTCCGCCGTTATTCGAGCTGTAGCTGGACGCGCTCGCGATGCCCGAAAAGGCAAGGCAAAGCACGACCACGATCGCGAACATGGTTCTTTTTCTCATTATGTAGTCTCCCTCTTTTTTAGTGAGCAAGATTTAGCCGACGACAACCAACCGTCTTTTTGGCCAGCAATTTTGATGCCGAGGCATCCACGATACGTAACTGATTGATTCTGTTTGAGGGACCCGAGTCGCCCTGAAGCCATCAACGGAAAAAACAAGGACAAAAGTTGCAAACTTTTGCACTTAATCCGCACTTGCCCCGGTTCGCGTAGGGGCGCCCGTGGATCCCCAAGTGGCGCCGTCAACGCCGCTACGGATCCGAATTGACTCGTCAGCAACGAGAGAATTCCATTGACAACCTTTACGAAGCTGAATAGCGTATCGCAAGATCGAACCCAAGCTCAGTGGAGGTCATCATGCCCAGAAGGAGATCCGCCGATAACGTGAAACCCGACGCCCGAACCAGGGCTAACCGCCGCGAGTTTCTCAAAGGAGCGACGGCCCTCGCCGCCGGCGTCGTGGCGGCACAACCGGCCGCTAAAGCCGCAACTCCAAATCTGCTGCCCACCATTCGTCTCGGGTCCCACCAAGTGACTCGCTTAATTGTTGGCAGCAACCCCATCTATGGCTACTCGCATTTCAATCGACTCTTCGACCAGCATATGACCGAGTGGTTCACCGATGAGCGCATCGTGCAATTCCTGCTGGACTGCGAACGCGCCGGCATCAACACCTGGCAAGCCAGCTACAACTCGCGCATGGCGGAGCAGTTCCCCAAAATCCGGGGCGCCGGCTGCCAGATTCAATGGATCTGCCTAGCTGCGTCTTGGCACCTGGATTCGCGGTTTCCCGACACGCCGGAGGGAATCACGGAAGGGACGATCAAGTGCGCGGAATCCGCCGCCCAATGGAAGCCCATCGGCATCGCGCATCATGGCCACGCCACCGACCGTCTTTATCGCGCCGGGAAGGTCGACCTCATCAAGCAGTTCATCGATCGAGTGCACGACTTGAATTTGCTTGCGGGCATTTCCGTGCACAATCCCGCCATCCTCGAGGCGCTGGAGGCCAAGGGGTGGTCAAATGATTTCTTTATGACGTCGTTTCACTATCAAACACGCCGGCCGGAAGAATTGAAGAAAGAATTCGGGCTGGAGGCGGCAGGCGAAACTTACGTCCTCAGCGACCCGCCACGCATGTGCAAGGTGATCCGCCAGGTCAAGAAGCCCTGCCTCGCTTACAAACTCCTGGCCGCCGGGCGCAAATGTGAGTCGCCAGAACAGGTCCGCCAAGCCATCGAATGGGCGTACAAAAATATCAAGCCCATCGACGCCGCGATCGTGGGCATGTACCCGCGCTTCTCGGACCAAATCGGCGAGAATACGCGTACGGTGCGGGAGGTGCTCGCTTGAGAATGTTGGCACGTCATTCCGCCGCACGCGCAACGTCGCATGGGCATCTTGCCCATGCCCTTCCACGGGCGGGACGCCCGTGCCACGCGACACTGGCTGGTTATGGCACTCATAGGGTGCTGCATTTCCGCTTGCGCTCAAACGCCTCCGCAAGTTCAAAGTTCGCCTCCCAGCCAGAACTCTCACCGTGTACACCACGTACCATTTGCAAAACGATGATCCAGAGATGATCGCGGAATAGATCCTGGCGTACCTGGAACACACAAGCGGCGGATCAATCCCGCTATTTACCGATACACGTCCTTGCGGTGACCAATCTTCACGATGATCACCAGGAGCTCCCGGCCCTCCACACTATAGATGATCCGGTAATCTCCTGCGCGGATGCGAAAGAACGGCTCCTCGGCGTGGAGCTTCTTTGCGCCGGGTGGGAACGGGTTCTCCGCCAAACGATCGATCTGCTGCCGCACTCTTACCTGGGCAATTCTGTCAAGGGCTGTGAGGTCGCGCAGTGCGCGCGCAGTGAACTTGATGGTATAGGGCATCGCGGCCTAGAGTCTCAGGTCCTTCTTGATCTTCTCCCAGGAGATCAGGCGCCCGGGTTCTTTCATGATCTCCCGCGCCTCATCCAGGTCCAGGCGATCTTCGAGAGCTTCGAGGGTCTGCAAGTCCTCAACTGAGACCACGGCGGCAACGTCCTTGCCGTGGCGGCGAATAATCGTTCGCTCGCCGGCAAAGTTGGCGCGGCTGACCGCCTCTGCGAAGGCGGCGCGAGCTTGAGTGCTACCCAGTCGTCGGGCCATGAGAATTTTCTCCTTTGTACAAATTGTACAGGGCTGAGGGCCGAAAGGCAAGCCCGATAGGGAGCATCTGCGTTGGCTTACGTGATTCGAAGAAAATCAAGCCCGGATTCGAGTGCCAGCATGGGGCTATTGGTGAAGGCGCTGACCTCGTAGGGGCAACCGATTTTGCAGCCTTTGCAGAAATCCCACAAAGTCGCCTCTTGGGAAATAATCATTTTCACTTTCTTCGAGGCGAAGATTTCTTTCAGCGGGTCCTGCGATTGAAACAAGGTGACGAAGGCGCAAGGCAGGTGGATGGCGCCGTCGGGCTTCATGGAAATCAGTTTGGAAGGATGCCGGCACGGAAATTGCGCGCCAAAGCCGCCGCGCCGGTAAAACTCGTAGTAGTGGGTGTAGAAGCGCACGTTCTTGGGGTACTTCAGTCGCAAATTACGCAGGACGGTCTCCACGGTGTCGATTTCCTTGCCGTGGAGCTCCGAGTCGGGCAACAATTCCCCGCCCCGCATGACGTTGTGAACCGCCTCGGGATGGAGCACCAGGTTGCGCTCGCGGCAAAATTCGGCCAGCGCCTCGAGGTCTCCAAGGTTCTCCAGGTTAACGGCGGCATTGATTTGCGTCGTGAACGGCTTGCGCCTCTTCAGCACGAATTCCAGATTGTCCAGGATCTTGGGCAAGCCATCCACGCCCCGTCGCTTGGCAAAGCGCTGCGGATTGAGCGAATCGATCGAGACTTCCAGCATGTCGAGGCGCCCCACGCCGTCGGCGTATTTCTTAATCAGCAGTCCGTTGGTCGGCATGGAAGTCCACATGCCCTTGTCTGCCGCGTACGCAATGTAATCCGAAGTGTTCGGGTTCAGCAGAGGCTCGCCGCCGGAAAAGCTGAGCGCGAAAATCCCCATTTCGCAAAACTCATCGATGCGCTTGAAGATTCGCTCCCGGACGGCGCGCGTCTGAAGGTCGTTGAACTTTCCCTCTTCGCCGAAGATGCAGTACTCACAGAACATGTTGCACATCAGCGTGGTCTCAAACATCACCATGTAAGGCAGCTTGAAACCGGAGCGGACTTGCTTCAGCGCGGATTTTGCGATGTACGAATATTTCACGAAAGTCCTTCAAATCTGCGGGA
The DNA here is from genome assembly GCA_050013575.1 of Terriglobia bacterium. Classification (GTDB taxonomy): domain Bacteria; phylum Acidobacteriota; class Terriglobia; order UBA7540; family UBA7540; genus DASYXZ01. Next base: position 103,113 of record JBEKEZ010000006.1, on the reverse strand, counting down.
GCTAGAAGCTAGGAAAAAGAAACTGGAAACTAGAAAATAGAAACTGGGCAAGCAGACGGAGCACCCGTTTCCATTTTCCAACTCCTAATTTCCTTCTTCCTCCTAATTTCTAGCTTCCAGATTCTCGCTTCTGGCTTCTGACTTCTTGATTCTGACTTCTTCTTTTCTCCGACGCCGTCTTGATCTCGCTTCCATACGATACAACGTTTTTCGGTCAACGCCAAGGATTCGCGCCGCCATCGCTCTGTTCTCGCGCGTGATCCCGATTACGTGGGCCAGGTATTTGGCCTCCAATTCGTCAAGCGTGGGCAAAGGGACAAAGATTTCTTCCAAGCGGCCATCATTTTCGGACTCGGCCCGAACCTTGGGCGGAAAGTCCTCGGGTGTAAGAATGCCGGAACGATTGAGCGCGACCGCCGCCTCGAGTGCGTTCTCGAGCTCCCGCACATTGCCCGGCCACTGGTAGCTGACCAGGCAGGAGAGCGCGTGCGAGGAGATGGTGAATGCCCGGCCGCGCGCCCGCCCGAACTCTTTCATAAAATGCTCGACGAGCAGCGGAATATCTTCGGCGCGCTCGCGCAATGGCGGAACATCGATTTCGATCACTCGCAACCGGTAGTAGAGGTCTTCACGGAATTTACCTTGTTCGACCAGGTCGGCGAGCCTGCGGTTGCCGGCGGCAATGATTCGCAGATCGACTTTGATAACCTGGTTGCTGCCGACGCGCCGGACTTCCTGATCCTCGATCGCCCTCAAAAGCTTCACTTGAAGCGCCGGGCTCATCTCCGACACTTCGTCCAGGAACACGGTCCCGCCGCTCGCTTCCTCCAAGATGCCGCGCTTGTTTTCGACCGCCCCCGTAAACGACCCTCGGACGTGACCGAAGAGCTCGGTCTCCAGCAACGTTTCCGGCAACGCCCCGCAGTTCACGGCGAAGAAATGGCGTTGCGTGCGCGGGCCGTTGTGATGAATCGCCTTGGCCACGAGTTCTTTGCCCGTTCCGCTTTCGCCATAAATCAGGACCGTGGAGCGCGAGTCGGAGACCATGGCGATTTTCTTGTAGACTTCCAACATCGCCGGGCTGCGCCCGACCAGGCTCGCGAGCTGGACCTGGCTTTCGATCTGCTGCCGCAAACTGCGGTTTTCGCGGATGAGAGAGCGATTGTTCAGCGCTCGCGTCACCTGAAGCAGCACTTCTTCGATCTTGAACGGCTTCGACAAATAGTCAAACGCGCCCGCCTTCACCGCTTCGATGGCGGTCTCCATGGAGCCAAACGCGGTGATCAAAATGACTTCGGACTCCGGTTGGATTGACTTGTAAGCGCGGAGAACGTCCAGGCCGCTGAGGTTCGACCCAAGCCTCATATCGCTGATGATGACGTCGAACAGTTCTTGCTTGCCGATTTCGAGCGCTTCTTCGCCGCTGCCAGAGGTCACCACCTTGTAGCCTTCCTCCTGCAACACTTCTTGCAGGAGGTCGCGGGTCACGGCGTCATCATCGACAACGAGTATGTTGGAAGGAGTTCCCATAAATGAGTAGGCACTCAGCAGAATGCAGTAGGCACAAAGCAGTAGGCAGCAAAAACATCTTCGAAGGTGGTGCTGCCTTCTGCCTTCTGCCTTCTGCCTTCTGCCTTCTGCCTTCTGCCTTCTGCCTTCTGCCTTCTGCCTTCTGCCTACTGCACTACCGCCGCCATCGCGTCGCTTTCCTGCAACTCGACTCTGTCGCGGCAATCCAGCGGCAACACGATGGTAAAGCGAGTTCCGCGCTTGAGCTCGCTCTCCACCTGAATGGACCCCCCGTGCTGTCGGATAATTTCGTCGCAAATTGCCAAGCCGAGGCCTGAGCCGGTACCCATGCGCTTGGTGGTAAACATGGGCTCGAAAATATGGGCCAGCGTCTCCGGAGCGATACCCTCGCCGGTGTCCGCCACCTCCGCCACGACGTTGCGCGGGTCGCGGTCAGCGTCGTATCCGAGGCGCAGCCTCAGCTCTCCCCCACGCGGCATCGCGTCCCTGCTGTTATTGATGAGATTAAGAAATACTTGCTGCAGATATCCCGCGTCACCGTAAATTTGAGGGAGTTCCTTTGCCCATTCGGTCTGGACCCTGATCTTTCGGTGCTCGAGCGCCAGCGACGAGAGCAAGACCGCCTCTTCCACAACGTGACGAAGGTCGAGCGGCTGGATGTGCAGGTCAAGCTTGTGCGTCCAGGAAAGAAGTTGTCGTACGCTACGCACAATGTTTTCGATTTGGCTCTCGATAATCTGCAAGCGGCGGTCGGTGGCGCTGTCGCCGGTCTTTTTCCGAGCCAGCAACTGCACGTGCCCGGAAATGGAATTCAACGGGGTTCCAATTTCATGGGCCAGGCTGGCCGCAAGCTGACCCGCGACCGCCAGCCGTTCCGACCGCGCCAGACTCTTCTGTGTCTCGAAGAGCTCCTCGTTGATTCGCTTCAATTCTTCGTTGCGCCGCGCCAGTTCCGCCGTGGCTTCCTCCACCTTGCGGCCGAGCTCGGCGTTGAAGTTCTCCAGCCGCTCCAGCATGCGGTTCAAGTGTCCCGCCAACTGGCCGGTTTCATCCTGGTTGGACACGTGCGCGCGGATGTCGAGCTGGCCGCCTTCGGCGCTCTCCATCACTCGCACCATCTCCTGCATAGGAGCGCGGACGGAACGAAGGAAGAAAGTGTGGATCACCAGGATCAGCACCGCAATGCTGGCCAGCATCAAAATCAGGTTGCGCTTCACAAGACCGAGGGTGATGAGATTGGATCGCGCCTTCGAAATCTTCAAATTCAGACAGCCGATCGGCCGGCCGTTCTCACGCAACGTCGTCCCGATGATCCAGTACTTTCCGTCCGGGGTCTCGATCGTATTTTGGTCGTCGTCCGGCCGCTCATACTCGTTATAGGTTTCGATGTCGGGAACATTATCCAGCTCCAGATGTTCTCCGCCTAACGCCGTGGTGGCGAAAAGACGGTGAGCCGGCTCGTGCAGGAAAACGTCCGACTGCTGAACGCCCGGAAGGTAGGTCTGCATCTGCCGCAGGTCCTGAACAAGAGTTTCGGTGTTGTTCAGTGACCCGTCACGCGCCAACTGCTCGGCGATTAATCTGGCTTGGTTGATATTCTTGCGGTAGAGTTCCTCTTCTACGGGCAGCCGGGTGAGCAGCATGGCGATGGTCGTGGACACCCCAACCACGACAATCACTGCAACAGCGATTATGATGATAATCTTGCTCTGTAGGCCGAACCGGGTGAAAGGCATGAGTTTCCAATCCGACTGTGACATCATAGCACCCAGTGGGGCAAAATGCCACACTCTGATGCCGGCTCCAACCATCTCATTCTTGGCGACTTACCTTCGAACGACGATTTTTTTGTCGCCCGGGCAGGAGCGGCGGGTTTCGGAATTAGGGATTCGGGGTTCGCAAACCCGCAACTTCTCTGCGAACGCCAAACCCCGAATCCTAGATCCCGAAACAGTATCCAACTGACGGAGAGCAAAAATGGAAAATCGGGATATCGCAGCCGTATTCGAAGAAATCTCGAATCTGATGAAGATTATTCAAGACGATCCCAAGTGGACGTTCAAGTCGGCCGCGTACGACCGCGCCAAACGCTCCATTGAGAGCTACCCGGAGCGCTTGGAAGACGTCGCGCGCGATCCCAACCGCAAACTCACCGACGTCCCTGGCGTCGGCCAGGACCTTGCAGGCAAGATCAAGGAGCTGATTGAGACCGGCGTGTCCCAGTATCATCAAGAGCAACTGGCAAAGATTCCCAGAAGCCTGCTCGACCTTCTGCAACTTCAAACTGTCGGCCCGCAGAAAGTTCGCCTTTTCTACAACGAGCTCGGCGTCAAGACCGTGGACGACCTCGAGGCCGCTGCCAAAGCCGGCCGCCTGCGAAATCTCGCGAAAATGGATGTGAAATCGGAAGAAAACATCCTGAAGGCGATTGAGGTTTTCCGGCGGGCTTCGGGACGCTTTCGGCTGGACACAGCTTTCAACCTCGCCCAAGAGATTGAGGCTTATGTGCGAGAACTGAAGTCGGTCGACGAGGTCACCGCCGCCGGCTCCTTGCGGCGAGGGCGCGAGACGGTGGGCGATCTCGACCTGCTAGTGACCGGGCGCGACCCTGCTGCGGTCGCGGAGCACTTCCTCCGGTTCCCGGGCGTCACTCAGGTCCTCGCGAAGGGCGAAGACAAAGTGAGCGTGAAATTGAAGAACGATATGCAGGTCGACGTGCGCATGCTCGACCCCTCCGCCTACGGCGCCGCGCTGATGTACTTCACCGGCTCCAAAGAGCACAACGTGGCCATGCGCGATCGCGCCAAGAAAAAGGGATGGAAACTGAACGAATACGGCCTGTTCAAGGGTGAGAAGTCCATTGCCGGACGGACCGAGGAAGAAGTTTTCCAGAAACTCGGCCTCGAGTGGATTCCGCCCGAACTCCGCGAGAGCCAGGGCGAGATTGAAGCGGCCGAAGAGGGCCGGCTGCCCAAGCTCGTGGAGCTCGAAGACATCAAAGGCGATTTGCAAATGCATACCACCGCGTCCGACGGTCGATGCTCGGTTGAAGAAATGGCAGTCGCGGCAAAGGAACTCGGCTACCGCTATATTCTCATCACCGATCACTCGAAGGCCGTCACCATCGCGAACGGCTTGGATGATAAACGCGCGCTGGAGAATATCCAGCGAATCAAAGCCGCGCGCCAGAATGTGAAAGACATCGAAATCTGGGCAGGAACAGAAGTGGACATTCTTGCCGGCGGCCGACTGGACTATCCGGACGAAATCTTGAGGCAATTTGACATCGTGCTGGCGAGCGTCCACTCGCGCATGACGCAGCCCGGTGAGGAAATGACCGCGCGGTTGCTGAAAGCGCTCGAGAATCCGTATGTCAGGATTTTGGGGCATCCCACCGGCCGCCAGATTCTGAAGCGCGACCCCTTCCTTTTCGATATTGAAAAAGTGTTCGAGAAGGCCAAGGAACTGGGCGTTATCCTGGAAGTGAATGCCAACCCCGAGCGGCTCGACTTGAGCGATCACAACGTGCGGCTCGCAGCCAACAGACACATGAAGGTGATCATCTCGACCGATGCCCACAATCCGAGCCATTTCCAGTTCATGCGTTTCGGCGTCATGACCGCCCGGCGCGGATGGATGGAGAAGAAAGGCGTCTTGAATACTCTGCCGCCGGAGAAGCTGCTGGCGTCGCTGCGGCCGATGCCCAAGAATTAAGAATTAAAAATTAAGAATTGAAAATGATGGAACTTCGATATTGAAATGGATAGATGCGGTGCGGTGGCCAATATCCGCCGGAACTCGAAAAGGTACGGCGTTTCCTTCGATCGCTCAGTCTTAATTTTTAATTTTTAATTCTCGACATTAGCCGATGCCACCCAATGATTCCAAACCCGTGAGCGGCCTGCCTGCCGCCGTTATCTTCGACATGGACGGCGTCCTGGTGGACAGCAACCCTTTTCATCTGGAGAAGTGGACGGATTTCTTGACCCGGCACCAGGTGAAGTTCAACCCGCACGAGCTTCCTCATCTGATCCTCGGACAACACAACGATACCGCCCTCCGGAACTTTTTTGGAGAAAGCCTGAACGAAGACGACATGAGCAGACTCGGCGAAGAACTGGAGGAAACATTTCGACAAACCTTCAAGGCTCACGCCAAGCCATTGGCCGGTCTCGAAGCATTCGTCAAAAGCCTGAAGGCGGCGGGTATTCCCATGGCCGTTGCGTCTTCGGCCATGATGAAAAATGTGCAGTTCGTCGTCGACGCCCTGGGCTTCCATGACTACTTCAGCCTCTATGTGAGCGGCGACGACGTCTTACATCCCAAGCCTGACCCGGAAATTTATCTCAAGGCCACACACGAACTCGGCTTCAAGCCGGAAACTTGCGTCGCCTTCGAGGATTCTTTTGTCGGCATTGAATCGGCGAAGCGGGCTGGCTTGAAATGCGTGGGCGTTGCCTCATCCTTCTCTTTCGATGCGCTTCAAGCGCAAACCCACGCCGACCTGGTGATTCACAGTTTCAAGGAAATCACGGTCGAGCGCGTGCGCGAGCTGTTTGTCTGAATTCGCCGCCGGATTTGAAGAATGTCATTCTGAGCCCGCTCGCTCGTCATTCCGAGCCCGTGCACCTGTCATTCCGATCCCGCCGAGCGGGAGAGGAATCTCGCTCTGGCCGCTCAGCGTAAACCCGTTCGCCCTTCTGCTGCGAACGGCCCTGAGCACAGACTTCGCCAAGGATCCGGGTCTGAGTGTTGGCGCCGCGGACTGGCGTCACTTTCAGCTCTTTCAGCAAAACAATCTCTCACAGAGGCGCAAGGGCTGCGGATGCCAAGGCGCGCGGCTTCGGCAAGGCCGCAGACTGGCTGTGCGAGTCTGGGCTACCTGCTTCGATAATGTGGGCCAAAAATGGAAGGGCGAGGACGGAGACGATGACGAAGGCAACAACGAAGAGGAGGATGCTGAGGATGGTGATGCCGACGACGATGATGAACAGCTCCCCTGGGAAACAGATGCGGAGATTGGTTGCGTTATTCTCCGCATCATTCGCGTAGATTAGGCTTGCCCGTGCGGAGATTCGGGGCTATAATATCCGCACAATATGCGGAGAATAGCCAAGTACATTCATCAGAGGCCGGATTGGCCACAGCTTCACTGGAACAGTGAGCCGCTAGCGGGCCTGCTGGCGGACGTTCGTCACCGTCAGGGTCGTCTCTTGGGCCAAATGGAGGCGCTGGGTTTCGGACTGCGGCAGGAGGCGGTCCTGCGAACATTGACAGAGGATGTGGTCAAGTCGAGCGAGATCGAAGGGGAAAAACTGGACCGCGAAGCTGTCCGATCGTCGATTGCCCGCCGCCTGGGGATGGATGCGGCTGGCCTGAAGACAGCAGCAGATCGAAACGTCGAGGGCGTGGTGGAAATGATGCTCGACGCGACCCGGAACTATGACCAGCCCTTGACGGAGGAGAGGCTGCTGGGCTGGCACGCCAGTTTGTTCCCGACCGGGCGGAGCGGGATGCGGCGCATACGGGTGGGGATGTGGCGCGACGACAGGGACGGCCCCATGCAGGTACTGTCCGGGCCCATTGGACGGGAGCGCGTCCATTTCGAAGCGCCAGCCGCCGCACGGCTTGAGAAGGAGATGGCGAACTTCCTCGATTGGTTCAACAATGGGCCGAAGGTTGATCCGGTGCTGAAGGCGGGCGAGGCGCACTTGTGGTTCGTGACGGTTCATCCGTTCGATGATGGCAACGGCCGCGTCGCGCGCGCCATTGCCGATCTGTGCCTGGCGCGGTCGGAACACAGTGCCCAGCGCTTCTACAGCATGTCGACGCAGATCCGGGAGGAGCGCAACGCCTATTACGATATCCTGGAAGAGACGCAGAAAGACGGGACAGATATAACTCCGTGGCAGGCTTGGTTCCTGGGCTGTCTTGGCCGGGCGATCGGCGGCGCCGAGACGGTGCTCGGCAGTGTGCTGGCGAAGGCGCACTTCTGGGAGAGTGTTGGTCAGGCACCTCTCAACGAGCGTCAGCGTCTGGTTCTGAACAAGCTGCTCGACGGGCTCGAGGGCAAGCTGACGACGACTAAATGGGCGAAGCTTACGGATTCGTCTCAGGACACGGCGTACCGCGACATTCTGGAGCTCATCAAGCGTGGCATATTCGTGCGCAGCGCGGAGGGCGGTCGCAGTACGAGCTACGTACTCGCGCAGGTTTCACAGCCTCCAGAAGCTGAGAAGACTAAGTGGGCGAGCAACAACCATGGGGGCCGTGGATGACATCACGCTCCATGATGTGGAGAGGATTGGAATTTGGAGGGGACTTATTGAGTCAGCTCCGTAGGATGTTTTTGCATTAGCCCACTCCGAAAGAGGTAGCGCAGCGCGGCCTCTGGCCGCAATCAAATCAGGCCGTTGCGCGACCCAGCCAGACGGGTATACGATCGTGCTGTTTTCGAAGCCAAGAAGGAAATTCCGATTGAACGGAGCCGGAACGCAAGACTTGAGCGAGAACAATCGGAAACAACATGGCGCGACGATCTGACTCAATTCCTGCCGAAATTCGCGACGTCCTCGTGGAAACCTATGCGATGAACGACGCGATGAATCAGCTTGTACTTTCGCACCTCGATCGGCGCGCGTGGCGGGCGGAGCCGCCGGGCCGCAAAAGGAACGGCCGCACCATCGCCGCGATCTTTTCGCACCTGCACAACAATCGACTTACATGGATCAAAAACTCGGCGCCGCATCTGAAATGTCCTGCGCCGCTTGATCCTCACTGCTGCACGATGAAGCAGGCTACCGCCGCGCACAAGAAAAGCGCAGCGCAGTGTCTTCGCATGCTGACCGACGCTCTCTCCGGCGATCCGAAGCGGCGCGTCACGAAATTCTCGCGCGGGAGTTGGGCTCCGACATGGCCCGCCGGCGCGACCATGTTCGCTTACATGTTCTCGCACGAAGCCCATCACCGCGGGCAAATCCTGATGCTCGCGCACCAGCTTGGCCATCGCCTGCCGGACGAAGCCGCTTACGGCATCTGGATGTGGAATAAATTATGGAAACAAGCCGGGCTCATAACGCGCCCACGCTAGCAGCCGCGCGACCCCCGCTGGAGTGTGATGAGCGGGGGGCTGCGCCAGCCTCCGCTGTGACCTCGACATACTCACTGGACCGCCACCGTGCCGCGGCAACGACTTCGAGCATTGACTGGCGTGTACGCGAGTCGCCGACCGAGCTGGTCACACGTCCAAGCCGATCGACCGCATCAGATTGAGGGCGTTGCTGGTCCTAACGACTCCCGGTCGGAGCCGGTAATCAAAAATCAGTTTCCCATCCTCGAGGCGATCCTCAAAGTGGGCGTTGGCGGCGCGCGGACCGAGTCCCTCCGCGATCTCGGCCAGTGCCAGGTCGTGTGTCGTCACCAACCCAATCGCCCCACGTTCAACCAGGCTGCGGACCATCGCCTCCGCGCCCAGACGACGGTCGTGGGAGTTGGTTCCCTGTAGGAACTCGTCCAGCAAAAACAGCACGCCGAGCTGCCCTTGGGTCAAGTCGATGATTTGCTTCAGGCGCCTGATTTCAGCATAAAAGCGCGAGATGCCGCCTTGGAGCGAATCGAGCACACAGATGGATGCGCCCACGGCAAGCGGCGACAGGCGCAGCCGTCGAGCGCGCACGGGGGCGCCGCATTGAGCAAGAACCGCATTGATTCCGACGGCCCGCACCACAGTGCTTTTCCCGGCCATGTTCGGCCCGCTTATGATGAGTACCCGCAAGTCATCTCCCAGGCGCAAGTCGTTCCGCACGGCATCGCGGTCCGGTAGCAGGGGATGCGCAAGACCTTCGGCTTCAAAGCAGGGTGCAGCTTCGGCGAATTCCGGGAAGACGTCCGCAGGATGCTCGTAAGCATAGCCGCCCAGCGACGAGAGAGCCTCAAACTCGCCCACGGTGGCCAGCCACCGGCGGACGGCAGGGCCGGTCCGCTTTCGCCATGATTCCACCGCGCAGGCACATTGCAGCGTCCAGAGCACAAAGGGGTCGACGGTACGAACGAACATGTTGCGCCTTGAATCAAGATACCCCGTCAGCCGGCTCAGCCGACTAATCCAGCGCGATGGAGGCCACCCCTGTGATTGCAGTGCCTCCCTGAGTTCAACGAGTCTAGGCGCTCGGAACTCCTCACCCGCCAGGCGAGCCAGCACGCCGGCCAGCGGCACCAAATCGCCGGCAGCGCTCTCGACGGCACTGACTATTTTTCTTACACGCTGGCGATAGCCAAAATAGAAACTGAGGTTGATCGCGCTTACCAGCAGAGCTGCATACCCCAGCCCCCACACGCCCCAGGCGACCAGACTCAGGGGCCACAGGACAGCGAGCATCGCGCTCACCCATCGCAAGAGGTGCGACGCCAGCAGGGGTTCACCCTCGCCCCAAGCCGCCAGAACTTCAGCCGGCGCCAGTGAGCGCGCATCCTCAGCCAGAACTGCCAAGTCCTCACGAAGGTCCAGCCCGTGTCGCAACTCCGCAACGGCGGCTTGACGACCGCAGACCACCTCAGGCGGAGCGGGCGCAAGCAGCCAGTTTGCGAGCGTCTCTTGACCCGCACGCGTACGCGCCATCGAGAGGAGCTGGAATAAGGATCCCTCGCCAAACAAGTCAAGGTCGCGGGAATAGGGATGCGATGCATTCCGGAACCTCTCGCCCGTTTCCCCGGCTCCCATCCAGCGGTTGTCCATTCGCGCCTGGGCTCGCTCGTAGTAAGCCATGGTGCGGGAACATCGCCCGAGTCTTTGGAGGACACGCTCGTGAATGATGTCCAGAACGAAAATGGCCAGCGGCGGAGCTGCGACCCATAGAACGGGAATCAGCTTGATCACTAAAGCCAGACCGATCACCACCAGGGTTGCGCCGCCCAAGGCGAGCTTGGCAATCCCAAGGCTGCGATGATGACTTTCATAGCGGGCTTGCGTCGTTCGCAAGACTTCGACTCGCCGAACATACTCTGCGCGTGGATCGTTACTTGGTTCCGGGACAGAATTCTTCATGAAGTCAGTCGAGAGGAGCATATCCCGTGGCGAGACTCGCTGTCCACAACGTCTCCGTCCTGGTTGGGGGCCGCGTGTCTCCGGACAGGAAACGTCTGGCTTCGCTCGCATCCCCGACTTTCGACCCAGCGGGGCTGCTCGATCCGCCACACAAAACAACGAGCAAGAAAAAACTCTTGACTCCCGCCGCCCCCTTCATAGACGCGCCAGCCCTCACTTGGACGGGATCGAATCGACGGTCGCCGTCGAAACGAATGGCGCGGCGTATAATGACGATGGTAAAAGCGCATGGCAGAGGCACATATATCCTATCCCGAAGTTGAATGATCTAAAGACCCAGACCGCAGAAGATCTGCGCCAGCCCCCCTGCGAAGATTAATTTCGCAGACTCAGGAGAACAGAAATGGCGAAACCTGGAATCTCAATAGATATTCCCGGATTCGGGTTGCGACAAGTAGAGGTGGTCCTGACCGATTTCACCGGAACCTTATCCCGTGGAGGTCGGCTGGTTCCGGGTGTCAGAGAACGCCTTCTCAAACTTGCGGAAGTGATGGAAATCCACGTTATTACAGCCGACACATTCGGATCTGCGCAAGAAGAATTAAAGGATATCCCTCTAACGCACTACCGACTAGAAGGCGAAGGTCACGACGTAAAAAAGCGACAGTACGGGGAGAAGCTGGGCCTTCAGCACTGTGCGGTTTTTGGGAACGGGAATAATGACCGGCTCCTCCTGAAAGCGGCCAAGGAGTTGGGCGGTCTGGCGGTGGCGGTCGACAATGGTGAGGGCTGCGCGACTGATGCCCTCTTGAACTCTAATCTGTTCATCGCGGGAGCCGTCAACGCTCTCGATCTTCTGCTTGAACCGAAAGGCTGCAAAGCGACGCTGCGTTTCTAAGAGTTGCCATCAGGCAGCGGCTCTCAATAACCGGAGCCAGCCGCGGACCTCAAAACGCCAAGGTCTGCGCCACCCCCCCACGATTCACGATCGCGTCAGGATGATGGTGAAGTCGTACTCGTAGCCGTAGTAGACGAGGCCGTAACCGTTCGTGGTGCGCTTATCGACCCGCAGTCTAAAATCGTAGGCGCAGGGACCCATTTCGGAGCTATTGTACTGGCTTCCATAGTAGCGCGTGGCCAATGATGCCGACCCCGCCCACTGGTTTGTCCCATTGATGTGCGCGGAATAGTTGTCGTACGCTGGGTTCCAACCCGGCGGCGGCGGGCTCGGTGGCGGCATCACGTAATGATTTGCGCCCCAGATCGCGTCGACCGTGTAGTCTCGGAGATGCCCTAGGGTGTCGGATGCCTCGAAATCGATCTCCAGGTAGTCGGTGGCCGAGCTGCCGAGAATCGCGGTGCCGCACGGGGGAATAGCCCCTCCGTTGATGTTCACTCCGCTGATGCTGACCGACGCCGGCGGGGTATTGTCGATCTGCAGCTTGAGGCTTCCATAGGCGGGGTCAACATACGTGGAGAGCCAGGTCGCAAGAGTTCCATCTCCGACTATTCCCGGAACCGCGGCCCCGGTGTAGCCTATGGCCCGCAGCGTCACTGGCCCGGTCGGGAGTTTGGTCGTGTCGAGTTGCGCAAGCAGGTCAGGGAAGGCCCAAGGAATACTTCCCGGATTGTTGGGCAACTGGTACAGATGGATGACCCCACCTACCGTCGTGGGTCCCATGGACTGGGAAATCCAGTTCTCGGTGGTAAAGTCGAAATAGCTGTTGCTCAGAGGGTCGGTGACGTCAGTCCAAGGTCCGGCCCCGCTGGCTGCCTGAATTCCTGGCGCCCATTGAACCTTGTAGTATTGTGCACCCAACGGCGGTGTTGTCAGCCCGACACCAAACCATCCTCCGATCCAGAGAGTTCCCCCGAACGGCGCGTCCGAGTCCTGTGTGGGGAACGGGTACGGTGCCACTCCTTCGTTGGGATACGCATATCCGTTCGTCTGGCTTATCGAACCCGTTACGATGTTTCCCACTCTGGTGAAGAGGAATTCATCACCCGTGGGCTGAGGGGTCGGCGACGGATTGCTGGTCACCAGGGTTCCACTCGCTTTGAGAGTGACGTTTACGACGTCCGCTATCGAGAATCGTGTGTCGGTGTGGGGGTTCTCGCTGTAGATGTAGGTGGTTATTCCGCCGACCGTCTGGGATACCCTCAGGATCACGTTGGGTCTCGGAGGTGATGGGTGTGGGAACGGCGCAGAGAAGGTGCCGTCCGCGTGGGTGGAGGTTGTGGTCAGCAGACTCGTTGTGTATCCGGGCATGTGCACCTGGAACACTTGGACCTTAGCGTACGGAACCGGCTGGCCGTTCGTAATCGAGACGACTTTGCCTTGAATCAAGAAACTGCTCATGTGCTAGCACCTCACTTGTTTTGTTCTGCAATGCGGACCAAGGTTGTCCCCGGAATAGCCATCTGAATGGGAGCCCTGAACACAACCTGCTTCTTTGGGAAGAACACCGGGAGCGGACGTTGCGGGAGGATGGGTCCCGGGCACGCAGGGCGTGTTGGTCGGGGCCTCGGAATGGGTCCGGGACCGGCATTCAAGGTGATACCTCCGACCAGCTTTCCGTCGGCCATGAGGCCGAGAGTAACGAGTTGCTTTTCCTTCAATCGGCCTTCAGGCTGGACAATCGCGAAAGTCAGGAGCCTCTCCTCTCCGGCTTCGAGGGTAATTTTCACCTTTTCGTCGCGAGAGACCATTCGTTCTTCACGCTTTGTGCTGGCTGCGTCCTTATCCTTCCGCCGCTTCTCGGTTCCTCGGAGGCGTAGCGACCACTTTTCCGGCAGATGCTGAGCCACGATTTCATACGTCCTTGGCTCTGGATCGCTGTTGACCACGAGCAGGGGTACGATCGGGAAGGGCGACGCTGAGATTACATTGCCAAAGTTGTTTTGTGTCCCATTTCCCGGTGTGAGTTGGACCTGCACGCACAAATGACTGAACGCTCCCAGAGGAAACGGCCAGAGTCCTCCGTTGGTGTCCGTAATGTCGCTCAGGTCCCATTGTACTTCAGTCTGTAGTTGACCCGTGGGGGATCCAGAGGGTCCGAGGGTAACGGAAAACTGGGCTATTTGTTCGAATTGGAATGGCGTCCAAGCGCCTCCAACCATAGCGTAAGGCGTGAACCCTACAGTTACCTCAGTGCTTCCCGATACGCTCCCATTGTTCGTGACCACAACGAACAGTCGGTTGTCGGCCACGCCTATCTCGGGCTCTCCTGGCTGGTTAACATTCAGCCAGTATTGAAAGGGGTCCGCGGGGGAGGCGGATGGGGCCGTCGAAGTAGTCTCGACACGACTTCCGGTGTTATCGACAAAGATGTCTGGAGTGGTCCACCCAGGCCAGGTATCGGGATAACCTGTCTCAGGGAATGCGGTCTTCCAGGGTGTTATGTAGGGGTCAAAGGACATAATAGATTCGCTCCCCTTTCTCAGAAGTAATCTTCACCGCCTGCTTGCCTTCCTTCGGGCGTGAGTCTGCCGGTCACCCGTGACACAAGCTCGGTCTTTGGTACCTCATCATTCGTAACACGGAATTTCCGGACTACAAGCGCAATTAATATGCGTTTCTTGCTATTCATATGCCAATGTTGCTGTGCTAGGAGTAGTCCTGGGTTTTCAGTCGTCAGTTCTCAGTTTGTGCGGGTCCGGGTTTTCGACCAGTTGAGTGTCTATGCCGCAGCGGGGTCTGACCGCAGGCTTTTCCAAAGTCCTCCACGAAGCGGCTGGGGTCGTCGTAGCCCAGGCGCACTCCGATTTCCTTCACGCTCAGCACCGAGGTCTCTAACAGCTCTTTGGCACGCCGCATTCGCAGTAATTTAAGGTATCGCGCCGGGCCGAGACCAATGTGACTCTTGAACAAATGGCACAGCCGCGAGACGGAGAGACCCGTTGCCCCAGCCAGCTCACGGAGCGGCAACTTCCGGTGCATGGCGCGATGCATCAGTGCTGTGACTTGGCTGATTCTGGGATCGACTGCGGCTGGCTTTGGAAATGGGCCGGCACCGCCCCAAAGGCCGGCCATTCGCGAAGCCGCCTGCCGGTTTTGAGCAACCGCTGCTGTGGGACCGTTAAGGACCAACCGTCGATCCTCCTGCGGAGCGCTGGGCTCTTTCCCTGAGATGGTGCTGGTATCAACCCTGATATGGCTGCTATGAGTTCTGCCGGAAGGAACATTAAACAATTCGGGCGGCCTGATGTCAAGTTAATTTTATGTGACAAAATACCGTCCTCGAGCGCACCCAGCCGGCAGCCAGAGGACGAATTGTCTCCCGTGGGTTCTTGGGGAAGTAGGGGGCGCAGCCATTGGGTGATTGAGTCGTTGAGCTCTTCGTAACATTGGCCTTCGCTCGTCGCTGGGCATCAAAATGCGGTTGACCGGGGTCGGGCTTTCCGTTCCCGATGGAGCTGGGGGCTGGCTCAGCGTTGGCACGGAAGAGCGACGGAAGCAGTCCGCAAGAAATCGAAATTCGAAAATCGCCCCGTCCCTCCGCCCTCGCGGAGCGGAGCGACGGGGTCTCGGAAAAATTCGAAAATCGTCATCCCGACTATCCGGTGCGCGTCGAGAGGTGCTCGTGGTGATGGGCTGCAACTGGCCAATAGACAAAGTGGCAAGTGGTCCCGCCAAGCGGGAGCAAGTGGCGAGTGGCGGCATCCTCAGTAAATAGTATCCGGAGGGCAGCCGTAATTCCGTGCGCCGGACGCAAGCCTTAGTGATTGCCCGGACTCGCAGGGAGTCGCTTCGCCCTGCACCGTACGGTGCGGGGCTTCGCGAAATCGCAGACACCCAAAGGCAGGTGTCTGCGCCTGCCCCCCAGTTGAGGTGGGACGGGCTGGCGGCTTCCTGGAGTCTGTTCGTGGGTGCCAGCCACATGCGCAAAGATTTGCAACTAATACCCCAGCGTTTTCCTATGAAGCGGCCTTCTTGTCCAGCACGGAGAATAGGATGTGTAATAAAATAAATGCCTTACATTGTCTGAGGGATTGGAATCCCAATTGCACGCTTTACAGCAGTCCACCCACTAACAGGGTCGCGGTAACAAGACCCATTTCACCACAATCCAAGTAAGGAGACTACCCATGAGAAGCGCAAGGATCTTCGCAATGATCGTTGTGCTCTGCCTCGCCGTATCCGGCATTGCCAGCGCGTCGTCCATTAACAACACATCGGGCCAGAAAGGCACGTCGGCCAGCGGCAGCGCGACCCTGCACCCCGCCAGCGGGGGCATCGCTACGGGCGCGGGCAAGCCCATCGGCGGCAACCCGCTCGGCTACGTGAACTGGGCCGTTGATTTTCCAACCTATAACGACTTCATGTGCGGGAGCAACTACTGCGGATATATGGGCTCGGAGTCAGACTTTATGTGGACTCCTGGCAACTTTATAGAGACGGTCCCAGGCGTTGGCCGTGGAATCACGTCGCTCACCGACCTCAGCGCCCAGGTCTGGTCTTTCCAGAACTACCTCGATTATGGCCAGTACGAGACGTATAACGTCTATGTGTGGGGCAACCAGGGCAGCGGCTTCGGATGGAACCAGGTTGCGGACTTCAGCATAGATGGCTGCGGAGAGTGCGGCAGCACCGGCTATGTCTATGGCACAGTCGAATTTCCTGGCATCGCACCCGATCCCTCCTATGACAACAACTTCTTTGTATACTTCGCGCAGACTTCGTATCAGATTCCGCCCTACGAGGGATCAGTCGGCTGGTACGCCGGATATGGGAATACTGGACTGTCTGGAAGTACTATCCCCGAGCCCGCCACCTTGATGCTCTTCGGATCGGGCCTGCTCGGACTCGGTGGTGTGATTCGTCGCCGTCTTGGAAAGCAGTCACTTGGAAGCGCTGCCCTGTGAGGTCGCATCCTCTCACGGGTATCTCTGAAAGTGGTGAGTACCTCTAAAGCCTCCAACGCCAGGCCGTCCCGATCACCCGGGACGGCTTGGCGAGCGAGGCTTTCCGCTTTTCTAGCTCCTCCCGGTACCCAAAATCCCGAGATCATCAGTGACCCCAGTTGACGTGGGACGGGCTGGTCGCCTGAGTCGTGTTCGTGCGTGCCACCCACATGCGCAAGAATTTATAACTAATATCCCAACGTTTTCCTTTGAAGCGGCCTTCTTGTCCCGCACGGAGAATGGGCTGTGTAATAGAATCAATGACTTAAATTGCCTGAGGGATTGGAATCCCAATTGCAGAACGGAGGCTAGTCCACCCCCTAACCGAGTCGCGGTAGCAAGACCCATTTCACCACAATTCAAGTAAGGAGACTACTCATGAGAAAAGCAAGGATGTTGGCGTTGCTCGTCGCGCTCTGTTTGTCCTTGGCGAGTGTTGCTAGCGCATCTTCGGTGGGTCCAAAGGCGGTGTCGAATCCAGGATCGGTGAAGCCGGGGCCCGCCCACAGTGTCCAATCACCGTCACTTACCTGTCTCTATTGTGGCAACACAACGTTCTACTTCAGCGACCCCGAGGGTTGGACCATCAACTTTGGCTATGCGGTTACGGACAGTTTTACCGTGAGTAGCCTGTCAACTATGACAAACGACGGAATTGCCAGTTGGATGTACCCTGGGGACTTCATGACTGGTGTTGATTGGTCCGTCGGCACCTCCCCTTTCGCGAGCAACCTTGGCTTCGGTGCTTCTTCCACAACCGATTACTACATATGGACCAACGATTACGGTTACGATGTCTATGTCGACCGCTTTGACACAACTCCGGTTTCCCTGTTGCCGGGCAACACCTACTGGTTGACACTCTATAATGCAACCAGCGCCTACGGCGACCCCGTCTACTGGGACCAGAACAGCGGTCCTTCCCTAGCCTATGACAGCTACGAGGGGCAAATCCCCTCCGAGGCGTTCGATATCTCGGGTAATCTAGGCACCACGCCAGAACCGGCCAGCCTCCTGCTCTTCGGATCGGGCCTGCTCGGACTCGGTGGCGTGATTCGCCGCCGTCTCGGAAAGTAGTCACTTGGAAGCGCTGCCCTGTGAGGTCGCATCCTCTCACGGGTATCTCTGAAAGTGGTGAGTGTCTCTAAAGCCTCGAAGAGCCAGGCCAACTCGGCCACGCCGAGCTGGCTTGGCGAGCGAGGCCTCCCTCTTTTTTTGCTCTCCTCCCAGTAGGCAAAATCCCGAGATCATCAGTGACCCCAGTTGACGTGGGACGGGCTGGTTGCCTGAGTCGTGTTCGTGCGTGCCAGCCACATGCGCAAGAATTTGCAACTAATACCCCAGCGTTTTCCTATGAAGCGGCCTTATTGTCCCGCACGGAGAATGGGCTGTGTAATAGAATCAATGACTTAAACTGCCTGAGGGATTGGAATCCCAATTGCAGGAATGAGGTCAGTCCACCCGTCACGCTCGCGGTACCAAGACGCATTTCACCACAATTCAAGTAAGGAGACTACTCATGAGAAAAGCAAGGATGTTGGCGTTGCTCGTCGCGCTCTGTTTGTCCTTGGCGAGTGTTGCTAGCGCATCTTCGGTGGGTCCAAAGGCGGTGTCGAATCCAGGATCGGTGAAGCCGGGGCCCGCCCACAGTGTCCAATCGCCGTCACTTACCTGTCTCTATTGTGGCAACACATGGTTCTATTACTCCGACCCCAACGCTTGGACCATCAACTATGGCTATGCGGTAACGGACAGTTTTACCGTGAGTAGCCCGTCAACTATGACAAACGACGGAATTGCCAGTTGGATGATCTCTGGGGACTTGATGACTGGTGTTGATTGGTCCGTCGGCACCTCCCCTTTCGCGAACAACCTTGGCTTCGGTGCTTCTTCCACAACCGATTACTACATGTGGACCAACGATTACGGTGCCGATGTCTATGTCGACCGCTTTGACACAACTCCGGTTTCCCTGTTCCCGGGCAACACCTACTGGTTGACACTCTATAATGCAACCAGCATTTATGGCGAGCCCGTCTACTGGGACGAGAACGACGGTCCTTCCCTAGCCTATGACAGCTATGCCGGGCAAATCGGCTCCGAGGCGTTCGATATCTCTGGTACTCAAAGCACCACGCCTGAACCGGCCAGCCTCCTGCTCTTCGGATCGGGCCTGCTCGGACTCGGTGGTGTGATTCGTCGCCATCTCGGAAGGTAACACTCCTGGTTGTCCTACGAGGACAGGCTAGATCGTCTCGTGGGTATCTCTAAGAGTGGTGAGTGTCTCTAAAGCCTCGAAGAGCCAGGCCAACTCGGCCACGCCGAGCTGGCTTGGCCAGCGAGGCTTTCTGCTTTTCTTGCTCCTCCCGGCCCCCAAAATCCCGAGATCATCAGTGACCCCAGTTGACGTGGGACGGGCTGGTTGCCTGAGTCGTGTTCGGGCGCGCTTGCCTCATACCTGGCCAGCTGATTTGCTGTTGCTCAGTACGAGAGTTCGCGCCGCGAACCTTGATGGCACATAAGCTCACCCGATCCGATCAACAGCCAGCGCAAGAAATCGAAGTTCGAAATTCGAAAATCGCCCCGTCCCTCCGCCCTCGCGGAGCGGGGCGACGGGGTCTCAGGAAAATTCGAAACTCGTCATTCCGACCATCCGGTGCGCGTCGATAGGTGCTCGTAGTGATTAACTGAAACTGGCCAATAGACAAAGTGGCGAGTGGCGGCATTCTGAGCAAGAACTGTCCCTGGGGCATGCCCCATGCCGTGCGCCGGACACAAGCCTCAGTGATTGCCCGGACGCGCAGGGAGTCGCTTCGCCCTGCACCGTACGGTGCGGGGCTTCGCGAAATCGCCCCGATCAATCGGGGCGCTAGCCCTCAAGGAGCCACGACACAAAAAGCGTGACGCGGCTGCTCGCTGGTTCAAGTCGGCGATTTGTCGGTTACAATGCTGTGAGAGGAATTGCGCATGCCACGGCAGTTGCGCGCGCCAACACCCGATTTTACGTGTGGGTTCAAGAAGGGCGATGGCTCTGCCTGCAAAATCCGGGTCGGGAAGGGCGAAAGGTATTGTTGGTATCACTCACGTGGCCTCCGACGTCGGTGGCGCTCCCTCACTCGCAATCAGACTGTCATCTTTCTTATCACCCTACTAAGCTTGATCATCGGAATTCCCTCATTCGTGGGTTTCATGCGGGCTGTCCTCCGGCACTACGAGTCAAGCGAGCAAATCAGTCCGCCGACAACGGTAACAGCCGTGGAGGAACGGCCCCTGCCCAATCCCTTCGGGGAGGGTGACATTGGAATCCTGGTAGCCGAAGTGCCCGGTGACAAGAACCGCGAAGAGCAACAGAAATACGTCAACGCGATTCGCGAGCAGGTGCAGAAGTCGCCTGACCTCGCCGACGTCGTTAAGGTCCACATGCTGGAGCGACCGCTGGCCGCTGACCCGGAACAGCAGCACGAGGAGGCGATAGAGTTAGGACGCAAGCTCCATGCGGCTTTCGTGCTCAGGCCATTCGTCATTCAGGGTTTGCAGGAGCCTTGGCTTACTATTGTGGACGAATCGGGATTTTCCAAGACTGAAGCGCGGATGGAAAAATTCAAGCATGATCAGTTTGCCGAGCTTGAGACACTAGCATTGCCAAGGGACTTACTGCTCCTGGCGAGATGCATCGTTCCCCTCTCGCTGGCTAAGCGCGGACTCTACGATAAGGCGGCGAAGGAACTGAAGGTAGTTCTCCATTTACTTCCACTGGCGTCTGCATCCGTTCGGGGCGTCGCCCCGCCCCTTGTCGGAATGGAGTGGGACCTCGGTTCGTATCTGACTGAAACTGGCGATCTTACTGGGGCGGCACAAGCTTATCAGAAAGCGTTGAGGTTGGAGCCTAGTCTAGCGCCACTGCGTAATAACCTCGCCCTAGTCTGGAAAGATCAGGGTAAAACCGATGCTGCGATAGGTGAATTTAGGATAGCTATCGAGACGAGTCCGAATGAGTGGACCTATCACAGTAACCTCGGCAATGCTCTGTTGCGAAAGGGCGATATTGATGCCGCAATCTCGGAAGAGGAAGCTGCGGTCCGATTAAAACCTGACTCTGACTTTGCTCACAGCAATCTGGGTATCGCGCTTGAGCAGCGTGGAGAGCCAGCACAAGCGGTGGCGGAGCACGAGAAAGCGGTGGCCTTGAACCCAAGCGACTGGATCAACCTTCAAAATCTGGGCGAGGCTTATTGTCGAATTGGGCGAAGTGACAAGGCTGTCCCGGTACTCGCAAGAGCCGCCAAAATTGCCCCAAGAGTTGCGGTCGTGCATGCCCAATTTGGCAGCGCCCTGTGTGAGCGTGGAAACCCCGAATCTGGCATCGAAGAAGTCCGCGAAGCAATCAGCTTGGGACCAGATATTGCAGATTTGCACATCACGCTAGCGAATTGCCTCGCTTTTAACCAGGATTATAAAGGAGCAATTTCGGAGCTCAAGAAAGGTCTCTCCATGCCACAAAACAACCGGAAGCTCGCCCTTAGGGCCTATGTTGGTCTCTGTGGCTACCTTCCTCAGGTCGGCCAGTTCATAGAAGCACTTAAAAACTGTCGTAAAGCGGTTCGCCTCGACCCGAAGTCCGCTGTGGCGTATAACAACCTCGGGTCAGTCCTTATCCAACAGGAGCGATGCAAGGAGGCCGTCCAGGCACTTGAAAAAGCTATTGCGCTTGATCCCCAATTATCCCAGGCACACACCCTTCTCAATCGGGCACGCCTCTGCCAGAGGCGGTAGTGCGACTCGTTGTGCACTGAGGGCGGGAGCCGAAGGGGGCATGCCCCAGGCCGTGACGCCGGACACAAGCCTTAGCGATTGCCCGGATTCGCAGGGAGTCGCTTCGCCCTGCACCGTACGGTGCGGGGCTTCGCGAAATCGCCCCGATCAATCGGGGCGCCAGCGCCCTGAACGCAAGTATGCGTGGGCGCTCACGTAATCGTCGCGAGACAAATGAATTTCAGAGCAAAATATTTCTCTTGACTTTCCTGACCGCTCACGTATGATAAAAGTCATGGCGAAGAAGCGGAAAAACCCGTATGCTGTGGCCCTCGGACGTAAAGGTGGAAAGAAGGGCGGACCGGCGAGAGCCGCTAACATGACTCCGGAGGAACGTAGCGCGAGTGCTCGCAATGCTGTATTGGCACGGTGGGCCAAACAAAAGAGTCTGGAGTCCAAATCGGACAGGTGAAAGATTCATATGCCAGAGCACAAGAAAAAACTGCCGCTATTTGGACATGAAGTAGAAGTGGCAGATGTTCCCATCAAGAAGGCATCAGAATATTTTAATGAGTACGAACTTGAGGATGGTTCGGTGCTTAGGGTTAAGAGCGTGGCAACCTCGATCCTCAGGATCGAAGGACAGTTCACACCGGAACCTGACAGCAAACCGATATATATAGTTCTAACTGGACCAGTCGTCAGGGTCGTTAGTTCAAAACTCGCTCCGCAGTCTGCTGCGAAATTGGAAAGCAATGTCAAGCCATCTTGAGAGCTTAAGGTCGGATGCCCATATGTTGATCAGGGCGGAAATAGCATCGCTCACATCTCAATTGTACCCTTTCGATTTACAGCAGAACTCCTCCGCAACCCTTCGGGAATGGAACGTCCCCCCTCAATCCGTCATACAGTCCGCCTTTCCGCCTTCGACTGGAGGTCCGAGCCAGCCGATCGTTGTCTCGGCGAAACCGTTAGAGCACGAGATGGATGTCAGACCGCAGTTTGATGAACTGTGCAAGAAGTGGAAGAGTGAAAGGCACGCAACTTCGTTTTCGTCTGCGATGGCAATGCATCCAGCATACCAGCGAATCATCGGAATGGGAAACAAGGCGCTACCGCTAATACTAACGGAACTACAGAAAGAGTTGGATCATTGGTTTTGGGCGCTCAAGGCTATCTCAGGAGAGGACCCGGTGCCTTCAGAATGCCGAGGGAAAATGGCAGAAATGGCAAATGCCTGGCTGAACTGGGGCCGAGCAAGAGGTTATGTCCGGTAGCTGGCCTCCAGAAGATTTCCCCGACCTCAACGAATCAAATCACAACAAAACCAGTGAGGCGACGGTTGAGTGCAACTGCCTCTCCTGGGCTGCCGATGACGTGAGCCGACGGTGGGAACCAGACCCAATGCACGATTACTATTGGCCCCCCGACGTGCCACGAGAAATGAAGATGGAGGCCTTCATCCAAGCCTACCGCACAATTGGGTACGAGGTCTGTGATACGCCAGAACCACAAGCTGGTTTCGAAAAAATCGCGCTCTACGCTGACGCTGACAACACACCCACTCATGCAGCCAAACAATTGCCAAACGGCCATTGGTCAAGCAAATTAGGGGATTTCGAGGACATTGAACACGCGACGTTAGCCTGCTTGGAAGGGCCACTCTACGGGAAATCGAAAATTTACATGAAGCGTCGGTCCCGACCGAACTTATTCACTTTCCCCGTATAGCCTCCTGTGCATTCCTAAAAGCTGTCTGATTCATATCCTCTGTAACCGTCCGGTGAGCCCATCTCCCCGATTAACGTTCAGGACTGATACTCCCCCAAAGATGAACGCCTCGTGCGTGCTTTGGAACACGTCTGTTGGCGCAGATTCAAGGCAGGGGTGTGTGATGAGCAGTAGCTCTTCGCCGTCAGTAAGTCAGATTCGCCTTCGCTCGTCGCTGGGCATCAAAACGCGGTTGACCTGGATCGGGCTTCCCGTTCCCGATGGAGCTGGTAGCCAAGTCAATAGGTTTGTGATTGACCGGGGCCTTTTAGCGTGCACAAGAAACATCCGGTCCGTGACCAGCAGCAGATGGAGACGCGACGCGGCATCAAATGACCGCCACCGCCCCCGCCTTCCAAAAACCCACGGTCGGAAAATCACTGGCCGTGGCTACGAGCTGTCTGCCGCGTGCCTTGAAAATTCACGCGCAAAAGGGTGAAACTTACGCTACCGGAAGACGGCGACTTCCGGGCCGAACGCGGTTCGGCCCTGCATGGTGGGAAGCCGCGTGGCCGAACGCTCCGTCCCATTCGGAACGGAGCGGGGCCGTTTGGCCTTACATTGTGGCAAACCCAGTGGCCGAACGCAGTTCGGCCCTGCAAGAGAGGAGGGTGGGATGCGCAAAAGAATTCAGTGGGACTGTCTGGCCCGAGCGCTCACGGCTGCGGCCATGCTGGTTGCAGCAACGGGAGCACTGCAAGCACAGGAATACGTCAACGCACAGTTGCCGTGGCACAAGGCGGTCCTCGATTCTCAGGGCCGGCTTCTACCCTGGAACCATCCGGAAGAGAATCTTGGTTACGACAGAGTCCTTCACCTGGGCTGGGATTTTCTGGAACACCAGGTGCCTGACGACCCGCGAACCGGACTGAAAATTTACCTGATCAACGCAGTTTTTGACGGCAAGACGCTCCAGGGCACCAACTGGCAGCACGATCCTGCAATGCTGTTTGGGACGATGGTGGATTCGCTGGTTGCCTGGTATCCGTACTCGGGCGACGAACAGGCCAAAGCCGTGGTTGGCGGCATGTTGGACCACCAGCTTGCGCACGGCACTACGCCCGCAGACTGGAACTGGCCGAATGTCCCCTTCGCCACCAACTGCAATAATCAGCCCGAATACGGCGGTTGCATTCAGGACATGCCGCATGAGTTTTACGGTGGAATCGAAACCGACAAGGTCGGCGAGCTGGGGATCGGGTACGTGCTCTTCTACGAGATGACCGGCGAGCGGAAATATCTGGAGGCGGGGATCCGCTGCGCCGAAGCGCTGGCGAAACACGTTCGGGCGGGCGACGCGGACCACACGCCTTGGCCCTTCCGCGTGGATGGCCGCACGGGTCAGGTGCTGGCCGGCGAAGAGTATGGCGGGATCGTGGCATCGCCGCTGCGCCTTTTTGATGAACTCATCCGGCTCGGGCAGGGCGATGTTGCCGGCTTCCGACAAGCGCGCGAGACGGCGTGGAAATGGCTTCTGGATAATCCGCTCAACCACAACAGCCCGGCTTGGGATAAGTGGAGCGGCTACTTCGAAGATGTGCCGAAGAATACAAGAAATCTCAACCAGGCTGCGCCTACCTACACGGCGTATTACCTCCTCAGCCGGCCGGACCCGGCGGCCGTTGATCCGCAGTGGGTCGACCACGTGGGAGAGCTCATTGACTGGGTGCGCGGATACCTGGGGCTTGGACCCTTCTTTGGCGCCTGGGCCATCAATGAGCAGAGAACTCCGGATGAACTCCACGGCCACGTGAATGGTTGCTGCTCGCGGGCCGGGCTGGGCAGCGATACGTCAAGATGGGCGGCTGTCAATGCCATGTACTACGAAAAGACGGGCGATGCTCAGGCCAAAGAAAACGCCTTTCGATCACTCAACTATGCCACCTACTTCGCGGCCTCGGATGGGAAGATTTCTTGCTGCGGCGAAGGATTCCAAGGCCAGTACTGGTTTAGCGACGGCTATGGAGACTACCTCCGACACTTCGTCTGGGCCATGGGCGCCGTCCCGGAATGGGCGCCCAAAGGCCAGAACCACTTGCTGCATGCGAGCTCCGTCATCCGCGAGATTGCCTACGGCGAGCACAGCGTCGAGTATAAGACCTTCGACCATCCGGCAACCGAGGTGCTGCGACTGCGCTTTCGGCCGGCGAAAGTGTCGGCGGGTGACGGGGTCCTCAGACCGCGGCAGGATTTAAAGCTGGAAGGCTTCACGCTCGAGCCGCTGCCGGGAAAGGATTGCGTCCTGCGTGTGCGGCATGACAAGACAGATGAGATCAAGATTGAAGAGTAACGAAACTGAGGGGCAAGAATGCTTGGGAATGTTTGGAACCAATGCCAGCAGGAATGACGCGGTGAGTGGGTCCAGCCAGCGCGGTTTGTGGGGTGCAGCCTGCGCGGTTTGGGGGTCCAATCTGCGTTCAAGAATGCCATCACGTTTGGGAGTGGGCCGGGGCTGGCAGCGGGCGGTCGGCCTCGTCGAAACTGCCCTACAGCCATTTCACCCTACGGGGCCGAGGAGGCTTTCAGGCCACGAAGTGGGACGAATTGCTGTTGCCTGATTATTACCTATAGTATATTAACTATATAGTACTATGAGGGCCGGCGTGGGCCTCGAAATGGAACTATTGAAACTTCTGCAACTTTTGAAACTAATTTTTCTAACTGACGCAAATAATAGGGTTGCGCAAAAAATGAATTTGCAGAAATTTGCGATTTTGGGAAAAGTGTGGCATTTTGCCCCACCGCTTCCATTTTTTGTAGCACCCCGATTTTGTATCAAGACTGCTTAAGCGTCGCTCGCACTTTTGGCTGACCAGGCCCGACTTACCAACTCGGGTTCAAGGGGTCGGCCCAAACCTCAGCGCGGTGAGCGTCAGGTCATCGGCCTGCGGCGCGGATCCCACGAAGTCCTGCACCGCGGCTATCACTTTGTCGCAAATTTCCGGTGCCCCTTGGCAAGAGCACTTCTCCAGGAATTCCTTGAGGCGGGCTTCCCCGAAGAGTTCGTTGGCCGCATCCTGCGCTTCAGTCACGCCGTCGGAAAAAACCAGGACTACGTCACCGTGTTCGAGCTGGACGCTGTCCACCGCGAATTTTGCGCCGGGAAAAAATCCCAGAGGGAAATTCGAGGAGTCCAGGCGGTTCACCACGCCGGAAGCGCGCGCCACGAGCGGCGTGGCATGACCCGCATTCACAAAGTTGAACCGACCGTAACGGTCCAGCACCCCGTAGAAGAGGGTGGCAAACATTTCCGGCGACGTTCGCTCGCACAAAAAATCGTTCACCCGTCCAAACAATTCTTCAAGCTGCGGGTCGCTGGCCGCCACGGCCACGAACGCTCCTTGCAGAGTGGCAGCCAGCATGGCCGCGGGCAATCCTTTACCCGAAACGTCTGCCACGGTCACGCCGTAACGTTCTCCCGGCAGGCGAATCACGTCGTAATAATCCCCGCCCACTGTTTGGCACGGCATGGTGAGGGCGTGAAGTTGGAAGAAATCACTGTGGGGCAGTTCACGCGGCAGCAAACCTTGCTGAATCTTTCGAGCCAGAGAGAACTCGTGTTGAAGGCGTTCCTGTTCACGCGTAAGGCGGAACATCCGCGCGTTCTCGATCACCGTCGCGCCTTCCACCGCGAACGATTGCAGAACCTGTCGGTCGAGACCCGTGAGGGCGGTGGCACCGGAGCGGCTGTCCAGGTAGAGGACGCCAAGCATTTCCGGCGCGATCATGGAGACGGTCTCGCCTGCCATTTCCATCACGGGATGCTTTTGCAGCGGCACCGCGACAATCCCGCGCACGCCGGCTTGGATGACCCCGGTTTCATGCGTGGCGCGCCCGGTAACCTCTTCCTCCAGGACCACCTCTTCCCTTCCCATTTCCATCACCCTCTGCACTGCGGCATGGGAATAATTCTCGACGCCCTGGTGGATGTACACTCCACCCCGGCCGCGGGCCAGGCGGAGGCGCAGCTCCCCGGCATCGTCGAGAAGGAATAGCAGGCCGCGCTCGGCATCGGTCAATTGGATGGCCGAGTCAACGAGCATCGTCAAGACTTCTTCGAGCGCGGGGGCGCGATTCAGCATTTGAGCCACTTGCAACAGCAGACCCAAGTGTTGAAGCTGGGGCGCGCGGCTCGCGGTGGCCTTGCCCATTTGCTCGAGGAGTTTGGGCAACGCGGCATGGTCCTCGATGAAACTGAGCTGATAGGCGTCTGTCACGCCAAGACTGATGTGATCGCCCGACTTGAGCGGAGCGCAGGAGATCCGCTCGTTGTTGACGAACGTTCCGTGACGGCTCTCGACGTCGGAGATCTGGTATCCGTGCTCGTCCTGAAAGATTTTGGCGTGATGCCGCGAAATGCGGCTGTCGAGCAGCACCAAGTCGTTGTCACTCTGTCGCCCCATGGTGAACGGAGTGCGCGCGATCACTACCTCGCGCTCGTTGCCCGACGCATCGCGCACCATCAGGCGTGGAAGATTTTCAGCCATGTGGGACGACGTCCCCCTCGAAGTTACCCTGTAGTATAGCAAAACGCTTTTTCGGGCGCATAATAGGACATCAAAATAGTGACCAGCGGAAAGTGACGAGTGAAGAGTGGAGATGGCGGTCGGATCCTGCGTCGCCCGCGAGACGCGCTTTCAAAACAGGTTGCAATTGTCCGAGGGATGGCGCATCATCGCCCGTTTCGACCAACGTCTCACTAAAGACCGGAAGTCAGGAGGAATAAACGAGTGAGTGGCAAAGCGATTCAAATCGATCCGCCCAAGGGAAAACTGGGAGTGCTGATTCCCGGCATGGGCGCTGTGGCAACAACTTTCATTGCGGGGGTGGAAGCCATCCGGCGGAAGCTGGCGCGCCCCATCGGCTCGCTGACCCAAATGGGCACGATTCGGCTTGGCAAGCGCACCGAGTCGCGCTCGCCCCGCATCAACGACTTCGTCCCCCTGGCAAAACTCGATGACCTCGTGTTTGCAGGGTGGGACTTGTTTGATGATAACTGTTATGAAGCGGCGCTAAAGGCCGGGGTGCTCGAGCGAGCGCACCTTGACCCCATCAAGCGGTTCCTCCAGGGCATTGATCCGATGCCCGCCGTCTTCGAACAGCGCTTTGTGAAAAACCTCCACGGCGAAAACATCAAGAGGGCCAGGAGCAAGATGGCGCTCGCCGAGCAGTTGATGGACGACATTGAGGCGTTCAAGAGGAAATCCGGCGCCTCCCGCCTGGTGATGGTTTGGTGCGGGTCCACAGAAGCCTTCTTGAAGCCGAGCGGAGTCCATCAGTCGCTGGAAAAATTCGAGAAAGGGCTGCGCGCGAACAGTCCCGAGATTGCCCCCAGCATGATTTATGCTTACGCGGCGCTCAAGCTCGGCGTCCCTTACGCCAACGGCGCGCCCAACCTGACCGTGGACATCCCGGCGCTGCTCGAGCTGACCCTGGAAAACAACGTTCCGGTTTGCGGCAAAGACTACAAAACGGGCCAGACGTTGATAAAGACGATCATCGCGCCCGGATTAAAGGCGCGCCAAATCGGACTGCACGGCTGGTTTTCAACCAACATCCTGGGCAACCGCGACGGCGAGGTGCTGGACGATCCGGAGTCCTTCCGCACCAAAGAGGAAAGCAAACTCTCTGTGCTCGAATACATCCTCCAGCCTCAGCTCTATCCGGAGCTCTATAAGGATTTCTACCACAAGGTCCGAATTAATTACTACCCTCCGCGCGGCGACAACAAAGAAGGCTGGGACAATATCGATATCTTTGGATGGCTCGGCTATCCGATGCAAATCAAGATCGACTTCCTTTGCCGCGATTCGATTTTGGCCGCCCCGCTCGTCCTGGACCTCGTGCTGTTTCTCGACTTGGCCCAGCGCTGTCCGGAGCTCGCGCGCCGTGGCATTCAGGAGTGGCTCTCGTTCTATTTCAAGAGCCCCATGTGCGCACCGGAGCTCTATCCCGAACACGACCTCTTTATCCAGCTCATGAAACTGAAAAACACGCTTCGCCATTTGATGGGCGAGGAATTGATCACGCACTTGGGACTGGAGTACTACGATTGAGGCTGTGATCAGCAATGTCGATTTGCTGCAATTCGAACTTGACAGCGGTCAACGAGAAGTAGGCAGTAGGCAAAAGGCAGTAGGCAGCAGAAAAACAGTAGGCAGTAGGCGGAAAGCAGTAGGCAGCAAAAACACTTTCGAAAGTAGGTCTGCCTTCTGCCTTCTGCCTTCTGCCTTCTCAGGCTTTGGGCGGTGCCGCGGCGGGCTTTGGAAACGGCGGGGGAGGCGCCGGCAAGGTCATCAGATACTTCCCCAGAATGGTGCCGACCGTGGAGAGTTCTGCCAGGTCTTTCGGAGTGAAGTCCGGACCCACGGGGTCGCCCGGCTTGGCTTTGCGGCTCACCTGAATCACACCCACCACTTTGCCGTCAACGATCATGGGAGCGCTGACAATTTTCTGAATCGGCGCTGCCTTCTCTTCCGACGAAAGATCGATCGCTTCGAAAACGGTGGGGTGTTTGTACACGGAAAAGTTGTTGACGAGTTCTCCGCGCTTGTCGCGAATGGTTTTGGCCGCGAGCGAATGCGATGTGGTCAGGGGGATGTTGCCGACCTTGACCAGTCTGGCGGGAAACACAAAACTCAGCATCTTGCCGTCGTTCGAGAGCCGCAGGATCGCAATCTCGTCCTTCTTGGCCTTGAAAAATGGCCCCATTTGAGCGGCCAGCTTGCTGAGCGCTTCGTCAGGCGGATAAATGCCTGCCTTCCTCATGTCCTCCACTAATTTCGCAACCGTCAAACTGAGATCGATATCGGGCATTCCCCTGTCCTTTCCCACGCGATGACGTGGACGAGAAATGGCAAAGAGTCTTCCCCTTCAAAAACTCTGCCGCGCGTTGAACCGATTATAACCAAACCCGCTCAGCCAAGCAACGCGCAAGAATCGGCCGCGCGTTTGCCTCTGTCGCTTACGGCAATCCCTATCAAAGATGACTATCGGTGTGCGGCTTACGCTTTCTCGGATATAATCGTGGGCCGTCGTCGTCAAATGACAACCACTATGACTTTTCCAGGGCGTTTCGTCACAGCTCTCTTGCTCTCCTTCGCATTTGCTTTGCCGAACTTCGCGGCGCAGCGAACGCCGGCGGAAGCCGAGAAGGTGGTAAAGGAAGTGCTCGGCCACGCCATCATGATCGACACGCACGCTGACACGCCCCAGATGTTGCTGGACAATGGCTACGACCTCGCGCAGCAACAAAGCCCGTATATGATCAGCATTCCCAAAATGCGCGAAGGCCACCTGGGAGCGGAGTTCATGTCGATCTGGGTGGACACAGAGTGGCCGCGCGCCGACCTGATCCACCGCGCCGTCGATATGATTGACGCCGTCAATGAGCAGTTGGCCCGCCATCCCGACAATTTGGCGCTGGCTCGCACCGCCGACGACGTGGTTCGCATTCATCGCGAAAACAAAATCGCCGTGTTGATGGGTGTTGAAGGAGGGCACATCATTGAAGACGATTGGCGCGCGCTCGACATTTTCTACAGCCTCGGTGTGCGCTACATGACTCTGACTCACACCAAGGACACGAGTTGGGCCGGCTCGTCCGGAGAGAAAACCAACAAGGGGCTCAGCGATTTCGGGCGCCAAGTCGTGGCGCGCATGAACCGCTTAGGCATGATGGCGGACGTCTCGCACGTCTCCGACAAAACGTTCTACGATGTGCTGGCCGCGACCCGGGCGCCCGTGATTGCCTCACATTCCTCGTGCCGAGCCCTGTGCAATGCGCCGCGCAATATGACGGATGACATGATCCGCGCCCTGGCAAAAAACGGCGGCGTGATGGACATTAATTTCTATTCCGCCTTCCTCGATCAAGATTTTGCCAATGCGCGCAGCAAGGTCTCCGCGCCAATGGAAGCAGCGGTCAAAGCGGCTCGCTTGCGCCTTGCCCATGAAGGCAAGCGCCTGACCTACGCGGAAGAGGTCAAGATCGACCAGAAGTTCGAGGCAAACTTGCCCGCTCCCAGTTATACTCGAATCGCGGACCACATCGACCATGTGGTGAAAGTTGGCGGGATCGATCACGTGGGCCTGGGTTCGGACTTTGACGGTGTCGACGCCGTTCCCAAAGGGATGGAAGATTGCTCGAAGCTGCCAAACCTGGTCCGCGAATTGGCGCGCCGCGGCTACAGCGCCGAAGATTTGCAGAAAATTGCCGGAGGGAACCTGCTGCGCGTGATGCATCAAGTGGAAGAAGTGGCGCGCACAATGCAAAGCGAAGGAGGAAAGTGAAATGAAAAAGTCTTTGACCGTGATTCTCTTGGCGAGCCTCGCAACCGGCTCGCTGTGGGCACAAAGTGAAGCCCAAACTTCAAAGGCTACGGCAACGAAAGCTGCTCCGGCAGCGGCCAAGCTGTCACTGCTGGAACCGGCAGCGTTGAACCAGAAAGCTCCCGACACCTTCAAAGCGAAATTCACAACCACCAAGGGCGACTTTGTCGTGCAGGTGACGCGTGCCTGGTCGCCGCTGGGGGCGGACCGCTTCTACAATCTGGTGAAAAACGGGTTCTTCACCAACGTCTATTTCTTCCGTGTCGTTCCTGGTTTCGTCGTGCAGTTCGGAATCAACGGCGATCCCAAGATTGCAGCGGCTTGGAGCCACGCCAACATTCAGGACGATCCCCCCGGGAAAGCGAGCAACAAAAGGGGCACCCTGACGTTCGCGATGGCAGGGCCGAATACCCGAACCACGCAGATTTTTATCAACTTCGGCGATAACAGCGGGCTCGATCGCCAGGGCTTCACTTCGTTTGGCGAGGTGGCGGCAGGGATGGACGTGGTCGACAAGCTCTACAACGGCTACGGCGAACAAGTCACAAACCTTCAGGGGGAGATCGCGACTCAGGGCAACGACTTCCTAAAGGCGCGCTTCCCCAATCTCGACAGCATCAAGTCCGCGGTGATTCTGCGAGCAGCACCCGCGGCGGCAAAGGAAAAATAGTGGCAAGTGGCAAAGAGTGTCTCAGTCGGTCAGTATTTCAGTTCCTCAGCCAAAGCCGACCGATCTCCTGACCTACTGACGAACTGACGTACTGAAATACTGGACTCCCCACTTGCCAACTCTGAAATGCGTTTGGAGATGCTCAATGACCGACCAATCGAATTTCAAGCTGACGAAACGGCCACGCGCTCTCCGTTTTCGGTCCGAAGGCGTAGGGCCGAGCGGCGCTCGGCCTTGTAAGCGCGCCCAAGGTACGGGAAAGCAAGGGACAAAGGACGAAGGACAAAGGACAATTAACCAATGCTAAATCTCTACGCTGTCTTTGACACGACCATGGGCGAAATCACTTGCCGCCTATTTCCAGAGCAGGCGCCAAAGACCGTCGAAAATTTCGTCGGTCTGGCCAACGGAACGAAGGAGTTTACCGACCCAAAGACGCGCCAGCAGAAGAAAGCGCGCTTCTACGATGGATTGATTTTTCATCGCGTCATTCCCAAGTTCATGATCCAGGGCGGGTGCCCACTGGGCACTGGCACTGGAGGGCCCGGCTATAAGTTCGCCGACGAGTTCTCTCCAAACTTGAAGTTTGATCGGCCGGGAAAACTAGCCATGGCCAACTCCGGCCCCGGCACCAACGGCAGCCAGTTCTTCATCACGCTGGCGCCCACCGATTGGCTGAATCAGAAACACACCATCTTCGGCGAGGTGGTGAAAGGTCAAGACGTGGTGGAGAAAATCGCCGCCGTACCGCGCGACCGCCAGGACCGGCCGCAGACGCCCGTGGTGATGAAGGCGGTGAATATTCTGGAAGTTAAGTAACCGCAACTAAATCGATGTGAATCACTTCTATCCCACCAAAGACAGGCGGCGCCCCAAGCCGTGCGGTTATTTCCGTTCGGATGCGTCAAGGTGAAAAGGCCAAAATGGCAGAGGAACCTCGGTCAGGTTGAAGTATCATAGTGCCATCGCCATGACTGACTCTAACCTGCTGCAGGAAATCACAAGCGCCATCGTCAATCGATTCCATCCTCATCGGGTTATCCTGTTTGGCAGTCGAGGCCGCGGCGAAGGAACAGCCGTGAGCGATCTCGACCTCTTCATCGAGATGGAAACCCAGATGCCTCCGCCGGAGCGGGCCGTGCAAGTCAGTTCCCTCTTTGGCCTCCGACCCTGGTCACTGGACGTGGTGGTTTACACGCCTGAGGAGGTCGAAAGATTGAGGAAAATCCACGGCACGCTACTTTCGGTCATCGAGGCCGAAGGCAAGGTCCTCTATGAGCGATCAGCCCACTAACTACATCGCATGGCTCGCCAAGGCGCGGAATGACATCCTCACGATCGAGAACAACATCGCCGGTTCTCGCGTCCCTTGGGATGCCGTTTGTTTTCATGCCCAGCAGGCCGCAGAGAAGACGCTCAAGGCTTTCCTGATCTTCCATGGCCGTGTGGTCGCGCGTACACACGATTTGGTCGCTCTGCTATCCGCCTGTGCCCAGATCGATCCGATGCTCGCGGGTTGCGAGCATGACTGCCAAGAGCTCAACTCCTACGCCGTTTCCGCTCGCTATCCGGATGATCTATTCGAGCCCGGCGAAAAAGACGGGAATGCGATGATCGCCGCCGTCCGGCGGGTGCGAGCCGAAGTCCTGTCACGCCTTCCGGCAGAGGCTGACCAGGAGTGACCTCACCTTTCACTTTTTTGGAGAATATTTTCCCTGTTAGTGGTGTTACGACGCCGCTTCAATGGCCGGCCCTACACGCCGATGATGCCCACTAACTCTTTGACGGAGTCTGCGGATTTTTGTAGCGCCGCGTGCTCGTCCGGCGTGAGTTTGATCTCGATAATCTGCTCGATGCCGCGCGCACCGAGTTTCACTGGGACGCCGACGAACAGGCCGTTGATGCCGTATTCGCCTTCGAGATACGCCGCGCAGGGCAGAATCTTCTTGCGATCGTTAAAGATGGCGTCAATCATTTCGACCACCGCGGCTGAAGGCGCGTAGTAGGCGCTTCCCGCTTTCAGCAGGTTCACGATCTCCGCTCCGCCGTTTGCCGTGCGCTTGATGATGGCGTCGAGTTGCTCCTTGGGCATCAATTCCGTCACCGGAATGCCCGCCACGGTCGTATAACGCGGCACCGGAACCATCGTGTCGCCGTGGCCGCCCAGAACGAATCCCTGAACGTTTTGCACGGACACATTCAGCGCCTCCGCAATAAATGTGCGGTAGCGCGCCGTGTCAAGAATGCCCGCCATGCCGATGACGCGGTTCTTGGAGAAACCGCTGACCTTGAAAGCCGTTTGCGCCATCGCATCCAGCGGGTTGGTTACAACAATTAAAATACAGTCCGGCGAGTACTTCGCAACTTTCTCAATCGTGCCCTTCACGACTTCATAATTGGCTTTCAGCAGGTCATCGCGGCTCATGCCGGGCTTGCGCGGAAACCCTGCGGTCATCACTACCAGGTCGGAATTGCCCGTCTCCGCGTACTCGTTCGTTCCCCGAACTTCGCAGTCGTAACCCTCGATGGGGCCGGCCTCGAACAAGTCCAACCCCTTGCCTTGGGGAATGCCTTCGAGGATGTCAATCAAGATGACGTCAGCGAGCTGCTTGTCAACGAGGCGATGCGCCACCGTCGCGCCCACGTTGCCGGAACCGACCACTGTCACTTTTTTTCGCATTTGATGCCCCGAAGGTTAGAATTTTGGATTTTGGATTTTCGATTTTGGATTAAGCTGACCTGCGTTCACCTCTGCGACATCTAGAATCCCCGTCCTTAAATCCAAGTCTTGAGCTCCAACTTAGCTTCACGGCGATGTACAGGATTCTGGATTGGGATCAGGCGAATCCTCGCTTGCCAAATCCAACTGCGCTTTCATAATCCAAAATCCAAAATCTAAAATCCAAAATCTGTGTCAGCGCATATTCTCAATAATCGCACTGGCAAACGCGCTGGTGCCCAGCTTCTGCACGTCCTTGGCGCCTTCCAGTTTCATCAACCGCTCCAAATCATAAGTCACGCGGTGCTGAGCAATCGTCGCGGCCAGCGCCTTTTCAATGAGGCCGCCGACCTGAGGCCACCCCATAAACTCGAACATCAGGGCGCCCGACCGAATCATTGCTCCGGGATTTATCACATCTTTGTCGGCGTATTTCGGCGCCGTGCCGTGCGTGGCCTCGAAGACTCCGAAGCCGTCGCCGATGTTGCCCCCTGGGGCGACGCCCAGCCCGCCAATCTGAGCGGCGCACGCATCGGAGAGATAGTCGCCGTTCAAGTTCGGCGTGCAGACCACTTCATACTCGCCGGCGCGAGTCAGAATCTGCTGCAACATGGAATCCGCGATACGGTCGTTGATGAGAATTTTCTTCTTCCACTGGCCCTGCCCGTGGGTGGAGTAAATCGAATCCAGCGTTGTCTTCACTTCTTCACAGACTTTCTTCTGGAACGCCTCGTTGGCCATTTCGAGTCCGGGTTCCACCATGGCCGCATTGGCTTCAATCGAAAGGTTGGGATCATTGTCTTTATTGCCGAGTGCCCAGCTTTCGCGCTCCGTGACAATCTTCTCGCGGAATTCCTTCTTGGCCAGCGCGTAGCCCCAGTCACGAAACGCGCCCTCGGTGAATTTCATGATGTTCCCTTTATGAACCAGGGTCACCACCTTATGGCCGCGGTCGATCGCGTAGCGAATCCCACGGCGAACCAATTGCTGCGTGGCCGTAATCGAAATCGGCTTGATGCCCACGCCGGAATCGGCGCGAATCTGCTTCTTGACGTTGTCTTCGCGCAGAATCTGGTTGATGAAATCAATCAGGCGCTTCGCTTGCGGAGTGTCCACCGCCCACTCGATGCCGGCGTACACATCCTCGGTGTTTTCCCGAAAGATCACAATGTTCATGGCCTGTGGGTTTTTCACCGGCGACGGCAGACCGGGGATGTATTTCACCGGCCGCCAACAAGTGTAGAGATTCAGCAGTTGACGCAGTGAAACATTGAGGCTTCGAATCCCGCCGCCCACAGGTGTGGTGAGCGGGCCTTTGATGGCAATGCGAAAATCTTTGATCGCGTCGAGTGTCCCTTGCGGCAGCCACTCGCCAAATTGGCGGAAGGCTTTTTCGCCCGCAAAGACCTCGTACCAGACAATGCGGCTCTTGCCGCTGAAGCAGCGTTCGACGGCGGCGTCAAAGACGCGCCGTGACGCCTTCCAGATGTCGCGACCTGTTCCGTCGCCCTCGATGTAAGGAATGATGGGATTCTCGGGCACGATGAATTTGCCGTTTTCAAATTCGATGGCCTGGCCACCGGTGGGGACTGGACTGCCGTTATATGCTGACGTCATACGATTCCTCTTTCATCAGGCTTCTTTGAGCAAGCTTCGCAACACGGTCGGCAAAATGCCGCCGTTGCGGTAGTAATTCACTTCCACTGCCGAGTCGAGCCGCGCGATGGCTTTGAAATTCTTTCGGGTTCCGTCAGTGCTCGTCGCCGTCACGGTCACTTCGGCGCGGGGCTTGATATGGTCGCTGAGGCCGCTCACGTCGAATCGCTCCTGTCCGGTCAATCCCATCGAAGCGGGGTCTTCGCCTTCGACAAACTGAAGCGGCAGGACGCCCATTCCCACCAGGTTGCTGCGGTGGATGCGTTCGTAACTCTCCGCCAAGGTGGCGCGCACGCCCAGCAGCAGCGTGCCCTTCGCCGCCCAATCGCGCGACGAGCCGGCGCCATACTCTTTGCCGCCAATCACGATGAGCGGCACACCTTCATCGCGATAGCGCATCGCCGCATCGTAGAGGGACAAGGGCTCGCCACCCGGGAAATGAAGGGTGACGCCCCCTTCCGTCCCGGGCACCAGGAGGTTCTTCAATCGGATGTTGGCAAAAGTCCCGCGAACCATCACCCGATCGTTTCCGCGCCGCGAGCCGTAAGAGTTGAAATCCACTTTTTGAACGCCGCGCTCGACCAGATAACGGCCGGCGGGGCTGCCGGCGGCAATGTCGCCGGCGGGCGAGATGTGATCGGTGGTCACCGAGTCGCCGAGAAGCGCGAGCACGCGGGCACCGCTGATCTCCCGGATGGGCGACGGCTCGGCGCCGAATTCGGTGAAGAAGGGCGGCTCCTGGATGTAGGTCGAGTCCGCGCGCCACTCGTAGAGCGCGCCGCCCGCCACAGGAATGTTGTTCCACGCGGGATTGCTCTCCCACACGTTTTTGTAAGCCTGGCGGAACATTTCCGGCTTGACGACGCGGCTCATGATCTCATTGATTTCTTCCTGCGACGGCCAGATATCCCGCAAGAATACCGGCGTGCCATGGCGATCTTTGCCCAACGGCTCAGTGGCGATGTCCACGTCCACCGTGCCGGCTAGCGCGTAGGCCACCACGAGCGGCGGCGAGGCCAGATAATTCGCTCGCACCAGCGGATGAACGCGGCCCTCGAAATTCCTGTTGCCGGAGAGAACGGCCGCGGCGACAAGTTGCTTCTCCGTGACTGCTTTCGCCACCTCCTCGGGCAGCGGCCCACTATTGCCGATGCAGGTGGTGCAGCCGTAGCCAACCAAGTTGAAGCGTAGCGCTGCCAGGGAATCGAGCAAACCAGCTTCCTGCAAATA
This sequence comes from Terriglobia bacterium, assembly GCA_050013575.1. GTDB lineage: Bacteria > Acidobacteriota > Terriglobia > UBA7540 > UBA7540 > DASYXZ01. The sequence continues at coordinate 65,508 of JBEKEZ010000006.1, read as the reverse complement.
TTCAGTGACCACCTTCGATCCGGGCGCCAAACTGGTCTTCACATAGGCGGGAACTTTGAGCCCGCGCGCCGCGGCTTTCTTGGCGAGTAGCCCCGCGCCCAGCATCACCGATGGATTGGAAGTGTTGGTACACGACGTGATGGCGGCAATCACCACCGCTCCGTGTCCAATGGTGGCGTGTGTGCCATTGAACGAAATAGTCGCTGCCCGATCCAGGTCGCCGGCCGCGAGACCGAACCCTCGCTCCTTCACCGGGGCGGAAAGACTCTGGCGGAAGGAACGCTTCATGTCGGAGAGTGGAACGAGATCCTGGGGCCGCTTCGGCCCGGCGAGACTCGGCTCCACGATCGAGAGGTCGAGCTCCAGCGTGTCGGTGAATTCCGGATCAGGCGTCTGATGGGTGCGGAAAAGTCCCTGCTCCTTCGTGTAGCGCTCGACTCGCGCGACTTCATCGTCAGTGCGTCCGGTCTGGCGCAAATAGCGCAACGTCTCGTCGTCGACGGGAAAGAAACCCATCGTCGCGCCGTATTCCGGCGACATGTTGGCGACGGTGGCGCGGTCCGCCACCGCCATCTGCGACAAGCCGTCGCCGTAAAACTCCACGAACTTATCCACCACGCCTTTCTTGCGCAGCTTTTGGGTGACGGTCAGCACCAAGTCCGTGGCCGTAACACCTTCCTTCAAGCGTCCCGTGAGTTTGAATCCGATCACTTGCGGGGTGAGAAAGTAATAAGGCTGGCCGAGCATGGCGGCCTCGGCTTCGATCCCGCCCACGCCCCACCCCACCACCCCGAGACCATTGATCATCGTCGTGTGCGAATCGGTACCCACGAGAGTGTCCGGAATCCAAACGATCTTCGAGTCTTCATTCTGCTCGAGCACGACTTTGGCGAGGAACTCGAGATTCACTTGATGAACGATGCCTGTAGCGGGCGGCACGACGCGGAAATTGGCAAACGCTTTCTGGCCCCAACGCAGAAACTCGTAACGCTCGCGATTGCGCTCGAATTCGATGTCGGAGTTGCGCCCCAGTGCGGCGGGCGAGCCAAACACATCCACTTGCACCGAGTGATCGATGACCAGATCGACGGGCACCAGGGGGTTGATCTTGGAAGGATCGCCGCCCAGACGCTTCATGGCTGAGCGCATCGCGGCAAGATCGACTACCGCAGGCACACCGGTGAAATCCTGCAAAATCACACGTGCAGGTTTGAACGGCACTTCGCGGGCGGCGGGCGTTTTGGCGTTCCAGCGCGCCAGTGACTGGACGTCTTCTTCGGTCACAAGCTCGCCGTCGCAATGGCGCAGCACCGCTTCCAGCAGAACTTTGATTGAGAAAGGCAGGTGAGAAATGTTTCCTACGCCTGACTTCTCCAGGCGATCGAGACGATAGATGAGCGCGCTTCCGCCAGCCGCATCCATCGCGGTGCGCGCGCCGAACGCATTCTGGATTTTGCCTGCCATCATGGCGAACCTTTCGTAATCGCATTGTTGGCGAGAAGCCGCAGTGTGCGCGCGCCGAGTCGCGCATCCGGCAACCATCCCGCTGAAAGCATAATGAGTAAAGTTACAGTATCACTCGCAATCGATGAATTCAAGGTAGGGTGCGATCCTAAGTCTCGGATGTGTTCCCTTCCCGCGGGACAAAAGCCTGCGGCCGCAACTTTGCTCTGTATATCTGCTCTACTAAGCCCGCCATCTTCGCTATTTCACTGACGAGCGTCACACCACTATCCTGGTGCGCCAGGTCTTCAATACCTGCGCGGTGGGCCAGTCGCCGGAGCGCACGTTCGCTTGCCCGCAGAGGTTGAGACATGGCGTCCGCGCTGAGTTCAATCCGGTGCTCGATTCTGCGAAAGAACTCGTAAGCAGCAGTCAATCGCGCATACTCCGCGTCGGCCAAGAATCCCTTGTCATTCAGTCTGCGCAAAGCCAGTTGTGTTCCTGCCGCCCGCACCCAAGCGTCGTCGCGCCCGTGCAAGCGCTGGAGATACTGAGTGAGGAATTCAATATGCCGAATGCCGCGAAAAAGCGGACTCAGTTCTGTGGCTAGGTTTCGCTCCCCGGCGCTCTCGCGAGCCTCGAGCGCGGATTCAAGAGCGTCGACTTCCGAAGGCGGCCGATAGACGTAGGGCTCAATACCGTGCATGAATTCGCGAGTCAGCCGCAGTTCGCCTGCCGAATGGCGGGCCTTCACCAACATGTGCAGTTCCCCGTCGCTGGCGCGATGGTCGTAGTACTCGAGGGCGGAACCCAGAGAGATGGCGAGATCCCCTTCCTCGCCGTCGGGCCGCAGACCTAAATTCACACGGTAAACTTCTCCCTGCGGAGTGGGTTGGGAAATGGTGCGGACCAGGGCCTCGGCGAGGCGAACGCAATACGCTTTGTTCGATACGACCGACGACGACTCGCTGCCCCCCGCTGTTTCGCCGCTGTGAGCATAAAGAAAGAGCAAGGTAATATCCGAGCTGTAATTCAGCTCGTTGCCGCCCAGCCTTCCGAGCGATACCACACTGAAGCCCGTGCGCGCGATGCGGCCCCCGCTGTCACGATGTTGCGGGCGTCCGTGACGTTTTTCCAATTCCTGGTCGCAGAAAACAAGCCCCTGCTTCACGATGACGTCGGCCAGCGTCGAAAGCTCGAGCATAGTCTCGCCGAGAGTCGAGATTCCGAGCACATCCTTCAGCGCGATGCGCAGATAGTTTCGACGCTTGAAGCGCGCGAGGCGCGATGTGAGCCACGGGTCCGGACTGGTCACCGAGTAACGCGCATAATCCTGCATGAGGTCATCGGCGGACTTGAGCTTGGTGAAATGGCGGTCGCGGGCAAACTGAACGGGCAAAGCCGGCTCGGAGAGGAATGCTTCTCCCAGCGATTCGCTGTGACCAAACAGGGCGACCAGATAGGTCAAGGCCATCGGATGGCGCGAGAGGTCCTGGAGAACTTCCGGGGGCGCGGCCTCCAAATATCGCACCAGGAGCCGAAGAGCCGCGTCGGGGTCGGGCGACTGGGACAACAACGACCGCAGCGGCGCCGCGAGTGTCGCCGGCAGTTGCTGCTCAGCTCGCGCCAGATCACGATTCGCCTCGTCGCGGTTAGAGAATGGAATCGAACCAACCGCCTCGCCCATGGCCGACAATTATAGCCCGATCTGAGGTCTCGCCGCCCAACGTTGGCCCTCAGGCCCATCGGTCGAGAACGGCCGCTCGCGCACATCAGCCATAAACCTCGCGCGCCTGGCGAATTCTTGCTCTCGATAAGACTTATGGAGGTATGCTTACCCACGAGGTGTGTTCTTCGCCGTCGGGAGACCGATAGACGAGCTTGCGCCTCATCCCAGGGACACATGCCGCAACAGTTACAGGGGTCAGTGCAGGGTCTGATCCTCTACGACGTCTCGGAAGAGATTCGACTGGAAGAATTACGCCGAATTCTTGGAATCCAGCCGCCGGGACGCGAGCCCAGCTTCAAACATTCCGCGCCGGAATACGTTCGGTTCGAAAGGCCGCCCATCGTCGAACCGATGGGCGAGATTGCTTTGGAGACGGGGGAAACCGCATCGGCTCGGTTGAAGTATTACGACTATGGTGTGGTGAGTGTGGAGTTCAAGCTTCCCTTCCAAGGCGGCTGGGATACGGTGGTCAATCTCGCGTGCCTTCACGTGGCGGGAGCGGAATTCGGACGCCAGGCCATGCAGATTGTTCGGCGACAGGTGGAGCGAGCCAAGCCGGCATTGGTGAAACCCTATGAGCAGTGGCTGACCGAGGACTATTACATCTTCCATATCGCCCAGTCCGAGCAACCGCTTTCGGCGGCGGAACTGCTCAAGGCGCACGGCGATGAAATCGCGGAGATCGTGAGGGGCGAGAATGTCAAGCTCTCCGACGAAGAGCGGCGTGAGGTGCTGAGCTCGAGCATTTCTTACTATCCTACGGACCTCGCCGTCGTCGGCTGGAACGCTGCCTTCGTTTACGATACCGCGGCCGGTGCCGCCGCTGCCTTGGACTTGCTCGAATACGCCAACTCGCAGTTGCTTGAATTTCGCCATTACGATGACGTGCTCACCCGGCAGTTGGAGTCCGTATACAAGGCACTGAATAAGGGTACCGGACTGCTCGCGCGCTGGCGTCTGGCACGCGCCTCCGCACGGCTACATGCGATGCTCCTCGAGGTGACTGAACTCACCGAACGCACGGATAACGCCCTGAAATTCTTGAGTGACATGTTTTCAGCTCGCTTATACCGGCTGGCCGCGAGCAAAGTGGGCGTTCTGGACTACAAGACGCTCGTGAACCAGAAACTTGACACGGCAGAAAATCTGTACAAGTTCATGGTGGAGCAGTTCAATCAGAGCCGCGCCTTTGTCCTCGAGCTCATGGTGGTGATCATTCTGATTATCGAACTGATCTTCTTGTTCCGCGGGAAAACCTAGTGCCGTTCCAACTTATTAGACCTATGTTCAACACGTACGTTCTGTTTCGCCCCATACTCGGGACGGCCCCGAGAAGCTAGGTCGAAATAGTTGGAACGGCACTAGGCGCGCCGCCGCCCGTCTCCGGCCCTCCAAAAAATCCCATGGAAGTTTTTCCGGCTTTTTGTTACGTTACTCCCGCTCTCGGTGATCCTCTGAGCCAGGGAGTTTTTGGACTGGAGTTCCCGCCGGGCGGGACGCGCCGCGAGTGCGCTCGAAGAGTGAGCAGTCAACCAACGAAGGGCGGAGTGCAATGTTTGTACCGAAGCGGATGTTCTTGACGAAGGGTGTGGGAAAGCACCGGGAAAGGCTGACCAGCTTCGAATTGGCCCTGCGCTCGGCCGGCATCGCGGCCTGCAATCTGGTTCGCGTTTCCAGCATTTTTCCGCCGCGCTGCAAGCTGATCCCCCGTTCCGAGGGGGTGAAAGAGCTGAGGCCCGGCCAAGTGACGTTTGTGGTTATCAGTGAGAATTCAACTCGCGAGCCGCATCGCTTGATCGCGGCTTCGGTGGGCGTCGCGCTCCCCGCCGACCGAAACACGTTCGGCTACTTGTCTGAGCATCACTCCTTTGGACAAACGGAAGAAGTGGCCGGGGACTACGCAGAGGAGTTGGCAGCCGAGATGCTGGCCACGACGCTCGGCGTCGAGTTCGATCCGGACCGAAGCTGGGACGAGAAGAAGGAAATCTACCGAATCTCCAATAAGATTGTTCGGACGATGCAAATCACCCAGTCCGCCATCGGGGACAAACGCGGGCTGTGGACCACCGTCCTAGCCGCGGCGATTCTGCTTGGCATCGGAGAGTAAACAGGAATTAGGAGTTAGGAATTAGGAACTAGTGAGAAGTTCCAAGTCTCGCACTGCTTCTGACGCTTCCATTCCCCTTTTTCCCAACTGCCAATCCCTAAATCCTAATTCCTAATTCCTGAAAGGTTGCACATGCGCAAGAAACATCAGATTCTCACCAAGCCGACCCGGCCCCTGGCGATCGACGGCAAGAAAAGTGTCGGCGCGCTGCTGGAGAAAATGGAGGGTATCTCTTTTCAGGGACGGAATCTGGGCACGGCGTATGGCGTTTGGCGCCGGATGCTCCAGGACCGCGTGATGATCATGATGGGCCTCTCGGGTGCCATAATTCCCGGCGGCATGCGGCGGTTAGTGGTCTACCTGATCAAAAACCGCCTGATTGATTGCCTGGTTTCGACCGGCGCCAATTTCTTTCACGACATGCACGAAAGCATCGGGCGGCTGCACTTCCAGTGCTCGCCCAGCATCGATGACGTGGAGCTGCAAAAGAATCTCATTGACCGAATGTACGACACTCTAGTGGACGAAGAAGAATTCCGCGAGGAAGACGAATTCATGGGCCAGTTCGCGGCATCGCTGGACCAATCCCGCCCTTATACGACGCGAGAATTTCTCTACCTCATGGGGAGGGAGATTTCGAAAAAGTCCAAAGAGGACGGCATCGTGACCGCAGCCTACAAAGCGAGGATTCCGCTTTATTGTCCGGCGATCGGCGACTCGTCGATCGGCATCGGCATTGCTGAGAACCGTCATCTGGGAAAGAATCAGTTTACGTTTGACATCGTCGGCGATGTGCTGGAGACGGCGAGGCTGGCGAGCGAATCGCCGGCCAGCGGCGTGGTTTACTTCGGCGGGGGCACCCCCAAGAACTTCGTCCAACAGAGCGAAGTCACCGCTACCTTCATGCGACAGGCCCATAACGGCCACAAGTACGCGGTTCAGGTGGTGACGGATGCACCGCACTGGGGAGGGCTGTCAGGCTGCACATTTGAGGAAGCGCAGAGCTGGGGCAAAATCGCGCATAACGCCAGCATGGCTACGGTCCACTGCGACTCAACGATTGCCATGCCCATGCTCGTCATCGCCCTCTCTGAAAACGTGAAACTCGTCCGCCAACGCAAGAAGCCCGTCTTCGAAATGGGGCGGGAGCTTCGGTTTAAGTTCCCGCGATAGCGCGAAAGCGATTGATGCACGAAGCCTTCTGCGAACCCGACAATCTCAGTAACTTCCAATCTGCGCGCACCGTCAGTAGCCTATGATGTCAGTGACCACGAGTCTTGGCGGGCGACCTCATGCCTCGGCTAAGACGAAGACAAGATCCTCATGGAGAATACTGGAGAGCCCGAGATCTCAAAGCTGGTGGAAGAAGTAAGGCGAGTCGTCGACGACTTCTGGGTCAAGACGCTCGGTGCGATGGAAGGCCAGTTCGGGCGGCTCATTTACCTGGCGTCCCTGCGGGATTACAACACCGGGCGGTACCATCATTACGGTCTTGAAAGCCGTTACGACTGCGACGCCGTGGACGAGGGCTTGCGGCAGTGTCACGTCAAGGTATTTGAGGAACTGATGGCGCTACCGCTCCAGGCTCAGACCCAGGACCTGCTTCGTTTTTTTGAGTCGATCGAGGAACAGCCATCACGCATGATCGATGCCTGGCAACGACTGCGTTCCTACCGCGTCCTTCCTCCGGAGAAGTGTCATCCGTTGGCGCGGCAGCTCTTCGACAAGAACATTGAGGTCATCCTGGGTGTTCTGAGAGAAACCGACCTGTGGGCGCTACTCGACGAGCCGCATCGCGACTCCCACCACCTGCCCTAGCACTTCGCCTTCGTCAGGGACGCGGATGGTGCGCGGACCGCAACCCGAAAGAGAATGGGGGATCAACATCAATTCGCGGCCGCGCTGGTAGCACCAGCAACATTCATAACTATAACGGAGCTCCAGGAAGTAGATGGGGCGGTCCGCCTCGCTCAGCCAGCTTTGATTCACGACGCGCCGCCGCGTTTCGTCAATCTGAACGATGGAACCCGGCCGAATCAGCGGCGACATCGAACGGTCTTCAAGACCAATGTAGCCGTAACGAAACTTCTTCAGGTCCAGGTGGGCGAGCAAGCCCACGGGAATTTCTCCCCAGCTCTCGATGACACGCGACAGGAACACGGTTTTCTCGGGCCGAAACCCCGGATCGAAGCGGATCGGAAAGCGAATCTGCCGGGCGGAGCTGCCGGCGCTCGGCGCGAGCAGACGGGTCCCGGTCACGGGACTCTTGAGGTGATGCTCGTCCATCTTCGCCACGTCGACGCCGTAGAGGGCCAGCACCTCCTCTAAACCCATCTGATAAACTGCGGCCAGGCTGTAGAGTTTGAAGATGCTCGGCAGCGACCCGTCGTTTTCGATCTGGTTCAGGCGGGCGATGGACACGGCGAAGTCGGAATTGTGTTCGGCATCGGCGATTTCCTGGCTGCACTCTTCGACGGCACGCAGGGTCAGCTTGAGACGCTCTCGAATCTGCTTCAATTTCCACCCCGCCGGGGCGGAATGGGCGGGTCCGGTAGCGTGGGCAGAAGTGACTGATGTTTCCGCCATAGGAGAAAACAAACGTTTCGCAAAAAACTCCAGCGCCCGTCCCCGGAACGCGGGACCGGAAAGGACACGCATGCGTGGATTCCAGGAGTTAAGGGCCGCGCTTAGTTACTATAAGCCAACCGTGAATATTTCGCTATGCCATTTTTGCCTTGGCCACAGAGCGACCTAAGGCGCGCGTCACCGCGACAATCAAATCTGAGAATAGGACGTTGGCCTCAAGAAGACGTTGCTGATGTTGGACACGATCTCGCCGTCGGTGTAGCCGGGTGTCGTGCTGAGTTTCTTCCATTCCGGGTCGGCGACGAACGCCGCCCAGTTCTTGTCATGCGACTCCATGCTGTCGAAAGCGAGCATATAGGTGAGCTGGGGAAGTTTCTGCCCAATCAGCGTTTCACCAAAGAACACAGGCTGGAGGCCCGTGCGGCGGAAGATGGCGATTTCCGCCGTGTTAAACATTTCGATCTTCTTGCTGCCTGCTTTGCGGCTGTGGCTTTCATAAGTGCGCAGCTCGAAGATCCTGCTTGCCTGGCGCGCCCCGAAGTCGGGCGGCTGGATCTTAGGCATGCCGTCAAAAGCGACCATGAGCGAACTTTCCACGCGCCCGTAAGCAGGGTCAGTCGCAGGAGCGTTGATCACCGCGGCGCCCGCCCGCTGGAATTCGGCGTCCGCGGAGACTCGCGCCGGTGCGCCGGCGAATAGCTCCAGAGACTGGTAGGGGATGAGCAGGTAGATCGTCGGGTTCTCGGGCCCCACCGCCACGTCAAAGACGCCGATGGGCCCAATCCCTAGCCGGGTCATCGCCGGCAGCCACGAGGTGCGAAAGAATTCGTCCAGCAGACTGTGCTGGCGGCCGCGCCGAACCTGGTAAAGCCGCAATTCGTAATATTCGTGACGCTTCTTCTCGCTTTCCCCGGATGCCGTCCGAAGTTGCCCGCCCGCGCCGCTCGCCAGCACTGTGCCCGTTAGTGAGTTGCCCAAGAAGTCTCGCCGATTCATGTTGAGTCTCCGCTGTTGAATTTGCCCGGAACTTCGCCCAACGCCCACTGCCCTCCGCCCCGTTCAGTTGATGTATAATGCAGCGGATACTTTACCATTCGAGGCGAACAAATGGAGCGACTAATTAAATCTCGGCGCGACGGCCATCACCAGGAAATCGTTCGTCCGGGAGTCATGCGCTTCCTCGATTTTGCCAGGCTACAGCTCCCTAACGGCGAGAAATATTCCACGTCGACGGGAGGCCGTGAATCGGTTCTGGATTTCTTTTCCGGCAAGGCGTCCATAACCCTCGAAAGTCCCGCTGGAAAACAAGTTTTCAGTCACGTCGGCGAGCGAGCCGATGTCTTCTCGGCTCCGCCCGTGATGCTTTATGTCCCGCCGCAGACCACGTACGAAATTGTCTCCGAGTCGAACTCGCTCGACGTCGGAATATTCTCCGCCCCTTCTCGAAGCACGGCGCAGCCCGCACTGCTGGCGGGCAGCGACGTGGTGGCACGCGAAGCCGGAAAGGACAACTGGCGGCGGCTCGTCTACACGGCATTGGGCGAAAGCGTTCCGGCGGAACGATTGCTCGCCGGAGAAACACTGAATCCGTCGGGCAATTGGTCCAGCTATCCCCCGCACAAGCACGACAGATCGAATCCGCCCAACGAGGCGGTGCTGGAAGAGATTTATTTTTTCCGCATCAAGCCGGCGGGTGGGTACGGATTTATCTGGACCTACACGGCGCCGGATGACCCGGAGGGGTTTTCCAATGTCTTCGTCGTCGAGGATGGCGACACCGTGCTCTTGCCCAAAGGTTATCACCCGGTGGTCGCCGCGCCAGGATATCAACTCCATTACACCTGGGTGTTGGCGGGTGAAGAGCGCCGTTATGGCGCGTGGGCCGACGATCCCCGTCATGCGTGGGTCAAGAATCAGTGAGAAATCAGAAATTAGAAAGCAGAAATCAGAACGAGAAGATTTCTGATTCCTGATTTACTCTCCATGAATATCCCCCTCTCCTACGCGGACATTGCGCCCCTGGAAGTGCCCGACGCGAACTTAATTGCGGTGCTCGAGCCGCGCGCCATTGACCCGCCGAAACCTGTCGAATCGTTGGTCGAGGAAGCGCTCGATCAGCCCATTGGATCGCCCACTCTGGAGACGCTGGCATCGCCGTCAACCCGCGTGCTGGTTCTCGTCGACGACATTACGCGACAGACTCCCGCTTGGGCGATCCTGCCCACAGTTCTGCGCCGCCTTGCGAATCGGGGCTGCCCTCGGAGCAACATCCGGATCCTGATTGCCGCCGGAACGCACGCGCTCATGAGTCCGGAGGAAGTGGAAAAAAAGCTTGGGCCTCGGATTCCCCGGGAGTACTCGGTCGCTATCCATCACTGGAAAAACGAGGAAAGTCTCATCCGGATCGGCGTGACTGCGGACGACACGCCCATTCGCGTCAACCGCCTGCTGAGTGAATCCGATTTGCTGATCGGCGTCGGGCAAATTGTTCCGCACCGCGTGATGGGGTTCACTGGAGGCGCCACGATTGTCCAGCCCGGCGCCTCAGGGCGCGAAGTGACCGGCTACACCCATTGGTTGAGCGCGCTATGTTCCGGGCGCGAAATCCTGGGCATCGCCGAAAATCCGGTGCGGCAGGAAGTGGAGCGAATCGCGCGGCTGGCGGGGCTTCGCTTCATCGTCAACGTGGTAATGGACGCGCATCATCGCGTCATTCGGGTGGTGGCTGGAGACCCGGTGGCGGCACATCGGGCCGGCGCGGATTTTGCGCTCTCCGTTTACGGGATCACGCAGCCTGAGCTCGCGGATATCGTGGTGACCGAATCCTATCCGGCAGACTATGACTTGTGGCAGGCCGCCAAGGGGATTTATTCGGCGGAGCTGGCCGTGCGCCAAGGCGGCGTAGTGATCGTGATAACGCCCTGCCCGCACGGCGTCTCGGCGGAGCACCCTGAGGTCGAACAGCTCGGTTACCACAGATTTGCCGAAGTAAAAGCCATGGTCGATAAGAAACGAATCTCCGATCTTGTCGCGGCGGCACACTTGGCTCATGTGGGCCGCGTGATTCGCGACCGGGCTAGCGCGATCATGGTTTCGCCCGGGATCAAAGCTGAAACGCAGGCCCACTTAGGATTCGAGAGCGCTACCACACCGCAGCGGGCGCTCGAGATGGCGGTCAACCTAGCCGGCCCGAAAGCCAAGGTGGTTGTGCTGCGGCACGGCGGAGACGTGCTTCCGATAAGCACAAGCGAGCATGACCGTGCTATCCGGTCTGACGGGTGACGCGCCGATGCACCTGACGAGTTTGAGAAATCAGAGTGACAAACGCCGCGCGCTCGAGCTGGGACTGTGGGTCAACGTTGCGGAACAATCTGCCGCGCCCCAGCCGCGAGTCTTCGTCCGACACCCAGCCGGGGCGGTCCTACGTGGTCTTCGATCACTGAAACAAACTCGGCGGCGTCAGTAGTTTTGGCCCTGTAATCGACCGCCCCAAGAGTCATCGCTTCCACGTAGCAATTCGGGTCAGGACGCCGGGCCATCACCGCCACGGGCCGCCGCGAATCGATCTCCATCGCTCGTTCCAGCACTGACCGGCCCTCGAACGCCTCGCCTCCCTGGCCAACCACGATCATGTCAAAGGGCTCTTCCTCCAGAAGTCGCACTCCTGCTGCGAACGACTCGCTCGTCTTAACCTTGAACCCTTCGTGTTCAAGAATCACGCGGTAGAACTGGAGGTCGACGGGGTCGTCGTCCACTAGGAGTATCGTTCTCAGGCCGTTGGGCGACGCATGCGGCTTTGTTTTTGCATCACGAACCTCATTATGCATGATCTCTTCTCCGTATCGCGGCGCGAGAACATCGCGCCCCAAAGTGACGCCGCAGAAGCGGGCATCGATCTCAATTGAGAGAAACCTCACTCCACCGATTGCACGAAGCCTGTCGATCCCGATGAGCTCGCGAAGAGCGGTCCTAGATTCTGCGCAATCTGAGGAGGGAAAGTAGGATAGTTCCGTGGTTCTTCAGAGGCGAGATTCTTGTCGAATGGTCCAGCAAGGTGGAGTTACCACAGGAACGTTTGCGGCCAAACACTGGGGCCGAAGGGTCGGGAACATGGGTGCGCGCTTGAGTGAGTGTCGCCTCTGCTTCAATCGTCTGAACGATGACATCTCCGTCGTTCGAAGGGTCGTCTGCAAGACTGAATACTTCAGGGACTTCGCGGCCGGCAACTACCAAAGCCACAAAAAAGATCAAAATGAGTGCTGCAAACTCGCCCATCCTGAACATTGTGCAGTAAAGATACATGCCAACGGCTCCCGTGTCAAGCCAGCGTTCTCTGGCTGGCGTTTCCGCTGATCTTCTGTGACGGGCCGCATCAAGATAACTACAAGACGACAAGACACCCAGAAAACACCCCACCGTTGTTTGCCTTCGCAGGAAATTGCGGTATGCTGCCGTCTTTCTTCGAGCCAGCGAGTTGACTCGTGACAAGCCATAACCAATCGGGATCAAGAGCGGACGTGTGGCGTGAGGCTCGTCCTGGCATCTCGAGCGCGCGCCGTTGGTGGGTGGTGATCCTGCTTTTCATCGCCTCGCTTATCAACTACCTCGATCGCGCTACCATTTCATACGCGCTGCCCGTGATGTCTGTGGACTTCGGTCTCGACCCTGCCAAAAAGGGCTTATTGCTTTCCGCTTTCTTTTGGTCCTACGCGCTGATGCAAGTCCCAACCGGTCTCATTGCTGATCGGTTCAATCTCCGCTGGATTTACACAGCCGCCTTCACGTTGTGGTCGCTTGCCCAAGGCTGCACGGGTTTGGCGCGGAGCCTGACGGTTCTGATCGTGTTTCGAATTCTGCTCGGGGTAGGAGAGTCGATTTATCTTCCGGGCGGAACCAAGATCGTGAGCCTGTTGTTTTCCCGCAAGGAGCGTGGCTTGCCCTCCGGCGTATTTGATTTCGGCACGCGCACCGGGCTGTTTTTCGGTGGCCTCCTCATTCCTTCTTTGATCGCCAGTCTTGGCTGGCGTGTTGTGTTCATGATCGTAGGCTTCGCGGCCTTGCTTTGGCTGATCCCCTGGTTGGCGATTTTCCCAGCGCAAATACGTCCAGCGCCCAACCATCCCGGGTCGACAGAAGAGCCACTCGCGAGCTCGGGGAGTCGACCGCGGGTCGTGACCTTTAATCGCAACCTGCTGGGTATTTGCCTCGGCTTTTTTTGTTTCGATTACTACTGGTACTTGATGGTGACCTGGCTGCCCGACTACCTCGTCACCGTGCGCCACCTGACGCTCGTGAAGGCAGGGCTCTTTGCGGCGCTTCCCTACCTCGTCTTCGGAGTCTCGGAACCGATTGGCGGCTGGATTGGCGACCGCCTGATTCATCGGGGCTGGGACGAAACACGAACTCGAAAAGGTATCGTCACGCTCGCCTTCCTCACGGGTCTTCTGCTCATTCCGGCGGCGCGCGTCACGAGCGCCAGAGCCGCAGTTTTGCTGCTCCTCGGAGCCTCGCTGGTGGGCTTGGCCACCGGCAACTTGCTCGTCATCCTTCAGTCCTGCGCCCCGCACGAAGAAGTCGGCGTGTGGACAGGGTTTGAGAACTTTGCCGGCAACCTTGGCGGTGTTGGCGCGCCTTGGCTCACGGGTCTGCTGATTAAGCGGACGGGATCTTATTCTCCTGGCTTCGCTCTGGCCGCCGTGGTGCTGGTAAGTGGAATCTTGGCTTACTGGTTTGTGGTGGGAGAATTGCGGCCTCCCCACGCGGCGGCCGGGAAACCGACTTAAGAAATCGGTTGGCTGGCCATTGCGGCCGCGGACCGCCAAGGACGATCTTGATCGTGAATCTCGACTACGATTGCCCCTTGGTTGTTCGATGGGCCGCAGCATTTCAACGGGCCGCCGTCAACTTGACTCCCGCGCGCATTGGGATAAGATTCGCTTCACCGCGCGGCTTGGTGGCCGCAACCGAAAGCAGATTCTTCGCTTCGCTGTTCAGGAAAGGGATCAGCCATGTCGCTGAAATGTAGCTCTCATTCGGAGTTCATTATTGCGGGACTGCTCGCTCTGATGGCGGGAGTGACGCCCAGGGTCGCGATCGGCCAAACCGATAAGAACAGGATTCCCGCTCACCTTCCGCCCAAGCGCTCTTCGCAGATTCAGAACGGTTTTGGCATCAACTCTGATTTGCCGCGTGATCCATACCTGCCCTGGAATCGCTGGTGGTGGACGCGCATGTTTGATGCGGGCGTGAGCTGGATTCGCATCGGCCAGTATGAAAACAGCTCCGAGCCGACGAGTTGGGATTGGGTGGAGCAGAAACGCGGTGTCTACACGGTCTCGCCCGAGGTGGATGACTACGTGGACTCGCTGGTCGACAACGGAGTGAAGGTCCAAGTGCAACTACTCTACGGTAATCCCATGTACACTTCACCCGCCGGCCGCCTGCCCGATGCCATCGCTCCTGAGCCCGGTTCGTTTCACAACGACGATCGGAGCTTGTATTCAATTTTCTGGCCGCCCAAGACTCCCGAGCAGATCGACGCCTTCACCAAGTACGTGAAATGGATGGTGAATCACTTCCGCGGCCGCGTTCACTATTACGCCCTGTGGAACGAACAGGACATCGGTTACTGGAACCCGTGGGGCAACCCCGAGGAATACGGGCGCCTGCTGAAGGCTTTTGTGCCCGCTGTGCACGAAACTGACCCCGAGGCCAAAGTCGTCTATGGCGCGCAGGCGGACCCTTCGCCGGACTTCTCAAAGCGGGCGCTCGCTACCTGCCAGTGCGCCGCAGGCATTGACGTCTACGCTTATCACACCTATCCGGGCTACGGACGAAACTTGAATCCTGAAACCATGGACTCCGGCGCCTACGGACGTAACACGGCGCGCGGACTGCGGGAATTCATCCGGCACTACCCGGGGATCCGCTCTGACATCGAGTATTGGGACGATGAATTCAATTCCATTCCCTCGTGGCGCGGCTCGGATGAAACGGTGCAGGCCAAATACATTCCGCGCGGATTGATCTACAACTGGGCGGCGGGAGTTCGCACTTTCGTTTGGCTGCTCGCTTCAGCCACCGATGGCAATGAGTATGATGATTTCGGGTTGATCCACGGCCTCCGTTATCTTCCTGACGACTTTACTCCGCGGCTGGTTTACTTTGCCCTCCAGAACACCAATGCCGTTTTCTCAGACACGAAATTCGACCCCACGATTGAGATCACGAGCCCGAACGCCCCGGAATGGAAGCGGCAGACGGGCGCGCCGTTTCTCGCCTACGGTTTCCGAACGCGCTCCGGCAAAGCCGTCGTGGCCTATTGGCTGGGCGCGCTCAGCAAGCCTCGAAACGTATTCCCGAAGTTGGCGGGGAGCTTGACAGCGAAGAACACGGGAATTAAGCATCCTGTGTTGGTTGACGTCGTCTCCGGCGAAATCAAGCCTCTCGAATGGAAGAAAGGAACCCAGGATGTTCTAGAGTCGGTCCCTGTTCGCGACAGCATCTTGGCCGTGGTCGATGAGAATTATTTTGACTGGCCGGTGCTGCCCGAAGCTCCCAGCTCTCTCGAGGCCGCTAAGGCCAGCGACGGCTCATTGCGACTGAATTGGGAAATTCACGGGAACGATGCTACGGGCATCGTCATTGAGCGCCGGATGTGGGATGCTTCCGGCGCAGCGAGCGGTTGGCAACGAATGGCGAATCTGCCCGGCACCAGCACGGAGTACACTGACGCGAGCATCGGGGTTGCGCCTCGCGTGGCCTATCGCGTGCGCGCCGTCAACAATGCCGGCGAATCGGCTTATTCAAACGTCGTGAGGTACGTTTTCTAGCGCGCTGATGGAGCGGCGGGTTCACCCCGCCACGTCTCGATGGTTGCAACACTTGATGGCAGCGTAAAGCAGCCTCTACACCGTTAAGGAGAACGATATGGGAAAACTCGCGATCACAGGCGGAAAGCCAATTCGTCGCAGGCCCTTCGCGCCTTGGCCGGTGTACACGGGCGACGAAGCGCGCGGGCTCCAAAAGGTCTTAGCCAGCCGCAATTGGGGCGGCTATCCATTTCCAAACAAGATTGCGGATACGTTCGCTCAGAAATTCGCCCGCGTCCATGGCGCGAAATATGGCGTTGCCGTGGCGAATGGAACGGTGGCCATCGAGATCGCGCTCAAGGCGGTCGGCATTCGTCCGGGCGACGAGGTGATTGTGCCGGCTTATACCTGGGAGGGCACCGTCGGGCCGATCTTGCTTTTGAACGCCATCCCCCTGTTCGTCGACGTCGATCCCGAGACGTATTGCCTGGACGCGAAGCTGATCGAGAAAGCCCTGACGCCGAAGACCCGCGCCATTCTTCCCGTGCATCTCGCCATGCGCTTTGCCGACATGGATGCGATTGGCCGAATCGCTCGTGCCCACAATCTCAGGGTAATTGAGGACTGCGCGCACGCTCACGGCGGCATGTGGCGGAAGAAGGGCGCCGGCGCCACGGGCGATCTGGGCTGCTTCAGCTTTCAGTCGAGCAAACTGATGACCTCCGGCGAAGGCGGCGCGGTCATCACCAGCAGTCTCGAATACTTCGAGCGCGCCCAATCGTTCATCAATTGCGGGCGCGCCAGCAGTACGGATAAATACAGACACCGCTTCATCGGGTTCAATTATCGCATCACAGAATTGCAGGCGGCGATTCTCGACGCCCAGCTCAAACGGTTGCGCAAGCAGCAACTGATTCGCCAAGCCAACATGGATCATTTTGAAAAGCGCCTGAGCGGCACACCTGGCCTTGGTTTCCTGAAGCGCGACCCCAGGCAGACCCGCACGGCGGCCTACCAATACGTTTTCAAATACGCTCCCGAGAGTTTTCAGGACATTAGCCGCGCGGCTTTTCTCGGCGCGCTCGAAATGGAAGGCATCCCCTGCGATGGTCTCTTTTACGAGCCCGTCTACAAGAGCGCCCTCTTTCCCGTGAACCCGGAGGAGTTCCCTGCTCTGAGTTGGGGACGACCTGAACCCCTCGACCTGAAAAACTTGTATCACTGCCCTGTCTCGGAGCGCGCCGCTTACGTGGAGTCGGTCTGGCTGCCGCACCACATTTTTCTCGGCAGCCGCAAAGATGCCGACGACATTGCCGATGCGGTTCTCAAAGTGTGTGAGAACATCAGCGAACTGCGTGGGCTGAAGCACCCTGCCATCGCGCGCAAGAGCATGAGCCGCGCCGAACGCCCGCGCGTCGAGAAGCGACAATACTGAGTGAAAAGTCCGTAGTCGAAAGTTTCGCCGGGGTTCGGGATTCGGGGTTTGGGATTCGCGGAGAAAACGATATTGGTCCGCTCTCTGCGAAACCCGAATACCGAAACCCGAAGCCCGCCTGATTTTATGCTTCTTCCCCTCACGCCACTTCGCTTCGAGCTTCACAAGGCAAAAACCTTCTCCGTCCTCCTTCAGCCCCGGGACTGATACAATCTCCTTCTATGCCCGTTGATACCTTCCGCTCTGCGCTCGACATCAAGACCGGCGAACCTCTGAAACCCTACACCACATTCAAGATTGGCGGGCCCGCGAAGTATTTCATTACGGTCCGAACGCCGGATGAGCTGCGAGCGGCCCTGGCCTGGCAAAAAGTTCAGCGACTCGATCTGTTCGTTCTGGGCGGCGGAAGCAATATCTTGATCAGCGATCGGGGCTTTGACGGTCTTGTGATCCACGTGGCCAGTGAAGGGCTGCGAGTGATGAGCGAAGACGCTGCGACGGTCACGCTGTCTATTGCCGCAGGCGAGCCATGGGACGGAGTGGTTGGCGACGCGGTTGAGCACGGTTGGTGGGGAATCGAGAATCTGTCCCATATTCCCGGACAAGCCGGAGCAGCGCTGGTCCAAAACATTGGCGCCTACGGTCAACAAATCAGCGACGTGCTTCGCAGCGCTGAGGTGATGAGCGTCGAGGCGGCCGAGCTGAAAACCCTGTCCGCCGCTGATTGCGAGTTTGGATATCGAAAGAGCATCTTCAACTCGATGCGGAAGAATCGATTTGTCATCGTGAGTCTGACACTCGCGCTGGCGAAGCATGGACAGCCGAGCCTGACCTATCCCGACGTGAAAGCCTACTTCAAGGCGCGCGGGAACAGCCGGCCAAGCCTCTCGGAGATTCGTCAGGCGGTCGTGACGATTCGCGACACCAAGTTTCCCTTCCCTCGAGAAGAAAGGGGTGGAAACGCCGGGTCCTTTTTCAAGAACCTCGCGTTGAGCGGAGCCGAGTACGAAGCTCTGGCGGCGCGCCTTCAGTGCGAGTTTGGAACCGCAGCGTTCGAGCGCCTGGCGGACATCCGCAATCGGTTCCCGAGCGCCGATCGAATCAAAATACCCACCGCGTTCCTGATGGACCTTTGCGGCCTGAAAGGTTTCGAGGAAGGCAGAGCCAAGGTGAACGAAACTCAACCCCTGGTTCTGCTCAACGCGGGCGGCGCCACGGCCGCCGACGTTCTGCGCCTGGCGAAACAGATCCGGCGCGCCATTTATCGCCGCACGGGTGTCGAGATCCCGCCCGAACCCGAGTTGGTCGGCTTCTGTCAGGCGGAACTAACCGAGTTAATGTCACTTGTTTAGATAATCTTAAATATTAAACCCACTGTGAACACAAGATTGTTGTTGACGGGGACCTGACCCAAGTAGGTTTGCGGAGTGCAGGTCGGAGGGGGCGGAAAAATCTCGATGCACGCCTGGGGGGAGAGGTTTCCGGTCCCTCCGCCCGAAACAAAGTCGCGGATGTCGAATCGCACTCCCCAATGTTTTCGCGGGTAGACCTTCACTCCCGCCCCCAGGTTGAAAGTCACTGCGGTCCCGTACCCGACGGGAAAAGAGGTTGAGCCCAGAGGAGTGGTGAAGGTGACATCGCGGCTGCCATTCCGGGCAAAGCCGACCCCTGGACTTAGGTAGAGGACAGTATGTTTCCTATCGATCAGATTGAATTCACCATTGCCAAACACCATGTTCACATTCTTGGAGCGAAGAACTACGGTGCCCGAGGGCAGGCCGCCAATGGGCGGAAAGCCCTCGGTCAGAGTGCGAGTCAGAGGGCTGTACATGTAGTTGGCGCTGAAACTGAGGCTCTTCAGAAAGCCGAAGGTGAATCGCAAGCCGTAGTCGCCCTCGCCAAACGATCGATATGCCGCGCCCAAACCTTGACCCGCAATGCCTCCGGTATAAACCTCGGCCTCGGCGGTAAGCTTGACGCGAAACAAGCCCTTCAGCGGATTGAAAGGGACAGGGTCTGGATCGGCGGCACGCAGCGGAGCAGTCAGAGCCATGAAAAAGAGAAAACCACAAAACCGGAAGCCTGGTCTCGGCATATCAGCACCTCACTTCCCCGTGGGCGGAACGCGGTCTTTTTCCGGCTTGATGCGAATCAGGCTGTAGGGGCGCTGCTTGACCGTGTCGGTGAATTGCTTCAGGTTTTGGCTGGCGGCGCGGATGTTGGCCAATGTTTCGTCCAAGTCCGGACGGAGGGTGATCACGGTCTCGTCGATGTCGCCCATCAGCCGCTGGGCCTCCACCAGCGAATCCCGCAAGCGCAAGAGGGCGTCGTGGAATTCGGCGCGATTTTCCTGGATCATCGAGTCCATATTGCCCACCAGCTTATTCGCTTTGTCGATGGTCGTTTGAGTGCTGTCGATGGTCGGGCCAATCTTGGCACTGGCCTTATCCAAATTAGCCAGCGTCGATTTCATCGAGGGCCGGTCTTCAGCCAGCATGGCGTCGATCTGCGCGATGGCGGAACTAAAGTGCTGCCGGTTGACTTCATTCACGACATTATTGAGATTGGCGATGAGTTGGTTGGCATTGTCCGAGATGACCAACACTTTGTCATCGACATCCGTCACCAGCTTCTTGGCGTTCAGCGTCAGCTCGTTCACGTTGGTAAACACGTCGGACATCTGAACAATCTCAGCCGAAGGGATTTCGCTTCCCGGCGGCAATCGCGGAGAGTCGCGCGTGCCGGGAGTAACCTCCACGTAATTGTCACCCAGAAAACCGAGCGATGCGATGCGCGCCCTCGAGTTGGCGCGGACCGGAGTTCCCGAGTCCAGGTCCATGCGGATGCGAACGCGCGTCGGATCGTCTTTATCCATCCGAGCTTCTTTCACCGTCCCCACCTTCATTCCGGCGAAGCGAACGAAACTGCCGGACTCGAGCCCGCCGGCAAATTTGAAGTACGTGATATAAGTCGTTTTGGGCTTGCGGAAGAGATTGACGCCGCCCACAAACACCAGGGCAATCAGAAAGAGAACGACGGCCACCACGACTACCGCCCCCGCTTTGATTTCTTCACGGTTCTTGGCCATATATGACTCCTCAACGTTTTTCGGTGTCGCAGCGTCTCAGTACGTCAGTATTTCAGTAAGTCAGTATTTCAGTCGAACCCGCTGA
Source organism: Terriglobia bacterium (assembly GCA_050013575.1). Classification (GTDB taxonomy): domain Bacteria; phylum Acidobacteriota; class Terriglobia; order UBA7540; family UBA7540; genus DASYXZ01. Next base: position 45,224 of record JBEKEZ010000006.1, on the reverse strand, counting down.
TTCAATGATCGGCAGGCCTAATCATCTCATGCTTGACGCAGGCGGACGATGAACGAGCTGATCATTCGTTTCAATTCTACCGCCTGAGAGTCAAGTCGTTTGTGATCCAAGTCGGCCAACAGTGCGAGGTCATGGGCCAACAGCAGGTGATACTCGAGCTCGCTCGCTGATCCCATCGAAATCTGCAAGAAACGGCACAACTCTGTTTTTCCCGATCGTCCACAGCCCTCAGCGATGTTCGCTGGAATGGAAGCTGCGGCCCGGCGCAACTGGGATGTAAGCCCAAACAGCTCATCCTTGGGGAATTTGGCCGTCGCCTTGTAGATCCCGAGTGTCAAGTCGTGACCCTTCTGCCAAACCTTGAGTGACCGGAAATCCTGCATTTTGAAACCTCCCGTGAGTCCAGTATTTCAGTCGCATAGCGTTCGGCTCAACTGAAATACTGAAGTACTGACGTACTGACTCGCTGCTTACGCCGGCGGCTGTGTCAACGAACGCAAGTACTCCTGCGCGTCCACCATTTCACCTTCGGGGACGCGTTTCAAGAACTGTTGGACGCGCGGATGCTCGTTCTTCTCGAGTTCATCCAGTGTCCCGACGGCCAGAACCTCGCCGTGGTCCATCATGGTGATGCGGTCGGCGATAATGCGGGCGCTCGGCAGCTCATGCGTGACCACCACGATGGTCATCCGAAAAGCGTTACTCAGTTTCACGATGAGGTCGTCAATGCCCGCCGCCGTGATGGGATCCAACCCGGCGGAGGGCTCATCGAAAAGAAGAATCTCCGGGTCCATGGTGAGAGCGCGCGCCAGGCCGGCGCGCTTCTTCATCCCTCCACTCAACTGCGACGGCATAAGATTCTCCACCCCACTCAAGCCGACCAGGTCCAGCTTGATGCGCGTCATGATGCGGATGGTGGAATCCTCGAGCTGGGTCAGCTCGCGCAAAGGCAGGGACACGTTTTCCTCAACCGTCATGGAGTTGAACAGCGCCGCGCTCTGGAAGAGCATGCCGATCTTGGGCCGCAGCAAATCAAACTGCTGCTCCGACATGGAGCAGATGTCCTTGTTCATGATGTAAATATGGCCGGAGGAGGGCTGCTCGAGACGAATGATGTGGCGCAGCAGCGTGCTCTTGCCCGTGCCGCTCCCGCCAAGAATCACCATCGTCTCCCCTCGCTGCACCTCCAGATTCACGTTGCGCAGAATTTGGCGCTCGCCGTAAAACGTGCAGAGGTCGTCCACCCGAATCATCGGGCCTTGCTGATCTTGGTGCGCCATAACAGTGGCACAGGCACTCTTGCCTGTGCTTTTCTTTTCCTGTGCACAGCCAAGAGTGGCTGTGCTACAGCTCTAAGTCGTGTAATAAAAGATCGCGGTAAAAATCACGTCCGCGAAAATGACCAGAAAAATCGATATCACCACCGACGACGTAGTGGCTTTGCCCACGCCCTCCGCGCCGCCGCGCACGGAAAAGCCCTCGTGGCAACCGACATTCGTAATAATCAGGCCAAAAACCAGGCTCTTCACCAGGCCCGTCCAGATGTCGCGCATGACCAGGGCATCGCGATTGTTGATGAGAATGGTCGCCACGCTCTGGTCGAGCTGGAAGAACTCGAAAATCCCGCCGCCCACGATGCCCGCCAAATCCGCGATCAACGCCAGGCAGGGCATCATGATGGTCATGGCTATGAATTTGGGCACCACCAGGTACCTCACGCGGTCGAGGCCCATCACCTCCAGCGCGTCGAGCTCTTCGGAGACCTTCATCGTGCCCAACTCCGCGGCGAATGCCGAGCCGGAGCGGCCGGCCACGATGATGGCGGTCATTAGCGGCCCCAGCTCGCGCGTCATCGAGACGCCCACCAGCGCCGTCACAAGATAAGACGCGCCGATTTGTCGCAATTGATAGGCGCCCTGCAACGCCAACACCAGGCCGGTGAAAAGCGAAATCAAGGAAACAATGGGGATGGAGTCCACGCCCACCAAGACCGCCTGGTGAATCGAGCTTTTCCACTTGATGCTGCGGCCCTTGAAGGGGGCGACATAAGTCCAATAGAAGGCGTCGCGGCTGACGTCGTAGAGCCCGTCCAGGTAGCGAAACAGTTCGAGCGTGTTGCGTCCGATGTAGGCTAGCATGGGAGTCCAGCGCCGCTCCCTCAAGAGTGCGAATGCAAAATTAAAAATGAAAAATTCAAAAGACCAGCGGTGGAAATTTTCAACTTTTAATTTTCAATTTCGCATTAGCACTTGCCACATGACCCTGGTTTGCGCAATCCAAAATCCAAAATCGCTAAAGCCCTCCAAACGGAAGTGTGGTTGGAATTTTCTCCAGCGCTTCCTGCTCGTTGCCGAATATCGCGAAGACCTTGTTGAGCCGCGCCAATTCCAGAACCGACCGAGCGTTCTTGCGCAGGGCGTAGAGGCCGAAGTGCGTCTTCGTCTCGCGCGAAAGCTGCAGACCTTCCACCAGCGTGGCGATGCCGGAGCTATCGATGTAAGTCACTCCCGCCATGTTCACCAGAACGTTGGGAATCCCGGAACGCATCAGGTTCAGGAGAGTTTCCCGAAGCGCCGTCGAGGAATAGAGATCGACGTCGCCGTCGCAATCAATGATAGAGACTTGTTCAATGCTTCTGACTTGTACTTTCATTGCGGCTGGAAACCTTTCCACGAAGGTATTTGACCATGATCAACCGATTCCCTTGGGTAAAGTGCTGGTCAAAAGTGCACTTGTCCATAAAAGACTTCATGAAGAACGTCCCCAGCCCGCCCGGCCGAACATCTTCCAAGGAGCGAGACCTGATTGCCTCCGGCTGAACTTTGGGCGCCGAGTCTTCCAGGATGAACTCCATCCGGTCGGGGAGGGTCAGGATTTCGAGCGCCAGTTTTCCGTCGCGACGGTTCTTGTAGGCGTGGCGGATGACATTGGCCGCCGCCTCGTCAATCGCCAGGGTCATGAGATCCACGTCGGAGGGCGGAAAACCCGCCACTTGAGCGCGATGTGCTACCACACCCCTTAGAATATGCAGCAATTTCGGCTGGCTGCTGATGACAATTTTCATTCGCGTCAATTCGCCGCGCGTTCAGCCCTCCACCGGAGAGGCGCTTCGCCTGCGATTTCGAACAAACCTGAATAGTACAAGAATAAGCAAAAATTAGAAACTGGAAAATGGAAACGGGCAAAAGCGGGACCGCCCTCAAGAAGCTCTGAATCGATCCATTTTGGACCAAAAACAACCTCAAAATTGGCTTCGTATTTGGGTTCGTTCCCAATCGACTTCCTTTGTTCTCAATAAAGTGGTGGCTTCGAACCTCATTTTTCGACATTTCTTGCGCGCCCGCCTCTTGCTCGCAGTCATTCCCGCGGATGCGGGAATCCATTGGCTCGGGAAAGAAGTCAAGATCAACGGTGCCGTCATTCTCGCGTAAACTGGAATCCGTTGAAAAGGGATTCGGGTTTCGGGGTTTGGGTTTCGCAGGAGCTCCGCTAAGTTGGCTCGTTTCCCTAACCCCTAGCCCCGAATTCCGAAACCCGCTGCTTCGCCTGCCACTTGCCCCTTCCCACTCGCCACCGCTTCCCTGGTCGCCACCGTCGTCGTCGATGAGGCCAAGTCCGTCGGCAAATTCCTCTGGCAGCGAATGGCGAAGCCGTTTCAACCGGATCAGGAGCTTCACTTTGCCTTCGATCATCCGGTCCAGTCTGGCCTCCTGCATCTGCGCTTTGCCCCAGTTCTCACTTCCGGGGAGCCACGCCGACCCAAAGTCGCCCGCCGCCTCTTCCGCCTTTTGCATCTGGTGGTGGCGCTCCTCGAACATGACCGCCATCCTTTCTCGCTCGATGCACGTCGCCAGTTGCAGGCGAAGCGTACCCGTAAGGCCGGTTCGCGGGTCGTCCAGCGGAACGTCAGCCCTCTCCGGGTGCTCGGCGAGCAATCCAAACAAATCGATGATCATTCTGCCCACACCGTGGGGACGCTCGCCGTAGAGCAGGGCAAAAGTCTCGCTGAGAGCCTGCCCTGAGGCTGACGAAGGGTCCTCGCCCCACGCCCGCGCCGTGTTCCGCTCGAACAGGCTGGTCAGGAGCCGGTGGCTTTCATCCAAGGCCGTCTGACACGGCTTCATGCCGCGATAGCCGAGCTCCCTCAGGTCGATCGCACTGATGGCATCCTCGTGCGACAGCGCCAGATCAACCCGCTCGATGGCAGCTTCTTGCTCCCTCAGTTCACTCAGGCGGGTCGCCCTCAGCACCTTCCGCATTTGGGCTTTGTCGGCGTAAAGCCTGGCCATGTCCGCCACAATCATCGCCTGCATGTCGTCGCTGGGCTGCCACGCCCGCGCCAGCTTTCGCTCAAAGCGCGTCACCAAATCGGGATCTTCCCCGATGCGAAACATCTCCTCGCGGGTTTTCTTGTCCGGGGTGGCATAGAAGCCGTGCTTGTAACGGTTCATGCAGGCTTTGCGCTTGCCCTCCCTTGTCTTCGGTCCCGTGGATTTTTTGGCGTTGCGCCGATTGGCGGCGGTCTTTCTTTCCGAAAGTCGGTTTTGCGTATTCTTTGTCATTTTATTCTCCTGTCTGATGAATTGGTCCAGTGGCACGGGCACCCTGCCCGTGTTTTTCACGTTCTGTTTCGTGGGATTGCTTCGCGCGTCTTCAGCAGACTGATGAGAATGTGGCCATTAAATCACGCTGAGAAAAGCGCGACGGACAATGGACCACGGACAAGGGACAGATCCCTTCTGACTTCCGCTTTTTGACTTTTTCTTCCTCCGCAGGCGGGAACGCGGAGAAGAACAACACTACGCGCAAGATTTAAACCTGGAATTAGTATAGCCCTTCGTTACTGTTTGTCAAGGAAATTCTAGCGAGGGTAAACAGCGGTTCTTAGGAACGGCCATCGGGGCGGCATTCGCCGGCCGAACGCACAGCGGCTGGTGCCAGGCCGCGTCCAACTTCCAGTTTCAAGTTTCCAGTTTCCGAACCTACGCCGAGTCCTGAGTCTTGAAGTCGCACGCTTCGCGGCAGTCGCGGCAATAATACTGGCCGTCTTCGGTGAGGCGCAATTCGATATCGGAGTTGCAAAGGGCACAGTAGCGGTCACAAGTGCACTCGCCTTCCGGCTTGTCGCAGACCACGCATTTGAATTGTTCGGTAAACATGAGGTTGGCCTCCTATCCGCTCCTGTGAATTATAAATTATCAATTGTGAATTATGAAAGTCACTTCTGCCAGAGCGTTGGTGCTGCGTCTGTGTCCTCTTTGGTCGAAAAAGACTCAACACGGAGTTCACTGAGATTCTTCTCCGTGACCTCTGTGTTGAATCTTGAGAAGCGTCGAGAGCACAGAGAGGTTCGTTTTGGCGGGGGCCGCTCTCTTCAATCCAAAATCCGAAATCTAAAATCCAAAATAGACGCGCCTTGACCCTTCTTTCTCGATTGTGTTAGCTTCGCTGTTGAGTAAATTCTGTCCCTGGCATCGTCCGAGGTCAGCCGCTTGGCCACTCCAACCAGCATGGTGATAAAGCGCACGGCGCTGAATTCCGTCCATCGCGCCGCCGGGGCGCGCATGGTGGAGTTCGGCGGCTGGGACATGCCGGTGGAATACTCGGGCATCACGGCAGAGCACCTGGCGGTGCGAACGCGCGCCGGCCTCTTCGACGTCAGCCACATGGGCGAGATCGAAGTTCGAAACCGCTCGGCCATCGCGCTTCTTCAGTTCGTGACTTCCAATGACGTTTCGCGGCTCGAAATCGGCCAGGCGCAGTACACGGCGCTGATGGATGAGCGCGGATGCGCGGTGGACGATTGCCTCGTCCATCGGCTGACCGCGGACGACTATTTTCTCTGTGTGAATGCCTCCAACACGGACAAGGATTTTGCCTGGATAAACCGGCACAACGCTTTCGGCGCCGGCGTGCGCAATGTCTCAGACGATTACTCGCAAGTCGCTCTCCAGGGACCGCGCGCGCAGGCCATCCTCGCCCGCGTCATGGATCGCGACCTCGATGGCCTTCGCACCTATTGGTTTTGCCGCGCGCGTTGCTGTGGCGTGGACGGAATGCTCGCCCGCACCGGCTACACCGGCGAAGACGGTTTTGAGTTCTACTTTCCCCCTTCGGAATCCAAGCGCGTCTGGAACTCGCTCCTCGAAGCCGGAAGGCCCGACGGCCTGATTCCGGCCGGCCTCGGGGCGCGGAACACTCTGAGACTGGAGGCGGCGTTCGCTTTATACGGGCACGAATTGGACAACGACACGACCCTGATCGAAGCCAACCTCGGCTGGATATGCAAGTGCAATAAAGGCGACTTCCTGGGCCGCGAAGTGCTCGTCAAGCAACTCCAGGACGGCGTGCGGAAAAAGCTGGTTGGGTTCGAGATGACCGAGCGCGGCATCGCGCGTGACGGCTACAGCGTGCTGATCGACGGCAGGCCACAAGGCCGCGTCACCAGCGGCTCTCCCGCGCCGTTTCTCAAACAGAATATTGGAATGGCGTACGTGCCGCCCCATCTGGCCGAGGTGGGCCGCCCGATTCAAATCGAGATCCGCGGCAAGCCCGTCGCCGCGGTGCAGGTGAAGCTGCCGTTTTACAAGAGGGCAAAGCAATAGAGTTCGTCAGTCCGTCAGTATTTCAGTTGGTCAGCCCACAACGCCCACCGGGGTCGCTGACGAACTGAAATACTGACCAACTGACAAGCTAAGGCAGACAAAGGACAACCCATGTACCCTCCCGAACTGCTTTACACCAAGGACCACGAGTGGATTCGCGTGGATGAATTGAAGGGGATGATCGGCATCACCGACCACGCGCAGAAGGAATTGGGCGACATCGTTTTTGTCGAGCTGCCCAAGCCCGGCGACCACGTCACCGCCAAGGAATCCTTTGGCACGGTCGAGTCTGTCAAGGCGGTGTCCGAAATATATTCTCCCGTTACCGGTGAGGTCACCGCCGTCAACGGCAAGTTGCAGAACAATCCCGAGCTGATTAATTCCGACCCGCACGGCGACGCGTGGCTCATCAAAGTGAATCTCACCGACCGCAGCGAAATCGACAGCTTGATGAGCGCCGAGGAGTACGAAGCATACATCGAAGCAGAGAAGGAAAAGGGCCATTAATGCGCTATCTCCCGAACTCTCCGGCCGAGCGCGCCGCGATGCTCGAAGCGACCGGACACAAAAATATCGACGAACTGTTCGCCCAGATCCCTGAAGCTCTGAGGCTGCGCGGCCGGCTGAATCTGCCCGGACCGCTCTCGGAGCAGGAAATCCTCGAATACTTTCGCGAAGCGTCCAGCCAGACGGCCCGCGAATACGTCTCGCTGCTGGGGGCGGGGGCCTACTCGCATTACCGGCCGGTGGCGATTGACTCGCTCATTTCGCGCAGCGAGTTCTTCACCGCTTACACGCCCTATCAGGCCGAGCTCGCTCAGGGCACGCTTCAGGCGATGTTTGAGTTCCAGACGCTCATCACGCAGTTGACCGGCATGGACGTGGCCAACGCCTCGCTCTATGACGGCTCAACCGCCACCAATGAAGCGATCTTGATGGCGCTCCGCATCACCAGGCGCAATCGCGTAGTGCTGGCGCGTACCGTTCACCCCGAATACCGGCAGGTCGTGAAGACCTATACCCAGCATCAGGGTGTGGAGCTTGAGGACGTGAATTACGGCGCCTCGGGCCAGATCGATCTCAACACGCTCGCGGCATCGGTGACGCCGGAAACCGCCGCCGTGGTGGTGCAGTCGCCGAATTTCTTTGGAATCATCGAGAGAACGCGTGAAATCGCGGACATCGTTCATAAGAGCGGCGCTCTGCTGATCGTGACCATCACCGAGCCGCTCTCGCTTGCCCTGGTGCGTCCGCCCAGCGACGCTGACATCGTGTGCGGCGAAGCGCAATCCTTTGGCGTTCCCGTGGCATTCGGCGGGCCATACGTCGGCTTTCTGTCGGCCAAAGAACAGTTCGTCAGGCAAATGCCGGGCCGGCTGGTCGGACAGGCGCACGACACCGAAGGCCACCGTGGCTTCGTGCTCACCTTGGCGACGCGCGAGCAACACATCCGGCGCGAGAAGGCAACGTCCAATATCTGCACCAACCAGTCACTCTGCGCACTCGTCGCCACGATTTATCTTTCGTTGCTGGGGAAGAAAGGCCTCCGAGCTTTAGCGCTTCATAACCTCTCAAAAGCCGCCTACGCTGCGGACAAGCTGGCGGCCGCCCCCGGCGCCTCGCTGCCCTTTTCCGGCCCGCGCTTCAATGAATTCGTGGTCAAGATGGCAGCACCCGTCGAGGATGTTCTGGCGGCGCTCGGAGAGGAACGAATCATCGGAGGGTTGAACCTGGAGCGATTCTATCCGGAGCTGAGCCATCATCTGTTGGTTTGCGTGACGGAAACCGTGAGCAAGGCGGCGATTGACCGGGCCGCAACAGTTTCGGCGCAGGTTGGGTCTCATCATCAGAATGGGAACGCAGTCGCCGCGATGTCGAACTCTAATTATAAATTATGAATTATAAATTATTAAATCTGGCGAAGGGCTCGTTCTTCATAATTCATAATTTATAATTCATAATTCTTCGAGCCACCATGGACAACCGAATCACGAACGCTCGCCCCCACATGACCCGCAACGAAGGGCTGATCTTCGAGCAGTCCTCTCCGGGCAAGCTGGGGGTTGATCTCCCTCCGCTCGATGTCCACGCCGCGTCGCCTGAGAAGCTGTTGGGCGAAGAGTTGGTCCGCCCTGAGATCGAAGGCTTCCCCGAGGTTTCCGAGACGGAAGTCATCCGCCACTTCACTCGCCTCTCGACGTGGAATTACGGCATCGATACCGGCCTGTACCCGCTCGGCTCGTGCACGATGAAGCACAATCCGCGAATCAACGAGGTCGTCGCGCGCCTGGACGGCCTGGCGACGGACCATCCCTATGCGCCCGAGGCCGTGACCCAGGGTTGCCTGAAAGTCCTTGCTGAAACCGCGCGCTGCCTGGCCGAAATCACCGGCATGGACGCCGTGTCTTTGCAGCCCGCGGCGGGCGCGCAGGGAGAACTTACCGGAATCCTCATCATTCGCGCCTGCCTCGCCGACCGCGGCGATCCGCGCCGAATCGTTCTGATACCCGACTCGGCGCACGGCACCAATCCCGCCAGCGTCACGATTTCCGGCTATCAGGTAAAGAATCTGAAATCCAACGCGCGCGGTTGCGTGGACCTGGCGGAGCTCGAAAGTGCCATGACCGAAGACGTGGCCGGATTGATGCTCACCAATCCCAACACGCTCGGCGTTTTCGAGGAGCACATTGAAGAGATCGCGCGCTCGGTGCACGCCAAAGGCGGCCTGGTTTACATGGACGGCGCCAACATGAACGCGCTGATGGGCGTGGCGCGTCCCGCCGATTTCGGCGTGGACGTTATGCACCTGAATCTGCACAAGACTTTCACCACCCCGCACGGCGGAGGCGGCCCCGGGTCCGGTCCGGTGGCGGTGAAGAAGTTTCTCGAGCCTTTCCTGCCATCGCCCACGGTCGAGCGAGCTTCAGATGATACATATTATCTGAACTATGATCGCCCGAAGAGCATCGGGCGGGTGCGCGCGTTTTACGGCAACTTTGGGATGGCGGTGCGCGCCCTGGCTTACATTCAGGCGAACGGCGCGCCGGGCCTGCGGCAAACAGCCGAAGACGCCGTCCTGAACGCGAATTACATCCGCAGCCGCCTGAAGGACCTCTACGAGTTGCCCTACGACGCGCCCTCGATGCACGAGTGCGTTTTCTCCGACCGCCGCCAGGCGGCTCTGGGCGTGCGCACCGGGGACATCGCCAAACGCCTGATGGATTACGGATTCCATCCTTACACCACTTCTTTTCCCCTGATCGTTTCCGGGGCGATGATGATCGAACCCACGGAGACCGCCGGCAAAAGCGAGTTGGACGCCTTCATCGACGCCCTGCGCTCGATCGCTCGCGAAATTGAAGAAGACCCGCAAGCTGTCCTGAAAGCTCCCACGACGACGCGCGTCACCCGGCTGGATGAGACCGCCGCGGCGCGAAAGCCCGTGCTCCGCTGGAAACCGTAGCCTGATAGGAAACTTGGCCGGCGGTCGGAAACCGCCGCCACAGACCCGCGCATGAACACGCCCGCGCCCAACGCGAAGCAACCCCGCATTGTGATTATCGGCGCCGGCTTCGGCGGGCTGTATGCCGCTCAGGCGCTGAAGCACGCGCGCGCCGAGGTGATCGTCGTCGACCGCCGCAACCATCATTTGTTTCAGCCGTTGCTCTATCAGGTGGCGACGGCGGGACTTTCTCCCGGCGACATCGCCGCGCCCATCCGCGCCATTCTCGCTCGACAGCAGAACGCGCGCGTTCTGCTGGAAGAAGTGGTGGCAATCGATCTTGCCGAACGCCTGGTCAAATTGCGCGACGGCGAGTTGCGCTACGATTATTTGATCCTCGCCACGGGCGCGCGCCACGCCTATTTCGGCCACGACGATTGGGAGCGATTTGCGCCGGGACTCAAAAGCCTCGAAGATGCGCTCGAAATTCGGCGGAGGATTCTGTTCGCCTTTGAGAAGGCAGAGCGCGAGAACGATCCGGCCAAGCGCGACGCGCTGCTCACCTTCGTGATCATCGGCGGCGGACCCACGGGCGTCGAGTTGGCGGGTGCGATCGCCGAGATCTCGCGGCGCGTGATGGTTCGCGACTTCCGCGCCATCGATCCGCGCGCGGCGCGAATTGTTTTGATCGAGGCCGGTCCGCGCATCTTGCCGACTTTCCCCGAAAATCTTTCCTCCGCCGCGGAAGCCTCGCTGAAGCGGCTCGGCGCGGAAGTCTGGACCCAAGCGCCCGTCATTTCGGTCGGAGTGGATCAAGTGATTGCCGGTGGTCGCACCTTGCGAGCTTCCACCATTCTTTGGGCGGCAGGCGTGGCGGCGTCATCGCTTGCTCGTTCGCTCGGGGTATCACTCGACAAGGCCGGCCGCGTCGTCGTGCAACCTGACCTCTCCGTCCCTGGCCATCCGGAGGCCTTCGTGATCGGCGATCTCGCCGCCTTCGCCCATCAGACCGGCAAGCCTTTGCCCGGTGTCGCCCCCGTGGCCATCCAGCAGGGCCGGCACGCGGCGCGGAATATCCTACGCGCGCTCGAAGGAAAGCCCAGCCAGCCGTTTCACTACTTTGATAAAGGCAACCTGGCGACCATCGGACGCGCCGCCGCCGTGGCCGACCTCGGCAGACTGAAGTTCTCCGGCTTCCCCGCTTGGTTGGCTTGGCTGTTCGTTCACATTTTCTTTTTGATCGGCTTCCGCAACCGGTTCGTCGTTCTGTTTGATTGGGCGTGGGCGTACCTCACCAGCCAGCGCGGCGCGCGCCTGATCACCGGCGACATCGACAAAGAATCCGGCCGCTAGGTAGCGGTACAGTTTGATGCAGAGGCGGCGCGGGGACCCGATCTTTGGCCGCAAAGATTGAGGTTGTGGCGGGGTAAACCCGCCGCTACCCGGCCCAATTCGGCCTTTTCACCAACCTTGCTTGGTGATCGAGTTGCGCGAGGTGGGAAGCTGCAAGCCGGCGTAGCGCCGACCTTTAGGTCGGCACCGAACGGCGCCTGGGGTTGCGTGACGCGGAGGTAGCGCAATTCGTCTTGGGAATTGACCGTTCGTCATCGAAACACTTTGGATTTTCCAACCTGAGATCGTCCTCGCCTCTAACCCCAATCTCTCCAGACAGGGCACTACAAGCGACTTGAGTTTTGTAACCTGAGTAGTTACACTACACGAGGATGATAATTCGGTTTCTCCATAAGGGGCTGGAACGGCTTTTTGCCTCGGGGGATACGCGAGGGGTGAGCGCTCAACAGGCAAAGCGTTTGCGCCGCCTGCTGGCGTAGCTTTCGACCGCCACAAGCCCGCTGAACATGAACATTGCCGGTTATCAACTGCACCCGCTTGTGGGCGAGCGCAAGGGCGAATGGGCGGTTTCGGCATCGGGCAATTGGCGGCTGGTGTTCCGCTTCGAAGATGAAAACGCAACCGATGTTGATTTGGTCGATTACCATCAGCGATAGGAGAAAAGAGACATGGATATGTACAATCCCCCGCACCCCGGCGAGATAGTCCGGGAAGACTGCCTTAAGGCGCTCGATCTGAGCGTGACCGAGGCGGCGAAGGGCTTGGGTGTCACGCGCAAGACCCTCTCGTCGATTCTCAACGGCCGCTCCGGCATCACGGCGGAAATGGCGCTGCGGCTGTCCCAGGCGTTCGGGAGCACGCCGGAGCACTGGTTGCAGATGCAGCTTGCCTACGATCTGTGGCAAGCGAAGCGCCGCGCCAAGAAGCTGCACGTCAAGCAGTTCTTTGCCACGGCGCCGGGCTAACGGACGGCCTTACGGTTGTTATGTCCGCAAGGCCCTTCGCAGTAGGGGGACGGCTTGCCGTCCCCTCCGTGTAGATTGCCGCCGAACCAAGAAGGGCAGGGCAAGCCCTACCCCTACTTGGTGATCGAGTTGCGCAAGGTGGGAAGTTACAAGCGCAGAGATTACAGTTCGAACGGCGTCTGAGGTTGTGTGACCCGGAGGTAGCCGCGGTCAAATCGTCTTTGGAGTTGACCGTGGGTTCGTCATCGAAGGGAAAGCCCACAGTCACGGAAGATCGCCGTGGCGACACAGTGGCTTGTATCTACCCGCTGGCGAGCCCACCGGCATCGTTCAAATTGCGCGGAGTTCTTCGAGGTGTTGTCGCCGAACCTTAATCTTGCTTTCGTGCTTTCGGGCGGCTGCCAAGTCATAGGCAACCTGCATACGCAACCACGTTTCCGCCGTGCTGCCGAACGCCTTGGCGAGCCGGATAGCCATCTCCGGGCTGATTGCGGCCTTCCCGTTCACCACGTTGTTGAGGGCCTGCCGGGTGACGCCAAGAACCTTGGCGCCCTCCGTCACGGACAAGCCCAACGGTTCAAGGCAAGCGGTCCGGATGCTTCGTCCGGGGTGAGGCGGGTTCTTCATGGGCATGGCGTTTTTCCTTTCGTCCCTAGTGGTAATCAATCAGTTCAACATCAAACGCATCAGCGCCTTGAAAACGAAAAATGACGCGCCAGTTGGCCCGAACCGTCACCGACCAGAAGCCACTCAAGTCACCTTTGAGCGGATGCAGGCGATAACCCGGGAGGTTAAGTGCCTGCGGCGCGTCGGCCTCATCGAGGCGGGCAAGAATGTCCTCAACCGTGTCCAGCAAATCGGGCCGTATCCCGCTCCGGTCGCCGCGTTCATAAAGCCGTTTCAGCCCCCGGTGCTTAAAGCTCCTTATCATCAGGGTACAGTGTAAAGTGATGCTTGTCACTTGTCAAGCGTGGATTCGTACGGGGGACACGGTCAATTCGTCTTTGGAATTGACTCTGGGTTCGTCATCGAAGGAAAGGCCCACGGTCACGAGAGCGCTGACCGTGGCTACCAGCTATCGTCGCCCAGGCCGAAATGACGGTCGAGGAATTCACGAAACTAATGGCCTAGGAGTGTTTCGGGGATAAGCAATTCGCAACCAAGAATCAATAACTTACAGACGGTTTAACATCTGTAACTTGTTGATTCTGCGTTGAACCAAATCTATCTCCGACACACTCCTAGCAGGTCGCACTTGGCACGAGCTGTCCGTTCCGACCTCCGGACCGGAGGCGTTCGTGATTGGCGATCTCGCCGCATTCTCCCATCAGACCGGGAAGCCTTTGCCCGGTGTCGCTCCCGTGGCCATCCAGCAGGGCCGGCACGCGGCGCGCAATATCCTGCGGGCGCTCGAAGGAAAGCCCAGCCAGCCGTTTCACTACTTTGATAAAGGCAACCTTGCGACCATCGGACGCGCCGCCGCCGTGGCCGACCTCGGCAGACTGAAGTTCTCCGGCTTCCCCGCTTGGTTGGCTTGGCTTTTCGTCCACATTCTCTTCTTGGTCGGCTTCCGCAACCGGTTCGTCGTTCTGTTTGATTGGGCGTGGGCGTACCTTACCAGCCAGCGCGGCGCGCGTCTGATCACCGGCGATATCGACCGAGCGCTGGGCGGCACTCCGCATGAATGACGAAGAGTCAGGCAAGCTGGCTTTACCGGCCGGCCGGGCGCTCACAAGCCACGCCGGGCCGATTTCCAGCACCCAGACTTTCGCCCCCACATTTAGGGCGTCTCTTGCCAAAACCCCATCATCTTGTGTTTTTTTCTCTTTACAACCCTCATCAGTGGTGCTATAGTTCGCCCGAGTTGGCGGGGATTCTCGCAACGGCCTTTAGTTCGTGCGCCAGCACGGATGATCGGGTTGGACAGTACAGGGTTCGTACGGCAGCGTGTTTCTCGGCGTCGGTCGGAGGACCCGGCGGGATTGTGCCCCGCAGCCTCGTTCCCCGCCCTTCTGACCATCCGAACAAGAGGAGCGACACGTGGCGAGTGGAAAGCGGCCGAGCTTGGATTCCCGCTTTTCCCGAGACCCCGTCGGGACGGGGCGCGGGAATGACCGGGGTTGCGGTAGCGCGTGCTCGCCACATGCCACTTTCCACTTGCCACTGTTTTTTGGGAGGAATCCAAATTGTTCGAGCTAAAAAAGGTCGAGCTGCTGGGGTTTAAGTCCTTTGCGGAGCGCACCCGCCTCGAATTCGCAGACGGCATCGCGGCCATTGTGGGGCCGAACGGCTGCGGCAAATCCAACGTGGCGGACGCCATCAGTTGGGTGCTGGGCGAGCAAAGCGCGCGCATCCTGCGTGGCGAGCGCATGGCCGACGTCATTTTTGCCGGCACCAGCAACCGTCCGCCTACCGGCCTGGCTGAAGTCAGCTTGACCCTTGTTGATCCCGACTATGTGAAAGCCGCCGACCAGCCGACGCCGCGGGACGGATCGGCAGAATGGATTCCCGCTTCCGCGGGAATGACTACAACGGAAGGCTCTGCTTCGGAACCATCCCAGCCGCGTTTGCACAATGACCGGGGAGAAATTGTAGTGACCCGTCGGCTGTTTCGTTCCGGGGAGAGCGAATATTTGCTGAACGGTGAGCAGTGCCGATTGCGCGACATTCAGGACTTGTTTATGGGGACGGGCCTCGGGCCGGAGTCTTACGCCATCATCGAGCAGGGCCGCATCGGGCAGATCCTCAGCTCCAAGCCGTCTGACCGCCGCTCGATCATCGAAGAAGCCGCCGGCGTCTCCAAATTCAAATCGCGCAAGCGCCTCGCTGAAGCGAAACTGGAATCTTCCCGGCAGAACCTGGCGAGAATCACGGACATTCTGGAAGAAGTGACGAAGCAAGTGAACTCGCTCAAGCGGCAGGCGTCCAAGGCGCGCCGCCACCGCGAAATGCGCGAGGAGCTGCGCGGGCGCTTGAAGGCCGTCTTAAGCTCACAACTCTTCGGGCTCCAATCCGATTGCCACCGTCTTCAGGATGAGATCGCGCTCCTTCAGGAGAAGTGTTCGCTGGCCGGCCAAAATCTCGCCGAGCTCGAGCGCGAACACAAATCGGTGACCCAACAGCACGAAGAGTTGGAAAACCGGCTTACTCAATGGCGCGAGGCGATGGCGCAGGGCGATCTTGAACAGCAACGCCTCGAATCGCGGGTGCACCAGATTCGGGACCAGGTCGCGAGCCTCGACGTCCGCATTGCCGAAGCCGCGGAAGAAAGTGCGAGGCTCCAGACCCAGGCCGCTTCGCTCGACAGAGAAACCGCCGATCTCGCGAGCCGCGCGGAACAGCTCCAGCGCGAATGGACGATGGCGCGAGAGGACGCCGCGGAGCTGGCGGCCCGAAAGGAAGAGGCCGCAGCCCAAGTCGCGACGGGTGAAGCCACAGTTGAGGCGGCCCGCCAATCACTGCTCGCGGCGGTCAGCAACGCTGCGGAGTTGCGGAACCAACTCGTGCAGGCGGAAGAAATTGGCCTGTCGCTCGAGCGCCAGGCGAAACGCACCGAGGCGGAGAGAGGAGCCGCCGAACAGGAACACCTCTGGCTGGCTGCGGAGTTTGAAACGCTGGGTTCCGTGCACCAGCGCGGCGAAAGCACCTTGGCAACCTTGCTGAAGGCAGCGGCCGAGACCGCGGCGAATCTCGACTCCACGCGCCAGGAGGAAGCGGCACGGCGCGCGCAATTGGATAGTCTGCGGCAGGAGTACTCGGGGTCCGTCGCGCGCAAACAAACATTGGAAGAATCCCTGGCCCGCCATGCCTATTCGACGGAAAGCGTCAGGAAGCTTTTGACGATTCACCACGACGACAATGGCCACAGCTTTCGTCCCATGGGCTTGCTGGCGGATTTTGTGGAGGTCTCGCCGGGCTACGAAGAAGTGGTGGAAGATTTTCTGAAGCACGATTTGGAGTGCGTGGTGGTGGAAGGCCACGAAGAAGCGCGCGCCGGCATTGGCCTGTTGAAGAGCGGCGGCTCGGGCCGCTCCACGTTTTTTGTCACCCACGTTCCAACCAACGGCCACGCCAACGGAGACTCCGACCCCGAAGTTCGCGGCGAGCAGGGCGTGGTGGCGAACGTCCGCGACCTCGTGCAGTTCGAGCCTCGCCTCGGATTAAACGGCGACTTGGCGTTGCCCACTTTGCAGAATGCCTACGTGGTGGAGACCACAGAGGTCGCTGAGCAACTGGCCGTCCGGTATCCCGATTACCATTTCCT
Source organism: Terriglobia bacterium (assembly GCA_050013575.1). Taxonomy (GTDB): domain Bacteria; phylum Acidobacteriota; class Terriglobia; order UBA7540; family UBA7540; genus DASYXZ01. Next base: position 28,595 of record JBEKEZ010000006.1, on the reverse strand, counting down.
GACGCCGACCGGCGAGCACTACCATCACCGCCTGGTCACCGGCGGCAAGGGCGCGAGCGCCGGGCCGCTGGCCCTTCGTCGGGATTTTCGCGAGCTCGAGCGCAAGACTGCGGATTTGGAATCTACAGTGCGCGAATCCGATGCGGCTTGGGCAGAGCTCACAGCGAGTGTAAGACGGCTCGAAGATCAATTGCGCACTCTCACCGCGGAAAAACTCGATGCTGAGAAGAAGGCTGTCGTGGCCAACGAGAAATTGCGACAAACCCGCGAAGCCTGCGACCGCGCGGCAGAGCGAACGCGAATCCTCAGCGGCGAGGCTGCGGCGCTCGCCAGCGATCGCCAAGCCGCGCTGGCGCGCGAGACGAGCTTGCGTGCGCAACTGGACGCCGCAACCCTCGAGCAAAAACAGCGAGAGGTGGAAATCGAGCAAGCCGCGGGACAATTGCGAGAGTTGCGAGAGCATTTGGACCGTCTGATCCAACAGCACGCCGAAGCGCAAGCGCGCGCCGGCTCGCTCCAGGAGCGCGCACGCGCCGCTGAAGCGGAGCGTTCGCGGGTGGCGGTTCAGGCGCAGGAGGTGCGAGCACGCATCGATCGCTGGCAGGAACAAAGCTCGGCTTGGCGCGGGGACCAACAGAGGCTGGCGGAGGAAAGCGAAACGGTCCGGACTCGGCGAACGATCATCGAGGAACAGCAGTCGGCAGCGCGAATCGAATTCCGCGAGGTGGAACAGCAGTCTCAAGTGTTGAAAGCGCGCCGCGACCACCTGGCCCCATCGATTGACGAAGCTCGCGCGGCCTTCGAATTCCATCGCGAAAAACGCGCGGAGGCCGACGTTGCCCTGGCCCGCGTGGAAGCCGACCGGGCTCATCGCGCGCAACAATGCCGCGATGAGATTGGCGCCGACCCCGCACAATTGCTCGCTGAGCTGATGCCGGGCGCCGAGCTCTCGGGCGACGCGCTTCAAGCCGCTGAAGAAGAACTGCGAGCCCTCAAGGCGCGCCTCGAAGGCCTGGGACCCGTTAACATGATGGCGCTCGAGGAACTTCAGGAGGCTGAAGAACGCTTTGAGTTCCTTGAAACGCAGCGCCAGGATTTGCTGGCTTCGATCCAGGACACGGCGCAAGCCATCCGCGAAATCGACGAAGTGTCGCGGCGGCAATTCCTGGAAGCCTTCGAGGCCATCAACCGCAACTTTGCTGAAACATTCCGGACGCTCTTCGGCGGCGGCATCGGCCAGATGCGCTTGAGCGATGACTCCGATCCAGACAGCGGCCTCGATGTGGTTGCCCAGCCGCCGGGCAAACGACTGCAAAACGTGCTGCTGCTTTCGGGCGGCGAAAAAGCGCTGGCCGCCCTCGCACTTCTGATGGCGGTGTTCCGCTTCACGCCCAGCCCATTCTGCATTCTGGACGAAGTGGATGCGCCGCTCGACGAATCGAATGTCGACCGCTTCACCAACCTCATCCGCCAGATGTGCCCGCAGACACAATTCATCCTCATCACCCACAACAAGCGCACCATGGAGATCGCCAAACTCATGTATGGCGTGACTATGGAGGAGCCGGGTGTTTCCAAACTGGTTTCGGTGCGGTTCGACGAGCTCGAGGCCGAGCTAGCCGCGGTGCCAGCGTGAGGACAGTGGCAAGCAGCATGTGGCAAGAGGTCAGGTTTCAGCTATCAGCCATCAGCTCTCAGCGAGACGCTGCCGCGCGAGTTTGCTGAAAGCTGACGGCTGACCGCTGACGGCCGCTTGCCACATGCCACTGTCTTTAGTGATGTAAGATTTTGCGCGCACTGTATGCAGTGGCCTTCACACAAACTCCCGCGGCAGATTTTGTCGTTGACAACAAATCGCCATGCTCTAGAATGAGCCTGCCCAATACTCCAGTGAAGCAACCGACACAACCTCCCCCACTACGAGAGACTTGTCTTTCCGGCGTGAAGCTCTTTTCGCGCGGCAAGGTGCGCGACGTTTATGAAGTGTCGGATAACCACCTGTTGGTGGTGGCCACCGACCGCCTCTCGGCGTTCGACGTCGTGATGGCAGAAGGCATTCCGGACAAGGGACGCGTGCTGACCCAGCTCTCGTGTTTCTGGTTTGAGTTCTTTCGAGGCATTGTCCCTCATCACTTTCTGACGGCGCGCATGGCCGATTTTCCGTTGGAGCTTCAGCCGTTCGCGGACCAACTCGAGGGCCGATCGATGCTGGTGGAGAAGGCCCGCCCTTTCCCCATCGAATGTGTGGCGCGGGGTTACCTGGCTGGGTCTGGCTGGAAAGATTATCGAGCCACCGGCGCCGTTTGCGGCGTCACGTTGCCCGCCGGCCTGAAGGAATCGTCCAAGCTGGAACAACCCATTTTCACTCCGGCCACGAAGGCGGAGGTGGGCCATGACGAGAACATCGATTGGGACGAAACCGTGAAGAGGATTGGGCGCGCTGCGGCGGAGCGCCTGCGCGAATACAGCCTGACGCTTTATGGCAGAGCCCGAGATTACGCGGAGGAGCGCGGCATTCTGCTGGCGGACACGAAATTCGAGTTTGGTGTGCTGGGAGACCAGATTATCCTGATCGACGAAGTGCTGACGCCCGATTCTTCACGCTTTTGGCCGAAGCCAGGCTACGAGCCCGGACGGCCTCAGCCTTCGTTCGACAAGCAGTTTGTGCGGGACTATTTGGAGTCGATTCAGTGGAATAAGCAACCGCCGCCGCCGCCGCTTCCTGCCGAAGTGGTTGAGAAGACCAGCGAAAAATATCGGGAAGCGTTTCGGCTGTTGACTGGACATTCGCTGAATTGACACGACGTAGGGGCACGCCTCGTGGGTGCCCCGAAATGGGGCAGGCACAAGATTTGCCCTTACGGGTGATTCCCCAGACTGAAAGGCACCGTGATGTGGAACTGGCTTGACTGGACCCTCATTGCCGTTGTCGTTTTGTCGACAATAATTGCGGCGACGAAGGGGTTCGCCCGAGAATTGATTTCGTTGGCGGCGGTCGTAGTCGGCCTGGCCATCGCCGCGACAAAGTACGAACGCGCGGCGACGTGGTTCGAGGATCTGACCCGCTCGCACGAAATTGCGCTGGCGGCAGGTTTTCTGACGCTGTTTCTTGGCACGCTCGTGGTGGGCGCGCTGATATCGGTCCTCGCCAAGAAGATGATCAAGAAAGTGGGGCTTCAATCGTTCGACCGCTTCCTGGGCGCCGTCTTCGGGCTGATCCGCGGCGTGGTGGTGGATTGTATTTTGCTTTTGGCGCTCGTGGCCTTTGCGGTGAAGCCCGAGGCCGTTCAACAATCAGAGCTGGCCCCGTACTTCACCGCCGGGTCGCGCGGACTTGCTTATGTGATGCCGCGGGACCTGAAGGACCATTTCCAAGCCGAATTTGAGAAATTCAGGCAAGCCCTCATTCAGAGGGACAAGAAGGCGACGAAAGACTAGTCCTCATCAGCAGGGGAATTTCTAGCGGAACGGAGCTCGGCCATGAAAGAGCAATTAGACGCACTGATCAACCAGATGGTCGAACGCGGAATTTCCTACGAAGAAGCCGTTCGTGAATTCGAGAAACGATTTATCCGGCGAGTGCTGGAACTAACCAAGGGCAACCAGTCCCGGGCGGCCCAGGCGCTGGGTATCCACCGCAATACTTTAGGGAGAAAGATCGAAGAGTTCGATCTCGATCACCGGCCGAAGCGACGAAGGCGACCCAAACGCTAAGGTATTCGGGAAGATCGCGCCCTCTACCAATCAGTTAACTGCCGGCTGTCCGCTTGAGCCTCTATTGGCTAGCTTTGTGTGTCGTGGTGCGCGGCCTGGGCTTTGGCTTCGCCTTGGCCTTCTCTTTGGCTCTTTTTTCCTTCGCCAACGCTAGACTGTCGTCGTCGATGGTACCGTCGAGCGTCACCGCAAAGCTCGGCGTCAGCGTGTAATCGGCGATGGTCCCCCGGAAGGATTGCAGCAGATCACCTTTGGCGAGATACTTGGCGTCCGGCTGCTTGTCCCTCAAGATGATGTCCGCGGTGTCTTTGGCCTTGCTCTCGTCGGTAATCGCGATGCCCACATTGGTGGAACCTCCGCCTGCGGCATCTTCCTTACTCACGACCTTTCCGCCGAAACCGTAGGGCTGCCCTTTCGTTTGGCTCCAGAAGTCCTTGGCCTGATCGCCGTCCGCCTTCATGGTGTCTGCCAGAGTATAGAAATAATCAATCGCCTGATTGCCGGTGGGCTTGTGCTTCTCCGCCGGCGTCACCTTGAACCCGGCAGGCGGCGTCACGGATGCCGCGGCCTGGTTAATGACGTCCTGCTCCCCTTGGTCCGAACCGTGCCAACTGGTGTACACCTGATCGCAGTATTTCTGCAAAGCCGCAGCGTTGGGCGTGTTCGCCGCCTTCGCCAGAGCGACCGACCTCGCCAGATTCCAGATTCCGTTATCGTAATCGGGAGGCGTGGAATTGATATAAGCTTGGCCCAACATGGAAAAAGTCAGATTGTCGCTCGGGTTATCGTCCGCGGCCGCCTTGAGGTAAGTGATCGCTCCCCCAAAGTCTTTCTTCTGGAGGGCAGTATAGCCCAAGGTCGAATTGAACAGCGCCCGCTTACCCTTCATGAACTGGTTAAACTGTTCATCACTGACATTAGCTGGTTTCTGAATCTTTTGAAGGATATCAAGGGCTTTCTTGGCGTCGCTCTCAGCACGAGTGAGCATCTCGGCGGAGCTTGGATCGTTCGGCTTGTACAGATACGGAAGCGCGAACGCCTCAAAAGACAACGCATCGAGGTTGTCCGGGCTCAGCTTCAAGGCGTTGACTGCGGCCTCCATCGCTTTGTCGCCCTTACTCAAGGCCTGATAGCCCTTAATCTCTTCGAGATAACCCAAATACAGAAACGGCGAGCTGGCGTACTTCTTCATGAACGCGTCGGCGAGCTCGACCTTCTTGCTGGGGTCCGTTGCATCGAAAGCTGCTTTCCACGCGTTGTACTCCTCCGTGCTGCCCCACGTCGGCTGGGTTTGTGCCGCCTGAGGTCCCGCCGGCCAGGCGTCCGCGCGAACCAACACCGAGGCCGCGCCCGTGCGACTCGCGCGCTGGGCTGGCGCCGCGCCGACGGCGAGATTGACCAACATGCTCAATGTCATGAACACAATCGTTTTCTTCATTTGCTCAGCTACCTCAGTTTATAGGGTTTGATACCTTAAAATAAGACATGCGCCAGCCTCGTGTGCGGAGGGATTGAGATTCCGTCACCAGGTTGGAAACATCACCGTCTTCCGATGCGCTACTTCAAATATCAGGACTCGCGGAACTTTGCAAGCGAAATCTGTCGAGTCGGAACTGCCCGCCGATACGTCCTCGGTTATCAAACCCTCCGTTACGTAGGATGCGAATTCTACCCTCCGAGTCTCGCTTGGGTGCCACGCCACCCTACACCGGTTCTCACGACCCTGTTAGAATCAGAGCAGCATGGGCCCGCCAAAGCCACCCGACAGCGTGACTGACCGCGCCGAACGCGCTCAAGCGGCGCCCCGTCATCAGACCGGCCAGTTCTTTATGGAGACGGCGAAGGAGGTTTTGGTTGCCTTTGCCCGAAACCCTAATCTTCAGGAGCCGGATTTGTTGCGCTTGCTTGAACGCAAAGACCTGGCGCCCGAAGTGCTGCGAGAAATCGCGGTTCACAAGCAAGCGTTGCGCAGTTATCCGGTGAAGCTCGCCCTGGCGCGACATCCCAGAACGCCGCGGCTGATCTCTCTGCCGCTGCTCAAATTTCTTCACATCTTCGATCTGGTCCGCGTCGCCCAAACGCCCGCCGTGCCTGCGGACGTCAAGCGGGTGGTGGAAGAGGCCATTCTCACGAAAGCAGAGCGAATTCCCCGCAGCGAAAAAATCTCGTTGGCGCGTCGCGGCTCGGGTCGAGTTGCCGCCGGACTATTGCTCACCGAAGACGAAGAACTTATCCGAGCCGTGCTGGACAACCCGTTTCTCACCGAAGCCCACGTGGTCCGCGTTCTGTCCTTCGAAAAACTCTCGCCTCGCGTCGTGGGAATGCTCTCGCGACACGACCGCTGGTCGTGCCGTTATTACTTGCGGCTGGCGCTGGTCCGAAACCCACACACGCCGCTCGATCGCGTGCTGAACTTCTTGCCCGACCTCGCCGTTAACGACCTCCGAGAAGCGTGCCTCGACCGCCGGATGCCCGCGCATCTCCGCAAATACGTCCTGGTGTATTGTGAGCGGCGGCTCAGGGCTCGACGAGTCCGGCCGTAGAAAACAGTCGGCAGTAGGCAGAACGCAGTAGGCAGTGAGAAAACATCTATGAAGGTTGATCTGCCTTCTGCCTTCTGCCTTCTGCCTTCTGCCTTCTGCCTTCTGCCTTCTGCCTTCTGCCTTCTGCCTTCTGCCTTCTGCCTTCTGCCTTCTGCCTTCTGCCTTCTGCCTTCTGCCTTCTGCCTTCCGTCTTTCACGAGTCCCTTGTTGCTTGACACCCTTCGGCCCGTTGGCTAGATTGGCGCTGGCCTGCGGCCCTCGTCAGCGCCGCGAAAAGGAATCAGCGAGACCGCGTGCCAGGGAGTGTGTGTGACCTTTCACTGGGTCGACCTGCTCATTGTCGTCGCGTACCTCGTGGCCATCACCATTTTCGGAGCGCATTTTGGCCGGCGACAACACACCCTTCACGACTATTTTCTCGGCGGCCGCCGTTTGCCCTGGTGGGCCATCGCCCTTTCTGTGGTTTCCGCCGAGACCAGCATCCTGACCATCATCAGCACGCCGGGCATCGCCTATCGCTCGAATATGGCGTTCCTGCAACTGGTGCTGGGCTACCTCGTGGCGCGCGTGGTGGTGAGCTTCCTGCTCCTGCCGCGTTATTTTGCGGGCGAGCTCTACACCGCCTACCAGCTCATCGACAGGCGCTTCGGCCCCAGCCTCAAAATCTTTACTGCCGGGCTGTTTCTCAGCTCAAGGGCTCTCGCGGAAGGCGTGCGAGTGTTCGCCATTTCCATTGTCATCGGCGTGATTTTCAAAACCGGTGTCCTCACCTCCGTGATGATCATTACTGCGCTGACCTTGTTTTATACCTTCGAGGGCGGCCTCACCGCGGTGATTTGGACTGATGTGATCCAACTGATGATTTATCTCTCCGGGACAGTGTTGGCGCTGGCGCTCGCGCTCCACTCGATTCCCGGCGGGTGGCACGAGGTCGCAACGCTGGCGCAGGCGGAAGGCGGCAAACTCGCCGTTTTCAATTTCCATTTCAACTGGCACGATCCGTATTTGTTTTGGTCCGGCGTGGTCGGCGGGACTTTCCTGACCAGCGCCAGCCACGGCACTGACCAGTTGATCGTGCAGCGATTACTCGCCGCGCGCAACTTGCGTCAGAGCCAAGCGGCGCTGCTCTCGAGCGGCTTGGTCATTTTGTTCCAATTCACTCTATTTCTCGTGATCGGCGTCGTGCTCTTCGCGTACTATCGCCACTTCCCTCCTGCCATTCCCTTCGACCGCCCAGACAGAATCTTCCCGGCCTTCGTTGCCACCGAGCTCCCTCGCGGGCTCGCCGGCTTGTTGATTGCGGCCATCCTCGCGGCAGCGATGTCCAACCTGAGCGCCGCCTTCAACTCGCTGGCGTCAAGCTCGGTGGTGGATTTCTACAAGCCCTTCGTTCGCCCCAGCGCCGACGAACACCATTATCTCCGCGTCTCGCGCGGCATGACGCTGGTCTGGGGCGCCGTCCTGATGTTGATTGCGCTCATTGCCCAATACTTGCACCAAAGCGTGCTCGAGCTTGCGCTCACCATTGCCTCCGTCCCCTACGGCGCCATGCTGGGGATTTTTCTGCTCGGTGTCCTCACCAAACGCGCCACCGAGCGCGGCGCACTGACCGGCGCAGTGCTGGGGCTGGTCACGCTGTGTGTGGTGCTGGTCGGCAACAGCCTGAAGATGTTCTCGCTGGCATGGACGTGGTACGTCGCCATCGGCGCGACCGTGACGTTCGTGGGCGGATTGCTCGCCAGCGGTATTTCGAAATCCGAAACTCGAAAGCCGAAACTGGAAAATGGAAATTAGAAATTGGAGCCTCGAACCTACGAACTGGCCACTTGCCACTATCCAGTAGCCACTGTTCTCGTTATCCTTCATACTTCCCAACTGGCTTATGTCTGATCGCAACGAGCTGGTAAAAGGTCTCGGGTTTTACGGCGCGACCTCAGTCGCCGCCGGCACGATGATCGGCACGGCGATTTTCGTGGTGCCGAGCAAGATGCTGCGGCTTGTCGGCACGCCCCGGATGGTGATTCTGGTTTGGGTATGCGCCGGCGTCCTCAGCCTCTTCGGCGCGCTCGGATACGCGGAACTCGGCGCGGCGATTCCCGAGGCTGGCGGCGAGTACGTTTACATCCATCGCGCTTACACTCCTCTGCTCGGCTTTCTCTATTCGTGGACGCAGTTTGTCGTTGCCAAATCCACTTCCATCGCTGCCATTGCCACCGGATTCGTGCTTTACCTGAGTTATTTCTTCCCCCGTCTGTCCAACCCGATTTGGCAAACACCACCTGCCATTTTCGGCCACGCCATCAGATTTTCACTCACCGGCCTTCAACTCGGCGCCACGGTGATGATTCTGTTTCTGTCCGGCGTCAATGTCCTCGGAGTCCGCCGCGCCGGCGCGGTGCAGACGCTGTTCACCGCTTCGAAACTTCTCGTGCTGGGCATCCTCATTGTTCTTGGCCTGACGCTCGGGCACGGCTCGTTTGACCATTTTCGTTCGCCATCGCTGGCCGCCTCGCACGGTGGAGCTCTGGCTGCGTTCGGGGTCGCCACGGTTTCCGCGCTTTGGGCGTACGACGGCTGGAACAATCTCAGCATGGTGGCGGGTGAGGTGAAAAACCCGCAGCGCAACATGCCCGCTGCGCTCATTTTTGGAACGCTGCTGGTGATCGCGGTCTATGTCCTGCTGAACATCGCTTATTTCTACGTGCTTCCGCCCGCTCAGATCGCGGCCACTCAGACTGTTGCCGCGGATTCGGCCCGCGTGTTTCTGGGCAAAGCAGGGGGAGCGTTCATCGCCATCGGAGTGATGATTTCCACCTTCGCAACCCTGAACGGATCGATTCTATCCGGCTCGAGAATTCCGTACGCCACCGCCCGCGACGGGCTTTTCCCGCGGCCGTTGGCGCAACTCAATCCGCGATTCAGGACGCCCGCAGTTTCCATCATGGCTTTGGCGGCCGTTTCCAGCTTGTTTGCATTGAGCGGAGAATATGACACCCTTTACACGAAGGCGATTTTCTCCGAGTTTCTTTTCTATGCGCTGGTCACCGCCGGCATCTTCATCTTGCGGCGGCGAGAGCCCAACCTGCCCCGCCCTTACCGAACCTGGGGATACCCGATTGTGCCCGCTATTTTTGTGGCGCTGGCGGTTCTCCTGCTCATCAATACGTTTGTGCAACAGCGAACCGACTCACTTTGGGGATTAGTTCTAGTCGGCAGTGGAATTCCGGCTTACTTTCTCTGGAAGATTTGGAGCCAAAGGAAGGGTCTGTGATCCATCGCTACGGCAAGCTGCTGACGTTTTTCATTTTCCTCATGTCGATTTCCGCCGTGTCTGTTTCTGCCAAAAACGTTTGGACGGTTACCTCATCATTCAAGCTCGACCCGAGACTGGCGCACCAACTCGAAGACCTTGCCAAGCGAAATCGAGTGTCGCTTCAGTTCGTGTCCGCCAGTTCTGAATCGGCTGCCAGCCGTCTTGGCCGCAGTGGGCTCGACATCGAGTTGATTCAGGCGGAGAGCGCCACTGCCTTTGCCGCGACCTTGCGCGCGCTGGCCGGCGACTCAGCCAGAGACCTGACACCCGACACGGCGGCCGAGGGCTACACAATAGAAGCCACCTATGAGAATCCTTCCGCTCCTCGACGCCTTCGCATCACCGCCGCCGACCCCCGGGGGTTTCACAATGCGTTTCTGCGCATCCCTCAGCTCTGGCATAAACCGGCCTCGGCGATTTCGACAGCGGTGACGCCTTCGCCACATTCGATCGCTTCCACGCGCGATGGCAAACTAAACCTCGTCTCCATCGCGGATTTCCCCTCGTTTCCCGAGCGCGGGATTGTGGAAGGATTTTACGGCAAGCCGTGGAGTCACGAAGACCGTCTCGCGATGCTGCGCTTCGAAGGGCAGCACGCCATGAACGTCTATTATTACGCGCCCAAAGACGACCCTTACCACCGCTCCCGTTGGCGCGAGCCCTATCCGCGCGACCAACTGAAGCGGCTGGGAGAGCTTGTGGAGACCGCTCACAACAACTTCGTCGATTTCTGTTTTGCGATCAGCCCCGGGCTCTCCATGGTGTATTCGAGCGAAACCGACTTTGCCGACCTCACCCGCAAACTGGATGCGGTCGGCAAGCTCGGCGTCTCGTGTTTCGCGCTCTTTCTCGATGACGTGCCGCAGGAACTTCAAAATCCGCAAGACAAGAGCCGATTCACAACCTTGGCTGCGGCGCACGTCTTTGTGATCAACAAACTCCGCGACTACCTGAAATCGGAATCAACAGAAAACCGGCTCGTGGTGACGCCGACGGTCTACACGAACGAATGGGGCAGCCTCGACTACGTCCGCGAGCTCGGCGCGGGCGTCAGCCCCGACGTGCCCATCGTGTGGACGGGCACCAAAGTCGCCTCGCCCATGATCACCGCGGCTCAAGCCCAAGAGTGGAGCGCATTGCTCCGGCGCAAGCCACTTGTCTGGGACAATTTTCCGGTGAACGACGGCATCCCATGGCGTGTGAATCTCGGCCCACTGCGTGGCCGGGACCCCAACTTGCCGGCAGCCGTGCGCGGACTCTTTTCAAACCCCATGAACCAGCCGCGCACCTCGATGATTCCACTCCAAACCATCGCCGAGTACCTTTGGAATTCCGCCGCCTACGATCCTGACGCCGCGCGCCACCGGGCGCTTACGGACCAATACGGAAAGGACGCGGAAAAACGCCTTGCTGTTTTCCTTTCCACCTACAGCGACTACTGGTGGGACAACAACCTCTTCAAGCCGCTCTTCGTCGAAGAGCGAACGCCATTCGACATCGGTCAAATCAGGCATCGAATCACCCAGCTACAATCGGCCACGCGCTCGCCGCGCAATAAAACCGGCTATCGAGACTTGATGCGCGAGCTCGCACCGATTCCCTTGAAACCCACCGAGCGTTTGCCGGAAGTCCTGGCCGACCCCGCCTTCCGGCATCAAGCCAACCAAGCACTCATTTGGCGCGACGACTACGAGGTGCTCTACGCACCGCGCTTGAGCAGCACGGTGACACTCGACGGCGATTTCGCGAAGTGGCGCAGCAGCTCGCTTTACGTGCTCGATCAGCGCGCACAGATTTTCGCGGGCGCCAAGCTCTGGCGCGGGCCGGACCAGTTCTCCGCGCGCTTTGCCCTGGGATGGGACGACAACTACCTCTATGTCGGCGCCAATGTCACCGACCCGAATCTCTATCAGCCCTACACCGGCCGCGATATCGGTAAGGGGGATGTCGTGGACTTGATTCTCGAAACCGCTTTCCGCAAACACTTCGACGCCGTGGAAGCGACCGGCGACGAGTATCACTTGCTCTTCAGTGCCGGCGACTACGCCGAAGTGAAGCCCAGCGTCTACTCCGAGGAAGACTATCTTGCCCACCACAAGGTGACGCGCGACTACGAGCGCGAGATCAAGACTGCATGGAAGAAAACGCCGAATGGATTTTCCGGCGATATTGCAATTCCCATGTCGTGGTTTGATGGCGGCCCATTCCGCGCGGGTTATGAAATCGGAGTAACCCTGGGCGCCCAGAAAGCCTTCCCGGCAGCTTCGGCGGAAGGCGAGGAAGTCCCGCATATCCTTCTCCGCTCGAAAGACGATCACCTGTTTCCCGCGCACGTGGGAAATCCATCGTCCTATCAACGGCTAGTATTAATTGATGACAAATCCAGGTAGTGGAATAGAATTGCCGTCCGAGGCTACTGCGGCTCGTGCTTGACCAGCGCCGCGGCGGCGGCGTCGCCCTTCTGCACGGCGGGGATCACATACTGCGTCACGAAGAATTCGTAATGTTTCCGATCCTCGTCGGTGATGGGAGCGCTCGCGAGAGGCCGGTCCCCGGCCGACACCACGTACAAATCGCCCGTCCGTCCCAGTTGTCCCGGCTCGGTTTTGACGAACTTCTCCGTATCATCGGCGCCGAAATCATAGATCTGTTTCAGGGTGTAGGTTTTCAGTTGCTCGGGCGCGAGTTTGGAAACGCAGCGAACGTGAATATTCAATTTGCCAAAGACGCGCGTCTTGTCGTACTCCACCATTAAAACGTGCTGAAGCTCAGCGTCCTGATTATTGGCGTCCTTCCCTGTGTAGGTGTCGCCGAGAATATAGAACTCAGTGAGTTTCCCGCCGCGCGAGTCGTCGAGCAACTGGAAGAGCCGAAGGGTGGGGTCGTTGGCGTCGACGGGCACAGGCTTATCCTTTGCGAAAGCAGCCCCCGACCGCGCGCCAGGCAAAGCGAGCAGCAGACACACGGCCACCCCGATCGTCGGGGAACGCAGACATTTTCTCTTCATGGCCAACTCCCCTCGAAAGTGCACATCGCAGTATCTAAGAGACCCAGCGGACGCCGGGCGCGCAGACTTCCCGAAATCCAAGCCTACGCCCCTTTCAAACGCCAATGCAAGCATTTTCTCAACCCGCTCGCCCTCCGCCGGCCCGGAGCCGATTACGGATAGAGCAAGTACTTCTCGCGTAGCCTGCGAAATTGCTCGAGGCCCGCTTGCTGCCATTCATAGGCAATCCGCCGTGGATCGTGGCCTAGTTTAATAGCCTCCAGGACTTGCCGCGAGCCTACCAGGGCCAGCGTTTTGTCGATTTCAAAATCCTTCGGAAAAAGCCGGTAGAGAGCCGCCGCCAATTCAACGCCGAGCTCCGGCGAATCCAGCGCCTGGCGGTCGAGCAAGACGATCTCGACGCCGTGACAAAGCACGCCGGCAAAGCGATTCTCCCGAGGCGTGAAATCTACCGGCATGAACCGCACCCCTTGAATTTGGCGTTTGTTCAGGGTGGCGGCGAGCTGGGCCGCGTCGATCCAAGGCGCGCCCAACAATTCAAAGGGTGTGTCGGTGCCGCGGCCGACGCTCACGTTTGCGCCCTCGATCATGCCCACGCCCGGGTAAAGCGTGGCCTCGATCAGGTTGCGCAGATTGGGCGAAGGGTTGATCCAGGCGAGGCCAGTCTCGTCAAACCAGTCGGTCCTTTGCCAGCCTCGCATTTTGATCACTTCAAGTTTCGCCCCGAGCTTGTTTTCCGCGTTAAACATTTCGGCCAATTCGCCCAGCGTCATGCCATGCCGCACCGGCGAAGAAAAGTAACCGACGAACGAATCGAGGTCCGGATCGAGCACCGGCCCCTCCACGTAAAAGCCCGTGATGGGATTCGGCCGGTCGAGGACGAAAAAGCGCATGCCCTTTTTCCCTGCTGCCTCCAGCGCGTACGCGAGCGTGGTCGAGTAGGTGTAGAAGCGGACGCCCGCGTCCTGAATGTCGTAAACGAGCGCGTCCAGCCCCTGAAGCATGGAGTCGGTCGGGCGCATCGTTTCGCCATACAAGCTGTAGACGGGCAACTTGGTCTCCGGCTCGACGCTTGAAGCAACTTGTTCACCTTCACCGCCGGTGCCGAACAACCCGTGCTCGGGACTGAAAATCGCCGCCAGCTTCACGTTCGGGGCATGAGCCAAGAGGTCGATTGTTCTTCTCCCGCTGGCATCGCGGCCCGAATGGTTGGTGATCAATCCGACGCGCAGACCCTTGAGCGGCGCGAATCCCTCCGACTCCAGGACATCAATGCCCGTCTCCACCTTGCCGTTGCGGACCGGCGGGACTCGATAACTGTTGCTCATCTCGGCATGCGAAGTGAGCGCCAAGCGGCCTTCGCCCCACAGCGGTTTCGGTGCGCCGGGGCGGCTCGCGGTCTCGCTCTTCTCCGGAACCACGCCGAACGCCGCAGCCGCAATAGTGGCGATTCTCGAACGCAGAGCGATGACGCTGCCCTTCCCGTCGGGATGCACCGAATTGGTCAAAAGAATGACGTAGGTTTTTGAGAAGGGATCAATCCATAGCGATGTGCCGGTGAATCCTGAATGTCCGAATGAACCCACGGGAAACAGCTCGCCGCGATTGGAAGAATAGGGCGAGGCGATATCCCAGCCCAGCCCCCGCACCGCGGTTTTGCCGGGAGGGGTTTGAGGCTCGGTCATTTTCGCCACCGACGGTTCGCTGAGAATTCGCACGCCGTTCAATTCCCCGCCATTCAAAATCATCTGGGCAAAAATGGCCAGGTCATCAGCCGTCGAAAACAGCCCGGCGTGTCCGGCCACGCCGCCCATATCGTAGGCGGTGGGGTCGTGGACTTCACCCCAAAGAATTTTCCCCGTTGTCTCGTGCTGATGCTGCGTGGGCGCGATACGATCGCGATTGACGGCGGGGTCCTCGAGTGGCTTGAACCGCGTGTCGTTCATACCCAGCGGCTTGAAAACATGCTCGGCGCAATAAACATCCAACGGCTGGCCTGAGATGCGGTGAACCAGCTCGCCCAGCGTCTCAAAATTGATGTCACTGTAAATGAAGCGAGTCCCCGGCGGCACGATGGGTTTTTCGGCGATGATCTTGGCGAGACCCGTATCGTACCCGGCCCACTCCGGCACGAGGCCCAAGTCCTCTCGCAACCCGGAATAATGCGTCATCAGCTCGCGGACTGTGATCTCGTCCTTGCCATTGGCTTTGAACTCCGGCCAATAGACGGACACCGGATCTTCCAGACGAATCTTGCCCTCTTCCAAGAGCTGCATCACCGCGGTGGTGGTGGCGATCACTTTCGTCAGTGACGCCATGTCAAAAATCGTGTCGGCGGTCATCACTTCTTTCTTCGGCTCGAGCGACCGGTTGCCGAAGGCGCGCCGGTAGACCACCTTCCCGTCGTGCCCGATCTCCGCCACCGCTCCCGGGCACTTCCCTTCTCTAATGGCCTCCTCAACCACCGGCGCAATGGCATCGAGACGTTTTCCGACAGTTTGCGCCACCGGCCGACCGGTGGCGCCCTGGACCGCCGAGAGGAGCAGCGCCAGCGCAAGAGCTGTCATTCCCGCGAAAGCGGGAATCCATCTCCTGCAGTTTCCCAGGGAGCGCCGGACAAATGACAACGGACAAATGACAACGGACGTCTTCCTCTGGCCAATCGGGAATAGTGACAACATCCGCGCGATGTATCTGCTCATTCTAAAGAACATTCCGGCTTTGTTCGTTGTTCCGAGGCCCCATTTCGAGTTTCGATTTTCGAGTTTCAAGTCTCCGCCCTTCACGAATCGGGAGTAGTGATGCCGTGCACCATTCATATTTCTCCAA
The DNA here is from genome assembly GCA_050013575.1 of Terriglobia bacterium. Taxonomy (GTDB): domain Bacteria; phylum Acidobacteriota; class Terriglobia; order UBA7540; family UBA7540; genus DASYXZ01. Next base: position 13,189 of record JBEKEZ010000006.1, on the reverse strand, counting down.
AATCGGGCCTTTTGTCGCCGCAACCAGTTGGAAACAAGGATCTTAACCTCAATGGGTTCGCCTTGCCTTGAAATGATGTATGTTAAAGAAGAGAAAAGACTTAACCTCAATGGGTTCGGTTGGGTTCGCCTTTTCGTGGTCTCTGCCGTTTGGCCTTGGGGTGATTTGCAGCTTCCGACCGTTCTGCCGGGACTCGCCACTGCCCTGTCCTATACCATATACTAATAACATGGCTCGACATGCCATGTCAAGAGATTTCTTCAGCTTGTGTCCCCGTCAGAATTTGGCCGCCCACTTCTGGCCCGGTTCTGAGTTCGGGCGAAATCGCGTTGTGCCTTCCCGGGCCCTCTGCTCCTCAGTGCCTTTGCGAGAGGGTGTTTTTCGCCTCGCTATCCGCCCGCCAAAAATCAAAACAATCTCACGCCAAGCCCCCAAGGCGCAAAGAGCTCCCAACGCCTACCCCGCCAACGGCGGATCCTCAGCGGTCGCTGGTCTAGTCGCGTTATAGCGAATCACCCCGCTCTGGTCCGTGTAATAGAAATTTCCGTGCCCCGCTCCCTGGACCGGGCTCGCGGTAACGGAGTAACCAACAATCGTCCCGGGTTGGGGGTGGTGCGGTTTGTAGATGAAATGGTAGCCATACTTTCTGCCCCTGGCGAGCTCGCGATCGATGAGGCAGGCCTCGTCCGAGCTGGGTGTGGAGCAGTTTCTCGGCCCGCCAAGAGCTACGAGGCTCTGGCTGAAGCCCCCGTGAACTGTAGAATATGCGGGCCCGCGCCCGTATCTCTGAGAATATGTTTGCTCGGCCCTGTAGATCGTCCCCAGCGCACGGACAATGGGCACCGCATGGCTTACATCCGGCCCCCATCCATTGCAGGAAAAGGTTGCGTGCCGCGGGATCTGCGACACGTCCTGCTCACGGTGGAAGTTGAATATGACTCCTTGGCAGTTTTGTGGTGCAGGTGACCTCACGGTGGCATAGCCACCCTCATCGATATGGTAGTGGTTGTTTCCCGGCCCAGACTGAATCGGGTCGGCATCGACTGAATAACCGTCAATCTCGTCGCCGTGGACGTAAATCGGCGCGTACACAAATCGGTAGCCGTTCTTTTCCCCCGCGGTCAATTGCGAGTCGATGAGGCAGGCGTGCTGCTCGCCGGGCTCCCGACAGTCACTCGGCCCACCTAAGGCGGCCAGCGTAGGGCCGAAACCCAAGGTGTAGGTGGAAGAATACGTGACCTCGGATGTGTTGATCGTTCGAAGAGAGCCCACCGCGGATGCCTGAGTGGGGTACGTGGGCTCAAAACTACCCATCAAGATTCCGACGCCAATCATTAGTATCAGCGGCAACGCATAACTGGCCAGATTCGCCTTGAACTCTGCTCGGCCAACGCCTCGAGCCGCCTGTTCACCCCTGAGAAGCAAACGAGCCACGAAGTACTCGACCCACCAGGAGACGAGAAATAACGGAATAAGCAGGATCGCCATCGCCACGGGCATTGCCCAGTTTGGTACATGGAAAGAGACAAGGGGTGGCATTTGGCCGAACCAATGCACGGAAAAAGAGAATTTCCCGCGGTAGAAATGTGCAGTGAGGAGGGAACTGCCAAGCGCCATAGCCAGCGGAATTCCGACAGCCGTCGAAACCGCGTTGGCAATGATTGAAACCCTCACCGAGCGTCGCTTCGAAAGACGGAGTGCTTTAAGGAGGACATAACTCTCGATGGCCACGACGGGGATGAAAGCGAGCAGGAAGATTGGCGGCGCAACCTCCCACAGAAACGGCATCCACGTGTCGGCCAGCACTGGCGTGGGCGTGAGAACGATGATGGCGAACGCCATCGCGATGGCCGGAAGTATTCGGCGTGGAAGCAGTGAGTTCATGATGCCTCCAAAGGTGTGTACTGTTCGGCTGGGTGGATTGAGCGAACTGTGCCACTCGCTCTGGCGCTCAACAACAGCAGGGCCGCAATGAGACGCGCGACACGATAGTCAGGTTCGCCAGAGTCCGGCCAATGCGGCCGGCAACGTGCATCAATGGGTAGGTTCCGAGCCCCCCACCCAAATATTGGCGCCATCGAAGACGATTTCCCAAGGGGTCGGACTCGGAGTGAAAGTACCGAGCCTCGCGCCATCGCTGGCGCGCAGCTTGGTTACAATGCCAGCGTTGAAACTCGTCACCCAAATATTGGCGCCATCAAAGGCCAGGTAATAGGGGCCAGGCACACGAAAAGTGCCGAGCTTGGCACCGTCGCTTGCCCGTAGCTTGGAGACACTATCGCTGCCATGGTTTGCGACCCAGATGCTGGCCCCGTCAAAGGCGACGCCACGCGGCTCAGAGCCCACAGAAATCGTGCGCAGTGTAGTGCCGTCGCTGGCTCGCAACTCCGTTACGGTGTTCCCTTCCGGATTCACCACCCAGATGTTCGATCCGTCAGACGTCATGCAGGAGGGCGTATAGCCGGCAGGAAAGGTGCCGAGGGTGACGCCGTCGGTCGCGCGCAATTTGGTGACTGTGCCATCGGAGTAATTTGACACCCACATGTTAGTGCCATCGAAGGCGATGCCATCGGCGCTTTTCCCAACAGTGAAAGTGCCGAGCTTGGCGCCATCGCTCGCTCGCAGCTTCCAGACGATATTGTTGCCATTGGCGCCGCTCGCTCCCCATATGTTCGTGCCATCAGAAGCCATCGCGGAAGGCGCGGAGCCGGGAGAAAACGTTCCCAAATTAACGCCATCGCTCGCCCGCAGCTTGGTTATGCTGTCGAACGTCCAAACTGCGGTCCAGACGTTGGCCCCGTCAAAAACCAATTCGCACTCGCCGTTCCAGCCGCAGTTTGGGACGGGGTAGGAACCAAGCACTGCGCCGTCGCTTGGCCGCAATTTGAAGATGAAGCCATCTCTCGAATCGATGCTGCGATCGTTTGCGGTAGCGTCCCGGTCCTTCCACGTCCGGCGGATGACGCCCGTCTCGTCGATAAAATAGCCCGGCGTCTTATCAGGGATGTATTTCAGCGGACGGGCGATGACCGTGTAGTGCCTGATCCTCCCTGCCTCCGATGGTCCTGGCACATAGCTGTACCGGTAAACCACGTCCTCGCCGTACCACGGTCTCTGCCCACTGGAGAGCTCATCGTCGATGAGCCCAGCCGCATCGGCCGAGGGCTCGGCTGGACGCGCGGACGGGCGGCCCAGGTCGGCGAGGCTGGCGGTGTAAGACCCCGGGCGTTGACCGCTGTAGTCTTGCTCGGCCAGCACTATTCGCCTGACATACGTATCTGGCCAAGGACAATTGGGAGACCAGAGACAGCCCTGTCCGACAACCGGCGGATCGTCCGCTGTCGCCTCCCGGTCTTCCTTTGTCATTTCTATACCCGTCTCGCCTTGAGGCTTCTCGCCCAAGCGGATGTGGGCAATAAAACTCGGAGTGTACAAGCCCAAGTATGTGTCGGGACGCGCCCGGAGCGTGTATTCAGTAAATTTGCCGGTCCAGAACTGGGAGACGGGCTTATAGGTGAACCTATACAAAACCTTCGCTACAGAAGAGCCATCTTTAGTGACACCGCATATTTTCTGTCCAGTTGCCAGCTCGGCGTCGATTAGGCCCGCTTGGGGATGGCTGGACGAATGCCCCAGAGCGGCGAGACTGGGACTGAATGTTTTCGCAAACACGTTCGAATACGCATCCTCAGCACGATGAAGGCTATTTAATAAAAGGACGGCGGTGGGGTCGGCGGCCGGCATGTCTGCGGCAGTTGCTGGCGCGCGTTTATTCTCGCGAATTACGCCAGTCTGGTCCGTATAGTAATAGTATCCGTACGGATGTTTTTTCGAACTTGCCGTAACCGAGTAAGATCGGATCGCTCCTCTCACGCTGCGGCCCGGCGAGAAGACAAAACGGTACCCGGGGAAGAAGTTGTCCTCCCCATAGGCAAGCTTCGTATCAATAAGGCACGCGGCAATTTCTGTGGGCTTCCCGCATCCTTGCTCTCCGCCCAAATCTTCCAGCATGGGACTGAATCCTTTAGAAAACATGGACGAGTACTTTGCCTCAGCGCTGTTAATCTTCCTCAGCAAAAGCGTAATGCGAGGCTGCGACCAGCGATCGACTTCAGGCAGCCGCTTGTCTGCCTCAGTCGCAGGTGGCCCGTTGCTCACACGAATCGTTCCCTTCTGGTCGATGGAATAGCGTCTGTACCCCGCACCGCTGATGGGACTGGCTGAAATTGAGTAAGAGTCAATCACTCCGTCGTTGGACTGGTGCGGCGTGTAAGTGAAACGGTAACCTTCCTTTGCACCCCCGGCGAATTGCGCGTCGATGAGGCAGGCTAGTTCTGGAGTCGGTGTCGGGCACCCTTGAAACCCGCTCGAAGCGAGACCCGGATCGAATTCACCGGCACTCCTGGCAGCCGCCAAGTTCGACTGCTCTTCCAGCCCACCCAAGGCGGCGAGGCTCCGGCTGAATCCTAATTTTTTGGGGTAGGTCTCGGCATACATCGCCTCTGCCCTCTGAATCGCCTGGAGCGACTCCACGGGGGAGCTTTGCTGGCGTTTGGCTCGCGCCTCATAGTCAGGATGGTTTCTGAAGCCTAGCGCCAGCGAGATCACCACCATAGCTGCAAGGAACAAATAGCTGGCCACATTGGCAGTGAACGTTCCCGACCGCACTTGCGGGTGGTTAAGCAGGCAGAGGGCCGGTCGGGGCGGCGTTGGCTTCGAACCCACCGGAGCGGCCGTCGAAGAAAGGACGGCGGAGCCCGACCGTCCAGGTCTCAGCATGTACCACGCGATAGGATACTCAACCAGCCAAGAGACAAGAAAAAGCGGGACAAGCATAACAAAGAGAATAATCGGCCCAGCTCGTTCGGGGCTCAAGGGGGTATTGGCCAAGACCACCACACCAACGACTCCCACAACCGTGGACGCCAGATTGACGATTGCAGCCACGCGTAGCGCGCGTGACCATCCCAGATCGAGTCTTCGTCGAAGCACGAAACTCTCGATTAGAATGACGGGGATCAGCCCCACGATCATCAACGGCGGCGCGAGAAAGACCCATGGAATCGCGCCGTCTGCCAGTAAGGGCGTCGGCGTGAGAACGATGATGGCGAACGCCATCGCAACGGCCGGAGGTATTCGGCGTGGAAGCAGTGACTTCATAATGCCTCCAGGATTGTGGTCTTTTCGGCTGGGGTGGATTGCGAGGACTCTACCACCAAGTCGGCCGCTCCACAACAGCAGGCATTGCCGACTTCTTCGCGCTCGTCCTTTGGCGATGTACGGGCGTCCTTTGGGGCGCCCTGCTGGACCACCAGGCGCAGCCGTGCCCCTATGGTCACTGTTGCGCGAGCCTCCTCGTTGGTATAGTCTCACCCTGGCCGCGCACTGCACCGTCCCCATCTGTCTCGGGAGGAAACCATGAACACTCAGACGCCCAACGCACAGCACTACCTTCCGTTCGACGAACCCCAACGAAACGGGATGGGGCTCAGCCTCTCCGGCGGCGGTTTTCGCGCCACGTTATTCCACCTGGGCGCGATCCGGCGGCTGAGCGAGCTTGGAATCCTAAAGCAGTTTCGGACCATTTCCTCCGTTTCGGGTGGAAGCATCCTGAACGGGTTTCTGGCTAGCCGGCTAGCCTCGCCTCTGGCCAAGGGGATTTCGGACTTCGAGCGCGAGGTGAGCGCGCCCATGCGCGCCTTCTGCTCGCTGGACATTCGCCGCTGGCCGGCGCTGGAACGGCTGATCCCGGGCTTGAGCAACAGCGAGCAGCTTGCGCACCAGTACGAGGAGCACCTCACCCAGGGCAAATTGCTGTGCCAAATCCCAGGGGAGCCCGTTCATATCTTCTGCTCCACCGACCTGGCCTACGGCGTCAACTGGATGTTCAAGCAGAAGCAGTGCGGAGATTATCAAGCCGGATTCGAGGACACACCTCCGGGCTGGAAGGTGAGCTCCGCCATCGCCGCTTCATCGTGTTTTCCTCCCGTCTTTAAGCCCATGGCGTTTCATCTTGATCCCGCTCAATTGCGGGGCGGCAAGGCCGCGCCGGGCGCCGTCCGCGACGCCGTGATCCGAGGCATGACGTTCAGCGACGGCGGCGTCTACGACAATCTGGGGCTGGAACCCATTTGGAAGGATCACGAATTCGCCCTCGCCTCCGATGGCGGAGCGCTCTTCCCGAGCGGTGGCGATACGGGCTTCGCCTGGGAAGTTGGGCGCTTCATCTCCATTCCCGAGGATCAGGCTCTCGCCCTGCGCAAACGATGGCTGATCTCGAGCTTCATCGCCAAAGCCATGAAAGGAACCTATTGGGGCATCGGCGGCACCGTCACCGAATACGACCGGCAGTTGCCGCCTGGTTATTCCGCGGACCTGGTGAAAAACTTCATCGCTCCCATTCGCACCGATCTCGACAGCTTTTCCGAAGCCGAAGCCGCGGTGCTGGAGAATCACGGATACTGGCTCGCCGACGCCGCACTCCGCACCCATCTGCCTGAGCTTCTTCCCACTCCGCTGCCCGCCTTCGCGCTGCCCCATCCCGATTGGGATAACCGCGACGAGAATAAGATCAAACGCGCGCTGAAAGACAGCTCACATAGGACTGTCCTCGGAAGATCGTGAAGTAGCCAGTCTTTGGGGGCGACGGTCGGGCATCAGACAAGCCGCCTGCCGTGGGTGATAATGTAGCCTGCGAAATTGCTGGGCCGGGCGTCAGCTAGGGCGCGGGAGGGATAAAGGTGGAGTTCCAGGCGAGAATCGCAGCGCACTGAGATTTCGGAAGTCAGGTGAACTCGTTCAACGAAATTCAAGTCATCGACGTCGGGAGAGAATACCGCCACATCGATGTCGCTGTCCGCGTCGGCTTCGCCGGCGAACTGCGAGCCGAAGAGATAGGCTGCTTGGATGCGAATGCGCTCCTGCACGCGCCCCAAACTCTGCTCAACGATTTCGTCTAAATCTGCGACCGTAGCCATTGGATGAATTCCTTGGCGGCGGGGATCATTGTCTCCGCCTCTTTAGCAATCACCTCAGTCGGGGCCATTTCCCAATCGCCGGGGTACCTCGACTCCACGTAGTAATTACCCAGGTTCTCGAGGAGAAGCGTCTGGTCCGAAGTCAAACTGAGTCCGCAGCGTTCGACCAGCCGTCGCAGGCTGTGGATTCGTGGAGGCTCTAACCCAGTCTGCTTTAGCAGGAGTCCTTTGAGCGTTTTCTCGACCGCCTGCTGAAGGTGAAACAGCGCACTGGGATTCAAATGGAGGCCATGCAGCCCTTCGGCCGCGGCCAGATCCGCTTCGGCATAACGCAGCCACGACCGAATGCCCTCCTCAATCGGGCTCATAATCAGCATTGTAACAGAAATCCTGCGGGCGACCGCGCTGGAAGGCGCCTTCATGCCTGTCCGCGCTCGTCTCCGAGTTAGCGAAGTCCGTCGCGTAGAAGATTCCACTCGCAGCCTCGTCATTCTGAATTCATAATTCATCATTCATAATTCGCCCTTCAGTAATTGCCCACTGGCCTTTTGGGGCCGTGATATACTTTCGCGCGCCGCCTGTCAACGAATCATCAACTCGGAGCCCCATGAAGCTGACAATAGCAGACTGGCTGGTTATCGCCGCGTATTTCCTCTTCAATCTTCTGATCGGGCTTTACTACCGCAAGAAGGCCAGCGGCAGCACGGAGGACTTTTTTGTTTCCGGCCGCGAGGTGAGCTGGTGGCTGGCGGGCACGTCGATGGTGGCCACCACCTTCGCCGCCGACACGCCGCTCTGGGTGACCGGCCAGGTGGTGCGGCACGGCGTGGCTGCCAACTGGTTTTGGTGGAGCTTCCTTTTCAGCGGTATGATGACCGTATTCTTTTTCGCGCGCATGTGGCGGCGCGCGGAAATCATCACCGACGTGGAACTGGTCGAGTTGCGTTACGCCGGCAAGCCCGCCGCTTTCCTGCGGGGTTTTCGAGCTCTCTATTTTGGCCTGCTCATCAACTGCATCATCCTGGGCTGGGTCAACCTGGCCATGGAAAAAATCCTGGGCATTTCATTGAACATTCCCAAGTTCTGGGCGGTGGTCATTTGCATGGCCATCACCGCAATTTACACCTCGATCTCAGGCCTGTGGGGCGTGCTGTGGACCGATTTGGTCCAGTTTGTCCTGAAGATGACCATGGTGATCGTGCTGGCCTATTACGCGGTGCGCGCCGTGGGTGGCATGGAAGCGCTCAAGACGAAGCTCGCTGAAGTTGACGCGGTACGCGGCGCCGCCGCGGGAGGCTCCGGTTCGATACTCTCTTTCATCCCCGACCTCCATTCACCCTGGATGCCGCTGATGACGTTTCTCGTCTACATCGGAGTTTATTGGTGGTCGGTCTGGTACCCGGGAGCGGAACCCGGCGGCGGTGGTTACGTGGCGCAGCGAATTTTCTGCGCCAAGGACGAAAAGAACTCGCTCGGGGCAACGCTGTGGTTCAACATCGCTCACTACGCGCTGCGGCCCTGGGCCTGGATTATGACCGCGCTCGCGGTGGTCGTCCTTTACCCGCAACTGAGCCAGCCGGGCGCCGACGCGGAGAGCGGCTTCGTGCTGGCTTTCGTCGATTACCTGCCCGCAGCACTTCGTGGCTTGATGCTGGCCGCGTTCGCCGCCGCTTACATGTCCACGATCGCCACTCAATTGAATTGGAGCTCTTCTTATATCGTCAACGATTTCTACCGCCGGTTCCTGGCGCGTGAGCGAACCGAAAGTCATTACGTGATGGTTTCGAAGGTCGCGACCCTGGGGCTCATGGTTCTGGGAGCCGCCGTGTCTTACATGATGCGAACGGTGGCAGGCGGCTGGGACATGGTGGTGAATATCGGCGCGGGCACAGGGGCGGTCTACCTGCTGCGCTGGTACTGGTGGCGCATCAACGCGTGGTCGGAAATCTCAGCCATGGCGACCGCCGCGGCGGTTTCCATCACGCTTCGTTTCAAGAGCCCGTTTGCCGCCACCGACCCGAACCAGTTCGCGAAGAATCTAGTCCTGACGGTGGCCCTCACCACGGCGGTGTGGCTGGTTGCCACGTTTGTGACCAAGCCCGAGCCTGAACCCAAACTTCTGTCGTTCTATCGCCGCGTACGGCCAGGCGTGGCGGGCTGGAAACACATCGCGCTGCTCGCGCCCGAAATCGCTCCCACACGCGATGGTTGGTATAATTTGATGGATTGGGCGCTCGGCTGCCTGATGGTTTATATGACGCTTTTCGGCATTGGAAAATTGCTGTTGGGTTCTCCCAGCACCGGCGTCCTGTTCCTCGCCACCGCCGCGGTCTCAGGGTACGCGATCTACTGGGATCTATCCCGCCGCGGTTGGCAAACGCTTTCCGGAAGAGCAGATTGATTTTGGATTTTAGATTTTGGATTTTAGATTGAGAAAATCTAAAACTGCCATCGCAACCAACGATGTCATCCTGAGGAGCCGCAGGCGACGAAGCATCTCCGCAGTTTCTCCAGAGAATCTTCGCGGAGTTTACCGTGAGCGAAATACAGAGACCCTTCGCGGAGTTTGCCCTGAGCGGGAAATGAAAAAGATCCTTCGCTGCGCTCAGGATGACAAGCGAAGGGCTCAGGATGACAAGCGAAGGGCTCGGAACGACAGCGGGTCCTTGTGGTCATCATCCTTCCGCGCCTCAACTCGCCTCCTTAATCCAAAATCCAAAATCCAAAATCTAAAATCGAGGATCACCGAACGCGACAACCCGGCCTCCGTCGCACTGGATACCAAATCCACGGAAGAAATCCTGTGCATCGTCAACCACGAAGACCAGCGGGTGCCGCCAGCCGTTCGCAAGGTCATCCCGCGAATCGCGCGCGCCGTGGAACTGGTTGTCAAAGCCTTGGAGCGTGGCGGACGGCTGGTTTACATCGGCGCCGGCACCAGCGGGCGGCTGGGCGTGCTCGATGCCGCCGAGTGCGTTCCAACCTTCGGCACCCATCGAGTGGTGGCCGTGATGGCCGGCGCGCCGCAGGCGATGTTCAAACCGGTGGAAGGCGCCGAGGACGATCCTGAGCAAGCCGTGCGCGATTTGCGCCGGCTGAAACTTAATCGTCGCGACGTGCTGGTGGGCATCTCCGCCAGCGGCGGTACGCCTTACACTCTCGCCGGATTGCGCTATGCGCGCAAGCTGCGGGCCAAGACCGTGGCCATAACAAACAACCCGGGCTCCGAAATGGACGAATGGGCCGACGTCACTATTGCCGCAGTGGTGGGGCCGGAAGTGATTGCGGGTTCGACGCGCATGAAGGCCGGCACGGCGCAAAAGTTGATCCTCAATATGCTTTCCACCGCCAGCATGGTGCGCCTGGGCCGCGTGTTTTCCGGCCGGATGGTGAGTGTGCAGATGACTAACGAAAAACTAAAGAAGCGTGGCGAAGCCATGCTGGCGCAGGGCGCCGGCGTAACACCCGACGCCGCGAGGCATGCCCTCGAGCAATCCGGATGGAGTCTCCCAGTGGCGCTCCTGATGCTTTGGAAACATATACCGCGGAGCGAAGCCGTGAAACTGCTCGGACGCAGGAAAAATCCCGCCAGCGTGCTGCGTCAGGCGCGCGCCGAATGGGCGAAGTCGCTGACCCGTAGTCCCGACCGCGTATGATATCATTCAGGCAAGCCGAGACGATTTCGGCGAGCGAGCCTTGCAAGGAAAGCAGAAATGGGTTTTGGATCAATGTTGACCCTCGGAGAACTCCTTACGGCGAAGCGAAAGGAGATTTTGCGCATTGCCACCAAATACGGCGCGCGCAACGTCCGCGTGTTTGGGTCAGTCGCTCGGGGAGAGGCGGATGAGGCCAGCGATATCGACTTTCTGGTAGAGATGGAATCGGGAAGGTCGCTGTTGGATCTCGGCGGGCTCCAGGCGGAATTGGAACAGTCGCTCGGGCGCCGCGTGGACGTGGTGACGGAGAAGGGCCTGAAAGTGCGGATCCGCGGCAGGGTGCTTAGCGAGGCAATTTCGGTATGAGAGACCCGGCCGAGCGCCTGAGGGACATGCTGGAGGCTATTGCCGCTATCGAGCGGTATGCACGCCGAGACAAGGAATCTTTTGAGCAGGATGAGTTGCTTCGGGGATGGTTCCTCCTTCACCTCCAGACCCTTGGCGAGGCCGCTAGCGCTCTTCCAGAGGGCGTGCGTGCCCTCGCTCCTGAAATACCCTGGCACAAAATCATCGGTATGCGCAATGTCCTGGTCCACGGCTATTTCGAAATCGACACTGACATTGTCTGGGATGCGGCGACGCGCGATGTCCCGGCGCTGAAGTCCGCGGTAGAGGGCTTGCTGAAAAGTCTGGAGGGCGAAGGAAAGTGAAGGATCCTTCCAGGTTCTTGTCACGTCAATCGGCAATCAGTCCCGCTTGGCGGGATCAATCGCAAATTACTTGCCACACGCTCCTTGCCACTGATTCAATAAAGCAATGGACAAATTCCTGATCGAAGGCGGGATTCCCCTGGAGGGCACGATCACGGTGAGCGGCGCCAAGAATGCCGCATTGCCGGCGATGGCGGCCGCACTGCTTACCGATGCGACGGTAATCCTGCGGAATCTGCCGCGCGTCCGCGACATTGGCACGATGCGGAGCCTGCTGGAAGAACTGGGGGTCGATTCCTCGGTCACCCACGAAGAGTACGGCAACCGAGTGGAGATTCAGGCACGCGGGCTGGAGAATCCCGTTGCCCCGTACGAACTCGTGAAGCAGATGCGCGCCTCGGTCCTGGTGCTCGGCCCGCTGGTGGCGCGCTTCGGCGAAGCCCGCGTCTCGCTTCCCGGCGGCTGTGCGATTGGCGCGCGCCCCATTAACCTACATTTGCGTGGCCTCGAGGAATTGGGCGTGAAGATTGAGATGGACCACGGGTACGTACACGCTCGCGCCGACCGCCTGCGCGGCAGCCGATTTTGCTTCGACACCATCACCGTGACCGGCACGGAGAACCTGATGATGGCCGCCGCGCTGGCGGAAGGAGAGACGCTGCTCGATAATTGCGCGCTCGAACCCGAGGTGGAAGACCTCGCCAACCTGCTGAACAAAATGGGCGCTGCCATCGAGGGCGCCGGCACCAGCCAAATTCGCATTCGAGGCGTCGCCCAGCTTCACGGCGCCGACCACACTATCATCCCCGACCGTATCGAAGCCGGGACTTTTCTCACCGCCGCTGCCATCACGGGCGGGCAACTCACCTTGCGGCGCGCCAACCCGAGCCATCTGACGGCAGTGGTTGCCAAACTGGCAGAGGTCGGCGTCGAGGTCAAGAGCACTTCGTCGGCAGAGATCGCCGGATCACCATGGCCATCGATCGAGGTGAAAGCACAGTGCGCGCTGCGTGCCGCCGACGTGACCACCCACGAGTACCCGGGCTTCGCCACGGACATGCAGGCTCAGTACATGGCGCTCATGACCCAGGCCGAAGGCTCCTCTGTCATCACCGAAACTATTTTTGAAAACCGATTTCTGCACGCCCTCGAACTCGTCCGCTTGGGCGCCGACATTACTGTGGATGGCCGCCGGGCTCTGGTAAAAGGCAAAGCACGGCTGAGTGGGGCGATGGTGCAAGCTTCGGACCTGCGCGCCAGCGCTTCGCTCGTTCTCGCAGGCCTGGCCGCGGATGGGGAAACGCTCATCGACCGCGTTTACCACATTGACCGCGGTTATGAGCGAATCGAAAAGAAATTGAGCGCGGTCGGTGCAAGGATCAAGCGCATTTCGGAAGTGAGCTGAACGGCCGGCGCACTCTCGCGCTACTCGACGGTGTGGGTGACGACAGCGTTGGTGGTGGCGTCGCTAGCCGGGTTTCTGTTGATGCTCGGGAAGCCGGCGCGTCGACCGCAAACGATGTGACCAGCCGCGATGCCGTCGCGTCGAAGGTGGCGCGAGCTTCCCTCCTGAGATTCTCCTTTGAACTTGGGCACTGAGCCTGCGCCACTGTGTTTCGGATGAATTCGGCGAGAGGAGACCAGCTCGGGAAAAGGCGGCGAAAACAAAACGGGCGGCACCAGGATTCGATCCTGGTCGCCGCCCGTTGAAAACACGTTGGTCCGTCAATTAATGGCAGTGGGGGTCGGCCGGACTCAACTGATGGCACGCGTCATTTGCAGCGATCGCGGCAGCCTGCGCAGCCGAGAGTGCCGCCTTGGCGTCGGCATCTGCCTGGGTGGCCGC
>JBEKEZ010000005.1:0-218128 GCA_050013575.1 Terriglobia bacterium | reverse complement strand
GAAAAGTCTGAACGGCTGACTTTTCCACCGCGCTTGGAAATCCGGCAAAAGTCGCCGGATTTCCACATTCCCACAGCGCCGACGGCGACCCTCACCTCTCAACTGCCCAAAAGATTACACATCCGCTGCAAACAAAGAGTAACGGGGAACCAGCCTCGCCGAATTTAGAACAAACGCCATTTCCGACGAGACGTGGATGAAGGCGGCGAGAAGCGGATTGAGCAATCCAAAAGCGGCAAGTCCGCCGTGGCGGCATTGCGCTCTACTGGATCAGCACCACGTTCATGCTCCAGGGAGTAAGCGTGAGGGTCAGCGGGATCGACTGGCCGCCCATATCAGTTGTATTTGGTCCAGCCCACACCGGGGTGGCGCTGTCCGTCTGGTCGTAGATCGACTTGTCGTATGTGATCACCTTCACGTCGGATGAATTGCTCTCGCCGTTCACGGTGACCGCTACGGTCTCGCTGGTGGTCTCATTCAGGTTGAAGAGGATCAGAGCCGTGCCGCCGGAGTGGGTGGCTGCGTAGGCGCGAACGTCGGTGGTGTCACCGGTCACCGCCGGTGTCAACACATGCTCGCCATTCACTGCCACGTTCTGGAAGAGATTGAAGGCCTGCGCAGTGGGCGACATGGTGCCGATGGGGCCGCCGTAGTTGCAAGGCGAATTATTGCTTCCGCCCGTATCGCCGGACCCGTCGGCGAAAACGTTGTAGGCGCCGAAGTTCTGCCAGCCGTAGAGCGAACTGCTGAAATTGCCGCTATCTCCGCCGCAGTTGCCAAACCCGATCCACCAGGTGGCGCGGGAGACGCCGTCATTCATCATCTCGCCTAGCGTCTGGCCGGCGTACAAGCCCTGGGTAATCGACCAGCTTTGAACGCCGGGGTTCGAGGAAACCGAGCCCATTTCGCCCACGTAGATGGGAGTGTCGGGTTCGCCCGCAGTGGCCAACTCCTGCTTGACGGTATTGATGTTCGTTGTCAGCCCCTGCGCGGCCTGATCAACGAGGTAACTGTCGCTCTCGCCTCCGGGATTCTGCGGATAGTAGTGGAGTTCAACGAAGTCATAGGAGCCGGCGGCGTTGCCTAGAACCGTGCTGTCCCAGCCGTCGGTGCAGCCACCGGCTGAGGTGCAGTCCGCGTCCACAACGACGCCCACCAGGGTGTTGGGACTGGCTGCCTTGATCAAATTGTAGTAGCCATTCGCCCCCGTTAGTGCCGAGGCATAAATGGTGGGATCGTGCGGAGTCACGTGCAGATCCGTCTCCCAGCTTCCGTACTCCTCGTTGCCCACGGTCATGTGGCTAACCTTGACGTTGGCAGCGACCTCGGCCGCTGCCCATGCTGCCGCCTCGTTGGGATCGCCGCCTCCAGTGCATGCTTCATTCGTGCCGTAGTTCGCCGTCAGGGCCAAGTCGTATCCGCCTGGCGTGACGATGGCGTTCACAAATTGCGCAGTCGTGTCGACACCCCCCCATCCGGTAGGGGTGTAGGGAGATGTAGAGGTTGCTTGTGTGCATGTGTACGGTTGATACGGCGTAGGGCCGTCATACACCACCTGATATCCCCAATGATATACATCTGACCAGGAGCCACCGGGCCAGCGCAACGCCTTAATGCCAGCTGCACCGAATGCGGTGTTGATCGCGCTTGCGTTGCCCACCTGGTCGTACCAGGCCGCTGCGTTCATGCCCAGAATCTGGTTCGTGACGGCGATGCCGGGGCTGGCCGGGTCAACCGTCACTGTCGTCGCGACTGCTTGAACGGTTACGGTAGCCGTCTGGGTTACCGCTGTGCTAGCCGCATTGGTGACGGTGAGGGTGTAGGTGGTCGTCGTGGTGGGGCTGACCGGGACCGCCGTGCCGCTGGTGGCGGAGAGGTTGCCGGGCGTGATGACGCCAGTGCCGCCTGAGAAGACCCCAGTAAGGCTCGAACTTTGGCCTGAGTTGATGGTGGCAGGGCTGGCCGCAAAGCTGGTGATGACCGGCGCGGCAACCGCCTGGACAGCAGTGGTCGCAGATGCGATTGCTCCGCTGGAGCCAGTTACAGTCAGGGTGTAGGTGGTCGTGGTGTCATTTGGTGGGGTGACCGAAACCGGCGTTCCACTCGTCACGGAGAGATTGCCGGGCGTAATGGAGCCGGTGCCATTGTCAAAGACCGCTGTGAGCTTGGCGCTGGCTCCATCGGTGACGGTGCCCGGACTGGCGGTAAAGCTGCCGATGGAAGGCGGTGGGTTGTTATTGCCGACGCTGCTGCTTCCGCCTCCGCAACCGGTAAGTGTTACAGTTTCTAGTAGCCCAAAAACTATGACTGCAGCAACATGATTCTTGTGTCTCATGGCATCCTCAAAGTGTAGGTAACCGGAATTTCCTTTTTAGCATCTCCAAGCCCGTACTTTACACCCCCAAGGCCCGCCGTGAAGGACTATTTCGGAGTGGAAGGGCCAGCGCGCCGTCTGGCAGACAGGTGTGCTCCTTCGGGAGGAAAAGGGGTCAGGAGCCCTTTTTCTTCGGGGAAGGGGTGATCGAATGCCGTCATGGGCAGAGTTCGGCGAGTGGATATCGGCGGCATGGTTTACCACGTTCTGAACCGTGCGAGCTTTCGTTCCCGCCTATTCAGAAAAGCCGCCCACTATCAAGCTTTCCTGGGGATCGTGGAGGACAGGCTGTTAGAGTGGCTGAATCACCTGCAGGGGAAAGAGGAAATCGAGAAAATCCGCCAGGCGATCCAGAGGAACCGGCCCTATGGCTCGAAGCAATGGGTGTCAAGAGCGGTTAGGCAATTCGGGTTGGAGAGCACCACGCGGAGCCGCGGCCGGCCGAAAAAAGGCTCCTGACCCCTTTTCCCCTTCTGACCCCTTTTCCCCTAGTATCTGTTTTGTGTGGCGGCCCGTATGGGGCGTGGTGTGTCTTATCGCCCCATTCCTTTTTCAGTTATAGCCAGTCGCATCGAAAGGCGGTATCACACCTCGCAAGGTCGGCCCTAAGTTTCGGCAGCACCGATAAGAGTGAACTCAAAAGCCGTAGCGTAAAGGGTTGTGAGTTCAAGTTGCTTGTTAACGATGCCGAAGCACTGGTGTTCGAACCACTCTGCGAAGATGTGCATAAATTGCTGGTGTGCGGTTGAGACGAGTGAACTTGCCCAGCGCATGTAATACGGGATGAAGTCCAGAGTACTATCGCCAAACCATACCTTATCCGGGATCTTTTCTCGCCGCCCGAATTCGCGGTAGTCGTTCTTGAAACGACCGTTGCATACTCGATTCCATATCACTGCGGTATCGTAAATCGGGAACAGGCCGGGATTATAGACATGGAGGAACTTTGAGACTGTCATAATCGGGTAGCCCCTTTTTGGTTTGATGTCCTGCATCTTTGCCAGACCGCTCTTCAAGCTCTGCTCAGTTCCTTCCCTCTCGAAGTTCAGCAGATTAACAGGACTTGTCCGCGAGAGCCCTTGAAACTCCTTCTTCGTCGTCTCGAATATTTTGTCAGCCCGCCAGCACTGGGCCCGCGGTGCCGGCCGAAACGCCCCCCAGCGCCCCTCCGTCAGCCGATAGTAGATGTTTTCGAAGCACCTGCATGCGTCTTCCTTTGGCAACTCAGCGTCGAAGGCACAGCGCGACAACGTGTAAAGAACGATGTTGTCGAGCGGGTCTAGCCAAGCATTTCTTTTGGCCGCTTCTAGTGCAGCGATTTGGCCACGCTCCGTTTCAAAATAGACACGGAGTTGTTCCTTACTCATGGTTTACTCCTATGGAGACATTCCACTTGGAGTTTCAGTAGCTGTAAATGCGGATTGTCTTTAGCCGGAGTAGAAACGGCAGAAAGCGTACTAAGCCGGAATTTCCTTTTTTGCATCTCCAAGCCCCTACTCTACACCCCGAAGGCCCGCCGTGAAGGACTATTTCGGAGTGGAAGGGCCAGCGCGCCATCTGGCAGCCAGGTGTGCTCCTTCGGGATGGAGTCAGGCGGGCAGCCTGACCCGTTTTTCCACGATTCCTCCGACACCTCGCCATCTCCCCCTGCTTATTTCCCCAGGTTTTCTCCTCGGGTTGCGGATTCTACCCGGCGGGCAAGGGCAGCGCTGCGATCCTGCCCAGCATGGCTCCAAACAGTCGTCGAGTCAGATGGCTCTCCGCCAGGAGCAGCCAATAGTATCGGCCGTGTTTCACCAGCCGGCCGCCGGTCTTCACCAGCCTCTGCTGCAAGCTGGTCAGGGACCAGTTCTCAATCCCTCTCGGCAGCACCAGCCGCCGCCCGAACCGATGCACGGCGTAGGAGGGTACACTTGCGGCTCGCCTAGCTCCTATCCCGTCAACGCGATAGGACTATCGGGAGGAGTCCCTGGGGGAGGCGGTTCGCGGAAGTGCTGTGCGGACCAAAACCTCTCCGTGCTGCATCGACCGCGAAGTGGTCCCGGCAGCAGACGAAGTATTCCCCAAGGGCTCCTGTGCGCATTGCGGGTGCTGGGCACACACATGATGGATTGGGAATGATAAGTCGCCTTTGCGCCCAGTGAGTTCTTCACCGCTTCTTGCTCGCTGCACCCCATTGGATCTTGTTTCGGCACCTTCCGTTGTGTCGCGTGACAACTAACTCATAGCAGCAATTTCATCAGTCATCGCTCCCGCCCGCGTTGCACAGTCCCATTACCCAACCCTCTTTCCAATTAACAACACCTGGCGCTGGTGAAAACTATCGCCTGTGCCACGAAAAGGAGGTCCTGTGTTCGCTGAACTCATGCCGCTTCTTGCCGGCCGCACTGTTCTAATCACGGTGGCCAAGGTGGATGACAAGACGCTCCGCGTCAACGTCATCCCCCATGGCAAGGCCGACGACGACCCGGCTCTCAGTACACCGCTCACCTACACCGGCTCACCCGAAGAGCTCGATGCTGAACTCGGGAAGCACCTGGCCGGCTACGTCCAAACTCACCAGCAAACCGCCAGCACCCTGGCCGAAGCCAAAGCCACCATGGAAGCTGCGGCCAAGGAAGCGCAGGAGGAAGCGAAGCGCAAGAAGGCAACCGTAAAGTCGCCCCCGACTACTGCGGTTGAACCTGCCTCAGCGCCTTCTTCTGCATCCCCAGCTCCTGCTGAGTCGTCGTCATCTTCAGCATCGACGGAGACACCCGGGCTGTTCCCACGCACAACGCCCGAACCCGCTCCAACTCAATCCAAAGGAGGTCTCGCACTCTAATGGAGAGCCACGAACTTTCCCGTTATTTCGAATTTCACGGCCAGAGGCTACCCGATCCTAATCCGAAGCTGTCGGTCGAGGAAGTTCGAGCGCTGTACGCACAGCAGTATCCGGACATCGCTACTGCGGCAATCACCGGCCCTGAGGTTATCGGGGAAAAGCTGCGCTATCAATTCACGCGAGCCATTGGCTCGAAGGGGTGACCCAATGAGCCGACATCTCAAAAGGAAGGAGGTGACGAGGCAGGCGGTCCTGGCGGAACTTGAAAGACTTCGCCAGGGCCGCCACGCACGTTACCAGACGCTCTTTGGGAGGTTTGCGAGATGCCCGGAACTTATACAAGCCGCAGCTCTCTGCGCTGCCGCAGTCGAGGCGAGCGCCCGCACTTACAACCGCACGCCACTCGACGCCCCTCCCGGCTGGCTTCCTCCGGTCAGTTGATGGCACAGGGAAGTGGTCTGGTATTGCCACGACTCGAGGCCGTCCCGCTGGTCCGTCGGCTCGTTGCCGATGACCGCTTGGTCGTGATGTTGGCCAAGGGTCTCCTGGAGCTGGATATTGCCATCGCTGGAGATTGGAAAAGGGCGGAATGCGACCCGATATCTTTTATCAGGCTCACGCTTGAGCGATGGATCGAGTCACATGGGGGCCCAGCCGTTCGGCATCGCTTCCTGCTTTCTGCTGAGATCACCAACACTCCCAGTGATTGGGCCGAACCGGATGAAAGCAGACCCAATCAGCTATTCCTTATTGTCGAGCCTGCTGAAGCAACCTGCGGCTGTGCGGCCTTTGGGCCAACGCTTCAATTGCTGGAGAAATTCCACCCACAACTGCCCGCGACCTTCTTCCACCTCTTTGTCGGAGCACTCAATCGCTGGCTCAGGGTCTACGACTATCGTGATGCCGAAGAACGAGCCGAGACGCTGCGAGAATGGGCTGCACAGGAGCCTGACGCTGACCAGTACGAACTCCCTGATGTGCCCGGATCCATTCCATCGTGCATGCGGCAAGCGGCGCTGTATGAGAGCGAGCTTGCTTCTCTCAAGGACAGGATTAACGATCCACTCGCAACGAAGCTGGTGGATGCCGTACTCGACCTCGATCACCAGTCCACCCAAGCAGAGCGACCTGAGCTTGACGACAACATCGGCGAACAACTCTCGGATTGCAATCCGCCGCTGCCCTGTCTGCTGGCTATATTTGCTGAAGCAGATGCAATTTCGGCTTCCTTCGATGAAGAGGCCCAGGGAATGATGGAAGTCGAGCCGGAGCCCAATATCATTATTCCCTTTGATCCCATGGATACGTCGAGCGTTCAGCGAACATTCCACACGTTCGGAGTGGCCTGCCAGACAATTGCCGCTGCGAGCCGCCTGATCGACCTGATGCCCGGCAACGACCAATGGATTATTTCAAGGTGAGAGCCATGAAAGCTTACGTCAACATCGGAGCCAATCACGAATTCCGACTCAGCGAAGCCGTGCTGGTTTATCGCGGCGGAGGCGATGGAGCCTTCGCAAGCCTGCACCAAGTCAAGCAAGGCGAGAATGGAATCCCTTATCTCGCTCCGGGTGAAGCCCTAACGACCGCTTTCCTGCGCACTCTTGCCCAGGGTCTGGGAGCGCAGGTCAAGCCGGAAATCCTTCCCGATAACGTCCTCGCGCGTACCCCTGACATGCTGGTGTGGTGGTCACGCCCGCAACGACGGGTCATGTTCTTCGGAGGCGTGAATGAAGAAGCGCGGAAGCTCAACGGCCTCGTCTTCCCGCATCCGGCGCTAATCTTCAAGGTCGAAGGCAGGGACCTCTTCGTGCGAGCTGTCGAATCGAGTTCCCGTCCAGGTCCCACTACGCCCTTGAAGATCGCACCCTATTGGAACACAGACGTTCGAGTCTGCCCCGGCAGTATGCGTGTGCCCGATAATTCTGACGTCGCGTCGATACCACAGTGGGAAAACGCATTTTTTCAATCCGAATTCACCCACCCGGCCGGCGCAGTGAAGCTTACCAGTCATCCGGGAGGTTTCATCGGGTTGTGGAGAAGCCTTGCTGGCAAGAAGCGATTTCCGGTCCGATGCCTGGTCGATGCCGGCGAAACGTTGCAAGAATTCGTCGCTTCCGGAAACGAACGTTGAGGAGTTGGCCATGGAAATTCACCGCATCCACCCGGAGTTGCTTGAACGGCAGGTGCGCGTGCTGGTAGTGGGCTGCGGAGGAACAGGGAGTGCAGTCGTTGCAGGGCTGCCTTACCTCCATCAGTCGCTCGTGGCTTGGGGCCACCCTGGAGGCTTGCACGTCACCGTGCTGGACGGCGATGCAATTTCTCCCGCCAACTGCGTCCGCCAGCCTTTCGGGCGGGCAGAGATCGGCCTCAACAAGGCGATAGTTTTGGTCAACAGACTGAATTTGTTCTGGGGGCTGAAGTGGGAAGCGATCCCTTCTTACTTGCGCCCGGGAACCTTTATCTCGCGCAGTTACTCTGGCGATGACCTCCGCGCTCACATCGTTGTAGGGTGCGTCGATACGCGGGCAGCGCGAGCTGCGATCTGTGACGCGGTCAGTAAGTGGAGCACCACTTCCTACACGGTCGACCTGGGAAATAACGCAGACAGCGGACAATTCATCATGGGGGAGCCCCTCAACGAGCGTAATCGAAGGTCAAGACTGCGACTGCGTACGGCCGCCGAGCTTTATCCTGAGATCGTGGATCCCAGCCTCGACAATGACGGAGAACCAAGCTGTAGCGCGGTTGAGGCTCTTGAGCGACAATCGCCGTTTGTCAACTCGACCCTCGCTCAGCACACGCTGGCCTTACTGGTCCGGCTGTTTCGCTACGGCGAAATCAGCTATCACGGCGGCTTCATTAATTTGGCAACGGGGGTAACCTCCGTGCTCAGGATCGATCTACGGTCCTGGAAACGAATCCGGCGGGTAAGCAAACGCAATTCGGAGTAGCGCCAATGTTAGCGAAGAAGGCCGCGTTTTTCTCCCGCTACAGGCCACTTGTACGCGTAGCCGACATAACTGGCCAATCATGATGCCCGCTTGGGGTCTAACTCTAGCAGAATATTGAGGTTACAAGCGCGTGCACAGATTGGACCAGTTATGTCGAAATTAACCGGCCAAACTGCTTGATTGTAGAACGCCTACGCTAGATTTAGGTCCAAGCAGATTTGGACCGGTTAATTTTAACTACTCGGCCAAGTGGCTAGCTCCCAGTCTCAAGCGAGAAGGCGATTTCCACCTAGGGTAAGGATTCGTGTTGGATTGTCACGCTTCGGGTAGATCGGCAGTAGACAGGGGCGGGCAAGCATTTGCAGTGGGTCGCTTTCGGTGCGGGTGCGCTTGCATCCGAGGGCGTTCGAGGCGAGCGACGCAAATTTATGATTGCTGGCTTATTTTCTCCTTGACAGCTTAGGAGAGTTCGCGCTAGACTCCTGATTATCTTAGGAGGGCATGTGACTGACCAAGCTCAGCTTCTTCCCGGCACTCTCGATCTTCTTATTCTGAGGGCGGTCTCACTCGGCCCGCTGCACGGGTACGGCGTCCTTCTACGCATCGGGCAGATTTCCGGCAATGCCCTGTTGATCGAACAGGGCGCGCTCTATCCCGGCCTGTTTCGCCTCGTCCGTCAGGGACTGCTCAAGGCGAGCTGGGGTACGTCGGAGAACAATCGCCGCGCCAAGTTCTACGAACTCACCGCCGCGGGCCGCCGGCGTCTGCGGGAAGAGACCGACAGTTGGAATCGGCTCGCGGCTGCCATCGCTTCCGCGCTCTCTCAGCAACCGGAGGAAATATGAAACTCGTCGATTGGCTACGCTTCCGCATCGCCACTCTCTTCCAGCGTTCCCGGATGAGCGCCGAGATGGAGGAGGAACTTCGCGCGCACATCCAGCACCGCGCTGATGATCTGGAACGTTCCGGCCTGGAGCGCGCCGAGGCGGAACGCCGCGCGCGCATCGAGTTCGGCGGCCAGGAGAAGTTCAAAGAGGAATGCCGCGAAGCGCTGGGCGGCAACTTTATCGAGATTCTGATGCAGGATGCGCGCTTCAGCCTTCGTCTGTTGCGCAAGTCTCCCGGATTCGCCCTCGTCGCCGTTTTGACGCTGGCGCTGGCCATCGGCGCCAACGCCGTAGTGTTTGGCGTATTGAATGCACTGATACTGCACCCGCAGTATGTGCCCCGGGCCGAGAGCCTTTACGGTCTCCAGCACGGCAGCGATAAGGACGCGCCGGAGTCGTATCCCGACTATCTGGATCTGCGCGATCACAACCGCAGCTTTGAGGGTCTGGCAGCTTATAGCATCGCTCAGGCTGGGCTGGACACGGGCGAAAATCCATCCCGAATCTGGGTCGAGGAAGTGAGCGGGAACTACTTCGACGTATTAGGCATTCAGCCGTCTCTGGGCCGCTTCTTCCACGGCGCCGACGAGCAGGGCGCGAACAGCGCTCCGTATGTCGTGCTCACCTACGCGTATTGGCACACCCATTTTCAGGATGATCGTGGCGTGGTGGGCCGCACAGTTCAAGTCAACAAGCATCCTTTCACCATCCTCGGTGTAGCCCCGCCTGAGTTCCACGGGACCCTATTGTTTTTCAATCCCGATTTCTTTGTGCCGATCGTTAACCACGAGCAGGTGGAGGGGTCGAATGTGCTGAACGCGCGCGGGAGCCGTTGGATTTTTATGGTGATGGGACATCTAAAGCCGGAAGTCACCCCCGCACAGGCGATTGCCGATCTGAACTCAATTGGCTCCTATCTCGAAAAAACCTATCCCAAGGACGATGGCCAAATGACCTTTACCTTGGCGCGTCCAGGTCTTCTTGGTGACTATCTTGGCCGTCCCGTGCGCGCATTCATGACCGGATTGATGCTGCTGGCCGGGCTGATTCTGCTGGCTGCCTGCGCCAACCTGGGCAGTCTGTTTGCCGCACGCGCCGCTGACCGTTCGCGGGAAGTTGCTCTGCGCCTCGCGCTTGGATCGAGCCGCACACGCATTTTGCGGCAACTCTTCACTGAAGCCATTCTGATTTCGCTCGTCGGAGGCGCTGTCGGATTATGGGGCAGCGTCGTGCTGTTGCGCGGGCTGAGTGCGTGGCAGCCTTTGCCCCAATTTCCCATTAATGTGCCTGTGAACCCCGACGCCAATGTCTATGGACTCGCTTTGCTGTTGAGTTTAGCGAGTGGATTCCTCTTTGGCGCCGTCCCCGTGAGGCAGATACTGCGCACTGATCCTTATGGGATCATCAAGTCGGGATCAACCCGCACGGTAGGGCGGCGGATTTCAGTCCGCGACCTTTTGCTTGCCGTGCAAATTGCGATCTGTGCAGTGCTGGTGACTTCTTCGTTCGTTGCCGTGCGGGGACTGGCGCGCTCGCTGCATAGCAATTTCGGTTTTGAGCCGCAGAACGCCATGCTGGTAGATACGGATCTGAGTGTGGCGGGTTACCGTGGCGACGGAGTGCCCGCAATGCAAAGGCGCATGATCGATGCTATGGAGACGATTTCTGGGGTAAAGTCCGTGGGATTGGTGGGTCAGTACCCACCAACAGCTATAATGTGGTTCACCCCGATTGTCTTTACCGACGAAACGACAGATCTGAGGCCATCGAATGCCGCGGCTAGTCCCGTAATGTACAGCGTCTCTCCCGAATACTTCCATGCCGCGAGCACAGCCTTGTTGGCGGGCAGAGACATCACGTGGCACGACGACAAAAATGCGCCGCGCGTGGCCGTGATCAACCAGGAGTTTGCGCGCAAGATCTTTGGCTCCGTGGCAAACGCCATGGGCCGATATTTCAAGAGGCGTGATGGAACGCGCACACAAGTGGTGGGTATTGTACAAGACGGAAAATATACGCCGAACCTCGCCGAAGATCCACAGCCGGCGATGTTTCTCCCCATCCTGCAATCGCCCTCGAGTGAAACCTGGATGGTGGTGCGCTCAAACCGTGATCCGCAGCAGATGGCGACAGCTATAAAGAGTAAACTGCGGGACTTGGATGCAGGGCTGCCTTCTTTCATCCAAACGTGGAACAAGCAAATGGACACCGCTCTTTTTGCTCCGCGTGTGGCGACGGTGGCGCTGGGTGTGCTGGGCGTTATGGGCGCGATGCTGTCTATCACGGGCATCTTTGGAATGGCTGCGTATTCGGTGAGTAAGCGGCGGCGGGAGTTGGGGATTCGTATGGCCCTCGGCGCGCAGCGTAAGGAAGTGTTACAGGCAGCGTTGGGACGGGCAGTCAAATTGCTGGCTTTTGGTTCAGCAGCAGGATTGCTCCTCGGAATTCTGGCGACCCGGGTGCTGGCTTTCATCGTGTATCAGGCAACTCCGCGCGATCCGCTGGTATTGGCTGGCGTT
The DNA here is from genome assembly GCA_050013575.1 of Terriglobia bacterium. Taxonomy (GTDB): domain Bacteria; phylum Acidobacteriota; class Terriglobia; order UBA7540; family UBA7540; genus DASYXZ01. The sequence goes on along the minus strand of JBEKEZ010000005.1, from coordinate 206,570 downwards.
GTTCTAGCCATGATGTTGCTGGGGCTACTGGCTACGTGGATTCCGGCGCAACGCGCGCTGTCGATTGAACCTTTGATGCTGCTGCGCGAGGAGTGAATCGGCTTTAGTGAAAGAGTCTCAGCGCATTCGGCACGGTGTAATACACCTACGGTAAGGCTTTGCAGGATGTCAGTGATGTCAGGCTTTCACAGTGAAGGTCCTGCGCGAAACAGAAATGCAGTGGCTCAGAGATCGGGAAGCCTGGGTGCAATTCGGTGCAGTACGCTGACCGGATCAATGCCGACCAGTGGCGCGCCTCGCTGACTGCGGAACGTACAACGATGCTCCGAGATCAGTGACTGCGCGCGACTGTTTCCAATGATTGCGGGGCTCGCTGCTAAGTTGCCGTAAAACGGCCAACCCGTGGAAGTGACTGTCCGGACTGGCGGTGTCCTAATGGTGTGTTGCTGACGGCCATAGAAACTCATCATAGGGTTCCATCCAATCTGCCGGCTGTTGCGGAGCGGCAGAGCGAGTAGTATAGTTCGCCCAATCCACCCAGTCGATCAGACCACACTCCTGGAGGCATCATGAAGTCGCTGCTTCCACGCCGAATACTTCCGGCCGTTGCGATGGCGTTCGCCATCGTCGTTCTCACGCCGACGCCCCTGCTGGCGGACACTGGAGAGCCGTTGGTTTTCGGCACGGGGTGGTTGATGCTGGTCGGGCTAATCCCGGTCATTGGCATTGAGGCTCTGGTGCTTCGACGCGGGCTGAGGCTGGAATGGCGCGACACGCTGGACGTAGCTGCATTCACCAACATAGCGTCCCTGCTGCCGCTATCGGTGGCGTTCTTCTTTTTAGCTGTTGGACCTCGCTTTCCCTACGATGCAACCCAAACATACGTCTTCGTAGCTGTGCTTGTTACGCTTATCCCGCTCTTTTTCGTCTCCTGGTGGGTTGAGTACCGGGTGGCGCGTTGGATGCTGAGGCCTGAACGGCAAGCCTCGGGCGAGCCTTCCTCGAAACCGGCGCCGGCCGGTTCAGGGCCGCTGTCATCCACCCTTGGCTCTCCGATCCGACTAATCCGAGGAACGTTCGAGGCCAATCTGGCGATCGGCGTGTTCATCGCGACACTGGAGATTCCGACGCTGAGCGACGTCTTTGGGAGTTTTACGCCATTCGTCGTGCTCTTCGGGCTTACCGCTGCCATCGTCGCCGAGATTCTCGTGATTCGCTGGAGGCTGAGGCTTGGATGGTGGGGCGCCCTGCGCGTTACCGCGATCTCCAAGCTAGTGTCAGCAATTGTCGCGATTCTTGTTTGGGTCTTGTACGAGTTCGCCGCGGAACGCTTGCCGGGTGGTCGCTTCGCCTTCATCGATGATCGGCTCGAGTTTATTGTCCCCGTCCTGCTTTTTCTCGATTGCTGGCTGGTGGAGTATCGTGTCGCCTGCCGGTTGCTGAGACCTGAACTTTCACGCGGCGCGACCGTCCGCACCGGTGGTTACCTCTTGAAGCAAATGTTTTATGCCAATCTGGCCAGCTACTTGTTTCTGGTGATGAGTCTAGGGGTTTTCTGCATGGAAGGCATCATAACAGCTCCTCACGCCGCCGGCTCGAACCAAGCCCCCGCCGTCGGCTCGCTGCGAACGATTGACACCGCCGAAGTGACGTACTCCTCTACGTATACGAAGGGGTATAGTCCCAGCCTCGCCGCTTTAGACGGCAGACCGTCGGGGGAGCCCACAGCCGAGTCGGCGGAACTGATTGACGAGGTGCTCGGCAGAGGCGAAAAAGCGGGATACAGGTTCGTCTACAAAGCCGCGCCCGATGCGGACGGCGTCATTCGACATTACACCATTGTCGCGCGCCCGCTAAAACACCCAGGCGGCGGGAACAGCTATTTCACCGACGAGACGGGCGTCATCCGTATGACTAGCGAAGACCGAGACGCGACCGCCACCGATCCTCCACTTGCTGGATGAGAGCTTCCAGCAACACAGATTTAGGACAGCGCCTCCGGACTCGCCAGCCATCGCCACGACACACGCTTGGCTGCCTCTTCACGAGTCGCCCACTGGAAGGGCTGGTTTCGAACAACAAGAACAGCAGTCCCTGCCACTTTATACTTCACGTGGCACACATGTTTCCTTCAGAAAGGAGGCTCCTTTTGCGCTTTGTCGGCAAAAGTCGTCTTGGGTTCTACCCTCTGCCATTGTCCGAAGCCCAGCGGATTCGCATGTTCCTCCAGTTTCCAGTTGCTCCGTCGTCCGCGATTGACCCGTGCGTTGGCGATGGCGTGGCATTCGAGGTTATCACCACCGGTGCTGAGGTGCTGCGCTACGGCATTGAGCTTGATGCCTACCGCGCCGAGCAAGCTAGGGAGCGAATTCCGAACATAGTCCAGGGAAATACGCTGGAAGTGCAGTGCCCGGTCGAGTGCTTTGGCCTCCTATATCTGAATCCACCTTACGATTGGACTCTGGGACCGGCTGACAGTCGCCGCACTGAGCAGTTGTTCCTAAGCCACACTTATCGCTGGCTGAAACCCGGCGGCGTACTGCTATTCGTTATCCCCGGTGACCGGCTGGCCGAGTGTAGTCAGATTCTCTCTACGCATTTCCGTGATGTCCGGGTTTACCGGCTCGAAGCACCCGAGTGTGTGCGCTACAAGCAGGTGGTCGTCATCGGAGCACGTCGAAGCCGACGCGAGAAAGAGCGTCTAACGGACAGCGATATCACCCGAGCACGACTTTACTACGCCAGCCTGGCCAGGAATCCCTCGCAAATCCCGGTCCTGTCGTCTGAGCCCGAAACGCAATACAAAGTGCCCGTGAGCGGACCAGCTCAACTGGTCTATCGTGGCCTGCCCCTCGATGAGATCGAGGATCTGCTTCCGAAGTCAGGTGCATATCGACAGGCGGGACGCATTCTCTTTGCTGAGCCCGTGTCTGCCACAGGTCGGCCCCTCACACCCTTGCACGCCGGTCACGTCGGACTCCTCGCGTGCTCAGGCCTCCTGAATGGCATCTTTGGATCCGGAGATCAACGCCATATCGCCTTCTGGCAGGCGGTCAAGTTAGTGGATAAAACCGAGGAAGAAGACGAAAAGGGCGTGATTACGGTGAGAGAGAAAGAACGCTTCTCCAATGAATTGACGGTAGTGTACAGCATTGGCCAAGTCGCCATACTGAAGTAACTCTGCTACACCTTCCCCTCAAGCTTCCCGCACACCAAAACCCCACGACCCACAAGAGGAAACCATGAAGAATGCCCACGAGCGCTTCGGAGTTCTGGAATACACGAAGCGCATGAAGGACACCACCACGCGAGTACGGCTTCGGCTGGACAGGTTTATTGGAGAAGTTGAAGACGGCCGGAACGGTAAAGCCCACCTCATATCTGTCATTGGTGGCGACGCCGATGTTGGCGCGATCTGGGCAGCCGTCGTCGAGCAGAACCTGTTTACGATGGAAGCGCCTGGCATGGAGCCGGTGATCGCAAGCGTGGGTGAAGACGCCCAATGCTTCCGTGGGACTATCACTGTCGCCGGCCGCAAACCCATACGCCACCTGGTCGCTATCTCGGCGGAGCTAGTCAAGACACGTCCGGGCGCTGATCCGGGAGGCAGGCGAACAGTCCTCTGTGATAACGATCCGGCATTTGTGCTATACCGCATCTCGCAGCGCTTCGGATTGCCTGTCGTGCCGGAGTGGGCCGGTTGGTTCAACGAGGAACTCAACTGCCGTCGAGCGGTCAAGCCTCTTATCGGCTTGGGATGCGCTCCGGTGCTGGTCAGCGGCACGAAGAAATTGTTCCTGAAGTGGATTCGAAGCGGACTGCGGCAGAAGCGGATTGAGGTTCCTGACTGCAATGGCCCGGTCCGCTGGAGCCTGGACAACAGTTTCTTCCGGATCAACCTGGAGGACCGGGAGGACGGGGCACAGGAGGCACCATTATGCGAATCGTCTTAAAGGTTTCAAGCAACAACGAGTATTGCAACGAGGGATGTGAATTCGCCCTATTGGATTTGACGCCAGAACTTGCACGGCTGGCCATGGGACGGATCGCCACACTTCGAGAGCAGAAGAACATCGACCCGGACATCGATGAAGTCTATTACTGGGCATATTTCGTGGAATACTTCTCTCCATGGAAAGATCTTGCCAGCTCCGCAGCGGAAGTCGAAGGGACAACGGTGACCTTGCAGGCCATGCTGGATGAGCTTTCAATTGAAGAGAAGGAAATCGTCTGCGTTCATGAGACCTTCCAAGTGTCACCCGCCCAGATCGCTGCGGTGGAGTGCGAGCAGATGATCGTCCGCGAGGGCTCCATCGCGTTCGTGGCGATTCCGAAACACGCCAGCTTTTATGCCCAGACTGTAGAATTGCCACTCGCCATGCTCGAAGCCGCAGCAACTACCAGGGTTTCGACCACGCAGGTCTGACCCACCAATAATCACCCTCATCTCGAATCGTACCCAAACCTCACAGGAGGCACCTTCAGAGTCATGGAGCCCATAACCGATATCCCAACATATCTCAGAACCCACTCGGAGGAGTTAGGGGACAGAATCCTCGCATCCCACCCGCCCTTGCACGCTATCGACGACCCGCCGTCACCCATCATCAGCAGGCTCCTGCGAAGGCCTTATCCGGCCCAGACGCTGGCCATCATGGGTCTGGTCAAACGCTGGCAGCAGGCCCATGCAGGTGCTGTAATCGCGGAGTGCGGTACAGGCAAGACGCTGATCTCGCTGGCTGCCGTTCAAACCCACGCTGAGGACCGACCCTTTACAGCTGTGGCCATGGTCCCGCCTCAATTGGTGGAGAAGTGGTGCCGGGAAGCAATGCTCACGCTGCCGCGTATTCGCGTGTTCATCATCGACGGGCTCCGGACGCCCACCAGTGCCAACAGTCACCACGGCGTGAACGAGGTGAAGCTGCGAAATAAACGCATCGTGCGCGAGGGATTGCGGACCAGCTTGAGCGAGTTGCGCCTGTGCAAGACCTCTCCTTCGGCCCGCAAGCGCTGGGATTCAATTTGCTCTTCTTCGGCACTGTTCGTTGTCGGCCGGGATCGCGCCAAGCTGGGGTACTTCTGGAGGCACGCCTACCAAGTCGCCCGGTGTGGGCGTTATCAGGGCAGCGTCGTCAATCCTGATAGCGGGTCTCCTGTCTACCTTGGAAGTGAAGGCGAGCGCCTGCTGGCCATAGACTTCAAGAAAGCAAAGTTCAGTGAGGTGCTGGGCCAGGGGGAAGGAACAAATCATGCCCGCCGGTCAGTCTTCAGCGCGCTTTGGCAGGCAGATGAGAGGAAGATTCGACGCTTTGCCCCGATCGACTTCATCGGCCGGTACATGGACGGATTCTTCGATTACGCCATAGCTGACGAAGTCCACGAGCTGAAGGGAGGGGATACGGCTCAGGGGAATGCTCTGGGCACACTGGCTGCGTCCGCCCGGCATATTGCAGTGCTCACTGGGACACTGTTGGGCGGCTACGCAGACGAACTTTTCAACATTCTGTTTCGTCTTGAATCTTCAAGGATGTTGGAAGAGGGCTTTGAATGCGGCGATGCGGGAGTTCGGGCCTTCACGGAAATCTACGGTCTCCTGGAGAAGATTACGGTGATTGAGCCAGCCGATAATGCGTGCTCCGAAGCACGGGTTACAACCCGCGTTCGACACCGGCCAGGAGCTTCACCGCTGCTGTTCGGCCGCTTCTTGATGAGCTTGGGTGCGTTCGTCTCGCTGGAAGATATTTCCGATGCTCTCCCTCCCTACCGGGAAGAAATCGTCAGCGTGGAGATGGACGAGCCCCTTAAGAAGGCTTACGAGGAGATTGAGCAGGACATCAAGAAGGCCCTCCGCGAGCACCGGGGCAACCAGTCGGTTGCGAGCGTCGCCTTGAATGCTCTGCTGGCTTACCCCGACCGGCCTTTTGGTTTCGGGGACCTGATAGGGCGTGAGTTCAATCCCGAAACACAGCGCCGTGAACCTTTCCTGATCGCAGCTACGCGTGACCTGGATCAGGACTTTGTCTATGCCAAGGAGCGGCGCTTGGTGGAGGAAATCAAATCCTCGCTTGAGCGCGGCAGAAAGGTGCAGGTCTACGCGGTCTACACGCAGAAGCGTGATGTGACACGACGGCTGGAACGGATCCTGGCCAAAGAAGGAATCAGGGTTGCTGTTCTCACTACGGAAGTTGCTCCGGAACTGCGTGAGGCTTGGTACGAGCGGCAGCTGCGGGCTGGTGTTCAGGTCGTGATCGCACACCCGCGCCTGGTTCAGACGGGACTCGACCTGTGGTCTTTCCCGGACATCTTCTTCTACGAAACCGGCTATTCCATCTACACTCTGCGGCAGGCCAGCCGGCGGTCGTGGAGAATCGGCCAGAAGAACAACGTCAATGTGAAGTTCTTCTTCTACACGGGAACTATGCAGGAGACGTGCCTGCGGCTGATGGGGAAAAAGCTGCTGGTTTCCCTCGCCATGGAAGGAAAGTTCGCAACTGACGGCCTGCAAGCGATCGATGAAGGCGATGACATCCTGATGGCGATGGCCCGGGAACTGGTGACCGAGAAAGGCATCGGGGAGAGTGCGGACGCGGTGTGGAAGCGGCTTGTGGAGAAGCAGGCGGAAGTGTTCGGAGTCCAGGCCGTGGAAACACCACCATCGGAAATGGAAACAGGACCTCCGGAGAGGGATGTGCCAGAAGTCATCGTTCCCACGCCAGTACCAATCCCGGCGCTGGTGACACAACTCCTCATGTTCGGTGGGTCACTTGAAAGTGTGCCCAGACGTAAGGCCCCGCGCAGGGCATCGGGGGCCGCCACAACGTCAGATCAGCTGGGATTGTTCCAGAGCTAAGGGTGAGGCGAGCCGCGAGAGATGCACCGCGGGTACGTTTTGCAAAGCGCTCAAGCATGACTCGTGGCCCTGAGCCGTGGTGTTCAACCACGCGAGATCTTGTGTACAGGGATCGCCGTGGGACCTTTGACCGGATGGGAGACTTGTCGTGACCAGAAAAAGGAAGAAGGTGTTGGTAGGCAATATCGAGGTGACACCGCTAACGGCGAAACAACACAGGCGACTGGAGGAAAGGATCAAGAAACGCCACGAGAAGCTGCGAAAGAGGTATCGCGAAATCCATGGCAAGACTGTGGATTGGATTAGCTACAGCTTCGAAGATGGCAGCTTGTACATCGATATCCGCTTCAAGGACAAAACCGATTTCTCGCTCCGATTCAGCCCACAAATCGTAACTGATGGCATCGACCTCTCAGACATGAGTTCCGGCAACTTCAAGTTGATACGCGAATAGTACAAACGGCGGGACGAATGAACGTTTTGGCCGACAAACCACCCTCCCGGCAGGGTGGGCGTTGCCTATCGAGCTGAGCGCCGTCTACCTAGTTGCTTGCCAATAGGCGAAGGAGCATGCGGACATCCTACCCGTGATCAGCGGTATCACCGACGAGCAGATCATCGCTGATCCTCTGGTCATGGGGTTTACAACATTTGACCATCCATTAAACAAAGACTTGGGACTCGATTTAATCGTATTCACCATTACGAAAATCGAGGTGAGGACACGACGAGACGGTCCTCGAGATTGAAGTTACAGAAAGTGGGTTTGTTCGGTCTTCGGGCACATAAGCCCCCACCCAGCCTCCCTTGCACCAGGAGACGCTACCTTAGGAGGGCGCGAACGTATTGGATATCGGGATGTGAGATCCCGTGCCTGTTCAGTTCATCGAAATCCTCGTTGATGACGGACTCCCACTTCCGCCCCGGCGCAACAGATTGACCCTTATACCGGATGTAGATTGCGATGGCCTCGGCGCTCCGCCCGCTCAATAACAGGCTATGTGCGAGGTTAGAGTATACCCATATGGCGCCGGGATCGAGCGTGAGCGCTTGCGTGGCATAAGCGGCAGCTTCCTCAAACCGCCGTTCGAATAATAGATAAAAAGAAAGATTGCCGCAGAGAAGGACCTTCACAGCGTTCATCTGTGGATGAACAATGCCGGCGTCTTCTAGATCTTGGAAGTCCTTCAGCAGAGCTTCCTCCCAATAGCTGCCGGACGATAACTTGATGCCTTTGTACCTAGTGTAGATTTGCGTTGCGCGCTCGAATTGATTCGTCAACAGGAAGCCGTGCGCCAGGTTCGTATAGATCCACAGGTTAGCAGGGTCGATTTCGATTCCTTTGTTTGCGTAGGCTATCGCGCCCCCGAAGTCGCGATTGAAAAGCGCATACCAGGACAGCCTTAGATAACGAGCGTAGCGCTCCTTGTCTTCTGAAGAGTATTGAAGTGCCAGCTTCGCCATCGCATAAGCCTCGGCATAGTTGCGACGAGTAAAGTAGATTCTTCCGAGACCGTCATAATTCGCCACTTCCGCCGGATTGAGCTCCCTTGACGCCGTGTAGTCGGCAAATGCCGCGTCGATTCGCCCCAAGTTCTGCGATGAGGCGCCGCGATTCGTAAGCGCCGCGGCAAATGAAGGATTGAGTTGTACAGCGCGATTAAAATCATAGAAGGCGGAGTTGAAATCTCCTTGATTGAAGTAGATCCAACCTCGCTGGAAATACGCCATCACCGTGTTCTGGTTGTGGTCGATAGCTTCTGTATAAAGGGAGATGCGCTCGCTTAGATCCTTCGAGCGACCTGCCTCGGCGTACCAGTCTTGGTGGGCGTTAGCTGCCGAAGGCTGCATTTCGCTCTCGATGTGGGCCACCTGTTGGGACAGCTGGGCGACCATCGACGAGATCCTCTTGGTGTCCTCGACATTTTTCCTGCTTAGATCCCGTATCTCGATGAGAATACCGAGCTGCTGTCGCTGGCCCTCACCGAGGGTATTCAGCTGTTGCAGTACGGCGTCCCGAAAGGCGGCGTCGGTGTCAACCCAGCGGACCGCCCGGGTAGCGGCAACCTCGGCGGCAGGAGTTCCCCTATATAACGGGCCAAACAGCTGCGGGAAGTTATTTCGCAACATCGGTAAGCCTGGGTTGATGACAGCCTTGCAGAGTCTCCAGCCGGTGGGACCAAGAACTCGAACGCCCGCTTCCTCCAAACCCCATTTGGCTGCCTCTCTGATTACTTCCTTAAGCAGCCCGTAGAAACCTTCAGCAGAACTCGATTCGGTAGTTTGGCCAGGAGCCGCCGACCCAGGGGGCAGACAGAGAACCACCAACACCAGGACACACGCCAACCGAGGTCTGAGATGTCGAATCGTTCCCATCAGACGACCTCCTCGGATAGGAAGAACAAGAGCGTAACCCCAACCCAAGGGATAAGGAAGAAAGGATGTCGTTTCTTAAGATGGGCTCTCCCTTGGTTCTGAGAAGGATCAATATATCGGCTTGGGCGGCTGAGCGTACGCTGACTCTCTTTTCCGCAGAAGCACCTCCGGTCCGCTCAGACGGGACGCACTACCCTCTTGGAGAATAACGCCGGAACACTGAGAACACAATCTATATTCTTGTGATTTTTGTGAGGGTGTCCCGAGCGTAGCGGAGGGTTCGTATGCTGGCAGAACTCATCCTACGCTACCTTCTTGTGCCTACCACAAATCCCGTTTGAACAGCCAGAGCCTCTTCAACACTAGGATGTACACAAGAAGACCATCAGCTATTGCATGAAGGATGCGAGCGGTCGCGTCTGCCAGGAAATGCGAATCGAGCCACACTCGCGGTTGCTCGAAAAATGGTTGCTTATCTAATGGCTGTTGATCGCGAACAGCGAGACTTTGTACCGATCCGAGATTTCAGCATCGCAGCATAGAAAGCCGCGACTCAGTAATAGTTGCATTTCTGGATCATCAGTGAGAATGGCTTCGGCCATTCCTTCCGGCGCGGCATCGTGTCAGAGCGGTCCTCGCCGTCAAGAGTTCGCTTCGCCGCAAAGGACACGCTCTTGACGGCTCCGGGCCGCTCTGAAAACCGGTTCTGCGAAGGCAGGAGCCACCGCCGAGAGGCACAGATGCGCTGAAGATCTTGCCCGGGTGAAGTGCGCGCTCTCGGGAGCGCGCCAGGGGAGAACTGCATTCTTATGTTGACAAGGACTCACATGGATGTCGGAGCTCAAGAGACCCTTCAATCTGCTGGCTTTATGCGAGTCCTGCGTGCGAAGTGTGTGCCTGGTTCCACAGATCACGCACTCTCGCTTGATGAAATCCGATAGAAAGGTGGTACACGCTCTTCGACTTCTTCGCTGCCGCAGTGCGGACATACGATTGCGCCCTCTGCATATTCGGCTGGCGTCAAAGTCCTTGAGAAAGATCTCTTGCGGGCGTGGCAGAAATATTCGTGCGGGGACATGTTCGCCTCCGTGCGGACAGCGATACAAGAATTCTAGGCTTCGCGGCGGGCCTGATTCAAACCGCCACGGCGATTTGCGACCAGAACTGGTTCATAGTGGCCGAGTCATGTCTCCCGTTCGGATGGCTCCGTCAAGTCCCCGGATGTATTGGACGGCGAGCTTGAGCAGGAGCAGAGCCAGGAGCCAGATGTCCCTCGCATTCGATGTCCCATTTGCGGGTGGCCACCGGGCAAGGACGACCTGTGGTCTTGTAGCTGCGGGCATGAGTGGAATACGTTCGATACTGGAGGAGTGGGCCCTGCCTGTCTTCACCAGTGGATCTCAACACAATGCCTGTCATGTGGCGGCTGGTCGCCGTGTTGCGATTGATATTTGCACTGAAGTGTTCTGGGTATCTGGCGAGCGTCCTGCAAGGATTCCTACCAATTCCCACTGACAGAAGGATGCAGTGATGTTTTGACCTGAAGGGAGGGTGCATGTCCTTACGATTCTGTCACGGCGGTGATTTTCACCTCGATGAAGACCGCTACTTCGCTGACACCGCCCACTGCTTGGAATGGTTTGTCGCAGATGCCATCCGGGCGAGCGTCGACCTCTTTGTGATCAACGGCGACCTCACGACTTACAAGGCCACAATCAAGGAACGGAACTTCTGGGTTGACATGCTCGTCGAAATGGCCAACCACGCTCCGGTCATTCTGGTAGCGGGGAATCACGGGGCGGAGCTGGAGGGCGATTTATATGTGTTTGGCCGGGCTAAGGGGAAGCGCCCGATATACCTTTTCACTGAGCCGGAGTTCATTGAGCTGGGTGATAGCACTATCGCGATCTTCCCGTACCCACGCAAAGCTGAATTGGCTGGCAACGAGCAGAGTTTGGGCGAAGCGTTCGCCCGGCAACTGGATGAGTTCAATCACCGCTTTGAGCAGCGGCCTGGATCGTACAAGCTTTTCTTCGGGCACTTCGGTGTGGCAGGCGCACGCGTCAGTAGTGGCCAACCCCTGGTCGGTCGATGCGCCGAGTATCCCCTCGATCCACTACGTCGCTTGAAGGCCCAGTATGTGGGGCTCAGCCACGTTCACCTCCGGCAACAGCTCGCCCCGCGCGCCTGGTACGCGGGGTCTTTGTCTCGCTGCGATTACAGCGAGGTCGAGGACAAAGGCTACCACCTAGTGACGCTGAATTCCCCCGAGCTTCGCCCTGACTTGTTTGATTTGGACGTAGAGTTCCGGCTGTCCCCCACTAGGCGAATGGTCGAAATCCACGCCACGTGTGAGAACGGAGATCTGCGGCTACCTGACGGCTTGGATCCAGTCACCCTGAAAGACTCTCGGGTGAAACTCGTGGTGACGGTACCCAACGGACCTGACCACTTGCTCAGCCGCGAGCAGCAGGAGAATCTCCGGGAGAAGCTATTGGCCGCATGTCCTGCGGAGCTGAAGGTGAAGATCGAGCATGATGCCGACATTCTTGCTGAGCCTGCCCCAATCGCTGCCGCCCACTCTGCGGAGGAAAAGCTTCGTGCCTACTGGACTATGAAAGGCACCCCACCGGTCGACCGCCAGGAACGCTTGCTTGCCAAGCTGGCGGAAGTTGAGAAGGCAGTTCTCTCCGCTTAAGAAACCTGCCCATTCCAATCCTTATCTGAGTCACGATTGTGGTGATGTTTTCGCTAAAGGGGCAATACGTCTGATTTGGCCCACCCTTGGAGTCACGTCTGTTCGTGTAGCTTCGGCAAGGCTTGGCCTGACGGAAGTTGCTAACGTCTGTATTTCGCCTAGCGAGGGCGAGGAAGACGAGGTTTTCCAGATGGAGGCTGGACGGAGTGCGGAGAGACGGCGCCGGAATGCGATTTCTTCCTGCGGCGGGAGTGGAGAAGTTCGTGGCTGGTGGCCTTGAGGAAGTCGCGTCCCCAAAGGACAATTAACAGCAATGCCCCGAAGAGCAACACGGCGTCCAAGCTGGCTCGGTCCCGCCGAGTCCAATAAACGCCTTCCTGGAGGTTCAGCCAGATGGCAAACTCGTCCAGAGTGAGAGCGGCGCCGACACCGTAGAGCAAGGACATCAAACGGCTGGCGAGGAGAGAGGACGACCTGCTGCCGTTGCCCACTTCCATCAGCCAGCCAAACCCCACAGCCAGCAGAAGGAGAATCCCCCAGACCAGGTGATGGACATGCGTCCCGCGAATGTAAATGTAACGAAAGGGCCCGATGTTGCGGGAAGCCAAAAAAGCCAGCGAGCGGGCCAGGGCGAAGGTGGTAATGAAGCCGACCGTAGCAAGGAGAAGGCGGCGTTTGGGGCGATCGGGGACATGCTGATGAAAAAGCTCAGCCACGCGTGGAATGTACAGAATCACGAGGACAGTAGCAGTGGCGACAATAATCGAAATAGCGAGGAGCCAGGTTGCGGGCGACATGCGCTGCGCATCGTACGCTTCTCCTGGCATCGACACAACGAGATTTGTCATTAAAGCAGGCCCCAGCCAAAGTCGCGGGCTCCGACAGCTCGTTTTGCGCGTCTGGAGACTCCCCATTGGTGTTGAGGGAAGAATTCATCCTAACGCTAACTCTAACCACCAGGAGGACACACCATGCGCCTGCAATACCTTCGGCTCCAGAGAATCACTGAGGCATTCCCTAATGAAGTCTGCGTCGATTTCGATAGTCTGGGTGAGGGGCTCATCGCCATCGTAGGTGAGAACGGTGCCGGCAAATCCACGCTGATCGGATCAGTATTCGCCGCCCTGTTTCGCCAGTTGCCCGGCCAGAAGCGCTACCTGTATGACTTCGCTACGCATCCCCAGCCGGAAATCGACCTCACATTCAGCGTCAATGGCGCCTGTTATCGGTCGCTCCTGAAGATTGATCCTAAGTCCCGCCAGATGGAAAGCTATCTCTTCAATGGCGAGGGGAAACCCCTTACGAACGGCAAGAAGGAGCCCTTTGAGGAGCTTGTCCGCAAATGTGCCGGCACGCCCGACTTCTTCCTCTCCAGCATCTTCTCCAGCCAGAAGCGAACGGGTAACTTTCTCTCCCTGGACCGGAGCGAGCGGAAGGAGTTGTTCATCCGAGAATTGCTGGGGCTCGACCGGCTGAGACTGATTGCTGCCGCGGCTAAAGAGAAGGGCGCCGTAGTGGCCAAGACCACGCTTGGTTTGGAAGGGCAGGCGAGAAGCCTGAAGGAACTGGTGGAGGGCGGCATAGAAGATCCCGGCGCCGTTGAAGCTCAGCTTGCCGAGCTGTCCTCCCGGCTTGAGGGGCTGGAGACTCAGAAGCGGACAGCACAACAGCGGCTGCTGGAGCTTCAGGCAACGGAGGCCAGTCGGAAGCCGCTCCTGGCCGAGGTTGAAACGCTAAAGCAGCGTCTCCGCGAGACAAATGCCGACATTGCGGAAGCCAAACGCCAGATCGGGAGAGATGACGGCCTTCTTGCCGGGAAGAAGAACCTCACAGATTTGACGGAACGGGGCGCCAAGCTGGCTGCTCGTGTGGAAGAACTCCATCGCCAGATTCGGGATGTGCAGGCTCTGGAGGGGACCAACCGTGAAACCGAACGCACTGTCCAGGCCTTAGACTCTGAATTGAGCGCCAGCATGGCCGAGCTTGAGCGGCTGCGGGTGGAGCGTGAGGAGTTGGCGGTAGTGCCTTGCAGAGGTGAGGGCCCCTACGCATCCTGTCCTAAGATTGGGCGTGCCATCGAAGCCGGCATGAGGATTCCGACACTGGAGGGTGAAGTTGCCACACTCTCAATCGAAGCCAAAGTCCAGCGCAGCTCATTGGTTCAGATTGCCACACCCTCGTCCCAGCTAACTCGGACGCTCGAAGGCTGCGAGCGGCAGCGCAGGGTAGTTGATGAGGACCGAAAGCGATATGAGGAATTGCGAGCGGTTGAGGCACGCCGCGAGGAGCGGCTGAAGGGCTTAGACCGTCTCGATCAGACCAGGGCAGAACTGGCGGCGGAATTGGTAAGGAAGGAATCCGCGCTCTCCGCATTCGCTGATCTCGACAAGCATGTGCAGGCTTCACGGCGAGAGATTGAAAACACTGACCGGCTGATCATCTCCTGCCGCCGTGAACGCGATAGCCTCATTGCCAGCCAAGCACAAATCAAACAACGCCAGGAACAGGTGGAGGCGACACGGACTCGCTTGGCTCATGTCGAGGCCGAACTCACGAGAGCGAGAACCGAACTGGAAGACTACACATATCTCGCCAGGGTTTTCGGCCCAGATGAGATCCAGCTTTGTGAGATCCAAGCCGCCGGCCCACAGCTCTCGATCTTGGTGAACTCTTTGCTTGAGGGGTGCTTCGACAACAAGTTCGAAGTCCGATTCCGGACGCAACGTCCAAGAGCTGATGGGCGCGGCATGGTGGATGATTTCGACGTCGAGGTCCGCAACAAAAACCTCGACCGTACTTGCCTTGTGGATGAACTCTCAGGCGGGCAATTCGTGCTGGTCAATGAGGCTGTCAATCTGGGAATTGCAATTCACAACATGCGGCAGGGCGAAGGGATTCGATACGAGACCCTGTTCCGGGACGAAACGGTCGGAGCACTGGACGCTGCTAACGCCAAAGAGTACGTGCGGATGCTGCGGCGTGCCATGGACCTAGGCTGCTTTCACCAGGTCATCTTCATATGTCACATGCCACTCGTCTGGGAACTGGCAGATCGAGTCCTGCGGGTAGAAAATGGCCAAGTATTAGTCGAGGCCCGGGGAAGATGAATCAGAGGCGCGCACACAGACTCTTTATTTATACTGAACCTCGCTCAGCGGGCCGGCCGTCGAAACCGCGCTTTTCGCGGCGATCGAAACAGTTTCGTGCGATAGCAGTGCGCCAAGTTGGCGGCGACGTTGAGGCTCCGATGGGCGTCATAGTCAAGAAGGAGCGCTACGTCGGCGTGCCACTGGCGGTTCACACTGGGTCCGTAATCCTCTTCGAGGCTCGAACTCTGACTTCCCCATCAGTGATTGGAGTATTGATGGCATCGAGTTTCTCGTGGTTTACAGCGACGTCAATGAGGGTCTGCGTGCGCAAAGTGTGCTTGGTCAGCGAATGAGGTCCCTCAGCCGATAGACTCCGCGACTCTCTCTGCATTCGAGGAGAGTCGGGAAGAGTTCGAGCCGCATCATCGTTTGGCTGCCAATCGTGTAGAAAATATCGATTGTGTGTTATCTCGCGCCCTGTTGATGTGAGACGGAACAAGAACCGTACCTCGTGCGCGGCCTTTCTTTGGCCCGTAACAATAATAGGGGGCGAGGAAACGTCCGCATCATGCGAAGTCCCAACCGCGCCTTGTTCCTACCCGACTGCGGTGGATCCGCAATGGTCGACCCTGCCGGGACAGCAGCTGTATGAAATGCAGTTAAGAGAACTTAGGAACCGATCAGGAAGCACTTCGTTTTTCCCAGCGTGTTTTGGCGAAGTACAGGTGTAGAATGATGGCGCTTTCCTGAGGGCTCAAAGTGAAAATCCCAGCTACACGCAGCCGAGAATGGCTTTTCACGCGCAGCGTGCTCCTTGATATATCGGAGTGGCAATTGCTGCTGCCCTCTTTTCGAGATAGGAGGCGGCCAGCATGCAGGCGATGAAGGACTTTAATTGGGTGCAAGAGGATCTCACGAGCCGGTTCCAATGCGGCTTGCTACGCAAGCCTGTAAGCCTGGTTGCAATCATCTTTTGTCGCCCGGAATCTGAGTTGGCCACGGGCGAAATCTTGCCGTCTATTGATTATTACGATCAGCGAGGCAATAACACGGTCTTCTATTTCGCGGGCTATGATGCAGAATCGGTTAAGGCCGCCCACTCGGACGTGAAAGGGCCGGGCAACGAAACATGGTATTTCGAGGCAGGTGCTTTCAATAACTTTAGAGAGGAGGTGGAACGGCGCACAACGTGGAGATATTCCGGCGGCACCGACATGATCCTCACAAATGCACGATGCGATCAATTCGAGGGCCACCTACAAGGCCGAGTTGATTTCCATACCGCGATTGTCCTTCGGTTGGACAAGTTGAAGGAGATATCCACCGTCCCTACTGTCAGCGAGCTTTTCGAGAAGATTTTCCAATATGCAGAGATGCAAGATACCACCGCCACGGATCCAGCTTGGGATTTTAGCAACAAGGCCGGCGTGGGGCTGGCTAAGAGCGCGCTAAAGTCTCTAATTCTTTCTTTCCTGCCAAAGGCGCTACAGGACGATGCCAAGGGCGCGTTTCAGCTCGTCGCGGCAAACATCGCCAGACCTCAAGCGGTTTTCTGAGAATCACTCCGCTCCTTTGTCAGCCTGCACATGCAAACACTTGGCTACGCAACAAAGTGACCCGAACTCATATTATGATTTGGACCAAGAACGGGGAGCATGTCACCCTGGTTCCGATGCCCACCGAACTCCGATCAGTAGCATCCTTTCCAAACCCCTATAAATCCTGATCTCCGCCGCACCTGTGTGTAGCCAATGTGCCCGCCCACGGGCAGGAGGTGTCTTATGGCCCGAAGAGCTGGGCAACTCGTTTCACGCGGCCCCCCGCACCTGGTTGGTTCGCGTTTCGCTTGCGCCCTAATTTACACCGAGGAAAATATTGCTTGACAATCGGCTGTAGTTACGCGTAAATACAAGTAATTACATGAAGGCGGCGACGTCTCTGGCTAAGCTTAAACGGGGCCGAAGAAAGGTGCCGAAGCGAAAGGGGAAACCCTTAACTGTCTACTTTGACAAGGCGCTGGCGCACAGGCTCCATTTTGTGTCACAGGAGCGCCGAGTGGCCAAAGCAAATCTCGTGCGTTTTGCTGTCGAGCGGCTGTTGAACCAACTCACTACCGGACAACTAGAGCTTCCCTTCGGCCTTTAGAGGTTTTATCATGGACGACCGCACAACTCCCCGGAAACCGTGGCCGTCTGAAGGAATCGCGGAGCACGTGTCTTTCTCGGGTCACGAAACCTTTGTATTCAGATACAGCTGGCTAAAAAAGGCGGTCGATGCTGTGTTGGAGAACGCCGAGGCCTTCAACTCCGAGAGTGCAATGGTCATCCTCGGTGTCGGTAAAAATATGGTCCGGTCAATCCGACATTGGGGCTTAGCGACGCGGGTGCTAGAAGAGGAGACAGGGACTCGTGGTCGGCAGTTGAAAGTGACCCAATTTGGGGAACTCATATTCGGTAAGGGTGGCAGCGATCCTCACTTGGAGGATACCAACTCACTGTGGCTACTCCACTGGCAGCTCAGCACTAACCAACAACGATCCACAACTTGGTGCTGGGCGTTCAACCTACTACCCTCCAGCGAATTTACAAGGGACACTCTGATCGCCACTATTCAGGCGGAAATTCCACGGCATAGGACCAAGCAACCGAGCGCCAACTCTGTACGCCGGGATGTTGACTGCTTTATTCGAACATACGTGGCCGCAAAGAACGACAGAGCTACTGTGCTGGAGGATTCCCTCGACTGCCCACTTGTCGAGCTCAATCTGATTGCCGAAGACCCCACCCCGGGCTTGTTTCGATTTAAGCGAGGGATTCAATCGACGCTTGCTGATGAAGTATTCATTTACGCCTTGCTGGAGTTTTGGGACCGAAACGCCACCAATCGCGAGACCCTTTCGTTCGCGGACGTTGCTTACGGCTCCGGAAGTCCCGGCAGAGTTTTCAAACTCGACGAGAATGGCCTCGCCGAGCGACTTGGCCGTCTCGAACAAGTCTCAGGCGGACGCCTCGTTTACTCGGAGACTGCGGGGCTGAACCAGATTTACCGCCGCAGTAAGACCCAGGTGAATGAAATCCTACGGCGTCACTATCATGAGTTTGATCCCGGAAATCTTATAGGAGTTTAACGCCAGTGCAATACAAAGACCTTGTCGCCGTCGCGCCGCGGTTTACGAGGGCCACAAATATCGAAAGGGATGCGGACTTGCCGGCGGCCATAGACGGCTACGTACTTACTAGAACGGCCCAGGATGTGATGTTGCGACTTGGTCGAGCGTTGGTTGACCCTATCGGTGATCGCGCCTGGAGCTTACTCGGTCCATACGGCTCAGGTAAGTCCTCCTTTGCACTGTATCTTTCTAGTATATTCGGGCCACGAAGTGCTCCTGCCGGGGCACTGGCGCGCTCGCTGTTGCGGCTCCACAGCCCGGATATCGTTCAAGAGTTTTTCGGTCCTGGGAATCGGAAACGCTCGGTTTCTCCAGGTTTCCTCCCTGTCCTTGTAACTGGGGCGGCAGAGCCCCTGCTGCCGGCCCTCTTGCGAGCTTGCTGTCGGGATATTCGTCGTCATTGGACTCGTGGGCGTACGCCTGCTGTTTTGACGAATTTGGAACGGATGCGCTCAGCACTCGAGCGGGAAAGGACTGTAAGCCCATATAGTCTAGGTCTTTAAGATGGGCTCGCAAGGCGTCTTCAAGCCTACGGTTTGCGTCCTTCATCGCGAGGTCGAAGCCTTCGCCGTACAACTTTCGCTTTTCTTCTCCCCAGGAGTTCAATGCATCCCGCATCAGGATTTCACGCTCCACGCCCACGGCAGGTGACTTGGGAACTGCGATGACGATTGGACATGGATGTCCTGAACATCTAATCTCGTCCAAAACTCGGCGGGCCGCCGTCTTTGCATTGTCGAGCTCCACCCCATCACTCGAGACAATGCAAATGAGTAATCCCCGTTGCGCATCCTTCTCCTGTAGTTCTGACAGCAAGCGTCTCACGGTTCCAACTTCGAGCTTACGTATGTCCAGCAGGCTGGGGAGTAACCTCCATTCATCGCCTTCAATCGCATGTTCGGCTTTGAAGCCGCTAGCCTCACTCTCGGGCAGCCCGACTTGCTGCAATACATTGAGGACACTGAGGCTTTGTGCGAGGCTGGCGATATTCTTTCCGGCGATCTCACTTTGGAGCTGCTGCCGGATTTCGATTGGGCTAGTGCCGATTCCGGCGAACTCATATTCCTTTCTCGCCTGCGAAAACCGGATCACGAAATACTCTTCTTCGAGTTGTTTTGCCAACTCTCGTACTCTTTCCTCCGAGAGTCCGCACAGATGTGCGAGCACCCTCTCGTGCGCTTGACTCGGGTATCGCTTCAATTTACCTACGTCAAAAAGGAAGAGCGCTTTAAGTATTAGGTAGAAATCCGCATCCACGTTGTGGCCGAGCCGTTGTTGAGCGTGCGCATAAAGGTCGTAATGGCCTGCGTGACCTTCAAAGTTGTTCCTAAATTCGTCAACCAGGGAGGTCGGCAGTATCCAGTTTAGAGTCCCTTCCTTGACAGCGGGCTGATCAGATACCCTTCGAATTGATTCGTCGACGAACCCAATGATTGTGCGCTCCCCCTGTACAAACTCCAAGTTGCACAACAAACCAGTAGTGATGGGATGAAACGGAACGGTTCCTAGCCCGACCGTGCTGAGAAAGTTGCCTTCGTTCCAAGCGTTTGGTCTCTGTTGGTAATATGGCAGAATGCGCCACGCTGCGTCGCACGCCTTCTCAATCTGTGGCATGTAGGCCTTAATGAGCGCGATTCCGTCAGAAGACTTTGTTAACAGACCCTCGATGACTCTCTCGAGGCCTGCCTCCAAGCTGAAACATGTTTCCGTGGGGAATCGCTCAGCCCATTTCTTAAATTCCTGCTGCATAGGAGAATGTCTTACGAATTCATCCATGGGGCGCTGCAGGAACCCAACAAGACAGACTCGGCCCCGGCGGTTATCGCAAGCCTCAATTATCTGTTGCGGAGCCAATCCTCCTGCTGCCATCTTGTTGTAACACCACTTCTCAGAATAGATGCCAAGTTCGTCAAAAAGAATTACCATCTTTGAAAACGGCGCGTCATTCCCCGTACAAAGGTCGTCTACAAGTTGGATTATGATTTCGCGCAAATTCAAATCAGCACCGAAATCGGCAGGGACGCCCAGAACTACCTTGCTCAGCTCACGAGCCATTTCCTCCATCGACAAGTCGAATTGATTCAAGGATTGGATTAACGCATCAAGTTCCAATCCATGCTCGACCAAGTAATTCTGCGCTCTTGCCTTCTGTTCATTGCTAAGGGACTTCAGCCACTCTGCAGCTCGAAGAGACACGGACCTAATCGCGTAGTTACGGGTTTGCTCATGTCTGCAGAGCGAGTGTCGTGCAGCTTGCATAAAGCCTTGGCGCAAGTCTGTAAAATCGGCTCCAGACAGGCAGATCACGAGTTGTGGCTTCTGCGCGTTCTCTTTGAATGATCTGAAATGATAGGCTGTGTTCGTATTGGAACACGCTTCCACCTGTCGGAGGACTCCCTCGAGGACTTGGTCTCCTGGTTGGCGGCCAAAATAGTTGGCGAGCACCAAAGCGAAGTGCGATTTGCCGTGCCCATAGTTTGCGATTACCGTAAAGACGTTGTGCGAAGTCGGCTGATTTAGACTATCGCGGATCCTTTCAAAGATGCTCATTGCTGAAAGGCGACGCCCTTCTGGGGATGCTTTCCCACTGCTAAAGATGTAACCCGAGGCAAGTCGTCGGTTTTCTCTTTCTTGCTGAGGGTCTTCATACCAATTAAGCTGGACCCCTTTTATCAGGGCAGCCTCACTTTTTACGGACACAATATCCTTAATTGTCTTGCGCATCCGTGCCTCCGCCCGCGAATTCTTCTGGGTTGACTAATCGGCTGCTCGTCCTCCACTGCTCGAGGTCGCAGGGGAGCAGTTCAGGGGAGTTTAAGACACCAAAAACGATGATGCTCTTGCAGTACGGAAAATCGGTCCGGAGTCCACGCCAAAACGTTTGGCGCTCATTGGGGTCGAATCGAGTCAGTGCATACTCCGTGTTGATGGTACAGAGGATGCTGCCTTCGTTAGATTTAACGCATGCCTTTAATCGATCCAGTTCGCTCTGTGCTTTGAGGTTCAGAAACTGCTGGCCAGGCCGAACGGCCTTCAAGAATTCTTTTCGCCAGTCTATCACGCGCACGTGCGGAAGTCGATGTACGAATGATTCTTGACGCCTGAATTCGCTCGTGGGAATCAGAAGTAGAAGCGTTCTGTCTCTTCGACTCCAAATCTCGTCCCACATGCATTAAACCTCGTCGTACGACCGACGCAATAAGTCAAGTCGATTATCCCATTGCCGTCTTACTTGATAAGGTGGCGCCTCTTTCATCTGCCCAATAATACCCAGCGCGCTCAAAGTGTCTAACCACGATTGTAGTTGAAGCTCATCTAGGCCCATAGTCCTGGCTAGATGGCCGGGCTCTGAAAGGACAATCGGATTTACCATGAGTCTCTCTGGATGCTTGGTTTCCCAGATCTCTGCGAGAATATAGGCGACTGTAAATGCATTCGGAATGTATGGATTTGTCCGAAGGAATACACTCTTGGATTTTGACCGAATTATCCGGATCCGCTCGAGCGCGTTCCCATTGAGGTAGCTATTCAGGAGGACACCGGGATTGATGGACTTGACTGTTGCTCTTCCACCGAATCTCTGCTGCAGCTCAGTTTCCAAAGTGGAGCGGCCAAATTCACCGTACCGCGGTAAAAACTCTTGAATGAAGAAAGCCCACGCCTCGGCCTCACTCCCTTCACGCGAGAGGAAAAAATGCAACACCCAAAGTGAAGCAGGCTTCTTCAGCCATAGGTCTCTTTCCATAAGTACTCTGCCGGTCTCTGTGATCTCCAGTTTTCGAATACCGTTTTCAACCTGAGGAGTAACGAGGCCAGAATAAATCGCATAATCTATGGTCGGCTGGACCTTACCTTTGCTCCTGTCCTTGCCGATGCCAATACCCGTAACTTCCGCAATCTGCTGGTTGGACACACATGGGTCCTTGCTCAATAGAGGAAGTAGTCTTGAGAGATTCTCACAGTCCAACGGAAATGTCAGGTGAAACGTCAGACTCATTGGCTGCCACCTGTGTGTCCCTTGAAGAACTGGAGGGCAGATGTGTATTCGGCCGATAAGTGCTGGACCATCGTCAGCTTCATTTTTGACTATCAGGTCCTTCTGGCTGAGAGTGCTGGTCGGCAGTCTGACACCTAGCGTTCTGGAGCAACGAAGTTCGGACCGTGCCCTCACTACCGACCAATGTGCGCGTTAAAAGACGGATATGAGTCAAACTGATTGTAGGGCAGGGGAATTTTCGATTCAAGCCTCAATAACGGACTTATGTCGACTCTAGGCCTTGAACCGTCCATACATCTCCGGCAGGTACGGCTTGAAGAACTCCCGTTGCTCGGGACGGAGACGACCATATTCAGTTACAGCTCGACTCGAAATACGCAGGCCTCCTGAACGATAAAAACAAAACCGTCCAGGACAATTCCCTCGTCATTGAGCCAGTGTGCGAACACAAGGTGACGCAGCCCGATGCCGTTCAGGCATGCCAAGGCTTCCAGTCGGCCGTCAAAGTGCCTCCGCTGCAAACGCATGTGAAGGTGCTGGGTTCCTATGTGTGGGATACCGAGGCAGACCACGGCTGGATGGAAATTCATCCGGCGACGAGCATCGTCAAGGAATAGGCAGCGATCATCGATTACATGCGCCGCATTGGGGAATTTCGCAGCCCGGAGGAGACGTGTGATCAAACCCGATAAACGGATAACTGTTGGCGTCGAGGAACTAGCGCTCGCCAATTCGCTCACTTTGACGGCGCTGGTGCAGTTGCTCGAAGACCGCGGTGTTCTGAAACAGGGCGAAGTGCTGCGCCGAGTGCAGGAAATCCGGGACGGGAAGAACTCGTTGAAATAGACAACGGCTGGGGATAATTTTCGTGCGCCGAACACGAGGGCAATTGCCGTAATATCCTGCTTCTCAGGAGAGTCGGGCTTCAAGCGCTTGAGATTGCCTATTTCCGTATACTACCAATATATTATTATGTCAACGGTACTCACGCGTAGAGTACCCCGCCATAGCGCCAGGATGCCCCAGGATCAACGAAAACGTTCCGGACGAGGCACAAACGCCTCCAAAAGCTGGCATCGCTTAAATCGAATCCTACGACGAAATTCCACGATATTGGTGGAGCCCACTCTGCAGGGCCTTCGAGGCGCGGAAGCAGAAACAACGTGTAACATATTGAAAATGAGTGGCTTGAATGAGATTCCAGTAATCTCTAAGATTGCGGGAGGAAGGTTTGCGATGACCAATCAAAATAAGCAAGCCTTGTATTATCAATTAGTTGAAGTTGGATTCGACAAGAAGATCTCTCGGTGAGGAGCAAATCTTAAGCTGGCGCTCCAGATCGCTCTCGGAATCGTGTTCTTTCGCTGATTCGGGCGTTGACCAAAATCGCGCAATGGATGGTCGCGCACCAGGTTATGATAACGTCGTCAGAGGGACTTGGAGCACACTTTTAGGGTTTTTCCCAGCTCCGAAGGGTCGTTATCGGCATAACTTAGGCTGATAGATGTGGAGCTGGTGGTCAGGGTGCGTGGACAAGTCCCTTGGTGTCGGCTCCAACTCCGGCTAGAGTGCCTGGGATATCTCTCTAAGTTGCTTTACTTAAAGGTGTTATCAAGTTTATTTCAGATGAGCGGGCTATACGGTTTCTGAAGCAAAAGTGGTTCCTCGCAGAACCCACGATTTCTCCATTCTTTGCTCTCCTCGTCATATTTCTGATAAGTGAAATAGAATGTTAGGCTTACTTTAATATATCGCCCTCGACACCCTTGCTGGCAGCGACTTTGGGAGCCGATGCGCCGGCTTGGCGGGTGCGCATTTCTTTGATGAGGCTGTCATCCTCTCGCCCCATAGATAAGAAGGTCGTTATCGGTTGCCCGAACTGGTTTGCCAAGTGCGGATAAGTCTTAAGAAAGTACTCGAAAGCTTGGAGTACGTCGTGTACTCCGTATACTTTGCAGCGCGAGTGCCACGTTTCACGCCTGTTCTTCAGGTTGTGCTCTCCGGGATGAGGTGCCATCCTGAGCGCTTTCTTGAATGCCTCCTCCGCGGTCAGGGCTCCCGGCGAGACGTTATCGGCACATAGGGCAGGACGGGAGGGGGAAGGGGGGAGCGCGGAACTGGGGGGTTGGGGGTGGGTACTTTCATTGGAGTTGGAATCAACAATTTCTTCCTGGCAGGGGTTGATTTCAACGGAAGGCGGATCCGTTAGGATCCGGCCGTCCTTCTGTGAAATATGATCCTCCTTGCTCGCAGATTCTTTCTCCTGGCAGGGTTGTTCAATTGCCTTGTTTGCTAAGTTCTTACTTACAATCTTCGATTTAGTCTTGTCTCTGTCTAATGCACTTTGTTTGGGGGTACTCACTTCCTCCCCCCCACCCGGAACTGAGTTCCCCCCTCCCCGGAACTCACTTCCGCCTGCTCGTAGTGTTGTCTTGCCCCTCTTGCCTGCCTGCATCAGGATACGGTCCGGGTTGATCGTGTAAAAGCTGGTGTCCTGGGCTTGACCGTCCCGGCGATAATGAACCTCGATCAGGCCTTTCTTCTGAAGACTCCGCAGACACTGACGCACCCAGCGTTTTGACTGGCTTGACATGGCAGCGATCCGGGCGACCGAGGGATACGGCCGCGGATAATGCCAACAAATCGCCATGAGGACGAGTTTCTCCGCCGCCGTGAGCTTCAAGAACAGAACGGCCGAAACGAGATCACGCGAATGCGGTTTCTTGGTAACGGACACCCGTCTCCTCCACATTATTTCCACACTGGCGGGCCATGATTGCGGTTGTACTCACTGATTTTTCTCCCCTACTGCGGGTGGCAGATTTTGAACCTCATTCTGCTCATGGGATACGTGTTCGCCAATCGGTCTTGTCGCCCAATACCAGTCGTTTCGAACTGGACCTCGATCTCCTGGACTAAGACCCGGAACGACCAACTCGACGCATTTTCTTTCGGTGTTGCTACCCGCAACGAGAGGAATAAGCGCCTCGCAATAGGGGTCATGCGCGCGATAAAGGCTTAAGGCCAGCGCTGCGCTCCCCGTCGCATCGCAGTACCGGCAGCCGTACGCACAGGTGTCCCAGTCACCGATATCTTCGCAAGCGCAGCAACCGCAACCTGCGCGGCACGGCTTAGGCTGGGCATGTACCGTTGCACGCGTGATCCGCATAAGCCTGTCAGCATTGACGCAGTGCGAGGGGAGGACGCCCTCAACGAGCCCATCCTTTTGGCAGCAGATTGTCAGCTGCATGTCGTTCTTCTTTGCGATGGCGCCGAGGTCGCTGACCATGAGCTTTTTCTGATCGGCCCTGAGGTCCGACCAGTCATCTCCCATTCTCGATTGGACGTTGTAGCGGTTAACATCGAGGAACGAAATGACCACCTCATTGGTTAAGCCGCGGAGGGCCTCCGCCAACTCCGTAAAATTGTGCAGATGCCAATCCCTGGTCATCAGCCTTGTAATTACGATAGGATCGTATCTCCATACCGCAACCTCGCTACCATAGAGCCGCCGCAGCTCTCGCATATTGTCGACCGACGCTGAAGCAGCAGGCGAGTGCGGCTCCAGGTGCTTGTCGTAATTATTGATCGTGTGGTGGATGTAGAACGGGAATCGCCGCTGGTGTACCAACGCCAGCGCCCGCATAAAAGGGCCAATGCTCTTGGTCCAAAAGACGAATCCGTCTACGTCTTCTCTTTTCAAGCTGACCGTGGCCGGCTCGCCTTCGCGTTTTCGAACTTTGCAGTATCCGGCATTCAGACGGTTGAGAAACCATGTCCCGTACAGAGCCGGGATATCGGTTCTTTTGCTCGCAACGATAATCATTGTCTTCCTCCCTCTTGAGGCTCGTTCAACACTGCAAGCAGGCCATCGAACTCGCCTTTGTGCCTGGGGTGCAGGGCATTGGTCTCTTTTACGATGAATTGCTCCGTCATCCGTTTGTCTGACCAGCCCATTTGCTTGAGCCGCCTTTTGCCTTCGAGGGTGTGCTTGTCGAGGGCATCAGGTGAGATCGGAATTATTTCGGCTTGGGTAGCTTCCAACTCGGCGAGCAACTCCTTCTCGGGGATTGCTGCGGGCCTGTAGACTAGGCAGATGAAGTTGTCTACGTCCCGACATTTTTCCGCTAGGGCCAGCAGGTAGGCAGCTTTGAGAACAAAGAGCAGGTTGAGCAGTTTGCTTTTGCTCCCGTCCTTGTTCTTGTTTATGTGTTTGTCGGCTGCTTCGAGGGCTTGGACCTCTTGCCGGAGAGCTTCCACCTGTTGCGTGACCGTGCCCCAGCAGTCTTCTGCCGATATGATGAGCAACCGGTTCCAAACGTGGGGTCCGAAACCAGACTCATACAACTCCGCAGCCCAGTAACAAGCGAGCCGCGCATCACCTCGTCGAATCGCCTTCTGCAAGGCTGAAAGAACCGCGTAAAAGTTGTGGCCCCTCTTGGTAATCTGCCAATCATTCGTGTTTTCACTCATCGTGATTTTCTCCCTGCCGGTGTTCCCCGCCACCGGCTGCGGTCAAACTACGTTCAAATCCCAATCCAGAAGTTTTGCGTGTGGTCCACGCTCTTGATTTTCGTTTTATCTGCCATTCACTTCTTCTCCTCAGTGCTCACTCGACGACCCGTCCTGTTGATGCCCGGTGAAATCCCGGTTTTGCTGTTGTCGTTCAAAATTCCTCCTTCGCGCTCGGCTCTCGTCTTTTAAGCACTCAAGACGATCGAGCCGTCGGAGCCGCCTTGGGGCTGCCCCGACGATGGATATTCTCCCATATTGTGGCCACATGTGTCAACATATTTATTTACCGAACGTATTGACACGCACGATCGCGTTGTGTTACATTGGGATTCGGAAATTGGAGGGATTGAACTATGGCTTTTGTGCATATTCGGATTGAGGATGATTTCTACAAGGCGGTTCAAGCTGCCATCAAGAGCAAGCTGAACACTGAAATCTCGTCTTTCGTACGAGATGTCTTGAAGGATGCCTTGCTTATATATGGCGATCCTACCAGTGCCTCGGCCGCGTTCGCTGCGGCAGGTCGTAAGCACGAGGCGCAAGGGAAGCCAAGTTTGGTTCTTGACATGGCCAGCGATTGGCACCGGGCTGAAGGAGCCGATATCTTAGCGCGCGTCGAAGAGATGGTATACAAGTCGCTGCTGGGTAGACTCGATCGTTATCTCCTTGGACCGCTCGGCCCGAAGCGGATGGCCAAGAGATTGGAGCGCCTGATTGACGAGGACCTCCACGGCCTTTGGGCCAAAGTGGGAAGTCGAGCTGACAAGTAGGTTTCTTCAGCAGGTTCCCGGTGAGCAATCGCCCAGCTCACAGAGGGCGGCGAGAAGAGAGGTGAGTCATGGACGGCACATGACCTAGCGTTACGATGCCAGTGGCGTGGGAAAGGCGTTTTTACCAGGGTGTCATGAATTGATGAGGTCGAAAGCTATCAGGGGTCTGCGAAAATCGCAATCGACCGGAGTTGTTCTCGCAATGGGCGTTCAGGTAGACGCGGGCCAGATGGCAAGCATAGGACCTGTGATGAGACCTTGGATTAAGAAATGCATCCATTGCGGATGCACGAGGAGGAAAATGATGTAGCAAACTAAAGTACGAAACGGGACGGGGTCTCCAAGGAAGGCCGGAACCCTGGGAAATAGCCCGCGGTGGACCCCTGCCAAAGAGTTTCCACTGATACGCACCCACCACTAGCCTCGGTTCCCGAGGATCTCACCACAAATAATCTGCGAATTGCGAGTCCGGAAGTAGGATCAACCGCGCCCGCAAGGAATTCCGACGCCGTGTTCGCATGGGCGGATGGTAGCCATTTGGATTCGCTGCCAGAGATTATGAATTCAATTAGTCCCAACGGCGTCGCTTGCGACGGTGCCCGTAGAGGACAGAAATGCAAGAAAACCTGGGTGGCGACCTACGCCAATTCGACTCTTCGGAACCCGGTGAATACCGAGCTGCCGAAGAGCGGGCACAAAGGAGAACAAGTATCAATGAAGTGTAATAAACATAATTCCAAGCAGCACGATTACAGCTTCAACTTCTGGATCGGCTGCCATAAGATCAGCGAGGGTTGTAAGAATTGCTACATGTTCCACGCACAAAACCGGCGTGGGGTGGACCCTGAGGACGTGAGACGCTGCATGACAACCTGGGGCCAACCGATTAAGTGGCAAAAGGAAGCGGAGAAGGCCGGGGAGTACAAAAGCGTCTTCGCCTGCTCCTATTCGGATTTCTTTATGGCTGAAGCTGACGAATGGCGAGATGACGCTTGGGCTCTCATCCGTAAGACTCCGAACTTGATTTGGCATCTGATAACCAAACGAACGCACTTGATTGCCGATCGACTCCCCGCAGACTGGGGCTCCGGCTACCCAAATGTGTGGCTCGGGGCTTCAGTCGAGCTGAAGAAGCGTCTTTACCGGCTTGACGAGCTGCGCAAAATACCCTGCGTCCTTCGGTGGGTCGATTTCGCTCCCACGCTCGAAGACTTGATGCCAGAACTTGCCGAACACATCGGCGGTTTCGGCTGGGTATGCGCTTCCGGGGAGACCGGCTGTAACGTCAACCAACCGAGGCCGTGGAAGCCGCAGTGGGCAAGGAACATCCGCGACCTGTGTAAAGAGAGAAGTATTCATTTCTACTTCTCACAAACCGGGGGGAAGCCTCGATATAACAGTCGCCTATTGGATGGCGTCGAGTACAACGGGGTCCCGCCCTTGAACCAGCCGCATGAGCAGAAACAACCGGACCGACCGGAGGAAGGAGGAGCACCATGAATTGACGGGAACCAAAGCCCTGAAACACTGCTTCAAATAGAAGTCTGACGACATTCGTGCCGGAATTTCGAATTGCAAGCGCAACGCTAAGTCGCCTGGGGCCGGATGAGCAATCATCCGGCCCCCCTCTTAAAGATCAACGGGATTATTCAATAGCCCGCGAAAGCAGTGGGCCGAGCAGCACGCAAAACGATTCGCGCGTGCTGCTCTCCATACCTCATCCCCGTGCGTCAGCACTCTGTCGGCTGGCAGCACCGCGAGGACGAGGCCTTTGGGTGGCGACAGCCAGCGGCTAGGCAGAGCCGCAAAAGTGTCGCGAGGTGACCATGTCACTTGCAACAAACAGAACTTCTCACCGTTGTCGAATTGGCGGCACGCCTCAAGTGCAGCGCCAGTTTCCTGTACCGCCATACCCGGAAGCTCGCTCCCGACCCGATACCCGTAGCCACTTGGCTCGGAAATCGACCAAGGTTCAGATTCGCTGAAGTCGAGGCCTGGCTCCAGGCTCGTAAGCCAAGTCAGAACTGTGTTAACCTTGCAGATGGAAGCGCGGCTGCCCGTGACAGGAGGATTAAACAAATGTCGCGGCGTTGCCACCAAGAAGGTCACGTTCGTCTTCGTGACGACGTGAAACGGCCCTACTGGCAGGGGCTTTATCGGGTGCGATCCGAAGACCAGCCAGGGGGAAAGTGGAAATCAGAGAATCTCGGTTACAAAGATGAAATCACGAAGCGGCAGGCAAAGAGCCGGTTGCAGAACATCATCTCCAAGATGGAGTCAGAGATCGTCCGCACACCGCGGGCGGTAATGACCTTGAAAACCTATATTGAGAATCACTACATTCCAGAGTTTGTAAACAAGCGAAAGCCGGGAACTCGGAGGGGCTATCTACAGATTGTGAAGGCCCATGTGCTACCCGGATTCGGCGCCATGGAGATCGAGCAGGTGACTAGGCGGGACGTACAACTGCTCATCAACCGCCTGCACGACCGGGGTAAATCCAGGCACACGTGCGATAACGTCAGGACAGTTATCCGCTCCCTCTTTCGACAGGCAACACGAGACGAGTTCCGCCAATCCCAGAACCCCGGCACCTTGATCGAGATGCCGGCGAAGGATCCCAAAGTTCAGGTTGCCGTGCCTAGTGCGAAACAGATATGTGAATTGCTCGATGCCGTCGAACCGGAGTTTCAGATGCTGAGCTGGTTCGTGGCTGCCACCGCCTGCCGGATCGGAGAGGCCTTGGGGCTTAAGTGGGGTGCGATTAACTTCGAGGACAAGCTGGTCTGGTTTCTGACTGCACGCTACCTCGGAGAAGAGCACCTGACCAAAGGTCATCGTAGCGAGGAACCCATCGTTCTGATGGATGAGGAGATCGCCCGCCTGCGGGAATTCAAGGCCCGTAGGTCAGGGGTGACCGACGAAGACCTAGTTTTTCCTCATCCGAAAGATCCGAAGCGGGCTATGATCGACGACTTGGCGCTCGCAGCTTTGAAGCGCGCAGCTGCCAAGGTCGGATTGCACGTAACTTGGCATCAACTGCGCCATTGGGGTGCGTCCATGCTCTATCGAGCCGGGGTGCCGATCAAGGTTATTCAAAAGCGCCTCGGACATTCAAAGTACCAAACCACAGCCGATTGGTATATTGAGCGCGACCACAAAGCAGCGGGACATGCAGCAAAGATCCAGAGTAAACTTCTTGCTGGCTGGACGAAGAAACATCCTGCAAATGTTGCCGCAAGTGTTGCCGTAGGCGGTGACGTGAAGTCATCTGTAGGTGTAAGCTGTTGAAAAGTAAGAGCCGGAGGGATGGGTGAGTGGTTGAAACCGGCGGTCTTGAAAACCGTTAGCGCCGAAAGGTGCTCGGGGGTTCGAATCCCTCTCCCTCCGCCACGCTCAGGGCAGTGGCTAGCGGCAAGCCTGCAGTGGCTAGTGTGTGGTGGCTAGCGGCTAGAGAAGGACGGGCAAAGCAGCTCGCAGAACGTCGCCCTGCTTCTCTGTCCACTAGCCACCGCTTCAAGTAAGAGATAACCCCGGCGGGTGTTCTCGTCATCTGACGTGAGAGGTTTCGCCGACAATGCAAGTGGGAAGCACGATGCCATCGCGGCGGGCTGGAAGCGCGGCAGGCTGAACGAGCGCCATTGTGGCGACCACGAATTCAAGCAAGGGAGAGATTGATGCTCAAACGAACGCTGGCGGCGGTCCTGGTGGTGGGATTGGGAACGTGGTTCGCCTCCAGTTGCGGCAGCAGCGTAAAACCCGTAACACCCACGGGGACCGTGTATTCCTTCATTAGCGATCTTCCGTTCTGCAACGTGGCAAACTTTCACGCCGATGTCACCGGCTTGACCTTGATCGGCCCGAACGGCTCGCCGACCCAACCAGTGTTCCCCGCTGGGACCCGTTCGCCCCTCTATAAAGTCAATTTTGGCGAGCTCCGCGATTTCAGAACACTCCTGGATATCAGCAGCGTCCCGGCTGGGACGTATGTTCAGGCCGAGGTCACTTTCTCGATCGGGGAAATCGCAATGGTGGATTTTACGCAAAGTCCACCCATCTCGGTCTTGAACGCGAGTTTCACCACCACCGCGCCCGTGGTGGATCTTTCGCCGCCACTCGTCGTGACGAGGGGCACAGTGAGCGCTCTCAGCATTGATTTCAACATGGCAAACTCGCTGGTCGTAGACACGCAGGGGAACATTACCGGGGGCGTTAGGCCATCCGTGGCGGTTTCCAGTGTGACAGGATCCGCGGCGGGCGGCTTTGGCGAAATGGACGACGTGATCGGATTCGTGACCAGCGTGACCACGACGGCGCCGACGGGCTCGAGCTTTGCCGGCGGCTTCTCGCTCCAGACCCTGATGGGCAGCGGGCCGCTGGTTACCGTGAACTTTGTGAACAGCACGCAGATCTGCGGCCTCACCGCTCCGCCGGACCCGCCGTGCGCGCCTGTGGTCTCGCCCGGGTGTTCGATCAACGGAAGCACAGTAAGTTGTCCGTCCGGCGTCAAGCAGTACATCTATTTGAATCAGTTGCTGACGGGCAGCCTCGTCGAAATGGACGGGTATGTGGACACCAACGGAAACCTGGTGGCCAACACCGTGGAGATTGAAGACCAGGAGGTCGTAGAGAGCAACAAGGTCGGTCTGATCGGCAACATCGTCTCGGTGACGCGAGACCAGAACGGCAACGCCACGCAGTTCACGCTCTACGTCGGAGATCTGGAACCGGATTTGGAGACGCAGGCGTCTCAGGACAGCGTGGTCACGGTCAACGTCGATGCGGCGACGGTGTACCAATGCACGACGTGCGGCCTCGACCCATCGCTCTGGCCGGGCTACCCGCCCTACTTGTCGCTGAATTTCGCCGGTTTGCCGTTTAACGCCACAGCGCTCGCGCCGGGTCAGGAAGTGATCGTCCACGGTGTGGCCAAGAAGCCGCAAGCATCATCGCTTCCCACAACCGTCGCCTCGGACCCCACCAACGATCTCTTGTTGAAGGTGTTCCTGAAATCCCAGTCGCACCAGGGCAACTTCACCTCGCTCGTCGCAGCCCAGTCCGATGACCGCACGGGCGCCTTCTGGCTGGCTTCCTGCTCCGTCCTGTTTCAGGGCGCTCCGATTCTGGTGGCGACCAGCGCGCAGACGAGCTTCGTCAACGCGACGGGCTTGACCGCGCTCAATACGCAATCCACGCTGCTCGTCAAGGGCCTGTTGTTCTACGAGCGCAAGGGCACGACGGTGAACGGCGTCACCGTGCCGCCAGGAACCCTGGTTATGTTGGCGAAGCAGGTCCACGCCTTGTAGCGCCGACTTTGCTTCTCGCGCGTTGCCCGCGGGAGCGCCCCCCCGGCGCAGCCCTCGACGGGTGGACGTAGGGGCATCCCATGTCATGCCGCTGCGGCTGAGCGGCCCTCAGTGTTGCGAGAGTTTTGTGCTCACGCGCCAGGACTTCGCTCTTTCGCCAGGCAAATGCGTAAAGCCCAAGTCGACGCCGAGCTGCAGCTTGGTCGCGTAAATGATCTGGCCAGTATGATGCGCGAAATGTTCGGTGACGTGCGCGACGGCGCTCAATCCCGTCACCTGAAATCCCTGGATGGAGTATTCACGGGCGAGATCGGTGGAGGAGAGCTTGGCGAGCACGCGGTCGGCCGCGGACACAGTGCTCTCGAGCCGTCTGATCAGGGTACGGCGGGGCAGAGGGCCAAGCTCGGAAAATTCTTTGTCCCGCTCGCGGCGATCCTGCTCGCCGCCGAGGCCGGAGACGATCCATTGCCGGACATTTCCCGCGAGATGCAACACGAGGTTGCCCACACTGTTCGAGGTTGCCTGCGGCCGCCACCAGACCTGGTCCTCAGAAAGCGCCTTGAGGCAGCGCACGATTCGCGGCAGATGCTGTTTTCCGAGCGAGTGCCTCGCCTGGGCCAGGAATTGCCTGGCCAAGTCGTGTCTCGCAGTGCTCTTGCGGCTTCTCTTTGTCATGCTGGGGACGCGGGATCGAGCGCCCAGGACGGCGCCTCACGTCCGGTGCGCGGCTGGAGGCGCGAGGCCGAGCAGAACCTGCAACCGCCCCCACAGATCACTCATCAGCCGGTTGCCGGCGACGGGCGTCAGGCACTGCCCCTCGATCCATTCCAGGGTGTCGGGGTCAGTCACTTCGCCGGTGATCACCAGGACGCGGCCCACCAGGCTGGGGCTGATCTGCTTGATCTCGGCGACCATCGTTTCGGCGGGAACTTGGGTTGAACGCAAATCGAGCAGCACCGCGTCAAAACTTTCTCGTGAGATCATGCCTAGGGCTTGCTTGCCGCTGTGCGCGATTTCACTCTCACAGTCCAAGCCGGCCAGCAGGACGTAAAGTATGTTGCGGATCGACGGTTCGTCTTCGATGATCAAAATCCTTCGGCGTGGGCTGGTGGGGCTCATGCTGATTCGTTGACCGTTTTCTAAGGCGGCACTTGATGGCCGACTCCGATGGCAGCGGGCCGGCCTGTTATTGATTTCACCACTTTACTCCGAAGGAGGCGCTAGTTCAAGAGACTAGTTGGTCACCGGTACGGCTGATCTATTTATTGCGATTATAGCTTGTGTTTATACTAATCTTAGGACGCTATGCCCCGCATATCTCCGTGAGATGAACCTCGGGTCTTCAGGCCGGCCGATTAGGTGCACCGGATCGATTCCACCGCGCCAGCTTCAGGCACCAGGAACTCGTCATCGTGTCCAGGAATAATTCGGCCGCTCAGGGAGAGGATGCGCGCGCGATCGCGCAAAGCCTGCTGTCGGCTGTATGGGATCATCGTGAGGACTTGCGCGTTGTGGTCCCGCGTCATCAAAGCATCGCCGGCGATCACGACCCGCGGCGGGCCGCCGGAGACAATCAGCGAGAGATGGGCCGGGACGTGGCCGTGGGTGACAAGACTCTCGAGCCCTTCGGGAAGGGCGTGCGTCTCCGTCCAGCGGAACTGTGTGGCTGAGCCGAGCCGTCTCACGTCCCACCAGCGCAGAGCGAACTTGCGGAGCTTCTCCATGTTCGCTTCGGCGCTGGCGTAATCGTAAGTCTCGGGATAGTACTCGAGTATCCGCTGCTTCCAGTCGGGCTCGCGAAGTGCTGTGTAAACCGCGTTGCACCATTCGAATGACTGCTGGGGGCCGCAAATCACGCTGCATGGAAACAGGCAATTGTTCATCACGTGGTCCACGTGGTAGTGGGTGTTCACCACCATCTGGATGTCGCCCGGCTGGAGCCCGCGCTTCTTCAAGGCCGAGAGCAGTTGGTGCTCTTCGTGCGGCAATCCGGTGTCTACTACGATGCGAAACTGGTCATGCGAAAGCAAAACCGAGGTCGCTCCGCGCCAACTTCCGGAGAGGAGCACTTCCACCTTCCACTGGGATTTTTCCATTCGACCTCGCGATGAAGGACTTCGCTCGTATTCTAGCAGGAAGAACGGTGGGGAAGGATAACAGGCTTAAGGAGTTTTTGTGGCATAAAGCAGCGTGGAAGTCAGTGGCTCGGTCACGACCGTAGGAGTGCCTCACGGTCTTCCACGTTGGGAGCGGCCGCTCCGATGGATGATTCACTGTTTTGCGCCAGGCAACTCCTGACTCTCTTCTTCGATCGTCCATCGTCTCAGCCGCAAAATGTCAGCTGCCCGCGCCACGCCGATAGGTTTGCTGTGATTGCCGTCTTCAACCACGACCACGTTCTCGGCTTGCCGAAGCAACATCCTGCGGGTGACCTTATCCACGGTTTCACCAAGATGGGCCACCACGTAATTCTGATGGGCGACGTCTCGTACTTTAGCCGGCTTTTCGAGCCCGCGCAAAAGGTCGTGGGCTTCAATGATACCCATCAGCTTGCCGTCCTTCTCGACTACGGGAAGGACGCCGGTGTTCTCCGGTGCCACGACTTCCTGAACGACAGCGCGCACCTCTGCGTCAGCCGGCACGGGTGTGAAGTTCTTGCGCATCACTTCTTCAATTCGGGCGCGCATCAGGACTGGAACCGAATAGTCCTGGCGAACGATGAGGCCGCGCTTCACCAGCTTGCCGGTCATGATGGATTCGGCACTGAAAAGCCGCACGAACCCGTCCGACACCATGCAGCACACCACCAGCGGCAACAGCGCATTGGGATTTCGGCTCAGCTCGAAGAGAAACACGATGGACGTGAACGGCGCGCGCGCGATGCCGGCGAAGACCGCGGCCATCGCCACCAGCGCGTAGAGTTCCGGAGCCGTGACGAAGTGCGGGAAGAAATGGCGCCAGATCTCTGCGTAGACCGCTCCAAGGCCGCCGCCCACGATCAGCGACGGAGCAAAGACGCCGCCCGTCGTCCCCGAGCCCAGCGACAAGACCAGCGCCCAGAATTTGGCGATCGATACGCCCAGTAGGGTGCCTGCGGCGAGCTTGCCGTTCAGCATGTCGCGGATCGTGTCATAGCCCGTGCCGAAAACCTGAGGATAGAAATTCCCGATGATGCCGAGCAGAAGCGCGCCGCAGGTCGGAGCCCAGATCGCAGCGGGTTTGATGGGAAAGTGATCGAAGAGGTCTTCCAGCTTGAAAAGGACGCGGATCATCACGATGGCGACAACTCCCATGATCACGCCCATCAGTGCGAACAGCCACAGTTCGTGAATGCTCACCAATGAGAACGCTGGAGTGGAAAACAGCGGACTCCATCCGCGAAAGTGCACGGCGACGGCGGTGGCCATGGCGGACGAAAATGCCACGGGAATGAACGAGCGCGCGCGAAACTCGAAAAGCAAGAGTTCGATGGCCACCAGGATTCCCGCCAGTGGCGCAAGGAACGTGGCGGCCATGCCTGCGGCCGCGCCGGAGGCCAACAACACACGGCGCTGGTACGGAGTGAGTTTAGTGTACTGCGCGAGAATCGATCCGAAGGCCGCGCCCGTCTGGATGATCGGTCCCTCGGCGCCGAATGGGCCGCCGGTGCCGATGGCGAACGCGGTGGCAAGCGGTTTCAGAAATCCCACGCGCAATCTCACCCGGCTCTTGCCCACCAGCACGGCCTCCATCGCTTCGGGGATTCCGTGACCTTTGAGCGACGGTTCCCAATAGTGGATCATGACGCCGACCAGAAGCCCGCCCACGGGTGGAATCAAAATCACCCAGGCTCCGAGGTGATGGTGAGCCGGATAGGTAATTGCGAAGGATAATTTTCCGTAGAAGAAAATATTCGTGAACAGATAGATGAGCTCGAGCAGGCCCTGCGCCACCAGTCCGGCTATCAATCCCACCACGACGGCGTAGGCGGAAATCTTCAGCACTTCGGCGTCAAGGGCGATTCCATATTCGCGAAACCATCGGGAAGTCGACGGAGTGGATATGCCTTCGGTTTTCGACTTGCCCATCTAAGCCTCCTGGGATCTTTTCAGAACGCGCGGGCGAAGTCCGATGCCGTTGGGGACACGAGCCCGCAGTTGCTTCAGCTCCTGGATATGAAGCTGCGTCAGTTTCTTCAGCTTTTGCATCCCCAGGCTGGTGATGCTGACTCGAACCACGCGATGATCGTTCTTGCTTCGTTCTTTGCGCACCAACCCACGGCTTGCGGCTCGCTTCACCAAGCCCACGACGGCGTTGTGGCGTTCCTGAAGAAACTCGGCCATCTCAGAGATCGTCGCGGACCCGTTTTGTCCATAGCCCGCCAAGCCCAGCAGCAACTGGTGCTGCTGTGGCGTCACGCCGCACGCCCGCGCGGCGCGCTCGCTGAACCGAAGGAAACGGCGGAGCTGGTAGCGGAACAACGCCAACTGGCGCAAGGACGGAGTCCGAACCGAATGATTCACGATCCGTTTGCTCACACCGCAATTATATCACAATGTGATGTATTAAGCCATGCCCGCGAATCGAGCCTGCAAGCGATAAGGGTATGAAGGGTGGAAGCGCCCGACGCCAAACGTGGACTCTAAGGCAGAAGATGGAGCGACGGCTCCTGCCGACTGCCTTCTGCTTTCTGCCTACTGTTCTCTGCTGCTCCCTGAGGGCGGCAGGGTCACCAGAATCGGGGTGCGCAGTGTGAAATCGAGCTTGGTTTCGGAGGACACTCGGACGGGCGGGGCTTTCGTTCCAGCCTCCGCCGCGGTGCCGGCGCCAGCGCCAATTACGGAGCCGATGGCCGCGCCTTTGCCGTGTCCCGCGATGGCGCCGATCAGCCCGCCCAGAACGGCGCCGCCGCCGACGGTTTCAGCAGTACGCTTGCCACGCGAGGTGCCTTTCTGCTGGTAAGTCGTCGCGTCGGTGTCATAGGTGTTGCCGGCAATCGTCACGCCTGAAAGTTGCAGCGCCAGCTCCGACGTGCCGGACATGCGCCCGGCGCTGGTGGCCGTGACCAATCGCACGCGCGCGTCTGCGCCTTGGGGAATCACCACTCGCTCGCCGATCACCACCGGCGCCACGACGCTGGCATTAAACTCTTGCCCGGCGCGATCCCTCGTGGAGTCGACACTGTCAATCATCTGCACCGTGATGACCGTGCCGACGGGAATCGTCACGCGCACAGGTTTCGGCGGTGGAGGCGGCGAAGGCGCCATGGGCGGAGCGGCTGCGGCTTGAACGGGCGCCCCTGCACTGGCAGGCGCCGGAGCCGAAGAAGGAGTAAGCTCTTCCTGAGCTGGAGCAGCGGAAGCGTTGCGAGCCGCCATCTGGCGCCGTTCCTCTCGATAGCCCGCGATCCGTTCCGACTTACGCGCTCTTGGCCGTTCCGCGGGGCGCGCGGGGGCCTCGGCAATCGGAGTGGGCTGCTCCGCGGGCGCCGGTTCTGCGGCCGGAGGCACATTCTGGTTTACCTCGGCTGCGGCCTGCGTCGAAACCGAAAGTTGGTTCTCCACCTGTTTGACTCCGCTCACTTGGCCGACTAAGCGTTCCACCGCCGATTTTTCCAGCTCGGTGTTCACGGTCCCGGTAAGGATCACCATGCCCTTGTTGGCGGTGACGCGAATATCGCGCGTCTTGAGCACGGAGTCCTGGAACAACCTGGCTTGGATCTCGGAGACAATGGCCTTGTCATCCGGGCCGAAGACGCTGCACGCCGCGACGGCGAGAATCGAGCCCAACAAGAGAACCGCAACGCTTACCGACCGTTTCCGCATATGGCCTCCGCAATTTCTAATCATACCGCTTACTGGAACTTGGATTCGCGCTTGCTGCGCCAGGATGTCCCACCGAGGCAGAGGGCAGGAGCGGGAAGGAATTCAATATGGAGACTGAGCGCGGGAGGCGGGCCCGGCGTGCTAAGATAAAAGCGCGTTCGTCTTGTAGCAGCCGCTTTACGGCGCCATTCCAAACCAGCCAACATGAGCGAACCACACGCGAATCCAACACGGCCGGTCGCGGGCCTGACTCACACCATCGGCTTGCTGATCATCATAGCGGCCTGGGCTTGGCTGGGGGCAATCGGTGCTGGAAACATGCGAGCCAACAGCGGGCGATCTTTGATCGCATTATATTCGACGACAATCGCTTTTGAATGGTTGGTGCTGGCTTATGTTGTGTGGGGTGTGCGGCGGCGTCGCGGGTCGTTGCGCGAACTCATCGGAGGAATCTGGGCAGGGGGAAGGGATTTTGGGCGCGACGTTTTGGTAGCGCTAGGCTTTTGGTTCTTGGCTCTGCCGTGCCTCGTCGTACTGGGTTTGGTCTTGGGTATAGATCACAATGCACAGGCGGTTCGCTTCATCGTCCCACACAGCAAGGCTGAAATCACCCTGTGGATACTGGTGTCGTGCACTGCTGGATTTTGTGAAGAGATAATTTTTCGGGGTTACCTCCAGCGCCAATTCCTCGCGTGGTCGAACAAGGCACTCGTTGGAATTCTGCTCTCTGCCGTGGCTTTTGGCGGAGTACATGCCTATCAGGGCGCTAAGCAAACCGTCAGACTCGGGGTTTTCGGCGCGATGTTCGGGATTCTCGCCTATCGTCGCCGCAGCTTGCGTCCTGGAATGATGGCGCACGCATGGAATGATGCAGTTTTGGGCTTGGCGATGAGGGCCATTTTGAAGTAAGGGATTGGCCTCGGGCGCGAATGCCTATATCCGGTGGCAGAGGGGTGCGCCGGAGCAGCCGTACGAGGGCTCTGAGGTTCAGTCCGCTCGCGGGCCCGGCGTGCTAAGATAG
Source organism: Terriglobia bacterium (assembly GCA_050013575.1). GTDB lineage: Bacteria > Acidobacteriota > Terriglobia > UBA7540 > UBA7540 > DASYXZ01. The sequence continues at coordinate 166,975 of JBEKEZ010000005.1, read as the reverse complement.
GTGGGCGGTGGTCTTGTAGCGGCGGCTTTAGGCCGCCAAGTCCAGTGGCGGGGTAAATCGGTCGCGACGCGAAATGTGGCGGGGTAAACCCGCCGCTACGAGGCGAAAAGAAACGGTCCAATGGCAGGCACTTCGCTCAGCGTTGTCATTCCGGTTTACAACGAGGCACAGAACATTCCGTTGCTGCTCGAGCGACTGGGCACGGCGCTCGCGCACTGGCCGGGCGGAGTGGAATTCCTGTTTGTGGACGACGGCAGCAGAGACAACACGCTCGAGGTGCTGAAGCAGGCTCAAGAGAATGATTCGCGTGTTCGCCTTGTCCACTTTCGGCGCAACCTCGGGCAGACGGCGGCGATGGCGGCAGGCTTTCAATTGGCCGAGGGTCGATCGGTCGCGACCATTGACGGCGATCTGCAAAACGATCCAGCCGAAATCCCGCGGCTGGTGGAGATGCTGAAAGATTGGGACGCCGTATGTGGCGTTCGCGAAGGCCGGAAAGATGGCCGTTGGAAGCGCTTCTCCTCGCACATCGCCAACGGCTTTCGCAACTGGGTAACCGGCGACGACATCATCGACACCGGCTGCACGCTGAAGGCTTATCGGCGCGAGTGCCTGGAACGGCTGGAGCTTTATCGCGGCATGCATCGCTTCTTGCCGACGCTGCTCAAGATGCACGGCTTCCGAGTCACCCAGGTGCTCGTCAGCCATCATCCGCGTCTGCACGGTAAGACCAACTACGGCACTTGGGAGCGTATGGTGAAAGGCATCGGCGATTGTTGGGCGGTGCGCTGGATGAAAAAAAACCGGATCGATTTCACGCCGCAATTGGAAGTGATTGAAAAATCTCCAGTGCGTCAGCCCGTCAGTGTCTCAGTTCGTCAGTAGCCGCGAGTCATTACGCCAGGACCGCGGTGCTGACGAACTGACAGACTGTAATACTCGAGTCCATTGAGCACACAACCCTCTCGCTCGCTACTTGTCTCTACCTCTTCCCCACTTTCATCTGTTCCCGCGCGCCATGTGTTGTTCTTGCTCGTTGTTGCCGCAGTCCTATTTTTTGCGGGCCTGGGACGCCTGCCGCTACTCGAGCCCGACGAAGGACGCAACGCCGAAGTGGCGCGAGAGATGCTAGCCACAGGCGATTTCATCACGCCTCACTACAACTCGCTTGCTTATCTGGACAAACCGGCGGTGTTTTTCTGGCTGGTGGCCGGCTCGTTTCGTCTGCTGGGAGTTTCGGAGTTCGCGGCGCGCTTGCCTTCGGCCCTCGCGGCACTAGGAACTATGATCCTGGTGTGGATGATGGCAAGAACAATGTTTGCCGAAGACCGCGCGGGCCAGATGCCCGCGCCACAGCGTGCGGCACGCCCGCGATACGGCCATGATGCGGGGCTTCGCGCGGCCATCATCTGGGCAACGATGCCGCTGGTCATCATTTTCTCGCGTCAGGTGATTTTTGATATGACGCTCACGTTCCTGGTGACGCTCTCCATGCTGGCTTTCTGGATCGCTGCCGGCACGGATTTCAAGCGGCCGTGGCCGGAGGTGGTCATGTTCGCGGCATGGGGTGTTGCGACGATTACGAAAGGGCCGGTTGGATTCCTGCTCCCATTGCTGTCCATACTGACTTATCAAGCGTTGGCGGGCAGGTTTCGGGAACTGAAGCGGCTGCGGTGGGGCTTAGGGATTGCCGTTTTCCTGGCTGCCGCTCTGTCCTGGTTCGTTCCAGCTTGCGTGCGCAATCCCGATTTCGCGCGTTACGCACTTTGGCAGGAAAGCTTGCAACGGTTCGCGACGGGCAGCGCCAAGCGCGGCGGCAGCGTCTTTTATTACATCCCCATGTTTCTTGCCGGCCTGTTGCCCTGGAGTCTTTTTCTTCTCGCCGCGGGTTTGCGTCGCCTGCAATTGAAGCGATTCCGCCACTCCGTGATGTTTGGCGTGTCTCAGACGGACCGCCCTATGCTGTTTCTGCTGGCTTGGGCAGGAGTGATATTCGTCTTCTTCACCCTCTCGCGTTCCAAGCTTCCCGCCTACTTTTTGCCCGCTACGGCACCCTTCAGCATTCTGATGTCGCGGGTGTGGACAGAGGTTGAGGACGCCGAGGCCGATCATCGCCCCGACTGGCTGAAGGCGGGCTTTGCCGCTCTGATTGCCACCGGCCTACTGATCACTATTGCGGTCTGGTGGATGGGTCAGTTTGAGCACCTGCGAGATCGGCTGATACAGAAGGTCGATCCCCGGGTACTTGCGACGGCCAAACCGTCGCTGGTCTACACCGGTCTGATCCTGGCCGCCCTTGGCGTGCTGGGCCGCGACTTGACGGAGCGTATGCGTGGCCGCTGGCGCGCGCCGGCCACCTTCGCTCTTCTTGCACTGACGGCGCCGGCATTGTTTGTGCGCTGGCTCCCGGCGCTCAAAGCCTACGCGTCCACTTCCAGTAGCCGGAGGCTCGCGCAGAACATTCTCTCGAGTCCTCAGAAAGATTGGCCGGTGATTGGCCTCTATTACTTTCGTACCAGCTTGCCGTTTTACCTCCAGCGCCCCGTGGGCCTCGTGAGCGCGGACGGCGGCCAGATGACGAGTAATTACCAAGCGCTGCATTATTCCCAATTCTATTCCGAGCGCCATCCGCAACCACGGGCCGGGGGATTGTCGGGCACTTCGATAGTGGCGCCTCCTCCCTCGCCGCCCACAGAGCCCCAGCGCGTGTTGCCGTTTGGCGGCGTGCTGATCGATCCCGCGGACTTCGAGCAGCTAATACGTGAATCGCCCGAAGGCGTGCTAGTGCTGGTGCGCAATGACCAGGCTCAACTGCTGATGGACAGCACACCAGCCGATAGCCTCGTCCTGGGTCTTTGGACCGGGTGGCAGGATTCAGTGTGGGAGGTGAAAAAGCGAAGTATGAATGAAGAATGATGAATTATGAATGATGAATGATGAACGACCGGCAGGACGTGCCTGGTAGGGGCTAGGCACCAGGGAGAGAGCTCTGCACCGATGGCCGATTGGGAAACGACCAGAAGTTTTTCATTCATCATTCATAATTCATCATTCATAATTTCTTCCTTATAATTCACCATTCATAATTTCTGAGTATGTGTGGCATCTGTGGAATTCTCAATCTCGCGCTTGAACCCGCGGCGCATCGCGCCCGAATCGATCGCATGTCCGAGCGGCTCACGCATCGCGGGCCGGACAGCCACGGCAAGTTTGAGCTGCCCTATCTTGCGCTGGCCATCCGCCGCTTGAGCATCATCGATCTCCAGACCGGCGACCAGCCGCTCTCAAACGAGACGGACGACGTGACGCTGGTCTTTAACGGCGAGATCTACAACTATCGCGAACTGCGGCAGGGACTCGTCGAGCGTGGCCACCGGTTCAAGACCCACTCGGACGGGGAGGTGATCGTCCATCTTTACGAAGAGATGGGCCCGGAGTTTGTGCGCGAACTGAATGGCATGTTCGCCATCGCGCTCTGGGACGAAGGCGCGAAGCGCCTGGTGCTGGCTCGCGACCGAGCGGGCGAAAAGCCGTTGTATTACTGGCAAGGCGATCGCACCCTGGTCTTTGGATCGGAGGTCAAGGCGCTCCTCGAGTATCCTGGCATCAGCCGTGAGCTCGACCCGGATGCGCTTCCCCAATATTTTCTTTACGGATATTTTCCCACGCCACGAAGCGTTTTCAGAGACATTCGCAAGCTTCCCGCCGCGCACATTCTGATCGCGGAGGGCGGCCGCACCAAGATCAAGTCATACTGGCGCATGCAGGAATACCTTCGGCCGCCCGGTCTCTCGCGTTTCACAAGCCAAGACGAGCAAACGATGGAGGAGGATCTGCGTGTGCGGCTACGGGAAGCAGCAATCTCGCGCCTTGTGAGCGACGTGCCGTTGGGCGTGTTCCTGAGCGGCGGCGTGGACTCCTCCACCCTGGTGGCGCTGATGAGCGAGCTCACACCGGGCAACGTGAACACTTTTTCCGTAACGTTCCCCGAGAGGAGTTTCAACGAAGAACCTTACGCGGAATTTGTGGCGCGTCATTTTCGCACCCGCCATCATGTCGTCAGAGCTGACGAGCCGGCCATGCGCGAAGCTCTCCAAAAGCTCGCTGACCATCTCGATGAGCCGGTGGCTGACCCTGCCGTGGTGCCCACCTTTCTGCTTTCGCGGTTCGCGCGCACGGAAATCAAAGTGGCGCTGAGCGGCGAGGGAAGTGATGAGCTGTTCGGCGGCTATCCAACCTACTTGGGCGCTCAATTGGCGCAATATTATTTGCGCCTGCCACGACTGCTCCGCCGCCAGGTGTTCGACAGGCTGAAGCGCTTTCTCCCCGTTTCCTCAACCGCGGTGCCCAAGGGTTTGTTCCTGCGTCGTTTCCTCACCCATGCGGAACGCGACCCGGCAGAGCGACACGAGATCTGGTTTGGTATGTTTTCGCCGGCGGAGCTTGACCAGGTGTTCGCGCCGAATTGGCGAGGGCCGAAGCCGCCCAGCGCGACAGTGTTTCAGCCACTCGCCAGGGTTCTGGAAGGAGCGCGCTTCGACGACACCCTGGCGGAAATGCTTTACCTCGATTTCCGCCTTTACCTGGAAGACAATTTGCTGGTGAAGATCGATCGCGCCAGCATGGCGTGCTCGCTCGAGCTTCGCACGCCCTTTCTCGACCACCGCTTGGTGCAATTCGCGGCCGGACTGCCGGCATCCCTGAAGGTGCGCCGGTTCGAGCTGAAGTACTTGCTGAAGCGTGCGGTCGAAAAATGGCTGCCGCGGAAAATTGTCTATCGCCCGAAGCGTGGGTTCTCGGTTCCCATCGCGCGCTGGATGAGAAAGGAACTGCGGCCTCTGCTCGATGAAACGATGCGGGAAGAAAAACTGAAGCGCGATGGCCTGCTGGATGCGACCTTCGTCCGCAGGCTTCTCGAAGAGCATTGGACTGAGCGCGCCGACCACCGCAAAACCCTCTGGACGCTGCTTTGCTTCCAATTGTGGTATGACCGGTGGGCGAAATGATTTTGGATTTTAGATTCCGGATTTTGGATTGAACGTACCCCTTAGCATCTCTTGACCAGTTATGAGGTCGACCGTGACAGCCACGAGCAATCCAAAATCTAAAATCCAAAGTCCAAAATTGTTCTCGGCTCCTGGACGAGCGGACTTTCGGCCAAAAGAGTGGGAGATCGTTCAAAAATACAAAAGCCCTCGACAGGTCCACCAATTCCTGCGGTCTTTGCCCTACAATTGGGAAAAGAAGGGCGAGACGCTGCGCACTTTTCGCGGCGTCATCCGGCACAACACCGCTCATTGCCTGGAAGCGGTGCTCACGGCGGCCGCGATCCTGGAGCAGCACGGCTATCCGCCGCTGGTTCTCGATATCGAGTCTCAGGACAACCTGGACCATGTCCTCTTTTTGTTTCGGCGCCGCCGCCGATGGGGCACAGTAGCTCGCTCGCGCGACGCCGGACTGCACGGCCGCAAGCCGGTCTTTCGCACCATCCGGCAACTGGCAATGAGTTACGCCGACCCTTTTGTCGATTTTACCGGGCGAATGGTCGGCTACGGCGTGGCCGACTTGCGGACACTGGTGAAAGTCGACTGGCGGCTTTCAGAGGGAAATGTTTGGGCGGTTGAGCAAGCCCTGATCAAAATGCCGCACAAGAAGATCAAGACCTCCGACCGGCGATATCGCGCCATGTTCGCTCGTTATCGCGCCTTTCGCAAGAAACACCCCAACCGGCCGGTGACGTTTTATTCCAATCGGCACCAGTGGATGTGAGCAGGAAGTATGTCAGTGCGTCAGTAAGTCAGTGTATCAGCATCAGTCAGGACGACGATCGCTCCGGCACTGACATGCTGACATACTGACGTACTGTTGTGTCAGAGCTCCGCCACGGCTCCCGCGCTTGCATCGAGATCGATTCGCATCACCCATTCGCAATTAATGTTGCGGTCCTCAAAGAACTTCTCGAGCGTCTTCTGGTCGGGCGCTTCAGCCTCCACCAGCATGCGCCCTCCGATCTGGCTGGCCACCGAGCGACGGATGTTCACTCCGGTCACTTCGAGCAGCCCTTTCATCAATTCGCGCAGAGCTTGCTTGGTGAGACACGCTGTGGTGTGAGCGGAAAAGTAAAGTGGCATGGCATTGTCCGTTGTTCGTAATTCGTTGTCAGTCGCTGTTAAGAGTTCGTCGTCGGCCGATTGCTATGGTTAACGGACAACGAACGAGCGAATCGAAAATCCAAAATCTAAAATCCGATTTGGATTTTATCATTACTGTGAGCGTTGGATGCCAGCGAGCCTTTTCATGCTGATCTCTGGTTGGTTTGCCACGTCGATATTCTGCCATATCTTGCGCATCGGTAGAATGGCTGTTTATAATGTCCGCGCGGTCAGTACCGGACCGGGGCGATACCATGAGCCGAAATGTTTTGGTCGTGGATGACGAGCCGTTAGCTCGGCAGGTTTGCGTCGATATCCTGAAGGCTATGGGCTTCGACACCGAAGTGGCCGACTCTGCGGCGCAAGCTCTGGCGATTCTCGAAAGCCAGCGCATCGACACTGTCCTCTCCGACGTTCGAATGCCGGGCACCAGCGGCGTCGAGCTGTTGAAAATCATCAAGCAAAAATATCCGGAGACAGACGTCGTGCTCATCACGGGCTACGGAACGATTCACGACTCCGTGGAAGCGATCAAGCTGGGCGCCTACGACTACATCACCAAGCCGTTCTCGATTGAGGATTTCAAGCGCACGTTCCAGCGCTTGCGCGACAAGCAAGAGCTGATGGCAGAGAATCGCCTGCTGCGCGAGCAGTTGAAGGCGCGCAAGGGGTTTGGCGGCCTGCTGGGCACGTCGGCAGTCATGGATAAGGTTTTCAAACTGATCTTAGTGGCCGCGTCGAAACGCCAGCCCATTCTGATCTTAGGTGAGAGCGGCACGGGCAAGGAGTTGGTGGCGCGGGCCATCCACGCTCAAAGCTCATGGAGGGACAAACCGTTTGTCCCCGTCGACTGCGGCGCCCTTACTCCCACCTTGATCGAAAGCGAGCTCTTTGGTCACGTTCGCGGCGCTTTCACAGGCGCCAATCAGGCTCGACAGGGCCTTCTGGCCTCGGCGGCGGGCGGAACGGTTTTCCTCGACGAGGTCGCCGAGCTGCCCGTCGAGCTCCAGTCGAAACTCTTGCGCGCTCTCCAGGAACATGAAGTGAGACCGATCGGCGGCAACGAATGGACGCGATTGGACGCCCGAATCATTGCCGCCACGAACCAAAACGTTGACGAGGCCATCAAGAGAGGTTCACTCCGCCAGGACCTGTACTTCCGTTTGAACGTGATGACCGTCAAAGTGCCTTCTCTGCGCGAGCGGAAGACCGATATCCCTGCTCTGGTGCACCATTTCATCGACCGGCACCGTGGCAGCGAAAGCCACGCCACCGGCATCTCCGACGACGCCATGAACCGCTTGATGACTTACAACTGGCCGGGCAATGTTCGAGAATTGGAGAACTGCATCCAGCGCGCCTTGGTTCTCGGGACTGGGCAGTTGATCGAGGTGAAGGACCTGCCATCGCCAGTGCTGTACCCCACGAGGAAATCCGGAGAAAACCGCCAAGTCCTCACTCTGAGAGACGTCGAACGGCAGGCTATCATGTACGCCCTGGAGGCGGCGGACGGCGACCGGGTGCGCGCCGCAAAAATGTTGGGCATCGGCAAGACCACCATTTATCGGAAGCTCAAGGAATTCGGCCTCGAGGATTACCTTCCGATGCGCAAGTCTGCTTGACGCCGGGCCTCTTAGGGCGGCGGTCTCTTGACCGGCGATGTCCGTCCTTCTGCCTTCACACGTCAAAATCATTCTGAGTTCGGCTTTCACGGAGTTTTTTGCTGCATCTTCCCTGCGCTTGGTATAAGAAGATATGTAGATTCGGTGGTGTTCGCTGTCTGGACGTTCAATTTTCGACGTTTGACTTTCGGCTCTATCATGGCCTCCATCGCTCTCGATGCGACTTACAGTGTTGACCCGCAACCCTCGGGCATAGCCGTCTATTCGCGCCGGCTGATTGAGTCGCTGGCCGCTATCGATTCGCCGCACCGATTTATCCTTTGCTATCGCCTGTCACGGTTCAAACGGCGCAGAGAGTTTCTCCGGCCGACGAAATTGCCCGGCGCGCAAGGCCCGGAGTTCTCCACCCGGCTGTATCAAGAACCGCTCACCTTCTGGCTTCCCTGGCAGGCGCGGTTGTTTCACAGTCTGGCGCAGCGTCCGCCGGGTTTTCACTTCCAAAAGGAGGTCGTGACTGTCTTCGATGTCTTTCCCATCACCGGGCGCGAATACTCGACGCCTGACTTTCAGAGGAAATTCTCGGCGCTGCTCCGGGAGGCGGTGGCGCGCGCATCGCGCGTCATCACACTATCCGAAAGCACAGCACGCGACCTCACCGAGCACGTAGCTGCGCCGCGGGAGAAAATCCGGGTCATTCCCGGCGGCGTCGATTTGCCCGCCACGCTGTTGAACGCCGAGGAGCGCCTCGAAGAGCGCGAACGCTGGGTGGGCAAGGGAAACGAGATGGTCTTGAGTGTGGGAGTTTTGCAGACGCGCAAGAACACCCTCAATGCGGTGCGGGCCGTGTCGAGCCTGCCAGCGAACTACCGGCTCGTACTGGCGGGCGGAAACGGCTATGGCAGCGAAGCTATCCACGATTTCATTCGCGGCGAGCGCCTCCAATCTCGAGTCGCCACGCCGGGCTACGTTTCCGAGCACCGCTTGCCGCGGCTTTACCAGGCGGCGAGTGTTTTTCTGTTTCCTTCCTTCGAGGAGGGATTCGGCCTGCCCATCCTGGAGGCGATGGCTTACGGCGTGCCCGTGGTCGCTTCGAATACTTCTTGCCTGCCCGAGGTCGGCGGAGACGTTGCGATTTATGCGGACCCGCACAATCCCGATGAAATCGCGGCGCAGGTCCGGCGAGCCGTCGAGGATACGGGTCTGCGCGAGAGCATGATTGAGCGCGGCCTGGCGCGCGCCCACGAATTTTCCTGGCGCCGCGCCGCAGAGGCCACACTGCAAGTGTACGAAGAACTCCTTGGGTCTTGAGACGCAAATCGCCGGGCTGGCGGAATCCAAAATCCTCAGGTTCCCGTGCTGCTGTAATTCCTCACGCCGCTGTTCCAAACAAAATATGCCAGCAGGGTGAACCCCGCCGCCACCACCGGCACGAGATGGAACAGGGGCGCGAAAGCGGACCGGCCCAGGAAGTACGTCGAGGGATAGAACGATGCGAAGCCGAAAGGAACGACCCAGCTCAGCATGAATTGGATGAAGACGTTGTAAATGGTCAGAGGATAGCGGCCGAAGGTGAGCATGTTGAAGACTGGGGGAACGATTCCGACTCGGTCTTCAAACCAGAACGAGACCGCGGTCAAGATCAGGAAAACCGAGACGTAGATCAGGCCGCCGCAAACCACGGCAATCAGGAACCACAGACTCTGCGCCGCTCCCCAGGCCAAATGAAGCCGGCGGACGCAAAGCGTCACCACCACGAGTCCGGTAACGACTTCCTGCAAAGACTCGATGCGAAATTTTTCAAAGAGCACCTGAAACAGAGTGTTGATCGGCCGCAGCAGGATCCGGTCGAAGCGGCCCTGGATAATGTAAATGTCTCCAAACTCGTAGAGATTCCAACTGACAACATTGAAAAAGCCGAGAGGGATAAGCGAAAAACCATAGAGAAAAAGGATTTCGTAGAACGACCAATCTTGCAGCTTGGGAATTTTGGTGAAGAGCACGAGAATGAATCCAAACCCAATCACCGTTGCCGCCATCGATGAGAAAAAGGCAATGAAGAAGTCCGCCTTGTACGCCAGGCGCACTTTGGCGTACTGGGCGAAATAGAGAGCGAAGAGTCGAAGGTGACGTTTCATATTCTGATCCGCAGATTTCGCAGATTGAACAGATTAGAAGACGTCCTTAGTCCTTCGTCCTTGGTCCTTGGTCCCTGGTCATTTGTCACCCACGAATCAGGAGGGGGCAAAGGACAAGGGACCAGGGACAAGGGACTAAGAACAGCCTTTTCAATCCGTGTAATCTGCATAATCGGCGGATTCTACCCGCCTTGAATTGTTATTTTCCGGCTCGACCATTTCCACATCACGTGCCCGAGCGCGAGCAAGGCGGCTACCCAAAAGAGCTGCATCCCGAGCGCCGCGGCCAAGCTCCTGCCCTGAACTTTCCCCAGGTAAATGAGCAGAGGAACGTAACTGATGTACTTGAACGGCATGAAATCGAGGGCAGTCTGAACCCCGTGAGGAAAAAATGAAATCGGGATGAGAAGCCCGGAAAAGAGCTCCAGCAAGAAATATTTGGCGCGAAGCAGCCCGAGGATGGAAATCAGCCGTATGGCGAGCGTGCCGACGGCGAAATTGATGCCGGCAACGATGAAGAACGTCAGAATCGCGCTGACCAGGAATCCCATCAAGTGCGCCCAGCTTGCCGGCCGCTTGACCGGGTAGACCAGGAGCAGGATGACGGCGGTCGGAAGCGTTAACAATCCCAGCCGGAAAATCGACTCGCCCAGCGCCTGGGAGATATACATGAACTGGATATTGACCGGCTTGATGAGATCCATCACCAGCTTGCCTTCGGCGACCTGCTGCGAGAGGTCTTGATCGATGTTGTTGAAGTAGAACGAGCGGATGATCCAGCCCACCGCGACGTAGGTGAGCATGGCGCCGAAATCGAAGCCTTCGATCGCGGCGCTGTTCGCGTAGATGGCCTTCCAAATGAAATAGTAGACCGAGACGTAGATGAAATACGTCACGATGCCGGTGTAATAGCGCAGCCGGTAGGCAAGCGTGTTCACGAAGCCGACGCGCACGAATTCAGCGTAAATACGTAATGTTGACATCGCTAGAGGCCTAGGAGTGGCGAGTAGCAAGGGGTAAGTGACGAAAGGCGGTCAGCCATCAGCTTTCAGCGATCCGCTGTGGGAGCGGACCACTTGCTGAAAGCTGACGGCTGACTACTGATGGCTCTTGCTTCCCACTTGCCACATGCCACTCGTCACTGCTCTTTTCACCCCACCTCGCCGCTCAAGTAGATGCGCTTCACGATGTCTTCGATCGGCTCTTCTTCCACCAGGATGTCGCGCACTTCGAGTTTATTTACCAGGTTGCGGATCACCTCCGCGCTCGAGTGCTGATCATGATCGAAGCGGAGGATGTAGGTCAGTTCATCCACGCGCTCGCACGCGATGCCGTTGGCAGCAATCTCGGCCAGGCGCGCGACCTGGGCGCGGTCCTTCAGGAAGAATTTCACTTGATTGTATTTGGCCAAGCGTTTTTTCATTTCCGCAAGCTGGCCGTCATACAGGATCTTTCCCTTGTCGATAATCAGAAGGCGTTTGCAGAGCTCTTCGATGTCGGAGAGATCGTGCGTCGTCAGCAGCACGGTGGTGCGCTCGGTGTGGTTGACTTCCTTCAAGAATTCCCGGATATGGTCCTTGGCGACCACGTCCAGCCCGATGGTCGGCTCGTCGAGAAAGAGCAGCGGAGGATTGTGCAAAAGCGAAGCGGCCAGGTCGCACCGCATGCGCTCGCCCAGGCTGAGCTTGCGCACCGGCGTCGAGAGATAGTCCTTCAGGCCAAGGATGTCGCAAAACACACCGAGGCGCCGGCGATAGTCCGCGTCCGGAATCTCGTATATCTCTTTGAGGAGCTTGAACGACTCGATCACGGCGATATCCCACCAGAGTTGCGTGCGCTGGCCAAAGACCACCCCGAGATGGCGGGTGTAGCGACGCCGGTCGCGATAAGGCACGTAACCGTTGGCGACCACGTGGCCGCTGGTGGGCACGAGAATGCCGGTCAGCACCTTGATGGTCGTGGATTTCCCAGCTCCATTGGCGCCAATGTAGCCCACCATTTCCCCGGGCTCAATCGAGAAGCTCACACCGTCCACGGCCCGCACCGTCACGTATTCGCGAACGAAGAGGTTTTGAATGGCGCCCAGCACACCTTCGCGCCGCCGGAAAGAGCGGAACTCTTTCGTAAGGTCGCGGACCTCAATCATCGGAGCCATGGTCTGAATTATGAATTATAAATTATGAATTGTGGACGACAAATGAGGAGAACGTTCAGCGATTGTTCGCTCATTCATAATTCATCATTCACCATTCATAATTCCCGTGGCCCAACTTTTTTCGTTGAGTTTGCGTCCAACTTGCATTACCGTACGGCTATCGCAACCAACTCGAACTTCAAGCGATCGGGGGACAATTCTCCAATGCGAAAGCATGAGACGAAATGGGTGCTGATGTGCTTGGTGTGGATGGCGCTCGCCGCGTCGGCGCCGGCGCAGGATGTCGCGTCATTTGAGAAGAGAATCACGCTCAAGGTTCTCCCTAACGGCCTCACCGTCCTGATTTGCGAACGGCCGGAGGCTCCGGTCTTTTCCTTTTTTACCCACGTGGACGTGGGGGCCGACCGCGAATACCCCGGCATCACCGGCCTGGCGCACATGTTTGAGCACATGGCGTTCAAGGGCTTTGACAAGGTCGGGACCAAGGATTACGCCAAAGAGAAGCCAGCGCTCGCCAAAGTGGAACAGGCCTACCAGGCTTACGACCGCGAGCGCCGGCGTGAAACGGGACGGGACGACAAGAAGGTGGCGGAACTGGAGAAGGCTTGGAAGGACGCCATCGAGGCCGCTCAACAATATGTGGTGACGAACGAATTCGGTGAGATTGTGGAGCGCGGGGGGGGCACCGGCCTGAACGCCTTCACCAGCAATGAAGAGACCGGGTACTTCTATTCGTTCCCCTCCAACAAGGTCGAGCTGTGGGCCTATTTGGAGTCGGAGCGCTTTCTGCACCCGGTCTTTCGCGAGTTCTACAAAGAGCGCGAGGTGGTGCACGAGGAGCGGCGCTTGAGTGAAAGCCAGCCCTTCGGGCGGCTGTTCGAGCAGTTCCTGGGCGCGGCGTTCATCGCGCACACTTACGGGAGACCGGTGGTGGGCTGGCCGTCGGACCTGGAATCGTTCTCCGAAACCGACGCGGAGAATTTTTACAAGAAGTACTACGTCCCGGCGGACATGGTGGTGACGGTGGTGGGCGACGTCAAAGCCAGCGAGGTGATGCCGATGGTGGAAAAGTACTTCGGCCGTCTGCCAAGGGGCCCGAAGCCCGAGCCGCTCGCCACGGTCGAACCGCCCCAGATCTCCGAGAGGACGGTGATTCTGCACGAAACATCGCAACCGGTCTTCATCGAGGGCTATCACAAGCCGGGCGCGCGGGACAAAGATGACGCGGTGTACGACGCACTCCAGGACTTGATGTCGAATGGGCGCACGTCCCGGCTCTACCGAGCTTTGGTGCGCGATAAGAAAATTGCGGCGTTTTCCGGGGGCTTCAACGGATTCCCGGGCGTGAAATATCCGAACCTCTTCGTTTTCTTCGGCGTGTCAACCCCGGGTCACACACCGGAGGAGATCCGTGACGCTGTTCACTCCGAGATCGATCGGGTTAAGAAAGAGGACATCACCGACGACGAGCTCCAAATGATCAAGGTGCGAGCCAAGGCAGACCTGATCCGAGGACTGGGGAATAACCAAGGGCTGGCTAATCAACTGGGGACGGCCCAGTCGCTCTATGGCGACTGGCGGGGACTCTTCCGCCACGTGGATGACATCGGGAAGGTGACCAAAGAAGATATCCGCCGCGTGGCCAATGCCACATTCGTGGACAACAACCGGACGATCGGCATCATCGAGTCCACCCAGCTTGCGCAGGCCCCTGCCGCCGGAAAGGAGACCCAACAATGAAGCGTCGAAGTCGTTCCATCGTTTTTATATTGATTGCGCTTACCCCGCTGGCTTTCGCGAGGCCCCTCCGCGGGCAGGCGACGGACTGGAAGAAGATCCAGGCGCCGCCGCTGCACCCGTTTCATCCTCAGCAACCGCGCCGGGTGGAGTTGCCCAACGGCATGGTGATTTTCTTGCAGGAGGACCACGAGCTGCCCCTCATTCGCGGCACGGCTCGAATTCGCGGCGGCTCGCATTTGGAACCGGCGGACAAGATCGGGTTAGTTGACATCTACGGCCAAGTGTGGCGCACCGGAGGCACAAAATCCCAGACGGGCGACCAACTGGACGATTACTTGGAAGCCCATGCCGCCAAGGTCGAGACCAATGGCGGGCCGGATTTTACAACCGCAACCTGGGACTGCCTGAAGGATAACTTTGATGACGTCTTCAGCGTGTTCGTCGAAATCCTGCGCGAGCCGGAGTTTCGTGAGGACAAGCTGCCCCTGGCCAAGAACCAAGTTAATACTTCCATCTCCCGCCGGAATGACGAGCCGTTCGAAATCGCGTTTCGTGAGGCGGCCAAGCTGGTTTACGGCGCGGACTCGCCTTACGCGCGCGTCCCGGAGTATGCCACGGTTGCTGCGGTTACGCACGACGACTTGCTGAGTTGGCACCAGAAGTACGTCCATCCCAATAACATCATCCTGGGAGTTGTGGGCGATTTCGATTCCTCCAAAATGGAAGCGAAGCTGCGCGAGGCCTTCGGCTCCTGGCCCAAGGGTGAGGCAGCGCCCAAGATCGAAGCCTCGTTCAAAGGGCCGAAGCCCGGCATCTACTTTGTGCAGAAGGACGACGTGACCGCCAGCACGGTGCAAATGGTGGACCTCGGGACCCGGCGGGACAATCCTGACTACTACGCCATCGATGTCTTTAACGAGTTCTTTGGCGGCGGTTTTTCTTCGCGTTTGTTCTCCAACATTCGTTCCAAGAAAGGACTCGCTTATGCGGTGGGCGGAGGCATCGGGACCGACTTCGACCATCCCGCCATCTCCCGCTTGTTCCTGGGGACCAAGAGCAAAACCACGGCGGCGGCACTCGACGCCTTTAATGCCGAACTGGATGCCCTGAAAACCAATCCGGCGACGCCGGAAGAACTGACCAAGGCAAAAGAGGCTATTTTGAATTCGTTCGTCTTTCGCTTCGACTCTAAAGAGAAAGTCTTGGGCGAGCGGATCACCTATGAGTTTTACGGCTACCCGGCGGATTTTCTGGAGCGGTATCGCGCCGGAATCGAAAAGGTCACGCTCGATGACGTCAAGCGCGTCGCGGACAAATACATCCACAAAAACCAGTTCGCAGTGCTGGTGGTGGGCAAGGCTTCGGATTTCGATCGACCGCTTTCGTCCTACGGGCCCGTCACCACGCTCGACATAACCATCCCGCAGCCCGGGGGCGGGAAGACCGCCGGGGCGGCTGCCGGCACCAACCCGGAAGGCAAGGCTCTTCTCGCCAAAATCATCGAAGCGATGGGCGGGACGGCGAAAATCAACACCATCAAGTCTCTGCGTAGGAAGGTCAGCGCCACCGTCAACACTCCCCAAGGAGAAATGGCCTTTCAGGCCGAAGCGGTTTCTGTATTCCCGGACCGGTCCTGGCAGAAAATAATGGGGACGCCGATGGGAGACATGGTGATGGTGCTGACTTCCCAAGCGGCTTTTATGACGTCGCCCCAAGGGTCGCAAGACATGCCCGCCTCAATGAAAGAGGAGGCTTTAAAGGATTTGTTGAGGGACCCACTTCTCGTGGCTCAGCACGGCGACGACCCCAAGTATGTCTTTTCCGCCGGCGCGACCGAAAAGGTCGGAGATGTTGAAGCGCGAATCCTCGAAGTGAATGCGGCGGGCGCAGAAGTGCGCTGGTACGTCGACCCGCAGACCGGCCGAATCCTGCGCGCCGCCTGGCAGGGGATGGGAATGGGCGGGCCGGCCGCTACCGTCGCCGATTACGCCGACTGGAAGTCGGTGGATGGGGTCTCCATGCCGTTCAAGGAAACGAGGACTCAAAACGGCGCCAAGGCAATGTCCGTTGAGCTCACAGGAGTGGAATTGAACCCCACCATCGATCCTAAGATCTTTGAGAAGCCGGCGGGGCCGGAGGGCGGCGCCAAGCCGAATTAGGGCTCTGCGGGCTGCCCGCTTGCGCTCATGGCAATGTTCCTGCTCGGAAGCGGCAAGGCCCAAGCGGTCCGCCCTTACTCGCCCAGAACTTTGATCACTACCCGCTTGCGGCGCTGGCCGTCGAACTCGGCGTAGTAAACCTGCTGCCAAGGGCCTAAGTCGAGCTTTCCGTTGGTCACGGGCACCAGCACTTGATGGCCGATCAGCAAATTCTTCAAGTGCGCGTCGCCGTTGGTCTCGCCCGTCTGGTGATGGCGATAATCGGGGCGAAACGGCGCCAGCTTTTCCAGCCATTCCTGGATGTCGGCAATTAACCCATCTTCGGCATCGTTGATATAAACTCCGGCCGTGATGTGCATCGCAGAAGCCAGCACCAGGCCTTCCTTGATGGCCGCCTTACTCAAAGCCTTCTCCAGTTCGCCCGTAATGTTGATGAATTCGCGCTTCTTCTTGGTGTTGAACCACAGATACTCGGTGTGCGATTTCATAGGACGCGGACCCGAACCACCTTCTGTTGCTTATTCTCCTCGAATCGGCAACGTGCTGCGTCGCCCCAGGATAGCATGACAGAATTCCCCTCACCCGGCGAGCAGAGTCTTACATTTTTTATTCTTGACGACGGTCGCCGTAGAAGGCAAGTCCACAAAGGTTACCGAAGCGCACGCCGCCGCTCCAGAAAAGAAAGCAACCAAGTAGAACTGCGAATCAAAATCGAAAATCCTTCGGCTCTTATTCGGCCATGATCGGCCCGCGCCTGTCATTCTGAGCGCAGCGAAGAATCTCGTGCCGTTTCGGCTAGTCGAACGAGGGAAGGGCGTGGAAGTTCCACAGGGCTCTCGCTTCGTCGCCTACATTGGTGCGAACGAAAAGATCTCGTTGGACAATAGAGAGTCGCGGCGGCGAGGCCGGCCGCTTCCTCGGCGGGTGAACTGTCCGTCGCAGCGTTTGCGTCCGTTCCCGATCACGCGGATATTACGGTGGACGGCAAGTTCTTCGGCACCACGCTCTCCTCTCTTCGGCTCGCATCGGGCGATTATTCCGTAACGATGGAGAAATCGAATTTCAAGCCGTGGCAGCGAATCATGACCGTCGGGATCGGCGGCGATGTTTCTCTGGATGTGACGCTTGAAGAGCTGCCGTGAGTCTGCGGCGCTACGATCTACGACGTCACTCGAATGAGCCGAAGCCATCCGCGACGGCAAACAGGCTTGCATTTGACAAAGCTCGCTTCGAGACTTATGATTTTCCCAAGAAATCTGTACACATTTGCTGGACGTTTGATTGCCCGCGATTCCCTTTGGGGAGGCCCTCATGAAGAAAGCAATCGCCTTGACCCTCTGCTTGGTCTTAACGTGCACAGACGTGCTTTTCCCGAAAGTAAGGAGTGACAAGTCTATGTATGTCGGGGGAACCGTAGCTGCACTAAAACAAGGGGTTCAAGGAGTCATCGACACCGACGACGAGAAGATGATGACGTTTGAGTACAAGGACGGGAAACTTTCCATCCCGTATGACCGTATAAACGATCTCGAGTATGGCCAGAAGGCAGGGAGAAGGCTAGGGTTGGCCATTGCTATTAGCCCTCTATTCCTTTTTTCAAAGAAAAGAAAACATTTCCTTACTGTGGGTTATCAGGATGAAAATGACAAACAGCAAGCGGCAGTTTTCGAGGTTGGCAAGAGCTCTGTGCGCGTAACAATTACGGCGTTGGAGGCAAGGAGCGGGCGGAAGGTGGAATACCAAGACGAAGAGGCTCGAAAAAGCGGCATGGGAAACTAGAGGTCGGACATGAGAACCCTACTATTCAGCTTAATGCTACTCCTTCCTTTTCAGGGGAATACATCACCTCCCGGTACACCTACTCCTTCAAAGGTACCGCCACCCAGCGGAGGCGCGACCGAAGAAGCAGACATAGGTCTGAAGCTACTCAAGGTCAGGCGGATTTTCGTTGAGAGCTTCGGCGACGACACCACCTCAAAACAACTCCAGGCGATGGTCATCAACTCTCTCAGTGAGAGTAAGCGGTTCATAGTTACGGAGAATAAGGAGAGAGCCGACGCGGTGTTAAAAGGCAGCGCGCTGGAGAAAACTTCTCAGGAATTGCACGCAATCGGGGAAGGTACCGCGGCGGCCGTTGCAGCGGGCACGCACAGCGGTTCGATTAGCGGGAGCGTTTCAAACGGTACCGGTTCGATATCCGGCTCCCAACACGGTGGATTCGGTTCAAAGGCGATGGCAATCGAGGATTCCCAGGCTTCTACGGAGACCATCAACGATGCGCGTATCGCCGTACGCCTTGTAGACTCTGATGGGGATGTGATCTGGACGACCACCCAAGAAAGCAAGGGAGCTAAGTACAAGGGAGCGACTGCGGATGTTGCCGACAAGATTGTCAAACAGCTCTTGCGAGATTTGGAAAAACTCACCAAGAAGCCGAGCCAAACTACGGATCCCGAGAAGAAACCCCTCTAGCTTGCCGGTTGGTTCCCAATCGCCTGCCGACGGCGACCAAGAGTAGCGCCGATGTTCAAGCGCAGCGTTACAGTTCCATCGCCGACGGAAGGTTCTGGGCAAGAAAACTCGTGGAGTCCTTCATCAGTTGCTCAAAGTCCGATTCAGAATAAACCAGCGAATCGACAGGAACGGCGTCGCAATAAATCTGATAGGGGACACTATCAGAGAACTTCGAGAACTCTTTCCGAACGACGATAATCAGGTCCGCGTCGCTATCCGCCGTCCAGGTGCCCTGGACGAAAGACCTAACCTAGCGCCGCCCCTGGGCCGCAACCAAACTTGGCCAAAGTGGCAAGTGGCAAGTGGCAAGTGGCAAGCGGGAAAGATCGAAACTCGAAATTCGAAACTCGAAACTGACGATAAGACAGTGGCACGTGGCAAGGGGCAAGTGGCAAGCGGGGAGAAAACCGTTCGGTGCCGAAAATTACCTCTTGACAAATGGGGGCGAGCGGTTATACTAGGAGTAGGAACTGGGAAGAAGGAGTTAGGAGCTAGGAGTTAGGATTCGGGATTTAGCAGTTAGGAGATAGGAGCGGAGGTTCTTGTCCGTGGTCGGTTGTCCGTGGCGCGTAGAACAGCGGGGGACGCGTGATTAGGAACTGGAGGAAGGAGGCCGGGGCCAGCGTCGAGTTGAAAGCAGGGAACTCCGAATCTTGGATTCCGAAGGATGGGGAACGAAGCCGGAATGTCTTTTGGAATGAGTACGATAGGCTTAGCGGTTCCGTCACTATTCCCGATTGGGGCGGGGCGGCGAGAGCTGCGCTAAAAAAAGATGTTAAAAATGAGGTTCAAAGCCATTTTTTGTTGAAAACAAACAAGATCGCTTTGGTTCAAAGCCAATTCCTGGGTTCAAAGCCATTCTTGGGCGGAAGCTCAGCTCCGCTATGTTATTGAAAAAAATAGGCCGGCTTAGTCGCGCTCGTGGCTCGAAGCCACTTTTGAGGTTCAAAGCCATTCGCGGGGAGAAGGACGTAAGATTGGGGACTTGGGGCTGGCAGGGTGATGAGAAAAGACTCCGAAGATGTCATCCCTTCTCTTCGGTCAGGGTAAACTGCACGAAGAGTCTCGTTCCGATTACTGCGTGGTGGCGCTGTGCTATACTCCCTCCATTCGTCCGTGGGTTTTTTCCGAGGCGCCATTGAAGAACTGCCCGCAATGTTCCGCCACTTATCCTGACGAATACGTGGTCTGTCCCAAGGACGGATCGCGCCTCGCCAGCGGCTCGCCGTGGGAAGCGAATTCCGTCATTCGCGGGAAATACAGAATTCTGGGCAAGATCGGCCAAGGCGGGATGGCGACGGTCTACCGGGCTCACCATGAACTTCTCGATGAGCCGCGAGCGCTCAAGGTGATCAATCCCGAGCTGGCGCGCGATGAAGCCTTCGTCAAGCGATTCAAGAATGAAGCCATCAACACGCGCAAGCTCCAGCATCCGAATGCGGTGCGCGTGGACGATCTCGATATCGCCGAGGACAGCCGCCCCTTCATCGCCATGGAGTTGGTGGGCGGAGAGAGCCTGAAGGATCTGATTGAACGGACGGGCCCGATGCCTTGCGGCACAGTAGTGGAAATTGCCTCGCAGGTGTGTGAAGCGCTCGGAGCAGCGCACGAGCTTGGCGTGACGCATCGCGATATCAAGCCAGACAACATCGTGCTTCTCCGCGGCCGCGACTTAAAGCTGGTGGTGAAGATTCTGGATTTTGGCATCGCCAGCCTGAAAGAGGTGGCAGGGGGAGGCAGTAACACGCTGACGGGCACGGGCGTGGTGATCGGCACGCCCGACTACATGTCTCCCGAGCAGGCGATGGGCAAACGCGGGGATGAAATTGACGGAAGGTCCGACATCTATTCGCTCGGCATCGTCATTTATCGAATGTTGACGGGCGAACTGCCGTTCAAGGCCGACACGACAGTGGGAATGATACTTCACCACGTTCAGGATGTGCCGCAGCCCCCGCAAAAGCTAAAGCCGGAGTTGGGGATTCCCGATTCGATTTCGGACATCGTCATGAAGGCGCTCGAAAAAGATCGTGAAAAGCGTTTCGCCACGGCGCCCGACATGGGCACGGCTCTGCGACTCGCTTGGGCAAGCGCGTCGCGCCCCGTCCCGCATGGCGGGATGCTTGCCGCAGCCCTGGCCACCGTGAAGACCGAGCCGGCCCCCGTTGCATCGCCGCAGACGCGAGTGGAGAGACCCAAACCGCCGTCGTCCGCGCCCCGTCCCGTTGCGCCTTCCCCGCCTCCTGCAATGGTACCCAAGACGCCGGTTCCTGCGGCTCGACCCCGCCAACCGGGATCACCCCCTCGGCCCACATCCCGCCAGGCGGGATCGCCGATGCCGCGCGTAAAGCCGCAGAAGAAGTTTCCCCTTTACCAGACTCTGGCCGGAGTTGTAGTCGTGGCGCTGGTCGCGCTGGGAGCGAGGCATTTAATGCAGCGTCAGTCGCCGGCTCCGCCAATCAACCCTCCGGCAAGCGCCCCGCAGACTTCGCCTCCGCGAAAATCGGCACAGGCATCACGAAGCGGGGGGAAGAAAACCGCCGTGCCAACAGCGGAATCTCCACAAGGCAAGGCGACGCTTTCGCCTGAGTCGCAACCGAGCTCCGATCAAGGTTCCGCTTCCACGCCCAGCGTGAAGCCTGGAGAGGTTCCGGCCCCGACGCCGACTTCCGGCACCCAAGGCGACACAACCACGAGCGCAACCACGACCGAACCGGGCAGCCAGAACAATCCGAGTGCCGGCACTCTCGCAACAGGCAAACAAGACCAAAAATCACAAAGCCCTACTGGCGCTCAGCCGCACCCCAAGGAGCCGCCCAAGAGGGCAATGACCGAGGGCGAGAGGGCCGCTGAGATCATCCGGCAGGACATGCGGTCTGAAGTCCGTCCGATGAACGATCGAGCGACTCAGCTCTTCAACAACGGCATGTACATGCGGGCCGCGCAGATTTACAGGAGAGTTCTGGAAATTGAACCTGAGAACGAGCGCGCTCTGAAAGGCTTGAAGAAGTGCGAGCAGAAAATCAGGGAGATGGGGGAAAGGAATTCCGACGAGCCTTGAACTGCAACCTTCGGCCACCGAATAACTGGCAATGTTTCCGGCAGCAGTTGGCTGGCTTCACTTACCTTCTACGGATGGAGGCAAGCGTTATATAATGCCCGAGGCATGCCTGACCAGCAGGGGAATTTCGCACGCTTCTTCCGGCAAGATCTGATGCTCACCGTGTTAGCTTTCCGCAAACCCTTATTTCGCATCGGCGCCATGCTTGTAGTTATTGTCGCCGTCGGATTCTTGCTTCGCCGAAACGCGCCCGAGGCTGCGCAGGCGACGGCCAAGCCGGCAGGGGCGAAGAAAGGCGCACTTGCCAAGGCTGCGCCGGTGCAATCCGGAACCCTTCAAACTCATCGCAACATCGGCAAGGCGTTCTACGAGCAAGGTAAGTACCCGGAAGCGATCACCGAGTTTCAAAAAGTCCTCGCCTCCGGCCGGGCACTGGCCACCGATCATTTGGACCTCGGTCTCTCCCTGATGCAGGCGGATCGGCTCGACGAGGCGCTCGGCGAGGTGACCACCGCCCGGCAGATGGATCCCAAGCTCGTCGCCGCCGACTACGCCCTTGGCATTCTTTACAAGCGGGAATCGCGTTACCCGGACGCGGAGGCGGCGCTGAAGCGTGTGACCGAAGCCGATCCGCACGACCCTGGGGCCTGGCTGAACTTGGGTGTCGTCTATTTTCTCGAGGGCAAGTTCCAGGACGCTTTGCGTCCCTATCAGCACGTGCTCGACATGGGCTTTGGCCGCGCCCAGAATTTCTATGTCGCCGCGCTATTTCGGACTTCCACCGCCTTGTTTCGGCTGAAGAGGACCGCGGAGGCGCAAAAGTATCTCGAGCGGCACGCCAAGATGAAAGATTCAGTCCCGAGCGTTTCCCTCCAGACTGCGGCGCTGGAGGGTGGCAAATATGGAATGATCCTGGTGCCGGCGGCGTCGACCGCCAGCGGTGCACCCAGCGGCCCGCTGCCAGGAATTTCGTTCACCGAAATTACCTCGAAGCTGGGCATCAGCCTTCCGCCATCTTCATCGGCCGAGGGCCGAGCGTCTGCGAGCTCGCAGCCATTGGAGCGGCGGCTAGCTTCGCAGTTCGGAGCTTCGATTGCCCTTGGAGATTACGATGGTGACGGCCGCCCGGACCTCTACATACTTCTGCCCGACGGTACCAACCACCTGTTTCACAACAATGCTAATGGGACGTTTACCGACGTCACCGCCAAAGCCGGGGTAGCCGGCCACGGCGGCAGCCTTTCTGCCACCTTCGCCGACTATGACAACTGCGGGCATCCCAGCTTGTTTGTGGCGGGCATGGGCGGAGTGACTCTGTTCCATAACAATGGCGACGGAACTTTCACCGATGTCACGGAAAAGGCCGGACTGAAGCGGCTCGAGGGCGAACTTGACACGCGCGCCGTTCTCTTTGACGCCGATGACGATGGTTTTCTCGACCTGATCGTGACGTCCTACACGCTCACGAGCAGTCTGTCGCAGGGCTCAATGCTCAATTTTCCGCGAGGGATCCCAGGAACGCTGAGTCACTTCTTTCGCAACAACGGCGACGGCACCTTCAGCGACATTACCGAGGCCGCCGGACTGGGTGCCGCCAAGGGGCGAATGCGCGGCGCCGTCTTCGCAGACTTTAACAACGATGGCTACTCCGATGTGCTCTTCTTTCGCGACGACGGCCCACCCTTGCTCTTTATCAACCAGGGCGAAGACAAATTTGTGGATCGCACAGCGGAAGCTGGGGCTGCGCTCTCGCAAATGGTGGCCTTTGACGCGCAGGTGGCCGACTTTAACCACGACGGCAACCTTGACTTGGCGCTTTGGGGGCGTGAGAGCTATTCCGTCCTGCTGAATCGAGGAAACGCCAAGTTTGAGAGCGTCCCGGGCCTGCCGCCCGTGGCTCTCTCGCCGGGCGAGTTGGTTTTTCGGGGAACCGTTGCAGACCTGAATGGAGACGGATTCGACGACCTCCTCGCTCTGGACAAAGACGGCCAGTGGCACTTCATCGCAAACCGCGGTGGAAAATTCGAAGCCGCGCCACTGAGTCTTCACTCCGGCGGAGGGAACACGGGTTCGGCGGGGCTTGCAGTGGCTTGGCTGAATAATCCCGGAAAGCTGGACCTGCTTACCCTGACCCGAGATGGAAAGCTTGCGGCTTTCGAAAAGGAAGGGCCGCCCGCTCGGTGGTTGGAAGTGAAGCTGACCGGCTATAAGAGCAACACGCGGGGTGTGGGAACCGTAATTGAGCTGAAGGCCGGAAATTTCTATGAAAAGGTCGTGGCCACAGGCGACCCAGTGAGGGTTTATACCGGCAACCTGACCAAGCTGGATGTGGTGCGCGTCACCTGGCCTAACCAGATCATTCAAAACTCGATCGAGGTGGCGACGAACAAGTCGATCGAAATGCGCGAATCGGAGCGCCTGGCGAGCTCCTGCCCCTTCCTCTACGTTTGGGACGGAAAGGGTTTTCGATTTTACACCGACATTCTGGGAATGGCACCGCTCGGCGAGCTTTCGCCTGACGGAACCTGGTCCGTGCCAAACCCGCAGGAATACGTTCGTCTGCCGGGCAACATGCGCGATCAGGATGGCTTCTTCACGTTTCAGGTCACCGACGAAATGCGCGAGGCGAATTTTGTGGACCAGCTTCGCTTGATCGCCGTCGACCATCCGGCCACAGAGGAGGTCTACTCCAACGAGATCGCCACTCCAACGCCTGTGACGCCCGCGCTTTACACGGTCCGCGAGGAGCACTTTCCAGTTTCGGCCCTTGATGACGCGGGTCGCAACGTTTTGCCCGAACTGCTGAAGGCTGACGGCCGATACGCCACGGGCTTCCGTCGCGATCGAATCCTCGGGCTTGCTGACCTGCACACGCTCACTCTCGATCTCGGTGACGCGCCCGAAACCGCGCCGATCGCGCTGTGGCTCAGGGGCTGGGTCTTCTGGACCGACTCGAATGCCTCGCGCGCCTTGATGACCAACTCCAAGTTGCAGATGGTCTCACCCTATCTTCAGGTCCGCGATGCGCGCGGCGAGTGGACGACGGTCGTCCGGGACATGGGCCTGCCCAGCGGCACCAACCGCACCATGCGCGTGGATTTGACGGGCAAGTTCCCCACTCGCGACCATCACGTTCGCATCGTGACGAGCCTGTGCGTTTACTGGGACCAGATCTTCTTTTCGATCGGCGATGCGCCAGTGAAGGGTTCTGCGGAGCTGCCGCTGGTTTCCGCTGACTTGCATTACCGCGGCTTTTCCAAACCCGTCACCGACCCTCATAACGTCAGGCCGGATTACTTCGAATACTCGAGTTTGCTGGCCGACGCGCCTTGGAATCCGAGAATGGGGAACTACACGCGTTACGGGCCGGTTGAAAAGCTGCTGGACGCCGCCGACGATCTTCAGGTGGTGATGTCCAGCGGCGACGAAATCACCGTAAGGTTCAGCGGCCGCGGGCTTCCGCAATTGAAGCCGGGATGGATGAGGGACTTCTTCCTCTACACGGCGGGCTACGCCAAAGATGGAGAACCGAACAGCGCGTTCGCGCGAGTCGTTGGCCCGATGCCGTTCCGCAGCATGACGAGATATCCTTACGCGCCGCCCGAACACTTCCCCAACGATGCGGCCCACCAGCAGTACCTGCGCGAGTACGAGACGCGCCCCGGCTACGCTCTGATCTCGCCGCTGGCGCCCGCTCTTCAATAGTTCAGGCCAGCGCGTTAAGAATCTGCGTCTACAAGAAAGGGACGGTGAGGGTAGCGATCAGTGGCGCGCTGGAGGTTCCAATCTTCTGAATGCCGAAATTGAGGTTGGTGGAGGAGAGTGCAACGGGGGAGGCCGGCGGAGCATTCAGCACGATAGCAAGAGAATGGCAGCGATCGTCTTCATGGGATCCTCCATCCATAATACGAACTAGCGTCACGCTCTTCGTCCGTTAACTCGCACGCTGCGCGCCTATTTCCGAGCGCACCCGTGGGTTCACCGGACGCTCACTCTATACAGATGGGAATCGAAGCGGCGAGGTTGCGCCCGTGAACGGCACGGCGGGGCTCGGGATTTGGCTTTCCTTAGAGACGTTAAGAGCGCCGCTTCAGGACTATTCTTTCTTCGCCTGGGTCGGGCGCGGGGCGCGCTGATGAGCTGTGGGCGACTTCTTCTTCGCTTGTTCGAGGGCCTGATCGACGGCGCTGTAGAACGCTTCCGGTCCCCCCCAGACTAGCATCCTGCCGTTGATGAAAAACGTGGGAGTGCTGTTCACGCTCAGTTTATCTCCCTCTTTCTTATTGTCGTCGACCCGCTGGAGTGTCGCCTTGGAGTCAACGCAGCCAGCAAACTGCAACCGGTCAATCCCCGCCTGCTGGGCGTATTCGAGAAACATCTCCCGCACCCTGGAGGCGTCGCCCTTGACGGCCTCAATCTCAGGTTGGTGGGAGTACACCAGGTTGCGATACTGTTCGAAATTCGCTGGATTAGTGCGGTAGGCGCACTGGCTGGCAATCGCGCCCGACAGGCCAAATTCGTGCATGGGCAGGGGAAATTCCTTGAAAATGATCCTGACTTTGTCGCCGTAAGTCGGCAACAGGTTCTTCGCCAGGAACTCCTGCGCGCGCGCGCAGGATGGGCACTCGTAGTCCGAAAATTCCACGATGGTCACGGGCGCATTCTTCGGACCGACGCTGGGCTGGTTTTCAAGCACCAGGGTGTGCAGCGCCGCCTGCACCGGGTCAACGCCCAGATCGTAAACAGTGCCGAGGACAAAATAGCGATGGTCGCGGCTCACATAGGCCTCGGGCGTTGACTGGTTCTTGCCTTCGCCGACCGTGAGCGAGGCTTTGAAGAAATCCGGAAAGGGGGACGCCTTGGGCGGCCCGACCGTGACCCTCACCGATTCAGGGATTCGAAAAATGTCACGGATACGGCGGCTGACATCATTCGGGTCGGTGAAGGGCAAAAACGCGCTTGTGCCCATGGCGCCCACGGGGACGTAGCTCACTACCAGATAGCGGCCGTCCTTCGAGACGCAGATGTCCGTGGACTTTTTGGACGTGGCGGAGTTCTGGCCGTCGTCGGAAGTGATGTACGTCTCCAGGAAGTTCGGGTTGACCGACGCATGGAAGGGATCGAGGCTCATCGCCACTTTCTCAGGGACACCGAATCTATCCCGGATGAAGCGGATGATCTGTTCGTTCGAAGGGGTCTGGGGTGACGTCGCTGACACCGTGCGGCGGGGCGGATGATTCGCCGCCAAGTACAATCCGCCGAGCGGCAACAAGACCGCCGCAAGCCCCAGTGCCTTTGCTAAATGCCTTTTCAAGTCTGATTTTCTCCTTGTCTCTTCCTGTGGGAAGGGCTTATCTGCCCGAACAATTATCTTATCTGACTTGCCGCAAAAAAATCAATTTCCGGCCAGCGCACGGGCGGTTGCGCACGCGGCGCGGGCGTCCTGCCCGCGGAGGGTCTTGTCGCGCGGGAGCGAGACGCCCCCGCTACGAGTTTCGAGGCCATACACTACGATGCGGACCAGGAAAGTCGGGCTGTCCATCCCTTCGCCCACAAGTTATCTCCTCTCTGTGTGCTCCGTGGCCCGAGGCTCTTAACTTGGCGCGGCCTATAGCCGCAACCAAATATAACTTGTAGGGCCGGGGCTTGCCCCGGCCAAGGCCGACGCAAGCGTCGGCCCTACAACACGCGCAGAATCTTGTCGGCGTGCGAAGGAGTCCAGGGTTCGTAACACAGAGCGCGCAGAGCGTCTCCGTGACCTCCGTGCTGAAGCTCCTGGGGCACGGAGATCACGGAGAAAATCCGCTGAGTCGGCCATCGCCGATATAAAATGTGCCCAGAAATTCGTGGAGCTTCAGTAGGAGTGGGGCAAAAGAAGAGAAAATATTCCGTGCTCGAGATACACCCACTGACGGCGAAAGAATCCAATCGTCCGGAGACCTGCGACCCATGAAACGCGCGCTGCTCAATGCCGCCGTGGCACTAATGATCATCGCTTTGGTGGTGTACGCCGCTGACTATCTCGCGGCGAAGTATCAAATCCCAAAGAGCCACCAGCTCTACAGCACCATCAAGATCCAGCCGTATTATGCGGTCCGCTTGAAGAACAACAAAACTGAGTTCTACTTCCTCGACCCTCAAACGGAAGTCTGCATTCACTCGCTTTTTCCGCACTTCGGCCACCGGCCGTGCTGGTACGTGAGCCGGAACACGCAAAAGCGAATCAATATGTGAAGGAAAATGGAAACTGGAAATTGGAAATTAGAAACTGCTTCGGCCTTCCAGTTTCCATTTTCCAGTTTCCATTTTCCAGTTTCTAACTCCCCGCTCCGAGTTCCTTCCTTCCGAATGCCTTCTGGATAAGCGCGTACCGCGCCGCGCCGATCAACCCCGAGCTGTCGTTCATCACGATCTTCACCGGCATGTCTTCGAGCAGCGGTCTCATCCGGCCCTTGGCCAGAAAAGATTCCATAAAGATCGGCTCTTTCATTTTGGGCACGATTTTCGCGGCAATGCTGCCGCCCAGGAAGAGGCCGCCGGTAGACATGAACTTCAGCGCGCAGTTGCCCGCCTCGCCGCCATAAGCGCCGACAAAAACATCGAGGGTCTGTTCGCAGAGGGGGGCCTTCTTTTCCAAGGCCAGATGGGATATCAACGCGGGTGGGTCGGAAGCGTGAGCCACCTGCTCTTTCAGCCAAGCGGGTTCTTCGGCCCGATGCGTGTCGCGCAAGAAATCGTAAATATTCTTGATGCCCGGCCCGGAGAGGACTCGCTCCCAGCTCACGTGCTCGTATTTGGCCAGAAGATAGCGAGCCAGCTCAAGCTCCAGTTCGTTTCGGGGCGAAAAATCGGCGTGCCCGCCTTCGCACGCAAAAGGGTGTTGACGAAATCCATCCCAGTAAAGGCCCGCCTCTCCCAGTCCGGTGGTGGCGGAGATCACCGCCATGTTGCCTTCAGGGGAACTAGCGCCTTCACGCAGAGTGATGAAGTCTGCGGACTCGAGCGCCTCAATGCCGTAGGCATAAGCTTCGAGGTCGTTGAGCAATCCCACGGAGCTGAGCTTGAGTTGTTGGGCGAGTTGGCGCGAGTCAATCAACCAGGGAATGTTGGAAGGCTGGCTTTTCCCGTCCCGCACGGGACCGGCCACGCCAATGCACGCCTGGTCTACGGGCACCCCCTCCGTCCGAATAAAATCACCGATCATCTCCGCCAGGCCCTGGTGGTGCTGGGTCTCATAGACTTTTTCGACCACCGATTGCAGTTTATTGGCGTGGGCATCGAAGGCGGCAAGCCGGGTGTGGGTAGCGCCTACGTCACCTGCGAGAATCATAGGCAATCTTCCTCCAACGTCGTCCATCGCGATCCATTAGATCGTCCGCTTCTTTAGGCCCCCAGGTGCCCGCCGCGTAGTTGGGAAAACTGCGTGGCGGCAGGGCCTTCCACACGTCGAGCACCGGGTCTACGACTCTCCAACCGGCCTCCACCATGTCGGCGCGCTGGAAGAGGGTGGCGTCGCCCATCATGCAGTCATAGATCAGGACTTCATAGCCTGTGTATCGATCAGCTTTAAAGTATTTGCTGTATTGAAAACTCATATCCACGGTGCCGAGACGCAGCACCGGGCCGGGCACCTTGGCGCCAAAGCTCAAGGAAATGCCTTCCTCCGGCTGAACCTGGATCACGAGTTGATTGCTTTGTAATTTGTGGACGGCGGTCTGGCGAAAAAGGATAAACGGGGCGCGCTTGAACTGGATACTAATTTCCGTGTGGCGCTTCGGCATGCGCTTGGCCGTGCGCAGATAGAACGGCACGCCGGCCCATCGCCAATTGTCGATATTCAATTTCATCGCCACAAAAGTTTCGGTGCGGGATTCCCGCGAGACGCCCGGCTCAGCGCGATAGGCGGGCACGCGCTCGTTCGAGATGGCGCCCTCGCCGTACTGCCCGCGCACCGTGTAGTGCAGCACGTCTTCGGCGCTCAAGGGCTGAATGGCGGTCAAAATCTTGGCTTGCTCGTCGCGCACCGCATCGGCTTGAAATGAGACGGGCGGCTCCATCGCCGTCAGGCTGATGAGCTGCATCATGTGATTGGGCACCATGTCGCGCAGTGTGCCGGCCGTATCAAAATACCCGCCGCGCTGTTCCACGCCCACCGTCTCGCCGTTGGTGATCTGCACGTGGTCGATGTAACGGCGGTTCCAAATAGGCTCGAAGATGCCGTTCGAGAAACGAAACACCAAAATGTTCTGCACTGTTTCTTTGCCCAGATAGTGATCGATGCGGTAAATCTGATTTTCCGTCAGGACGCTCTTGATGTCGCGATTCAGGGCGCGGGCGGAATCCAGATCGTGGCCGAAGGGCTTTTCGATCACCACGCGCCGCCAGCGGCCGGTCGATTGGTCCACGAGCCCTGCTTCGCCGAGGTGCTGGACGATTTGACCGAAGAAGGCCGGCGCCGTGGCGAGATAGAAGAGGTAGTTCCCTTCGGTGTTGCGCTCCTTGTCCAGCTCACCGAGCCGTTCCGTGAGTTGGGTGTAGGTATTCGCATCGGCGAACTCGCCCCGCTGATAATAGAGCCGCTCGATGAACCATCGGCACACGTCGGTGCCGCGATCCTCCGCTGGTAAGAACCGGGTCACATGGGTGCGGAACTGATCGGCGTCGAAGTCGTCGCGAGAGAGGCCGAGCACGGCGAAATTGGAAGGGAGAAGCTGCGCCTTGGCCAGGTTGAAGAGGGAAGGAATCAGCTTGCGCGCGGTCAGGTCACCCGCCGCACCGCAAATCACCATGACGCATGGGCCGGCCGGGCGATGCGGCTGTTCAGCGTCGTCTTCCGGATGCGTAACCAGAGGTGTCTCCATAGCGCTCTCGTCCGCCTCAGCCGTGGAATTTGACGGGCAGCGAGTGTACACCTTCTCCATAAGAATTATGAAGGGCGAATGATGAATGATGAACAAAGGCCAGGGCTGAGGCCTTGAAAATGAGCTGTCCGAGAGCCGGCACCCTGTCGGTCCGTCATTCGTCATTCATAATTCATCATTCATAATTTCGCGATCGACTGTGCCTGTTCAAAGATGAAAGTGATACCGCACCTCGGCGTAAATCTGTCTTGGGTTGACGAAGTGAGTGCCGCCGAAAGTATTGCTGTCGTCCAGCATGTATCGACGGTTCGTCACATTGGTCGCGTTCAGCGCAATCGACCATCGCTCGCCGAAGGATTTGCCAACCGCGAAGTCGGCGGTGGTATGCGGCGGAAGATGGGCCGGTCCGTTGCCATTCAAGAATCCTGACCCAAAGCTTACGGCTGGCGTCGCCCAGAAGTGCCGCGGCAGGCGGAGCGAGAGAACGGCGCTCGCCGTGTTGCGCTGATCGTGGTCCAGCAAGAAATAACCGACAGGGGCAAATTCAATCAGGCCGCCGGTAATCGGCCCCAAGCCTTCGGCGATTTGGTTGGAATAAGCCAGGCGAAGTTGCGCGCGGCCCAGTAGTTCGGGCGAGCGCACTGTGACCTCCGTTCCTTTAACCCGCGCCGCGAGATCGGTCAACGGAATGAAGATGCCGGAATTGCCAATCACATCGTGGTCCAGGAAATTGCGGGCGTTGGTGTGGAAGTTGTCCAGGTCGATCGTCCAGCCGCGGATCGGAATGGTCAATCCGACGTCGCGTTGAATGTCGCGCTCGCCCGGAAGGGGCACAAAGCCGAAGCCCTGTGCTAGTGCAAGCTGCAACACTGGACCCGAGATGGAATCGAGCGGCGGTGGCTGGTAGTAGTACGAGTAATTGCCGCGCGCCACCCAATGGAGCCACGGCAATCGCACTCCTGCTCCTAGCCGCGGCGAGGCGGCGTTCTCGCTTCGCAGGCCGCCGTAATGGGTCAGCCTCAGGCCGGCGTCGAGCGTCAGCCAGGAAGTCGGCCGGTATCGATCCTCTGCAAATAGTGATTCGGCGTTCGCCCAGTGCCGCTGCTGTTCCTGCAGCGTGTCGGGGCCGGGGTTGGCGGTCAATCCAAACCGTCTATCGTTGTGCTCTCCCCACGCTTCCAGGCCCAGCCTAACATTGTGGTGCTTCTTTTGCGCCTCGAGAACCGCTCGAGCGCCGACGTAATTCGAGCCATTGTTGTCGTTCAGGACGAAGGGCGTGTCAGCCCGTCCGCCCACAAAATGCGCGTCGTTGTAGTGATAGTAGGGCGAAAGCGTCAAGAGCCAGCCGTCCCTCGACGTGTGGGCCCACTGAAAGCCCAGCAGGTAACCGCGTTCCAGATCGAGATCCCGAATTCCGCCCGCCTGATCGCCGGGCGTGTTCGAAATCTGGTAATGATCGCCACGGAAGGACGCAATCCACCGGACCTGGTCGTGCGGTGTGGCATTGTACAAGAGCGAAAGAAATCCGCCCACGCCGCTCGTTTGATCGTGCACGACGACCGAGGTCGGTGTCGCCAGGCCCAAATCGGAGCGATTGCCGTCCAGGCTGGCGTAATAGGCAAAGCGCTCCGTGTGCCCGCCCAGGTCAAGCTGG
This sequence comes from Terriglobia bacterium, assembly GCA_050013575.1. Lineage (GTDB taxonomy): Bacteria > Acidobacteriota > Terriglobia > UBA7540 > UBA7540 > DASYXZ01. The sequence goes on along the minus strand of JBEKEZ010000005.1, from coordinate 134,922 downwards.
TCATCGGTGGTGTAGAAGTTCCCCAAGGAAGTCACCCACTCGGCGTCGTTGTTGCGGTCGAACCCCGAAGGAGTGATGACGTTGAAAAAGCCGTAGGTGCGGTCGCCGTACTCGGCGGAGTAGCCCCCGCGCTGGACTTCCAACGACTCGACGTTTTTGGGATTGATCAAAGGCGCCACGTTGGCGGCGATGCTGGTGTTGATCACCGGAATGCCGTCGAAGAACCAGTTCACCTGGTGCCCGCCGCGCATGTGAAGCATGTCGTGCACCATGTAGGCCCCGGGGGTGAAATCCGTGATCATGGCCAGGCTGTTCGTCTGGTCGGCGCCGGGCGTTCTCTGAATTTCTCGAGGCGAGATGAGAGTCTGGACGGTGGTGGACTGCGTGCTGAGTTTGCTCAGCGCGCCTGAGACCTCCACGCTTTGCCTGAGGACCGCGAGCTGAAGTGGAAAATGCCAGACCGGCGTTTTGCCGGCCACCACGGTGATTTCCTCTTCGAGAGCATTGAAGCCCGGTGCCTGAACCGTCACCCGATACTCGCCCTCGGGAACGGCAGCGAGCGTGAACTCGCCGTCCGCGTCGGACAAAACGGTCTTCGTCCAGGCTGAGTTCAGGGCGCGGAGCGTTACGCGCGCGCTCTCGATGGGGCGATGCTGCGGGTCGTGGACGATTCCTCGAACACTGACATTGGCTGCGCTCGCCGACGCTGGGAAAAACAAGACGACGGCGGCGCAGTACACCAAAAGCTTGTGGCGCATGCGGGTCTCCTAAAGCAGAATTTTAGCCCCGCAGAACGGGGCGACTTTCCAGGCGGAGGAGAATTCTGTTTAGGAGAATTGTTCCGGAGGTTGGTGTGCAGGAGAAGCGAATCCAGCCAGCACGTGCAGAGTCATGGGGGCTGGGGCCGCGCAGGAAACGGGCACGTCATTCCAGAAAATCGACTGAGGCAAATCGAAGCGGAAATCGGTGTGCGCAAAGTCAAGCATGGAGTTCTGAGATGAGACGGCGCACGTACACTGACGAACTGGCGCAGGGCTACTGTGTTTCGCGCCCATGTGGCAGGACTCGTGGCTTGCAGCGGGCCGAATGCCCATGGAACAATGGCCGCTCGCGCAGCAAGCGGCCGACGAACAGCAGGATTTCCCATTTGCCCGGACGGCCACCGACCACACGCTTGGCACACACCAAAACGTCAGCGCCACCAGCAGCAGCCAGGCCTTCTGCGCTCGCCACATCGTTTCATGGTAACACGGTCCGCCGCTCTGGACGAGGGCTGAGCAAAGGGCTGAGCAAAGGGCTGAGCAAAGAGAGACTTCCGCCCGTCAAAACGCCCCTGCCCCGCTGCTTTACTTTTTAGGGTAGCCCACCGTCTGCGCCAAAATGATTTTCTGGTCCGGGCGGAGCCGCATCGCCTTGGCCAACGCCGGCCTGTCGACGCTGCCGCGCACGACCACAGCCAAGCCCTCCGAAGCGCAAAAGAGGTACACATTCTGCGCGATGAAGCCCACATCGGCAGCCACGTACATGTCGCGATCAGCGGAGCCGCTGCCGGTCTTGGCGAGGTCGGCGACGTAAACCAGGTCCAGCGGCGCGTCCTTCACAAAAGGCTGTACCCCCGTCTGAGCGCGCACATCATCGCGGAGAACCGGATTCAGTTGATGGGCCTTGGCGTCGTAGACGTAAAGCCCGTCGGCGATGGCGACGTAGATGTCGGTTTCCTGCCAATTCATGGCGGAGGGCGCGGTGCGCTTGCCGGAGTCGGGACGATTGATTCCGAACGCCGCCCAAAGCAGATTGGAGAGCACTTGGACCGGCAGTTTGTCCGGACTGAAGGCGCGCGCCGAGCTCCTGTCCTTCAAGACCTGCATCAGCGGCCGACCGACATCGGTTTGGGGTTTGGGAAGCGGAAGGGGTTTCAGTTCCTGAGCGAAGCTCGTGGCCGCGCACAGGAGCAGAATCAATCCTGCCCAATGCGCTTTCTGCCCGTGCAATCTTTTCATACGAGACCTCCTGACTTGCGTTGGACAAGAGTTAGAGACCTGAAGCGAGAGCCCCGGCCCGTTCCTTCTTCAGGCCGCTTTGGCGGAGACCGGCGTCTCTGACATTGGCGCCGGTTTGTCGAGAGACCGATAGGCAAGCCGTACCAACATCCAGAGAAAATAGTAGCCCACTGCCGCCACCGCAACACCGGCGGCGCGCCAGATGACCGGCACTACTGCGCCGAGAACCCGAGAGGGCACGTTCAGGCCGAACATAACCAGCACTCCACCCATCAGGCCGAGAACCGCTCCCCAAACCGGGAGGCGATCAGGAACCCATTTGCCTGGCGCGAACGCAGCCCAGAGTCCCCAGGCGAGCGGGGCGAAGCACCACACGAAAGCGACCGGATAGAATCTCTGCGCGCCCAGGCCAGGGGTAACGAGAACGGCGAGAGCCGCACAGGCGATCACCAGGGAAGCGATTGCGCTCCCCGACACGAATCGACGAATCATGTTGCCCTCCTTGGCCGGCGGACATCAAAACAGTCATGCCCGCGAGGCGCATCGATACGATTGAGCTGGATCCAGAATTCCGAGAGGCCGAGGCTCCCCCATGCTGAAGCATCCATTCTGCTTGACCAAAAATCAGTGACGCCGATTACCGGTGTGTGTGATGAGAGCTTGCGTCCCGCCCCAATTGTCGAGGCGCCGCAGAGTTAAAGACCAGCCCTCAGCTACCATCGTTCGCCGACCGCGACATGCCCAGGATGGCATGCCCCATCAATGATGTTGCGAGGGGACGAGGAAAATAATCAGCACCGTGATGGCAATAAGCGCGCCGATAAACACCCAGGTGCCGATGTGGCCGAAGTTGAGCGTGTAGCCGATGCCGAACCGCTTTTCGACGAAAAGCGCCGGGTCGTCGCGGTTGATGTAGAAGAGGCCGAGCTTCCAATAGCGGTCGGCGGTGCGATCGCCGACGGGCGCCAGCTCTGCGGCCGCCGTGACTGTGGCTGCACCCGAAAGGCGCGTGCCCCCCTGGCCAAGGCGAATGAGCAAAATCAAAATTCCGCCGGTGAAGACTAGGCTGAAGAGAAGGAACGGGACGAGGCCAGGCGGGCCCGTCAGGTTGTGAGAGAGTGGCAGAAGGCCAACCCAGGTGAATTCGATGGCGAGAAAGTATTCCGTAGCCACGAGGATCGAAACCACCAGGTGGCGGAAGCGGCGCTCGTTGGCGCCCGCCTGCCCGCTGGCTCGAATCAACCGCGACCAGCGAAGCATGGCGTAAGCCATGAAACCCATCAGCGCGCAGAGAGCGGTGCCCATCAGAACAGGCGCGAAGACTCCGGCAAAGGTCCGCGTCGCCCAGCCGTTCGCCTGGCCGTTCATTCCCCAGTGGATCGGGAAACGGTTCGGGATCTGATCCCAGTGCGAGCGCAGCCAGACTGCGGTCGTGGCGAGCAGGGCGAAGGGGACGAGTTGCACCAGCCAGCCGCCGGGCAAGTGCACTTCGCGGGGCGCCAGCTCCGCTTCACGCACGGTGGATGGGGCCACCGCGTGCGGCTGAACGCGCCGTCGCGCTCGATAGTACGCGAAGAAAACGCCGGCGCCTTGCAAGAAAAGTCCGCCCAGCCCCAGGAACGGCTGCGATTCGGGCTGCGGAATCCAAATTGCCGCCAGCACGATGGCGAGCGCGATGAGGCTATAGAGGATCACCTCGACCCGATATCTGCTGAGGATGGCGCGCCCCTCCGCCGAGTCGCGGAAGTCGGGCGGGACGGTGACCGCAAAGTAGATGTCCGGACGAGTGAGTCGCGGGACCAAGTAAGCGGTGAGCAGGACTATCGCGATCACGAATGCCATAACCGCGATCGGCATGTACAGCGATGAGGCGTTCATTTTGATTCTCCGTGCTGGGCCTCGACCCAGCTTGCAATGTCGCGAATCACCGGCTCGGAAACGTGACTGGGTTTCTCATAGTCACGAGGCGAGCCTAGCCCCGTGCCCGCTGTGCTGCTCGGCATGAATAGATGGAATAAGCCCGGATAAAGCTTGAACGCAACGCGCGGGTTGCCCGCCAGGGCCTTCTTCCAGCCGTCGAAGTCCTCCATCGTGACCTGGTAGTCGCGTTCGCCGCGCAGAATGAGCATGGGGATTTTCAATTGGGCGGCGACTTCCGCCGGGTGATAGTCGCGCAGGTCGAGAAAATAGGAGCCTGGGATTTTCGACCCAAGAAGGTCGATGGTCGCGCTGGCAGCGAGATTCGGACTTTCGACTTCCTTTGCCATCTGCTCGGCCGCGTCGATTTGCTTCTGTGATTCCGGCGTGATTGGCCCGTTCAAACTCGCGATGTACTTGAGTTGCTCGACAACCACTTTTTCAAGAGGCCGGGTGGTGCCCGCCATAATGATGAGACCGGCCACCTGCGGGTCGCCTTGCGCGATGCGGGGAGCGAGCGTGCCGCCCAGGCTGTGGCCGAGAACGAAAATGCGCTTCGGATCGATCTCGGGCTGTTGCGCAAGCAAGGCTGCCGCCGCGCGAGCGTCGTCCACGGTTTCCTCGTTGACAGTGAAGCCTGCCAACGACGTCTTGAGTTCGCTGGCGTACTGCAACGTGCGCTTGTTGTAGCGCAAGACGGCAATCTTTGCGCTTGCCAGGCCCCAGGCGAGATCCTTGAACGGCTTGTTGGCCACGATCGACTCATCTTGATCGTGGGGGCCGGATCCTTGAACCAACACGACGGCGGGGAAACGCCCGGCGCCGTTGGGAAGGGTCAGCGTGCCGGGAAGTTGCCAGCGTCCGGCACCCACAGTGATCGGCCGTTCGTGGAAATTGGCCGGTTTGGCATAGTCCGGGGCAGACCACGGAATCTCCGGTTCCGGCGGCAAGACAAAAAATCCCGCGACGCGGCTCTTCGCGTCGAATACCCACTTAACGTCGAGCGTCGTTTTCTCGAACTTCGACGTCACCAAAACCACCTGATAGATCTGCACCTGCTGTGTGCGCGTCCGAGTGATGGATTGAAACGGGCCGACCTGCTTGATCAGACCGTCCCAGAACTCGGCGAGCTTCGCGGAAGGCATCGCCGACGTCATGGTTTCGTCAAAGTGGGCGATGACTGAGTCGAAATTGCGGGCCGCCAATTGTTGAGTGAGCGATTTGGCTTGGGATTCGAAGTCCTCAGCTCCCGCTTCGGCCGGGATCAAAAACGCCGTACAGAGAACGGCTGCTGCGGTGGCGATGGGCAGAACTGCTAACGCGGTGGTAATCCAAACTCTTCGCGACCTCATATTGCGCCTCCGATAGAGAGCGGGGATGAATCTTTCGCATCTTCATCTCCTCCCGCTCTCCCTAATGAAAGACTTCCGAGAGAAGACTTTCCGACGCGCGGAATCCAACTCGACCGCGATGGTTCCGTTGGGCACGCCATCGGCAATGGCTTTGGCCACCACTTCCTCCAGGCGCCTTACGAACTGTGCCTCAGCCTCGGGCTCGGCGTTGGGACTTGGGCGCTCCAGCACCGTGGCGCCTCGACCGCGGCGCAAATCCAGCCAGCCTTCGAGAGCCAGCAGGCGATACGCTTCCGCCACCGTGTTGTGGTGGACCCCGAGGTCGAGCGCGAGCTCACGGACGGTAGGAAGTTGGTCGCCTGGCCGAAATCTTCCCGAAACGAACAGGGTGCGCAGCCCAGCCGTGATCTGGTTGTAGACCGAAACCGGTGAAGCGAGGTCGATTTGAAGCACAGGAGTGTCTTTAGGCATTTTCGATTGTCTATCTACAGTGTACAACTTTCGGCCTCCCTTGTCAAGCGCTCTTTCTGAGCCTCCTGCCGTCATCGGTCTCGGGCGCGCCAATCGACGTAGCGGCACCCCTCGTGGGTGCCCTGCGACGGGCAGGCACAAGGCCTGCACCTACAGCACCCGAGAGGGCCATGAATTCGCTTTTGCTGTGGTGAAATTGGATAATATAGCCCTCTCCCGTGGGGACAGGGTGTCCGTCAGCCGACGGACGGGTGAGGGGTCATGACGGACAACGAAAGAAACCCCCAAGAAGGATTCACCGCCAACGCAACCAAGCCCAGCGCTCAGCCGCTGCCGGGGAGCGCGCTGGAAATTGCTGGCCGCATTCAGCACACGCTGATCTCGAATCGCGTCACCAGAGCCCTTTGGGAGCAGCACATCGAGGCTTGCCTCAAATATCCGTTCCACGCCGCCATGGTTCCGGCAGCCTGGGTAAAGTTGACGGCCGAGGCGCTCCGGGGCAAGGGCGTGCGCGTGGCCTCGTGGATTGACCTGCCTTTCGGGACCATGACCACCCGAGGCAAGGCCTATGAGGCCGGGCGACTCGTGGAAGACGGTGCGCAGGAAATCGACTTAATGCCCAACCTCGGCTTTCTGCTTTCGGGGATGGAGAAAGAATACCAGATGGATATTTTGGCCGTGGTTCAGGCCGCTGGCACGGCTCCCGTGAAAGTGATGTTGGAACTTCCGCTCCTCGACGCCCGACAAAAAGAAAGGGCCGTGATGCTGAGCGTTGAAGCGGGCGCGGCGTTCTTGAAGAATGCGAGCAGCGGAGCCGTAGGCGTTGCCACGCCGGACGACATCCGGTATTTGCGGGCGCTTGCTCCGCGCGCCATCGGCATCAAAGCATCCGGCGGAATCAGGACCGCCAGGCAAGTGGAGGAACTCTTGGAAGCCGGAGCTGACCTGGTGGGCACGAGCGCCAGCGTCGGGATCCTGGAAGAGTTTCTGCGCAGCACTGAGAAAGTGACGAGTGACAAGTGACGAGTGACGAGCCCAAAGTCAGTGGCGAGTGGCGAGTGGCAAGTGGCGAGTCACGAGTTGGGAGCGGGAGCACAAAGCTGCCGGTCTGGAGCGCGCTCATCGTCCTGATTGCTATCATCCCTCCGGCCGCATTCCCTCGGGACCAATTGGAGAGCCCATCGGCGCAGTCTGGTTCCGAGCGCGAGGCCCCGAAGACCCGGGGCGAGGCCGAGCCGCACCTGGGAAAAGCTTACGATGATCTAAAGAACGAACGCTTTGAGGGCGCCGTCCGCGAGTTTCGAGCTGCGTTGGCACTCGACCCGAGCCTGGCGTTGCGCGCGCGATTCCCCTTAGCCGTGGCGCTTTATCAATTGCGCCGGCTCGATGAGGCGCATGTCGAATTTGAGACGATACGAGCGCAATCGGGAGATCAACCCAACGTTCTCTATTACCTGGGCCGGGTCGAGCTTGACCAAGGCAACCTCGATGGCGCGATCCAGAACCTGACCAAGGCGGCTCGAAAGCCTCCTTTTCCGGACACTGCCTACTATCTCGGATCTGCTTATCTCAAGAAGCGCGATTTCCCTTCGGCTGAAAAGTGGCTCGAACGCGCCGCCGAAGTCGCTCCGCACGATTACCACGTCGAGGAGCGGCTCGGACTCCTCTACCAGCAGGAGGGGCGGAAGGCCGATGCACAAAAAGCGATCGAGTTGGCCGCGGAGTTGCGCCGGCGCGACACCGAAGCAAGCCAGCACAGAATCGAATGCGCCCGGAAGCTGGAGACGAGTTCCCTCGAGGAAGCGCGCCCCATTTGCGCGCGGCTCTCGGACCCCAACGATGCGGAGAAACTCACCATGCTGGGCACTATCTACGGCCAGCACGGCGACTATCAGGATGCCCTTGAGCCGCTGCGGCGGGCCGCCCAGCTCGAACCAAATTCTCCCCAAATGCTCTATAACCTCGCATTGGATGAGGTCCGGCTCAGCCGCTTCGAGGAGGCCCGCGCGCCGCTCGAAAAGGCGGCTGAGCGGTGGCCGGATTTGTTTCCTGTGAACTCGCTCCTAGGAATTGTGCTATTCCAACTGGGCGATGAGCATCCCGCCTACGAAACGCTTCGCCACGCGCATGACCTCGACCCCGAAGATGCGGCAACGAGAAATTATCTCTACGAGATTTCTTTCCGTTTGGGGAAAAAAGACTTCGAACGTAAACAATACGGCGACGCGGTTCGCTACCTGAATGAAGCCGCCAAACTGCGCCCGCAGGAACCGGAGCCTCACCGGCTGCTGGCTGAGACTTACGGCGCCACGGGCCAACAAGCCAAAGCCGCCGAGGAGCGCCGGCAGTCCGAGCGTCTAACCCTTAACCACTGACGACTAGTGCCGTTCCAACTATTTCGACCTGGCTTCTCGGGGCCGTCCCGATTATGGCGCGAAACGGAACGTACGTGTTGAACATAGGTCTAATAAGTTGGAACGGCACTAGCCAATGTTCGCTTGACAGGAAATCCCAAAATCAGTTAAAAGAAATATGCGTCGGTGGGATGACGGATTTCTTGCATTGACACAGTCGATTGGGGGAAGTCGCACTACCAGACGGAATGAAACCGTGAAGGGAGAGGTATGCTCATGCGCAGAGTGATTCTCGGCGTGTTTTGTTGTTCGTTCCTATTCGTTGCCACCTCCAATGTGTTTGGCCAAGCGACAGGTAGTCTGACCGGCACCGTGGAGGACCGCACTGGCGCGGTTGTGCCCGGGGCTTCAGTGACGGCGACATCGCAAGGCACCGGAATTGCCCGCGAGACCAAGACGGACTCGTCGGGCCGCTTCCTGCTGCCGCTGCTGCCCATCGGCGTGTACACGCTGCGGGTGAGCGCGCCAAGTTTTCAGCCGGTCGAGCAGAAGGACCTCAAACTCCAGGTGGATCAGAGCCAGGAGGTCGACTTCACGCTGGCGCTGGCCGCGGTGCAGCAAACCATGGAGGTCTCTGCGAGCGCCGTGGCGGTGGAAACGTCCAACGCTTCGCTGGGCCAGGTGATCACATCGCAGCAGGTTGCTGAGCTTCCCCTGAATGGCCGCGATTTCGTCCAACTCGCCACAGTGACGCCGGGCACCGTGCAGGAGACCAATCCGAACAGCTTCTTCAACGGCGGCGGCAGCAGTGAGGTGGGCATCCGCGGATCCTTCTCGCTCTCGGTTGGTGGGTCGCGTCCCAACAGCACGGATTGGCTTCTCGACGGCGTGGACAATAACGAGCTGACGGCAGGCGGCATCGCGATTCTGCCCGATATCGACGCGCTCCAGGAATTTAAAGTCCTCACTTATACCTACTCTACCGAATATGGAACCCGCGGCGGACCCACGGTTCTGCTCACCACGAAGTCCGGCACCAATCAGTTTCACGGCAACTTGTTTGAGTTCCTCCGCAATACCTCGCTTGATGCCCGCGACTTTTTTGCCCCTAACCGCGGGGAGTTCAAGCAAAACCAGTTTGGCGGCACCCTCGGCGGACCCATCAGAAAGGACAAGACGTTTTTCTTTTTCGACTACCAGGGTAAGCGGACGCTTCAGGGCATCACCTACCTGGGAACCGTGCCGACGTTGGCCGAACGTAATGGGGATTTCTCCGAAGCGTTTACAGGCGTAGGGCAGCTTTACAACCCTTACAGCACACGTACAGACGCGAGCGGCAACATCATTCGAGACCCCTTCATGTGCAATGGGGGCGGAAATCCCTTGCCGACCAACCCTGACGGCACGCAGGCTGCTGGTACGGCCTGCAACAAGATTCCCCAGAGCCTGATCAATCCCATCGCACAGCAGATGGCCAACTTTTACCCTCCTCCCGACATTTCGGGAACCCTGGTGAACGACTATTCCAACGTCCCGGTCAAACAGTTTAAGGAAGGCGAGACTGATCTTCGGCTCGATCACAACATCTCCAGCAAGGACTCGCTCTACGCTCGTTTCAGCTATGACCAGGCGACGGAATACCTGCCAGGTGGTTCGCCGGGATTTGCGGAAGCGGGCGCCTTCGCCAGCACCCAAAGCCTGACCGATCACGGGCGCAACGCGGCCCTATCGGAGACGCACATTTTCTCTCCGAACACGATCAACAAAGCGACGTTCGGCTTTAACCGCATCTTCAACCACATTCTGTCCCTCGGCACAGGCACGTGCGAATCCCAGAAGTTGGGAATTCCCGGCGCCAATCTGGGCGGTGTGAGTTGCGGCCTGGTGTCCACCGAGGTCGGTGGTCCCTTCTGGTCGCTGGGAGATCGCGGCTACACGCCGTTCCAGGGCGGGACCAGCGTTTTCTCTATCTCCGACTCGTTTGACATGATCCGCGGCAAACACGACCTCACGTTGGGCGGGCAGGTCCGCGCCAACCAGTTGAACGTGCTCGCCGAGGGTTTCCAGGACGGGTTCTGGATCTTCAGCAGCGCTTGGACGGCGCCGCAGGGGGCGCTGGCGGGTGGCGGCAACAATATGGCGGACTTTCTGCTGGGCTTGGCGGATCTCGCTCTCCATGATCAGAATTTCCAGGGCCCCATCACCGGCCGGCGGTGGAAGCTGTATCGTCCGTACGTCCAGGACAATTGGCGGGTGTCCCCCAACGTCACGGTCAATCTCGGTTTGGCTTGGGCTGTCGTCACACCCATCAGCGAAGTCCATAATCGCGAGTCGAACTTTGATTATCAAACCGGCAATTGGTTCGTCGCCGGCAGGAACTCGGGCCCTCACGTTGGCGTCGCCACCGACTTATCTGCCTTCGAGCCGCGTGTCGGGATCGCCTGGAGCCCGGGCGGAGACCGCAAGACTTCCGTCCGCCTGGGATATTCGATTTATCACGACTCCTCTTGGAACCAGGGCGCCCAAGGCTTGTGGCAGAATCCACCCTACTGGGAGGAGTCGTCGGGCGGCAGTTTCTTCTTTCCGGATCTCTTCCCTGCAACACAGGGATACAGCATCTCGCAAGGCTTTCCGATCCTGACCGAACCCCCCGGGACTACGGGGTTCGGGGGCAACTGGAATGCACAGAACCTCAATTTCAAACAAGGTCGGATCCAGCAATTCAATGTTGATGTTGAGCGCCAGCTTCCGGGCAATGTGCTCTTAACGGTAGGGTATGCGGGTCAGCGCAGCAACCACTTGTTGAGTAGCGACTTTAACGTGAACATAGCGTCCCCCACCGCGTGCGGTACGGTGACCGGCTACACCTTGGGGTGCGGCGCCACAGCAGCTCCATGGGGCCCGTTTACTGACGTCTACGACGTCTTCGACGCCGGCCATGCCCGTTACGACTCCTTCCAGGTGAAGGCTGAGACCAAGAGCAGCCACGGGCTCTACGCCTTGCTGAGCTACACCTACTCCAAGAGCTTCGACACGGGTCTTGCGGACGGTCTAGGCAGCTCCATCGGTGCTCTCTATTACCCGCTGCCGGGGGCGAGCCAGATGGATAAGGGGCTCTCGCAAATCGATCTCACTCATAATTTCACGGCCAGCGTCGTTTGGGACCTCCCCGTCGGTAAAGGCAAGCGGTGGGGCACCAACTGGAGCGGCCCCGCCAACGCGATCTTCGGCGATTGGGAGTTGACGCTGATCGAGCACGCCATCTCGGGCTTCCCCCTCTTCATGGTCAACAGCAACAATACCTCAGGTGTGAATTTCCAATGGAATGGCCTGGCATTGAACCGCCCCGACCGCGTCTGCAATGGCCAAATGAGCAACTGGAGTGTGAATGAGTTCTTTGATACGAGTTGCTTCGTCGCGTCGGCGTCCGGCGAACTGGGGAACTCCGCTCGGACTCCACTTTTCAGTCCGCCTCTCGCGAATTCCGACTTCTCAGCGATCAAGGACATCCCTCTTCCCTTCCGCGAGGGGATGGGACTCCAATTCCGCGCCGAGTTCTTTAATCTCTGGAATCACCCGCAGTTCTTCACGCCGGGACAGGATGTTGCCGCCGGGCCTCCACCGACGGGAAACCTCGGCGTGATCAGCCAAACGGTGAACAACCCGCGCCTGATTCAGTTCGCTCTCAAGCTGCGCTTCTAAACCATGCGGACGACGCTGGACGCTTGCCACCCGCAGGGCTCTCTTGCCGAGAGCCCTGCTCTCTTGAATCCTCGTGTGTATAATCTGGCCTCAACGTACAATAGCCGGTTGAGATTGCCGATGCGACGAGGGCCTCAGCTTGCGGTTGTGATCTTCGCCGGCATGTTGCTGGCCTGCGCGGTTCCAGCGAATGCCAAAACTCCGGTAATTCTCTCTACCGACGTGGGCAACGAGATCGACGACCAATGGGCGGTAGTTTACATGCTGGCGAATCCGGCGCTCGACGTGCTGGGGATTATCTCCGCCCATGCGCCCACGGTTCCGGCGCCCGCGGCTCACTACACGTACTTGGTTCTGGTGGACGAGGTCGAGAACCGCATGAGAATGGCGGTCCATCCGCCGCTTTTCGAGGGATCGAGCCTGCCGCTCGAGAACGACACTTCGCCCCGCAAAAATGCGGGCGTGGATTTCATCATCGAGTCTTCCAAATCATTTTCCCCCGACAATCGGCTTTCGGTACTGACGATCGGCGCTGCAACCGACGTCGCATCCGCCATTCTCCAGGATCCCACCATCGTCGACCGCATTCGAGTGGTGGCGATGGGATTCCGCGATTGGCCGGATGGCGGCGAGGAATTCAACGTGGCGAATGATGTGAAGGCTTGGCAGGTGATCCTCCGCTCGCGGGTGCCCGTGGTGATTGGCTGCGGCAAAGTGTGCGAGGTGACACTCGCCCTCACGCCGGCGCAGGCCAAAGAACTGGTCGCGGCGCGCGGCCCCATCGGCGCCTGGCTCTGGGAGGAATATGAGCAGTGGTACTACCGGTTCGTGAAGCCGCTGCGCAAGGATGATTTCTCCAAGCCGTGGATCATCTGGGATACGATCACGCTGGCCTACATCGAAGGCATGACCGAGCAGAAGCAGGTGCCGCGGCCGGTGCTGAAAGACAACATGATCTTTGACCACGTCGAGACCCGTGACACCATCACCTGGATTACCGGGCTCGATTCCAAGCGGATGTGGGCTGATTTTGCGGAGAAGCTCGACGCCTATCAGCGCACCCACGCCGTGGACGGCACCGGTCGTTAAAACCGACCGTATAACTGGGCCGCCCGCGGATTCTGCTTGACAGGTAACTAATTTTATAGTATAAATCATGTTTGGTCATCGGAACACGAAGGATGTCGTTGTGTGCCTGCCCACCCCGATGATCGCAACGCCTGCCAAGCTGGAAGAACCGAAGCTGGACATTCGCAAGGCCATGCCAAGCTCCCAAATCGACTGTCTGCGCCACGGATACGAACGAAGCCGGAATGTCTTTTATTTTCTACGGGATGCATCCTGCGGATCCTCTCCCTATTCCCGATTGGCATCAGAGGGTGGTATCCTTTCGATGGATGGGCCGAAAAAATGTGCGAAAATGAGGTTCGAAGCCACCATTCTATTGATAATAAAGGAAGTCGATCTGGAACGAACCCAATTTCGAAGCCAGTTTCAACCACTTTCTGACGTAAATCAGCCTCGATTTGGAGGCTCATTGGCTTCGTTCGGGGAACTCGCCAGTCACATTTCCGGCGCCGTCTTGAACTGAGACCAATCGCCAGATTCATTTCGTCATGATTTAGAATGGCCTTGAGGACAAAACGAGTTGGATAAGATCAAAGTCATCGTCGATCAGGACGCGCGCGGTCCCGGCACCAGCGACCAGCAGGCGATCCTCGTGTTCCTCCAGTCGGACGCCTTCGAAGTCCTCGGCATCACCACGGTCAGCGGCGACCAATGGGTTCGCGAAGAGACCCAGCACGTGCTGCGTCTGGCGGAGATCGCCGAGCGAACCGATGTGCCGGTGATCCAGGGAGCTGAGCACCCGCTTTTGAATTCCAAGGAAGAAACAGAGCGCTGGGAAGCGCTCTACGGAAAACTCGAATACAGAGGCTGCTGGACGGAGCACTTTCCTGCGGGGCGGTCCACCATTCACGAGACCTTCTATCACCCGCCCGAAGTCATTCCACCGCTCATCGAAGGCGCGCCGAAAATCAAGCCGCATTCTGGCACTGCCGCGCAATTCATGGCGGAGATGGTTCACAAATATCCGGGCGAAGTGGTGATTTGGTCCGGCGCCCCTTTGACCAATATTGCGCTCGCGCTGCGACTCGATCCTGAGCTTGCGACACTGGCCAAGGAATTTGTTCTCATGGGCGGCGGGATGTGGGCCGCGAAGGGCGGCATCCGCGTCACCGACGCGCGGCGCGAGTTCAACTGGTGGTTCGACCCGGAAGCCGCTCGCATCGCTCTGCGCGCGCCGTGGAAGAAGATCACCATCACGCCCATCGATATTTCCGTCAAGACCCGGCTCAGCGACGAAATCCGCGCCGAGATCGCCAAGGCCGATACGCCCGTGGCGCGCTATCTTACCCAGTACTCGCTGCCCGGCTACATGTGGGACGAAATCTCCGGCATCGCGATGATTGAGCCTTCCATCATCACCGAGCAGCGCGAGCTTTACGTCGACGTTGACGTCGACCACGGCGCGGGATACGGCAACACGCTGTTCTGGGAAGCCAACAACACAGTTCCTCCATACGTCCGTAAGGCCACCGTGCAGTTTGATCTGAACACCGAAAGGTTTTATCGGATTTATATTGACCTCATGACTCGCACGCCGCATCGAGCGTAAGACTTTCGGGGCGGCTGGAGTCCAGTATGAAATTCTTGCGAGCGCATCCCTACAGCGCACTCTCGCTTCTGCTCACAGGCAGCGAGTTGGTTGTCGTTTTCGGAGCGACATCCCATACTTTCCCAGGAACGCCTTTGCCGGAGGGATCCCTGCCTCTTCGAGAGTTAGACATGTTCGGCCTTGTGCTTGCATTCTTGTCGTTCCTGACCGGAGGGCTAGGGGTCGATAAGGAGACGGCCAAGCGGACGCCCATTATAGTGACGGCAATTGCTGCCTGTGCCTATTTCTTATGTGGCATGCGAATGGCAGTGTGAATCTGGAAGAAGAGAAGCCGTGAGACGAGTGGTGTCACAGTCGATTTTAATTGTATTGCTTTTCGCACAGGCGGCCTACGCTCAAGGCCGCCGAAAAGTGATCATCGATCAGGACGCGGCGGGACCCGGCGGCAGCGACTTGCAGGCGATCATGGTGCTGGTGCAGTCACGCGAGATCGAAACTCTGGGGATTGGCGTGGTGAGCGGGAACCAGTGGCGCGAAGAAGAGCTTGCCCACACGCTGCGCTTGCTGGAATTAGTGGGCCGTACCGACATTCCTGTGCTCCCCGGCGCCCAGTCCCCGCTGCTGCACACGCGGGAGGAGGCGCTGCTCGACCAGCAGCTTTACGGCAAGGTCAACTACATGGGAGCTTGGGACGCCCGCTGGTGGCACGAGCCCTTCGACGTGCCGCCGTCCAATGTGCCGGAGGGCATGCCCAGCGCCAAGCCTTCCAGCGAGGATGCCGCTCACTTCATGGTGCGGATGGTCCACCAGTATCCGCACCAGGTCACGATCGTGGCCGTCGGCCCAATGACCGACTTGGCGCTGGCCATTCGGCTGGATCATCAATTTGCGGAGTTCGCTCAGGAACTGGTTTTCATGGGCGGAAGCCTCAACCCGATATCCAACGACGCGGAGTGGGAAACTGACCCGCGCCACGAATTCAATTTCTGGTTTGATCCCGAAGCTGCTCACATCGTACTTACGGCTCACTGGGCCAAGGTCACCTGCATTCCGGTCGACATTTCCATCAAGACGCACTTCACGCGCGCCATGGCGGAGAAAATCGCTAAGAACGGCACGCCGCTCGGGGAATACCTGCTGAAGTACTACGTCTCGTTCATCGACTATATGTGGGATGAGCTGGCGTGCGCGGCTTGGATCGACCCAAGCATCATCACCAACGAGCGGCAATACTACCTGGACGTCAACGTTCAGCGCGGGCCGA
This sequence comes from Terriglobia bacterium, assembly GCA_050013575.1. GTDB lineage: Bacteria > Acidobacteriota > Terriglobia > UBA7540 > UBA7540 > DASYXZ01. Next base: position 119,185 of record JBEKEZ010000005.1, on the reverse strand, counting down.
ATTACGGCGACACGCTCACCTGGCCCGAGACCGACAAGCCTCACCTCACCGGTTCGCTGGTCCACGTGCTGTTGGACCTGAACAAAGAAAAGTTCGATAAGTTCTTTGTGGATTTGATGTCCGCACCAACGCCCAAGCCGATAGCTGGCTCACGCTGAAGCCAAAAATCACTTCAAATGGCAAAGGGGCCACGGTAAATCTGAAATCGTGTGGCCATTTACCATTTTCCATGGCCCATTTGCCATTCTTCGGTTTCCGCCTTCTGCCCACTGCTTTCTGCCGACTGCCTGCTTTTCGCTGAGACTGGATCGAGGGGCTAGGAAAGGTGGGGGGTCTCGGGCAGAAACTCCGGGCCGTACCTGAGACTTTCGAGCACCTCAACTGCCGCCCGGCCGCCCGAAACCCCACGGGTGGATGCTTTCGATTGATAGTTATGTTAGCTCACAATCGAAGGTGGCGCAATAAGGCGTGGACTTATTCCGCTCGGAGAAAAAACAGATGTGAAAGGAGCTGCACAGGCGTTCATGTTCGAGCCTGAGGCCTTGATCAGTCAAGGGGAACCGGCGCCACGGTGTCCTCCTCAGCTTCGCGCGGCGCGGCCCCTCCAGCAGCGGGCGAAGTGGTGGCACGCGCGCGATGACTGACGATCAACGCAACCGCGAGCACCACCAGCCCGGCTGCCGTGAGCATGCGAAGCGTAATCGCCTCTCCCGCGATGGCCCAACCCAGGAACACCGCCACCACCGGGTTCACATAGGCGTAAGTGGAAACTCGAGCGGGGGTAGAATGCGTGAGCAGCCAGTTGTAGGAAGTAAAACCCAGCAACGAGCCGAAGGTAATGAGGTAGATGAGGCCGAGGGCGGACCGCAGCGTGATCGCGCTGACGTGAAGGTCGGCGGTTTCGCGAGTGACCACGCCAAATACAATCAGCAACACGCCGCCGCAGAGCATTTCCATTGACGCGGCCAGCAGCGTGGAGCGCGGCAGACCGGCTCTGGGCGAATACAGGGAACCGAGCGTCCACGCCAGCGATGCTCCCAGCAACACGGCCGCGCCCGCACGATCCACATGCCAGTGCCCCGCCCCGCCGCTGGATCCTACGAGCAGTATGATGCCGATCAGGCCGAGCGCCAGGCCAGAAATCACCCGGACACCCAGCCGGCCTCCCTGGTGTTTCAGCTTGTGCTCGACATGGGTGATCAGCACCATCCAAAGCGGAATCGTGGAAACCAGCAGCGACGCCAAGCCGGAGTCGACCCGCAGTTCCGCCCATGAAAGAGCTCCGTTGCCGCCCAGAAACAGCAGCGCGCCCACGATCGAGGCCGCGCGCCACTGCACCGGGCGTGGACGTTCCGCTCCGCGCCATCGCAGCCACGCGTAAAGGATGGAGCCGGCAATGATGAATCGCGTCCCTGCCATCAAGAAGGGCGGAATCGTTTCGATGGCGAACTTGATGCCGAGGTAAGTTGAGCCCCAAATCACATAAACCGCTGCGAAGGCGAGCACCAGCCTCTGGCGCGAAGGCGGCGAATGGGTTAAGTCGGGATTGGGGATTCGGGGTTCGGGTTTCGTCATTCCCTGTCTCGCTGAAGAGGCTTTCTCGCACCCACTCTCGGGCTCCTGGCCGCTGGTCTGCGCTTACGGCGTGTGAAGCGGTTCGGGCGGGTGTTCCGAGGCGGCAGCGGGACGCTCCCGCCACAGCCGGCGGGACGCCCCCGCTACGAGCCGAGACTAACACTTCGCGGGGCCGTTGTGGACAGCCAGTTTGGATGAAACATCGACCGTCCAAGTTACAGGGGAACTGGCGAGTGGGAGGAAGTATTTCAGTCTGTCAGTATTTCAGTTCGCCAGTCAGGACGCCCGTAGACTGAAATACTAACATACTGAGATACTGGCGCACTAAGATATGCCGGAACTGCCGGACATTGTTGTTTATCTCGAGGCGCTGGAGGTGCGAATCCTCGGCGAGCGCCTGGAGCGCGTGAGGCTCGCCAGCCCTTTCGTGCTTCGCACCGTTGCGCCGCCCATCGAATCGGTCGCGGGCAAGACCGTTCGCAGCCTCCGGCGGATTGGCAAACGCATCGCCATTGGACTCGAGGACGACACTTGGTTGCTCATGCACTTGATGATCGCCGGCCGGCTCCACTGGCGACCGACTGTGGGGGCGGGCCTTGTGCCCGCCCGACACGGGCATCCACAAGGGATGCCCCTGGGCGAAACGCCCCTCATGGCGACAGGGTTGCCGCGCCGAGCGCTTGCCGCTTTTGATTTTCCGAAGGGAAGTTTGGTGCTGACGGAGGCAGGCTCGCGCAAAAGGGCGTCGCTGCACGTCGTGCGGGGCGGCGAAGCGCTGCAAACCCTGGATCCAGGCGGCCTGGAAGTTTTGGATGCCAAGCTCGAAGCATTCACTGCGCGGCTCACTTCCGAAAACCACACTCTCAAGCGCGCGCTCACCGATCCCCATCTCTTCAGCGGAATCGGAAATGCTTATTCCGATGAGATCCTCCATCGCGCCCAGCTCTCGCCGGCCGCGCTGACCGGGCGCCTGAAACAAGAGGAAATTGAGCGCCTCTATGAAGCTACGCTCCAGACGCTCCGCGAGTGGACGGAGAACCTGCGCCGGGAGACGGGCAATGACTTTCCGGAAAAGGTGACGGCATTCCGCCCAGGCATGGCCGTGCACGGAAAGTTCGGCGAGCCCTGCCCGCGCTGCGGCGCCAAGGTGCAGCGGATCCGTTATGCCGACAACGAAACCAACTACTGCGCGCGTTGCCAGACCGGCGGCAAACTCCTTGCAGACCGGTCACTCTCGCGCCTGCTGAAGCAGGATTGGCCACGCACGCTCGAAGAACTTGAATCGCTGTCGAAGAAATAGCTGCCGTCCGGCTTATACGTCACTGGATTCAGTGTCCGCAGTGCCCGAGGCAAAGAAATCCTGCTTGCTACAGGTCAGGAGGGTATATAATCAGCTCGTTCCCCCTGAAAGAATGACACTAGTTTCCGAGGAGTTTTCTTATGGAGGACACTTCCAGATCATTGTGGCAGTCATTGCAGCCGCCCTTCAAACGCAATTCCTCCCTGACGCCTCGCGCCACTCGAATCGAGGTGGAAACCCCGGTGCGGTTCCGAGCCATCGGGGAAGCAGACTGGAGCCTGGGGACGACCTTCAACTTGAGTCAATCGGGCGTGATATTTCGCGCCGACCGGGTTCTGGACACGGAGTCCCTCGTGCAACTGACCTTTGCTCTCCCGCCGGAAGTCGCAGGCCGGGCGGGAACACGGACCAAAGTCACTTGCCGCGGGCGGATCGTCCGCACTGTCCTGCCCGCCACCAGCGACGGCCGCCCCCACTTGGCCGCAAAGATCTTGGATTACGTTCCTAATGCCAAGTGGGACCAAGAAATCAGTAATTAGCATCTAGTGGCAAGCGGCAAGAAACGCAGAAGGTTAAAAGGTAAAGGTTAAAGGATAAAGCGTACACTTTGCACTCTGAAAGCGCAGACTTCACACTACGCCTTTAACCCTTACCCTTACTGCCTGCCACTGGTCCCTTGCCGCTGAGTCTTGGACTCCGCAGCTTGCGGCGTGCGCGCTCGCGATGTAGACTGAGATTTGGAAGCGAGCACGGGTTTGAACTGGGTTTTTCCAAATCCTAGATCCCGAATCCTGAATCCTGGCTCTAATCTGCTCGTCCGCAGGGAGTGAAATCTATGTTGTTGCCGATTCGCAGTGAGTGGGTGAAGAAGCGCACTGGCCCCGTGGTGACACAAATGCACTACGCGCGGCAAGGCGTAATCACGGAGGAAATGGAGTACGTCGCGAAGCGCGAGAACCTTTCGCCGGAGATGATCCGGTCGGAGGTGGCGCGCGGGCGCATGATCATTCCCGCCAATACCCGCCACGTCGAACTGGAGCCGATGGCCATCGGCATCGCCGCCAAGTGCAAAATCAACGCCAACATCGGAAATTCCGCCACCGCTTCAAACCTCGAACAAGAATTGGAAAAGCTGCACGTCTCAGTGCACTACGGCGCTGACACCGTGATGGACCTCTCGACCGGCGGCGATATCCACGCCATTCGCGAATCGAATTTGCGCCACAGCCCGGTGCCCATAGGAACGGTGCCCATCTATGAAGCGATTTCGCGTGTGAATCACGTCCGCGATTTGACGTCGTCGCTGATGCTGGAAGTGATCGAGGAGCAGGCCGAGCAGGGCGTCGATTATATGACCATCCACGCCGGAGTGCTGCGTGAGCACATTCCCCTGACGAGCAAACGCATTACCGGCATCGTGAGCCGCGGCGGCGCGCTGATGGCGCAGTGGAGCGTGGAGAACAACCAGGAGAACTTCCTATATACGCACTTCGAAGACATCTGCAAGATTTTCCAGAAATACGACGTTTCCTTTTCGCTGGGCGACGGTTTGCGCCCCGGCTGCCTGGCCGACGCCAGCGACGAAGCGCAATTTGCCGAGCTCAAGACGCTGGGCGAGCTGACGCGCAAGGCGTGGGAATACGACGTGCAGGTGATGATCGAAGGGCCGGGGCACATCCCTATGGACCAGATCAAACTCCAGGTGGACAAGGAAATGGAGCTGTGCGATGAGGCGCCGTTCTATACGCTCGGCCCACTGGTCACGGACATCGCTCCGGGCTACGACCACATTACCTCCGCCATCGGCGCGGCCATGATCGGCTGGCACGGCGCGTCGATGCTGTGCTACGTCACGCCCAAAGAGCACCTAGGCCTGCCTAACAAGGACGATGTGCGCCAGGGCATCATTGCTTATAAAATCGCCGCCCACGCCGCTGACGTGGCGCGCCACCGCCCCGGCGCCCGCGATCGCGATGACGCGCTCTCTTATGCGCGCTTCCTGTTTGATTGGAACAAGCAGTTCGAGCTTTCGCTCGACCCCGAGACGGCACGCTCCATGCACGACGAAACGCTGCCCGACGATTACTACAAAGAAGCGAAGTTCTGCGCCATGTGCGGACCGAAATTCTGCTCCATGAACACTACCCAAGTGATGGAGAAACACCTCGGCATCAACCAGGCCGCGCGAGAACAAAAGTTTGTGGAATTGCTGACGAAAGTGCAAGGCTAACACGTCCGGGAAATTGCCATGGGCCTGTTCGACGTGAAAGTAAAACTGGCAAGTCTGACCGCGCCTGAGCGGACGGAAGAAGTGTCGCTGCTGGTTGATACGGGTGCGACATTGTCCTGGATTCCGCGCGGCATTCTTGAAAGGCTCGGCGTTGTGCCTCTGTCGCGTCTCCCATTTACCCTCGCGGATGGGCGAATGCTCGAAAGGGAGGTCAGCGCAGTCCTGCTGACGATTGACGGAAGGAAAGCTCCCGTTGAGATTGCATTTGGCGAGCCGGGAGAAGAAGCCGTACTGGGAGCGACCGCTCTCGAAGGCTTGGGCTTGTTGGTGGATCCAGTGGCCAAGAAACTTCTTCCTCGTAATTTGTTTGCGCTCACAAGTCGATCCTGCGGATAGACCCTGACCTCGATATGCCCCATCCAGAATCCAAGGAAACGGAAGCACGCCAGCTCCGCGAAGAATTCAATCGTTGGGCGGAAGCCGGACGGGGCGAGCACATGGAAGCGGACCATCTGCCCATCGTCCTGCCGGCGCTTGAGTTGATGAGGCTGGAGCCGACGGATCGCGTCCTGGACGTTGGCTGCGGCACCGGCTGGCTTCCCAGACTGATTGCCGCACGGGTACCGCAAGGCTCGGTGGTGGGCCTTGATGTCTCGGACGAAATGATCGCGCGGGCACGCACGCAGAGCGCCGCGATCAAGAACGCCGCCTTCCAAGTTGGCGCTGTGGATCACCTCCCGGCGGAAGCGGCGTCATTCACCAAGGTCATCTCCGTCGAGTCCGCCTATTACTGGCCTGATCCCGCGAGCGGCCTGCACGAGATTTTTCGAGTGCTCGCGCCCGGCGGTTCGGCGTGGATTTTGATCAACTATTATCGCGACAACCCGCATTGCCACCAATGGGGCGCCCAATACGCTATCCCCGCCCACCTCCTCGCCGCCGACGAATGGGCTCGTCTTTTCCGGGACGCAGGCTTCACGGAGGTCGCGCATCGGCGCATCCCTGACAACTCTCCGACTCCCGAGGTTTACTCCGGGCGGTGGTTTCGCGACGCCGAGCAATTGCGAAAGTTCAAGCAAGAGGGCGCGCTGTTGGTGTGCGGCCTGAAACCACGTTTCTAGCGAAACTGCCTGGCGGGGCCTGCAACAATTGGTATAATAAGAACTGACGGATGGCGCCGGGGCACGTACCACGGTCCAACACACTGAGGCTGCGCATGGAACAGTTCGAACACAAACACGATCACAACTTCATCATCACGACGGTGGACTACGTTTTTAATTGGGCGCGGAAGTCGGCGCTCTGGCCGATGACCTTTGGTCTCGCCTGCTGCGCCATCGAAATGATTGCCTCCACTACCTCGCGTTTTGACATGGCCCGCTTCGGCGCGGAAGTTTTTCGCCCCAGCCCCAGGCAGTCCGACCTGATGATCGTTTCGGGTACGGTGACGCTGAAAATGGCGCCGGTGATCCAGCGCATTTGGGAGCAGATGCCGGACCCGAAGTGGTGCATCTCCATGGGCGCGTGCTCGAGTGTGGGCGGGCCTTTCAACACTTACGCAGTGCTTCAGGGAGTGGACAAAATTGTTCCCGTGGATGTCTACGTGGTGGGCTGCCCGCCGCGGCCTGAAAACCTGTTTTATGCTCTCCTGAAGCTGCAAGAGAAAATCGACCACATGTGCGTCCTGGACAAATCGAAACCTCGCCCGACCGAAGTTCGACTCGACGACAGCATGGTCGAGGAATTCAAGCAATCGATTCGCATCGGCAAAGCGGGCACGCCGGAGTTCGTTCAGATAGGGTCGTGAAAAAGACAGTGGCAAGTGGCGAGTAGCATGTGGCAAGTTGCAGCTTTCAGCCGTCAGCGATCAGCTTTCGGCGAGCAAGGCCATCTGGGGCCTTGCTGACGGCTGATGATTCTTGCTTGCCACTCGCCGCTCTACTATTCCCTTTCCACCTTTGACTGGAGCTTTGATGGCCGAGTTTGTGAAAGTCTGCAACTTGTCTGACCTGAAGGCAGGCGAATGCAAGGCGGTTGAGACCGGCGGCAAAGCCATCGCGCTGTTCAACGTGGACGGCACGATCTACGCCCTCGACAATACGTGCCTTCACCAGGGGGGGCCGCTCGGCGAAGGCATCTTGGAAGGCGATGTGGTCACTTGCCCCTGGCATATGTGGGAGTACAACGTGCGCACGGGCGAGAATGTCGGGAACCCTGAACTCAAAGTAGCCACCTACCCGGTCCAGGTGGAAGGAAATGACATCAAGATTGCTGTTTAAGAAGAATGTCCGTTGTCAGTTGTTCGTGGTCCGTCGGAACCGTCGATAGTTCACAGTCCGGAGTTGATAGTTCAAGAAGGGTTCGGCCCCCGTTTCGAGCCGAAGTGAACTTGCAGGTTTCTTCGACCAGGGACTATCAGCCATTGACTCTTAACTTCTTACTGAATCCCACTACCCTGAGTTCACCCGAAGAGACTAAGATACTGCCGTCAGCATTGAGGTGTATGATGAAAGGAACTTGGATTCTGCTCCTTGGAACCCTTGGTAGCTTGTCGATGAAGCCCACCACCGCTCGCGCCCAGCAGATCGACCCCTTGACCGGAGTTTTCGGCGGCATTCAGTCCGGTCAGATCGAACTGGTGGACCTGACCCATCCTATGGACGATCACTCGCCATACTGGCCGGAAGGGACGGCACAGTCGCCCTTCCGCGCCACGACGGTCTCGACCATCGAACATGGCGGCGACTTCGCCCGCAACCTCGAAATGCCGGAGCACTTCGGCACCCACATGGACGCGCCCGCCCACTTCGACTCCAAAGGATTGACCGTCGACCAAATCCCCGTGACCGAGTTCTTCAGGCCGGCGATTGTGATCGACGTGAGCGTGGGCGCAAAGTCCAATCCTGATTATCGCGTCACCGTGCAGGACCTGAAGGACTGGGAAAAAGTGAATGGCGCGATGCCCGCCGGCTGCGGCGTGTTCTTTCGCACGGGTTGGGCCCAACGTTGGCCTTCGCAGAAAGATTACATGAATCAGGACGCGCAAGGCGTCATGCATTTTCCCGGACTCTCGGTCGAGGCGGCGCGGGATCTCGTGGACCGCGTCCATCCCGTTGCCATAGGCATTGACACGGCAAGCATCGATTACGGGCCGTCGCAGAACTTCGAGGTGCATCACCTCACAATGTCGGCCGGACTCTATCATCTGGAGAACGTCGCGAACCTGGAGCGCCTGCCCGCGCGCGGTGCCTATGTTGTGGCGTTGCCGATGAAATTGCTCGGTGGTTCCGGGAGTCCGACCCGCGTCGTTGCGCTCGTATCCAGCAAGAGTGATAAGTGACGATCGGCCGGTAATTGTCGATTGACGATTGTCGATTGCCGATTAGGGCAAGCGAGCGATTCACCGTTCTTCAATCGTCAATCGAAGATCAAAAATCGGCAATCAATTGCTCGCCACTCGCCACATGCCACTTGCCACTGGTTTTGTTATGCCCGAGCTTCCCGAAGTCGAAACGGTTTTGCGCGGCCTCAAGCAGCGTGTGGTAGGCCGGTGGCTGGGCGCTGCGGAGGTGTTCCATCCGCAAATCATCGTGGGGTCGCCCGACGACTTTGTGCGCGAGGTCAGCGGCCACCGCGTCTTAGGCGCTTGGCGCAAGGGAAAGGCGATCGCGCTGGAACTCTCGGCGCTAAACGGAGGCGACGCCGCGGAGCGGCGATACATGCTGGTCCGTCTGGGGATGACGGGCCAGCTTACGGTGCATGCCAGCGCCGAGCCCCTCGAGTCCCACACGCACGCGCGCCTGGCGTTGGATGATGGCCGCGAAGAGATCCGTTATCGCGATGCGCGGCGCTTCGGCCGGCTGCGCTGCTGCACGCGCGAAGAGCTCGACAAAGTTTTTGGGCGGCTCGGCCCCGACGCTCCGGAAATCTCCCGCGATGAGTTCCTCAACTCTCTCCGAGGCCGTCGCGGCGCCATCAAAAGCTGGTTGATGAATCAGCAAATGCTCGCCGGCTTGGGAAACATTTACGCCGATGAGGCGCTCTACCTGGCTCGGATCCATCCGCTCACGCCCGCCGGACGCATCCCGGCGCTGCTAGCGGAACGGCTGCGGCGCGCCGTGAAAAAAGTCTTGCAGCAAGCGGTGGAGCGCCAGGGCACCAGCTTTCGCGACTACATCAACCTTAACGGCGAGCCGGGAAATTACTCGATGCGCCTGCGCGTTTACCAGCGGACCGGCAAGCCCTGCCGGCGCTGCCACACCCCGATCAAGCGGGTTATCGTTGCCGGGCGCAGCAGCCACTTCTGCCCGCATTGCCAGCCTCGGCCGCGCTGCCGCCGGTGATCCGTCACTTGCCATTCCAGCCGTCGAGGAATAGGCTATTTGTTCATAGTGAATAGTCGATAGTCGCCGCTTCACGGTTCTCGTACTATCGACTCTCAACTTTCGACTATCAACTGCCTACCATGGACGAATCGTGTGGCACTTTCAGATTGCTGATGCGCAGCGAGGAGTTGCCGGCGTCTGTGTTTCGCGGCCTGCTGAGAGATCTGGAGTGTGCCTACAACAGCGTGGCCGTTCTGCAAGTGGAGCCGCCCGGCCGGCGGTTGCGAAAAAAAGAAAAGCTGCGCATCAAGGGAATGGTTGCCCCCGAAGCCCTCGAGATCGTTTTCTGCGGAATGCCAGCGGCTTTCGTCATCCTCGGAATCGTCATCGAATATCTGAAGAAACTCTGGGACCAGAGGAAAGCCTACTTTGATTCGGAGCGCGGCGTATGGGTGGCGGAAATCGGGAAACGCGACTTCAGGAAATTGCCGGGCGACGGCTCCTCGGACGGCGTCCGCTTCGCCGCCACGATGGCCGCGGATATCTTCAGCCTGTTCGAGCGAATCGAGAAAGCGCGAAGCATCGACTCGTTCGAGTTTCAGTTCGGTGACCGCTCGCTGGCGTTGAAGTAGACCAGACCCATGAAGCGCCGAACATAGGTTGACAATACGTACTGTAATATGCCTCATATTATGAAGCTAACTGTAGAAATTTCTGACTTGCTCCTGAAGCAGGCCAGGCGCCTCGCCTCGAAGGAATATACCACCCTGAAGGCACTGGTCCAGGAAGGGCTTCGCCGCCTCATCGCTGCGCGTTCCCCCAAGCCATTCAAGTTGCGCAAGGTCAGCTTCAAGGGTAAGGGCCTTCACCCCGAAATGGCGGACGTCTCCTGGGAGCGGATTCGCGACGCGATTTACGAAGGGCACGGAGCGTGATCGCAGTCGATTCGCGTATCCTGGTTCGCGTTTGCCGGGAAGGGGCAGCTTGTGTGTGGCCATTCTAATCGATCCTCTTGATCGGTATTTCCTTTCCGTCCGTGCGCAGGGTCATCCCGGTCACGCGGCCTTGGCTGTCGACCTCGAACGTCAACTCATCGTCCGCGACTTTTGAGAAGAACTCCCGCTCGCTCTCCGGAAACACTTCCTGTTTCGGCTCGTCGTTCTCCTGCACGGAGAGGTGATTGCCTTCCCGCCTGACGGTCAGGATCAGGTTGGGCGGCTCACCGTAGCGGCCCACATACCGGTCCAACAATGTGGGATCGACGGCGACTTCCTTATGTTCCTTCAACGGCGGGCGAGGAGGCAGTTGGTTGTAAGGGGTGTAGCCTTCCCACTCGATCGGGGTGAACGTATTCCTGAGCAGGGTCTCGAGCAGTTCTTTGAAAATCCCCTCGCCGTTCGAGCTGTTGGTCATGATGATGATGCCCGACTTCGGCCGGTCGAAGCAGACCGTATAATGCCTCCAGCCCTCATCGTGTCCTTCTTTGAAGAACGCCTTGCCGTACGGAGTCCAGTAGAGACCCCAACCCAGTCCGTAGCTGAGCCGGATGGGCTTGTTTTCATCGGTAGTCTCCGCGGCCATCGTAGGGAATTGGTGCTTCGAAAAGATTTGAATCTGCGGGCTCAGCATCAGCTCGCGCGTTTCGCGCCGCAGCCCCTGGCCGTCGATCACGGCTTGCATGAACCGCGCAAAGTCGTTCAGGGTGGTCTGCATGGACCCTGCGGCGTCAGCGCGCGGCCGCCGTTCCGGGCCAAGCGATCGGCCATACTCGTCATAGCCATTGGCAAAATCATTTTCGAATTGGCTCTGCCAGATCATGCTGGTGCGATTCATTCCGAACGGCTGAAACACACGCTCCCGCATCAACTCTTCGAGCGGCTTCTTGGTGACCGTCTCCACCACCATTTGCAGCAGCTCAATGCCTTCGCCCGAATACGCGTAGCGCGACCCCGGCTCAAAATTGATGTTCAGCTTGTGGTCGTCGTTGATCCACCGAAAATTGGGAAAGCCGGTGGTGTGGCTGAGCAACATTCTGGCGGTGATTCGCTTATAGCGCAGGTCGTTGGCCAAATCCTGATACATCGGGTATTCCGGCAAGGGCTTCGGCAAATACTCATAGACAGGCTTGTCAAGGTTCAGGACGCCTTGGTCGACCAACTCCATCACCAGGTAGCCGAACGCCACCTTGGAGAACGACGCCGCCGTCATCACCGAATCGGGCGTCAGCGGCAGATGCTTCTCTTTGTCGCGAACGCCGTAGGACTTCAGGTAGACGGCCTTTCCATCATTGAAAATCGCGATGCCCACGCCCGTGACTTCTGCGGCGCGCATCAGCCTCTCGACCGTTCCATCGATTTCTGCCGACGTGATCGGGGAGCCATCCAGACGCCCGACGGTCGCCTGCCCAGCGCTCACTGACCACGCGCCGAGTGCGGCTGCCATCGCCAGCAACAAGAATCTCTTAGTCATGTGTTTCACCTTCCCGTCAAAGACGAATACGTGACTCCGCAGAGCGTGGTTGCAACATCTTCGATGGCTGCCCACGTCCGCTCCGGCCGGTCTTCCCGATGTTTGCTCTCCTTTTTCCATTCCCAGCACTATCAGGCTGATGAAGAAATGGCCTGGAATGTCATTCCGAGGAGCCGAAGGCGACGAGGGATCTCGCAAGCTCCTTGTTTTCAGGGCGAGATTCTTCGCTTCGCTCGGAATGACAGCGCCCAGGAGCGTTTTTGATCAGCCTGTTGAGGGAGGCAGGCTTGGCTCCAGGTTTAGTTCACCGGAATCGTCGGGGATGGACGCATGAACCGAACATTTCCAACGGCGGCGGTTAGCCGTACACTGACTGCCGGTCAGAACACCGAAATGGAAATCCTGGCGGAGATCCCGTCGAAATGAGGAATCTTATGAGCGATGATCGCAAGCTGCTGGAGAAGATGATTGACAACGCCTTATCGGGAAAGGGCGCCCATGTGGCGACCAAGGACCTTTTTGAGGGATTGGATTGGAAAGTGGCGGGCACGCGGTCCGAGGGCGCCCCGCACTCACTTTTCCAACTGCTGAACCACTTGAGCTACTGGCAGGATTGGGCCGTCAAGTGGCTGGATGGTGGAAGCCCCACGGTGCCCAAACATGCCGCGGGTGGCTGGCCAGGCAGCCCGAGCCCCACCAGCGCGAAAGAATGGCAGCGGGCAGTGCGAGGTTTCCGCGGCGGACTCGCTCGGCTGGCCCGCCAATCTCGTGCCGCGGATCTTCTCACCACGCGCGGGGAGCACAGCCGGCTGGGGATGCTTCAGGCCATCGCCTCGCACAACAGCTATCACGCCGGCCAGGTGGTCGTGCTGAGGCAAATGCTTGGCAAGTGGCCACCCCCTTCCGGCGGGGTCACGTGGTAGCGCAAGTCCGCGCCACGGCCTGGCTGGATCACCCGCAACTTGCCGGCACACTACCGCCACCTCTCAGGCGTTACAAAGAGACAGTGGGAAGAAAGCGCGGCGGCTGACGGTGTTTGGTGGCCTGCTCGAAGGCGTAGGCGAGCTTGATCAGTGTCGGCTCCGAGTAAGCTCGGCCGAAAAACGAAAGGCCGACGGGAAGACCGAAGATGAATCCCGTGGGCACGGTGATGTTGGGATAGCCGGCGACAGCGGCGGGAGTGGAGCTTCCTCCCGTGTCGTGGTCGCCGTTGATCAAGTCAATGGGCCAGGCCGGTCCGCCGGTGGGCGCCACAATGGCATCCAGATTGTGCTTCGTCATGAGGGCGTCGATGCCTTCGGTTCTCGCGAGGCGCTGATCGTTTGCCAAGGCGTCCAAGTATTCTTTGGTCGAGAGCGGACCCTTGGCCTCGGCCTTCACAAACAAATCCTGTCCGAAGAACGGCATCTCTTTTTCCCGGTTCTTCTCATTGAATTCGATAATTTCCTTCAACGTGTGGACGGGCGCGCCGGGACCCAGCTTGGCCAGATAAGCATTCATGTCGGCCTTAAGCTCATAAAGAAGCACTTCGAGCTCAGAATCGTCAAACTTGCCCAGAGTCTCGATGTCAGCGGGATCGACGATTTCAGCGCCTTCGTGCTTCATCACCTCGATCGCCTCGTTCAGCAGCTTTTGCACCGCGTCGCTGATCTCAAAGTGTTTGCGCCCAATGCCAATGCGCGCGCCCTTCAGACCCCCGGGATCCAGAAACTGAGTGTAGTCCCCTACGGCTTTGCCTCGGCTCTCCGCCGTCGCGCTGTCATCAGGATTGAAGCCGGCCAGCACGCCCAGCAGAACGGCGGCGTCCGTCACAGTGCGTGCCATGGGGCCGGCAGTGTCCTGAGAATGAGCGATGGGAATAATCCCGGTGCGGCTCACGAGGCCAAGCGTCGGCTTGATCCCCACAATGCCGTTGGCGGATGACGGACAGACAATCGAGCCATCCGTTTCCGTTCCGACTGCCGCCGCGCAGAGGTTGGCCGCCACGGCCGCGCCCGAGCCGGAACTCGACCCGCAAGGATTGCGGTCCAGCGCGTAGGGATTGCGCGTTTGCCCGCCTCTCCCGCTCCAACCGCTCGAGGAATGGCTGGAGCGAATGTTCGCCCACTCGCTCAGATTGGTTTTTCCCAGAATGACGGCGCCCGCCTCGCGCAGCCGTCTGGCCACAAACGCGTCCTGGGGCGGGACGGAGCCGGCAAGAGCCAACGAACCCGCCGTGGTCATCATGCGATCGTGCGTGCCGATGTTGTCCTTGATGAGCACCGGGATTCCGTGCAGCGGCCCGCGCGGACCTTTGGCCTTGCGCTCACGGTCAAGAGCCTCGGCGATGGAAAGCGCGTCGGGATTGATCTCAATCACGGCATTGATGGCCGGGCCGTGCTTATCGATCTCGTGGACGCGGGCCAGATACTTCGCCGTCAGGGAGTGTGCCGTGAACTTGCCGGACTTCATGCCCCGATTGAGCGCGGTGATGGTCATTTCTTCCAGCTCGAAAGAGCTGAGACTCGGATGAGAAGCAACCGCGGTCTTCTTGCTGGCGGGATGCTGTCCGGCTGATAGAACCGCCGCCGAAGTGAACACCGCGCCGGATTGCAGGAATTCTCTCCGACTTACAACTGAAACGTTCTGTTTGCGACTACTATTATTTTTCAACACTTCACCTCACTGCCTCTGAATTCTATTTCAAAAGCGACGAGCGCCCGCCTTTCACTGCAATGCGGAATACAGCGCTTGCTTCCATCGCCGAGGATCAATGGTCCAGCAGACTTTGGCGTTGGGCTGCTTGGACAGCAGATCGGCCCAGATAGCCCGGTTGCGTTCATCGCCCGCCACGTTGAGTCGATCCACCACGGTCATGCCGCGCGTCAACTCGCTCGCGGTCTCTACATCCACGTAGTGTTCGCTCCAGCTCGTGCCGATGCTGGGATCGAGCGCGATGGCCATCGCTACCGGATCGGGCAGGCAGATGCCGTGCTCTCCCGTCTGTTTGAAGTAGGCGTCGCGGGCGTGACTGTTGCACTCGATGGCGAAGCGCGCCCGCTCGGTGTTCAATCCCAGAACGAATTCGATATCGCCGGCGCTCAAGACGGCGTCGCCGCGGCAGAGATGCCAGCCAATCAGCTCCACAGGAAGGCCGCTGCGCAAAACCATACGCGCCGCTTCGGGATCGACCCAAATATTGTATTCTGCGGCCGGAGTGACGTTGCCCTCGCAACACGGCGCGCCGCCCATCACCACGCATCGGCTCACCTGGCGCGCGATCTCGGGCCTGCGTGCGAGCGCGAGCGCGACGTTCGTAAGCGGGCCGAGCGTTACCAGCACGAGGCCCGGATTGCCTCCAACAATGTCGATGATCGCGTCCACGGCGTGGCGCTTCTCGGCCGTCCGTCGAGCCGGCGCATAGCCGTGATCGCCCAGGCCATCCTGACCGTGGAACCACGTGGCATTCTCGTAGGCGCGCAGCAGCGGTTTCGCCGCGCCCATGTAAACGGGGACATCGGCGCCGCAAAGCTCGGCCGTGTAGAGCGCGTTGCGCGTTCCCTGCTCGACGCTGACGTTGCCGGCCACCGTGGTGATGGCCAGCACCTGAACGTCTGGGGCCCGAAGCGCCATGATGAGCGCGACCGCATCATCGGAGGCTGTGTCCGTATCGATCAGAAAGGCGCGAGGCACCGGCGTATGATAGCAGATCGCTACGTCAGGCGTTTTTCTGTTGACAGAAGCAGGCTGGGCACGTAGGATTATCACTGACAACTGAATACTGGATTCAGCAAGCCTGAATCTCATCCAGAGTGGCCGAGGGATGGGCCCGATGACGCCACGGCAACCGCCCCGATTGCGATCGGGGGACAGGTGCCAACTCCTGCCCGTTAAGGGGAAGATGAGATGGGGCCTTCCAAGGTCTACATCAAGCCTCCCCGACGCGTTAGGGAGGCTTTTTAGTTTGCCTCACAGCGCGCCGTTCCTTTCGTCAATCTGGATGATACTCGGGGTTAGGGTTTCGGGGCTTTCCGTGCGAATCCCGGAACCCAAACCCCGAATCCCGATGATCTTAGTTCGAGGAGGAACCGTGAGCTATCTCATCCACCTGAAATGTCGCGAGTGCGGGCGCACTTATGCGCCGGAGCCTATCGCCGCCTGCGAAGAATGTTGGGCGCCGCTCGAAGCAATCTATGACTACGCCCGAATCTGGTCAGACGTGCGGCGCGAGGACATCGCCGCGCGCCCTGCCACGATGTGGCGTTATCGAGAGCTGCTGCCCTTAAACGGTGAGCCATGGGTCGGCCGCCACACCGGACATACGCCGCTCGTTCCCGCGCCGCGCCTGGCGAAGACGCTCGGAGCGCGCGAATTGTACGTGAAGAACGATGCGGTGAACCATCCCACGCTCTCTTTCAAGGACCGCGTGGTGGCCGTGGCGCTCAGCAAGGCTCACGAATTTGGCTTTGACACCGTGGGCTGTTCTTCCACCGGCAACCTCGCCAATGCGGTCGCGGCGCAAGCGTCGGCGGGAGGCTTCAAGTCTTTCATCTTCGTTCCCGCCGACCTCGAACCTGAAAAAATTGCGGGCACAAAGATCTATGGCGCGACGCTGGTGAAGATCGACGGCAATTACGATCAAGTGAATCGCCTCTGCTCCGAGATTGCGCAGAAACATCCCTGGGGCATCGTGAACGTCAATCTGCGATCTTATTACTCCGAGGGCTCCAAGACTTTCGGTTATGAGATCGCGGAGCAACTCGGTTGGCGGCTGCCGCAAAATATCGTGGTGCCGATGGCCGGCGGATCGCTGATCACAAAAATTCACAAAGCGTTTGACGAACTCCAGAAGCTGTGCTGGGTGGAGCCGGTTGCCACCAAGTTCTTTGGCGCGCAAGCCACCGGTTGCTCGCCCATCACCACCGCGGCCAAGAAAGGAACCACCGAGATTCAGCCGCAAAAGCCCGCCACCATTGCCAAGTCCCTGGCGATTGGAAACCCGGCGGACGGCACCTTCGCGGCAAAAACAATTCTCTCCAGCGGCGGCGCCGGCGAAGACGTCACCGACGAAGAAATTGTCGAGGGCATCCGGTTGCTGGCCGAAACCGAAGGGGTCTTTGCCGAAACCGCCGGGGGCGTCACCGTCGCCGTGGCGCGCAAGCTGATCGAGCAGGGGCTCCTGAATCCCCACGAGTCCATCGTGCTGGCCATTACCGGCAACGGATTGAAGACGGTGGGCGCGGTGAACGGCTGCCTCGAGGAGACTGCCGCGATTCGGCCCAAACTCGCGGAGTTTGAGGAACGGTATCTTCAACTAGCGGCGGCAGGGCGAGCCTGAGCAACTACGGATTGGGCGATTTGGCGATTGAGTGATTGGGTGATTGGAAGCAGGGTTCAACCTCGGTTATTCAATCGCCCAATCGCGCAATCGCTCAATCGCTCAATTCTGCGCACTGCTGCTATAATCTCACCACCATGCCGCAGAGAATCTCCGTCCGAGTCCCGGCCACCAGCGCCAATTTGGGTTGTGCCTTCGATTGCGCCGCCCTGGCATTGAGGCTTTATCTGGACATTCACGTCATCCCGCGCGGCGACGGCGAGATCACGGTCAGCTATCGCGGCGTGACGCCGGAACGCATTCCCACCGACCACACCAACCTGATCGCGCGGACGATGACCGAAACGCTGGAAAGCTGGCACAAACGGCGCGGATTTGATCTGGAGATTGACAACCAGATTCCCGTCGGCGTCGGACTGGGCTCAAGCGCCGCCGCGATCGTTGGCTCTCTTGCGGCTTGCCATTGGTTGGCGGATGCCACGCTGTTTGATCAGGAGTTGGTGAGTCGCGCCACACGCCTGGAGGGTCATCCGGACAACGTATCCGCCGCCTGGCACGGCGGCTTCACGGTGGCGGTTGAACAGGAAGGGCGTGTCTTCGCTTACTCCGCTCCGGTGCCCGACACCTTGCAGTTTGCATTGGTGGTGCCGGACTACGCTCTGCCCACCCAGAAAGCGCGCGAGGTGCTGCCCGCCCAGTATTCGCGTGCCGACGCTGTTCACAACTTGCAGCGCGCCGCAGCGCTGGCCGCCCAGCTTTTCTCAGGCAAGACCGATCTGTGCCGCGCTTTCTTCGACGACCGCTGGCACCAGCCTTACCGCGCGCCTCTCATTCCCGGCCTCTCCGACGTGTTGGCTCTCCGCCACCCTGACCTGCTCGGCCTGTGCTTGAGCGGCGCCGGTCCCGCGATTCTCGCCTTCGTCAGCGGCAACGGCGCGGCCATCAGCGACGCCATCCGCCAAACCCTCCAGAAGAACGGCATCGCATCGCAATCCTACGTGCTTTCGGCCGACAACCTGGGCGCCAAGGGATGGAGTCTTCCGGCGTGAAGCCCAGCAAATTGCTGCAAAAGTTAGACAGTTGCTCGGCCTCGCTGAACGCTATAATCTGTCCTTAGGCGGTGAGAAATGAAAGACTATCACGTGAGTGTCTTTTACAGCGAAGAAGACGACGGATACATCGCTGACATCCCAGATCTCCCGCACTGCGCCGCTTTTGGCGAGACGCCGGAGCAGGCCTTAGCTGAGGTTCTTAAGGCCAAGGCTGCCCTGATTGAGGCTGCCCGAGCCGAAGGCAAGCCAGTTCCTCCTCCCATCTTGAGGCCGGTCATTTATCAGGTGTCAAAAGTCCCGCCCTGACCCGCACGAAAATTTCCCGTGAAATCGAACATCTCTTTGCGCTAAGATATTTCTTAAATTCCGTGTGCCCGCTGAGGAATTTCGAGGTATAGTCTTGCCCGCCAGCAAGGATTTCCGTGATGCCACGATCGAGGCCAGGGAGCAAAATGCATGAGTAGCGTCGCCATGAACGGCGGCCTTAGCCGCGTCACCACCTTCTACGATTCCGTCATCGGCAAGAAAATCGTGATGGCGGTGACGGGGTTCATTCTTTTTGGTTTCGTTCTGGTGCACATGCTGGCCAATCTGCAAGTCTTTTTGCCCGTCGGCCCGGATGGCATCCCGGCTCTCGATAAATACGCGGAACACCTCCGAGCCATTCCTCCTCTGCTATGGGGAGCGCGGCTGGTGTTGCTAGTGGCGTTGATCCTGCACATTCTGGCGGCGTGGCAGCTCACCTGGCTGAACAAGTTTGAAGCTCGGCCGTTCTCACGCTATATCAAGTACACACCCAGCGCCTCTGATTACGCCTCTCGGACCATGGTCTGGAGCGGGCCGATCATCTTTTTCTACGTTATCTACCACCTGCTGGACTTGACGTTCGGGAAAGTGAACCCTCACTTCGAAGAGGGAAAGGTCTTCAACAACCTGGTGGCCTCATTCCAGAATCCTTGGGTGGCCGGATTCTATATCGTGGCCAACATTCTTCTGGCCTTTCACCTTTACCACGGTGTTTGGAGCATGTGCCAGACGCTGGGCATTTCGCATCCGCGCTACACGCCGATCCTCAAAATGGCTTCGATGGTGTTTGGCATCGTGATCGGAGTGGGATTTTGTTCGGTGCCGATCGCTGTGATGGCGGGTATTGTGAAGTAGCGGCGGCTTTACGCCGCCACGTGGCGAGATGAACTCGCCTCTACGACGGTGAAAAGGAATCGACGATGAAACTCGACGCACGCATTCCTTCCGGGCCTATCGAGAAGAAATGGGACAACGCCAGGTTCGAGATGAAGCTGGTGAACCCGGCCAACAAGCGGAAGTACAGCGCGATTGTGGTTGGGACCGGATTAGCGGGAGGCTCAGCGGCAGCATCACTCGGTGAGTTGGGCTACAACGTGAAAGCCTTCTGCTACCAGGATTCCCCACGACGCGCGCACTCCATCGCCGCCCAGGGCGGCATCAATGCTGCGAAAAATTATCAGAACGACGGCGACTCCGTGTATCGCCTCTTCTACGACACGGTGAAAGGCGGCGACTTCCGCGCCCGCGAAGCCAACGTCTACCGGCTGGCGGAGCTCAGCGTCAACATCATCGACCAATGTGTGGCGCAAGGCGTGCCGTTCGCGCGCGAGTACGGCGGCGTGCTCGCCAATCGCAGCTTTGGCGGAGCGCAAGTCTCGCGTACCTTCTATGCGCGCGGGCAGACGGGACAGCAGCTCCTGCTGGGCGCGTACCAGGCGATGCAGCGGCAAGTCCAGGCCGGACAGGTGAAAATGTTCGCCCGCCACGAAATGCTGGAACTCGTGGTGGTCGACGGGCGCGCGCGGGGCATCATTGTGCGCGACATGGTGACGGGAGAGATTTCAGCCCATGCGGCGGACGCCGTGATTCTCGCCACCGGCGGCTACGGCAACGTCTTCTTCCTTTCCACCATGGCCAAGGGCTGCAACACCACGGCGATCTGGCGAGCCTACAAAAAAGGCGCTGCCTTCGCCAATCCCTGCTACACACAGATTCACCCTACGTGTATTCCCGTCACCGGCGAGTATCAATCGAAGCTGACTTTAATGAGCGAGTCGCTGCGCAACGACGGGAGAATCTGGGTGCCGAAAAAGACGGGTGACATGCGGTCGCCGAGCCAGATTCCCGAAAACGAGCGCGACTATTACCTTGAGCGCATGTACCCGGCGTTCGGCAATCTGTCCCCGCGCGATATCGCTTCGCGGGCCGCTAAGCGCGTGTGCGACGAGGGCCGCGGCGTGGGCCCGACCGGTCTCGGTGTGTATCTCGATTTGTCCGACGCCATCCGGCGGCTCGGCAAGAGAACCATCGACGAGCGCTACGGGAACCTGATCGAAATGTACGAGCGCATCACGGGCGAGAATGCCTACGAACAGCCAATGCGGATTTATCCCGCCGCCCACTACACCATGGGCGGGCTGTGGGTGGATTACAACCTGATGACCACGATCCCGGGCCTGTTTGTGCTCGGCGAGGCGAACTTTTCCGACCATGGCGCAAACCGTTTGGGCGCGAGCGCCCTCATGCAGGGCCTCGCCGACGGCTACTTTGTGATTCCCTACACGCTCGGCCACTTCCTGGCTGGCGTCAAGGCCGGCGACGGAGTGACTGCCGACCGCCCGGAATTTCAAGCCGCTCGCAATGAGGTGGCGAGCCGCACTAAGCGTCTTCTCGCCATCAAGGGCAAGCGAACGGTCGATTCACTCCACCGCGACCTTGGCAAGGTGATGTGGGAAGACTGCGGGATGGCGAGGAACCGGAAGGGTCTGGAATCGGCGCTCGGGAAGATTCCGGAAATCCGCGAGGAATTTTGGAAGAACGTCAACGTCACCGGCGAGGCGTTGGAAGTAAACCAGGCGCTGGAAAAGGCGGGCCGCGTGGCCGATTTCCTGGAACTCGGAGAGTTGACTTGCCGGGATGCGTTGGAACGGGAGGAGTCCTGTGGCGGCCACTTCCGCGAGGAGTACCAGACGCCGGAGGGCGAAGCTCTGCGCAACGACGAAAAGTTCTCGCACGTCGCGGCTTGGGAATACGCGGGCGAGAATAAACCGCCCATCCGCAATACCGAGCCGCTGGAGTTTGAGTACGTGCATTTGGCGCAGAGAAGTTACAAGTAAGGATCAAGGATTTAGGATTTAGGATCTGGGATTCAGGACTTGGGATTTGGGATCGAGGAATGAAGGTGGGATTGAAGGCCCGATGTCAACCGCCTAAATCCTAGAGCCTAAATCCTCAATCCTCGGCTAAAAGGCGAGCACACGATGCGACTAGTCCTCAACATTTGGCGACAAAAGAACGCGACGGCACCGGGCAAGATGGTGCGCTATGAGCTCCCGAACGTCAGTGAGCATATGTCGTTTCTCGAAATGCTCGACGTGCTGAACGAAGAGCTGACCGCTAAGGGCGAAGACCCCGTGACGTTCGAGCATGACTGCCGCGAGGGAATTTGCGGAGCTTGCGGTTTCATGATTAACGGCGTCGCCCACGGTCCGCAACCGGGCACGACGGTTTGCCAGTTGCACATGCGTCACTTCAAGGACGGCCAGGAGCTATGGCTGGAGCCGTGGCGGGCGAAGGCGTTCCCCATCCTGAAGGATTTGATGGTGGACCGGAGCGCGCTCGACCGCATCGTCGCCGTGGGCGGCTACGTTTCGGTGAACACCGGCGGCGCTCCGGACGGGAACGCCATTCCCATCGAGAAGCAGAAGGCGGATCTGGCCATGGATGCGGCAGCGTGCATCGGGTGTGGCGCCTGCGTGGCGGCGTGCCCGAACGCCTCCGCCATGCTGTTTACCTCCGCCAAGGTTTCGCACCTCGCTTTGCTGCCGCAAGGCCAGCCGGAACGCTATCGCCGCGCGCGAGCCATGGTTGCGCAAATGCAGGCCGAAGTGTTCGGTGCGTGCACCAATTTGGGTGAGTGCGAAGCCGTCTGCCCCAAGAAGATCACACTGGAGAATATCGCCCGCATGAACCGCGACTTCATGAAAGCTGCGTGGACGTTCCGGGAAGAGACGGCGGCCGGTGGAGCAGGTTAAGCAAGAAATCATAGCTCGCGGATTCAACATTTTCAACAACGCTATCTGAGCAACGGCGGCAGTCGGGAGTCGATGCCAAAAAATACCTCTTGACTTTACTTGGTTTACCTGTTAAAGCTAGGCTTACCTGTTAATACAGGTAAGCTTGAGCAGGAGGACTACGATGATCGAAACTGCGGACGTGCTGGTGGCCGATGAATGCTGGATCGCGTTGGCCTTGCTCCACCGGGAGCACCCAGAGAAGAAGTCTTTTTCGCCGCGCGAAATCCTAGACCGCCTGAAGCAAGAAGGCGCGCATCCCGACGTTCGGCCGGGCGTTCAAGTCCATATCTACCAGCACAACGTCGCCAATCGGCCTCCCAGTTCCGGGAGGTACCGGCTCTTTTATCGTCTTGACGATGGAACGCTTCGCTTGTATCGCCCTGGCGATCATTTCGATCCAGCCAGGTCTGGCAAAACTAAGCCGGAGCGGTTCGGCCTGCCAGAAGAGTATCATCCGTTGCTCGGCTGGTACGAGAACGAGTACTGCAAACGCGGGGCAGCGTTGGATGATACGGATCCGGTATTGTCGATGCGCGGCGTAGGTAAGGAGATTTGGGCCGAGGAGGGTGGCGACGCGTACGTGGAAAGAGAGCGTAATGCGTGGTTGAGCGACGCGAACGATGTCGCCCCGAACGGAAGATTGAAGCGGGTGTGGCAGCGGGTTGTCGCTCACCAGAGCGAGGAATTCCACACTCGCACTGGAAGACTCTTTACCTATACTGTGGAAGGTGAGAGCGGGTTGTGGTTCTACCGGAATGGCCAGCGCATCAACAAGAGGCTGTGGAGAAAGCATCTGGAGAAGGCTATCTCCAGGTGCCCCCTAGACAAAACCACCGACATTGCAGATTGCTACGACTCGTCATATCTTTTCGGGCTTCTCATGGACGACCGCATTCGCGGCACAGACTGGTAGGAGGCTTTCTGGCCAAAGTCTTCTGGGACACGAATCTGTTTATCTACCTGCTTGAGGACAATCCCGTTTGGGCCGAACGGGTCGACCAACTTCGACGCCGAATGCTGGTGCGGGCGGACCAGCTCTACACAAGCACGCTGACGGTGGGCGAGGTACTGGCGAAGCCGATGCGCCAACAACGGCTTGACCTTGTGGATCAGTATCTCGCCTTCTTCAGGCGCTCATCAATGAACTTGTTAACGTTCGACCTCAAGGCGGCGCAGTTCTATGCGCGCCTCCGGGGTGATGTGACCATCCGCCCTCCGGACGGGATTCAACTCGCGTGCGCCGCCGCCGCCAATATCGATCTTTTTATCACCAACGACAACCGGCTGAGCAAAATGACTGTGCCAGAAATCCATTTCATTGTGAACCTTGAGCGAGCACCTATTTGAGGCCATCGACTCTTTTGTGGCGCTTATCAGATGATTCCAAAACCTAAAACAAGGCGCCGAGCCTCGCTCCGCGGGATGGGAATCCCAACCTCCTTAACCGATCTCATCGCGCGGCTCAGATCCCTCGCCGACCCGAGCCAACTGGAAGGCATGGCGCGGTTCGGCATTGGGGTCGAGAACGCGCTCGGCGGCATCGGTGTTCCGGTCCTAAGAAAACTGGCCCGCGAAATTGGCAAGAATCATCGGCTGGCTGAGGAGCTTTGGAGATCGGGCATTCATGAGGCTCGGCACCTGGCCGCGATGATCGATGAGCCGGTGCGCGTCACCGAAGCGCAGATGGAGCGCTGGGTGAAACAGTTTGATTCCTGGGACGTCTGCGATGGCTGTTGTCTTAATTTGTTTGATAAAACGCCCTTCGCTTTTCGCAAAGCAACGGAGTGGAGCCGAAGAAAAGAAGAATTTGTGAAGCGCGCCGCTTTTTCCTTGATGGCGGTTCTGGCGGTCCACGACAAGAATCTAACGGACGAGAAATTGGAGAAACTTCTGTCCATTATCAAGCGCGAATCCACCGACGAACGGAATTTTGTTAAGAAGGCCGTCAACTGGGCCTTGCGTCAGATGGGCAAGCGCAACTTGCGCCTGAACCGTGCCGCGATCGAAACCGCCGAGGAAATTCGCAAGATCGATTCGCCGAGCGCCCGCTGGATCGCCGCCGACGCTTTGCGTGAGTTGAGGAGCGATGCGGTTCAGAAGCGGTTGCAACAAAAGCGTGGCCTGCAGTCGCTGAACGAGCTGTGGGACAATCCGGAGGACGCTGTCTATGACTCGTGGCAGAAGGTTTACCGCCCCCGCCCCAAAAGGCGCCAACCATCCGCGAGAACGGTTGCCGATTGAAAAGCGCACCGTTAGTCTATTGCTGCTCGTAGTCTCGGCGACCTCTTTTTGTGCCGCCCTTTACGCGGCGCCGCAGAAGGTTGAGTTGCTCTGGCCGGGCGGAGCGCCCGGCGCGCAAGGGGACTCCGACGAGGACCGTCCCAGCCTCACGATTTATCTGCCTGAGCAGGCGAAGGCTGTTGGAACCGGAATCGTCGTCTGCCCGGGCGGCGGTTACGGGATGTTGGCCATGGACCACGAAGGCCGCCAGATTGCCGAGTGGCTGAACGGCCTCGGCATTGCGGCGTTCGTGCTCAAGTACCGGCTGGGACCGCGCTATCATCATCCGATCGAAATGCAGGACGGCCAGCGCGCCGTGCGCTTCGTCCGCTTTCACTCTACGGAGTACGGAATTGCCACCGACCGCATCGGCATTTGGGGATTTTCAGCCGGCGGGCATCTCGCTTCGACCGTCGGCACGCATTTCGATAACGGCAGACCCGAAGCCTCCGATCCTATCGACCGTGCGAGCTGCCGCCCAGATTTCATGATCCTGGCCTATCCTGTGATTTCGTTCACGACGCCTTATGTTCACAAAGGCTCGATGCACAATCTGCTTGGCGAAAATCCCGACCGCCAACTCGTGCAATTCCTTTCCAACGAACTGCAAGTGACGCCGCAAACTCCCGCCACTTTTCTGTTCCACACCGACACGGATGACGGGGTGCCGGCTGAGAACAGCGTCCTGTTTTATCAGGCGCTGCGCAAGAATCACGTGCCCGCCGAGTTGCACATATTCGAACGAGGACCCCACGGCGTCGGCTTGGCGCAAAAGGATGCGGCGCTGTCCATCTGGCCATCGGTGCTCGCCAATTGGCTCAAAGCCCGCGGCTTGTTGAAATGAGCGAAGGGCTGAATAATCTTGGCGCTCATGATATTCTCAAGCCAGCGGAGGTTGTGAATGGCCACTAAAACCTTGCTGACCGTCGCGGACTACGCCGCTCTCGAGGAGCCAGCAGGAGTGCGGTACGAACTAAGCGAAGGACAACTGATCGTGACGCCTTCAGCGAACTTGTTTCATAACGAAATGCGTGACGACTTCAACGCCAGATTGAAGGCTTTTGCCAGGAGCCGAAAACTCGGCAGGGTGGTTAGCGAAATGGATTTCAGGCTCCTAGGTGAGGTAGTCCGCCGGCCCGACGTGGCCTTCATCAGTGCCGCGCGCCTGCAAGGCATCGACGTCCGTCGAGTTCCTCTGCCAGTGGCCCCCGATCTCGTAATCGAGCTAGTGTCCGAGAACGACCGAGCCGATGATCTGAATCTGAAGGTCTCGCAATATCTCGCCGCGGGAGTGAAAGCTGTTTGGCTTTTCTACCCGGTCACACGCGTAGCCTATCGCTACATTTCCGGAAAGCTTGAGCCCGGAGTTCGCAGCGCTGATGCGGGCCACAGTTTTGAGGAACCCGAGTTGCTCCCTGGCTTTGCGCTCCCTCTCACTGAGATTTTTGCATAGCCCCTATCCAGCTTCGCTCGTCGTGAGACGTCCTCGTCAGCCCCGCCTGTGTTAACATGACTATATGAGTTTCTTGAAACCGCTTGAGCCAAGAAGAGCCGGGCTGAAGCTCGGATACGGAAAGATATGAAGCGCTCGCGCCGCCATTTTCTGGGTTCCTCCGCGGTCCTATTCGGCTCTCAGGCTCTCGCAGCGCTCGCGACCCCTTTGTGGAAGTGGACTCAGCCCGTCATCCTGAGCGCGGCGCCGCTTCCAGGTCCGGAGGAGACATCGCCCGTCATTTTTGTCGACGTCGCGGAGAAGGCCGGACTGAACGTGACCAACGTCTGGGGCGGAGTCGAAAGCAAGAAGTACATCATTGAAGCGAAGGGCAGCGGGCTGGCGTTCTTCGATTACGATCAAGACGGTTGGCTTGATATTTACCTGACCAACGGCCTTCGGCTGGAAGGCGAAGAGCCGTTTCCCGACGGCAAGACGCCCACTCAGCATCTCCTCCAGAACAACCGCGACGGGACATTCACCGACGTCACCGAAAAGGCGGGCCTGGCTCGCACCGGGTGGGGCACCGGCGTGTGCGTCGGCGACTATGACAACGACGGATGGGACGACTTGTTCTGCTGCTATTGGGGCCACAACGTGCTGTGGCACAACAATGGCGACGGCACTTTCACCGACGTCACAAAGAGCGTCGGGCTCTACGACGAGCGCGTCCGCTGGGCGTCGGGTTGCACATGGATCGATTACGACCGCGACGGATTCCTGGATCTCTTCGTCGCCAACTATATGGAGCTCGATTTGAAGAAGGTTCCCGCCCCTGGTGAATCGGGTTATTGCCAGTGGAAAGGCGTTTCCGTGATGTGTGGTCCGCGCGGCTTGCCCGGCGGCTATAATCTTCTTTACCACAACAAAGGTGACGGCACATTCACCGACGTCTCAGAAAAGTCGGGTGTGCTCAAGCCCGGGCCGCGCTACTCGATCACCGCCGTCGCCTACGATTTTGATAACGACGGCTGGCCCGACATTTATGTGGCCGTGGACTCCGAGCCCAGCATCCTGTTTCACAACAAGCATGACGGCACCTTCGAGGACATCGCGGTGATGGCCGGCTGCGCCTACAACGAAGACGGGCAGGAGCAAGCCGGCATGGGCGTGGGCGTGGCGGATTACGATGGCGATGGCTGGCTCGACATTTTCAAAACCAATTTCTCCGACGACACGTCCGACCTTTATCACAACAACGGCGACGGCACTTTCACCGACGTCACCTTCGTGGCCGGAGTCGGCGGGAATACGCAGGTGGTGAAATGGGGCTGCGGCTTCCTCGACTACGACAACGACGGCTGGCCCGACATTCTTCAAGTGAACGGCCACGTGTATCCGGAAGTCGACCAGCACAACTTGGGCCAGGTATTCAAAGAGCCGCGAGTGGTTTACAAGAATCTGGGCAACGGAAAATTCAAAGACGTTTCGGCGCTGATGGGCCCGGGCATCAACGAGCGCTACGCCAGCCGCGGCTGCGCGTTCGGTGACTTTGACAACGACGGCGACCTCGACGTCCTCGTGCTCAACATGAACGATCGGCCTTCGCTCTTGCGCAACGACGGTGGCAACAAAAACAATTGGATCAAGATCAAGCTGCTCGGCACCAAGTGCAATCGCACCGCGATCGGCGCGCGAGTCCGTGTGGTGACGGGAAAGCATGCCCAGATGAACGAAGTGGCGACCGGCACCAGCGTGATGTCGCAGAGCGATCTGCGATTACACTTCGGCCTCGGCCAAGCCAAAGTAGTCGACCTGATCGAGGTAAAGTGGCCGACCACACAAAAGCTCGAGACGTTTACCCACATCGACGCCAACCAGATTCTTACCATCCGCGAAGGATCGGGAATCATCAAAGCCGAGAAAACTCAAAATTGAATTCTACAAAATTTTTCAGGCCCTATGAAAAATGGAATCGGTGGGGCAAAATTCCACACTTTTCCCAAAATCGCAAATTTCTGCAAATTTTATTTTTGCGCAAGTCCATTATTTGCGTCAGATAGAAAAATGAGTTTCAATAGTTTCAAAAGTTTCAAAAGTTACATTTACGGATCGCGCGTAGATGCATATTATTAAGTAGTCATAACTTCAAGCATTATACTACATACGTAGTTTTAGTCGGGCCGCGGGAGACCCGTCCCTGGGCCATCCCTCGCCGGGTTTACAGGGGCTGGGCCATCTCTCGCCGGGTTCGCAGGAGCAAACGGTGTTCCCTGTCTCCATTCTCGAGTCTCTTCCTGGTGCCCATCTTCGAGCCTCGATTTTCGAGTATCGAAGCATCGGTCACAATCCGACCCTCGCGCGGCGGAGCCGCAACCAAACTAGCCAGGAGTGGCAAGTGGCATGTGGCAAGTGGCAAGCGAAAAGAAAATCGTCGCGCGCCGAGAAGAAGTTCCGGATTAGCAGTACAGAGGCCGTCGCGGAGGAAGCAACTGCGCCGCCGTGCTGCCTGGGTGTATAGTGTGCGCACCATCGTGAGCGCCTGCCAAAGAGGAACGCGCCAGGAAGACTCGGTGGCGGCGCCCGCTGAGCGCCGAAAACACGGCGGTCATAGACCGCCGCTACAATACGTGCTGCCACTCTGTCTTAGGGCCTCGATGGCGAAATGAAAGTTCAAGCAGCGCATCTTCGCCGTGCTGCGCGCCCGGGCGGGAATGCGAGCCCGGCGTCGCGAGGCGGCCACGGAGGAGGTATGTTTTGATGTTTCCCATCCAGCGCGGCTTTCTCAGGGAGTGTGTCGAAGGCCGATGTGTCAGAGCACTCGGCGCGAGGCGGCCACGAAGGAGGTATGTTTTGATGTTTCCCATCCAGCGCGGCTTTCTCACGAAGTGTGTTGCAGGCAGATATGTCAGAGCGCTCATTGCGGCCGGCGTGCTCATTTCGGCAACCCACGTCATCATGGCGCAGAGCATTGTGGTTGACGCCACGCCGGCGCACATTGCCAACACTTTCAGTCCTGTTCGCGCGCTAGGCGGCGCCATCGACCGATTAAGGTCAGGCACAGGCGCTCCCTCCGCCGAAAACCGCCGCCCCACGAAAGAGGAAATCGAGCACAACACGGAGATGTTGTTATCCGCCCCGGTGCTGAAGGAAATTCTAGGCGCCGGATGGCAGCCGGTGACCTATCGTCAAAACACAGAGCTGATGGTGGAGGCCTGGCACTGGAACGCGCGCGGCATCTGGAGCAACGCCGCCCGGCATGAAGGTTACTTCACGGGCAGCGCGGTGCCCACAGAGTCGATTCGTCATTCCTGGGCTTACCCGCTTCCGCATCGCGGCTTCACCCAAGGTGACGGCAACGGCTGGTCGCGCCTGACGGACGGCGACCCGAAATCCTACTGGAAAAGCAATCCCTATTTGACCCGGCCCTTCACGGGCGAGGACGACTCGCTGCACCCGCAGTGGGTGATCCTCGATTTGGGTCGCAAGGTGGATATCAACGCCATTCGTATTGCCTGGGCCAATCCTTATGCGCGCCGCTACGCCGTCCAGTTTTGGACCGGCGATCTCGAGCCGTTCTATGACGGCACCACCAAGGGCACGTGGCAATCGTTCCCGCGGGGAGCGGTGAGCGAAGGCAAGGGTGGAACGGTGACGCTCAAGCTGGTTTCCTGGCTGATCCCCGTGCAATATCTGCGCATCTGGATGACGGAGTCCTCCAACACCTGCGACACGCACGGCGCATCCGACCGGCGCAACTGTGTGGGCTACGCCATCAACGAGCTCTATGCCGGCACGCTCTCCGCCGACGGGCAGTTCACGGACGTCGTCAGGCATTTGCCCAGCCGCGAGCAGACGGTCACCTGGCCTTCCTCGGTTGATCCCTGGCATGCGGCTTCTGATCTTGACTATTCGCGTGGCGACCAGATCGGGTTCGATCTTTTTTTCACCAGCGGCATCACGCGCGGGCTTCCCACCATGGTGCCGATCGCCATGTTGTACGGCGCGCCGGAGGACGCCGCGGCTGAGATCGCCTATCTTTACAAGCGGCATTATCCGATGTCTTATATCGAAATGGGTGAAGAGGCGGACGGGCAGCACACGCTGCCCGAGGACTACGGCGCCCTCTACGTGCAATTCGCCACCGCCATTCACCGTCTGGTGCCCGGAGCCAGGCTGGGCGGGCCGGCCTTCGAGGGCACGTTCGGCGACGTCGAGGTCTGGCCGGACGCGGCGGGGCGCGTCTCGTGGCTCGGCCGTTTCCTGCGCTACCTCAAAGCGCGCGGCCGGATGAGCGACTTCACGTTTTTCTCCTTCGAGCACTACCCTTTTCAGGACCAAAAGACGCCCGTCACCTGGAGCGACCTCGGGAAGGAGCCGGGGTTCGTTACCCACGTCGTTCAAGCCTGGAAAGGCAACGGCCTGCCACCCTCGATCCCCTTCTTCATGACCGAGGGCAATATGGGAGGCGGTTCCGGGCCGGCGGACGTGAAAAGCGCTCTCTGGCTGGCCGATTACGTCGGCTCCATGATGACGGCCGGGGCCAGCGGCACTTTCTATTTTCACTACATGCCCACGCCGGGCGGGCGCGGAGGCTTCCTGCGGCTCGACCAGGACTACCACGTCACCAGTTATCCGCCCCAGTATCTCGCCGCGCAGGTGATCACCCGGGAGTGGGTGCAACCGGTTGATTCACCGCATCGGCTGTTCAGGGTTTCGAGCGATGTCACGGACGCGTCCGGGAACCTGCTGGTCACCGCCTACGCGGTCGAGCGCCCGGATGGGCAGTGGTCTGTGCTGCTCGTCAACAAAGACCATGAGAACGACCACGCGGTGAAAGTCTCTTTCGCCGACGCCGAGACCAAGGGCGCGCGCTTCTTCTCCGGCCCCGTCGACCGGATCACCTTCGGCGCCGCCGAATATCAATGGCATGGCGAAGGAATCAGCGGCCACGCCGACCCCGACGGCCCACCGTCAAAATCCACCCTCACCGCCAGCGCCGATACTCTCTATCAGCTTCCCAAGGCGTCGATTGTGGTGCTGCGCGGCCATCTCCCGTAGGCCCGAGCCGCGCCCGGCCTCATCCCCATGCAAAACGCAACGCCGGTGCCCGTCTCGCAGCAAGACCTGGTGGATGGGGAATCGCGCCGCGCGCTCCAGCGCGAATTACAGCCGCGCGCCACCACGCGAACAGAAAAGCGCTAGAGTTTCAAACCGCCGAAACTCCGCGCTGCCGGCTCCTTTTCCCATTCATAATTCATACTTCATCATTCATAATTGGTCCGTTCCCCATTCATCCTTCATACTTCATCATTCATAATTGGCCTGTTCCCCATTCATAATTCATACTTCATAATTCTCTTCTGACTCTTGCTCCCAATTCCTATCCTTTGAGGGGTCTTCTGTGGCCATGCCGGATGGTGAGTATTTGCACGGTGTCGTCTCTCACCTGATACAGGACGCGGTAGATGGCGTGACCTTCGCCATAGAGGAGTTGGCGCACGCCCTTCTGGCGGAGAACGGGTTCAGGTGCGAAGGCACAACGATTGGGGAACTCCGCGAGGCTCTCGATGGCGTCACATAAGCCGTCGAACCAGTCCAGCGTCACGCCTTCAGCGAGCCTGTTGAGGTCCCGCTCAGCGCGTTTTCGATAGCGGACGCGATACGCCAAAGTGCTTCTTCCTTAGTTCAGCATGGACCTCTTGCGCCGGTCTCCCCTCTCCCACTTCGGCCAGCGCCTCGTTCACCGCCTCGACGGTCTCGATCCGGTCCTTCCAGTCTTCGTACGCCTCGGCGTCGAACACCACGAAGCGGGCTCGCCCGTCCACCGTCAAGACCAGGGGTCTGTGGCTCCTCTTCAGCAGCCGGGCGAATTTCGCCGTCTGACGTTTGAAGGCGGTGAGCGGATGAATGTCTTTGGTCACGTCCATCATTTGAGCACCTCTAAAGCATCCTATCAGATGCTGAAGCTCTGGGGTAGGGATTTCTCCGCGCGTCGCATTCCCCATTCATCATTCAGAATTCATCATTCATAATTGCCCCGTTCTCAGTTCATCCTTCATCATTCTCTTCCGTCTCCTAACTCCCAATCCCTACTCCCTGCTCTTTTTGCTCGCCACATGCCACTTGCCACATGCCACTGTTCTTTAGCCCCTTGCCTTCCCCCCTCCGTAGATGTACGCCGGAGTGGCAACGCGCCGGTAAAGCCGCTCGACCGCACCCATCGCAGACGCCTCGCAGTGCGCGCCGGCCGCATTTACAGCCGCTCGCTCAAGATCCCTGCCACATCACGGCTGCCGTGTAAGATGCAGACTTTTTCGAGCGGTTTGGTTTCTGGGCGGTAGACAATCAGGTAAGAGTACACGGAAAAGAATCGGACCTCAGCGGAGGTCAAATCGCGGCGCCAGTGTCCCGCGCCTGGGAAATCGGCCAGGTATACGAACTTGCTGCGGATGACGGATTCAACCCGATCGGCCGTTTCCCGGCTGCTCTCCTTCTTCAAATAGCGCCAGATTTTTGCCAGGTCGCAGGCTGCCTCGCGCGCGAGAATAAATCGGCGCTTCATTCCGGCTGGGCCTTCAGCCGGTCAAGGTGTGCGTCCAGTTCGTCCTCAGGAATTCCTTCCCCTCGGTCCAGCTCCTCGATGCCCCTACGGATTTTCGCATCGACGGCCTGGCGATTGGCCATTAACCATTCGTCCCGCTCCCGCAAGACCTCGAGAGCCCGGTCGATGACATCGTCGGGGCTTTGATAAGCGCCGGAGCGCAACGCTTCCGCGATCCGGTGTTCCTGCTCGGGCTTCAGTTGGATCGTCATCGCTAATTCTCCTGACCACATGCGCCAATCGACCGCTGTTGCCAGTGTAGAGGCCACACTCGGTTCTGTCAAACGCTCGCCGCGTTCTTTGCTCGCCACTTGCCACTGGCCACCTGCCACTGTTGTTAAACAGGTTGCGCCCGTCGTGGCCGAGGCGCAAAATGAGAGAGTGGTAGTGATCGTGTACACGTTCTACTTTTAAGGGGAGCGCGCCATGAAGATTTCTTACGACGCCGAGGTTGATGCACTTTACATCCGCCTCCTGGAAGGCGAGTACCAGTGCCGGACGTTGCGCCTGACGGACGAGGTCAGTCTGAACATCGGTCCGGGCGAAGAGTTGGTTGGCGTTGAGATCCTGGACGCCAAAGAAGTTCTCGGCAACGGCGCGCTGCCGACTGTGGTCTTGGAAAACGTCCCCTCCGTTCAGGCCGGAGTGTAACCATCCGGAATCGCACCTCCCACTTGCCCCACCTACTACATGCGATCTACCTCCTACCGCTCTTAGCCCATTCATCATTCATAATTCATCATTCATAATTGTTCTTCCTCCCCCCTTGCCTTCCCCCCTCAGTAGGTGTATACCGGAGTGGTAACGCGGCGGTAAAGCGCGCTCGACCGTACACATCGCGAAAGGCGGGACGTGTACGCCACCCGCGAAGAACCGCAGAGTTTCTGAGAAGCGGAACTCGGCGCTACCCGCTGATAATTGCATTCAGTGGGGATCAGGAGTATATTTTGGGTTGGCTGGAGTTGGATAGTGGAGATTCCGGCTAGCTCCTTGTGTTAGAATCACCAAACTCAAACGGTAAATGGTTTTGCTGGCACAACTATGGGAACCCCGGGGACTTTCGCCACGAAGTTGCCTAGGAGAGTCTTCTTGTGTCAATGACGGCGGACCAGCGCTACTGGTGGCGCATCGGGCTTGAACTCAAGCTGCGAAAATGCCACGGCGATGCCTTCCAAGACTTCTTCTGCACCATGATGCTGAAGGTGCACGGTGACGATTTTGTCCGTGTGCGAGCCTTTGGCAAGCTAGGCGACAAAGGGTGCGACGGCTATCTCCAATCAAGCGGACAGGTATTCCAGTGCTATGGTGCGCTGGACGGCGGTGGCGACGGCAAAGTTGCATATCTAATCGGAAAGATGAGCGTCGACTACGCCAAGGCAGCGACAGCGATTGCGGCAATCATGAAGGAATGGCACATGGTCCACAACTTCGTTGACGGGCTGCCGATTGAGGCAGTGGAGAAGCTCGAGGAGATCCGCAAGGCGGATAAGGAACGCAAGTTTGGGTTCATTTCTATGGAAGGTTTTGAAGAACGCATCTTCGCACTCGACGTCGCGAACATAGAGGATCTCCTCGGGCCAGCAGCTACGGCTCGTGACGCCCAAAACCTCCAGCCGGTCGAGTTGCGCGATCTCATTGCCGCCGTCGCGGCCGCTGCGGACGAGGTCAAATCCAACGTCGAGCCGATCGCACCCGTTCCTGCCGAGAAACTCGTCTTTAATAAGTTACCCGGACACTGGCACTCTCTCATCGCAGGGGGGTGGCAGAACGCGCACTACGTCGCAAAGTACCTCGACAGGCACTATGACCCCCTCGTAGGGGAGAAGATTGCGCAGCTGTTCCGCGATCGTTACCAGTATTTGAAAGCCCAGAATCTTCAACCGAGTGCCATTATGTCACAGCTCTACGAGATGGTGACAGGAATTGGAAGTGTTACGCCCGCCCGTCAGGTCGCTGCGCAGGCGCTTCTCGCCTTTCTGTTTGAAAGTTGCGATATTTTTGAGGATCAACCATCGAAGGTGGGTGCGTGATCTTACCTGCCAAGCATCTACGCCACGACCGCGCGCTCCTCGATGTGGGCGCGGAGATTCTTGCCGAGCTTGGGGAGGGTCGAACCGTTTCGGAACTCTGGGAGCGAGTGCGAATAGCACGAGCCTCTAAACCTGGGCTAGGGCCCCTTTCCTTCGACTGGTTCGTCCTTTCCCTGAGCTTTCTCTATTCGGTTTCTGCCGTGGACCTTGCCACCGGCGTCATCAGCCTCAGAAGAAAATGATCCTCTCGATAGAAAGCTCGATCGCAACGTTCAAGACTGTGCACCTGCACGAGGGGCTGAACGTCTTGTTGGCCGACAGGCTGCCGCAATCGACCGAGAAACAGACCCGGAACAGCGCAGGCAAGACGAGCCTCATAGAGATCATCCACTTTCTGCACGGGTCCGACTGCGTTGCGGAATCCATGTTCCGCAAGAAAGAGCTAATCGAACACTCCTTTCGAGCGAGATTCTCGATAGGGGGTGAGAAGTTTACAGTCGAAAGATCTGGGTCCGACCCTTCAAAGATATTCCTCCTGGAAGGTGGGGAAAAGAGCGTAGAGCTTCCCCGAAAGACAGACAAGGCTAGCGGCCGCGACTGCGTCTCCAACTCAAACTGGCGTGTGTTCCTGGGCCACGTGATGTTTAGGCTGCCCCCTCAACTGCGCGGTACCGTGTACGACGAGCCCTTTGCTCCCACTTTTCGGGCGATGTTTTCCTATTTCGCAAGGCGGAGGAACTCCGGTGGGCTCGTACACCCCGAGCGCCATGCTGAAAAGCAGCAGATTGGTGACTGGCAAATTAACCTATCTTACCTGATCGGTCTTGACTGGCAGATCCCCTTCGAATTCCAGAAGTTACGGGCCCGGGAGCGCTCACTAGAGGAGCTGCGAAAGGCCGCGAAAGCGGGAGCATTCGGTGAGATTCTGGCCACCGTCGCGGAATTGCGGCCGCAAGTTACTCTCGCGGAGACACGGGCGCAAAGATTACGGGACCAGCTGGCCAATTTTCAGGTTCTAGATTCCTATCGAGACCTTTCACGCCGAGCGGCTCGGGCGAAGGCAGAAATGCAATCCATTGGGCGCGAGGCTATAGTTCTCAATGAGACGCTGGAACATCTTGCGCGTTCTCTCGACACTGAGAAGGCCCCCGAACGATCGGACCTGCAGCAACTCTATGCGGCAGTGGGAGTGGAATTGCCCGGTGTTGCCTTGCGTAGATTCGAAGAAGTAAACAGGTTTCACGAGTCCGTCATCGAGAATCGGCGGAAGCACCTTCAGCAAGAAATCGGGGGCATAAGGCAGCAACTTTCCGAGGGCGACCGTCAGCTCGAATTGCTAGACAACGAACGCAGCAGCACACTCAAAACGCTGGAAGGCCGCGGTGCTCTGGAGGATTTCCTTCAACTCCAGAAGTCGCTAGCAGACTGCGACGCTCAAGCAGCATCTCTGCGAGAGCGCTTTAAGGCGGCAGAGATTTTGGAGGGCGAGGCAACGCAGCTTGATATTGACCGGGCTAATCTGAAACGTCGGCTCCAGGAGGACCACCAGCAACGCAAATTCGTCCTGGATGACGCAATTCTGATCATCGCGGAAGCTATCTCGGAGCTTTATGATGATCGGCAGGGACGGTTTGTTGTCGAAGCCACCAACAACGGGCCGGAGTTTCGAATATCAATCGTTGGTGACCGCGGCGGTGGGATTTCAAACGTTGAGATCTTTTGTTTCGACCTTGCGCTGCTCAAGATTGTGACAAAGCGGCTAGGCGGTCCTGGATTCCTGGCACACGACAGCCACTTGTTCGACGGAGTAGATGAACGCCAAATCGCCGGGGCCCTACTGCTGGGCTCCCAGGCTACCGAGAAAAGGGGGCTCCAATACATCGTGACCATGAACTCAGACATCTTCGACCGGCTGCCCCTTTCGGACGAGATAGATCGGGGGAAAGTGGTGCTGCCGATGCGCATCTCTGACGAAACCGAAACCGGAGGTCTATTCGGCTTCCGCTTCGAATAGTTCGCGGAAACGGCTCGCCGGTGGCGGCGACATCGGCTTTCATGTCGTTGCCACCGCGCCGGCCGGAGCGGAGTTATTCCGCCCCGAGCGGAATTACTCCGCGGGTTTTCGGCCTGGCATACTGAGACAGCTCTCGGGGTCATCATGTGAAGAGCCTCCGCCGCTCGAATGATTCAGCGCGGCCGCCTTGACCCACCGCGAGCATTTCTTGCCAGGTATCGCTGATCGAGCGCCCTGGCAGAAAGTTGTCAGTGGTCAGTTGTCAGTAGTCAGCAAGAACCCCTGGGAGCTGGTAGCGCACAGTTGTCCTTTAACTGCGCGGCTCTTACCCCCGCGGGTGGCGAGATCAAGTCCGAATGTCCGCGTTCATGTTTTTCAGGCTCGGCGGGTGGTGGTAATATATAAGTTGAATCGTCACTGGAAGATTTCCGAAGGAGGACTCCATGGCCCACGATGCTGGCAGTGAAAAACAGCACGCGCACGAACTGATCGATCAACTCGATCCCGCGCAAGTATCTGCCGTAGTGCCCCTGTTGCAATTCATGCTGCTGGATCCCGTATCCCGCTCATTGGCTGCGGCTCCGGTGGAACAAGAGCCCGTCTCCCCTGAGGAAGCCGCCGCGCTCGATGAGGCTCGCGCCGCGCTCGACCGTGGCGAGCGCATCTCGCACGAAGATATCCTTCGCGAGTTTGGCCTCTCGCCCCGCTGAGGCGAGCCCATGCCGAAAATGACGGCTGACTGGTCGCCGCTGGCCCGCGCCGATTTGCGGGCCATTGACCGCGAGACCGCCATGCAGATTCTGCGGGCCATTGACCGTTACCTCACGACCGGAGCGGGCGACGTTAAGAAGCTCCAGCCACCTCGCCAGGAGTTCCGCCTTCGCGTGGGCGACTACCGGCTCCTCTTTCTGTCGAGAGAGGAACTCACCATTGAAGTCGTCCGCGTGCGTCACCGCCGCGAAGCGTATCGTTGAGAAGTTCGAGCACAACTGGCCGACTGGCGCAGAGCATAACTCTGCGGCCACTCGCGGCCCCGCACCGGGATCAAGTCCAACGCGGAGTATGGCTCGATTTGCCTCCGGTTCCGGCGTCAGGGGGGCATCTTAGTTTTTCCGTTGAAAGTTTTGGCGGCGGCGGTTAAAATAGGGTTTTGCCAGTTTGTCCAGAAGGAGTTCCATGAAAAAGGATATTCATCCGCAGTATCATGAGGTCACGGTGGTGTGCGCGTGCGGCAGCGCCTTCAAGACGCGCTCGACCTACAAGAGCGACGTGCTGCACCTCGAAATCTGTTCCAGTTGCCATCCGTTCTTTACCGGCAAGCAAAAGCTGATCGACAGCGCGGGCCGCGTGGAGCGGTTCCAGAGGAAGTACGCCGACTATAAAAAGGCTAATCCTGCGCCGGCCACCGCAACTGCCGGAACGAAAACTTCCACCTAGGTGCTGGGCAAGGCAATTAAGAATTATGAATTAAGAACCGCAGTCCGCAACCTTCTTTCTTCATTCTCATAATTCATAATTGAAGAGCACCCAGCGATTTCATGTCCGACGTTTACATCACGAAGGCAAAAGTTTATTTGTTGGGCCGCCAAGCCGTGGTCGAGGAGGAGCTGGCGCGGTTCCTCAATGACGAAGGCATGCTGTTCACGACGGACACCCAGGTGGCCGCGGAAATCCTGAACGAAATCGCCGGCCGCACCTGCTACATGTCGTTCGGCAAGGGCCGGAAATCGAACCAGGAGTATCTGGAGAACATCCTGTCCTCCAAGCACGGCAGCGTGCTGGAACACGCGGTATGGAATCTGCTGATCACCGGGGTCAGCCGCGCGCTCACCCACGAACTGGTCCGGCATCGCGCCGGCTTTGGTTACTCGCAGCTTTCCCAGCGGTACGTGGACGAGAGCGAGGCGCGCTACGTGGTCCCGCCCCTATATCAGGAAAACGAAGCGTTGCGCGCGCAGTGGCAGCAGACCATCGAGAGCATTCGCAAAGCCTACGTCGAGCTCGCCGACGCCACCGCCCAGTACGTGCAGCAGAAACATCCCGAAATGGAGCCGCGCGACCGGCGCAAGTGGGCGCGGCAGGCGGCGCGCTCCATCCTGCCCAACGCCTGCGAAACGAAGATTTTTGTCACCGCAAATTCCCGCGCCTTGCGGCACTTCCTCGAACTGCGCGGCAGCCCTCACGCCGATAGCGAAATCCGACTGCTCGCCGTGGAAGTCTGCCGCGTCCTCAAGCAGGAGAGCCCCAACCTCTTCCACGACATCGAAGTGGTGGACGAGCCTGACGGCATGCCCTCCGTGCGCGTCCAGCACTCGAAAGTGTGACCGTCGCTTGCGCGTGTGTTTCAGTGTATGCTATGCGGCACATGAGGGGTAAAACCATGTCCACAGTGCTCGAACCCTCGCCCGCGAGGGCGGCAACCGCAGCGGCAGTGCCGGAGCGCAGCGCGCGCTCCACCGCGCCGGCCCGCAACGTGGCCGTGGACGCCTTCCGCGGCCTGGTGATGGTGCTGATGATGGCCGAGGTCTTGCGCCTGGCGCAAGTGGCTGAGGCCTTTCCCACGAGCTGGTTCTGGAAGATTCTCGCCTACAACCAGACCCACGTCGAATGGGCGGGCTGCTCGCTGCACGACCTGATTCAGCCATCGTTCTCCTTCCTGGTGGGCGTGGCTTTGCCTTATTCCATCGCCAGCCGGCTGGCCAGGGGCGCGACCTTCGGCAAGCTGGTGGCCCACGCGGCCTGGCGGGCGCTGCTGCTGAGCGCGCTGGGCATTTTTCTGCGCTCCATGGACCGGCCTCAGACCTACTTCACCTTCGAAGATACGCTGACCCAGATCGGGCTCGGTTACACCTTCCTCTTCCTGCTCGGCTTTTGCCGGCCGCGCTGGCAATGGACGGCTCTCGCGGCCATTTTGATAGGCTATTGGCTGGCTTGGGCGCTCTACCCCGT
This sequence comes from Terriglobia bacterium, assembly GCA_050013575.1. Lineage (GTDB taxonomy): Bacteria > Acidobacteriota > Terriglobia > UBA7540 > UBA7540 > DASYXZ01. The sequence goes on along the minus strand of JBEKEZ010000005.1, from coordinate 79,505 downwards.
GCCGGGCGCCGGATTCGATTGGCCATCCGTGGGCGTTTCGCCCGCTTGGCACGCCCAGCACAATTACACCGGCTTCGCCGCGCACTGGAACAAAAACTTCAATTTGGGGAACTCCTTCGATCAGTGGTTTCTGAATCTGTTTCCGCGCGAGTCGCCTTTCGTCTACAACGAGGGCGGATACTTGACGCTGAGCTTCATTCCGACGCTGGGCACCATGATCCTGGGGCTGGTGGCGGGCCGATGGCTGCGCCAGGCCGCGCCGCGCATCCCCATGCAGCGCCTGCTGCTGGCCGCGGTGGCAGGGATTGCAGCGGGCTTGCTGCTGCACTACACACACATCTGCCCGGTGGTGAAGCGCATCTGGACGCCGAGCTGGACGCTCTTTAGCGGCGGAGCCTGCTTCCTGTTGCTGGCGGGGTTCTGTTGGGTCATCGAAGTGAAGGGCTTCAAGAAGTGGGCGTTCCCGCTGGTGGTGGTCGGCATGAACTCCATCGCCGCCTACATGATTGCCCACCTCTTTGAGAATTTCATTGCCAGTTCGTTTCGCATCAACCTGGGCCCGCACTTCTTCGCGTTCTGGGGTTCAGGCCTCGAACCATTTCTCGAAGGCGCGGCGGTGTTGCTCGGCTACTGGCTGATCCTTCTCTGGATGTACCGGCGGAAACTCTTCTTGAAGATCTAGAGGAACAGTGGCGAGGGGAAAGTGGCAAGTGGCAAGAGAAAGGGCTTCTTCCTCTTACTCGCCACTCGCCACATGTCACTTGCCACTGGATGAGATGACCATGGGAACACCAGTGAAATTCGCATTGAGCTTTTGCTTGGCAATCTCGATTGTCGCGGGCAACGTCGGGGCCGCAATGCTCAAAGCCGGCGTGGCGAAGGCCGACATCACGCCTCAGCCTGGGCTGCCGTTGTGGGGCTTCGAGAGCCGCAAGGCGCCGGCGACGAAGGCGCGCGATCCGCTCTACGCGCGCGTGTTGGTGCTGGAGGCGGAAGATGCACGGCTGGCACTGGTGGCGCTGGATCTCGGGCGCCCGTTCGGTCCTCAATCCCTCCAGCGGCTCCGCGATGCGGCAAAGCAGCGCTGCGGCATCGCGAATGTGCTGGTGGTGGCCTCACACACGCACAGCGCGCCCGTGATCTGGGACTATTACGCGCAAGGCCCGCCGGCGTGGGAGACCGCGACGCTCGAAAAAATCGCCAGCGCTATCGAGGAAGCCAAGCAGCATTTGGTGGACGCGCGCTTGGGCACGGGTTATGGCGTCACCTACACCGGCCACAATCGACTGCGGCACAATCCCGACGGAACAGTGAGCTGGTTTGAGCGCAACACGACGAGGATTCCCACCGCGCCCATCGACCCTACGGTGAGTGTGCTGCGGGTGGACACTGCGGACGGTAAGCCGATGGCCATTCTGGTGAATTACGCGTGCCATCCCGTGGTGTTCGGCTCAGACAACTTGGAATACTCCGCCGACTTTCCCGGCGTGATGACCAAAACCGTGGAGAAGGCGTTCGGCGGTGAGCCGCTCTGCTTCTTCCTGCAGGGCGCGCCGGGTGACATTAATCCCTATTACGCGGTGACGAAGATTGATGAAGGAGCTGAGCAATGGTGTGACTGGTCCGGGCAGCACCTGGGCGAAGAGGCGGCGCGCGTGGCCCGAGAGATTCACGCGGAAGCCGTTCCATCTGCGAGTCTTGATTACTCTGAGGAGATGCTCCCCTTCCGCCTGCGCTGGAACCTGGAACAATTTCGCCAAAAGGTGATGAAGGTGCTCGGCCCCGACGGCTACCAGGAATATGCCTCCAGTTTGACGCCTCAATTCCAGCTGCCCGTAACGACGGTCCTCATCAACAAGCGAATCGCCTTCATGACCATGCCGGGCGAGGCGTTCGTCGATTTCCAAATTAACTGGCGCGACCGGTGCCCGACGCCTTCTTTCTGGGCTACGCCAACGGCTACTTTGGGTATTTCCCCACCATTCGCGCTTCCACCGAAGGCGGCTACGGCGCCGCGAGCTCCAGTACCTGGATTGAACCCGGCGCCGGTGAACGCATGGTGGATCACGCCGTGGTGAAGGTGTACCAGATGCTCGGGCGATATAGCGACCTGCCCGAGGACATGAGACATTGAGTGATTTGGTCCTTTGTCCGCGGTCCGCTGCCCGTTGTCAGTTGCGCTCTGGCGTTCGCGGGTTGCGAGTCAGGTTTTGCTCGCCACTTGCCACTTCGGCCAAGTTTGGTTGCGGCCAACAGCCGCACTGCGGGAAAAAGCGCTTCCTTTTTCAGTGAGCAGTTTCAGCGGCAGGGGCTGAGACGTCGGCGGGGCGCGGGATTTGCTGCAAGCGATAAAGGTGATTGAGCGGGACGCGGCCAGGGCCTATGGCATAGGCTTTGCGGATGGCCTCGGTCACATAAGCTTTCGCCAACACCACCGCGTCCTCGAGCTGACGGCCCAGCGCCAGGTTGGCAGCCACGGCTGACGAAAACGTGCAGCCCGCCCCGTGCAGGTTTTCGGCCTTCAGCCGGTCGCCTGTAAAAACCTGCAAATCGGTCGGCACACAATAAATGTCGATGGCCTTGTCGAGGTGGCCGCCGGTCACCACTACGCCGCGCGCCCCCATTTCGATGAGCTTGCGCGCCGCCGCTTTCATCCCGTCCAGATTTTCAACCTTCAGGCCCGTCAGCGCGGCAGCCTCGTCCATGTTGGGAGTCACTACCGTAACGCGGCTCAGCAAGTGCTCACGGAGAAATTCAAATCCACTGGCGTCGAGAAGTTCCGCGCCACTCGACGAACGGTAGATGGGATCGAGGACCGAAGGAAGGGCGGAATTTGATTCCAGCATCTCGCCCACGGCTTCGGCGATGGAACGGTTGGCCAACATTCCGATCTTGATGGCCTTCACGCGGCCATCCGCCATGAGCGACAGTACGCTCTCTTTAAGGATGGAGGCCTCGACCGGGTGAACTCCGCCCACACCTTGAGTGTTTTGCACCGTCAGGGCCGTGATCGCGGCAACACCATAGCAGTTGTTGGCGGCGAAAGTTTTCAGGTCTGCCAGAATGCCCGCGCCTCCGGAGGGGTCAAAGCCCGCGATCGTCAGGACTACGGCGGCGGACGGGTTAGGGTGATGGTTCATCTGCGCGCCAGCGTTTCTTAAGATGAGCGCGATTCAGAGTGGATTATAAAATTCCGTGCCTCAATGTCAATAACGAATTCGAGGAATTCGAAGCCAGTGGCAGGCAACCGCTATCAGCCTTCAGCAGTCAGCTCTCAGCGAACGTCTGCCGATGTCGAGATTCCTGCTGAAAGCTGATCGCTGACGGCTGACGGCTTTTCCTCGCCACTTGCCACTGCTTTTTTCAGGCGCCGGCCAGTTTCTTCCGATACCGGTCAAGACATTCCTGAGAACAGAAGTGCAGCGTCTCGGAGCCGCGAGTGAGCCGGCGCGAGAGTTCGGTGGAGACAAACATGCCGCACACCGGGTCGCGCGCGGTTTCGCCGCCGCGAATCGGCGCCTGCTCGCGCCCGGCAGCCTGGCGCGGCGGGCCGCCGGCGGGCCGATTACCCGACCAGCTTCTCAGCACGCGGTTCAGCAGGCGCGCGATGATGACGGCGAAGATGAAGTCGAACACATAAGCCAGCAATCGCAACATAATCGGTGGTGCCGCAATGGTAGCGGCGATCTCTGATCGCCGGTCTGGAACTCTCCTGGCGCAGCCGGCCGAGCGTGGCAATTCTGGCTTCTGGCAGGACGATGGACAAAGCCCGTTACGCTGTCATTCCGAGCGCAGCGAGGAATCTCGCTCTGAAAACGGGGTGCTTATGAGATTCTCCGTCGTCCGTCGGCTGACGGACTTCTCAGAATGACATTTTTCATCAGCCTGCTAAATTCCAGCTTCTCACTCCTAGCTTTTATCCTCCGCCGCCAGCGTCCAGCTCCTCCTTCAGCTTGTCCAGTCCGGGATAATTCGGATTCCGTTGGTGCAGCTTCTCCCACGCGGCTCGTGCCGCGGCGAGGTCGTGCGTGCCCTGGAGGTTGACAATGATCATGTTGAACATGGTGGGTTCGTGAGTGGGATTGATTTTGAGGGTTGCTTCATACTCCTTCAGCGCGTCCTGCGGCCTGCCCAGGTTGAAGTAGGCGGTCCCCAGGTCAGTGCGCGCGCTGGCGTTCTTGGGATCCAAGGCCAGTTCTTTCTCGTACCACTCGGCGGCGCGATCGAACACGCGCTGGTCGTAGTAAAGGTTGGCCAGCTCGAGCCGCGGCGCCGGATCCTCAGGATGCTGGGCCGCTTGGTCCTCCAGTTCCTGGATCTTTCCTGCGATTTCCAGCGGAGGATGGCCCGGAGGAAGCTGCGCGTTGCCTGCCCCGCCCGCCGCAGTGTTCTGAGTCCCCGCGCCGGATGCGCCGGCAGGCGCTGCGGCCGCAGCGGCGGGCGCCATTCTTTCCGGCGCGTTCCAGTTAAACTCTGCCTCCGTGATGTAGCCGATAAAAAAGCCCACCACCAGAAACACCATGGCCGTGATGATCGTCTCTCGTTTCAATCCGCTGTCCTTCCCACTCTGCCTTATCAAAAAAGTATAGCACGCTCCCCAGAGCGTCAAGCGAGCAGCCTGGCACAGCGCCACGAAGGCCGAATGCTTGATTAGGTTTCACTTCGCGTGCATAATCCCGGCTATTCAAAAGGAGGCCACAGGTTATGAGCGCGTTTTCCAAAATCGCCGGCCGTTCTCTTGCCGCCCTATTCACCCTCATGATGAGCTCGATCGCCTTCTCCTTCGCCGCGGAACACTACGAGGTCACCGTCGAGCGAGGCGTGGCGGCGAAGATGCGCGACGGCGTGGTTCTGCGCGCCGACGTCTACAGACCGAAAGCGGAGGGCAAATTCCCGGTACTGCTCGAGCGCACGCCGTACGATAAGCGCGGCGGCTTCGAGTTCGGGCTAAAGGCAGCGGCGCGCGGCTACGCGGTGATCATTCAAGACGTGCGCGGGCGGTACACTTCGGAGGGCGAGTGGTACACCTTCAAGCACGAATCCCAGGACGGCTACGATACCGTGGAGTGGGCGGCGTCGCTGCCCTACTCCAACGGCAAGGTTGGGATGTTCGGAGGCTCTTACGTCGGCGCCACGCAGATGCTCACCGCCATCGCCGCGCCGCCGCATCTGGCGGGAATATTTCCCGTGGTTACGGCGAGCAATTATCACGATGGATGGACGTATCAAGGCGGCGCGTTTGAGCAATGGTTTAACGAATCGTGGACGTCCGGGCTGGCTCAGGACACACTAACCCGGCGCGCACAAAGAAACACCAACGCGCTGAAGGGAATTGAAAAATTGCCGCTCACCGATTACCCGCTGTTCAATGCGGGCATGGCCCAAGGCTCCGATGCGCTCTCCGAACTCGCGTCTTACTTTCTCGACTGGCTCGCGCACCCGAACTACGACGATTATTGGAAGCAGCTTTCGATCGAGGACCATCACGACAAGGTAATGGTTCCCGTCTACCACGTGGCCGCCTGGTACGACATTTTTCTCGGCGGGTCACTCAGGAATTACGCCGGCATCAAAGCGCACGGCGGAAGCGATTCGGCGCGCCGAGGCCAGCGGCTGCTCGTCGTGATTGGCGGGCACGCGGGCGGGGGGCGCAAGATTGGGGAAGTGGATTTCGGTCCGCAGGCCGAATACGACGAAGACGAGATCATGCTGCGCTGGTACGATCAACTTCTGAAAAGCGTCGAGAATGGCGTGGAGCGCGAGAAGCCGGTGAAAATTTTCGTGATGGGCAAGAACGTTTGGCGCGAGGAGGATGATTGGCCGCCGGCCCGCGCCGAGAGCACGCGCTACTTCCTGCACTCGAGCGGCAACGCCAACACGCTAAACGGCGACGGCGCGCTGAGCGCGGTTGCCCCGCAAAGCGAGCCCGAAGACCGTTTCATCTACAATCCCGCCGAACCTGTGCCGACTATCGGCGGACCGCTCTGCTGCGACGCCGGGCACCTAGCGCCCGGACCGCGCGACCAACGCCCCGTGGAGGCACGACAGGACGTCCTGGTCTACACGTCTCCCGAATTCAAACAGGACTTCGAGGTGACCGGTCCCGTCAGTCTCGAGCTATACGCCCGTTCGACCGCCGTGGACACCGATTTCACTGCCAAGCTGGTGGACGTTTGGCCCAATGGCTTCGCCCAGAATTTGACGGAAGGCATCGTGCGAGGGAGGTACCGCGACTCTCAGGAGAAGCCGGACTTTATGAATCCGGGACAGACCTACAAGTTCACGATTGACCTCTGGGCGACGAGCAATGTCTTCCCGGCGGGACATCGGCTGCGCCTTGAAGTTTCGAGCTCCAATTTTCCGCGCTTCGACCGAAACCTGAACACGGGAGAAGACCAGGCCCACGCCACGAGAATGGTGAAGGCCGCCAATACGATTGTGCACGACCGCGCCCATCCTTCGGCGCTGGTCTTGCCGGTGATCCCGCAGTGATACAAGACCTGGAGACAATTTGAGATCGTGATGATGCCATCTCTGAAAGGTTCCCGCCTGTTTTCGGCTTTACTCGTTGCCTTCGCAGCCTTCGCCTTCGCGCCGGCGGTCGCGCCTCGCGATCGAGGCGAAACTCTGGCGATTGTGGGCGCGAAGGCTTACCCTGCGCCTTCCGCTCCGCCGGTTGAAGACAGCGTCGTTCTAGTGGTGAATGGAAAAATCGAGAAAGTGGACGAGCGGCAAAAAGTGCGAGTCCCCGTGGGCGCGAAGGTCATCGACGCCGCCGGCCTGACAGTTGTGGCGGGCTTTTGGAACAGCCATGTGCACTTTACGGAGCCCCAGTGGCAGGACGCCGCCCACCAGCCCGCCGAAAAATTGACTGGCCAGATTCAGCGCATGCTGACGGCGTATGGCTTCACTACCGTCTTCGACATCGCTTCCGTCCTGGAAAACACGACCGCGTTGCGCCGGCGCGTGGAGAGTGGCGAGGTCTTGGGCCCGAAAATTTTCACGGCGGGCGAGCCGCTTTTCCCAAAAAACGGCGTGCCAATTTACGTGAAGACGGTGATAAGCCCGGAATTATATGAGCGATTGAAGCGCACCGCCGAAGTTGAGACTCCTGAGCAAGCCCAGGCTATGGTGGGTGACAGAATTGACCGCGGCGCGGATGTGATCAAACTTTTCACGGGCTCCTGGGTTGGGGACGGAAACACGGTGGAAATGCCTCTGGATGTGGTGAAGGCGGCGACGGCCGAAGCGCATCGACTCGGCAAACTCGTTTTTGCACACCCGCAGACCCGCGCTGGCCTGGAGAACGCGTGTGCCGGCGGCGTGGACATTCTGGCCCACACCGCCCCGACCGCCGGCGACTGGGATTCAGTGCTGCTGGCGCGGATGAAACTCGCCAACGTCGCCCTCATTCCGACCCTCAAGCTCTGGCACGTCGAGGCCACTCGGGGAGGAGAATCGCCCGAGAATACACAGCATTTCATCAACGCCGGCGTGGAACAGTTGCGGGCTTTCATCACTACCGGTGGCCGAGTCCTGTTTGGGACGGACGTTGGTTACATCGACGAGTACAGCACCGCCGAAGAGTTTGACTTGATGTCACAAGCGGGCATGACCTTTCAGCAGATTCTTGCTTCGCTGACCACCGCACCCGCCGCGCGCTTCGGCCAGTCGGACCATCAGGGGCGAGTCGTACGCGGGTACGACGCGGACCTCGTTCTGCTTCAGGGTGATCCGGCCGGTGATACGAAGGCTTTTGCGAGTGTGAAGTACACGATTCGCGGCGGCAAGATTATTTACCAGCACTAATCAACACCGCGCGTGACACGCCTCCAGCAAGGGCGACGTTGGATCACGGGCCGCAGAGTAAATTGCGAATCCCGGCGTTCCCTAAACCTTTCCCTCGCGCGAAGTGCCTTTCTTGGGAAATCGTGGAGCCGCGCCGGCAGGATGAGAAAACTTGGAATCTGAGCCTCGCAGTTTTTGATATGGCTGCTTTTCGCTCGCGAGGCGCGATTTGAGCAGATCGAATTTTCTGCTGGTTCGCTTGCCGAGTTTTTGGTTAAGAAAGCGCATAAGTCAGGAATTGGGAGTTGGAGATTAGGAATTAGGGGGCGAGGCCAAGCGCGGTGTGCCAAACCTGGTGTCAAGTTTCGTTGGCGCCGAGTCCCTAACTCCTAATTCCTAATCCCTAATTCCTAGTCGTCACGTACGTCCCCGAGATCAAATCATGCCAGGTCAGGCCATCGGCATCGAAGATGGCCCAGGCGAAGCCAAGAAACAAAGCTGAGACAGAAACCAAATATCCAAAGGCGCGAGCTAACGATTCCCGAGGGCTGGGCAAGTTGCCTTCGAGATTGCGGACTTCGAGGCCCATCCAGGCAAGCCCCGGGGTAGTGGCGGTGAGGGCGACAGACATCCCGAAATAAAAAAACATGAGGAAAGCGGCGATGGAGCCCATGGCGGCAACATTCGCGGGCCGGAATGTAACGCCTCCCCCTCGCCCGGCGAGATACCAGAAGATGCCGCCAAACACCGCGTCCCCGAGAAGTAAGACCAGCGCGTCCACCAGGCCGGCGAGAAATCGCCGGCCAAGCAGAGCTCGCGGCTCGGCCAACGTGGATGCCCCAGCTTCGCTCTCCTGACCGAAAGGGCGGCCGGAATCCAGGATAATCTCGACCGGTTCCGGGGCGGCGTCGTGATGACCGAGCGTCAATTCACCGGCTTCGACCGCAGCACCGCTGAGAACCCGGATTCCGCCCGCGGCGCGCTCCAACGCCACCGAATCGATGGCTGCTTGCTCTGTGGCTGAGTGTTCAGGCGGGGGCCCGAGGCGGGACTCGGCCTCCGCAAATCCACCTGCAAAGTCGTCGTCCTGCTGATCCATTTCACCTCCCAGGGTTCCTTGAGCGGAATCAAAGTCGAAATCGAGAGTCACGGTTGGGTCAAAGCCGCGGCGCAGCCGGGCCCGCCGTTGGCGGAATTCCTGCACTCTTCCGGAAAGCTCCTCGCGCCAGACCGCCTGCGCGTCTCGGACAGGCGGGGACGGCTTAGCAATGCCCGCTCCGGCAGACGCAACCGCCTTCCCCAGTGGGGCCGCAGGCTGGGCGGGAGGCGGCGACTCGGCGGTCGTCAACTTGACCGAGGCCGGCACTTGACCAGGAGGAGCTTGGTCAGCCTGTGGGACAGTAACCGAGGCCGGTGCCGCCGCAGCCTCGGCTGGTGCTGGCGGGGCTGGCATCACCGAGACCGCGCCCGTGGGAGCCGCTGGCGCGGGCGAGGGATGCGACAAAAGTGAAAACAGGGTCGAATGCGGCGACGAAGATTCCTTACCTGTCGGGGCAAACGGGCGCCCGCATTTCTTGCACTTGGGAAGTCCGGGATAGCTGACGAATCCGCACTTAGGACACTTCACCGCGCCTCAAGCATCCTCCCGCACAGCCAACGCTGGCTCGTTCGCATCTTAGCAAATGCGTTCAGTGGAACAAAGCGCTTTCGAGTAAAATGTCGGTCCGTCGCTATGTTCGGTCTCGACGTCAACAATTTCCTGCGGCTGGTGCAGCGAGCTTGGCGAGAGCTAGAGCCCGCGGTCATCGCCCGCGGTGCGCCCCTCGCGCTGGGAATCGCGCTCGGCATGGGTTTTGTCCCCGCCGCGCTGGCGCAAGAAGTTTCCGTTCCTTGCACGTTCCCGTTCTTGCTGACTGTCGGTCCTGACTCTCTTCAATCCCCGCAGGCTCAGCAGGCGCCTTCCATTCCACCCGAACTCCAGAACCAGCAGACCACGGTCAGCATCAGCGCCAGATCTCAGAAAAAAGTAAGAGATACGTACCTGCTTCAAGGCAACGTGGTGCTGACCTATCGCGCGTTCAGGCTGTCCGCCGATGAAGCCACTTTCGACGAAGCCTCGGGCGAAGTCACGGCCCGTGGGCACGTGGTTTTTACCGACCCTCGCGCGCGTCTCGAGGCCGACGAGGCCCACTACAATGTCCAAACCGAAAAGGGATGGTTTGCCAACGGGCGCGGGACTTTTCACACGGTGGCGAGGCCGCGCCCCCGCGTCGTCGTGAGTCCAAACCCGTTTTACGTCGAGGCGCGACGGGTGGATCGCGTCGATGAAGATACTTACACCATCGAGCACGGGCGAGTGAGCTCTTGCAACGAAGAGCAGAAGGGATGGTCCCTGTCTGCCAGACAGATACGCCTTGAAGTCGGCGATAAGATCGTGGCTCACGACGCGCTGTTTCGGCTGCTCGATGTGCCGGTCTTTTATGCGCCGGTCCTCGTCGATCCGGTGGCTCCGCGCGAGCGGCAGAGCGGGTTTTTGCTTCCCCACATCGGCAACTCCACGCAAAAGGGCTACATTCTCGGAGACGGCTTTTTCTGGGCCATCAACCCCAGCGCGGACTTGCTCGTCGGGCTGGAAGATTACAGCAAGCGCGGCCTGGCACAGCGGGCCCACTTCCGAGCCCGATTCAGCGACACGAGCGATCTGAACGTCGAGTACTACGGCATCAACGACAAGGCCAGCGGGCCTATCGGGCAACAAAGGGCGCCCGGCGAGAGTCTTCGAGCCGTGGGGCAGGCAAGCGACCTAGGCTACGGATTTCGCGGGGTGCTGGACTTCGATTATATCTCTTCCCTGGCTTTTCGACAGGTCTGGAGCGAAACGTTCACTCAAGCGGTCAGCTCGGAGGTTCACCAGACCGCGTTTCTGACCAAGGATTTCGGCGCCGACAGCCTCAGTTTCTATGCTTCCCGCTATGAAAATTTCCTGTGTGCGAGCGCCGGGGCGCAGTCCCTGGGCATTTCCAACCATGTGATTTGTCCGCCGACTACCGGCTCAGGAGGAACGGCGGGAAACTCGGTCACCATCCGGCAGTTGCCCGGCGTGGCTTTTTCGAGAATGGATACGGAGCTCGGCGATTCCCCATTCTATTTCGGGGTGGATGCGTCGGTGAGCGGCGTGGGCCGCAACCAACCCGGATTCGGAACACCGGAATTATCGGATCGGCTGGCCTTTCACCCTGAAATTTCGCTGCGGTCGAGACAGCTCCTGGGCTTTTATTTCACCCCGAGCTTCGGCCTGGACGCCGTGCACTACGGAACCAGCCTCCGCCCGGACCACACGCCCATCAATCGGTTTCTTGGCGACTTTTCCGCGGATTTGCGCCCGCCTTCGCTGGAAAGAGTGTTTCAACGGCGGCTGTGGGGATATCGAATCAAGCACGTCATCGAGCCGGACATCCGCTATCACCTGGTTCGCGCCGGCGACAAAGAGGACATCGGGGACGTCATCCGCTTCGACCAGATTGATGTCCTCTCCGAGACGAACGAATTCGAGTATTCGTTGACCAATACTCTGATGGCCCGGAAAGACTCGGCCGAAGGTTCTGATGGGTCAACCCCCACCCCACAGGCGCGCGATATTGTTTCACTCCGGCTCTCGCAGAAATATTACTTTGATCCCACCTTCGGCGGGGCGCTGGTTCCGGGCCAAAAGATCGTCTGGGACCCGACGATTTCTCTGACCGGTTTTGCGTTTGCTGAGGGGCGCCACCTGTCGCCGATCGTCTCCGTGCTGAAGGTCGCGCCGTTCTCGAACTATGACACGGAAGTGCGCGCCGACATCAACCCCAGCGGTGGGGGCATACTGAACGCGGGCATTACCTCGCGCGTGCACCGCGGTCTGCTGGGCCTGGCGTTTACAGATTTCTTCGTCAACCACACGGCTGCGCTCTTGACGTTGCCCCCGCCGGGGACTCCGCTCTCCCAACTTCCTTCCTTCAACCTGCTGCGCACGGTGGCCAGCTATGGCGACGTCAACCGAAAAGGTTTCAGCGGCGCGCTGGGTCTCGACTACAACTTCGCGCAGGGAATTGCCCAGCAACTGGTGAGTCAGGTCAGTTATAATTTCGGTTGTTTCGGCCTCGATATGGAATACCGCCGGTTCGCCCTCGGAACACTGCGGCAGGAGAATTCCTACCGCGTGGGGCTTTCGTTGTCGAACGTCGGAACCTTTGGGAATTTGAAGCCGAGGGAAAGATTGTACTAGCTGTCAGCTCTCAGCTATCAGGTATCAGCCAACCGAAGATGCGGCGGGGCTCGGTGATCGAGACATCTCTAGTTCGATATGTCAGATCTGGAGACAACACATGAGAAATTTCCGAGATCTGAAAGTCTGGCGCAAGGCTCACGAAGTTACTCTGGATGTCTACAAATCTACTTTGAAATTCCCGAAGGAAGAGATGTACGGACTCACGAGTCAAATTCGCCGAGCCAGTACTTCCACAGCCGCGAACATCGCTGAGGGTTGTGGGCGAACCGGTATTCCCGAATTCTCGCACTTCCTTCAGATCGCCAGCGGGTCGGCGAGCGAACTCGAATACCATCTGTTGCTGGCGCATGATCTGCACTTTCTCGATGGCTCGGATTATGACCGGTTGAACGGCGAAGTGACCGAGATCAAAAGAATGCTCTCGAGTTTCCAGCAGAAACTCCGCCCCAGCAGAGTCTCGCTGAAAGCTGATAGCTGACGGCTGAAAGCATTCACCACAAGGAGTCGAAAGTGGCCTATCCAATACATCGTCCCCGCCGTCTGCGGCGCACCGAAGCCCTGCGCGGGCTGGTGAGAGAAACCACGCTTAGCACGCGCTCGCTCGTGTACCCGCTGTTTGTGTGCCCCGGTTCGCAGGTGAAGAACGAGATTTCATCGATGCCGGGGAACTTCCGTTGGTCGGTGGACCGGCTGGTGGAAGAGTGCAAGGCGGTGGCCGATCTCGGCATTCCCGCCGTGATTCTCTTTGGCATCCCGGAGACGAAGGACGAAGTTGGTTCCGGCGCTTACGACAAAAATGGAATCGTTCAGCGCGCCGTCCGCGCTTTGAAAAAAGCCGTGTCCAATTTGCTCCTGATTTGTGATGTGTGCCTGGACGAATACACCAGCCACGGGCATTGCGGCTTGATCAAGAATGGTGAGGTGGATAACGACTCCACGCTGGAGCTTCTAGCGAAAACCGCGCTCACTCAGGTCGAAGCGGGCGCGGACATCGTGGCCCCTTCCGACATGATGGACGGCCGCGTGGGGCGGATTCGCGCCGAACTCGACGCGCGAGGCTTCACAGCCACGCCCATCCTGGCGTACTCGGCCAAATACGCCTCGGGCTTTTACGGACCTTTCCGCGAAGCCGCGGATTCCGCTCCGAAATTCGGAGACCGAAAGTCTTACCAGATGGATCCCGCCAATCAGCGCGAGGCGATGCGCGAGATTGCGCTGGATATCGAAGAAGGCGCCGACATCATCATGGTGAAGCCCGCCATGCCCTATCTCGACGTCCTGGCGCTGGCGCGGCGGACCTTTGATGTTCCCCTGGCCGCTTACCAGGTGAGTGGCGAGTTTTCCATGATTGCGGCCGCCGCCCAACTCGGCTGGATCGACCGCGAACGGATCGTCATGGAAAGCTTGACGGCAATTAAACGCGCTGGGGCGGATGTAATCCTCACCTACTTCGCCAAGGAACTTGCCCAGAAGTTAGGCTGCCCTTAGAGGCGATCAGCTTTCAGCCGTCAAAAAAGTGAACAAGCAAACAATCTCACGCAAAGATGCCAAGGCGCAAAGAAGAAATGGGGATCGGAAACTGTCCGCTTTCTCTGTGGACCTTTGCGCCTTTGTGCCTTCGCGAGAGATTGTTTTGGTTTTTCTCGCACTGGCCTTGTGTGCGCAACCGGGCGCCACGAAGCAGAAGCGTGCGCGGCCTCCCAGCGCGCTCGGACCGCACATTCAATACGTCCTTCGCCAATCAGCCGCGCAGCGCGGTTTTTGGGGCATCGAGGCAGTGCGGCTCCGCGACAACAGAGTTTTGTTCAAGTTAAACCAGGACCACCTCTTCATGCCAGCCTCCAACATGAAACTATTCACCACGGCGGCAGCGCTGGAAAAACTAGGCCCGGATTTTGTTTTGCGGACCACGGTCGAAACCGACGTGGCGCCGGACCCGCACGGCCGCGTCAATGACTTGAATCTGGTGGGACGAGGCGACCCGAACCTTGGTAGCCGCGTCCTTCCTTACCATCTGAAGACAGAGAGGAAATCGTCGGCCGATGAAGTTTTTCGAGAATTGGCGGACCAGGCAGTGGCGCACGGCGTCCGCGAAGTGCGCGGCAATCTCGTGGCGGATGACAGTTACTTCCTCTTCGAGCCTTACAGTCAGGATTGGTCGGAAGGAGACTTGGAGTGGGGATACGGCGCACCCGTTACCGCATTGGTGTTCAATGATAACGCGCTTGCGCTGCACATTCAGCCTGCCGCCGCGGTGGGCCAGAAAGCGCTCGTTTCGCTCGATCCCGTCAATGACTACTATCAATTGAATGATCGCGTGGAAACCACGGCAGCGGACAGCGCGCTGCACGTGCACGTAGAGCGCGCACCGGGCTCCATGGAGCTGGACGTTTGGGGACAGGTCCCGGTGGGCGCAACCGTCGATGAGGACACGATCTCTATCGAAAACCCGCCGCAACTCATTGGCGAGCTATTCCTCAAGCTGCTCGAAGCGCGCGGCGTTAACGTGCGCGGCCGCGCCGTGGTGCGGCATCTCACCCGAATGGAAGCGGCTGCAACTTCGAACCCTTTTCCCGTGCCTCCGCCAAGGCAGGTGCTGGCCGAGCACGATTCGCTCCCGCTGCGCGAAGACATCAAGGTGATCAATAAAGTGAGTCAGAACTTGCACGCCGAAATGCTCCTGCGCACCATGGCTCGCGAAGCGAAGAATTTCGGCAGCATGACGGTGGGCTTGGAAGTGCTGCGGGACTTCTTCATCCAGGCCGGCATCCCCCAGGAGGAGTTCTTCTTCGCAGATGGCTCCGGGCTTTCGCGGCGAGCCCTCGTCGCGCCTGAGGCGGTGGTCAAGCTTCTCGAGTACATGGCGCGCTCGCCGCGCTTTGAGACTTTCTACGACTCTCTGCCCGTGGCGGGTGTGGATGGAACGCTGGCCGAGCGATTCACCGGTTCTCCCGCCGCCGGACACATTCACGCCAAGACAGGAAGCATCAGTCACGTCAACGCGCTTTCCGGCTACATGGAACTGCCGTCGGGCGAACGGGTGGCTTTTTCTATTTTCGGCAACGCCGACCTGCTCGACGCGCGCGATGCCGAAAAAACCATTGACGCGATGGCGCTGGCCATTTATCAAAAGTTTGCAGCGCATGGAAAAAGGAAGCGATAACGATCTTTTCGTCACTTGTCCTTGGTCATTTGTCCTTTGTCTGTGGGAACAACTGATTTCTGTACGAAGTAACCGAACTGCGACCTAGAAGGCAGCGGGCAAATGACAAAGGACCAGTGACAAATGACAAATGACGGAACATCTTCAATATGGCCACTATAACCATCTTTGGAAGTTCGCTGCCGGCCGAGTCCAGCCCCGCCTACGCCGAGGCTCGCCGCTTGGGGAGGCTTTGTGCTGAAGCCGGTCTCACGATTTGCAATGGCGGATACGGCGGACTGATGGAGGCGACTGCCCGCGGGGCGCGCGAGGCGGGCGGCAAAACCATCGGAGTGACTTGCGCCATCTGGGCGGCAAGGGCCAATCGCTGGATTTCCGAAGAAGTGCGAACCAAGACATTTCCTGAGAGGCTCATGACGCTGATCGAGCGCGGCGATGCCTATGTCGTGCTGCCGGGCGGTACCGGAACGCTCGCGGAACTGGCGCTCACCTGGGAGATGATGAATAAGTCGGTGCTCTCAGGCTCGGTTGGAGGCCGCAAGCCACTCCTCGTCCTCTCACCTTACTGGCTGCCCGTGATCGAGTGCTTGAACCAGGAAGCGCAACTCGGCGTCGGTGGGCCTCCGCCCTTCGACCGGCTCGCTCGCGCCATGCAAATCGTGACTCTAGTAAAAGACGCCGAGGAGGCCGCGGAGAAGTTGCGGAAATCATTGCGCTGAGAGCCTTCGTGCTTGGATCTTGCGCTGGCGGATGGCAACGCTACTTTCGCTCGAATAAAGCTCTCAAGCTCTCGACATACGGCGCGCGCGCCACGCCGCGCTCGGTAATGATCGCGGTGACGTACCGATGGGGCGTAACGTCAAAGGCAGGATGTCGCGCCTCAATATTTTTCGGGGCGGTCGCGATGCCCGCCCAATGGGTGACCTCGGCGGGTGAGCGCTCTTCGATGGGAATTTGTTCCCCCGAAGTCAGGCTCAAATCAATCGTCGAAAGCGGCGCAGCCACGTAAAAGGGAATGCTGTTCTCGCGCGCCAGAACGCCAACCATGTAGGTGCCGATCTTGTTCGCCACGTCGCCGTTGGCGGCAATGCGGTCGGCGCCCACAATGACGGCCTGGATTTCCCCTCGGTGCATGAAGTGTCCGGCCATATTGTCCGTGATGAGCGTCACCGGAATGCCGTCCTTTTCCAATTCCCAAGCGGTCAGGCGCGCGCCTTGAAGAAAAGGCCGGGTTTCGTCCGCGAACACACGGACTCTTTTACCCGCCGCCACAGCGGAGCGAATGACGCCCAGCGCCGTTCCGTAGCCGCCCGTGGCCAGCGCGCCGGCATTGCAGTGGGTGAGTACAGTTGAGGAATCGTCGAGCAGCGCCGCCCCATGACGCCCCATCGCCTCGTTGATGGCGATGTCTTCGGCGAGGACGCGCTGCGCTTCCTCCGCGAGCCGCGCCTGGGCGGCCTGGATTTTCTCCGGGTCAGAGCCTCCAGCAGCGAGTGACTTTTCGAAGACCTCGCGCATGCGCTTCACGGCCCAGAAGAGATTCACGGCGGTGGGCCGCGTGGTGGAAATGGTCTCGGCGACGGTTTCGAAATGCGCGCGCAAATCCGCGATGGTTTGAGCATCGGAGTTCTTCATGCCTAACGCGATGCCCATGGCGGCGGCCACGCCGATGGCGGGCGCGCCGCGAATCACCATCGACCGAATCGCCTCCGCCACTTCCTGATAGGTCCGGCACTCGCGGTAAACCTCTTCCGCTGGCAAACGCGTCTGGTCGATCATCCGCACGCCGTGTTCGGTCCACTCGATGGTCTTGAACATGTTCAGATCTCTGATCTCCTCGCACGAAGACTAGCGATTATACCAGCATGATAATCGGCGAAACTCCTGGCACGAACAGATCGTATACTGAGGTGAGGGGCATCGCAGAAGGAACCAGCCATGGGCGACCTTATTGCATGCTTCCTAGAACCAGTTCTTGACGCGCTGCTAGAGTGGCTGCTTGGGTGGTTGTTTCTTCAGATTACCCGCTTAATTTCAGCGATAGCGACACTGCTCTGAGGCACTGCCGAAACAGCGACGGAATTGACACCCCGCGAGCAACCCGGTTATTCTGCGTCATAGGGCTGCGAATTGCATCTAAGTGAAATAGGCAGACATGCCGCAGAGACCCGAGCACCAATTCATCGAATGATTGGGCGATTGGATGATTGAGCGATTGAAAAGACGAACCAGCGCATGGGCGCGAGTGCTCTTGCTGCCGTTTCTTCAGGGCCCCGAAGAAATCCTCGTGGGCGGCCAGGCGGTGATCGAAGGTGTGATGATGCGCTCGCCGCACAGTTTCGCCGTGGCCGTGCGGCGGCCCAACGGCTCCATGGCAGTCTCGCAAGATTTTCTGGATCGGCCTTCCGAGAGGCATCCGTGGCTGAAATATCCAATTCTGCGCGGACTGGGCGTGTTGGGCCAAGCGATGGTGCTGGGGATTCGGGCGCTGCGCTTTTCCGCGGAAGCAGCCTTGGAAGAGCCACAGGCCCCGGCCGCAGAGCAGACGGTAGAAAAAAAGCCAGAGCTGAGCAATTGGATTCTGGCGCTGAATCTGATCTTCTCGCTGGGCTTCTTCATCTTGTTTTATAAATTCTTGCCGCTTTATCTCGCGACGCTCTTGAGGAATCGCTGGGCGCCGGCTGAGAACCTGGTGGTTTTCAACCTGATCGACGGAACGATTCGAATCGTACTGTTCCTCGGCTTTCTTGGCGCGCTGGCGCAGTTGAAAGACATCAAAAGGATCTTCGAATATCACGGGGCCGAGCATAAAGTCGTGTGGTGTTTTGAGAAGTTCGGCGAGACGAGCGTTGGCTCGGCGCGCCAATGCACGCGCTTTCACCCTCGATGCGGCACGAGTTTTCTGCTCGTAGTAATGGGCATCGCCATGGTCCTGTACATGTTCTTGCCTTTCCACTCCTTTGCCGGCAGGCTCGTCGGGCGAATCGCGTTGTTGCCCTTGATTGCCGGTGTTTCCTACGAGTTCATCCGGTTCGCCGCCAAGGCACGGGGCCGGCTCTGGCGATGGGCATCGCAGCCGGGCCTGTGGTTGCAGCGCATCACCACACGCGAGCCGAACGACGCGCAACTCGAGACCGCCATCAAGGCCCTCGAAACGGCCATGGAATTGGAAAAAAGCCGCGGGGGTGAACTCGTCGTCGCCTGAAAGTCAAAGTATAGAAATTAAAAAGTAAAAATTAAAAGTGAAAAAATATGAATTAAAAACCAAAAAACGGGCCGTTCATTTTTAATTTTGACTTTTGAATTCCCATGCACTACGTCGACAAGCTGGCTGAAATCGAAAGGAAGTACCTCGAACTCGAGGCGCAAATGAGCGACCCGAAGGTGATTGGGGATACTTCCGCTTACCAGAAGGCCGCCAAGGCGCACGCTGAACTGCGCGGTGTGGTGGGAAAATACCAGGAGTGGAAGGACCTTGAAAAATCTCTCGCTCAGACCGAAACGCTGATCGCCGAGTCCTCCGGCGACCCGGAGATGAAGGCTCTGGCGCACGAAGAATTGGCACAACTCGAAAAACGCGAGAAGCAAGTGGAAGAAGAGCTGAAGATTCTTCTGCTGCCTCGCGACCCGAACGACGAAAAGAACGTGGTGCTCGAAATCCGCGCCGGAACGGGCGGCGACGAAGCCACGCTTTTTGCCCAGGAAATGTTTCGGATGTATTCGCGCTACGCGGAATCGCAAGGTTGGCGCGTCGAGGTGCTTTCCGACAGCGTATCCGGCGTGGGCGGGTTGAAGGAAGTGATCGCGCTGATTGAAGGCCAGAAGGTGTACAGCCATCTCAAATACGAGAGCGGCGTTCATCGTGTGCAGCGCGTGCCCGCCACCGAGCAGCAAGGGCGCATTCACACTTCGGCCATTACGGTCGCGATTTTACCGGAAGCCGACGAGGTTGAGATTCAAATCGACCCCAAGGAGATTCGCATTGACACGTTTTGTTCTTCCGGCCCGGGCGGGCAATCGGTGAACACCACATATTCGGCAGTGCGCATCACTCACCTGCCTACCAACACCATCGTTTCCTGCCAGGACGAGAAATCGCAAATCAAGAACCGCGCCAAAGCCATGCGCGTGCTGCGCTCCAGACTGTATGAGATGAAACTTCAGGAGCAGCAAAAGCAGATCACCGAAGAGCGCCGCTCGCAGATCGGCTCCGGCGATCGCAGCGAAAAAATCCGCACTTATAATTTCCCGCAGAACCGCGTCACCGACCACCGCATCGGCCTTACCCTGCATCAGCTCGACCGCGTGATGGATGGCAAGCTCGGCGACATCATCGCGGCGCTGGTGACCCATTATCAGGCCGAGAAATTAAGAGGGGACAGTGCCGCGGCGTGAGCGCACGATTCAGGTCTGATGCCGATGCGCATCCGTGAAGCCTTTCGCGAAGGCCTCAATACGCTTCTGAAAAACCACGTCCCTTCTTCGCAGCTTGGCGCTGAGCTGCTTCTGATGCACGTGCTCGATCGCGACCGCGGTTACCTTCACGCCCATCATGAAGAGGAGCTCTCGCCCGAGGCGGCAGACCGATTCTTCCGCATGGTCGCTGAGCGGACCACCGGCAAGCCGACGCAATACATCACCGGCCATCAGGAGTTCTGGGGCCTCGACTTCGAGGTCACGCCCGACGTTTTGATCCCGCGCCCTGAAACCGAGCACATTGTCGAGGCCGTTCTCGATCTAGCCCGGCGCGAGGACATGTCGAAGGGGGCTCGCTTGCGCATCGTCGATGTCGGCACCGGTTCGGGCTGCATCGCGCTGGCGCTCGCTTCGGAACTTCCCCGCGCCGTTCTTTTCGGCTCGGACATTTCCCGCCCGGCGCTGGTGGTCGCTTCAAGCAACGCTATGCGGCTTGGAATGCCGGAACGGGTGAAATTTCTGGAGAGCGATTTGCTCGCTCGGTTCCTGGATGAAGATTTTCTATCATCCTTCGACTTCGTCGTCTCGAACCCGCCTTACGTGGCGCGCGACGAAATGGACAAAGTGCAGCGGGAGGTCCGCGAGTTCGAGCCGCGCGTTGCCTGGGGCGGCCTGGAGCGCGGTGACGAAATCTATCGGCGGCTGTTTCCCGAAGCGCAGCGCGTGCTCAAACCCCGCGGATACGTGGTGGCCGAGATTGGCTACAATATGCGCGACGCGGTCGTCTCGTTGCTCGGCCACGAGTGGACCGATGTGGAAGTGCGGCCGGACCTCGCGGGAATTCCTCGCGTGGTGATCGCGAAAAGATGTCCGTAGTCCGTTGTCAGTTGCCTGCAGTCACCGGCCGCCGACCCGTTAGATGAGTCCAATACTGGGGTGTTTCCCGTTCTTCCGATGGCTCAATGGCTCAATCACTCAATCCGTCAGATCCTCCACGTCGACATGGACGCCTTCTTCGTTTCAGTGGAGGAGCTTCTGGACCCGTCGCTGAAAGGCAAGGCGGTGATTGTCGGCGCGGACCCGGACGGGCGGGGAGTGGTCTCGGCGGCCAGCTACGAGGCTCGCAAGTTTGGGGTTCACTCCGCCCAGCCGATCGGGCAGGCGAAAAAGCTCTGCCCTCATGCTATCTTCCTGCGCGGGCACTATGAGAAGTACCGCGAATATTCGAATAGAGTTCATCAGATTTTCAGCGACTTCACGCCCGTGGTCGAGATGGTCTCGATTGACGAAGCGTATCTCGATCTGACGGGTTGCGAGCGGCTGCACGGCTCTGCATTTCGCGCGGCGGACGGGCTGATCCGCGCGGTGAAAGGCATGACCGGCCTCAACTGCTCGGTCGGCGCGTCCACCTCGCATCTTGTTTCCAAAATCGCTTCCGACCAGGCCAAGCCCCACGGGCTGCTTTATGTGTTGCCGGGCTATGAGGCGCCGTTTCTCGCGCCGCTGCCGGTGCGGCGGATGCCGGGCATCGGCAAAGTCACCGAGCCGCAGCTTCTTTCGCTCGGCATCGCGACGATAGGCGATCTTCAGACCTTTGGCCTGGAGCGTTTGACGAAGCATTTTGGAAAGTGGGGCGAGTACCTCTACACCAAATCGCTCGGCCAGGACATTGACGCGTACGCTTACGAAGAAGAACCGAAATCCATCAGTCACGAGACGACGTTCGACACGGATATCGACGACGCCGAGGAAATCGAGCGCACTCTCTCTTACCTCTCGCAGCTCGTGGCGCGGCGCCTGCGCGACCACAAGTTGTTCGCGCGCACCGTCGGTTTGAAACTGCGCTTCGCCGGCTTTGAAACCCACACGCGGGATGTGACCCTGGACGAGCCGACGCATTTGGACTCCGTCATTTTCGAGAACGTGCTGCGCCTGTTCGATGCCGCCTGGAACCGGCGGCGGAAGATCCGGCTGGTGGGCGTGAGGACGTCGAACCTGGAGCAAGCAGTCTTCCAGCTTAATCTGCTGGAAGCACCGAAGCGCGAAAAGCTCGACCGAGTGCTCGGCGCGGCGGACAAACTGCGCGAGCGTTACGGATTTGACGCCGTGAAGCTGGCGCGTTCGCTCGATCCCGCAGATCGGGACAAGCCTCCCCAACCAAGCAAGCCGAGGCGGAGGTTTCTGGGGCGATCGGGATAGGGAGAGCGGTTGCCCGCTCGCCCCTCCCACACCACCGTGCGTACGGGTCCGTACACGGCGCTTCGGCGGGCGAAGCTAAGAACCGGGGGCATTGGCTGGCTCAGTCTCTCTCCCGGATGAGCCACTTGTCGTTTTCACTACAAATTACGATCCGATGATCGAGGAATTCTGCCGCGTTACACAAGGCTGGCGACTTGTGGACGGTTTTACGAATGATCCGAGAGCAGCAGAATATTTCTGGAGTAGGACAGCGTTTGACAGCTTCAATATGAACCAAGGGGAGAAAGTAATTGTTTTGTTCAAGCTTCACGGTTCGACGACTTGGATCTGTTTGGGTTCTCGCATCGTTAAGTCCCCTCCGGTTTACAGCGAGGCGGATTCTTCCTTTCCGAACATCATCATTTACCCCGCGACCAGAAAGGTCGCTATTGAAGACCTCTTTTTTACAGCGTATGACTACCTGGAGAAGGGCCTGTCACGAGCAACGTTTTGTTTGGTTGTCGGGTACTCCTTCCGCGACTACGACAGCCTCATGAGGTTTAAGACGGCGAAGTTAGCTAACCCTCAGCTAAGAATTGTCGTTCTTGATTCCCGGGCTCACGACCTTTCAGAAGGCCTCAAGGAGCAAGGTGTGGGTGTTGAGCCGCTTCCCTTCCTCTTCGATCTGCAAGAGGCCGAATATGTTCCTCGTATTGGAGAGCTACTGAAATGAGAAGGTAGTAGCCATCCCTGAAAGCGCGATGCCCTGCCAAGGCGATTTTCAGAAACCCCGCGCCGTAGGCAGGACGCGTGACACGCCTCGCCGGATCAAAGTGTTTCCGGTTCCGCCGCCTGGCGCCGACCGCTGATTCTTGCAGTCTGCGCTTTCCCGAAGGGAAAGGCAGGAACTTCGCGACCACAGACGTTCGATTTTTGCGCCCGCCCGGGAAATGCCGGTAGTGAGTCAATTTGGTCGGTGCAGCGGCGGTCCCGCCGAGCGGGATCGCCGGGTGGCGGCGTACAGGGGGGTCCCCGAGCCGCCTCTACGTCAAATTGACCCACTACCGAAATGCCGCCCCATTAGACGCCGCATGGCGTGTTGCCGTCGAGTTGGAGGCCTGAAAGGAGCACCTCCGCCCCTCGGGCTCCGCAGGGCTCCGCTCCGGCTGGAACGCGAAAGGAACACCCACAGGCACACCAAAAACAACCCTGAGAACGAAACACTCTCAAGGGGACACTTCTAATGAGGCAAGAAAAGGGACATTGCTAAAGAGCTTTGACAAACGGCGAAATAATGGTTGACAGCCGAATTTTCCTATGGCATGATTCAGTTGCGAATTATTCGCAACTAGAGATGGTCCTCGCCAAGCACCTCAAGCAGCGGCGCCGGGTCACGAGCGAGCTCCAGGCCCACGGCCTCCGCATGACTCGCCAGCGGCGGGTCATTGCCGAAGTCCTTCAGAAAGCCGGCGAGCACCTCGATGCCCCGGAGGTCTTGCGGCGAGCGCGCCAGCAGTTGCCCGGGCTGCATCTGGCCACGGTCTATCGCGCTTTGGAATCGCTCAAGAAGGTCGGCATCATCGACGAGCTTGACCTCATGCACGTTAAGGGGTCGGGCCACTACTACGAAGCGCGCACCGACAAGGACCACGTGCACTTCACTTGTCTGGAGTGCGGCGGCGTAGTGGAGATCCAAACCCCGCTGTTTGAAAGGTTGAAAGGCCAGATTGAGGGCCGCCACGGCCTGGCCATCCGCGTGGCTCGGCTGGAACTGGGTGGGCTTTGCGGGCTCTGCACGTCCAGGAGGGAAAGACCCCAGACGAATTCAACGTGATGGCGTGCTCGTGACCGGGTGTGACTTCCGTCACAGCGCACGCGGGGGGCAATCTGGCAGAATCTAGATGCGACTGTTTCGCAACTAGTTCTACTCCACTACGGACCTGCGGCCGTTAATGGAGGCCTGGGAAGCGCGGCGTTCGGTCACGTAGGAAGCAGAGCGGTACTGCGGCTGGTTCGACCGGGAATCAAGTTGCGGTATTGAGGATGAACCAAGAGCAAGGAAGTACCAACTCGGTGTTTGACTTGGAGCTGCCATCAAGCGTCGGCGCGGCCGATGGAAGTGAAAAGGTCGTGGACGCCACCTCGCGCCTCGAGAGGCGGCCAGGTAACGGTCTCGGAGCCAGGCTCAGACCGTTAGCGGCGTTTCTGGCCGTGCTCGGGCCGGGACAGATGGTGATGATGGCCGATACGGAGGTTGGCAGCGTCATCACCGCCGCCCAAAGCGGAGCGCGTTGGGGCTATGCGCTCCTTCCATTGCAATTCCTGCTGATTCCCGTCTTATTCGTGGTGCAGGAACTGACGGTGCGGCTGGGAATTTTCACCGGTAAGGGGCATGGGGAGCTGATCCGCGAGCGTTATGGTGCGGGGTGGGGATGGGTGTCAGTCGGGGGATTGGCGGCAGCAATTATAGGGGCGATGGTGGCGGAATTCTCGGGCATTGCGGGCGTCGGAGAACTGCTGGGCGTGCCGCGGGTCATCAGCCTGTCGTTGGCGGTGAGTTTTTTGTTAGCAGTGGTGTGGGCCGGGTCGTATCGGAGGGTGGAGCGGATTGCACTTGGCTTGGGTTGTTTCGAGCTGGCCTTCCTGTGGGTGGCGCTGAAAGCTCATCCGCAAGCAGGGTCGTTGGCGCAAGCCTTGGCAGCACCGCCGTGGCACGAGGCCGGTTTCCGGTATTTGGTGGCGGCAAACATCGGCGCCGTGATTATGCCCTGGATGATTTTCTTCCAGCAGTCGGCGGTGGTGGACAAGGGGCTTCGGCCCGAGCACCTGCGAGCGGCACGGTGGGACACGGCCCTGGGATCCGTCGTCACTCAACTCGTCATGGCGGCCGTGCTGGTGACCACCGCAGCCACCCTCGGCTCCCAGCACGGCGCTGAGTCGCTCAGCACCGTCGGCCAAATCGCGCAGGCCCTGACTCCCTCTCTAGGGCCGGAAGTGGGGCGGCTGGTTTTCGGTCTGGCGATTGTCGGCGCGGCGCTGGTCGCGATCATTGTGACCTCGCTTGCCGCGGCGTGGGGGATTGGAGAGATGACCGGCTACAAACACTCCCTGGAGAACCATCCTCGAGAGGCCCCGTGGTTTTACGGAGTCTATGCGATGGCGGTGGCGGGTTCGGCCGTGCTGGTGGCCTGCGCGCCAAACCTTATTGCGCTGAATTTGGGCGTGGAGGTCATGAACGCGCTGCTGCTGCCTCTGGTCCTTGGCTTCCTGGTGTTGCTGGCGGCCCGCGTGCTTCCGGAAGAGCACCGCCTGCGGGGAGTTCGTTTATGGGCGATGGTTGCGACCTGCGCCATCACCAGCGGCGTGGGAGTTTGGTGCGGGCTGAGTGGGATGAATTGGTGAAGTTCAATCCTCAGAGCAGCGACCCCGAGAAGGTGTGAAGAATCCCCCAAAGAACAAAAGCGTCTCACGCCAAGGCGCGGAGGGCAGCACCGCCCTTTAGGGCGGCAGGTGCCGGTCCCGCTTGGCGGGACCGGCGCTACGTCGTCACCCGAAAAGGAGAACGCGTAACGAACACTCCGGTCTCATTCAAATTCAGACTCAGTCTGCCGAACATCATCTTCTCGGTCATCGCGGTCGCCCCCACCCTCGCCAAAGCCCAGGACAAGCCCTATTTCATCACCTACTTGAAAACGCTTAGTGAACAGCCTCAGAACGCAGCACCTCGCAACCCGAGACTCCGTTAAGGTGTGACCTCGCGGGAAATTTGCACGCGATTGCCGTGGCGGAAGACTTGGTTGACTTCGGCAGGATGAGGGCGTATTTTTTGCTCGAGCGGGGGAATTCCGCCCCGCGCATATGAAGTGGAACTTCGGACGCTCATCGAAAGGTCTCGTGGGACGGCTGGCCCTCATGCTGGGGCTCGGTCTCCTCGCCGCTGTTTCAGCGAGCTCACGCGAAAAAGAGAAAGCTGCGGCGACACCAGCCGCGGAGAATGTCTCGTGGGAAACGCTTCTCATCAAGGGCGAGCCGCAGCCCACTTTTCGGTTCGCGGTGGCACATCAACACGCCGCGTCAGGATGCTACGGCTATTTGTATGTTTCCCGGGATGAGGTTTGGTACGAAGTCAAGAGTCCTGCCACGGACAGCGACCACGGATTCCGCTATCCGCGTTCAACCGTAACGGAGGCTCGGCAGTGGAGGTTCATGGGGAGTAGCATGCCCGAGGTCGAGTTCAAATTCTCCGGCGGAAAGACCTACCATTTTTTCAGGGTGCGGGAGAGTCTGCTGGAGCAACCCTCTCTGACTTCCAAGAGCCTGAAATGGGAGGATATTCGATCTTGGGAACCGCTGGCGCAAGCTGTGGAGGATTTTGATGCCACGGTGCGCATGGCCGAGGAGCGCCAAATCGCGCTAGCCCCCAAACCCGTGCCCGCCCTGACTCTCGGCGCAACGCCCAACACAGTTGAAAAAGGCCAAGCGTTGACGCTTAGCTGGACATCGTCGAATGCGACCAGCCTGGATCTCGAACCGGGTATCGGCCAGGTCCAAGCCAACGGTTCGCGAGAAGTCGCACCTACGGAGTCGACGACGTACGTTATTAGCGCGCTTGGACCGGGGGGCGGCAATACGGCTACCGCGCATGTGACAGTGAATGCGCCTGCGGCCCCGCCCACGATTGTCCTGGTCGAGCCGTCGGTCACCAACTCTGGCGCAACGCTTGAGCTTGCGACCTCACCCCTCACCATCCGCGGCGTGGCAATGGACAGTTCCGGCATTCCGGTTGTTACCATTAACGGCACGCCTGCCGCCCTGCGTCCCAAGAGCACTCAGGCGGCGGAATTCTCGTCTGACCCGATTGTTCTTCAGCCGGGCGAGAATCGATTCGAGATTACGGCCACCAATGCGGCGCGCGCCGAGGCGAAAGTGATCTTCGTTGCTCGTTACAAGACCACAGCACCGCAGCCGGCCACTCAGACTAATGCCAAGGCTCTCGCTAAGGCGGAAATTCTCGATCTCTTGAAGGGCGAGGTGCCCAGCGCGCGAGTGGCTTCATTGGTGAAAGAGCGCGGCGTCAAGTGGACGCCGACCGAGGACGATATCAAAGAGATCCGCGCAGCCGGCGGGGGCGACGACTTGGTTGAGGCTTTGAAGCAGTCCATGGCTTCCCCAAAGCAATAGTGCAGTTCAAATTCGGCTGACTTCGGTGGCCGCCATTTTTCGGTTTTCTCTCGCGTGGGCGTGGGGCGGTTGTCTGCTGCGCTTACTATAGCCGATGAGGCACAAGACGAAATGACTACGGCTCGCCAACTGCGCACTTGGCCCAATTGCAGTGCCGCACGAAGCGTGGAATAATAAGCTTGAATGTCGCCCTCGAGCGACTGGTGGGTGCTTCTCACAATTCAAAGCGAATTCCCGCTTGAGTTCTAACCCCCGCTGAGCTTAATCTCGCCGCCGGCAGCTCGAGTGCAGGGAGGTGTCTCGTCACATGCTCTTAAAATCGAAAACTCGTGTTGTTGTGATGTTGGTATTTCTCGTGGTTTCGGTCTCCAGCTTTGGCGCAGGCGAACCGCAGGTGAAGCGCGCGAAAGGCAGAGCGCTGGGAGCGGTGCAGGCTCAGGCGTTGAGCGAGGTGCAGAAACCCCAGCTTGTGGGCGCGGAGCCGAATCCGGTGCTGCGATATCCAGTGGCAGTCAGGGAAGGCGGGAAGATTTCCTGCGGATGGCTGGACATTGCGCGCCGCGGGATACGCTATACCGAGGAAGAAGCGGCAAAGACGAAGACGGATCAGGGATTCCAGGCGGCCACTCAGCAAATCACGGACACGCGCTTGGCGCAACGCGTGCTGCAGCTCACCGTGGTCAAAAGGAAGATCGAACTATCCTACATCCCGCAGGTGCATTGGGACTCCGTCCGAAAGGGCAGCGATTTTCTGAACATCAGCGAAAGATACATCAATGGCACGGCTTCCATCGCCTTGGCCATCAGGAATTTCGAGCAGGTCTACAACGAAGTGAAGCCGCCGTTGCCGGCACTCACCCTGAGAGCTGAGCCAGCTACGATTGAGAGGGGACACTCCGTGACGCTGGTGTGGACGTCGGCTAATGCCGCGAGTCTCGAGCTCGAACCCGGGGGCGGCACGGTGGCCACGGAAGGGTCAACCACGCTCACCCCGGATTCATCAACCACGTACACGCTCACGGCCACAGGACCGGGGGGAACAAAGATCGCCACCGCCCGTGTAACGGTTACTGAACCGCCGCCCGCCGTGCCACCCACGATAGTGCTCGTCGAACCGTCGGGCGCGAGTTCAGGCGCAACGGTTGATGTCACTTCTTCGCCGCTCACCATTCGCGGCGTCACCATGGACAACTCCGGCATCCCGGCAGTCACCATCAATGGCAGTCCTGCGGCGCTGCGCCCCAAGAGCGCGCAGGCGGCGGAGTTCTCGTCTGAGCCCATCGTCCTTCAGCCGGGCGAGAACCGAATTGAGATTTCGGCCGTCAACGCTGCTCACGCCGAGGCCAAAGTTACGTTCGTTGCCCGCTTCACGCCGCCCGCGCCACCGCCGCAACCCGTGGCACAGACCAATCCCAAGGGGCTCGGCAAAGCGGACATTCTTGATCTCTTGAAGGGCGACGTGCCCAGCGCTCGTGTGGCGGCACTGGTGAAGGAACGCGGGGTAAAGTGGGTGCCAACCGACGACGATATCAACGATATTCGCGCCGCTGGCGGCAGCGATGAGCTCGTCGACGCACTGAAGCAGGCCACGGCGCCGAAGTAACGGCCTTGCCGGAAGTTATTCCTGGGGTTTCTTGATACCGAATTTTTCCAGACGGTACTGAAGGGTGCGAAACGTCATCCCGAGAAGCTGGGCAGCGCGGGTGATGTTCCAACTGGTGCGCTCGAGCGCCTCCAACATCTTGGCCTTCTCGTGCTCTTCCCACGAGCCCTCGGGAATGACGGGCTGATGCGCCGAAGGCGCGGTCGAAGGCTGGGTCGCGCCGTGCGCGCCGACCGGAGCCGCCACCGGTTGAAGAATTTCCGGCGGCAGATCAGCCAGTTGCACGTATTCCGATTCACCCAGCACGACCGCCCTCTCCAACGCCCACTCCAACTGGCGAACGTTGCCCGGCCAACCATAGGCCCTCAGGGCTTCCATCGCCTCCGGCGTGATGCCGTGCACTTCGCGGGCCGACGCTAAAGCTGCTTTCTGCAAGAAGTGCGCCGCCAGCAATTCGATGTCGTCTCCCCGATCGCGCAACGGCGGACATTCGATCGGAATCACTTTCAGGCGATAATAGAGGTCCTCGCGGAATCGGCCTTCCTTCAGAAGCTGCTCGAGGTTTCGGTTGGTAGCGGCGATGATGCGAACGTCCACCTTGATCGATTCCGACCCGCCCACACGAATGATCTCGCGTTCCTGAAGCGCCCGCAAGATTTTGGCCTGCATGCCCAGACTGGTATCTCCGATCTCGTCGAGAAAAAGAGTGGAGTGGTGCGCTCTTTCGAAAAGACCCTTTTTCTGTTGGTGGGCGTCGGTGAAGGCGCCCTTCTCGTGGCCGAAGAGTTCGCTCTCCAGCAGGGTCTCGGTCAAGGCGGCGCAGTTGACCGCCAGAAAAGGACGATCGCGCCGCGGGCTGTGATTGTGAATCTCTCGCGCCACGAGTTCCTTGCCCGTGCCGCTTTCACCCAGGATGAGCACGGTGTGGGCGGTGGGCGCCACTTTCAAAATCATGCGCACCATCGCCTTGGTGGCGGGTGAATCGCCGATGATGCTTCGCTTGAGCGCGGCGAGGTGTTGAAAGACCTCGCGCACCACTTCCAAGAGCCGGTCGCGATCAACCGGTTTTTCCAGATATTGATAAACGCCGCGCTTGGTGGCTTCGATCGCCGATTGAATGGAAGGATAGCCGGTGATGAGAATGACCGCCACTGTTGGGTCGGCGCTCATGATGGCCGACAGCAACTGAAGGCCGGTCATGCCCGTCAGGTTGAGGTCGGTGAGGACTAAGTCGAAGCGCTTTTGGGTGAGCAGCGGAAGAGCGGCCTCGCCGCTGGGCGCAGTTTCGGCGCCATATCCCTCGCCTTCCAGAATGTCTCGATAGATCTCGCGCTGCCGTTCTTCGTCGTCAACGACCAGGATGTTGCCTTCGGGCATGGAAGACAGTCCTCAGGCGACTGCCGATTTGGCAGTCAGCGCCTGGTGGGAAAGAGAGGATTGAGGGAGAGGAAGGTCGATCGCGATCACGGTTCCGGGCGCGTCGCTGCTGATCAATTGGATGCGGCCGCCGTGGTCTTCCACAATCTTCTTAGTGATGGCCAGGCCCAGACCAAAGCCGGTTGTCTTGGTGGAAAAAAACTGAGCAAAGACTTTTTCGCGGTTCTCGGGCGGAATGCCCGGTCCTGTGTCGGCGAAGCGCACCTGGATCGCAGCGGGGGCGCCATTGTTCGCCACGCACTCGGCGCTGACGCGGATTTTGCCTCCTGTCGGCATCGCCTGAATCGCGTTGGTGAGGATGTTCAGGAAACAGGTTTGCATCTGGCCGGCGTCCGCTTGAAGACGAGGCAGATCGGCGGGGAGATCGACGTCGATCGAGATGTCCTGGCTGTAGGCCTGCTTTTCAACCAGGGCCACAGCCTGCTCAAGCGTCTTGTGCAAGTCGCAGGGGGCAAAAGTCGGTGGCACTTGGCGTCCCGCTGCCAGGAAATCGTTCACCAGACGATTCTGCCGCACGATTTCATCCTTGATATTGCGGATGTTGCGCTGGAGGTCGCGTGAAGCCTGAAGGTCTCCACCCGAATGCTTGGCGCGAATTTGGTCAACACTTAGGTTTATAAAATTAAGAGAGTTGCGTACCTCATGAGCTACGGTGGCGGCAAATCGGCCGAGCAATGACAGTTTTTCCGCCTCGTTCAGCCGCTCCTGAAGCTGGCGATTTTCCCGCAGCCGCTCCACCATCTGGTTGAAGGTTTGCGCCAGCCGGCCCATTTCGTCCGTCCCTGCCGCGGGAAGCGAAACGTAAAGGTTGCCCTGCGCCACCTGCTTCGCTCCCGCCACCAGAGTGTTAATAGGCCTTGTAAAGCGGGAGGCCAGGTAGACCACGGCAATCATTCCGGCCAGCATCGTGACCAGGATTAACTCCAGCCGCTCCTCGTAATGGCGCCGCATCAGTTGCTGCACCTGTTGGCCCACCCCTGGCACCTGGACTACGGCGTAGCCGATCACCTTATCGCCTTGAATGATGGGAAACTCGACGCTGTAAGGGTTCTGTTCTCCGCTTGAGGCCGCGTCGATGTTCTGTAGATGGGCGGAGAACTTGATGGGCTCTTGTTTCGCCGCGACCTGTCTCTTCTTGATCTTGAGTTTCTGCCCCACCAAACCCGGGTTAGTGCTCTTGAGGACTTGTCCGGTGGGAGAAGTTAGAGAGTAGGACAAGCGGTAATCCTGAAGCACCCTTTCGAACTGTTCGATCGCCTGTTCGCGATCGGCCTCCGGAGAGATCCGTTCCTGAGCGAGTTGAGTGATCGCCACAAGGTCCGTGGTCATCCCCGTGATGTAGGCAAAGAACTGGGTCGAGTAGTTTACATAGGTCAGAGTCAGCACGGCGCTGGTGATCCCTATGATGAGGAGCATGACCAGCGCCAGCCGAGTTTGAAACCGGAAGAATACTTGTTTCACTTCAATCCATCCCCACCGCGCTCAGGGCGTCACTGTTCCGCCGCCGGTTGCGGCGGCTGGGCGGCTGGGGCCGCGTCAGCGTCGGTAGTTCGATTGACGATAAACGTCAACGGGGTGCCCTGCACCAGGATGATGTGCTTTTCGTGTTGGAGCAACTTATAAACCAGGGCCGTTCCCACACCGATGCCCGCGCCGTAACCGATATCGGCGCCGACGCCGGGGCCGCTGCTGGGCCAGCAGTAGCCGTAATAATCGCATCCGCCTCGTGTCGCCATGCCCACCGACAATCCCCCAGCCGCGCCGATTCCCGCGCCAATGGCAGCACCCTTCACGACCTCTTTCGCCGTCTTTCCGCAGCCGGTAATGGTTCCCTCTTCGTCCGACTTCCCCTTCTCGCCCACTTTCGATCCAACCGTACCCTTGTCGCAGTTGACGTCGTGGGCCTCCTGCAAGATGCTGGAGAGCGGATAGACAACATCATCCGGCGTCGTGACCCTGTCCACGACAAGCCGCATCTCGGCTTTGCCCTTGACGCGGCCCGATTCCTTAATGAATGCCACGTGACCATCGACAATGCTTCCGGCGGGAATCACTTCCTGACCGTCCGCGGTGATCGGATAGGTCACCTTGGCGGTGAAGGGATCTCCGACCTTATTCGTCTTGTCGGAAAGAAGTGTTTCCAACTTGACCCGGAGTGAGGCTCCGGCAGGAACAGGAACTGGCTTGTCGACAGCCAACAGATAAGCCCCGCAGAACAATGCAGAACCCATGATGACGATGAATATCGGTTTGCGGGCCATACTCCACCCTCCTTGGGTCTTATGACGGGCCCGAAAGAAGCGGTCCGTTCGTCTTGCTCCCGTGCATTCCCTTCTCGGCAGTTTAATTCTCCGCGCGCCGCGACGCAACTGATTGCCGATTTTCGGTTGTCGATTGACGATTGAAAGCCAAAGGAATTGTTGGCCTCCTCTAATCGGCAATCGATAATCGTCAATCGTCAATCATCCCTTACCACATCAGTCTCAAACCGAACTGGATCTCACGCGGGTCGCCGGGCCCGCCGGAGGCCAAGCCGGCCTCGGGCCGGAGCGTGTTCGTGATCTGACCAAAACTGGGCGAGGCCACGTCGCGCTGAGGAATATCGAAATTAGCGCGGTTCAGCAAGTTGAAGATCTCGCCGCGAAACTCCAAGCTCTTCGACTCCGACAAGCGGAAGTTGCGAATCAACGAAAAGTCCCAACTGCTCAGCCCCGGTCCGGTCAGGATATTTCTTCCCGCGTTGCCGAACGTGTAGGGCGCAGGAGCCGAGAACGCCGAGGGCAGAAGCCACTGATTCGGCGTCTTTTGCGCCGGATAAAAACTCGTCCCAGTGAGATCGGGTCGATCCGTCGGATTGCCCGAACCGATCACGGCTTCCTCGTCCGCATGGCTAATGTCGCCACTAATCTGCGGAGTGAAGGGAGGCCCTGTCTCCGCGGTGAACACGCCGGCCAGTTCCCATGATTGGATGAGGTAATTCAGGCCGGAGTTGTTCAGCTTCCACATCCGGTTTCCGACCGGCAATTCATAAAGGTAGGTCAGCGACAGACGATGACGAAAGTCGAAATCGGAACGGCCTTTTTCTGCCGCCAAGTCCGCCGAGTTCTGGGGAAAATTCTGGTCACGGCTGGTGGTGAACTCACTCGAGTTCGTATCAATCGACTTCGAGTACGTATAGCCGGCTAGGAACGACAGGCCATTCGTGTAATGCCGTTCCACCTTCACCTGCAACGCGTGGTAGATGGATGTGCCATTCGACTGGGTATAGGAGAAGCCTGCCAGCGTTGGGTACCGTGGAACGGCGGTCTGTGTCGCCGGGTCAGGCACCGGCTGGTTGGGGTCTGTCTCGAAAGGAAGACGGAGCCCACGGGTGCCCACATAGCCCACGTCCAACGCCCACGAGCCGAACAACTGCCGCTGGACGTCGAGATTCCATTCGTGAACCATGCCGTCCTGGAAGTTGAGCTGAAAGGGGCTGAGGGTCGGGAAGGCGGGCCCGACCACGCCGGCCAGAGCATTGGTGATGACGGCGCCGGACCCAACCGGGAAGGTACCATTCTGAATCAACGGCAAGGCGGCGCCAATGTTGCCGGCGTTGAGTCGGACGAACGGCGGGTTGGCGGATTTCAGGAAGAACACGTCACCAAAGGTCTGATTGTAGAAAATGCCATAGCCTCCGCGGATCACCAGGTTGGGATGGCCAAACGGCTTCCAGGCAAGGCCAAATCGTGGCGCGATGTCATCCTTGTCCGGATATTGGAGCGCCCGATTCCGCCCGGCGCTGCCCAGTGACGTTGTGCCCACAGGTACGAACAAGCCGGATGTTGGATCGAAATTCTCAAGTGTCACCGCCTTGCTTCCCGCCACCATCAGCAAACCATTGTTGAAATCAAAGTTGGCGAAGCGGTCGTACTTGTCGGTGGTCAGCCCTTTGTATTCGTACCGGATGCCCAAACTCAAAGTTAGATTGTCCCTGATCCGATAGGTATCCTGGCCGAAGAAATCGTATTCCCCCAAATGGCCGGAAATGTATTGCTGAAAGCCGGTCAGCCAGTCGGTGGGCAAGCCGAGCAGCGCGTCAGCGATGGAGTTGCCGAAGGTACAACTGGGCGAAACGCAACCGAGGAGCTGTCCGG
Organism: Terriglobia bacterium; assembly: GCA_050013575.1. Classification (GTDB taxonomy): domain Bacteria; phylum Acidobacteriota; class Terriglobia; order UBA7540; family UBA7540; genus DASYXZ01. The sequence goes on along the minus strand of JBEKEZ010000005.1, from coordinate 45,336 downwards.
CCTGCGGTGGGAGTTGACCCAAGCCTCCTGTAACCAGTCCTGTGAAATCGAACTCGCCCCGAACGATGGTGTCGACCGAGAAATCGCCCCGTTCCACGCTCCGCAAGTCGACGCCATAGGCCAGCATGTGGTTGCCGCTCACATGGGTCACCGTGTCTGCCACTTGAAAGGTGTTCACGGCGCCGGCTTGAGGATCGGTATTGTTGGATCCCAGCGAGTCGTAGGATGCGAAATTCAATTGCGGGTAGCCCACGGCCTTGGAATTTCCCTGCGGAACGCCTTGAATGCCCAACGCTTGGGCGATGGGGTTTCCTTCGTCCTGATTGTCGTCGCGAATCTGCCAGCGGTTGTAACCGATCTTGAGTTCATTGATCAACGTGGCGTTGAACTCGTGCGTCCAGTCAACCCCAGCCATTTGGTCCTGGTCGTGCGTGACCGTGCCGAAACCCGGCAAATTGGTGGCGGCGGCGCGGGGGCTGGTGTTCGGCGGAAGAACCTGGTCGTCGCCATTCAGGCTATATCGGAAGAAGATGTTGTCTTTTGCAGTCCACCGATGGTCCACGCGGCCGAAGAAATCGTCGAAGTTAATCTTTCGATTGACCTGAGCAATGTAATTCGGGCTGCCGCAGGTGGCGTTGGCGATGTTGGGCTTCGGATAGAGGTTGACCAAACTCTGGCCGGCTGGGTCAGGGAGAACGGGGGCGGGGAGCTCTTGATTGAGTTGACTGATATTCGTGAAAGGCTGAATCTGGCCTTGCATCAGAGCTATGGGATCGATGAGGACAGTTTGCACTGGGCAGTTCGGCGCCTGGAGGTCCGAGAAATCACCGCCGCGTTCGGCGAGAGTCGGGACCCGAGCGCGATTGAAGAAAGAGCGGGCCTCGCGCAGCCCTTCCCAAGCGAAAAAGAAAAAGGTGCGGTCGTGACCTTTGTAGACGCCGGGCAACACCACCGGCCCGCCAATCGTCCCGCCGAACTGGTTGCGGCGGAACGGCGGCACGGTTGGGTCAAAAAAGTCTCGGGCATCCAGCGCGCTGTTGCGGAGGAACTCGTAGAGCTCGCCGCGCAGAGCATTGGTTCCCGATTTGGTGACAATGTTCACTTGGGTTCCGGCGTGCGCGCCGAATTTGGCATCGTAAACGCCCGTCTCCATTCGCATTTCTTGCACCGAGTCTAACGGCGGGGCGACTGCAAACTGGCCCACGCCGATGGCCGTGTCGTCGAGACCATCAAGCCAGTAGGAATTCATGGAGTCGCGCAATCCGTTCACGTTGATGGCGCCGCCGCGGTCGCTAATTCGCGAACCTGATGTCCCCGGCACGACGCCCGGCACCAACAGGGTCAACTCCAGGAACTGCCGGCCATTCGTGGGAATCTCCTCCACTTTGGCTTCCTCCAAGGTTGTTCCCACAGAAGAGGTCTGCGTGTCGAGCACAGGTACTGCCGCCTTGACCTCCACGACGGCGGACTGCACTCCGAGTTTCATTTGAAGGTCGACTCGCAGGTGCTGATTCACTGTGAGATCAATCCCGCTCTGGCTTGTCTTCTCAAATCCTTTCTTCTCGGCAGCCAGCCGGTAGGTGCCGGGCGGCAGCAGCGTGATATCGTAGGTGCCGTCATCCAAAGTGGTGGCGCTTCGGCTGAACCCCCGGTTCAGTTCGATGGCCGTCACCAGAACTCCCGGCACGGCGGCACCCGTGGGATCGCTGACCATCCCCGTAATGCTGCCTTGAAAGGTCTGGCCGAACGCGGGCACCTTCGCGCTGGCCAGCATTAAGAAAGCCAACAGTCCGAATACAGGTTTCTTCGAATCCATAAGCTCCGACTCCTCGCAGCGGCGAATCTAAATCGCTGGAAGCATCTCGGCGATTCTACACCGCCAATAATGCAGCCGCGATTTTACACCGCATCACATGCAGCTTGCGAACCCAAAAGTTCTGACAACGATTTTACCCCAGGTCCCCCGCATCTGGGGTGTCCGCTCGGGTGTGAGTCTACACCGAGCCGAGCCATTTTAGAACAGTTGGTATCCATTCGTATAGGAGACTGTCTGCGAGCTGTGGCTTTAACTTTCCGACAGACTTCCGCGTGTTGGCCTCGGACCCCTTAGATAAGAGAATCCTAAAGGCCGACGAATGCCAGACCGGCACTGTTTCGAAACGATACACCGAATGTCGAAACTATTTCACATAGGCAAGGACTTTCCCTTGCGGCAGAGATTCTGCCGGGCACTGATGCGAAGCGACCTGCTGAAAATACGAGACCTATTGGCCGCAGTGTGACATTTTCATTTTCCTGCCACGTTTGGTCATTGTTTTGCATCGAAGAGAGCAGGGAAGCCAGGAGGTGTCGCATGGTCGGCAAAGAAGAGTTGGAAAGAATGCGGGAGGAGCGCGAGGTCATGGAAAGTTGGCGCAAGGTATCGTGCCATGTGGTCGCCGACCTCTACGAGGCCTGCTCGATTTGCGGTACCGTGCGCGAGAAAGACCGCTTGACACATTGCCGCTGGTGCGAAGACGTCTACTACTGCAGAGAAGGCGTCTGCGCGCAGCACCACCACGCGCGCACTCACCCGGCGGTTGCGTTTTGGACGTGGTAGAAGAGCAGGAGTCAGGAATTGGGATGTAGGGAGGGTGTTCTTTGTCCCTCGTCAGTTGTCCTTCGTTCAGGCGCATTCATCATTTACAATTCATCATTCAGGATTTCAACCGTAACTCCTAATCCCTTATTCCTGGAACGTACGTCGCCGATGTGGTGTCGGTTTCCCACACTACCACACTGCGCACGTGCACGCCGTGCCCGCGGACTTGAGATTCGAGCTCATCGCAAAAATATTTCGCTAGGTTCTCGGCGGAGGGATTGAGCTGGTCGAAAGGAGGAAGGTCGTTCAAGAAGCGATGATCCAACCGGTCGGCGAGCGCCTTGATTGCTCCGCGCAGATCCACAAAGTCCATGAGCAGCCCGATCGAATTGAGCTGCTCGCCCTCGACCGTCACCTGGATTTTGTAGTTGTGTCCGTGGACATTCTCGCACTTGCCCTTATAGCCGCGCAGGGCGTGGCCAGCCGCAAAGGAATATTCAGCGGAAATTTCAAACATTGATTTCACAATTGAGCGATTGGGTGATTGAGCGATTGGGTGATTGAAAGACAAACTCACCCACAATCTCCCGATCACTCAATCGCTCAATCACCCAATTCCCTCAACATTCTCGCATGAATTCTCGCACATCTTCTATACGATTCGTCCGCGCGTAAGAAGGCAGGCTGTCTAGAAAAACCTTCCCATAGTGTTTGCGGACCATGCGATGGTCGAGGATGGTCAGCACGCCGCGGTCCTGTTGGCTACGGATCAATCGGCCGAAACCCTGTTTGAGCGCAATCACCGCTTGGGGAACTTGGTAATCGACGAAGGCGTTGCCGCCATCTTCGTTGATCAGCCGGACGCGCGCGGCCACCACCGGGTCCGTGGGAACCGCGAAGGGCAGTCGGTCCACAATCACCACGCTCAGTTGCTGGCCTTGCACGTCCACGCCTTGCCAAAAAGAGCTGGTGGCAAACAAAACCGCGTGGGGCGTTTTGCGAAAGCGATCGAGCAACGCGGTTTTGGGCGCCTCGCCTTGCAAGAGCATCGGATAATGCAGATGGCGCCGAACCAGTTCGTGCACCTGCCGCATCTGCTGATGCGACGTGAACAGGACGAAGGCGCGCCCGCGGCTGGCCTTCAAGAGGTGAATAATTTCCTCCGCGGCCTGACGCCCGAAGTCCGGCTGGCGCGGGTCCGGCAGATGCAGCGGGGTGTAAAGCAGCGCCTGTTTGGAGTAATCAAAGTGGGAGGGGTGAATTCTTTCTTTGGCGTGCTGAACGCCCAGTCGGCTTTTCAAGAAATCGAACTTGCCGCCGACGGCGAGCGTGGCAGAAGTGAGGATCACGCTTTCGACGCGGTCGAAGACGCGCTCGCGCAGGATGGCGGAGACGTCGATGGGCGAGGCTTCCAGGAACACGCCGCGCCCTCGCCGTTCCCACCAGAAAACCAGGTTGTGCTCGCGGCTTTCGAGAATCGTCTCCAAGGCTTGGCGGAGTTCTGCGGCGCGGCCCGCCAGCTTGTTGATTTCCTCGGGGCGATCTTTGATCCGGCCCAACTCGGTTTCGAGGCGGACCAGGGCGTTCGAGAGCGCGTCGTAAGCGCCCCGGTTGCCTTCCAGAAATTCCTCGCGATTGTCGAAGCTGGCGCGATTGTCCCCGGCGGGGAAAAGCCCAAAGAAGTGGGCGGAGCGCTGGCGAAGCGAGGCGACGGCGGCTTGCGTATCGGGGCTGTCCAAGGCTTTCATCCGCAGCGTGATCTCTGTGTCGCGCGCCAGCTCGTCGACCCGGTAGTTTGAAATCTGAATGCCGAAGTAAAGCGTCGCCACGTCTTCCATGTCGTGCGCTTCGTCAAACACCAGGGCCGAATACTCGGGGAGGATACTGGCGTACTCCATCTGCTTCAGAGCCAGGTCCGCGAAGAATAAATGATGGTTGACGATGATGACGTCAGATTCGGCGGCGCGCTGGTGCATCCAGGTGATGAAGCATCGCTCGAATTGCGGGCACTTTTGTCCCGTGCAGGATTCGCTCCGGGCATCAATCTGCGGCCAAAGCGCGCTGGAATCGGGGAGGCTTTCCAGTTCCGCTCGGTCACCCGTCTCCGTCCTTTTTTCCCATTCGCGGAGCACAGGGTAGAGCCGCACTTCTTCCAGGCCTGAAAGCACGGGCTGCGATTCGATTTCGTAAAACTTCTGCCGGCACAGATAATTCTGCCGGCCCTTCATCAGGGTGACGCGCAGGCGCGGGAAGAGCTTTTGCAGAAACGGAATGTCCTTGAAATAAATCTGCTCCTGAAGGTTTTTGGTGCCGGTGGAGATTACCACCCGCCGGCCGCTGCGAATCACGGGGACAAGATACGCCAGCGTTTTCCCCGTCCCGGTCCCGGCCTCGGCTATCAGGTGCCTGCGATTCTCGAGCGCCGACTCGACTTCCTCGGCCATCTCCAATTGGCCTTGCCGATACTCGAAGTTCGGATGGTTCCTCGCCAGCCAGCCGTGCGGGCCGAAGATTTTCTCCAGCGGCGGCTTCTCGGCAGATTTGTGTACGGCGGTCGCCATGGGGTTGAGGATGGGATCGACTCTTACTTTTTGCCTTTTGAGTTCTCCGTAAGAAGAATAGCATAGAAGTGGGGCCCGTCTGAGACGCGTCCAGATTCATGGCCAAACTACCCAGAGTCGCGATTATCGGTCGCCCCAACGTGGGCAAGTCCACGTTATTCAACCGGATTTGTGGCCGCCGGCGCGCGCTGGTGGGCGACGAGCCGGGAATGACGCGCGATCGCCTTTATGCGCCGGCGCGATGGATGGGAAGGTCGTTTGAAGTGGTCGACACCGGCGGCATGGTACCCGCGGATCGCGACCTCATCGTTGGAGAAATTTTCCGCCAGGCCGGCGTCGCCATTGAAGAAGCTGCCCATCTCATTCTCGTGGTGGATGCCCGCGCTGGTATCGTTCCTCTCGACCAAGAACTGGCACACCTCCTGCTGCGCACCGGGAAACCGTTGTCGTTGGCGGTCAACAAGGTGGACATGTCCCAGCACGAATCGCTGGTGGAAGAGTTTCGTCGCCTCGGCGTGCAAAACATGTTTCCGGTTTCCGCCGAACACGCCCTCGGTGTGGACGAACTGCTTGACCACGTGACAAAGGATTTTGCGCCTGACGACGCTTCCCCGGTTCCCACTGTGCAGGAGGCGGACGAAGGCGCAGTGACGGAACAGGCCGATCCCCTCGCGGGCAAAACGATCAACGTTGCGATCATCGGCCGGCCCAACGTCGGCAAATCGACGCTGCTGAACCGCATCCTGAACGAGGAGCGATCCATTGTCACGCCCCTGCCCGGCACCACGCGAGACGCGGTGGACGCCGAATTTGAGCTCGACGGCCGGCAGGTTCGCCTGATTGATACCGCAGGCATCAGGCGCAAGGGCAAGACCAAGCTGCAAGCAGAAAAATTGAGCGTCATCCAGGCGCGCAAGCATTTGGAGCGCGCCGATGTCGCGTTGCTGATGATCGACGCCGTGGAAGGCGTGACGGCGATGGACGCCCACATCGGCGGATACGCTCACGAGAGCGGCCGATCTGTGGTGATCGTGGTCAACAAGTGGGACGCTGTGAAAAAAGGCCCGGCCACAACCCATGACTATACCGAGACCATCCGCCGGCGCATGAAGTACCTCGACTACGCGCCAGTAATGTTCATTTCGGCACTGAAAGGCCAGCGGCTGGAGAAGCTACTGGCGACAATTGTCGAGGTGGCAAAATCGAGGTGCCTTCGCGTGAGCACTTCAGAAATGAACCGGTTCTTGAAGGAAGTTGATTTTGAGCGCACCACGAGCCCCGCAAACAAGGCGGTGCGCATTTACTACATCACTCAGGGCGGCGCGGCCCCGCCCACGTTCGTCGTTTTCACCAACCGGGCTGGCAAGCTCCACTTCTCCTTCGAGCGCTTTCTTGAGAACCGGCTTCGTGAAAGATTCGGCTTCGTTGGCACTCCCATCCGCGTCAAATCGCGCCAAAGCAACTAACAGCAGAAGCTTGTGTGCAAGAAACGTGAAGTGCGCAGCGCGGTGTTGCCTGTGACCCCCGTGACTGAAGAGCTTCAATACTAGAGTCACTGAGCTGCTCCGTGTCCTCTGAAGTACAAGGTCGTCGTTTCTTTTCTTTGGCAAGCATTGTGTTACGCTAAGAGCATCAGCCAATTATAAAATACACTCGCCACTTGGTTGCGGCCATGCCGCGCTGTGTCGAGACTTTTTTGGCCACACAGAACATGAACCCACCACTGAGCGGCGATTTGAAATTCCGCTGCGTGATGTTACACTGGTGTTACAAGGAGCGGAACTCCACGCGCCCGCAAGGAGTTTTCACTCACTATGGATACGTACTTGTTCATTCTGGGGGAGAGGTTAGCCTATGTCTTGGAACTGGGAAAAAATTATCGTGCGGGCGATAATTATCCTCGGCCTCGCCGCCGCTTCTTACCACCTGCGGCCTTTTCAGCTAAGTTCATCGATGGCTTTCTTTCTTGGCGCGGGGCTGGGGATTCTTACCGTCCTTGTGGAAGTGAGGTTGGAGAGGGCCAGCCTTAAGAAACTGATCGGCGCTGTGGTTGGATCGATCCTGGGCATCCTGGCCGCGTTCATGGCCAGCCATTTGCTTTTCATGACCGCCATCGAACAGAAATCCGTTTCGTTCATTCAAGTCGCACTGCTGCTGTTCTTGGCGTACATTGGCATGGTGCTCGGAGCGAGCAAAGGGGACTTGCTGAATCTCGCCGCCTTGGGAGGCCTCTTCACCGGCGAGCGTCAGAGCAAGAAGAGCATCAAAGTCCTGGACACCAGCGTCATCATCGACGGTCGCATCGCGGATGTCTGCGAGACCGGCTTCATTGACGGAACGCTGGTGATCCCGCAATTCGTACTGCGCGAGCTTCAGCTCGTGGCCGACTCTTCCGACTCCCTGAAGCGCAACCGCGGCCGCCGCGGACTTGATATTCTTCAGCGTATCCAGAAAATGACCACGGTCAGCGTGCAAATTGTCGAAGACGATTTCCCGCAGGTGCGCGATGTGGACATGAAACTCATCGAGCTGGCCAAGCTCTATGAAGCCAAGATTGTCACCAACGATTTTAATCTGAACAAAGTCGCACAGCTTCAGGGGCTGCCGGTGCTGAATATCAATGAGCTGGCCAACGCCCTGAAGCCCGTGGTCTTGCCGGGCGAAGTCATGCGCGTGTTCATCCTGAAGGAGGGCAAGGAATACAATCAGGGCGTGGCCTATCTGGATGACGGCACCATGGTGGTGGTCGACAACGCAAAAAAAATGATTTCGAAGACCATCGACATCGCCGTGACCAGCGTGCTGCAAACCACTGCGGGCAAGATGATTTTCGGCAAGTATGATGACCGCCAACGCGTCGAGGCGATGCATCAATAGGCGCGTATTCAAATTTCAAATTTGAGATTTGAGATTTGAAAGCTCGCGTCGCTCACGGCTTGCGTGGCGCTAATCTTAAATTTCAGATCTGAAATTTGAGATTTCAGGCGGCGCGGCGTGAACCGGCATCTGAGATTTCTCATCCATGAGCGTTCTGGCCATCATCCCGGCGGCGGGCATGGGCATCCGCATGGGCGGGGGAACTCCCAAGCAATTCCTTTCGCTCGAGGGTGTGCCCATCTTCGTACACACGCTGCGCAAATTCGCCGCAGCCGCGGCCATTGATAACATCTTCCTGGCGTTGCGCGCCGAAGAAATGGAGCGTGCCCGCCGCGACATCGAGCGCGAACACTTTTCCAAGGCCGTCCGGCTGGTTTCCGGTGGGCCAACCCGGCAGGAAACCGTGGCGCGCGCGATGGCGGAGGCTCCCTCGGATACGGAAATCGCGCTCGTCCACGATGCTGTCAGACCTTTTATCGAGCTCGACATGATTGAGCGCGTCACCGAGGCCGCCCGCAAAGAGGGCGCGGCAATCCTGGGCATTCCGAGCGTCGATACGGTGAAGCAGGTCGAGCGCCAGAAAATTCTGGGGACCATTCCTCGAGAACGAATCGTTTTGGCGCAAACGCCGCAGGCATTTCGATGGAGTATCATTCGCGAGGCGTTTGACCGCGCCGCCGCCGATGGCTTCAATGGCACCGATGAAGCGAGCCTCGTCGAACGCCTGGGCTACCCGGTGACGGTACTCATGGGCTCTGATCGCAACATCAAGATCACCAAGCCGTCCGATCTGCCGCTGGCTCGTCTCTACATCGCGCAAGAGCACGAAAAAGGCAAGGTGAAGGATGAAGGCTGAAGGGTAAAGGTTAAAGGATGAAGGCTCAAAAGAAATCAGGCAAAGTGCGCGGCGTTCAACCTTCAACTTTGAACCTTCAACCTTCTTACCGCGTCGGCCACGGCAACGATATCCACAGAATGGTGTCGGGACGCAAGCTGATCCTGGGTGGCATCGAGATTCCTTTTGACAAGGGCCCGGAGGGACACTCGGACGGCGACGCACTGGCTCACGCCATCTGCGACGCGCTCTTGGGGGCGGCCGCGCTCGGCGACATTGGCCAGCACTTTCCCGATACTTCTCCCCGCTGGCGCAACGCCAGCAGCCTTTTGTTTCTCGGCCACGTCACGAAGCTGCTTCGAGAAACTGGATTCGACATTGTCAATGTGGACGCGACGGTCGGACTCGAACGGCCCAAGCTTGCCCGTCACATTCCGCTGATGCGAAAGAAAGTCGCCGAAGTGCTGGGCATTTTGCCGTCTCAAATCAGCCTCAAAGCCAAGAGCGGCGAAGGCCTGGACGCGGTGGGACGCGGCGAAGCAGTCCGCGCCGACGCGGTGGCTCTAATCGCCAGCCGGCCATCTTAGCCTATAATCAGGCTTGGCACCGGAGCCGTCACCATGATCAAGGATGTCGACTTCTGGGAACGATGGAAAGCACAACAAATTGCCAGCGAACTCGATGATTTTCAGCGCAACCTCGCAATCATGGAAGCGATGTACGAGCACGCTCGGTTGTTGGGCGCATTTCCACCCGCTGAGCCTCTCGAAGGAATTGAAGACAAAATCCGTTTGGCCAAGGTCCTGAATGGCCTCCGATCTACTTGAGAGACCTGTGATAAATTCTTTCCTCTGCGATTCTCTCTATGACCCGCGACTTTGAGGCACTCTCCAAAACCAAATTCGACCTCGCCATCATTGGCGGCGGCATCAACGGCGCCGCGACGGCGCGCGATGCTGCATTGCGCGGGCTGAAAGTGGCCCTCGTTGAAGCGCGCGATTTCGCCAGCGGCACTTCCAGCCGATCGTCCAAGCTCATTCACGGCGGGCTGCGTTATCTCGGGCAATTCGAATTCAAGTTGGTGCACGAGGCGCGGCGCGAGCGGCGCCTGCTGCTGAAACTCGCTCCGCACTTGGCGCAGCCTGTGCCCTTTCTGCTCCCCATTTATGAGGGCGATCCTTATTCTCCCTTAAAGATTCGCGCCGGCCTGACCCTTTACGACTTACTCGGCAACCTGGGGCGACTGGATCGTCACCGGATGTTGACTCCGGGCGAGGCCCTCCAGCGCATTCCCACACTGCGCGCCGAAGGCCTGCGCGCGGGAGCCGTATATTTCGACTCCGAAACCGATGACGCACGGCTGACGCTCGAAAGCGTGATCGACGCAGCAGACCACGGCGCCGTGATTTCGAACTACACAGAAATTCGCAGCTTCTCCGTCTCGAACGCGAAATCGAGCGGCGGCGCTCAAGTCACCACGGCCGAAGCCGAAGACAAGCTCACGGGCCGGCGCTCGGAAATCGCGGCGCGCTATTGGGTGAACGCCGCAGGCCCCTGGGTCGATCAGATCCGCGCCCTGCTTCCCGGCTACGACGGCTCGAAGACCGTTCGCTTGACCAAAGGCACGCACATTATTTTGCCGCCGGTCTCGGGGCCTTTCGCGATGTTCGCCGCGATTCTGCCCGGTGAACGGATTTTCGTGATGGCGCCGTGGCACGGCTACGCTCTGCTGGGCACGACGGACACCGATTTTGATGGGGACCCGGCGTCAGTCAGTCCCGATCAAGCCGACATTGATTACTTGTTGAGTGCGCTGAACCGCGTGCTGCGCCGGCCGCTTACTTCGAGCGATGTGGTGGGCAGTTTTGCGGGCTTGAGGGCGCTAGCGGTTCAGCCCGGCCGCAGCCCATCGGCCAACACCCGCGAGTATCGGTTTCATCGCGGCGATCTGCCGAAGAATTTTATTTCCATCTGCGGAGGCAAGCTCACCACGGCGCGCGCCTTGGGGGAAAAACTGGTGGATTTGATTTTGAGCGCACTGGGCCCAGCGGCACCGGTCGTGAAGCTCGCTCACCCAACCAGAGAACTCCCGCTCCCGGGCGGGCACACGGGCGTCTTCAACGTTTTCGTCAACACCGCAGCCTGGGATGCCGTGGCGAAATACGACCTTCCTTTTCCGATCGCCGAGCGCATCGTGAAGACTTACGGGAGCCGCTGGCCACAGGTGCTCGAACCCATTCTTGCCGATAAATCCTTGGCGCAACCCCTGCCTGGCTCGCCAACGTTGTTGGCAGCAGAGGTAGACTTTGCCGTCCGCCACGAAATGGCGACCAACGTGGAAGACTTTCTCTTGCGCCGCTCCGGGCTGAATTGGCTGGCGGACAGCAAGCTGCGCGATGCGGCGCCGGTGGTGGCGGAGATATTTGAAAAGCAGGGATTAGCAGTTAGGAATCAGGGTTTAGCACGCTGACCCAAAAGCGCCTATCCTGCCCTTTGGAGCGCTGCATCGGGTCCAGGTAAGGGCAAAATGAAACCGCTACGCGTATACGTGGACACGTCGGGGTTTGGCGGGTGCTTTGACCCCGAGTTCGCCGCCGAGTCGGACCGGTTCTTTGGCCTGGTTCGTGCCGGACGAGTGAAAGTTTTGGTCAGCGAGGTCGTGGTTCGGGAAGTAGCGGGGGCGCCCGTCCGAGTACGCGAGCTGTTGGAGTCGTTGCCTGTCGAAGCCATTGAGCAGGTGCGCCTGACGCGGGACGTAATTGACCTTCGCGAGGCTTATCTGGCTGCGGGAATACTTGACCCGCAGTGGGCGGATGACGCTACCCACGTTGCGGCCGCCACGGTGGCTCGCGCGGACGCCATCGTTTCTTGGAATTTCAGGCACATCGTACGCATTGACAAGATGCGGGCGTACAATCAAGTGAATCTTCAGACGGGCTTTGGCCTGCTGTCGATTGTGTCTCCGCAGGAGGTACGTTTCGATGAAGCGACGTAAATCGGAAAAGGGCTTTGACACTATCGAATTCAAACGCAAGGTTCAGGCTGCGATCTACGAGGAAATCAAAGGACTCTCGCCCGAACAAGAAATGGAGTACTTTCGCCAACAGGCTGCAAACGGACCTCTGGGCAAATGGTGGAAGGCCCTCGAACGTCACTCGCGTCGAGCCGTTGCCGACGAAGCTTCGTTAGCGGAGACTCGAAGTCATCAACTCACGACCAAGTGAAAGGGACTGGGAATCGGGGCTTTGTTCCACGCCGTTTAGCTAGTCTCCAGTCTTCAGCCCCCCAATTCCCAATTCCTACCGTTATGTTGAACATCGGCCATCGCGGCGCGTCGGGCGAGGCGCCGGAGAATACGATGCTGGCGTTTGAGCTGGCCTTGCGTCAGGGTGCAGACGGCGTCGAGTTCGACGTTCATTTCTCTTCCGACGGCGTGCCAATGGTGATTCACGACGCGCGACTGGAGAGGACGACCTCGGGAAGCGGTTTCGCCTCCGCCTTGCCGGTCGGAATTTTGAAACGCCTTGACGCGGGCTCGTGGTTCAACCGGCGCTATCCGGCGCGGGCTCGCCTGCGCTACGCGGGCCTAAGAATCCCGACGCTCGCCGAGGTTCTGGCCTGGGTCCGCAAGCAGAATTGCCTGGCCTTTGTCGAGATCAAGCAGTCCCGAGAGAGCTATCCGGGCATCGAAGAGAAGGTGCTGGATTCGATCCGTCGCGCCGGTGTCGCGCCTTTGAGCACGGTGATTTCATTTGACCTGCCCACGCTCGCCAGGGTTCGCGAGTTGGACACCCGCATGAGGCTGGGGCTGGATTTTTCTCGTCCGCTGCTGGCCATCCGCCGCGCCCAGTCGGCCGGCGCATCCTGGCTGCTACCTCACTGGGCGCTCGCCACTCGGCGAGCCATCGCGCGCGCCCACCGCGCGGGATTCCGGGTGGGTGTCTGGGACGTCGAAAGGCCGCTGTTGATGGGTCGCAAGATATTGGACGGCGTCGACGGCATTATCACTCGCTATCCCGCCCGCCTCGCCGAGATCCTGAGAAAGAATCCGTGAACACACCAGTCGAAAGTCGAAAGCTCGGCAAGTGGACACCTGAAATTCGAAAATAGGAATTCGAAGCTGAAACAGGACGCAGCCAATTTCTAATCTCCAGTTTCCGTTTTCCGCGTTTCAACTTTCAACTTTCGACTCTCGACTATAGACTGGTTTCCGGATGAAAATCGCCAGGACCTACGTGATTTCGGGCAGAGTGCAAGGCGTGGGGTTCCGCTATTTCGCCGAGCGCGTCGCCAACCAACTTGGCATCCACGGATACGTCAAGAATCTATACACGGGGAGCGTGGAAGTTTACGCCATAGGAGATGAGAACTCGCTCGAACAATTCAAGCGCCACCTTGCCGAAGGTCCGCGGAGCGCGCGCGTAAGCGGAATCGACGAGTCGGAGGAAACGGTGAGCGAGGAATACAGCCGCTTCGAAATTGAAGGGGGATGGTGAGAATCCATTGAGTGATTGAGCGATTGAGTGATTGAAGACGTCCGCAGTCCGTTGTCAGTTGTCCGCCGCCGGAAAGGCTGCCACGGTTAAAGGCAACTGATAGCGCATCAACGGCGCTTTCAATGAGGCAATGGCTCAATGATTCAATGAATCAATTCCACGAAGGGGGACCAGTGGACGACCTGAAGAAATTCATCCGTGAAGTTCCCGACTTTCCCAAGCCGGGCATTCTGTTTTATGACATCACAACGCTACTCAAAGACCCCGTCGGGTTGCACCGTGCCGTGGATGCGCTCTCCGATCATTACGTGGGCCGCAAGATTGACCGTGTGGTGGGCATCGAGGCGCGAGGATTCATCTTTGCGCCCATGGTGGCCTACCGGCTGAATGCGGGGTTCGTCCCGGTGCGAAAGCCCAAAAAGCTTCCCGCCGAAACCGCTCGGGCTACTTACCACCTCGAATACGGCCAGGACTCGCTGGAGATTCATCGTGACGCCATCAGCCAGGGTCAACAGGTTCTGATCATCGACGACCTGCTGGCGACCGGTGGGACTGCCGCTGCGGTTGCTGACTTGGTTGAATCGCTCGGAGGCCGCGTGGTGGGACTCGGATTCTTGATCGAGTTGGAATTCCTGAAAGGCCGCGAGAGAATCAGCCGATACGATGTTCATTCGGTCGTGAAATACTGACAGGCGCGCCGGCTGGGCCATGCGAGAAACTAAGCCGATCCCGATTCGCTGGCAGGCCGGAGCGATTCCAAAACCCGGCCGAGGAAAAAGCTCTCCGGCATTGAGCCCTCAATAAAAGCCGACTCGTTGACGACAGTTTTCGGTACCGCGTAGACAGCGTATTTCCCTGCCAGGTCGGGGAATTCCATCGACTCAATGCAGTCGGCGGTGATGAGATCGTTCTCCATCGCAAAGCGGTGAGCCAGGCGCACGGCCTGCGGGCAATGAGGTCAAGTGGGAGTGACGAAGACTTCCAGGTGCAGTGGCTGGGTGATCTTTTTGAGCTGTTCCTTGCTCTCGTCGCTGAGGCCGGAGTCGCCGGAAGAGACGCTCAACATGGCGTCCAGCAAGGTCGAAAACTCGTAGCCCGCCGGCAGACCGTAGAAGCGAATGCCGTAGTCCTTCCCGTTGCGAACTACCGTCGCCGGAACCTTGTCCACTCTGTATTCCGCGACCTCTTCCTTGTCGATCAAGAAATTGAAAACCTCGAGCGAGATTTTGTCGGAGACTGCGGCCAGCTCCTGCAAGAGTTGCCGCGCCTCGCGCCCGTACTCCAGGTTGAGCTCCTGGGTGAAATGCACGAGCTTCACCGGCTGAGCCAGCGGCTCAAACCGCTTCCGGATTTCGACGAGATCTTCGTCTCGAATAAAGGACATTTTTTCGCTCCGCTCAGCTTTTGAATCCGCTCAACTCTTCGCTCGACCGGCCGCCTTAAGACTCGCTAAGCTCCCGTGGTAGCCGCACCAACAACACGCGAGCTGTACTTCATTTGATGATCGTCAGAGCAGGAAGTTACGCCGGCACAACCTAACGCGAGCTGTTGTTAACGGTTATCCTGCGTGGAGCGTCTTGAATAGCGAAGAGATCTCGGTATGCACTCGCTGAGAGCTTGGGAAGGAACCGCGGGTGAGTTGGCACTTTCAGCTATGGTCGAGGGGCTTGACTTCGCTGCCCCTGTAGGCAAGAGTCGGTCCGTGACTGCATTGCCGGAAACTGAAAATCCGCGCGCGGAAGCGTCGCTGGCAGCCGCCGCCCGAGACGGTGACCGCGGCGCGTTCGGAGAGCTCTATTCCAAATACGCGCGCGTGGTGCATGGAATTCTGCTCGCGCGTATTCCGCCAGCGGACGTCGACGACTTGGTGCACGACGTCTTCCTGCACGCGATGCGGAAGCTCAAGGCGTTGCGTGATGAGAACGCGTTCGCAGGTTGGCTGGCCGCGATCGCGCGCAACCGCGCCACGGATTACCATCGCCGCTCGACCGAACTGGTCGAGTTGCAGGAAGATTGCGCCCAAGAAAACCCGCCACGGGCGGAAGCGCTGGCGATTCTGGCGGTGATTCGGATTCTGCCTGAGGCCTATCGTGAGCCGCTGATACTGCGCTTGGTCGAAGGTTTGACCGGCCCGGAGATTGCCGCGCGCACTGGCCTGACCCCCGGCTCGGTGCGGGTGAACCTGCATCGAGGCATGCAGCAGCTCCGCGAGAAGCTTGGTCAGCAGCCAGGTGAAAAATCATGAACGAGAAAGAGAATTCAAAACACGACTACTTGTGGGACGGCTCAGGCGAGCCGGAAATAGAAATTCAGCGGCTGGAATCCGTGCTCGGCCGATTGCGGCACGACCCTGAGTTACACCCGGCGTCCAGATGGCCGGAGCCCGAAGGTTTCCGAGACCGATGGCGCGATTGGCTAAGGTTGCCGCGGCTTGCGCCAGTCCTGGCCGCCGTAGCGCTGGTGATCGTCGCGAGTTTGCTGTTGCGTTCGCCGCGCGTGCAGCCGACCGCCGAGACTGCGCAAACCGCCTGGGAAGTCGCGAATCTGGCGGGCGCGCCGCGCATTGGCGCGAGCCGCATGGGGCGAACCGGGCATCTCGCGGTGGGCGAACTGCTTGAAACCGACAGCAACTCTCGGGCCAACGTCAGGGTTGGCCAAATCGGTGAGGTGGAAGTTGAGCCCAGCACGCGCTTGCGTTTGGTGGCAGCGCGGCCGACGGAAGATCGCTTGGCGCTAGATCGTGGCACCATCCACACGTTCATCTCGGCGCCGCCGCGCCTCTTCTTCGTCAACACGCCCGCGGCGGTGGCCGTCGACTTGGGTTGCGCGTACACGTTGCAAGTCGACGATCACGGCATCGGCCTCCTGCGCGTCACCTTTGGCTGGGTGGAATTTGAGACGCACGGGCAGCAGTCGCTCATTCCCTCCGGCGCCGCCGCCCTCACCAAGCCCGGCTTCGATCCCGGCACGCCCTACTTCGAAGACGCCACAGACGCCTTCAAGTCGGCGCTGGAGAAGTTGGACTTCGAAACGCTCAGCCCGGCCGACCGCAACCGCGCCCTCCAGACGCTGCTCGCCGAAGCTCGCAAGCGCGACGGCTTCACATTGCTCTACCTTCTCCGCCAGTATCGGGGAATGAGCGAGTCCGAAAGAGGCCTTATCTTCGACCGTTTGGCGGAACTGATTCCGCCGCCCGCCGGCGTTCTCCGCGAGAGAGTGGCGCGGGGTGACGACTACATGATCGGACTTTGGTGGGACCTGATGGGTGTGGGCCATCCGAAGAAGAAGTGAAGAGCCGGCTTTTGTCCCCAGTCTCACTTCCCCTCAGAGCTTCGCCTTGGGCGGCGTTTCCTAGCCCCACTCAGCCTCGCCTCAGGTGCCCGTGAGCCCGCTCGCCACCTGCCACCGTTCTTATCGCGAAGAGCCAACTGGGTGATCCGACGCACCAGTTCTTCGCCGAAGAGTTGTGCGCAGTTCAACGAAAAAGGCCTGGGCCGCATTCGACCCCGTCGAGCACGACCCAGGGTTAACTGTTAGCAGGGTATCTCTACACAATCCTTAAGCATTTGAATTGCCAAACCTGGATCCTGAAAATAATAGATTTAGGGAAGACAAAAGGCGGGAAACTGCAACCTCTTGCACAAAAGCGGAAGTGTTGAGCCCCAGGAAGCAGAGGGCAGAAAGTAGAAGCCAGAACGATTTACTCGGGCTCCCCAAGCTTTGAGGCGAGGATTCGCAAGCCCACCAAACCTTCCAGATCCGAGCCTCTTCGTCCGGTCCACGCGACGAGATACCGCGCGGGGTGCGCGGGATCATCGGCCGAGAAAAACTCGACCGAGTCGCCCGGCTCTACCTCGGCCAAAGTCCGGATGCGCGCGCCGATGGGGGACGCATCGATAATCTCGGCTTGGTAAGTGGAGGTCTTGCTTCCGCTCTCGACCTTAATAGTGATCAACTGGCTGAAGGGTTCGCGCAGCGATACGCGACGGTCGTGATCCATGCTTGCGAAATTACATCGCGGCGGTTCGGAAATCAAGCTACGCCGTAGGGCGGCTTTTCAGTATTTCAGGTCGTCAGTGCGTCCAGCTTCATGGAACGTCGGAACCTCGTAGTCCGCAACCCTCCCCCTTCTCGGCCTCGCCGCCTGGACCGCCTATTCGAAAACTGAACTGCTGAGGAACCGACGTACTTAAGAACCGATTTACTGACGAACTCGGCCTCTCCCCTTGGCTCTTGGCGCGAACTGGAATAGACTCCAGACGATCCGCAGGTGACGCAGACTGCACAGATTCAAGTTGTGGAGGTCGCAGAAGCAAAATGAAATCTCACCATCGATATTCCATCCTCGCGGTCGTACTATTCGCCGCGCAAGCTCACGCCCAGTTGGGAATGTTCTCCAACGAGCAACGCATCGAGCTGACACGCGAGTGGAAAGGTGATCGCTTCCCAGACGGTCGGCCCAAATTGCCCGACTCCGTACTGGAGGGATTGAAGACCGTCGACGCCGAAGAAGCCTGGGGAGTGTTGCAGGGGCACGGTTACAAGTACCAGTTTGCGGGAGGCTGGCACGTGATCAACGGCGGGAGCGACCGCATGGTGGGCCGCGCGGTGACGGCGGTGTTTATGCCCATGCGGCCGGATCTCAATGACGTTATCAACGATCGCGGCAAACAGGAGCGCCGTTCGGGAGCGCAGAACTCGTGGCCGATTGACATGCTTCAGCCCGGCGATGTCCTGGTGGTGGACCTGTTCGGCAAAATCAAGGATGGCACGTATGCTGGGGACAATCTCGGCACGGCCATCTTCGCGCACAGCCACAACGGCCTCGTGGTGGACGGCTCGGTGCGCGACGAAACGGGCATCTCCGAGATCAAGGGATTTCGCGTCTTCGTGCGCGGAGTCGATCCGTCCGCCCTGCGCGACGTCACCCTGATGGGCATCAATGTCCCCATCCGTATCGGACAGACCACCGTGATGCCGGGTGACATCGTGGTGAGCGACGTGGAGGGCCTCACTTTCATCCCGCCGCAATTGTGCGAGGAAGTGGTCGAGAAGGCGACGATGGTCCACTACGTGGACGAATGGGGCCACATGATGCTGCGCGAAGGGAAATATACCCCCGGCGAGATCGACCGGAAATGGTCCAAAGAAATGATTCGGGAATTCAATAAATGGCTGGAGCAGAAAGGCGCCAAGCAGCGAATGAAGGAAGACTGAGCCCGTGTGCGGTGGCTTCTCAAATAAGAAATCAGAAATCAGAAATCAGAAGAAAAATCACGCCATGGCGTTCTGATTTCTAATTTCTGATTTCTAATTTTCGTCCAGGGGCAGATCTTATGAAAAATCGCAAGAGTCATCTCATTGATCGACGTGGAATTCTAAAGACCTCGGCGGCGGCGCTGGGCACTGCCTGGCTTGCCGATGCTCCGGTGGAAGGGGCGGTCCAAAACGTGAACACCAATTCCAGTCCTTCCGGGTTGAAGATCACCGATCTGCGCGTGGCCTGGATTGGCCGCGCGCCCATGAACTGCCCGATCCTCCGCATCGATACGAACCAGGGCGTCTACGGTCTGGGCGAAGTGCGCGACGGCGCCAGCCCGACTTATGCGCTGATGCTGAAGAGCCGGATCCTGGACGAGAATCCGTGCAACGTGGACCGTCTTTTTCGCAAGATCAAGCAGTTCGGGGCGCCGGCGAGGCAGGCGGGCGGGGTCTGCTCCATCGAGATGGCGCTCTGGGACATCGCGGGCAAAGTTCATGGCGTTCCTGTTTACCAGATGCTGGGCGGCAAGTTCCGCGACCGCATCCGCATCTACGCGGACACCACGGAATCGCGCGATCCGCAGACTTACGCTCGCAGAATGAAAGCGCGCAAAGAGGAGATGGGCCTGACCTGGCTCAAAATGGACCTGGGCATCGACATGGTTTCGGACCGGCCAGGAACGGTCACGATGCCTTCAGGACTGAGCAAAGATGAAGAGACATTGCTGCCGCACCCCTTCGTCGCCACCGAAGTGACCGACAAGGGCATCGAGCTGATGTCGGAGTACGTTGCCGCCGTGCGCGAGGCGGTGGGCATGGAGATTCCTCTCGCCATGGACCACCTCGGCCACATCGGCGTGAAGTCCTGCATCCGGCTGGGGCGCGCCTTCGAGAAGTTCAACCTGTCCTGGATGGAGGATTTGATTCCGTGGCAGTACACCGACCTCTGGAAACAGATCACGGACGCGAGTCCTACGCCGACGCTTACCGGCGAGGACATCTACCTGAAGGAAGATTTCATCAAGCTTTCCCAGAACCACGCGGTGAGCAAAATCCACCCCGACCTCGCCTCGGCCGGAGGAATTCTCGAAACCAAGAAGATCGGCGACGCCGCCATGGAGTACGCCGTGCCCATGGCCATGCACTTCGCCGGCAGTCCCGTGAGCTGCATGGCGAACGTTCACTGCGCCGCGGCCACGCAGAATTTTCTGACGCTCGAAAATCACTCGCTGGATGTGCCCTGGTGGAACGACCTCGTGGAAGGGATCGAGAAACCGATCATCCAGCGGGGTTACATCAAGGTGCCGGAGAAGCCTGGCCTCGGCGTCACGCTCAACGAGGATGCCGTCCGCCAACACCTCATGCCCGGCGCCGGATACTTCGAGCCCACCACTCAGTGGGATCAAGAAAAGTCTTGGGACCGCCTGTGGAGCTAGCCAGCAAATTATGAATGATTAATTATAAATTATGAATGATGAACTTTCTTCTTTATCATTCATCGTTCATCATTCATCGTTCTTGAGACGGCTGCGCTGTCAAACTGGGGGTCGAGGGAACTGTTCCGCGACGAGCTGAAGCGCCTCCTCACGGCTGTGGAGTCTGCCTTCGAGCTGGGCGTCCTCGACGGTTTGGAGAATCGTCTTGAAGAGCGGGCCGGGCTGGTAGCCCTCGGCGATCAAGTCTTCGCCGCGCAGCAGTGGCACGGGCTTCACTTCCTCAGGCGGAGTTTCCTCCAGAAGGCGACGGGCGAGCTCGTAGTTCTCCAGGTTGCGATGGCTCGAGAGGCAATCAAGCCGGTGTAATTCCAAGTGCTCGGCAAAACCCTCCATGCGGATGAAGCGAAGCTGCGTGGACCGCCGCATTTTGGGAAAGTCCTTGAAGCGGAGGTGATGCCGCACCAGCTCCACCACGCGCTCCGTCTCGCGAGCGGAGATTCGCAATCGCGCGCAAATATGTTCCGCCATTCTGGCTCCCACCTCCACGTGATTGTCGAAGCGAATGCGCTCGCGGAGGGTAAACGTGGGCGGCTTGCCCACGTCATGAAGGAGCACGCCCAAGGCGAGCGTGGGCGTGGGCGACTGGAGCCCTTCCAGCATCATCATGGTGTGCACCCAAACGTCGCCTTCAGGATGAAATTCGGGCGGTTGCTCGACCCCCTGCAAAGCTTTGATTTCGGGCAGGACTTCTTTCACCAGGCCCACCTCGTCCAAAAGCTCGAAGCCGCGTCGCGCCTGGCCCTCGGTGAGGATCTTCATGATCTCATCGCGGACACGTTCCGCGCTCACCAAGCGGATCTCCGGCGCCAGTTTGCGGATGGCATCGGCCGCCGCCGCGTCCAGGGCGAAGCCGAAGCGCGCGGCAAATCGCACCGCGCGCAGCATGCGCAGCCGGTCTTCGTCAAAGCGCTGTTCCGGATCGCCGATGGTTCGCAGGCGCCGTGCGCGGATGTCCGCCTGTCCGCCCACGTAGTCGAGCACACGGCGCTCCACGGGGTCGTAGAGCAGGCCGTTGATGGTGAAGTCGCGCCGCTCGACGTCTTCCTTCGCGGTCTTCGAGTAACGCACTTCGTTCGGGTGGCGCCCGTCTGAATAGAGGCCGTCGCTGCGAAAGGTTGCGACCTCAACATTCCCGGGTTCGCGGGGAACAATTACCACGCCGAATTGCGCTCCCACGGTCAGGCCGTTGGGGAAAAGCTCCACCACCTGCTCCGGCGTGGCGTCCGTCGAGACGTCGTAGTCCTTCGGCTCACGGCCCATCACCAGGTCGCGCACGCATCCGCCCACCAGATACGCCTGATGTCCCTTGTCGCGCAGCCGCCGAATGATTTCAACCGCGGCTTGCTCCATTGGACTGAGTTCAATATTCATCACAAGCTATTACAGCCCATTCGGCTGAGAGGTGCAAGACAGCTTGCTTCTTTGGATCGAAGGGATTCGGGGTTCGGGGTTCGCAGACAACAAGCCGAACGGGCCTCTCTCCGATTCTCTAACCCCGAAACCCGGATCCCGGTCATCCGCGCTATAATGCCGGGGTTTCGGGATTCAGGTCCCCAGCAGAGAAGTCGGGATTTGTTTTTTCGGTGTCAGAATCCCCTGGCGGGGGCGGGAGATTGATCGTCTCTGCGAACCCCGAAACCCTAATTCCGAACCCCGTCGGGAATTATTTCACCAATGTCCAATCCTCCTGAACAGCGCTGGGTGCGAATCATACCGGTCGCCTTCATCATGTACACGATCGCTTATGTGGACCGGACGAACATTTCGCTCGCGCTGCCGTATATAGGGCGCGACCTCCACATGGATCCCGCTCAACAAGGCAGCGCTTTCGGAATCTTTTTTGCCGGCTACATGCTGCTCCAGATTCCCGGCGGCTACCTGGCCGAGTGGTGGAGCGCCAAGCGTTTTGTGAGCACTTTGCTCGTGGTGTGGGGAGCGTGCGCGGTGGGGTGCGGGCTGGTCCACACCCAGATGCAATTTTGGATCATGAGGTTTCTCCTGGGCGTGGCGGAGGGCGGCGTGTGGCCGGCGACGCTGATTCTGCTCGCGCATTGGTTTCCCCGCGGCGAGCGGGCGCGCGCCAACGCCTACTGGATGCTCTGCCTGCCCGCGGCCGTGGTCGTTTCGTCTCCCCTCTCCGGTTGGATTCTCGGCCGCTGGGGTTGGCGCGTCATGATCGTTTCCGAAGGCGCGCTGCCATTTCTTTGGCTGCTGATCTGGAACTGGGAGGTCGCCGACCACCCGCGCGAAGCCCGCTGGATTTCAGGTGAAGAGCAAGAACATCTCGAGCAAGCCCTCCACCGCGAGTCGGCGGAGCTTGAAGCACAGCCGCAAGAATCTATTTTGCGCACGTTCGCACGTCCGACAGTTCTGTTGTTGATTGTCATCTATTTCTTGATGAACACCGGAAATTACGGTTATCAGTCCTGGCTTCCCACTGCCATCAAGGGCAGCGCCAAAAGCCTGAGCAATTTTCAGGTTGGAGTCCTTTACGCCCTGCCGTATCTCATCACCATGGTCGGAATGATTCTCAATTCGCAGCATTCTGACCGGATGTGCGAGCGCCGAGCGCACTTGGCTCTCGCGTTGGCGTGGGGCGGCGCTACGCTGATGGGTGGAGTGCTGCTGAACTCGATATCACCGTTGCTTTCCTTTGCGCTGATCGCCCTAGTCGGCGCCGGATCTTATGGGGGCCACGGTCCCTTCTGGGCCATTCCCAGCGAAACGCTGCCGCGCCGAGTCGCCGGCTCCGCCATGGGGCTGATCAACGCCATCGGGAACCTGGGAGGATATTTCGGCCCGTACGTCGCGGGCTACCTCAACAAACGCACTGGTAATTTCGTCTACGCTTTCGGCGCGCTCGCTCTTGCCCTGCTGGCAGGCGCGGCGTTGTCGATGCTCTTGCGCCCGGCGAGTGGGGTTCGGACTACCTGACCCCTCATCGAAACCTCGCGCGGTTGCGATACTCATTGGCGAGCTTTTCAAGTAGAGCTTCCGGCTTCTGGCGCTCCGCTGTGGGAATCTTCAGCTTCTCGCCGACGCGCAGGGCGATTTGCCTCGCCATCGAGTTCCGGACCTCGACGGCCAGTTGTTGCCGCCGGAGCAGGAAAGTCTCCACCAACTGGAACTCTTCCGGGCGTTCTCAAGACGGGCTTGGTGGACACCCGTCCTGAGGCGCTCAACGGCCGCTTGCAATTTGGGGAGGTCGGCGGGAGTCATGCGCCCGATGTCGGAGTACTGAGCCAAGACCAAGGCATTGCGCGTGAAACCCGTCAGATGTATGCTCACGATTCGCCCGAGGAGCAACATGCGAACCGGGGGAGTGCTGGCAGGTTGAGGGTTCCATCGCTTACAAGGCGACCATCAACAGCTCAAAGAGGCTGAGCGTAGGGTCGAACCCGCATCGAAATGAACCTGACACTTGCGCCTAACCCTCCCCCAGGTGCCTCAGGGAACAGGAGCCCGGAGTCAGGGGTTACGAATCGAAATCTAAACGGTCAATACGTGACAAAGCCCAGGCAGGTGCTCGAAGGCTTTCACTCATCTGTCCCGGAGTTCTCAAAGGAGGTCTGATCTACCATGAAAGCGTATTCCATGACACGACGTGATTTTGTTCGGTTGGGTACAGGGGCGGTGGCTGCGGGTATGGCGGCGAAGGGGGTTACGATTCTGGAACCGAAGACCCTCTGGGCTTCGCCGACGCCAGCGCCTTCCGATACGGTGCGATTCGGCATCATCGGCACTGGCACTGAGGGTTGCGATTTGCTGCGGGCCTCTCGCCGGGTGCCCGGCATCGAATGCGTCGTTGCGGCTGACCTTTACGATACCCGGCACGTTTCGGCTAAGGAAGTGCTGGGAAGAAACATCGACACCACCAGGGAATATCGGCGACTCCTCGACCGCAAGGACATCGATGCGGTGATTGTCGCGACGCCGGACCACTGGCACCGCCGCTTGGTGGTGGAAGCAGCGGAGGCGGGCAAGGACGTCTACTGTGAAAAGCCGATGTCGCACACCGTCGAGGACGGCTTCGCCATGATCGCGGCGGTCCAGAAGAACAACCGCATCTGCCAGATCGGCAGCCAACGCGTGAGTTCGATTCTGTACGCGAAAGCGAAGGAGATCTGGGACTCCGGCAGGTTGGGCACGGTAGACACCATCGAGGCCGTCTGGGATCGCAATACCGACAGCGGCGCGTGGGTCTACCCGATTCCCCCTGACGCCAACGAGACGACCGTCGACTGGGACACCTGGCTCGGCATCGCACCCAAGCGGCCCTTCGATGGACGACGCTTCGTTTCCTGGCGCTGCTACAAGGACTACGGCGCCGGACTCCCGGGCGATCTGTTCGTGCACCTGATCTCCGGCATTCACTTCGTGACCGGAATCAATGCGCCGGCGATCCGCGCCTATTCCTCCGGCGGCATTTACCACTACAAAGATGGCCGTGAGTTTGGGGATCTACAGTGGACCACGTACGACTACCCGAACTTTCAGGTGGTCCTGCGCTGCAACCAGAACAACAAGTACGAGGACCAACTTTTCGCCTTTTACGGCAAGAAGGGCACGATGTTCATTCGCGGCGAAGGTGCCCCCGCGGCCCTTGGGGCCGGGGCATCGCTGGCCTTTCGGCCGGAACCGCCGTACGAAGGACCCGAGGGCTATTCCATTGGCGCCTGGCCCGAGAAGCAGCGTGAGGAATACTTCGCTGAGTGGGAGCGGGAGCACCCCGGGCCGAAGGTTGGTGAGTTCAAGGTGGAGGCGGAGGAGGAGGTCTATGCTGCGCCTCCGGGGTACAACGACATGGTTGATCACCTAGCGAACTTCTTCCAGGCGGTGAGAACGCGCAAGCCGGTGGTGGAAAACGAAGTCTTCGGGAACAACGCCGCCCTCGCCGGCTGTCACCTGTCGAACTACTCATACTTCAACAAGACGGTTGCGGTTTGGGACGCGAGCACGAAAAGTATCAAGAGCGCCTAAAACTGTTTTTCCGTGATTGCGGTGGAGTTGGAACGAACTTCGAGGTTGCCTCATCGCGATCACGAAAGCATGTACCGAGCGAAAGGAGACATAACTCCAATGACGAAGCGACGAGATTTCCTGCGTGGTGCCGTGAGCTTCACGGCTGCGGCGGTGGGGGCGTGGGTGCCCAAGTTACTCTTTGCTAATCCCTATGGCAGGCCGATCGGGCTCCAACTCTACACCGTGCGCGATCAGCTTGACAAAGACGTTGCGGGAACCATCAACCAACTGGCGGCCATCGGTTACCATGACCTCGAGATCTATTCCCTCTACGGCAAAACGCCGGGGGAGTTCACCAAGATCCTGAAGGACAACGGCGCCACGGCGTCGAGCGGCCACTACATGTTGCCGGATGTGAAGACTAACTGGCAGAAACACATCGACGACGCCAAGGCTCTGGGACTCCAGTACATGGTCCACGCCATCCTCCAGCCCGAGGACCGGAAATCGTTTGACGATTACAAGCGCCTGGCGGAACTTTTCAACAAGGCCGCAGAACAAACCCATAAGGCCGGCATCCAATTCTGTTATCACAATCACAATTTCGAGTTCAAGAAGTACGGCGACACCACCGCCTATGACTACCTTCTTGCAGCGCTCGATCCGAAGCTGGTAAAATTCGAGATGGATTGTTTCTGGGTGACGCACGCGGGCCAGGATCCGGTGGCGTACTTCAAAAAGCACCCGGGCCGCTTCCCGCTTCTGCACATCAAGGACCTTAAGGACAAACCTGCCCCCACGCAGGAGTTTGACGCCAAGATGGGGCTGTTTGCACCTGTGGGCCACGGCACCATCGACTGGAAGCGCATTTTCGCGGCTGCCCCGGTGGGCGGCATGAAGCACTACTACGTCGAACAGGACTATTGCGAACAGCCTCCGCTCGAGGCCGTGAAGATGAGCTACGACTATTTGCACAACTTGGAGGTGTAGAGACAATTCTAATGCCTTAAGTCAGCAGAGATGTTGCTTTCAGCGTCTCCTTACCTGTCCCTACTGGGAACTCCGTTTGCTTTGGATCCGATAAGGTTACGGGTCAAAACTACCGAGGGACCAAGAAATCCGGCAAGCGTCCGAACACTCGAGATGTGACCGTTACATCTTGTTCCGCGCCAAGTTTTTGTAGACCACAGAGGGCGAGTCGCGCCAGCTTTGGCGCGGATGAGATTTAGGTGAAGGACAGGCAGCGTCGTGATCTTTCCCGCCACAATTCGGACAGTTTTCGGACAGTTGCCCTATTTTGGGGCAATCCCGCCAAAGGCCACATCCCACAAATCACTGACAGTTTGGAAGATGGTTGGTGGGCCCACCAGGACTCGAACCTGGGACCAACGGATTATGAGTCCACGAAAGGCATTCTAACATTTGCCGATATTACTGGAAAAAAATAGATGGTGCTATCTTTGCATAGCCTCACAACCTCTCGAATTGTGAGGGATTTTGGGGCCTTCTTAGGGTTTATTGGCCACAGTTTGACTACAATCTTGTGACCTTACACCATTTGCAAGAATTAAGGGAGGATGTATCAACCGGAAGCCTCCCAGCTCCGCTTCCATTCACGCCGCAAGTCCCCGACAGAATGACTACCTGCTCATATTGTCGGTGACGGACTCCCCAAGAAGCGACGTGGAATTGCGCCACTGGCTCCACTGGGCAGCGGAGGGAGGCAACGCCCACGAACAACCCTCTGTTGGCCCCTCCGGCCAATGTATCTTACGGTCGGAGGCAATCGTCATGGCATACAGGAGATGCAAGAACGGGCACGAAATGCGCCCGTCGAACATCAACGCCAGCGGGCAGTGCAGGAAGTGCAAGCGCGACGCTGCGGCGCGGTGGCTCAAGAAGCACCGCCGCACAGCTCGGAGCAAGGCTGTGGCCAAGCAAGCGGCAGTGCCTAAGCCTCGAACCCCAGCGCCCTCGTCGTGAACTCGACCAGCGGCAGCATCGCCCGGCACGCGGCGGCGAAATCCCGCATGAGCCTGGGGCCGCACACCTGCGCCTCGGTGAGCCCGGCCGACGCCACGAAGTCCTTCCGCTTGATGTCCTCGATGAACCGGTGGCTTGGGTCGAATCCTCGCGGCGGCCGCATGAGGCTTTCGCCCTCAAGCTCCAGCTTCCGTCTGGCCTTCGCCCATTGCCCGGGGTCGGCGACAATCGCCATCCGGATTTTCGTCAGGGCGCTGCTGTCAGGATGCCAGACGCCCGCCGCCGCGAAGCAGTTGTCCGGCTCCAGGTGGAGATAGAACACGGGCGCATGGGCGTCCTTGCCGCTGGCGTGGGAGAAATGGATGCCGACATGCGTCTTGAAGGGGCGCTTGTCCGGCGAGAACCGGGTATCACGGTATATGCGGAAGAGCGAGCCGCGTGCGGGGCGCGGGTCGGCGACGAAATGCGGGCTGAGCCTGTGCAGGTGCGGCTCAAAGCTGCCGATGAACAGCAGCGCCGGGTCGCGGACGGCCTCCTCATATCGTTCCTTGTTCCTGGCGAACCATTCCCGGTTGTTGTGGCGCTTGAGCTGGCGCAGAAACTCGAAGAGGTCGGGCCGGAAGAATGCTTCGTTGGGCACCGGCGTCACCTCCAACCTTTCGCTTTGTCGCTCGGCCAGCTTACCAAAGCTGGTCCGCCGTGGAGAGCAGCGAAAAGTGAGCTAATGATACTCTCACCGGCAAGAGCACTCCGCAGCCTGACTCCAGCATTTCTTGCCGCCGAATCACCGCAGTCTTCGGTCCTATGGATGCGAATCCGATGTCGTATCTTTTCGACACGGCAGCCGTGCAGGTCATGGGTTCCTTCCCCCTGTAATCGCGGCCAGCCTATGTGCCCATTTGCGGCCGCCGTGCTGGCGCAGCAATTCCACCACGTCCTTCTGTCCATAACCCGCCGCCACGGTGCGCCGGGGCGCCTATTGCTGCCAGCCCCCTCCCAAGGCACTGTATATCTGCACCAGGGAAAGCATCTCATTCAGTTTTGCCTGGGAAAGTTCCAGCTCGGCGGCCAGGTAATTGGTCTCGTTGGTCAGAACTTCGAGGTAAGTGGTTGATCCGCCATCGTATCGCACGTGCGCGAGCCGGGCAGAGTCCTGGGCGGCGGCGGCCAACAGTTCTTGTTGTTCCCGCGCCTCGCGGGTCTTTTGGTAGGCCACGAAAGCGTCGGAAACATCCCGAAACGCATTCTGGATCGTCTGCTGGTACGCCAGCAAGGCTTGTTGCTGTTGTGCTTCCGCCAGCCGGACATTGGCCTGCAACTTGCCAGCGGTGAAAAGCGGCTGGGTGGCGGAAGCGGTGGCAATCCAAACGCCTGAAGGCTTCGTGAACAGATCGGTCAAGGCAGAGCTCATGAATCCGGCCGTTCCGGTCAGGGAGATGGACGGGAAGTAGGCGGCCCGCGCCACACCGATCTGGGCATTGGCCGCGATCAATTGCTGCTCGGACTCGTGAATGTCCGGACGGCGTTCCAGCAATTGGGAGGGCAGCCCCGCGGGAACCAAGGGCGGCCGCACCTGTTCGGTCAGGCTGTGCCCCCGAGTGATGGGCCCGGGATTCTGAGCAAGCAGGAACCTGATGTAGTTTTCCTCCTGTTCGATCTGCCGTTGCAGATCCGGGAGGGTGGCAGAGGCCACATAGACAAGCTGCTCCGCCTGCCGTACGTCCACCATCGAAGCAGCCCCATGATCCGCGAGGAGCTTGGTCAGCCGCAAGGATTCCTGCCGGGAGGCGAGGGTGCGTTGGGTGATATCGATTTCCAGGTCAAATGCCCTAAGCCGGAAGTAGGCGCCGGCAACATTCGCAACCAGCGTGCTGACCACGGCGCGCTTTCCCCACTCGGTCTGGGCCAGATTGGCGCGAGCAGCCTCGGTGGCCCTTCGGTACTTCCCCCAGAAGTCGATGTCCCACGACACGCTTCCCCCCACCTGCATATAATCCCAGCGATAGCTGGGGGAAAACGGGCTGGTGGGCT
This sequence comes from Terriglobia bacterium, assembly GCA_050013575.1. Lineage (GTDB taxonomy): Bacteria > Acidobacteriota > Terriglobia > UBA7540 > UBA7540 > DASYXZ01. The sequence goes on along the minus strand of JBEKEZ010000005.1, from coordinate 16,252 downwards.
CGCGTTCGGTCGTGCCGCCCACCCCAACCCCAGCCGACGGGTACTGATCGGAACGCGTGATTCGGAGCTGTGCTTGCGCCGCCAGCACGCGCTCGGCGGCGATGCGCACGTCGTAGTTCTGTTTAAGCGCCGTCCGGATGAGCGACTGAAGCTGCTCATCCTGGAAAACTGTCCACCACTGGGCATCCCCCAGCGATTCGGAGGAAGCAGCCCCCGGAACGGTGGCCGGCACTCCCCGATATCCCCCCGGAATTTCAGTTTTGGGACGCTGGTAATTGGGTCCTACCGTGCAGGCACCCAACAGGACCAGCAATAGCGAAATGGAGAAGCCCCTTGCCAAGCGCATCATGCGAGCTGTCCCCCCTTTGAGTCACCGGCTTCAGGTTGCGGTTCGGGGTGGCGGCGCAGCCGGGAAGAGAGGCCCTCAACGACCGCAAAAGTAACCGGAATAAGGAAAATGGCTATCGAAGAAGCGGCCGACATGCCACCGATCACCACGGTTCCCAGAATACGGCGCCCAACCGCCCCGGACCCTTGCGCCGTCCAGAGCGGGACGCAACCCAGGATGAAGGCGAAAGACGTCATCAGGATGGGACGCAGGCGGAGCCGAGCCCCGTCCAAGGCGGCCTCCACCGTGCTCTTCCCCTTTGCGTGTTCGAGTTTGGCAAACTCCACAATGAGGATGGCATTCTTGGCCGTCAGGCCTATGAGCATCACCAAGCCGATTTGCGTGTAAACGTCGTTCTCAAAGTGCCGCAGCATGAGCGCCAGAAATGCTCCGGCTACGGCAATGGGCGTGCCCAGCAAGACGCTGAAAGGCAGGGACCAGCTTTCGTACAAGGCGGCAAGGATCAGGAAGACAAACAGAAGCGAAAGCCCGAAAACCGCAATTGCCGGAACCCCCTTGGCGGCCAACTGTTCCTGAAACGACATGCCCATGTAGTCAAAGCCCATCTCGCGCGGCATGGTTTGAGCGAACACTTCTTCCATGACTTTCATGGCCTGTCCCGAGCTGATCCCCGGAGCGGCGGTGGCGTTGATCTGCGCCGCGTTGTATTCGTTGTAGCGCATCAAGAACTCGGGGCCGGTGATGGGCCGCAGGTTGGCCAGGGTGCTGAGCGGCACGCGATCGCCGCGGGGGTTGGTCACATAAAACTGGCCGATGTTACTGGCGTCGACGCGGTAGTCGCCTTCCGCTTCCAAATAGACCTGCCATTGGCGGCCGAAGCGATTAAAGTAGTTCACCAGGTAGCCACCCATGAAGGTCTCGAGCGTTTGGTAGGCTTCGGCGATGTTCACTTGTTGGCGCAGCACTTTTTCCCGGTCCACATCCACGTAGACTTGCGGGGCGTGGGCGGTGTAAGTGGCGATGACGCGCGCCAGTTCCGGCCGCCGCTGCGCCGCCGCCACAAACCGGTCCAGGTTGTCGGCGAAGAAATCCCCACCCGCCCCCGATCGGTCCTCCAGCACAAAGTTCACGCCCCCCGCTGCCCCGACGCCCGGGATGGCGGGCGGCGAAAAGGCAAAGCATATGCCTTCGCTCACCTGGGCAAGATCCCGATTGAGGCGCAGTTGAATAGCCTGGGCCTCCTGTTCCGGCGACCGGCGCTCGTCCCAGTCTTTGAAGCGCACGAAAAAGATTGCGTCATAGCTACTCTGGGTTCCGCTCAGGATGCTGAAACCCATGATGGAAGTAATGCTTTGTACTCCAGGGACCTTGTTAACGATCTCTTCCACCTTGCGCACTGCCGCTGAGGTGCGCTGCAATGACGCGCTACGGGGCAGGGTCATGGTAATCATCAGGTAGCCCTGATCTTCTTCCGGAAGGAACGAAGTGGGCAGCTTCCTTCCCATGCCCACGCCGAGCACGGCGATCAGCGCCAGAAAAAGCAGGCTGAAAACGGACTTGTGGATGAGCACGCGGGAGAAATTGACGTACCCCTCGCGGGAGCGCCTGAACACGCGGTTAAACCCGTTGAAAAACCAGCCGAGCGGTCCGCGGATGTGGTGTCGAGGCTTCAGAATCAGCGCGCAGAGCGCGGGGCTGAGCGTGAGCGCGTTGAAGGCGGAGAAAATCACCGAAATCGCGATGGTGACCGCAAACTGCTGGTACAGTCTGCCGGTGATTCCCGGAATAAACGCCGTCGGGACAAAGACCGAAGCGAGGACCAAGGCAATAGCGATCACCGGCCCTGAGACCTGTTGCATGGCCAGCAGAGTGGCATCACGCGGCGTCATCCCCTCTTCAATATGGTGCTCAACCGCTTCCACCACCACAATAGCGTCGTCCACCACCAAGCCAATGGCCAGCACCAGCCCGAATAACGAGAGTGTATTAATCGAGAATCCCAGCATCGGGAACACGACGAACGTCCCGATCAGAGAAACCGGCACCGCCAATAAAGGGATCAGCGTAGGACGCCAGCCCTGGAGGAAAATGTAAACGACGAGGATGACCAGCAACAGGGCCTCAAGAAAAGTAAACAGGATTTCATGAATCCCGGCGGTGACCGCTTTGGTGGTGTCCACGCCGATTTCGTACTCGACGTCTTTGGGCAACCGCGGGGCCAGTTCCTCCAGCTTGGCACGCACGCCCGCCGCCGCCTCGAGCGCATTCGAGCCGGGCAATTGGTAGATGCCGAGGGCAGCGGCGGGCACGCCATGAAATCGCGCATCGAAGCTGTAGGTTTGGGCGCCCAATTCCAGGCGTGCCACATCCTTCAGCCGCAAGGTCGAGCCGTCCGGATTGGCGCGCACCACGATTTCGCCGAAATCCTCGGGTGTCACCAGGCGTCCCAGGGCCCGCACCGTGTAAGTGAATTCCTGCCCCTTGGGCACCGGTTCGCCGCCGATTTGCCCCACCGGGTTGACGGTGTTCTGCGCCTCCACCGCCGCCACAATCTGCGGCACCGTGACCCCCAGCTTGGCCAGTTGATCCGGTTTCACCCAAATGCGCATCGCGTAAGGGCCGCCAAACACCTGCACGCGCCCCACCCCCGGCACGCGCGAAAGCTCATCCACGTAATTGATGTAGGCGTAATTCGTCAGAAAGTTTCGGTCGTACGTCTCGTGGGGCGAATAGAATGAGATGACCATCATCGCGGCCGACCGGGACTTCTGCACGATGACGCCGGTGGTATTCACCATGGCCGGCAACTGCGGGGCAGCCTGCGACTCGCGCAGTTGCGTCAAAATCTGATCGACATTGGGGCTGGTGGTGACATCGAAATTCACCGTCAAAGTGGTGTTGCCCCAGTTGTCGTTGGTGGAATACATGTAATTCATGTAATCCACGCCATTCATCAGGCTCTCGATGGGGGTAGCGACGGACTCCATCATGGTGCGCGCGTCGGCCCCGGGATACGACGCCCGCACCTGGATTTCGGGTGGAATAATCTCCGGGAACTGGGAAATCGGAAGGGTCGCCATGGCCACCGCTCCCACGATGACCATCAGAATCGAAATCACCATCGCCACGATGGGACGGTTGATAAAGAACTTGGACATTAGCGGCTACCCTCCGGCGCGGACGTCTCCAGGGTCGGCGCCACCGTCATGCCCTCGCGCACTTTCGAGGTGCCCTCCGCCACCACGGTTTCGCCCGGCGCGAGCCCCTCGTTGATGACCCACAACAGGGCCACGCGTTCGCCCACCTTCACCTTGCGGATCGAGATGCTGTTCTGCGCGGTGACGACGGCCACTTCGTAAGTTCCCTGTAGTTCCGTCACGCAGCGTTGCGGAACCAGAACCGCTCCCTGGCGCACGCCGAGCAGTGCCCGGACGCGCCCGAACTGCCCGGGGCGGAGGATATTCCCAGGATTGGGAAAAGCTCCGACTACCCGGATCGTTCCGGTCTGTGGATCCACCTGCCGGTCGGTAAAGACGACCTGTCCCTTGTGCGGATAAGTCGAACCATCCGAGAGAATCAGATCAAGCACCCTGGAATCTGAGGCCCGCAGTAAATCGCTGGTCGAGGTTTTCTTCAGCAGCTTGGAAGTGAATTGGAGGTACTCCTGCTCGCTGATGGGGAAATAGACTTTGATGGGGTCGAGCTGGGAAACCGTGGTTAGAACGGTTGAGGGCGAAACCAGGTTGCCCATCTGGGTGGCGGCGATTCCCGCGATCCCGTCCACAAGGGAGCGGACGCTGGTGAATCCGAGGTTGAGTTGCGCCTGCTCGACCGCGGCCTCCGCCGCTTGAATAGAGGCACGGGCGAGCATTTGCGCGGCGGTTTCGGCGTCAAGCTGGCTCTGGGCGATCGCTCTTTCCTTCACCAGGGGCGTGTCGCGCTTCACATTCACGTCCGCCAGGTAAAGCTGCGCCCGCGCCTGGGCCAGTTGCCCCTTGGCCTGGTCGAGCGCCGCCTGAAACGGCCGCGGGTCGATTTCAAACAGCACATCACCCTTGTGGACGTAAGAGCCCTCTTGGTAACTCTGGCGGATAAGATATCCGCTCACCTGGGGCTGAATCTGGGCGTTTACGTAACCCTCTAGGGTTGCCACCCATTCGGCGTGGACGGGCACGTCCATTTGGATTGCCCTCACTACCCCCACCGGTGTGGGCGGAGCGGAAGCGGCGGACTGCGGCTTCGGACCTCCACAGCTCATGCCCATCAAAACCACCGCCGCGATTGCGCCCAGAATCAGTCCAAGGCGCGCCCAGGCGGACGGCCCTACAGAGATTTTGGGCATTCGCGGTAAAGAAACCGACGGCAAAAGACTAGGACCTGATTCGTTCGGCCGGCGCCCAACAGCCAAATCAATGCTCATCAAATTCCCCACCCTTTCCTGATAACACCTAGGGCATCTCGTACACTGCTGATGTTCGTCCACGCCATGTTGGAAATTGGTTCGGCCTGGCCATGGTCAGAACTCGCGTCAATCTGAGTGTGATCGCACAAAGTGCCTGAGTTACACCTCACGCTGCGCTCAATGCAGAAGTGCAGTGCGGACATCGGGTCGTTTGGGGAACAATCGGTGAGAGGCAAAAGGGACATTCTCTGGTCATTACGGCAGGAGGCTTCACGCGCAACGCAAGCGCTGCGTTCTCACTGCTGCTAGGCACACTCAGTATCGAAGTTTCATAGCGTCATTGCAGTGACGGGGCTCACAGATTGCCTGAAGTAGCATGACCACGAGACACAGCCGATAACACAGCGTCGCGATTATCCCCTTTGATTGACTCACTGTGCCCCCTTAACATACCGTCGTTCGTTGGCACAGTTGTGGAAGCAGCTATTTACGCTTGCGCAAGCGACTACGCCCTGCTGCGGCCCGGTGCCGGTTGAACTGAAGCGGCGGCACCCTGAGGGCTCAGGCAAATCCAAGGGGCCTGCAAAGCTCGGGTGCGTGGATTCGTGATGCTTGGCGTATGATATTCCGTCGAGGCAAAGTTCCGCCTATGGATGACGCACAGAGACCATGCCCACAATAGAAGGACGGAAACCTGCTCCGCGGCTCGTCGCATCTCTGACTGTCGCCCTGTCGGAAGGGGCGGCCAACTACGTCGAGGAGACTGAGAACGTGAGCGGCACGGGGCTCTGCCTCCGCCCGAAGAAGGTGTTCCCCGTCGGTACCCAACTTCACTTGGTATTTGGCCGGCCGCCCAATTTGCCCGCGATAACCGCGCAGGGAATCGTGAGGTGGTCCGAAGGCGGAAAGGGAGTCGGGGTGGAGTTCACATCCATCAGTGCGGACGACCGCCAGGCCCTCCTGGGATTCGTGAGCTCGCAGTCCCGCTGCGAGCAAGCTTAGGCGGTTGCTCCCCCTCACATACGGTCTCGGGTCTCGCAGGCTTGCTTGCTCCCTGCCTTCGCCCCCGAGCCCACTATTGAGTTAAGGGAAAAGGAAAAGGGTCAAAGGCCGGCTACTTCCCCGCCACAACGGAACCCGAGGTCGAAGTCCCTGTCGCCTGGGCTGCGCCTGTTTCGGAGGGATACGCGTATGTCCCTGGGACCGCCGAGCCAGGACCCGCCACGGATAATGCGATGCGTCCCGCTCCTCGGCCCCATGGGGTCTTGAGACGGGCCGGTCTGGTAATAATCCTGGTCCCACCAGTCATTCACCCACTCCCAAACGTTTCCCAACATGTCGAACAACCCGAGCCCGTTGGCACGCTTCAGCCCGACTTCCTGCATGCCGTTGCCGTTCTCGTTCAAGACCTTCACGAAATCAGCTTGGTCTTCTTCTTTCGAAATCGTTTCGTTGTCCAAGCGTTGACGCCCACTGTTGCCCGCGTACCAGGCAATCTCATCCGGGTCGCCATAACGCGCTGCCGTGCTCCCGGCTCGCGCCGCATACTCCCACTCGGCTTCCGTCGGCAGCCTCCCGCCCGCCCATTTGCAATAGGCTTGGGCATCATCCCATGTCACATCGACGATGGGCATGGCCTCGTCGCCCCACCCGGGGTTGAGCGGCCGCCCGTTAAGGTTCGGCTCAGGTGGCATCTGCCTTCCCGTGGCCCCTGCAAAGACCTTGTAGGCCGCAATCGGAACTGCTATTTGCCCCAGCCAGAAACCTCTAGTGATGCTCACTTGGTGCGACGGCTTTTCAAAGTCATAGCAATCATTGTCGCCGGGCGAGCAGCCCATCTGAAAACTTCCCGAGGGAATCCAGACGTAATTCAGGCGGTCCGTGGGGTTGACTCTCACTTCGCCTTTTTTCGCCCCATGCTGCAAAAAATACCAGACCCCCACGACGGTGAAAATGAGCGAAACCACCGGAATGAAGGCGAACTTCATCTTGCTGGGCGGCTTCGAAAAAATCTCGAACTGCGGAGGCTCGGTCGCCGTAGGCGGCTGGCTTGCTGCCGCTACGGGCTCGCTCCCTTGTGGCTGCGGACACGGAGCTTCCGCAGTCCTTTGCGGTGGCGCAGGGGACGGTGTTTGAACGGCAGTGTCGGCCCTGGTCAGCGGCTCCACATCGCGGCCGCAGTGCTTGCAGACGCGGGCCTTCTTGAGAATCCGCTCGGCACAATATGGGCATTCGCGTTCCTCGCGGGCCTCGCCGGAAAGTCGAGCACCGTCGCGGGCACAGAACTCAACGTCGTCGGAGTAGGCTTGCTGGCAAATGGGGCAGGTTTTCATGAGCTCCAGTGAAACTCTGCTGCGGGGCGGATTCTAACAAAAGTCTTGCGGCGTAGGGAATCGGCGTTTGAGGGCCACCCTTCATTTTCCAAATGACATCACTACCCCTCCAGGACTGAGTCGCCGCTGTTCATGCTGGGGGCGGAGGTGCGGGCCAAAGCCTTCGACCGGTCCAGGAGCCTGACGGCGTCCTGCTTCCCCTGCTCCAACTCGGTCCTTTCCCCCGCCAGGGCAGAACTTCCGCCTCCCGAGGAAAAGCCGCTAACGATTCATTGAGCTCCATCGCCAGGCAGTTGATGACCGCCGATGAGGTGGAGGTGGAGGGCAAGCGGCTTCCGGTCCGCCGCAACAGGAAACAGCGCCTCAGGACTGAAACCTTCGTTGTAGGAGACCGCCATTACGCGGCGATTGAGCAGAACCGAGACAAGCCGAGCTTCCCATGAAAACTCTATTCTCCGTCTTGCTGCCCGCCACCGCTGATAACAACATCCACGGGATGGAACTTCCCGTCTACGTCTTCGCTGCACTTGCCGTCATCAGTACCGTTCGAAGCTGTATCCACCTTCTGGCGCCCGACGGGGGCGCAGGCAGCATCGCCGGGATGGATCTATCGGTGGCGGGTGCCGGTGGCATTGTCTTCGCCCTTGCCCTTTGGCGGAGCGCACAGTTGATTTGCGCTCTCATCCAGTTGACCGTGGTATTCCGCTACCGGTCATTGGTCCCTTTCATGTATTCGCTGCTTATTCTTGAGACGCTTTTGCGCACGCTGGTGGGACAGATGGTCCGCCTGCCGGCTAGAGATAGGTCGCATAGCAGGCAACTCCTGTCAGACGTTCTGTATTGGGAGCGATACTGAATTGTCCGTGAGCGACTCGCTGGCAGCCGCTTCGAATAGGCACTCCGTCCCGAAGCCGATCTGGGCAGGACAACGCTTGAAGAAGTAAAGGTGCGACGGGCAATTGCAATCCGACACACCAAACCCCGGGAAAGGAATAGTTACGCCCCTTACCTTCTGCATTGCTTGTGCCCATTGGTGCTCGTGTCGTCTCCCATCATAATTGAGCCACACGGATTGCAGCCGCGTGTGGGCTCGCAAATAGTCGATGTGCCAGTGGGGTCGTGACGAAAGCTTTTGATGGTGGGCGATCCGGGCACGCAGGCTACCAGGCCCCAATGCGCTCCCTAGGTAAACGTAATAACCGCGCTGAAGCTGCACCGTTCCCAGGCGCCCGATCTGAATACGGGCATTGCTCGCGCAGGAAAGGACTAACGCATATGTTCCGGGCTTCGGCTCAACGACCATTCCAATCTATTTCCTTTTCTGAATGGAAGCATCTCGTTCCCGAGTCTGGTAAAGTACACCGTAAGGGACATCGACAACCACACGGCCGACTGGAAGGTAATTGCGCTGGTCAGCGGCGATATCGAAGCCGTTTCCGATCCGGCCGCCCAAGGCCGGTCGGGAGCCCACGAATGGATTGTCTGGCAAGGGGCAGCCGCCGACAAGGCTGAGGCCCTCCAAAGCTCGGAGAAAGCCGATCCCAGGGTCGACCTGGAGTGGATGCGCATTCGCCACGAGCGGGATCTTAACAAACGGCAGGGTTTTGCTTGGTCCTTATAATTGAAACCTCATGGTTGGCGCTTGCTTTCGTGCACGAGTACATTGAAAGGGTCGCATTCATGCCAGGTGGAGCCATGCCTCCTCCCGCAAGCACGATTCCTTCATACTCCTCCGCGCGGCAGATTACGACCCTCCTAAGTACTGGTCGCCTCGGGGGCGATTGCGCGAATGAGGCAGACACCCCCCGATGACAAGCGTTCGACATGCGGGTTGCCGAATCGGAAGCCTTAGGTCCCGCAGGCGGAACTTCCTCTCGGCACAGGCCAGTTTTTTGGTATCGACAGAGTGTCTTCGGCTTGGGCGCTTCTAATCTCTCCTTACTGTGTGGCAATGGAGTAAAGACGCACCGGTCCGAGGAGCCCCGAAGGTAGCAACGGCGAGTTCGCCCTGTACGGCTTCACATCGGCGAACGTGTACTTCGTCGTCGCGTCAGGTTGTTGATCGCCGATCAGCCGGTTTACCCACGCATTGATCACCTTGATGGTCACTTCGTTCGCACCTGGCTTCAGTGCGCTCGTCGCGTCCACCCTGTAAGGCGCATGCCAGACGATGCCTAGCGACTTCCCGTTCACAGTCACCTCGGCGAGGTTTTTCACATCGCCTAGGTCGATCCGCAGATGCGCACCCTTTTTGAACCAGTCCGCCGATGCCTGGATGGTCTTTGTATAGGTGCCGGTTCCGGAGAAGTACTTCACGCCCGCGTCCGGGTTATCGCTCCATGACGACAGCTTGTTCAGAGTGATCGACGGCGGCGCTCCGCGGTCCGGCTGGAAGGCCAAATTCCACGCGCCATCCACCGTCGTCAGTTGCGTCTCCACCACCTTGGGCAAAGTGCGCGCCGTCGTTTTCGTCGCCTTGCGGAACACCACAAACACCGTGCCCCACGGTTCCAGGTGCAACGGTACCGTCGTGCGGCCATCCGCAGTGTGGTAAGAAGCGGGCTCCGAATTGCCCGTCTCGGCATGCCAGAGTTCCGGTGCCCTACCGGTCACACGGAAAGTGGCGTCCACCGTTTCGTCGCGGTCATTGCGGTTATCCACGAAGTACAGATCGCCATCTGCAAGCCTGCGATGCACGAAGAGAATGCGCGTATCGCTCTCCGGCTTGGTGTAGTCGAAGTCCGGCGCCACCTGCAACGCGTTGAAGACATCCGTCAGACTCTGGCCTGCGTACACCGTGCCTTTGCCAACCTTGTGCACGCCCGTGCCGTCGCCAAACAGCTCGTCGTTCAGCTTGCGGAATTCCGCCTCGTTGTCGGCGAGGCTGGGATCGTCGGTCGGCTTCGGACCGGCAACGACGGCGCCATCCTCCACCAGTTTGTGAATGGCACGCAGGACGGGCAACGACATGTGTTGGCTGTACGGATCAAGCCCCAGCACACGGTAGCTCATGCCGCTCTTGGTCGTGAGGCGGCCGTCGGCGACGTTCAGCTCGTGGATCAGGGCGTCGGCGTTGATGTAGTCAAAACCATAGCCCGCCGGCACATCCGGTGACTTATCCGCAAAGATCGCGGTCAGGTTTGAATCTTCGCCGTAGAAATAAACCAAGTCTGCGCCGAAGTGTCCCTGCTGGAGCAGGTAGCTGCTGCGCGCGATGTAGTCGACCCATGGACCAGCCTCTTCCGCCCAGGTTTCGTTGCGGTTGAACCACTGCCCGAAAGGCCCCAGCGTCATTCCCGGCGCCTTGCCCACCACTGGCTGATGTGCCGACTCGTGAATTACAAAGCGGTTGATGCCGTTCAGCAACTCTTGGTCGGCCGTCGGCTTCAGCGTCGCCGGCGACCACGCCCAGGGCGCGGCCGCCGCCGTCATTGACTCGGCCGCAGCCAGGTTCTGGCCATAAATATGCGCCACCGATGCCGATTCCCGATCGTCCGCGTTGTAGCCGTATTGCTCTTTATTCACCCCGGGCGTCTGGGTCCACATGGCGCTCATGGGCACTTCGTTGAACTTCTTTACTTCCATGCCATCAGCTACAAAGGCGCGCCCTTCCTCGTGTGACTCGCCGTAATGACCCATGCCCCGCTCATGCAGCGTTGCCTCCAGTTGGCCGTAATGCTCATCCGCAATCAAATCGGCAATCGTCTTGCGAAAATCCCACAGAAACCGGTCGCTGGCTTCGGCGCTCTCTACCACCTGGCCGGTGAGAACCGGCATCCAAGGTAGCGGATCATAACCACGCCGCTTCTTGAACTGCGCGATCATGTCGTCGGTCCAATTCTGCGAGCCCGCCTCCCAACTATCGTTGATCACGTACCGGATGCCACGCTTGCCCATGTAGTCCGCGCCTACCGTCTCCTTGTAGCTGTCCAGGTAGGTGTTCATGTAGTTCTTCACATAGGTCCGGCTCAGCTTGTCGACTTCCAGGCCAGTCGCCTCGGGGGTCGCCGGGTGGTTGGTGATTCCCAAGAGGGAATAGCCGAACCGGAGAATGACCCAATTTCCGGCGGGAGGGTTCCAGTCAAGTGTACCGTCCGCGCGCAGCTTCGAAGTCAGATCGACCACATCGGATTTCGCAACGACTTCGGCTGTAGGGTCGGCAGGTGTCGCGAACTCGTAGAGGTCAGGCATGGGAACGAAGGCGGCCTTCTCTTCAAACCGGTTGACACGCTCTCCCGGATGGAGCACGAGTTGGGCAATTTCATAGTCGGTTGGAGGTGCGCCCACCTTGATTCCGAGAGAAGTAAGGTCCAAGCCGGTCGCCCACGCAGGCAAAGGGGGAGCGGGTTTCCGCTTGAACGCGACACGGAAGTATTTTGCTTTCACGGCAGGGAAGGAAACAGTGTGCTCGGGAGCGCCACCATCCGGAAGCTTCACAATGCTCCGGAAGTTTTGCCCATCGTCGCTCGCCTCAAGGGATTTCTCCGGGCTGGTGATCCCCGCCACCATCGCGGCAATTCCCTCCACCTCTTTCATCGCGATGGTGACGGAGCGGATTGTCTGAGGCGCAGCGAATTCGTATTGGATCCAGGCGCTTTCACCGGTCCTGGAGGGAATAGGAAGCTTCGTGGTTTTTTGCAGATTCCCGCTGCTGAGCATCACTGCGTCTGGGGCGCCGCCGCCGGCTGTCATCTTGGGCTGCAGTGATTCCAGCGGCACGTCACTTGCCGGCCGGCGATAGGCGATGACCACGGTATCAGCGTAGAACTGGGGAATCGGCGGAGCGCCCTTGGGCGCGGCGAGAAGATCATGGATACTCAGGTCTTGAAAGGCCCCGGTGTTCGATGGCGGGTGGGGCAGTGTGCCCTCGAACGGCTTGCCGCCTTCGACGAACGTTTCACTCCACACATACTTCTTCATTCCCTGCGCCGCCGGGATCCATGGCCCACCGGACTCACTCCAGCCCGGCGAACCAGCAATCGCCTCTTCCAGTCCCAGTTGATCGGCGAGGATCGTCGCGTACTTGAAGGCATCCTTCCATTCGGGGGTCATGTAAGCCAAGCGCTTTTCCACCACCTGCGGCGTCGACAGGGCCGCGTCGAAATTCTGGAACCCGCCCAGGCCCACGCGGTGCATCCACTCCAAGTCCAGCTTGATGCCTTCCTTGGTGATGTTGCCGTTCATCCAGTGCCACCACACCCGCGGTCGCGCACCCTCGGGCGGATTCTCAAATCCACTCTTGAGCGGGTCACGTTTGCTCTGCGCTGAGGCCGTGCTGATGCCGATTAACAGCAGCATGCTTGCGGAGATCAGCTTCTTTGATCGAGGGTTCGTTCCGTCACCCTTTTTCTCACTCATTTGTTCTTCGCTCTCTAGGTCAGAGATGGGTATTCGCTTTACGCCGCTGAATGCCCGCCACGAGTCATCTTCGCAGCGCCACGGATCGTGGCATGCGGGCGATAGTATCCGAAAGACAAATGTTTTGCCATTCGAATTGCCCGCTTTGAACCCTAGGCTGAGCTCTCGGAGCCGAATAAGTGATTCTCGGATTCTGGAGCGGAGATTCCCGGCAACAGTGTGAAGATCTCAAAACTCGCGGTTGAGGTTCAGGTCGGCCGTCGGGCAATCTGAAGCAGATGCGCTACTCCCGACTCCGCTCATCGACGCGCAGACGGGTCTCTTCAGCTGCCCTCCCCTGCCGCTGTCCCAATTGAGATAAGTAAAGTCAAGGTCTTTATACTTTTCAAACTAACGCGAACTCCTTTGCGAACAATGAGCATGCAGCGCAAGTCCCGCACCTCGGACCTGCGGCACGTCAAGACAGAATCGCATCGGAGGCAGACGTAAGAGATGGGGGAGCCAAAGGGCGCAGGCGATCTTACGGCGGGAAGTTCATACGGGGCAAGAGGTCCTGGAAGCAGGGGTCGGAGCGCAGGCGGACGTCGGCTTTTTCACAGTCCTCGCCCTTGAAGTAGACTTCCCTCGAGCTGAGGTGTGTCGCACTTCGTTAACAAGGGGGTTTCACGTGAAGCGAAGCACAGGTGCGGTGCTCGGTCTTGCTATGGGACTGGCTTGGGGAGCTGTTTCCGACAACAGTATCGCAAGTGGCCCTCGGAGCCGCCGGCGGATTGTCCCTTTGAGAAGTCGCAAACTATCACGGGCGTCGCCTTTACAGGCCGTCACACGCAGCGGCCTCTCATCTTTCGCGATCTGCTCGCGCTCTGCTGTCAGGTATTGCTCGGCTTGGGTGTCTTCGCCGTGCTCTTGGGGAGTGCGGGTGGCTTGATGTACTCGGCCGGAATCTCGCCCGTGAGCGTTTTCAGAAAGGTCACAATGGAGGCGATCTCGCCGTCCGTCAGTTGCTTGCCCAGTTGGTACTCCCCCATCTCCTTGACCGCTTCCTCGAGAGTAGCCACTTTTCCGGTGTGGAAGTAGGGCGCGGTCTTGTCGATGTTCCGCAGCGACGGTACTTTGAAGACCAACCGGTCACTCTCCTGCTTCGTCACCGCTTGGCGTCCGGCGTCGGAAGCGTCTGGGTACGGCTTCACGGCCCCGAGTTTCTGATATACCTCGCCGCCGAAATAGGCCCCCGCATGGCAGGCCTGGCAGCCCGCTTCCATGAAGTTGTTAAAGCCGGCTTTCTCCGCGCTGCTGAGGGCTGCCTGATCTCCGTTGAGGAACTTGTCCCAGCGGGAAGGCGTCATCAGCTTGCGCTCGAAGACTCCAATGGCCCGGGCCGTGTTCTCGAACGTGACGGGATCCTTATCGGCGGGGAAGGCCTTCTTGAAGGCGTCGACATACTCGGGCATGGATTTCAGCACCGCCACCACAGCCTTGTCAGAGGACATCGCCATCTCCACCGGATTCAGGACCGGCCCCTTGGCCTGCTCCTCCACATCGGGGGCGCGGCCATCCCAGAACTGCACGAAGTGGCCCGCGGCGTTGTACACCGTGGGGGCGTTGCGCGTGCCCTTCTGGCCCTTGTGGCCGTCGGAAACCGGCTGCCCGTCTACTCCGTACTTGGCCAAATCGTGGCAGGAGTTGCAGGATACGTCATGGTTCTTGGACAGCCTGGGTTCGTAGTACAGCATGCGGCCCAGATTCACTTTCGCCTCGGTAATGGGGTTCTTCTGCGACTCCACCGCATCGGGCAAGGGCTGAAACATTTTGAGCTGGGCCGTGTCAACGACCACGGCCTTTGGCCCACAGCTCGTCAGATGCATCCCAGCGGCGAGCACGATCGAAAGCGGGGTCAGAATACGTACCAGTCTGTTTTGCATGGCAGTTCTCCTTTCAAAACGAGACACCGTACTCACCGGGATTCTATCTTGGCACTCCGCGTACCACAATCGCTAGACCTCGCTGCCACAGCACATCTCTGGCTGTATAATTTGAGGACTGGCGCTATGCATTCTCAGCAATCTTGGGGTACAGGGCGGCTGCCATGAACAAGAGCGACCTGCTTCGCTATAAGAACCTGCTCCTTTCGAGGCGGCAGGAACTTTCCGCCGGCAGGAGTCTGGCCGGTCCGATTACCGCCGCAGGTGAGCTTCACGGGGACCCGGTGGACATGGCCACCAGTGAAATCGACGCCGCCACGCAAATCCGGTTGCAGCAGACGGACGGCAAGCTCTTGCGCGCCATTGAGGATGCCCTGACGCGGATTCAGCACGAGAAATTTGGCATCTGCGAAGAATGCGGACAGCCGATTAGCAAGGCGCGCCTGGAAGCGGTGCCTTGGACCAGGTGGTGCAGGGACTGCAAGGAACGACAGGACACTCAAAGCTGAGACGCTGACGTGAGGCCAGGGGCTGTGTCACCACGACCATGGGCGGGCGAGATGACCCTGTGGTCTTGGAAGTACGGATCAGCTGATGAATTAATCAAAGGGTTTCGTTCAAACACGAATTTCCGGCTCTGCCAAAATGCATCGCAAGGAACATTGCCACCCACACGGTCGACTGGAAGGTAATTGTGCTGATCAGCGGCGATATCAAAGCCGTTTCCGATCCGGCCGCCCAAGACCGGCCGGGAGCCCACGAATGGATTGTCTGGCAAGGGGCTGCCGCTGACAAGGCTGAGGCCCTCCAAAGCGCGGAGAAAGCCGATCCCAGGGTCGACCTGGAGTGGATGCGCATTCGCCACGAGCGGGATCTTAACAAACGGTAGGGTTTTGCTTGGCCCTTATAATTGAAACCTCATGGTTGGCGCTTGCTTTCGTGCACGAGCACATTGAAAGGGTCGCATTCATGCCAGATGGAGCCATGCCTCCTCCCGCAAGCACGATTCCTTCATACTCCTCCGCGCGGCAGATTGCGACCCTCCAAAGTACTGGTCGCCTCGGGGGCGATTGCGCGAATGGCGTTCCCCGTATCGACACCCGTGTTGCGGCCGGAAGACCGGGCTTCAATGACTACCGTCCTTTGAGGAAAGCCGGTCTCGGTGGAGGCTACTTCTTCTTGGGAGGCACCACCGCGTCTTTGAACGCCTTCGCCAGACGGAATTTCACCACCGTCTTGGCCGGAATCTTGATGGCCTCGCCGGTCTGAGGATTGCGACCCATGCGAGCCTTGCGATTTGCCTTCACCGCCTTGCCCAGCCCGGGAACCACAAACTGCCCGCTGCTCTTGGCTTCCTTGGTGGCCACCGTGACGAGTTCTACGAGAACCGCGGCGGCAGTCTTCTTCGGGATGCCCACCTTCTCGGCCAAATGCGCGACGACCTGAGATTTTGTCATCATTGGTTCTGCTCTTCCTCTCTGCGTTGGATTGCAAGGGTTGCCATGTCGAAATCGTTGTTGAGCCCCTACTGTATGCAACGCCCGGACGGCTGTCAAGGCAGTTGCGGAGGGTGTCGATACCAAGAACTCTTTTGCGCCAAGAGAAAGATAAGCAAATCGCCACGCTGCAAGATCGCATCGAGCAACTGAGGAAGGGCACAACTCCGCTGACTGATGGCCCTGAGTTTGAGGACAAGCTCACCCGCCGGCTGCAACGGCAATTCCCGGATGACAACATATCTCACAAGGGAGAAGCCGGGGACAAGGGGCGACGGAGTTCAGTCAAAGAGCAGTTGGTGAACATTTCCCACCCCGCAAAGAAATCGCCCGTCGGCCGGCAGGTATTCGACATGAATGATTTGCGCCGGCGCAAAGATATTGGTCGCCCC